>NZ_JACYXL010000030.1 GCF_014842995.1 Rhodanobacter sp. 7MK24
TGACGAGCCAAGGACTCAGCGAGCGCCGCGCGTTGACGGTGCTGCGCATGAGTGCCAGTGCCCTGCGTTACGCGCCGCGCGCGGACCGCAATGTGGAACTTCGACAGCGGATCCTGGCCTTGGCGCAGCGACACAAGCGCTACGGCGTCGGGATGATCTACCTCAAGCTTAGGCAAGAAGGGATGCTCGTGAATTACAAGCGCGTGGAGCGGCTGTATCAGGATGCGAAGCTGCAGGTGCGTCGGCGCAAACGCAAGAAGGTGCCCGCAGGTGAGCGACAACCCTTGTTCCGGCCCGTGGCCCCCAACGAGGTATGGTCGATGGACTCCGTATTCGATCGCACGGCCGAGGGTCGCGTCATCAAGTGCCTGACGGTCGTTGACGACGCCACTCACGAGGCCGTCGTCATCGAGGTCGAACGAGCGATCTCCGGCACGGGCGTCACGCGCGTGCTGGATCGCCTGGCGC
>NZ_JACYXL010000031.1 GCF_014842995.1 Rhodanobacter sp. 7MK24
TAGTCCGGCTTGCCCTTGCTGTCCGTGTAACCCGCTACCGTCACGTGCACGTCCGGATAGCGCTTCAGCGTGTCCACCGCCTGGTCCAGGATCGCCACCGAGTCCGACGTCGGCACGGCCAGCGCCTTGTCGATTTCCGATGCGTGCACATGGCCCTTCTTCGGGAAGTCGAACTTGAAGTTCACACCACGCAGGTCGATCACCACCTTCTGCGGCGCCGGCGCTTCAACCGGAGCCGGCGGCGGCGGCGGCGGCGGCGCAGCAGCCGGGGCCGGAGCCGCCGGAACCGCACCGATGCGCGACACGATGCTCAGACCCAGGAACCAGTCACCGTAACCGCTGTGGTTCGGCTGGCTCTGGTCGTCCCAATCGTAGCGGT
>NZ_JACYXL010000032.1 GCF_014842995.1 Rhodanobacter sp. 7MK24
TAGTCCGGCTTGCCCTTGCTGTCCGTGTAACCCGCTACCGTCACGTGCACGTCCGGATAGCGCTTCAGCGTGTCCACCGCCTGGTCCAGGATCGCCACCGAGTCCGACGTCGGCACGGCCAGCGCCTTGTCGATTTCCGACGCGTGCACATGGCCCTTCTTCGGGAAGTCGAACTTGAAGTTCACACCACGCAGGTCGATCACCACCTTCTGCGGCGCCGGCGCTTCAACCGGAGCCGGCGGCGGCGGCGGCGGCGCAGCAGCCGGGGCCGGAGCCGCCGGAACCGCACCGATGCGCGACACGATGCTCAGACCCAGGAACCAGTCACCGTAACCGCTGTGGTTCGGCTGGCTCTGGTCGTCCCAATCGTAGCGGT
>NZ_JACYXL010000033.1 GCF_014842995.1 Rhodanobacter sp. 7MK24
TCGGAAATCGACAAGGCGCTGGCCGTGCCGACGTCGGACTCGGTGGCGATCCTGGACCAGGCGGTGGACACGCTGAAGCGCTATCCGGACGTGCACGTGACGGTAGCGGGTTACACGGACAGCAAGGGCAAGCCGGACTACAACCAGTCGCTGTCGGAGCGTCGTGCGCAGATCGTGTACGACTACCTGACCAGCCACGGGATCGACGCGAGCCGTCTGGAAGGTCCGATCGGTCACGGCGAAGACAACCCGATCGGCGACAACGCCACCGATGCGGGCCGTGCGCAGAACCGTCGTGTGGAATTGCAGGTCCAGCAGTAATCGGACTTGTTGCAGTGTCACGAAAAAGCCCGGCGCATGCCGGGCTTTTT
>NZ_JACYXL010000034.1 GCF_014842995.1 Rhodanobacter sp. 7MK24
CGACGTCCCCCCGCTTTCAGTAGCGGGGCAATTTAGAGCCCAGGGTTACTTTAACTGCTCAGCATAGGCGGCGGGTGTCAGCCCGCCCAACGCCTTCTTCGGTCGCTCCTCGTTGTATTCCCGGCGCCAGGTTTCGATCTCGGTACGTGCGTGTAGCAAGCTGGGAAACCAGTGTTCGTTGAGGCACTCGTCGCGCAAACGTCCGTTGAACGATTCGATGTAGGCGTTCTGGTTCGGTTTGCCCGGTTCGATCAGGCGCAGTTGCACGCCACGCTCGTGGGCCCAGGTAACCATCGCCTTGCCGCAGAACTCCTTGCCGTTGTCGCTGCGAATGATCTTGGGCAGGCCG
>NZ_JACYXL010000035.1 GCF_014842995.1 Rhodanobacter sp. 7MK24
ACGATTCGATGTAGGCGTTCTGGTTCGGTTTGCCCGGTTCGATCAGGCGCAGTTGCACGCCACGCTCGTGGGCCCAGGTAACCATCGCCTTGCCGCAGAACTCCTTGCCGTTGTCGCTGCGAATGATCTTGGGCAGGCCGTGAGTGAGCGCCAGGCGATCCAGCACGCGCGTGACGCCCGTGCCGGAGATCGCTCGTTCGACCTCGATGACGACGGCCTCGTGAGTGGCGTCGTCAACGACCGTCAGGCACTTGATGACGCGACCCTCGGCCGTGCGATCG
>NZ_JACYXL010000036.1 GCF_014842995.1 Rhodanobacter sp. 7MK24
CCACCCTCGTCCTTCGACAGCACGTACACCTCGGCCTCGAAGTCCGTGTGCGGGGTGATCGTGCCCGGCTTCGCCAGCACCTGGCCGCGCTCCACGTCGTCGCGCTTCAGGCCGCGCAGCAGCAGACCGGCGTTGTCGCCTGCCTGACCCTGGTCCAGCAGCTTGCGGAACATTTCCACGCCCGTGACGGTGGTCTTCTGCGTCGGACGGATGCCGACCACTTCGATTTCGTCACCCACCTTGATCACGCCGCGCTCGATACGGCCGGTCACCACCGTGCC
>NZ_JACYXL010000037.1 GCF_014842995.1 Rhodanobacter sp. 7MK24
CGATCGCACGGCCGAGGGTCGCGTCATCAAGTGCCTGACGGTCGTTGACGACGCCACTCACGAGGCCGTCGTCATCGAGGTCGAACGAGCGATCTCCGGCACGGGCGTCACGCGCGTGCTGGATCGCCTGGCGCTCACTCGCGGCCTGCCCAAGATCATTCGCAGCGACAACGGCAAGGAGTTCTGCGGCAAGGCGATGGTTACCTGGGCCCACGAGCGTGGCGTGCAACTGCGCCTGATCGAACCGGGCAAACCGAACCAGAACGCCTACATCGAATCGT
>NZ_JACYXL010000003.1 GCF_014842995.1 Rhodanobacter sp. 7MK24
TTCACGGTCAGCGCGCCCAGCGCACCGTTGGTCGCATTGCCGCCCACCGTTCCGCCAAACGTCACCGCGCCGCTGCCCGCGCTCACCGTCAGGTTTTCGGCCGTCGTGCTCGCGTTGTCCACCGTGCTGCCGAAATCCACCGCACTGTTGGTGGTCGTCAGCGTCAGCCCGCCAGCCAGTTCGACGGCCCCGTTGTAGGTCTGTGCCCCGCTGGTGGTGATGTTGCCGTTGAGCGTGGCGATGCCGGTGTTGGTCGCCAGGCTCGCCGCCTTCACCGTGCCGAAGCTCGTCGCACCCGATCCGTTCACGGTCAGCGCGCCCAGCGCACCGTTGGTGGCACTCCCACCCACCGTTCCGCCGAACGTCACGGCGCCGCTGCCCGCGCTCACCGTCAGGTTTTCGGCCGTCGTGCTCGCATTGTTCACCGTGCTGCCGAAATCCACTGCACTGTTGGTAGTGGTCAGCGTCAGCCCGCCAGCCAGTTCGACGGCACCGTTGTAGGTCTGTGCCCCGCTGGTGGTGATGTTGCCGTTGAGCGTGGCGATGCCGGTGTTGGTCGCCAGGCTCGCCGCGTTCACCGTGCCGAAGCTCGTCGCGCCCGTCCCATTCACGGTCAGCGCGCCCAGCGCACCGTTGGTCGCATTGCCGCCCACCGTTCCGCCGAACGTCACGGCGCCGTTGCCCGCGCTCACCGTCAGGTTTTCGGCCGTCGTGCTCGCATTATCCACCGTGCTGGTGAAATCCACCGCGTGGTTGGTGGTGGTCAGCGTCACGCCGCCAGCCAGTTCCACGGCACCGTTGTAGGTCTGTGCCCCGCTGGTGGTGATGTCGCCATTGAGCGTGGCAGTGCCGTTGTTGGTCGCCAGGCTCGCCGCGTTCACCGCGTCAAAACTCGTCGCTCCCGTGCCGTTCACGATCAGCGCACCTAACGCACCGTTGGTCGCGCTGCCGCCCACCGCTCCGCCGAACGTCACGGCGCCGCTGCCCGCGCTCACCGTCAGGTTTTCGGCCGTCGTGCTCGCGTTGTCCACCGTGCTGGCAAAGTCCACCGCATTGTTGGTGGTCGTCAACGTCACGTTGCCGCCCAGGGTCACTGCGTCGTTGTAAGTCTGCGTACCTGTGGTGGTGACGTTGCCGTCGAGCGTGAGGCTGCCTCCTGTCGCAGACAAACTCGTCAACGCACCATGGGCGCCACCGCCCAACGCACCGCCAAACGTCACCGCACCCGTACCGGCATTCACTGTCAGCGCTTTGGCCGTCGCACTGGCGTTATCCACCGTGCTGCTGAAATCCACCGCACCGTTGCTTGCGCTGCTGTCCAGCGTCACGTTGCCACCCAGCAGCACCGCGCCGGTGTAGGTCTGGTTGCCTGTGGTGGTGATGTTGCCGTCGAGCGTGAGGCTGCCTCCGGTTGCGGACAGGCTAGCCAGCGCACCGTTGGTGCCACCACCCACCGCGCCGCCAAACGTCACCGCATGCGTACCGGCATTCACCCCCAGCGCCTCGGCTGTCGCGCTGGCGTTGTCCACCGTGCCACCAAACGTGACATTGGCCCCCGCCGCCACCGATCCGCCTGCCGTGGTGTCGATACTGATCGACGGCGCGTCCAGCGTGATTGCTCCGCCAAAATCGACCGCGCTTCCGCTGGTCGTGATGTTTCCGGTCAAAACCAACGGGTTGCTGCCGTAGTTGCTCAACGTCAGGGCGCCACTTCCGATAGTCACCGTCCCCAACGTCAGCGCGTTGCCTCCGTTGTTCAGCGTCACCGCATGTGCACCGCTGTTGCTCAGCCCCACCGCGCCGCCAAAGTCGTTGCCAGTGTTGCCAAGACTGATGGCCGCCGCTCCTGCATTGAGCGACGCCGCCCCCGACGTGATCGTGTTGCCGGCTGCGGTGAGCTCGGCGATCCCGGTGGCATTCACCGTCAGCGCGCCACTGCCCGTATTGATGCTACCGGTGCTGGTGCCGCTTCCGATGTTGAGCGCGCCACCGCCCGTGCCGGTTTCGATGTCGAGTGCTCCACCACTGGTGGTGATGGCAGCACTCTGCGTGTTGCCGATATTCACTACGCAATTGGTGCTCGACGCACACGACGCGTTGCTGACGTAGGACGTTCCGCCGGCCGAGCCGCCGTAGTTCGCCCACAGGTTCACATTGAGCTTGTCCGTGCCGTCGCTCGAAATGTTGGCGTTCAGGAAGATGCTGCCAGCGGCTTGCAGGGAGAGAGTTCCCCCGCCGGTGGCGACGATGGCGTTGTCGACGGTTATGTCGCCCTTGCTCGCGCTACCGCCGGCGCCGGTGAAGATCGAGACATTGCTGCCGCCGGTCAGCGCTGCGTCGATGACGCTGGGATCGATGCTCGAAACGCTTGAGCTGCTGGAAAAAACGCCGCCGGTGAGCGTCCCGGTACCGCCGGTGACGATGTCGACATCGTAAGGATCCATCAGCCACAGGCCCGCCTGACCATGCGCCGCCGAGGCATTGGCCTGGCCTTGCACATTCAGGCCGTAGTGCGAGGAGGTTTCGATCTGGCCGCCGTTGCCGCCATCCGCGCCGCCGCGCGCGCTGATGCTGCCGTAGAAATTGTTGACGTTGTTGCCCCATACCACCACCGAGCCGCCGTTGCCGGATTGCGTGGCATCGGCATCGAGTGTGGCACCCGGCGCGATATAGGCGGCCGACGCGGTCTGCAGGCCTTCGCCGCCCTGCCAGCCGCCGCCCACACGGATGCTGCCGCCACCCTGGGTGCCGGATGCGTCGATCTTGCCGCCCATGACGCCCACGTCCTGGTCGGAAAGCAACTGCACACTGCCACCATGCACGCCACTGGCGTCGATGTTGCCGCTGCTGATGACGTTGCCGCCCGTGCCGACCAGCCGCACCACGCCGCCTGCGGTGCTGATGCCGTGCGCATCGATCACACCGGTGTTGTTGACCAGGTTGGTGAACAGGTTCTTCGCAGCCGAGGCCTGCAGCACCACGGTGCCGCCGTCGGCCTGCACGGTGCCATTGTTCGTCACCGCGGCTTCGTCGGCGTTCAAGCGCTGTTGCAATGCGCCGGTGATCTGCACGCTGACCAGGCCGTCGCCGTCGAAGTCCAGCACGGCCTTGTCGGCACCGTCCAGGTTGATGTGGCCGTAATTGGCGACGATCAGCCCGTCGTTCTCCACCTGGCCGCCGATCAGGCTCACCGAACCGCCGCTGGCGGCCTGGATCGTGCCGTGGTTGACGACGCCGGCGCTGCCGCCATGGGCGTCGAGGTTGAAATGGCTGGCAAGGAAATCGGTGGGCGTGAGGTCCAGCGTGCTCGCCATCAGGCCGCCCACGTTCAGCTGCGCGCTGCTGCCGAAGATGATGCCGTGGGTGTTGATCAGGAACACCTGGCCGTTGGAATTGATGTGGCCGAAGATCTGGCTGGGGTTCTGGTCGAAGATGCGGTTGAGCGCTATCGCGCTGTGCGATGGCTGGTTGAACAGCACCGAGGCGTCCTGCCCCAGGTTGAAGCTCTGCCAGTTCAGGGCCAGCAACGCGGATTGCTGGTTGACCACGGTGTTGACGCCGCTCTGCGTGATCGAACCCACGCCTCCCACCACCACCCCGCCCACCGGCGTGGTGGTAGCCGCCACGCCGCCGGAGGCCGCCAGCGCACCGCCGCACAGCGACATCGAACCGAGGGCAAGCGCCATGCTCAGCGCCAGGCGTTGCTGGCGCAGCCGTGACAGGGCCGTCGCCGTGCGATGGTTGGACGTGCGCTGGGTCGCGAGGGGAGTCGTGTTCATGGTCGTTGTCCGTCAGAACGTGAGGCCGAACCGCGCATAGACGTGGTAACCGTGCTTGTCCGAGGCATCCTGGCTGCCCAGCGGCACCGCGCCGTCGAGATGGAACTCGAGGTGGTGCCAGAACGGCAGGCGGAAGATGAAGCCCGCGCCGGCGCCGCTGTAGGTCACCGGGGTGAGTCCGGTGGCGCGCTCCGCGGCGACCGGGTAGCCGCGCGCGTAGTCCAGGAAGGTTTCCATCTCCAGCAGCTCGCGCCATGGCCGGCCGTGGAACGGCGACACCGCGGAACTGAAGCCCGGCGCGTCCACGTGGTATTCCAGCGATGCGTAGTAGCCGCGCGCGCTGAGTGCGTCGGCGATCGGATAGGCGCGCACGCTGTCCGGACCGCCGATGGCAAACTGCTCCAACGGCACCAGCACGTCGTTGGTGTACTGGCCGTTGAACTTGAAGTACAGCCGCTGCGTCTTGGTGAGGAACTGCATGCGGGTGTATGCGATGCGTTCGGAATGGAAATTGCGCGAGTGATCCGGGCTGACCAGGTCCGGCACGGCCGAGTCGTCGTTGATCGACTTGCGCACCGATACCTGCAGCACATCCACGCCGTTGAAGCGCTTGTCGATGTGCTGCAGGCCAAAGCCCAGTTCGGCCAGCTCGAAGCGCTCGTCGGACAGTGCGAAGTTGAAGCCGCCCATCTCCAGCTTCGATTCCTCGCGGATCAGGTGCAGCGAGCCGATCATCTTCAGGTCGTCGGTGTTGACGAACTTCCAGTCCGCGCCACCGAAATACGAGGAACTCGGGCCCTTCACGTTGAGCTTGGCAAACGCGCCGGAGTTGATCTGCAACTCGCTGCGGGTGGCGCCGAATACTGCGCCCAGGCCCGGTTCCACCACCGTCGGGATGGTGTAGGTCAGCGAACCATAGACGTTCTGGCTGGGGTCCATCGCGTAGTCGACCTTGGCATCCAGGCTGTCGCCGATGCCCAGCGGACTGTTCCAGGTGATGCCCGCTTCCGCACGGTAGCGCCCCGTTTCCGCCGTGCCGTAATTGTTCATGCCCAACGTGATGGTGTACGGCCGCGGCGCCTCGCGCGCCACCATGATCAGGTCGGTGTCGCCGGTCTGCTCGCCGGGCTGGAAGGTGGAAGTCACCGATACGCCCGGCAAATCGCGGTCGTACAGCAACGCGGTAACCACCGCCTGGTTCTGCAGGGCCTGCCCGCGCAGCTTCTCCGCCGGCGCCGCGATCACCCCGGCGCGGTAACGCTTGTTGCCCTTGACGATGATGCGGCCGATCTTGCCTTCCAGCACCTGGATGTACACCACATGGTCGCCGCCCACCGTCTGCGCCGGCAGGAAAGCGGTAGCCAGGATGAACCCGGCATTGCGGTAGCGGTTGGTGATCGCATCGGCCACGCCCTGCAACTGGTCGAAACCGAGCTGAACCGGCTGCGCCCCGCCGCCGCCCAGCTTGTGGAACTGCGCATCGGCCAGCGCCTGGATGCTTGCCAGGGTGATGCCGGCATCCTTGTGGTCATCCACGCCTTCGACGCGGAAGCCGCTGACGGCGATCTGCTGGGTTTGCGCGTTGCCCACGTCGCGCTCCTTCAGCGGCGGCACCACGTTGTCGGGCGCTGCCGTCTGCGCGGCGGAGCTCGTCGCCGCTTGCGGTATGGCAGGGGTTGCCGGAGCTGCCGACGCGATGGCGGCCCCCGGCACATGCGCGGTGTAGGCAACTACCTGCCCAGGCAGGTAGGCGTGCGCGTCCGGGTAGCCGGCCTTGTGCAGCGCCTCGGTGATATGCGCGGCCAGTTCCTGCAGTTGCGTCGCGCCCAGCGAAGCGCCATGCCCTGCCGCCTGCTGGTATTCGCGATCGATGATCGCCTGCACGGCAGGCTGCGCATCACTTCCCGCAGGCACGCCGCTGACCAGGATCTGCGGTGGACTCCCGCCGGTCGCCTGCGCCCATGCCTCTCCGGTTCCCAAGACCAGCGCCAACGCTGTTGCCAGACAGACCCTGCGCACGGCAATCCCCTTGATGATCGATGACCCACAGGCATGGGCCCCATGTGCCCCTGCCATCCCCCGGCTCGGTCACGACGGCCGACGGCGCCCACCGGACAGCCGGTCGGCGCCCCGCTTGCGATACGTCAAACCAGACCTTCCCTGGTACCCAATGCGCAAAGTGGCGGGCTTTCCGGTCATTGCGGAAATGGCATGAAACATGCGGACCGGGGGCCGCGCCCCGGAAGAGCTGTGCAAAGCCATCGCGTGCAACGCACCTCCCCTGCGTGCCGCAACGCCCCTCTCAACCATTCGGACGCGTTCCGGCGCAAGCCCAGGTTCGACCTACGCGGCGTGCGCCTTGCCTGATCCGCGCCTCGGCATATTCCTCGCACTGCGCTGCAACGCCACAAGAGGATGCGCCAATCCGCTGCCTGCAGCTGATGTGATGCGTTTCAAGGGCTGCGGCCTGGCGGGGTAAATCAGCGCTCGTTTCCGGATTTGCCTGCATAAGGGCGGGCGAACATGACGCAGCTCAATCCGCCCGCATCAACCAGTAGAGCAGCAACGCGCACACCAGCAGCCCACAAGCGAAGGCCAGCAGTGGTTTCCATGCCACCACGCGGCGTTCGATGTGGTTGGCCGGCGCAGACCCGGCGGCGGTGGCAACCGCGGTATTGCGCACTCCCTGCTGAGTGATGCGGGTACGCAAGGTGTTGCGGGCGGTGATGCCATGGCTGTCGCACAGCGAGCCGAGCAACTGGCGCCGTCGCTTGCGGTATTCCTCGCGGGTGATGCGCCCGGTGTAGTGGGCTTCGTCGAGGATACGCAGCCCTTGATTGACGCGTTGCTCCCGATCGCTCATTTCAGCTCCCGCAACACCCGGAACCCGACGTCTTTCTGCGCACTGCCGCTGTCGCTGCGGTGGTTGTCCACCGTGCAGTCGGACCAATAGCTGTTGAAGCTGCCGCCGCGCGCCACCACCCCGCCGCCGCTGGTCGTCCACTCCCAGACGTTGCCGGACATGTTCACCAGACCCCACGGATTGGCTTCGCGGCCCAGTGCGGAGATCGGGCCGCTGCCGCTGTCGTCCCCACCACCCGGCGGAATGCAGTTGCTGTCCTGCGCCTGCTTCCAGCCGCTGCCCGCATGCGCCGCGTTCGTCCATTCGTCATCGCTGGGCAGGCGGTAGGTATAGCCGCTGGCGCTGCTCAACCACTGCAGGTAGCCCTTGGCCTGCGCGAGGCTGATGTTGCTGATCGGCAAGCTGGCGGCATCGTGGTCGCCCGGCGAGGTTTCGCTGCACGCATGGGTGGCGCGGCAATAGCGGTTGAACTCGCCGACGGTGACCTCGGTGCGCGACATCGCGTAAGGCTTGCCGCCGCCAATGCCCGGCACCACCACCAGGGCCGGACCGCGTCCATTGCTGCCCAATGCGTCCATGCAGGCACGGCCCTTTCCGACCAGTTCCGGACGCGCGCAAGGATCGTTGCCTGCCACGGCGTTGGCGGCTGGGTTCGCAGTGGGGGCTGTTGCGCCGGCGGTTTCCGTCGCGGGCTTGCTCGGATTACCCGGTGTGGGCTTGGCCGTGGCGGCTGGTGCCTGTCCCGGCGTTGCTGGCGCAGGCGTGGTCGGCACCGGAGCCGCGGCTGCAGGAGATGCAGGTGTCGCGCTGGGTTTGAGGCTGTCCAACAACGCCGCGAAACTGCCTTGCGGCAGATGCCCTTGTTGCTTGAGTGACGACTCCAGCGCGGCCAGGCCCTGTGCATCGGCCTTGCGGGCGGCAGCCAGCTGGTTGCGCAGGCGCTGGTAGTCGGCATCGGCCAAGGGTTGGCCGTTGGCCTTGAGCAAGGTCGCGGCCATTTCGTAGCGTGCCTGTGCGTCGCGCAGGTCGCTGCGGTTGCCCAGCGCCTGCTGGCCCTGTGTCAGCAGGTTGGCCGCGGCCGTGTACTTGCCGTGCTGGAACTGATCGTCGGCCTGGCCCAGGTAAGCCTGCGCCACCAGTTGCGGGCCTTCCTTGGCGAGGAAGGGATTGTCCGGCTGGAGGCTGCGGATGCGGGTCAGGGACTCCAGCGCCTTGGCGGTGTCGTCGGCAGCCGCCGCACGTCGCACGGACTCGATGCGCGAAGCCACTTCGGCGGTGGCGGCCTCCTGGTCGAGCTGGGCCTGCGCCTGCGCCTGCAGGGTTGCCAGCTTGTCGCGCTGGGCGAGCAGCGGTGCCGACTGCGGCGCGTATTGCAGGCCGAAGTTCACCAGCGCCAGGTCCTGCGGCAGGTGCGTGGTATCGGCTTGCTGGCCGGCGATCCCCGCGATGGCGCTGCCCAGTGCATCCACCAGCTTGCGCGTTTCCGGCGAAGAGTCGTTGCGCAACGGGACCATGGCGGCGGCCACCGATTGTTGCCATTGCACGCTGGTCGACGGCGCAGCCACCAGCGCGGCCAGCGCGCTGCGTGCTTGCGGAATACTCTGCACGGCCGCACCCGGTGCCGCCACGACTGGAGCGGTGGCGGCGGCCAGCGCGGCCAGTTGCGCCTCGCGCTGCTTCAGGCGTGCCGAGTCCGGGAACAGCCGGGTCGCCAACGCCAGCTGCTGGCGCGCCACGTCCGCATGGCTGGCGCTGAGCGACTGACCGATGGCGATGTCGTACTTGAGCTCGAGCTCGGCGTTGTGCAGCAGGGCGCTGCGCGGATCGATGGCACGGATACGATCCAGCGTGGCCACCGCATTGTCGGGCTGGCTTTCGAAGATCGCGCCGGCGGCGATGCGCTGCGACAGCTCGGTGTCCAGCGTGTTGAGCAGGTCGTTCTTCTGCTGGGCGACTTCGGTGCGCCGCGCGTCGAGCTTGGGCGAATACAGCTTGAGTTGATCGCGCAGGTCGAACACGTGCTGCGCACCCGGGAAGTTGTAACGCCCTTGCGCCGGATTCCAATAGGTATCGATGCGCGCGAGCAGGTAGTTCTGGATCGTGTCGCCCTGGTCCAGCACCAGCCGCTTGCGGTCGTCGTCGCCGAGGCTGCCCAGCGCCGCCATTGCTTCGTTCTCGTTCGCGTAGCGCTGCGAATCGGTGGGCGCGAAACGCGCGATCACGCGCGTGATGTGGTGCTGGTGCAGGTAGCTGATGGTGCCCCATGTGCCGCCCGCGATCGCGACGACGGCTGCCGCCCCGTAACCCAGCCACGGCACCACCCGCTCGCGCATACCGATGTCGCGCATGCCTTCGATCATCGCACCCGCAGTCTGCAGGCGGTCCTCGGTATGGAAGGCCACGGCGTCGCACAGCGTCTTGTATTGGCGCCTGGTCAGGCCTGGCACAGGCGGCGGCTTCCGGCCTTCCTTCAGCGCCACCTCGGCGCTCTGCTTGTCGAACGGATGCTTGCCGGTGAGCAGCTCGAACGTGACGCAGCCCAGCGCATAGATGTCGTCGGAGGGCGTGGGCTCCTTGCCCTGGATCATCTCCAGGCTGGCATAGGCAGGCGTGAGCGCACCCAGCGTGCCGGCGTCGAACACCGTTTCCTCGCCGGTGGCTTCGTTGAGGTGCTTGCCGGCGCGCGCGATGCCGAAGTCGAACACCTTGGGCACGCCGTTGCGCGTGACCATCACGTTGCCAGGCTTGAAATCGGAGTGCACGATGCCGGCCGCGTGCGCACGCTTCAGCGCCCAGCCCATGCCTTCGATCAGCGGTCGCGCCTGTGCCAGCGGCATGCCGTTGAAGGCGCGTTCGCGGATCAGCGTGCGCAGGTCGGTGCCGTCGATGTACTCCATCGTCATGTAGACGATGGTGCGGTCCTTGTCGAAGTCGTAGACGCGCACGATGTTGTCGTGCGCCAGCAATTGCGCGCGGCGCGATTCGCGCTGCAGCGCGATCAGCGAGTCGGGGTGGCGGCGGAACTCGTCGTTCAGCACTTTCACCGCGACGTAGGGATCGCGGTCGCGCGCCTCCACCTTGCGTTCGTCGCGGGCGAGGAAGACCACGCCCATGCCGCCGCGGCCGATCTCGCGCTCGAGCAGGAAGCGGCCCTTGAGCAGCATGCCCACGCTGGCGAACTCGGCGCTTTCGGCGCCGGCCACCTGTTCCCAGCTGGAGCGGTTGAAGCTGCTGCTGGACGCCGTGCCCTGCGTGCCGGTGACGGCGGTGAGGGGGGGCGCATCCGGCGCGGGATGCTGCGAGGCAGGCGCGACCATGGTGGCGTCGGAATCGCCCGTGGGAGCCGGCGGTCGCGAGGCAGGCTGCACCATGGTCATGTCTGCGTCCCCCGACGGCGCCGCCGGGGAGTTCGACACGCTCACCCGGGTCGCGTCCGCGTCGGCCGGCGCGGGTGCCGGCGCAGGCGCCGATGCGGAGGGATGCAGGCTGCGCAGCTTGGCGGCAAGTGCGCGGGACAGCGAAGGCTCGAGGCGACCGTCGGCCGTCATCGCCTCCAGCAGCGCATGCTCGCCGCGTACGACGTCGTCCGGAAGTTCGCCGCGCGCGGCAAGGGCCTCGAACAGCCCCGGCAGCGTGATCCGCTTGGCCTCGTAGTCGGCAATCAGGTCGGCAATGGAAGTCATGGGATGTCTGGTCAGTCCTGGAGACGCACGATCACGGCGGAAATGTTGTCGCGCGCGGCTCGCTGCAGCGACAGGTCGAACAGGCGCGCCAACAACGCCCCCGGCTCGGGGTGGCGGACGCATTCGATGTCGAGCTCGTCGTCGCCAAGCTCTTTGTTGATGCCGTCGGAGCAGAGCAGGAACTGCGTGCCGGGGCGGTTGCTCGCCACCACCCAATCCATGTACAGGCGATCCTCGGCCCCCACCGCGCGGCTGAGCACACCGGCGCCGGCCTGCGGCGACGACGCGCCGCCACCGAACTGGGTGACGTCGTCCTTGGCGCCGTGCACATGGTCGCGAGTGATCTGGCGCAACGCGCCGCCTTCGTTGCAGTAGGCGCGGCTGTCGCCAACCCAGCCGCAGAGCATGAAGTCTTTGTCGTGCACCAGCACCACCACGGTGGAGCCGATGATGTCGCTGCCGCGTTCCAGCGCGGTGGCGACCAGGTCGGAGTTGGCCTGCTGCAGGCTGTCCTCGATGGACTCGATGAAGTCGAACACGCTGCCCGTACGCGGCAAGGCGCCGAGCCGCTCGACAATCATCTGGCTGGCGTAGTCGCCGGCGGCATGGCCGCCCAGGCCATCGGCGACCGCCCACAGGCCGACGTCGTCGCGCACCAGGATCGAATCCTCGTTGTGCTTGCGCACCTTGCCGGTTTCGGTGCGACCGACGGACTGGTAATGCAGGGTCATGGCTGCACCTCGATCACGGCCAACGGCCACCTGGCCGCGTGGGAATCCAGGCCCGCGGCGGCGGCGATGCGCGCGCACGCGGCGTCCGGCGACGGCAGGGCCAATGCCTCGGACAGCACGTGCGCAGGCAGTTCCGCGAGCAGCCGGGTGGCCAGCAGCAGCAGGCGGTCGCCGGTGTCGATCTCACAGACGACCTCGTCGCAGATCGGTTGCGAGGACGCCCCCAGTCCGGGCGCCACCGGCGAGGTACGGCTGAACAGCAAGTCGTCCAGCTCGCCGCCAAGCTCGGCATCGCCGGCCGGGCGCTCGCCGCCGGCGAACAACGGATGCAACTGCCCTGCGCGCCAATGCCATGCGCTGGCGGTGCCGATGCGCAGCAGGTCCGCCCAGCGTCCGGTGACCCGCACGGCGATCACCGCGCCATCCTCCTGCACGGGCGTGGCATGCTCCACGGCCATCTGGCGCAGGCGCGTGTGCAGCACCAGCAAGCGCGTGCGCAAGGCCTGCATGCCGGCCACGAAATCGCTGGGCACGAAGCGGCCGATCAATTCGCTGACCGCAGCGGCGGCCTGCCGCCGCGGATCGGGGGCGCCGTCGTCGGCAACCACCAGGGTCAGGGCGCAGTCGTAGCGCTGCAGTACCCGCGCGCCGCCGACGCACGCGGCGCGCTGGGTGATTTCCGCACCGTCGGGCTCGCTGGAGCTTTGCGCGATGTCGTCGAGACGCGGCACCAGGTCGGCGAACAGTTCGGAAAGATCATCGGGCAGACGCACCGGCGCCACCGCGTGGGTTGCCGACGCGCGCGAATCCGCAGCGGCGCTCGCCGCCTGGCGGGGCGCATCGGCATGCGCCGCATCAAGCATGCCGGCATAGGAAGCGGGATCGGGCAGGCCGCGGGTCACCAGCACGCTGGCCGGCATGCGCTGTGCGCCCAATGTCCACCAGAGTGCATAGCCAGACGGCAGCTGTGCCGACAATGCGCACAGCCAATCGCTGTCGACCAGCAGCGGCAGCGGCAGGCGCCAATGGCTCGCGCCGTGCCAGTCCAGCGCCGGCACGGCGGCATGTTCGACGGCGGACGGCACAAGCGGATCCGGCAACGCGGCGATACGCGCATCGAATGTCTCGACAGATTCGCCACTTGCCTGTGATTCGTGGTGCGTGCGCTCGACGGCAGCGAACCAGGCGTCGTTGCGCAATGCCGTGGCGATGGCCGCGGCATCCGCCAGTGGCGCGACGATGGCCATTGGGAAGCAGCGCCCCACCCTGTCCGTCGCGGTGCCGACCACACCGGCCCAGGCCTGTTCGCCGCAGATGCCCGGTGTCAGGACGAAGCGCCATGCCGCAGCATCGCGCCAGGCTTGCGCCCAGTCATCCCCCAACCGCGCGCGACTGGCGCTTACGGCCTGTTCGAAATGGCGATCCCACACGTCCACGAAAGACGCGGGCAGCCGCCGCTGCACGAAATCCCCGGTACCGGGAAGCTTGCCGAAGAATCCTGCCCCCGAGAGCCTGTTCATGATCCCCAGATACCCCGCGTTGCCATCGAGTGGCTGTCAGGTGGTAGGGCGTGGCGCAGCGCCTGCCTGGCTGGCAGGCCAAGCCGCGCGCTGCCGCATGGCGGCCACTCGGTGGCAACCCGAAGGGCCGAGGCTGTTTGCGCGCATGCCGGCGTCATCACTCGGTCGTGGACGGACGTCCACTCCTTCGTTCTTCCTTGGCCTGCGCGCAAACAGCTCCCGGCGCGGGGCATCTGGGGACCATGAACAGGCTCTGACGGATTCGGCATGCGCCTACCCCCCGCACCGGAAACGCTGCACTTCGGTGTTGAGGAAGGGGTTCTTGAGGTTGCCGGCCTGGATCACCAGCTTCGCCACATGGCCGCCGAAGTTGAAGCTGGCGAGGAAGCGCAGGTCCGACTGCTTCTGCAGATTCGCCGCCTGCAACGCGCGGAAGAACGCCCAATCGCCCTGATAGTCGAAGGTGCTGAGCAGGGTGCCCGAGGCATCCCATGCGGACACCGTGACGTGGCCCGGCTGCGGTCCCGGCCATTTCATCGCCATGCTGCTGGCGGCGCCGGGCTGGTATGTGAACTTCTGGCCGTCCACGTCGAACTCCAGCTTGGCGATGCCGGTGTCGAGCTGCGGCGCGGTCACGGTGAAATCCACCTCCGGCACGTTGCCGGCGCGGAAATACATCTGACGGATGTCGTCGGCCATCTGCGCCTGCGCCAGCAAGCCGGGCGGGCCGGCCACCGCGCCGGGGCCGGTCTTCCACTGCCAGTTGCTGCCGCTGGCATCGACCAGCTTGGCCAGGGTCTGCTTGTTGAACGTGTCGAAGCTGCCGCCGTTGCCGAACAGCTCGCCGAAGTTCTGCAGCGGGATCTCCGTGCGGCTGTCCAGCGAGAACGGATAGCGGCCGCGCACGAAACTCGCGCAATCCTTGCCCACCGCCTGCTGGAACTGGTCGCCCAGTGCGCCCTTGGTGCCGCTGGCCACCAGCGATTCGCTCTTGCCGGTGAGCGAGGCCACCCAGCCGGACACCGGCGCCGGCAATTGCGCAGCCTGCTGCTGCGCCAACAGCAGTTGCGGATTGGGCTGGCCGGCGGCGTTGCTGAAATCGGTCATGGTCAGCAGGGTCTTGCCCAGCTGGTCGAGCGCAGCCAGCGTCTGGTCGATCGGCGCAGTACCGGGCGCACCCGCGCTGAGCTGGTCGAGCGTGGCGAAGTGCGCGGTGATCGCCGCGCCCGGCTGCGCCACCGGCGCCGCCGCCGCGCCACCGCCCGAAGAAGCCAGCGCACGGGCCAGCGCGTTCTGGGTGAGCTTCTGCTCCGCCTTCTTCTCAGCTGCCTGCTGCGCGCCAGCCAGAGCCTTGTCCTCCGCATCCTGCGGCGGCGCCTTCAACATGTCGCTGGTGTTGTCGCGCACCACGTTCAGCAGTGCCTTCAGCGGCGAGCTGGGGCCGGACAGCTTGGCGGCGATCGCGCTGGCGTCCTGGATGCTGGCGACCGGTTGCAGCTCGAGGTCGGCGAGCAATGCGTCCCAGGCCTTGATGTAGTCCTGCTCGTACAGCGCGATCACCTGCTGCGTGAAGCGCGCCTTCTGCAGCGAGTCGATCTTGGTGGCGCCGAACACCCAGTCGTCCTTGGCGAACTGGTCCACCGCCTGTGCCACGCCCTTGCTCGCCTCGTACTGGAACATCGGCTGCGTGTACAGCGCCGGGATCGGCTCGGACAGCGCCGCACCGCTCTTGCGCAGGAACACGCTGCCGAGCAAGCCCAGCGACTTGTCCAGTTGCAGCGGTGGATAGTCCGTGTTGCCGGCGCTCAGCTTGAGGTTGCCGTAGATGAGAGTGGGCAGGTCGGCGGTGCGCAGGGTGTTTTGCGCCTGCTCCACCAGGGTGGGATCCAGCTCCAGCGCACGCAGCCGCCCCGGTTCGTCCACAAGGGCATGGAAATGCTTCGCCAGCGCCTGCTGCAGCACCGGATCGCCCGGGAACACCTTGCGCCACTCGATGTCGGTGAGCGCCACCAGCTCGTCGGCGTTCTGGTGCGCGGGCTCACCCAGCATCAGGTAACCCTTGAGGTAGTAGTACAACGCCTGCGGGTCGCCGGCATTCCCGGTGAGCCCGCTGCGGAACTGCGCGGCCACGCCCGGCAGCAGCAGGCCGTTGAGTTCCCGCAGATAGGCGTCATGCACCTCGTCGCCCACCTCGTTGCCCTGGTAGAGGCCGAAGCGCATGCCCATCGGCACGTCGCCCTTGTATTTGTTTGCTGCATCCTGCACGGCGGACAGGCCTTCCAGCCGCGCGAGCACGCGTGCGAAATATTCTTTCTGCGTGGTCGCCGCATCCACGTCGCTTTGCGCCGGATAGGCCTGCAGCGCCGTCTGCACCTGTGCGAGGTAATCGCGGTTGTGGCCGAAGCTGGTGAAGAAACCCACCACCAGCAGTGCCGTCAGCAGCAGCACACCCACATAGGAAGCCACCTGCAACAGTACCTTCTGCCGTTCCAGCGCCGGGTTGGTGCCGGCAAAACCGGACTCGCCGAACAGCACATCCTTCAGCAGACGCTCGACGAAGAAGGTGCGCCGCTGTGCGCCCGGCACGTGGAGTTGCGCAGCATCCACCCCGAAGGTACGTGCCACCGCACCCATCATGCGGTCGATGGGTGTGCCCTCTTGCGTGCCGGAAGTAAGGTAGACGCCACGCAGCAGCGGCGGCGCGGCATAGGTATGTCCGGTGAAGACGCCTTCCACGAAGCGCTTCGCAATGTCGCGCAGCGCGGACAACTGTTGCGGGAACGAGAGGATGGCTGCGCGCCGGTTGCGATCGCGTTCGGCATGCAGGCGGTCGAGGATGCGCGTGTCTAGCTGGCGCAGCAGCAGGTCGAACTCGTCGCTGAAGCGCTTGGCAGCGCTGCCGTCCATGGTGGCTTCGATGGGGAAGGAGAAGCCCCAGACCTGGCTGCGCAGTTCCGGGTTGAGATCGTCGAAGAACTCGCCGAAGCCCGCGACCAGGTCGCACTTGGTGAAGCTCAGGTACACCGGCACGCCGATGCGCAGATGCGTGCCCAGTTCTTCCAGGCGGCGGCGGATCGCCTGGATGTGTCCGGCCAGCCCCGCCTCGTCCAGCGTGAGCAGGTCGGACATGCTCATCGCGATCACCACGCCGTTGATCGGCCGGCGCTTGCGGTACTTGCGCAGCAGCTTGAGGAATTCCGCCCAGGCCGAGGCGTCGGCGTCGCGGTCGGAATCCTGCATGGTGTAGCGGCCGGCCGTGTCGAGGAACACCGCTTCGTCGGTGAACCACCAGTCGCAGTTGCGTGTGCCACCCACGCCGCGCAGCGCTTCCTTGCCGAAACGTTCGGACAACGGGAAATTGAGTCCGGAATTCTGCAGCAGGGTGCTCTTGCCCGAACCCGGCGGCCCGATCACCACGTACCACGGCAAGGCATAGAGATTGCTGCCGCGCCGCGTCTTGCGCAGGGTGTCCACCGCTTCCTGGAAACGCGCCTGCAACTGGTTGCGCTCGGCGGCGCTGCGGTCGTCGGCCTGCGCACCCTGCCCGGCCAGCTCGCCTGACATCTGCTGGGCCTTGCCGCGCGCGCGCCATGCGCGAATCTGCAGGATCGCCAGCCACACCACCACGATCAACACGATCAACAGCAGGCGCGCGGCCACGCCGGCCAGCGGTTGCGAGGAACCGATGCCCAGGTACGGACCGCCCACCCAGATCAGCACGGCCAGCAACAGGATGCCGACGAGAGTGATGAACCAGCCGCTTTTCAACACGCTAAGGAACTTGGCCACGGACTCAACCCTCGGGGATGTACATCAGTTCCACGCGCCGGTTGCGCGCGCGGTTGGCCGGCAGGTTTGGCGGCAGCGCGATCGGCTTGGAGTCGCCCGCACCGCTGGCTTCGAGCCGCCCGGAGTTGTCCAGGCCATCGCTCAGCACCTTGAGCACCGCGTTTGCGCGCGCCGCGGAGAGCGCGAAGTTGTCCTTGAATTTCAGCGAGCGGATCGGCTGGTCATCGGTGTGCCCCACCACGATCACCCGCCCCGGCACCTGGTTCAGCGCGGCAGTGATCTTGTGCAGCAGCGGCAGCGCCGCATCGGCGACGTCCACGCCGCCGGAGGTGAACATGCCGGTGGCGGAAAGGCGCACCAGCTCATGGCCGTTGCCCTGCTCGATGATGGCGAGCTGACCAGCCTGCTCCTCCGACGCCAGCAACTGCTTCAGCGTGGGATGCACCGGCGGCGGATTGGTCTTGTTCAATTGCACCATGGCTGGCGGCGTGGCGCTTTCCAGGCCGATCTGCGCCAGTTGCGCGCTGACCGGCGAGGACAAGGTATTCAAGCGCGAATGGAAATACAGGAAGGCGCCAAGCAGCACGCAAGCCGCTGCGGCCACGATCACCCACAACGGCACATAGCGGATCAGCGGGTTGCGCTTGTCCTGGATGCCGCGCCAGTGCGGCGCCAGCTCCTGCGCGGCCGGCGCGCGCTGTTCGCGGATGCGCCGGTACAGGTCTTCCTGGATGTCGGCCAGCTTGGCGCGGCCGCCCGATTCGATCAGGTAGCGCCCGCCGAAGCCCAGCGCAAGGCAGATGTACATCAGCTCGATCAGGTCGAGGTGGCGCGAGAAATCTCCGCACAGTCGCTCGAGGATCTGGAAGAACTTCGCACCGCCGTAGGATTCGCCGTGGAAGGTCACCAGCAGGGTCTGTTGCGACCAGCCGCTCTGCTCGCCCCAGGGCGCGTTGAGCACCGCCTCGTCCAGCATGGCGCACAGCACGTAGCGCGCGGCCAGCGCGGTCTGCTGCGGGATGTTCGCCTGCTGCGTATGCGCTTCGAACTTGCGCACCTGCGCCATCGTCTGCTCGCGCAGATGCACCGAGTCAGGCGGCGTGGCGCTGTGGCGCAACTGCACCGAGAGCAGCAACAGGGGACTGGCCGCCTGCACCAGCGGGTTCATGCCGCCGCCGAGGAAAGCGCTGATCTCGGCGGGTGTGGCTTGCGCCGCGCGCGATGCAGGCGCAGGTGCCGGAGCCGACGCGTAAGCGGGTGCCGCCGGTGGCGCAGCGTACGGTACCGGCGCAGGCGTTGCCGCGGGCGCCGCGCCGCGCGGACGCACCACGGTGGCGTCGCGCATCGCGTCGTCGTCGAATGGGCCTTTCGGAGTATTCATCTCTGGGCCTGCTTATGGTCTTCAAGCACCCCGCGCCGGGAACCGTTTGCGCGCAGTCCTAGGAAGAACGAAGGAGTGGACATCCGTCCACGACTGAGTGATGACGCAGGAATGCAGGCAAGCAGACCCGGACCTGCGGACGCGGTGTGTTTCGAGACCATGAGCACGCTCAACCTCCCCTGATCGCCCAGAGCTGCAGGTCCAGCCCCGCGAAGCCGCTGCCGAAATGGAACGCGATGCCGCCGGATGTCTTCAGCTCGCGCCACATCGCCGCGTGGCGGTCGAATTCGAAATACAGGTAGCCGGCGTTGTACGGGATCTGGCGCGGCGCCACCGGCATCGGCGAGACCGGAATGCCCGGCAATTGCAGGTTCACCAGATCGCGGATCTTTTCCACTGGGCCGATCTTCGATTGCGCGGGTAGCTGCCGGCGCAGTTCCTCCGACTTCACGTCGGCCTTTGCCGCCAGCACGAAGGCGGCGTTGTCCAGCAGGGTGAGGTCGGGCACCACCGCCACCCACACGCCGAACTTGCGCTCCTGCAGCGGGATCGGCATGGCGGTCTGCTCCATCACCGCGCTGAGGCTGGCGCGCAGTGCGGCGATCAGCGGCTCGAAACTCTCGCGCAACGCTTCGTGGCGATACGGCGGCAACGCGCCAGGGCGCTTCCCTGGTGCGGTGAACGTGGCCAGTTCGCCGGCCATCGTCACCAGCGTGCGGTAAAGCTCTTCGGGATGCAGCAGCGGCGCTTCGGCCAGGTGCGCAATCAACGGCTGGCAGCGGTTCACCACCTGCAGCAGCAGAAAGTCGGCGATCTCCGCCGCGCCGCCGCGATCGGTCAGCGCGACGCGGCTGGCCAGCGCCTCGCCACGCTGGTGCAGCAGGCCGAGCAGTTCGGTGAGGAAGGTCACCAGCCGCGGCACCGCCTGTGTGGAAAGGCCGGTGGGCATGAAGGCGTCGTCCAGCATCACGCGGCGGTCGGTGCGGCATTCCACGATGCGCGCCAGCGGCATGCGGGTGAGTCCCTCCATAGGTTGCGACTGCGGCAGCAGGCGGCCGCTCATGCCGCCCACTTCCAGCGGCGTGGTGCCATCGGTGCTGCCGGAGGCGTCGCGTACCTCGGCCTCGCGCACGCGGAAGCGGAAGAGCTTCTCCGCCGGCGCTTCCGGCCGCCCGCTGTCGGGCTGGGTGGGCGAGCGCAACGGCAGGGTGAGGTATACGGTCTGGTCGCGCCAGTTCGCGTCCACGTCCAGCGGCGGCGGCAGCGGGTCGTCGCCGGGCATCGCGAACGGCGTGCCGTCGGGGAACACGCCGCGCGCCTGCTTGATGCCGAGCTTGCCGATGGCCAGCAGGTCGAATTCCAGTTCCAGCTCGTGGAAACCCCAGGCATGCGGGCGCAAGTTGCCGGCGCGCAACTCCACGAAGCGCTCCAGGTAGCGCTCCTGCTGCTGCAGGTGCTGCGGCCGCAGGAAAAGGCCTTCGCTCCATACCACCTTGTTGTTCTGCGTCATGCGTTCGCTCGCTTCTCGTGGTTCTCGCCGGCCCGCGGATTACGGGCGTCGCCCCTGCCCTGTCCGCAGCGCCGATTTCAACCGCGCCAGCTGTTCCTCGTAGGCGCGTGCGAATTCGTCGCCGAACAACCGGCGAAAGCATTCGTCAGGGTTGCCCATCAGTTCCTCGAAATGTTCCCGATAACGGTCCCAGTAGCGGCCCTTGCCGCCGAAGGCCGCGCGCTTGGCGCCGCCGTCGGCTTCGTGCTCGAAGCGATCCGGGTTGAAGTGCACCAGCAGCGATTCGAACGCCGCGCGTACGCCGGCCAGCATCGCCATCTGGTGGCAGCGGATGTCTTCGAACGCGTCCTGGAACGCGGCGCCGCCTGAAAGGAAGGCCGGTCCGGTGGGTGCGAGGATGCGCTGTACCGCCTCGTCCGGCGTGGGCGCGAATTTCAGCGGGTTGTTTTCCGAACGCTGGATGATGGTCACCGGCAAGCGGAAGGTGTTCTTGATCTCGGCGCGCGCGCGCAGCACGTCCATCACGCCGTCGGCGACGATGTGCAGGATCTGCTCCAGCTCGGGCGGCAGCCCGGTGGCCGCCATGGGCACGGCAGCAGGTGCGGCGAACGACGCTGCCGGCGGTGCTGCCGGCGTTGGCGCGACAGGCGTCGGGATCGGCGGTGCGACAGGCGCCGCCGGCTCCGACATGGGCTCGAAGTCGCCCATGATCGCGTCCCAGTCTTCCGGCAGCATCTGCGCCTGGCGCTGCACGTCGGTGATCGGCGGCCGGAAGTGGTCGGCCATGCCCGCGGTGTGATTCCAGCTGGGCACGGGTTCGGGCTGCGGCGGCGCAGGTTCCGCGACCGGTGACGCATACGGCGCGTCGAGGAAGCTCAACGGGTCGAGGTCGCCGCTGATCGCGCCGGCAGCATTGGGTATCAGGCTGGGGCCTGCAGCGGCCACCGGCGCACTGGCGGGCGCGAGCAGATCGGACAAACCGAAATCCAGCAGCGGATCGCCGGACATGGGCGCAGCCACCGGCGCGGCAGCCGGCTCCGGCGCAGGCGCAGCGGGTGCCTGCATCTGCACCGAAATCTCGAAGGTGTCGATCTGCAGGCGGTCGCCTTCCTTCAGCGCGGCCGGTTCGCCCTTGGGCAGCGGCGCACCGTTGAGCAACATGCCGTTGGTGCTGCGGTCCTCGATGAAGTAGACGCCGTTCAAGCAACGCACCATCGCGTGGATGCGTGACACGCCGGGCGCGCCAAGCACCCAGTCGCAATCCTCGGAACGGCCGACGCTGCCGCCGCTGCCCTGGAAGGATTTCTGGCTGCGGCTGCCGAACTGAGCGGCGTGCTTGCCGAGTACCGTCAAGGTCAATGTCTGCATCGACAACTCAAGCTCCCTTGGTATTCGCACCGGCCGCTTCGCCGGTGCCGAGCAGACCGAGGGCGCGTGCGATGAATTCCGTGCGACGGGCCGCGAAATGTTCGGCCACCAACGCTGCCATCAGATTGATCGCGGCCACCGTGGCGCAGGCGGTGATGTGTTCCGGGGGCGGCACCGGCGTTTCCTGCGCCGCCGGCGCGAGGCTGCCGCCCGACCAGCCGGCGGCCGCGGCCAGCCATGCGCCCAGCGACTTGTAGCCGCCGGAGTTGGCGAACTCGAACGCGGCGCGGCGGTTGCTTTCGGTGGGCTCGCGCACCCATTTTTCCGCCAGCGAGGCGCCCGCCTTGTCCTCCAGTTCCAGCGGCTGGTCGCGTGCGCACTGACACAGCCACGCCACCGCATAGCGCTTGGGCAGCAGCCGCGCCAGCAGCTTCAGCGCATCCGGCATCGCACCAACGTCCAACAGGGACTGCACCGCCGCCTGCGGCGTCATTTCCGGGCGCAAATGCACCATGGCCTCAGGCGACAGACCCATCTGCATCGACGCTTGCATGATCGCTGACATGGCTCCCCCTTAGCCGATCATCGTGATGGCACCACCCAGCTTCGCCATGGCATCGGCGGTCAGCTGCAGCATCGCCCCCTTCACCGTGGTCATCGCACTTCCCTCCACGTCCATCATCGCGTCCGAGTGCACCTTCACGCTGGCGCCGGAGCCGATGTCTACCGAGGCCTGCCCCGCCATCTTCACCGTGGCATTGCCGGTGATCGTGATGTTGACGCCCTTGATCTCGACGTCGCCCGAGCTTTTCAACGTGATGCTGGAAGCGCCGCAGACGAGGTCGATCTCGGTACCCGCGGTAAGCGAGAACTTCTTGCCGATGTTGGAGGTACCGTTGCCGGTGACGCTAAGGCTGTCGTCGTTCTGCACCGTGACGCTGCGGTTGTGCTTGACCGTCTCGGTCTGGTCGTTGTCGACCGTGAGCGTCTGGTTGTTCTTGACCTCGGTGGTCTGGTCGTTCTTGATGGTGATCGTCTCGTCGTGATCGATGGTGACCACGTGGTCGTTCTCCACCTCTTCGTGCATGTCCTTCTGCGCATGCATGAAGAAGTCTTCGCTGCCCTTCTTGTCCTCGAAGCGCAGTTCGTTGGCGTCGTCGGCGCCGCCGAGCAGGCTGCGGCTCTTGATGCCGCTCTGGGTCTTGTTGTCAGGCAGGCCGTAAGGCACGGTGTTGGCAGCGTTGTAGACGCTGCCGATGATCAGCGGGCGATCCGGATCGCCTTCCAGGAAGCTCACCACCACTTCCTGGCCCACGCGCGGCAGGCTCACTGCGCCCCAGCCCTTGCCGGCCCAGGGCGACGCCACGCGTACCGGGCACGAAACCTGCGCTTTCGGCTTGTCCGGCATGTTCCAGTGGAAATTCACCTGCACGCGCCCGTATTTGTCGACGGCGATGTCCTCGTCCGTGTCGCTGCCGGCGACAATCGCGGTTTGCAGGCCGTCGATCCTCGGCTTGGGCGTGCGGTGCTCCGTGCGGAACGGCACGCTGCTCGGCAGCGCCTGGAACTGGCAGCTGAATTCGAGATGGCTGCCGCTGCCCGAGGCATACCCGCCGCCGCGCAAATAGCTGTGCGTGCTTACCAGCAGGTATTCCTGGTCGAAGTCGTTGCGCGGATTGCCGCTCAGCGTGAACAGGTTGCCGATGCACGCGGCGCAGGACGAGGTCGAACCGTGATAGCGCGAGCGAGCGGCGGTGAGCGCCTCGGCACGCATGCTGGCGTAATGCTGGCCCAGGCTTGCATCCCCGTGTGTACCGGGAAAGTCGAACGCACTGTGGGTGGGCGAGGGGTTGTTGCCCGAGCTGGTCTGCGTGGAGAGCAGCGAAGCCTTGGGCGTCAACGGATTGTAGTCGGTCAGCTTGACGGTGGCGGAGTCCACGCCGCGCACGGCGCCGAACTCGGTGATGGTCGCCTCGCTGCTCAATACGTCGTCGGCACCGGGGGCAAACGGCACCTTCTTGAAGGTGCTCGCTGCGGAATGCGCGCCCACGCCGTCGGCAAGCACCATGGTGTGCTTGTCCTCCTCGTGGGTGAAGTAATAGTAGATGCCCTCTTGCTCCATCAGGCGCTGGATGAAGCTCAGGCAATCCTCGCGGTACTGCACGCAATAGTCGCGCTTGGCGTAGTTGCCGGTGAGGCTGAGCTTGATGTCGGAGTAGCCGGACTCCTGCGCCAGCTGCTTCACGATGTCCGGCACGGCCATGTCGGTGAAGATGCGGCAATCCACGATCTGCCCCAGCAGCCAGGGCGTGGGCACCAGGGTCACTGCGTACTGCGCGTACACCAGCGACTGCACCTTGGCGACGCCTATCTGCGACGCCTCGCAGACGATGCCGTTGAAATAGCGTTTGAAGCCGTTGCCCAACGCCAGCGTCACGGTCATCGGCGAGCCCAGCAGCGCGGTCAGGTCGATGCCGGTGTCCTGGCTCTCGAACTGCACATCGAACCGGAACAGCTCACCCAGTTCCTCGTTTGCGCTCATGCCGACGAACTGCAGGTCCTGGCACTTGCTGGAAGTGAGTGTGATGGGCTCGGTCATGCGACTGCGCTCCCGCAGGATGGTGATGGTCGACCCAGCCTGCATCGCGCACGCTTCGCCCACGGATCAGGCATCGCCCGAACGCCAGGCGGCGAAATCGCGCTACCGGCTCGGTGCGGCGAGTCGCAGGCAAGCAGGTGGATGGCTGGACGGGCTACGGGTGGCATGGGCTCTCCTTCCCCTGTAATGCGCAATCAGGCGACATTTCAGGTCATGCGTCGCGACCATTCCTTGCGACTCGATCCATGCATTTGATTTTCTTTGACTTCCGGCGTGGTGGGGGCGCATGCGCCCCCAGGCAGCCCCGCTCTCAATCCATGCCTTTCGCCATGCCCACTGGACGGCACCGCCGATCCAGTTGCACCTGCTCGCGGCCGATCACGAAGCGGCCATGCACGAAGCGGGTCGGTCCGTTGAAGTCGCCGCTGTGCCACAGCACGCGGCAGTTCCCCGTATCCACGGCATACAGGCGGTTGTTGCTGCCCGAATAAGTGGGCACGTACAGGATGCCGTCGCCGAGCATCACGGGCTGCTCGACGATGGCCACCTCGTCGTCGACCACGCAGGCCGGCGCGCTCCCTTGTGCAATCCGCAAGGGACCCTGCCATGCCGTTGGATGCAAGGCATCATCGGCCTCGCCGAACGACACCGATACGCCGTGCAGCTTGCCGATGCCGCCGACGATGGGCAGGGGCGCCAGGTCGCAAGCCCAGGCAACGACCGGGAGCCAAGCCAGGACAATGGCCAGCAGGCAGCGGGAAGCTCGCATCAGTGGCTCTCGGGCACGGGTTTCGCGTAGTAGAGGACCTTGGGCAGGTCGCGGTGGTTCCATGACCAGTTTATGCCGGTCTTCTCCTTCCCCACACCACCGAAACGCCCCCAATAGCCCACGGGATAGGGGCTGCCCGGATCGGTCGGGATGATCACCGCGACGTGCCCGTGCCCTGCTGCCTTGAGACCTGCCACCACGAAGAAGCCTCGATTGGCGTAGCTGATCGCCAGCTTGGGATCGCTCCCAAGATCGACCCAGCCATTGGCCTTGACTCCCATCGTGTCGACCATCGCGTTGGCGGTGCCCGACAGTTCAAGGCCGAGATCGTCGGCCACCGCATGGGCAAATCCGCTGCAGTCGTTTTTCCAGCGGGGCCACTCCTTCTTCGATGCCGTTTCGACGGCGGATTCGGGCGCAGGCTTCATGGCGCTTCCGTACCGCCGCGCCGCGCCAGCACCACCCAGCTGCGTACTGGTTGGCCGAATTCCTTGCGCAAGCTGTCTTCGCTGATGCGGATGTCGCCGAAGCCGGCTCGCTGAAGCGCATGCAACGCATGGCCTCGCGTATGGCGATAGCGTCCGCTGGAGGAGAGCACGGCTTGGTCGCCATCGCCCTCTTCCACTTCCAGCGAGAAAGCCAGCCAGCCGTCCGGTCGCAGGGCATCATGCGCCGCCGCGGCCATCGGACCCAGGTCGCCGAAATACACCAGAGTGTCGGCCGACAGCACCACATCCCATGCCTGCCGATGCTGTTGCAGGTAGGCGGTGAGTTCGGCCACTTCCAGGTCATCGTAGCCGCCGCGCAGGCGCGCCTTCTTCACCATGCCGCCCGACAGATCCACCCCGACCAGCCGCCGTGCGTGCGGGCGCAACAAGGGTGCGCACAGACCGGTGCCGCAACCGGCATCGAGGATATCCAGCGACGCCCCTGGCACGGGCAACACCGTGGCCAGCGCGGCAGCGAGCACCTCCGGCGCGCGGTAATCCAGGTTCTTCAGCAGCTGCTCGTCGAAACTCTCGGCGAAATTGTCGAACGTGTCGCGCACATAGTCGTCGGGCGCGCGCTCGGGGGCATCGGTGCCGCCGCAGGCCGCCAGCATGTGGCGAGGCACCGGGTTGTCGGGATCGCGTTCCAGCCAGTCGCGGTATACCTGCGCGGCTTCATCACGGCGATCCAGGGTGTAGAGCGACACGCTCAGCGCCTCCAGCGCCTGCACGAAGCGGGGCTCCAGCGCATAGGCCTCGCGGAAACAGCCCACCGACTGTTCGATGTGCTCGATGCCCTGCGCGTTGTTGCGCAGGAACAGGCCCAGCAGGTAGTAGCCCTGCGCGAAGCGCGGCGCCGCCTTCAACAATTTCTCGAAGGCGTCGAAGGCCTCCAGCGGCCGCTGCTGCGCTTCCAGCACCACGGCCAGGTTGCTCAGGGCATGGTGGTGCTGCGGGCTGCACTCCAGCGACTTGCGGTAGCAGGCCTCCGCCTCGCGCAGGCGACCGCATTCCTTGTGGATGTTGCCGAGGTTGTTGTGCGCGTCCGGATGTCTGGGTGTCACCTGCAGCGCCATGCGGATCAACTCCACGCCCTCGTCGCTACGTCCGTTTTGGTGGCACAGCACGCCGAGGTAATGCAGCGCATCGGGCTGCGCCACGCGCAGCTCCAGCACCTCGCGGTACAGCCGCTCGGCCGTGGCGAGATCGTCGGCCTGGTGCGCCTTCATCGCCTGCTGCAATGCGGTGCGCCAAGCCGGCACCGCCGCCGTCGCGACGGAAGGACGGACGAAGCCATTGGTCGGCTTCCTGCTCGCCCGTCTGTTCACGAAATCAATACCGTGAAGCACCCCAGCACGATGGTGCCGCCATGCGCACAGGAGTCGCCCAGCCGCGCAGCCGGCTGGCCACCGATCAACACCGTGGGCGAGCCCACGATGATGCTGTCCGGCGGCCCCACGCAGACGGCCATGTCACCCATCCGCGCCGCCGGCAGGCCGCCGATCAGCACCGTGGGCGCGCCAGGGCCGGAAATCGGGCCGCCGACGTGCGGTACGGGACCGGTGGTCATGGGGCACACGTGCATATCGGTAAGACGGGCGGCTGGTGGCATCGGGGATTCCTCCTCTCCACAAGGCCAATGCGCAATCGCGCGGCGATTCGTGTCACGGCCCTGCGTTGCCGGTGGGCCAGCCGGTGGAAACGGCCCTCAGGACAGGCCCAACTGCTTGATCGCCTTGCTTTTGACGCCGGCAAAGAAACCCTTCTTGACGTGCGTGCCCTTGTCGGACGCCAGCCCTTCCAACTGCAACCGCGAGCTGTTGATGTTCTTGCTGGCGATCTTGAGCAGTGGGTCCATCTGCTTCTTCTTCATCGCCTCCACCCGGTCCATCCAGCCAGGCAGGCCGATGTCGGCGATGAACATGTTGGCCACCGCCGAGGTGTCGGCGCAGGTCAGCAGGTAGCAACCCAGTACCGGGCAGTCATTGAATACGGTGAGGTCCAGCGCGTTGGGCTGGGCCAGGCGCTTGTTGCCAGCGCGCATGTCCTTGATGTCCAGCCCCAGCGAGAACAGCTGCAGGCCAATGCTGGCCAGCGTGTTGGCCACGCCGATACCGGCCGTGGTGGCGGTGCCGAGGTCCGCGAACAGGCCGGCGATCTTGGCGCCGGTGGCGGTGGCCTGCTGCGCCAGCTTCACCGAATGCTGGGCCAGGTCACGCTTGATGATGACCTGGATCGCCTCGGCCGCCGCATACGGATCGCCCTGCGGAAGCCGCGCTTGTAGTCATCGCTCTTGTAGAGGTTGTGGGCGTCGATCACCACCGCTTTGCCCGCCCTGGCCAGCTTCACCGAGCTGGTGACCACGCCGAGGACTGGCGTCACTTCCGCCACCAGCTCGTGCATCGCCTCGCTGCCGATCGCCTCGATCACCTCGTGGAGGTTGTCCACGTCGGCGCACTCGACCATGAAGTTCTGGAACGCCTCCTTCATGCCCGGCAGGCTGACGGCCGTCTTGCTTGCCGCGCCGCCCCCTTGGCCAGTTTGCTGACCCCGGATTTCAACGACTTGCCGGAAGACAGCAGCGACTTGCCAGCCGACAGCATGCTGGTGCTGCCGAACTTGAGTTTGGTGCCGCCGAACATGTTCACCATCAGCTGGCGGCGGGCCTTGGCGAGCTCGCCGAGGGCAGTGAATTCGGCGCGACTGAGAGGAGTGGATGGCATGGTCTTGGTTCCGATTCGTCAACAAGGATTCATGTGGTCAGCTCCGCGATACCAGACAGGTTGCACGGAACTCATGTACGCGGAAGCGTTCCCTACCAGCGGCGGCCTCGCCCCGCATGGATTTAGCGCTCCTCGATCCTTGCATCAGCAGGAAGCAAACCTGACCTCTTTCTCGGGAGTGGTCGCTTCAACAGATACGCCCGCTCCTTATTGCAGCCAATGCCAAGGCCTTGCTGATCTGGCTTCGTCCCACCGCCGTTTCCATGATCCCGTCAGTGCACCTTGCCGTCGACAACACCAACGCGATATGTCCGTCCTTTCTCGTCCTCGATCACCAACACACCATCCTTGGCATCGAGGCGCATGCTCTTGAAGAAAGTGTTCTGCACATCGGCCTCGATGTTAGGGTTGACCGGCGATTCGTAAAGCCGGCTGATCCATAGCCGCTTGCCGGATTCGACATCCGTTGCGACCACGTAGCCACCCAGCGGCAAACCCTCGGCCGACGCGCTCTTGAGCTGTTCGTAACGCACGCCCTTGTGAACCACCGCAGGTACCAGTGGGGCACGCCCACGGCTGGCGGAAACAGTTGGGCGTCCGTCGGATGGGGAATTCATTTTTGGCTCCTTTGACGTCGAAGAAGGTTCTGGATTGACCTGCGCATTACGCGACGGGCCGCTCCATGCGTAACAGGACGCAACTGGAAACGCGCCAACAATGAGCCACGCCAGGGCATACAACAGCCTTTGCGCCAATTTGCTCATCATGGCAGCTTCAAAGCCTCGACTCGTTCGGACTGACTCAGCCCGTTTGCAGCATCCACCACAAAATAGGCCCAGTTTTCGGCATTGAGCACTGCCTTGTTGCCCTTGAACTTACTGTCCTTCGGATTGATGCCCTGCCAGCCGTACGAGTTGTCCTTCGGGTAGTCCTGCGTGTCGAGTTCCGAATGTGTCAATTCATGCACGATGACCCTTGCCCAGTTCGCACGCCCGGACAGCACATTGCCGCCCTTCATAAAAAAGCCTTTCTCTATGTAGACGACTTTCTGCTTGTCCTTCCACGCACCCGAAAACACGAAAGCCTCGGACTCTTCCATGTCATCGCCCCGATAGAAGGGGCAGTCGGTGAATATCAACCGGTTCGACATCAACGTGTTCTCGATTTTCTTCAAGCCTACCGCCAGGTCGGAGGTGATCTTGGCGAGATCGGTCGCCGAGGTATCCTCCGTCTCGAACCAACGCTTGACCAGTTCCGCGCCTTTTCCCTTTCCGCTGAGATGAGCCAGTGCCTTCTGCAGCTGGGCCCGCGCAAGCTGCGCACCGTCCGCAATGTTCTTCTTCTGCGAGGCAGAAAAATAGCCATCCTTGAAGGCGAGTCGGGCCAGCAACGCACGCTCGTCACCGCCGAGTGATGCCAATTCGAGGCTTGGCCAGTCCTTGTATTTCCTCGGCGTATTGACGATCCAGAATCCGCTGGCGCCCTTCTTCGCGAGAAATTCGGTGTGCAGCAGCAACTTCAAGGCCGCGCACGCCGCCGACACATCTGCGCTTCCGGCGAACGATCGCGCCCCACTCTTGCCAGTCGAATAACCGTTCGCCATGGCGAGGATCCGCTCGGCGGCCCCCAGCTTGCTGTCAAACAGCTTCTTGAGCGAAACCCCGAGGTTGATGGCTTTCTGGAACTCCTTCAGGGCGTCGGTTCGGGCATCGTCGAATCCGTCCTCGGACATCAGCGTCTTCAGCCCCTTCACGATCGTATCGGCGTCGCTGCTGAACTTGCCTGTCGTTACCACTTGCCTGGCAATTTTGTATTCACCCGAGAAGTTGTGCGTCATATCAGTCCCCCGAATTCATTTCGCCCCGCACCCGGAACAGTGGACTTCCGTCATCGAACAATGGCCACCTCTTCACTTCTCTCCGGTCATTCCGCCCATTTTCCATGCTCACCGTACTCGAACGGAATCTTGTATCGCGCCTCGATGCGCTTCTTGATGCGCCCCAATTGCAGCCTGACGATTTCGCCGAGCATCTGCGGGCGCAGCGGGTAGTACGGAATGGTGACCAGGCGGCCAAGCAACGCCGGCGGGAAGACCTTCAGCAGCGGATCGCGCAGCGCATTGGCGATGCCTTCGGGTTCCGGCATCAGCTCCGGGTCCTTGCACAGGCCGGCGATCATGCCGGCACCGGCGTTGGCGGAAATAGGGTCAGAGCAAACTTTCGATCAAAGTCATGGCAGACAACAATGAAAGCGTATTCTGACCCCTGTTTTCACGATGGCGCATGTGTGGCAACTTTCAAGACCGCATGCTCTTAAACCGCAGCTGCGATCAGGTTTGGCAAAGCACCAGACCATTCAACCCGATGATTTCCTCGCTCGTCTCCGTATTGACGAAATCGTAGAGGATGATGTTCGGCAGCGAGCACGAATACACCGCGTACCGCTGACGAGCCCGGTCCTCGATGGCAATTGCGTTCGACCAGGCCTTGGTGTTGACCAGAGGTACGTTGTTGTCCAGGCAATACTTGGCGGTGTTGGCGTTGCTCTCGGCCACCATGTTCCGCACTATCTGGAAATTCTTCGACAATTGCTCGCGGGTGTTTTTCTCGATATTGCCACCCGTCGATGTCCAGTACAGGCAGTACAGGTGCGACTTGTCGTCGCCGTGCGTCCGGTGCTTGGCGTGCTGGGTGTAGCTCGCCGTCTGGCCAGCCACGATTTTCTCCAGCTTGTTGGAGTTGGCGAATTCGCCGCACATGCACAGGCCGTCGTTCACTGTCGGCAGCGGTTTCGACTTCTTGTTCTGGTACAGCTTGTGAAAACCGTCGGCCTGCCCCGGAGGGGCCACACGACCGGGGAACTTGGCCGAAGTCAGCTTGGCGCCGTCGACCACGAAGATCATTTTCCCGGCCAGCTCATGCACGAACTTCTGCGCCAGGTTGCCGGCTCCCTTGTAGACGTAGTCGCCGTTCTTCTTCCCGTACAGCGCCGATTTCTCCATCCAGCCCATCAAGGCAGCGAAGACTTCAGTGGAGTTCTTGATGTGCGAGAGTCGGATGATCACGAATTCGGAGGGATTCGAGCGGACGAAACCCTGCAATTCATCCAGGATAGTTTCGAAGGCCTGACCGACACCACCGACGAGGCGCGTGTCCTTGGGGCTGTGATAGGCCTTCAACTGGCCGCCTGACGAAATGATGCGTACATCGAAGAAGCGCGATCCGCGAATCGCCTGGTCGCCAACGCCGACGGTCTGCGTCACCGTCATGCTCTCTCCGCTTCCTATCATGCCCAGAGAGCCATAGGACTCCCTGGCCAGGCCGGCATCGTGGCTGCCCGGCATGATGACGTGGCGCAGCAGAACGTTTTGATAATCCTGCAGGAAATTTCTGGTTGCCATGGTTTGGTGCCTCAAGGAAAACTGACTGAGATTCTCTGGTTGCGGCCTGCGTCAGGCTCAGGCGAAGGCGTAATGGAAGTCTCCTTCCTCCATGCCAACGCGCACGCCCGTGATGGCCCTGCCCTCGATCATCCGGTTGAGGAACTCGCGGCTGATGTCCGGCAACATGGAGTTGGTGAGAATGGCGTCGATCATGCGACCGCCCGACTCGCTCTCCGTGCAGCGGCTGACCACCAGCTTCACCACGTCCTCGCCGTACTCGAACGGGATCTTGTAGCGGGCTTCGATGCGCTTCTTGATGCGGTTGAGCTGCAGCTTCACGATCTCGCCCAGCATCGTTTCGCTGAGCGGGTAGTACGGGATGGTGACCAGGCGGCCGAGCAGCGCCGGCGGGAACACCTTGAGCAGCGGCTCGCGCAACGCCTTGGCGATGCCTTCGGGTTCCGGCATCAGCTCCGGGTCCTTGCACAGCCCGGCGATCATGTCGGTGCCGGCGTTGGTGGTGAGCAGGATCAGGGTGTTCTTGAAGTCGATCCGGCGGCCCTCGCCGTCTTCCATCACGCCCTTGTCGAACACCTGGAAGAAGATCTCGTGCACGTCGGGGTGGGCCTTTTCCACCTCGTCCAGCAGCACCACCGAATACGGCTTGCGGCGCACCGCCTCCGTGAGCACGCCGCCTTCGCCGTAACCCACGTAACCGGGAGGCGCGCCCTTGAGCGTGGAGACGGTGTGCGCCTCCTGGAACTCGCTCATGTTGATGGTGATGACGTTCTGCTCGCCGCCGTACAGCGCCTCGGCCAGCGCCAACGCGGTTTCGGTCTTGCCCACGCCGGAGGTGCCGGCCAGCATGAACACGCCGATCGGCTTGTTGGGGTTGTCCAGCCCAGCACGGCTGGTCTGGATGCGCTTGGCGATCATCTCCATCGCGTGGTCCTGGCCGATCACGCGCTGCCCCATCAGCCTGGCCAGGTTCATGACGGTCTCAAGCTCGCTCTTGACCATGCGGCCGACCGGGATACCGGTCCAGTCGGATACCACTGCTCCCACCGCCACGTAGTCCACGGTGGGCAGGATCAGCGGGCTCTCGCCCTGCAGTTCGGCCAGTTGCGTCTGCAGTCCCTTGAGCTGCTCCAGCGCGCTGGCACGCTCGTCGTCGCTGAGGCCTGCGGGTACTTCAGGAGCGACCTCGGCTTCGGCCTTGGCATTGGCGGCTTCTTCCAACTTGCTGCCGGTGCCTTCCACCGGCGCGACGTCGCCGCGCAGCTTGGCGCGCAGGGCAAGGATCTGCTCGACCAGCACCTTCTCGGCCTGCCAGTCGGCTTCCAGCTTCTCCAGGCGAACCTTCTGCGTGGCCAGCTTCTCGTTGGCGGAGGCCTCGCGCTCGGCCACGTTCACGCCCACGGTCTTCTCGCGGTGGATGATCGCCAACTCGGTTTCCAGCGCCTCGATGCGCTTGCGCGTGTCGTCCACTTCCGGCGGCACCGCGTGCTGGCTCACCGCCACGCGGGCGCAGGCGGTGTCGAGCAGGCTCACCGCCTTGTCGGGCAGCTGGCGCGCGGGGATGTAGCGGTGCGACAGCTTCACCGCCGCCTCCAGCGCCTCGTCGAGGATCTGCACGCGATGGTGCTTTTCCATCGTGCTTGCGACGCCGCGCATCATCAGGATGCCCTTTTCCTCGCTGGGCTCGTCGACCTGTACGGTCTGGAAGCGACGGGTGAGCGCCGGATCCTTCTCGATATGCTTCTTGTATTCGGCGAAAGTGGTGGCGCCAATGGTGCGCAGGGTGCCGCGCGCCAGCGCGGGCTTGAGCAGGTTGGCCGCGTCGCCGGTACCGGCCGCGCCGCCGGCGCCGACCAGGGTGTGGGTTTCGTCGACGAACAGGATGATCGGCTTCGGGCTGGCCTGCACTTCCTCGATCACCGAACGCAGCCGTTGCTCGAACTCGCCCTTCATGCTGGCGCCGGCCTGCAGCAGACCCACGTCCAGCACGCGCAGTTCGACGTCCTTGAGCGATGGCGGCACGTCGCCGCGCACGATGCGCTGGGCGAAGCCTTCCACCACCGCGGTCTTGCCCACACCGGCCTCGCCGACCAGGATCGGGTTGTTCTGCCGGCGCCGCATCAGGATGTCCACCACCTGGCGGATCTCGTCGTCGCGGCCGACGATGGGATCGAGCTTGCCGCTGCGCGCCTGCTCGGTGAGGTCGACCGTGAACTGCCTGAGCGCCTCCTGCTTGCCCATCTGCGCCGGGCTCATCGCACCGCTGGCTTCGCCCGGAGCACCGGCCCCGCCCAGCCTGAAGCCGTCACTGGCGTTCTGGCCGTCCTCGGGCGAGCCGGCCACCACCTCGGCAAACTTCTCCATCAAGGTTTCAGGCTTGATCTTCTCGAATTCCTTGGAGACGTTGAGCAGCGCATTGCGCAGGTGGCGCATGCGCAGCACGCCCACCATCAGGTAACCGGTGCGCACCTGCGCCTCGCCGAACATCAGGGTGGCGAACACCCAGCCGCGCTCGACCGCTTCCTCCACGTCGCCGGAGAGGTCGGAGATGGTGGTGGAACCGCGCGGCAGGCGATCCAGCGCGTCGGTGACGTCGCGCGCCAGGTTCGACGGGTTGAGGTTGAACTGCTTGACGATGCGGTGCAGATCCGAGTCCTGCAATTGCAGGATCTGGTGGATCCAGTGCACCAGCTCCACATACGGGTTGCCGCGCAACTTGCAGAACACGGTGGCGCTCTCGATACCCCGGTACGCCAGCTTGTTGAGCTTGCCGAACAGCGCGCTGCGACTGATTTCTGCCATGAACCTGCCCCTATGGTGGTCCCGATGGACGCGCTGCGGCGACGTCGGGGTAATGGAATTTCAAGAAAACGACATCGATGGCCGCCCTACCCGACCGGCCGCAAAATCACGTGGTCCGCATCCGCATCTCTGCGCGGCTCGCCGATCCAGGTGGTAAGCCCCATGCGTCCACCCAGCCCCAACTTGGTGCTCGGCACCTCGGCACGTTTGAGCACCAGCTGCACGTCCCAGGCCTTTTCCTCGCCCACGTAGGTCTTCACCGCTGCCACCAACTGACGCAACGCTTCGCCGCCAGGCAGGAAGTTGTTGAACTGCGCGCGGGTGAGCGGTCCAAGGCGCAGGCGGAAGCGTTGCTGCGACCCCCACACGTATTCGCCGATCACCGCGGTGCGGCCCAGGCCGGCCACTTCGGGTGAGCTCCCCAGCCGCAGGTGGGCTTCGCGCGGCAGGCGCATCCAACTCGCCACAAACTCGACCACGCGCACCGGGATGCCGAAAAAATGCACCAGCAGGCTGCCCAGTCCCTCGGCATTGCGCGCCTGCGCCTGCAGGCGGCCCGCGAAGAAGCGCTTGTACTGGTCGGGCATCGCGTCGCGCCCTTCCAGCCCGCGCGTGGAAAGCCCCACCAGCGCGCCCATGTACAGGCTGAAGCGGTCCTCGCCCGGGCGATCGAGCTGCACGGTGGGCTGCGCGCTGGCCCAGGCGCGGTAGAACAAGCTGAGCATGCGGTGATGGAAGATGTCGGCGAACGCGACGAGGGTCGGATCCTTCGCATTGCGCCGGCGATCGATCGCATATTCGGTGAGGTGCAGCGGCAACGGCCCGTTCGGCCCGAACAGGCCGAGGAACAGGCCGTGCAGGCGGGGCGGCCTGCCGCCGGCCGCGGGTTCGTAGCGATCCACCGCACGCGGCGAAAACTCCAGCGAAGGCGTGTGGCACAGGCGCACGGCGTCTTCCGACGGCTTGGCCGATTCACCCAGCCGCGGCCTGTCGGGATGCGCGCATTCGAGCCGGCGCAGCGCCTCGAAGAATTCGAAGCCCTCCGGCTGTTCCCGCAGCGCGCGCTCCAGCGCTACAGGATCTGGCGCTTGCCGAGCCGTGCCGGCCATCGGGCCACCTCGTTGCGTTCCAGGGTGCGCAGCACGGTCTCGGTGAAGGAATTCACCGAAACGTGCCGCGCGAAGAAATGCTGCATCACGGCGCCAAGCAGGAAGGCGCCGGTGCCTTCGAAGGCGCCGTCGTCGCAGGTCAGCGTGATTTCCAGTCCGCGACCGAAGCTGATCGGCCCCGGTACCGGTATGCGCCGCACCACCGGTTGCGCAGCCACGGCCTTGACGCCCTCGATCTGCCGGCGCGCTCCGGCGTCGAACTCGTCGCAGTACAGCGTGAGCATTTCGCGCAGTGCCGCCGCACCGTCCTCGCCGCTGTCGCCGAGCAGCGAAACGTAGTTCAACTGCAGGTGGCTGATCAGCCGCCATGCGGTTTCGCCGGTGGCGGTCGACGCGCGAGGCTTGGTGGGGCCCGCCACGCAGCGAACCGACGCCACCGGTGCGCCGGTATCCAGCGTGAAATCGGTGTGCGACTTGCCCACCGGCATCTGCAGCGGCAGATCGCGGTTGGTGCACAGCAGGCGCATGCCGAGCTGACGCAGCTGCGACGCATACGGCGCGTCGTTGGCGTCGACCAGCGAGATGAACACCTCGTTGCCCACGTAGCTCGAGCGCGCACCGCGCAGGCGCTGGCGGGCGGACAGCAGGCGCGGCTCGCGCCGGGTGGTGTAGAACGCCGCCGTGCGGTTGTGCCAGGTGCGCTCGTCGCTGCCGTAGAACGGCTGGAAACGTTGTTCCGGCTCCTGGCTGTCACCGAAGCCCTCGACGTCGGCGACGCTGTGGATCTCGAAATCCATCGGCCGGGTGCGGTCGGCGACGATGTGGTACTCGGTCTTGCCCTGCTGCAGGTGGATGCGATCGGCCCGGCGCGGGAACAGGTTGATCGCCGGCGTGCAGAACAGCCGGAAGTTGCTCGCGTCCACCGCGTTGTGCAGCCGGCTCACGCTGCGGTCGAACAGTGTGATGATCTCGAATTCGCAGGCTTGCGAACGCGCCAGCACCGAGCGCAACCCGGTGAACACTGCGAACAGGAAGCGCTCCGGGCAGGCGAAGTATTCCTGCAGCAGGCGATAGCCGCTGAACGAGCGGTCGGTATACGGCAGCAGGGCCTCGTCGTCGGCGAATCCCTTGTCGCGGATGCCGCGGGCGTCGAAAAACTCGCTGACCAGACCGCTGGCACCCGGCGTGCGCACCAGGTAGCCCACCCCGTTGCCGAGCAGTTGCTCGTACAGGCGTTTGGGCAATTCGTCGGTACCGGCGATGAACAGCGGCAATTCGTCCAACGCCAGCATGTTCGCTTGCGCGCCGGCGGTGACGGTGAACTTCAGGCGCAAGCCGGCGCGCACGACGCGATCCGACGGCAGCGGTATGCCGGCAGCGGCCAGCGCCGCAGGCGTTTCGAAATACTTGGCTTCCGCCAGTTCCAGCGGCCAGAGCGTGACGTCATGCGCGGTGCGGTATTCGCAAGCGGTGCGCTCGTCGTGGCCGGTGAGTCCACGCAAGGCGGTCTGCCGCGCCACCACCGGACCAGCCGCCAGCGCGCTCTCCTTGGTGTCCGGATTCAGCTGCACCACCGCCATCGAAGGCACCGGCGCGAGGTAATGCGGATAGATCATCTCCAGCAAGTGCTGGGTGAACACCGGGTGCTGTGCGTCAAGCTTGAGCTGGATGCGGGCCGCGAGGAAGGCAAAACCTTCCAGCAGCCGCTCGACGTAGGGATCCGCGCATTCGAAGCCCTCCAGGCCGAGGCGGCCGGCGATCTTCGGGTATTCGCGCGCGAACTCGCCGCCCATCTCGCGGACGTGCTGCAACTCGCGGTTGTAATAGCGGAGCAGGCGCGGATCCATGGGCAGGCTCTTAGCCGAAGCTCTCCGACACGTTGAAGCGGCCCGTCTCCAGATCCACCGCGGTCTTGAGATAGAGATTCAGCGGAATCGGCTGCGCCCACATCTCCGAGGCGATGTTGAACACCAGCGATTGGCGATCCATATGTTTGTCGTCCGACTGCACGGTGACGTGCAGCGTGCTGGGCGTCAGTCGCGGCTCGAACGCGAGGATGGCTTCGCGCACCTGGCGCTGCAGCACTTCGGCCTTGATGCCGGACAGCGCTGCACCCGTAAGGTCCGGAATGCCGAAATTGAGCACCGAACTCGCCACTTCCGGGTAGTCCGCCAGCTCGGCGTCGGCACGCAGGTTCACGCAGTTGAGCAACCAGGACATGTCGCGCGTGACACAGTCGCGCAGGCGCGTGGCCGAAATCACCCGCTTCTCGCGGCTCTCGTCGGCCTTGCCCGGCTCGTCGTCGGTGAGCCGGTCGAGCAGCGACGGCTGCAGACGTTCCTGCGTGGTGAGCTCGGCCATGGCTTCAGGCCGCGTTGAACGTGATGCGACGGATGTCCAACAGCGGATAATCGCCGGCATCGGTGGCCAGCATGCGCTGACCCGAGCCGGCGAAGCATTCGTCGCCGAGGTCGACCCAGTCGGTGCGGCGTGCCAGCACCAGCTCGCTGTCTTGCGCGCGCTCGGTGCCTGGGTAACGGCTCGGCACGAAGCCAATCGCCTGGCCGCCGTTGCTCCAGGTTATCTGTACCGGCGCCCACACCTTGTCGCGCAAGTCGGTGGGGGCCTCGAATTCCAGCTTTTTGAGGCGCGTGAACGGCACCCAGGCATAGCCGCCGTTGACGATCATTTCCAGGCATGGCCCGAAGCGCGAGTCGGCGTCCGCGATCCACTCGAACGGCGCACCGTCGATCTCACCGCCTACGGCCTCGGCCTGTTCAAAGGCCTGTTCGCGCAAGGGTTGCGCCTGCATGTGCCGACCTTCGGCCTGCAGCTTCAGCGACTGCAGCAACAGCGCCAGCCATTGCGCGGGTTCGCCGATCACCACGGGCGAACGCGTACCGGCGATCACCTGCTGACGGTCCAGCTCGCCAGCCAGCGCACGTCCGTAGGCTTCCACCATGATGGTGTTGAGCGGATCGAGCTCGCCACTCACCTTCAACTGGTTCTGCGCCCGCTCCCACTGGCCCAGCAGGGCCAGCAGTTGAAACAGGAACACCCGCGCCTTCGCGTCCGCGGGGTTGCCACGCACCTGCGCGGTCAAGCCTTGCAGCGCCTCGTCCAACCGACCTTCTTTCAGCATGTTTTCCGGAATCATCTGCACACCGAAGCCTGTAGGGGATGGAAGGAACGAAGGCACTGCAAGGGACCGCTTCAGGCTCAGCCCTTCGCGACCTGCTGCATGTCGTAGGTGAAGTCCTTCGTGCCGCCGTCCTTGCCGCCCTTGTCGTCCTGCGGCTGGAACGAGTACTTGAACTTGCCGAAGTGCAGCGTGACGTTCTCGGTGAGGCGGTCTTCGCCGCCGCTGCCGCCGGTGGACACGGAGGTCACCAGCACACCTTCGCTCAGCTCGATGGTGAGGAAGTCGGTCTGCTCGCCGGTGGCGTTGGTCACGTACAGCGTGGCCTTTTCAACGCGCGCGCCGGTGGCGCAGCACTGCAACAGCGCGTTGGAGCAGCCGTCCACATACTTGGTGATGGAAATATCCTGCACGTGGGCCTTGCCGCCGCTGGCCGAACCTGCGCCGGAATGCAGGTCGCCGCTGTTGCTCACGCCCCACGACCAAGCCAGGATCGGCACTTCGCCCTTGTGCTTCTTGTGGTTGGACGCGCCCTTGACGGCGACGCTGCCGCCTTCGAACTTGATATGCATGTCGAATGCCATGAACCTTCTCCTCGATCGCCTGTTGATGAATTGATCCGACCGGCCGGGCCAGTCCCGCCGGTTACCACACGCCCGTCGCCGTCTTCATCGCGATGTCGCGCAGACGATGCACAGTGCGTTGCCGATACCCGGTGGCATCGGCCTTCCCCCTCTCGAACCCGATGGGCGCGACCGCATGAACGGTCGCGCCATGCGGAGGGCCGTCAGGCCTTAGCCGCCGACGGCAGGCGCGACACCAGCCGCAACGACACGGTGAGGCCTTCCAACTGGTAATGCGGCTTGAGGAAGAACTTCGAGGTGTAGTAACCCGGAGCACCCTCCACTTCCTCCACCACCACTTCAGCCGCCGACAAGGGCTTGCGCGCCTTGGTTTCTTCGCTGGAGTTGGTCGGATCGCCGTCGACGTACTGCATGACCCAGTTGGTCAGCCAGCTCTGCATCGACTCGCGGCTGGCGAACGAACCGATCTTGTCGCGCACGATGCACTTCAGGTAATGCGCGAAGCGGCAGCAGGCGAACATGTACGGCAGACGGCAGCTCAACGCCGCATTGGCGGTGGCATCCGGATCGTCGTACTCCTCCGGCTTGGCCAGCGACTGCGCACTGATGAAGGCAGCCATGTCCGAGTTCTTGCGATGCACCAGCGGCATCATGCCCATCTTGTCCAGCTCGGCCGAACGACGGTCGGTGATAGCGATCTCGGTGGGGCACTTCATGTCCACGCCACCGTCGTCGCTGGGGAAGGTATGCACCGGCAGGCCTTCCACCGCGCCGCCCGATTCGATACCGCGGATGCGCGAGCACCAGCCGTATTCCTTGAACGAGCGGTTGATGTTCACCGCCATCGCATAGGCGGCGTTCTGCCAGGTGTACTTGGACGAGTCGGCACCCGAGGTGTCTTCCTCGAAATCGAATTCCTCCACCGGGTCGGTGGCGGCGCCATAGGGCAGGCGCGCCAGCGTGCGCGGCATGGCCAGCCCAAGGTACTTGGCGTCGTCCGATTCACGCAGCGAGCGCCACGCGGCGTACTCGGGCGTGGAGAAGATCTTGGCCAGGTCGCGCGGGTTCGCCAGCTCGCTCCAGCTGTCCATGCCCATCAGGGTGTGGTTGGCCGAGGCGATGAAGGGCGCGTGCGCGGCCGCTGCCACCTGCGCGATACCGCCCAGCAGCTCCACGTCCGGCGGGCTGTGGTCGAAGTAGTAGTCGCCGATCAGGCAGCCATAGGGCTCGCCGCCGAGCTGGCCGTACTCTTCCTCGTACATCTTCTTGAAGATCGGGCTCTGGTCCCACGCCGTGCCCTTGTAGCGCTTCAGCGTCTTGCCCAGCTCCTTCTTGGAGATGTTCATCACGCGGATTTTGAGCTGCGTATCGGTCTCGGTGTTGTTGACCAGATAGTGCAGGCCACGCCAGGCGCTTTCCAGCTTCTGGAAATCCGCATGGTGCATGATGAGGTTGAGCTGCTCGCTGATCTTGCGATCCAGCTCGGCCACATAGGCGTTGATGGTCTGGGTGACGTCGTCGGAGACGATGTCGGCCTTGTTCAGCACCTGCTCCGCAAGCGTGCGGACGGCCGACTCCACCTCTTCCTTGGCGCGATCGCTTTTCGGCTTGAATTCCTTGCTGAGCAGCGCTGCAAAATCGTCGGGTACCAGGGTCTGGACTTCGCCGCCCTGTTCGGCCAGTTTCTCGGTTGCCATGGTTTATTCCCCGTCCTTGCCGGCGTCGCCGGGTTTGGCTGCGGACACCAGCGACTGCAGCAGCGCCGGGTCGTTGATGGCCTGCGCGATCAGCTTCTCCGCGCCGGCCTTGCCGTCCATGTAGGTGCCAAGGTTGGCGAGCTGGGTACGCGCTTCCAGCAGCTTGGCTACCGCGCCCACCTTGCGGGCCACCGCGGCGGGCGAAAAGTCGTCCATGCTTTCGAAGCTGATGTCGACGTTGAGGTTGCCTTCGCCGGTGAGCGTGTTCGGCACGGCGAAGGAAACGCGCGGCTTCATCGACTGCAGGCGGTTGTCGAAGTTGTCCACATCGATCTCAAGCGCCTTGCGATCTTCGATCGGCGGCAACTCCGCGTTGTTCGTCCCGGACAGGTCGGACATCACGCCCATCACGAACGGCACCTGCACCTTCTTCTGCGCGCCGTAAACCTCGACGTCGTACTCGATCTGCACACGCGGCGCGCGGTTGCGCGCAATGAACTTCTGACTGCTCTGCTTGGCCATGCGTAGTCTCCCGGGACCGTAGGTACTGCCTGGATGCTGAGGTGTCGGCTTTCCCTGCACGCGATTGCCGCGGGAAGACGGACGCGCGCGATGGCCTCGCATGCACCCGGATTCCGGTCGAGCCTGGCCCCCTGCGCGGCCGGAATGGCGCCGCCGGGAATTCCCCTCACTGGTCCAATGCGCAACCGCGCCTGAAAGACATTCATCCCGACCGGAATCATTCATTTGGCATTCAGAATTTGTGCGCGGCCGCAAACCTGTCGTGCTGCGTCGCCGCACGGCGCGTGCGGATCGGCGTATTAGAATGTTCGACTTGGTTCGTCGCGCCGATTCGTTCGGGGCGATGAGGCCGTGTCGTTGCAGTCCCCCGGCGGCCATCGCCAGATGCCGCCATTCCTGGATGCCTCCGGGCACCTCTCCATGGAGTCGCCGTACCAATGATTTTCGAAACCATCGCCAACACGGGTCACGAAGAAGTCGTCTTCTGCCACAACAAGGACGCCGGCCTGAAGGCCATCATCGCGATCCACAACACGGTGCTGGGCCCCGCGCTCGGCGGCCTGCGCATGTGGCCGTACAAGACCGAGCAGGAAGCGGTGAACGACGTGCTGCGCCTGTCGCGCGGCATGACCTTCAAGAACGCCGTGGCCGGCCTGAACCTGGGCGGCGGCAAGGCCGTCATCATCGGCGATCCCAGCAAGGACAAGTCCGAGGCGCTGTTCCGCGCGTTCGGCCGCTTCGTCAACTCGCTCAACGGCCGCTACATCACGGCCGAGGACGTGGGCATCGACGTCAACGACATGGAATACGTGTTCCGCGAGACCGAATACGTGACCGGCGTGCATCAGGTGCACGGCGGCTCGGGCGACCCGTCGCCGTTCACCGCCTTCGGCACGCTGCAGGGCCTGATGGCCGCGCTGAACTTCAAGCACGGCAACGAGGACGTGGGCAAGTACAGCTTCGCCGTGCAGGGCTGCGGCCACGTCGGCAGCGAGTTCATCAAGCTGCTGCGCGAGCAAGGCGCCAAGGTGTTCGTCACCGACATCAACAAGGAAGCCGTACAGCGCTGCGTCGACGAATTGGGCTGCGAGGCCGTGGGCCTGGACGAGATCTACGACGTGGACGCCGACGTCTACTCGCCCTGCGCGCTGGGCGGCACCGTCAACGAGCAGACCATCGACCGCATCAAGGCCAAGATCATCTGCGGCGCGGCCAACAACCAGCTGGCCACCGACGCCATCGGCGACGAGCTGCAGCGCCGCGGCGTGCTGTATGCGCCGGATTACGCGGTCAACGCCGGCGGCGTGATGAACGTGTCGCTGGAAATCGACGGCTACAACCGCGAGCGCGCCATGCGCATGATGCGCACGATCTACTACAACCTGGGCCGCATCTTCGAGATCAGCAAGACCCAGGGCGTGCCCACCTACAAGGCTGCCGATCGTCTCGCCGAGGAGCGCATCAACTCGATCGGCAAGATCAAGCTGCCGCACATGGGCAACGGCGGCACCCGCTTCCAGGGTCGCATGCGCGGCCAGTAAACCTGCACGGATTCCGGGCCGGTTCCGGTTCCCGCGAGAGGCCGCCGCAAGGCGGCCTCTTTGCTGCCGCCCTGCCTTCCTTCATATCCGGCCCACCGCAGGGGTTTGCTACACTATCTTGCGACAGTGGCGTGCCGGTCCTGCGGCATGCGCAACAGGGGAACCGCCTCGCAGGGAAGACTGGCATCTACGATGCCGGCCAGCCGAGCATTGTACCGACGCACGACCATCTCACGCGGAACAACCGCCCCGGAAGGCGTCACGACACATACGGAACAACAAGAGCAGAACGCGATATGAGCACCATCCTGGCAGCCGACATCAGCGATACGGACATCCTCGAGCGTCTGCGCGACGTGCTGCACGGCACCTTCGAGATCGATCCGGCGCGCGTCACGCCGTCCGCCCACCTGTTCACCGACCTCGGCCTGGACAGCATCGACGCGGTGGATCTGGCGATCCAGGTGCAGGAAATGACCGGCATGCGCATCAAGCCGGAGGATTTCAAGAGCGTGCGTACCGTGGGCGACGTGGTAGGTACCGTGCGCGGCCTGCTCGAACGCTGAGCCCGGTCATGCCGGACGACGCCCACGACTGCTTCGCCCCCTGTGCGCTGATCCCCATCTACAACCACGGCGGCACCATCGCGGGCACCGTGCGGGCGTTGCGCGCGCACGGCCTGCCCGTGCTGATCGTCGACGACGGCAGCGACGATGCCACGCGCAGGGTGCTCGATGCGCTGGCGCAGGACACCGACGGCGTGCGCCTGCTGCGGCTGCCGCACAACCAGGGCAAGGGTCGCGCGCTCAGCACGGGGCTGCTCGCCGCGCGCGAGGCCGGTCATACCCACGCACTGCAGATCGACGCCGACGGCCAGCACGACACCGCCGACGTGCCGCGCTTCCTCGACGCCGGCCGTGCCCGACCGCGGGCCCTGGTCTGCGGCGCGCCGGTCTATGACGCCAGCGTGCCGCGGGCACGGCTGTACGGACGTTATGTCACCCATGTCTGCGTGTGGCTGGAAACCCTGTCGCTGGCGATCCGCGATTCGATGTGCGGCTACCGCCTGTACCCGCTCGCAGCCACCTGCGCCGAGATAGCGCGCAAGCCGCTGCCCGCACGCATGGATTTCGACACCGAGACCGCGGTGCGTCTGGTCTGGCGCGGCATGCCGGTCGTCAACGTGCCGACCCGGGTGATCTATCCGGCCAACGGGTTGTCCCACTTCCGGATGTTTCGCGACAACCTGCGCATCTCGGCGATGCATACCCGGCTCTTGCTTGGCATGCTACCCCGGGCACCGCAATTGTTGTGGCGCCGTTTCCGCAGAGAAAACGCATGCGTCGACTGATCGCCCTGTTGCTGCTTTGCTGCCTCGCACCGTTCGCCCATGCCCAGGCGGACGCCCCTCTGCTGCAGGACGTGCTGACCGAGCTGGGCCGGCACGCCGCGGTACGCGCCGATTTCACCCAGACCCGCAGCAATCCCGCGCTGGACAAGCCGCAGGTGAGCGAAGGGCGCCTGCTGTTCGTGCTGGGCCACGGCATGCTGTGGCAGACCGTTTCGCCCTACCAGGAAACCCTGGCGCTCACCGGCAGCCGCACGGCGCGCATCGACGCGGACGGCACGGCACAACCCATGCGCAGCGAACGCGGCGTCAGCCAGGTCTCGCAGATGCTGCAAGGCATGCTGGGCGGCAAGATGGACGAAGCGCTGCGCCAGTTCCGCGTCGAGGCCAACGGCACGCCCGCGCAGTGGACATTGCGCTTCGTGCCCAAACAGGAGCGCGTGGCGCACGTGCTGGACAGCATCAGCCTGGAAGGCAACGACTATCTGCAAGGCATCACCATCGCCATGCAGGACGGCTCCCGCACCGAGATCCGTTTCGCCCATACCCGCGATGCCGGCGCGACCGACGCGCTGGAAAAGCACGCGCTCGGCCTGCCATGACGCCGCAAACGCTCAAGCTGCGCGCCGGCCTGTTCGCCGTCGCCACCCTGCTGTTCGCCGCACTGGGGGCCTACCTGCTGTTCGGTCGTGGTCCGTTGCCGATCCAGACCGACCTGCTGGCAATGCTGCCGACCACCGAGCAGAACCCGCTGGCCGAGGCCGCGGTGGAGCGGCTGGCCCACGCCAACGGCGATCGCATGGTGCTGCTGCTCGAAAACGACGACGACGTACGTGCCAAGGATGCCGCCCGTGCGCTGGGCAAGGCGTTGGCCGCGCACAAGGTGTTCGGCTCGGTGACCGCCGAACTGCCGCCGTTCGATCTGCAGCAGATGCTCGCGCCTTACCTGGCGCATCGCGCGTGGCTGCTCGCTGACGCCGACCGCGACGCACTCGCGCAGCCGGGATACGCCCCCGACCAGGCGCTGGCGCAACGGCTCAACGAGCCCTTCCTCACCGGCGTGGGCGTGCCGCTCGCCGACGATCCCTTCGGCTGGCTGCAGCACTGGCTGGCGCAGCAGCCGTGGAGCCGCTCGCCATTGCTTCCGGAAGACGACCTGCTGGTGGCCCATCGCGACAAGGCCACGTATGTGCTGGTCACCGCCACGCTGGACGGTTCGTCCTACGACGACGGCGTGCAGCACCGCGCCTTGGGCGCCTTGCATCAGGCGGAAACGCAGATCGAACGCGACTATCCCGGCACCCGGATGCTGCATACCGGCGCGGTGTTCTACGCCGCCGCCGCACGCAGCGGCGCCGAACACGACGTGCACATGGTGGGCTGGATCTCCTCGCTAGGCATCGCCCTGCTCCTGCTCGGCGTGTTCCGCTCGCCCGGGCCGCTGCTGCTCGCCTTCCTTTCCACCGCAGTGGGCGTGACGGCTGCCACCACCGTCGCGTTGCTGGTGTTCGGCAAGATCTACCTGCTCACCCTGGTGTTCGGCGCAGCGCTGCTGGGCGAAGCGGTGGACTATTCGATCCAGTACCTGAGTGCGCGGGCCAACGCCGGCACGCGTTGGCAGGCCGGCACCGGCCTGCGCCAGGTACGCCCTGCCCTGCTGCTGGCACTGGCCACCTCGCTGCTGGGCTATGCGCTGCTGGGGCTGGTGCCGTTCCCCGCGCTGCGGCAGATGGCGGTATTCGCGATCAGCGGCATGAGCGCCGCCTGCCTGAGCGTGTTCTGGCTGCTGCCTGCCCTGCTGCAACGTCCCTCGAAGCCGATGACGGGCGTGCTGGTGCGTGGCGCACGGGCCTTGCAACAAATGCTGGCCAAACCGGCGCACGGCTGGCGGGGCGCATTGATGGCGCTGCTGTTGCTGCTGGTCGCGCTGCCCGGCTGGATGCGGCTGCGCCACGACGACGACGTGCATCGCCTGATCGCCCAGCCGGCCGCGCTCATCGCACAGGAAACGCAGATCCGCGAGATCACCGGGCTGGGCAACGGCAGCCAGTTCTATCTGGTGCAGGGCAAGGACGGCGAGCAGACCCTGCAGCGCGAGGAAGCGCTGGAGACGCGCCTGCAGAAACTGGTCGACGACGGCAAACTGGAAGGCTGGCTGGGACTGGCCGGCATGGTGCCTTCGCAGGCACGGCAGGCGCGGGATCACGCGCTGCTTGGCCGCCTGTTCGACGATCCCGCACGCCTGCGTCACGCCCTGGCCGATGCCGGCTTCCGCCCGGCCGCCATCGATGCCTATCTCGCCGCGTGGCCCGGTGCGCCGCTGCAATTGGACAAGTGGATGCAGACCCCATTGTCCAGCCCGTTCCGCCAGTTGTGGATGGGCTGCAACCCGCAGGGCTGCGCCGCGCTCGTGCTGCCGCAGGGCAGCGACAACGATGCGTTGCTCGCGCATGTCGCCGACGGCCTGCCCGGCGTGCAACTGGTGGACAAGCCGGCCAGCGTATCCGCCCTGTTCGGCCGCTATCGCGGCTATGCCAGCGTGTGGCTGCTCGCAGCAGTGCTGCTGATCGTGCCGGTGTTCGGCTGGCGCTACGGCTGGGCGCGCGCGCCGCGCGTGCTGGCGCCACCGGTGCTGGGCATCGCACTCACGCTGGCCGCGCTCGGCTACCTCGGGCAGCCGCTGACCTTGTTCCACTGGATGGCATTGATGCTGGTGCTGGGCGTGGGCGCGAACTATGCAGTGTTCCTGCACGAGGGCGAACCACACAGCGCCGACCGGCCCGGCGCGATATACGCCAGCGTGCTGCTTTCCGCGCTCACCGCCCTGCTTTCCTTCGGCTTGCTGTCGCTGAGCTCGTTGCCCGCGCTGCGCGACTTCGGTCTCACCCTGCTCCTGGGCATCGGCTTCACCGCGCTGCTGGTGCCGGCGAGCCGGGCAGCCGCCACGACCACACGTTCCACCACAAGGATGTCGCACGCATGAAACGCGTCGTCGTCACCGGCATGGGCGGCATCACGCCGCTGGGCCACGACTGGACCACGATTTCAGAACGCCTGCGCCAACGCCGCAACGCGGTGCGGCGCATGCACGAATGGGATTATTTCGATGCGCTGAACGGCCGCCTCGGCTGCCCGGTGGACGATTTCGTGCCGCCGCCGTGGCCGCGTCAGAAGACCCGTTCGATGGGCCGCGTCTCGCAGCTCGCGGTGGCCGCCAGCGAACACGCACTGCGTGACGCCGGCCTGCTCGACGACGCGTCGGTCCGGGACGGCCGCATGGGCGTGGCCTACGGCTCCTCCGGCGGCAGCGTGGAACCGGTGCGCGTGGTGGGACGCATGCTGGAGACCGGCTCGATGCAGGGCATCACCGCTACCAGCTACATCCAGACCATGGCGCATACCACGGCGGTGAACGTGGGCGTGTTCTTCGGCCTGCGGGGCCGCGTCATTCCCACATCCAGCGCCTGCACCTCGGGCAGCCAGGCGATCGGCTACGGCTACGAGGCGATCCGCTACGGCAAGCAGCAGCTGATGCTGTGCGGCGGCGCCGAGGAACTCTCCGGCCCCGGCGCCGCGGTGTTCGACACGCTGTTCGCCACCAGCACGCGCAACGACGAGCCGCAGCTCACGCCGCGCCCGTTCGACGCGAAGCGCGACGGCCTCGTCGTCGGCGAAGGCGCCACCACCCTGGTGCTGGAGGAATACGAACACGCCAAGGCGCGCGGTGCCACGATCTACGCGGAGGTGGTCGGCTTCGGCTGCAACTCCGACGGTGCCCACATCACCCAGCCCACCACCGAAACGATGGCGGTGGCGATGCGCCTGGCGCTGGATGACGCGCAGCTGCCGGCCGGCGCCATCGGCTACGTCAGCGCCCACGGCACCGCCACCGATCGCGGCGACGTCGCCGAAAGCCACGCCACCGCCGAGGTACTGGGCACGCGCGTACCGGTCGGCGCGATGAAAAGCTACGTGGGCCATACCCTGGGCGCCTGCGGGGCGCTGGAATCGTGGTGGGCGATCGCGATGATGCGCGATGGCTGGTTCGCGCCCACGCTCAACCTCGATGAACGCGCATCCGACTGCGCCGAGCTGGACTATCTCACCGGCACGGGCCGCAGCATCGCCACCGACGTGGTGATGAACAACAACTTCGCCTTCGGCGGCATCAACACCTCGCTGATCTTCAAGGCGGTTGCTTGATGCGGTGGCGCGACGCCAATGGCCTGCCACGCGTGGCGGTCACCGGCATGGGTGCGGTGAGCTGCGTGGGTGCCGGCACTTCCGCCCTGCTCGATGCGCTGCGCACGCGCCGCCACGGCCTGCGTCGCATGGAGGCCTTTACCGCGCTCGGCATGCGCGGCAGCGTGGGCGGCCCGGTGGACGAGGCTGCACTACCACCGGAGCCGCCGCGCAAGCTGCGCCGCTTCCTTCCATCCCCGGCGCTGTATGCCTGGCACGCGGCGAACGAAGCGCTGGCGCAGGCCCGCCTGCCAGTCGCGCGCCTCGCCGAGGCCGATTGCGGCCTGGTGCTGGGCGGCGGTGCGGCGCTCAGCGAACATGAGGAGGCGCTGCAGAACCATCGCGTCCATGGCATCGCGAAACTGTCGCCCTTCCTCGTGCCCCGCGGTATGAGCAGCGCGTTGTCGGCCGGCCTCGCCCAGGCCTTCGGCGTCGGCGGCAGCAGTTACACGATCAGCTCGGCCTGCACCAGTTCGGCCCATGCGATTGGCCATGCGATGGAGTTGATCCAGCTCGGGCGCCAGAGCGTGGTGATCGCCGGCGGCGCCGAGGAACTGCACCCCAGCACCGCGATGTGGTTCGATGCGATGGGCGCGCTGTCGCCACAGGCCGAGCCGATGGACGCCCTGCGCCCGTTCCATCGCGGGCGCGACGGCTTCGCGCTCGCAGCAGGAGCCGGCGTGCTGGTGCTGGAATCGCTGGAGCATGCGCACGCACGCGGCGCACGCGTGCTCGCGGAACTGGCCGGCTACGGCAGCAGCACCGATGCAGCCAACATGGTCGTCACCGGCGCCGACGGCATCGCCCGCGCGCTGCGCCAGGCGCTGGAGCGGGCCGGCACACTGCCCGACTACATCAATGCGCACGCCTGCGGCACGCAGGGCGACCTTGCCGAATGGCAGGCCATTGCCGGCGTGTTCGCCGAACGCGGTGCGGCGGTGCCGCCGCTCTCCTCGATCAAGGGCCTGCTCGGCCACGCGCCCAGCGCCGCCGGTGCGCTGGATGCCATCGCCTGCTTGCTGATGCTGGAGCACGACTTCCTCGCCGCCGGCGCGCCACTGGACGATCCTGATCCTGTCTTCGCCGACGCGCCGCTGCTCGCCGCGAACCGCGTGCAGCGCATCGATGCTGCGCTCAGCAACAACTTCGGCTTCGGCGGCAGTTGCGCGACGCTATTGTTCCGCCGCCACGCGGAGGTCGCCGCATGATCGCTTTTCGAGTCGAAGACTGGCGTGCCTGGGCGCCGGGGCTGGAAAGCACGGCGGACTGGCAGGACTGGGCGCGTGCGCCGCACGCCATGCCCGACGATGCACAGGCGCAGCCGGCCTGCGGCTTCCTGCCCGCCCTGCAGCGACGCCGGCTGGGCCGGCTGGCGCGGATGACGCTGGAGACCGCGTGGCCGCTCTGTGGCGAGGGCGAACAGTTGCCCTTCGTGTTCGGCTCGCGCCACGGCGAAACACCACAGACGCTGACCCTGCTCTCCGACATCGTCGACGGGCAGCCGCTCTCACCCACCCAGTTCGGCCTCTCGGTACACAACGCGATCGCGGGCCAGTGGTCGATCCTGCGCGGCCAGCGCGGCGAGTCCGCGGCGATCGCCGGCGAGGCCGACACCTTCGAGCACGCGCTGCTGGAGGGTGTGCTGCAACTGGCCGCCGGCGCGCCGTCGGCACTGGTGGTGGTGGCCGAGGAGCTGCCGCCGCCTGCCTACGCGCAGTGGATTGCGGATGTGCCGTTCTCCTATGCTGTGGCGCTGCGACTGGGGAAAACCGACGCGACAACATCCGCAGGCAGCGACTGGCGGCTGGAACAGGCACGCGGCGACGGCGCGACACCCTGCGCCTGGCCGCATGCGCTGGATTTCGTGCGCGCTCTGCTTGCTGGCGAAAACACGTTTCAACACACCTGGAAGGCACGCCGATGGAACTGGCAACGTATCCGCTGAACCAACGCCGCGACGCCTGGGCCTGGCGCCTGGTCGCCACCGGCGCCAGCTTCGTGCTGTTCGGCCTCGGCGGTCTGCTGCTGCGTGTGCTGATCCTGCCGCTGCTGGCCTGTCTGCCCGGCGACGTCATCACGCGGCGGCGGCGTGCACGGGCTGCGATCAGCCGTGCCTTCCACCTGCATGTGCAATTCATGTACCGCACCCGCGTGCTGGATTTCGAGATCGAGGGCGCCGAACGGCTGGGCCGCCCCGGCCAATTGGTGGTGGCGAACCATCCCTCGCTGATCGACGTGGTGTTCCTGGTCTCGCAGATCCGCGATGCGAACTGCGTGGTGAAGCAGAGCCTGTTCGACAACCCCTGCACGCGCGGCCCGGTGCGTACCGCGCAGTACATCGGCAACGACGGCAGCATGGACATGCTCGAGCGCGCCGCCGACGTACTGCGCGAGGGACAGTGCCTGATCGTGTTTCCCGAAGGCACACGCACCGTGCCGGGGCGGCCACCACGGTTCCACCGCGGCGCGGCGGCCATCGCACTGCGCGGCGCGCGCACGGTGACGCCGGTATTCATCACGGTTGACCCGCCCACGCTGACCAAGGGCACGCCCTGGTACCACATCCCGGTTTGCCGCTTCCGCGCGCGCCTGCGCGTGGGCGCCGACATCGACCCTGCCCTGTTCGGCACCGACGCCCCCGCACCCATCGCCTCACGCCAGCTCAACGACCATCTGCACCACCTCTTCCTCAGGGAGCTCGCCGCCTCGTGAATGCACCTGCCCACAGCGCACTGGAGCTGGAGATCGCCCAGCTCGTCATCGACACATTGAATCTGGAAGACCTCGCCGCCGCGGACATCCCGCCGTCGCAGCCGTTGTTCGGCGACGGGCTGGGGCTGGATTCGGTGGACGCACTGGAACTGGCGCTGGCGCTGCAGAAGCACTACGACATCCGCATCGCCTCGGACGACAAGGACGCCCGCCACCACTTCGCCAGCGTGGCCAGCCTTGCCGCCTTCGTCGCCAGCCAGCGGGCCGTATGCGCAGACTGATCAAGATCCTGCTGCCGCTGATCGGCGTGCTGTATCCGTTTCTTGTCTACTTCGGCATGGAAACGATACCGCCGCACGTGTTCGCGCTGGTGCTGGCGGCGGCGTGGCTGCTGCGCGCACCGTTCCTGCTGCGCGAGCCCGGCGGCCGCTGGATGCTGATCGTGGCGCTGGCCTATTGCGCCCTGCTGGGCGTCAGCGGCGAATCCTCGCTGCTGCGCTGGTATCCCACGCTCATCAGCCTGTTCCTGCTGCTCACCTTCGGCCTGAGCCTGGTCTATGGGCCGCCGGTGGTGGAGCGCATCGCCCGCGTGCGCGAACCGGAGCTGCCTGACGCGGCGATTCCCTACACGCGCAAGGTCACCTGGGTGTGGGTGGGTTTCTTCGTGTTCAACGCCGCGGTGTCGGCCGCGCTCACGTTGTGGGCACCGCTGAAGTGGTGGACGCTGTACAACGGTCTGCTGGTGTACTTCATCATGGGTCCATTGTTCGTGGGCGAATGGCTGTTGCGTAAACGGCTGCGGGTGAACGCGTGAACACACGCACCGCCCCGATGATCCTCGACGAGCGTCGCGACGACGACGGATGCACGCTCCAGCTCGTGGTACCCATGGATCTCGATTACTTCCCCGGCCACTTCCCGCAGGCGCCGGTGCTGCCCGGTGCAGCGCAAGTCGCTTGGGCGCTCCAGCTGGCCGCGTCGCATCTGGGCACCTCGCCGCAATGCCGCGAGATGGAAGCGCTGAAGTTCCAGCGCCTGCTGCGGCCGGGCGACCGGGCGACGCTCACGCTGCGCCACGACCGCGTACGCGGCAAGCTGCACTTCGCCTACCGCGAGGGCGAAGTGACGTACTCCTCCGGCCGCCTCGTGCTGGAACCGCGCGTATGAGCGAGGCGCAACTGGCCACGCGGCGACACTGGTCCGCCCAGCGCGAGCGCGGCAACCTGCTGCTGATGCGCTTCACCGCCTTCGTGGCCCGCAACTGCGGCCGGCGCCTGCTGTCGCCGCTGCTGCACCTGATCGTGCTGTACTTCTTCCTCACCGGACGCCGCGCACGGCACAGCATCAGCGAGTACCTGGAGCGCCTCGCCGCGTGGAGCGGCCGCTCCGATCTGCGACCCACCCCGCGCCGCGTGTTCGCACAGTTCATGGCCTTCGCCGACTGCCTGCTGGACCGCCTCGACGTGTGGCGCGGCGCGCTGCGGCTGGAGCAGGTGCGCCTGCTCGATTCCGACGGACTGCGCGCGCAGCTGCTGGCGACCCGCCACGGCGGCCGCGGCCAGTTGCTGGTCGGCACGCACCTGGGCAACCTCGACGTTTGCCGCGCACTGGCCGAACTCGGCGAACAGGTGCCGCTGAACGTGCTGGTGCACACGCACCATGTGGCGCACCTCAATCGCCTGCTTGGCGAGGCGGGCGAGCAGCGCATGCGGCTGATCCAGGTGAGCGAGCTGGACGCCGCGCTGATGCTCGACCTGTCGCAGCGCCTCGAACGCGGCGAGTGGCTGGCGATGGCCGGCGACCGCGTGCCGCTGCACGACGGCCGCCGCGTCACGGTGGACTTCCTCGGCCGACCCGCTGCGTTCGCACAGGGACCGTGGCTGCTGGCCGGCCTGCTCGGCTGCCCGGTGAACCTGATGTGCTGCCTGAAGATCGACAGCCGCTACGAGATCCGGCTGGAGCGCTTCCTCGACACACCGGCCTGGCAGCGCGGCCAGCGCGACGCCACCATCGCCGGCTGGGCACAGCGCTACGCCGACCGCCTCGCACAGTGGTGCCTGCTGGCGCCGCAGCAGTGGTTCAATTTTTATCCGTACTGGGAAAGTACCGATGCGTAGCCGCGGCGCGCTGCATGTGGACACCGAGATCACCGTGCCGTTCTTCGACATCGACTCGATGGACGTGGTGTGGCACGGCCACTACGTGAAATACCTGGAAGTCGCCCGCTGCGCCCTGCTCGACCGCATCGGCCACAACTACGCGCAGATGAAGGCATCCGGCTATGCGTGGCCGGTGATCGACCTGCAGCTGCGCTACGCCCGCGCCGCGCGCTTCGGTCAGCGCCTCGTGCTGCGCGCCGACCTGGTCGAATGGCAGAACCGCCTGAAGATCCATTACCTACTCAGCGACGCCGCCAGCGGCGAGCGCCTCACCCGCGCCAGCACCGTGCAGGTGGCGGTGCGGCTTGCCGACGGCGCGATGCAGTTGGTCTCGCCGTCCGTCTTCGTCGACGCAGTCGAGCAGTGTATTTCGGGTGTTCCATGATCGCAGGGATCAAACGGACGGCCATCGTGGGCTGCACTGTTCCAATTCCATCGATCATCCGTGATCGCGAAGATCAATGAAGCTTATGACCTACGCCAGTCCTACCTACGTCGAAGAGACCCGCCTGGGTTTCCGCTTTCTCGCCACCCATACCTGGCAGCACCACGTGCTGCGCGTGGCGATCAACGACCTGAAACGCCTGCTCGGCGAGCCGCTGCCGCGCGGCGGCGTGCTGCTCGACGCCGGCTGCGGCCAGGGCAAGTCGTTCCGGCTGCTGCAGGCGGCCTTCGCGCCGGACCGGATGATCGGACTGGATGCCGATCCGCACAGCCTGGCGCTGTCGCGCGCCGAGGCGGAGCGCGAAGACATAGCCGCGGAGCTGATCGTTTCCGACTGCGCGCGCATCGACCTGCCGGACGCCAGTGTGGACGTGCTGTTCTGCCACCAGACCTTCCACCACCTGGTCGAGCAGGAATGCGCCTTGGGCGAATTCTGGCGCGTGCTGAAACCCGGTGGCTGGTTGTTATTCGCCGAGTCCACCAAGGCCTACATCGATAGCTGGGTGATCCGCTGGTTCTTCCGCCACCCGATGCACGTGCAGAAGAGCGCGGACGGCTACCTTGCGATGCTGCGCGCGCAGGGCTTCGTGTTCGACGACGCAAACGTCTCCCTGCCCTACCTGTGGTGGAGCCGCGCCAAGGACTTCGGCCTGCTCGAACGCTGGGGCCTGCGCGCCCCGCCACCGCCGGGCCAGCGCGAGGAAACCCTGGTGAACGTGGCTGCCCGCAAGCCGGCGCAGGCATGAACGCGAGCTTCCTGAACGCGCTGGGCGTGGTCTGCTCCCTGGGCACGGGCAAGCCTGCGGTGGCCGAGGCGCTGTTCGCCGGCGCGGAGCACGGCCTGCACAGGGAGGACGGCTGGATTCCCGGCCATGTGCCGCCGCTGGGTGCGGTGCGCGCACCGTTGCCCACCATCCCCGAACCGCTGACGGCCACGCGCGACAATCGCTGCAATCGCTTGCTGCTGGCCGCGGCCCGGGAAATCGAAACGGAGATCCGCGCGGCTGTCGCGGCCCACGGCAGCGCGCGCGTCGGCGTGGTGCTGGGCACCAGCACCGGCGGCATCGAGGAAGCCACGCACGGCCTGGCCGCGTGTCGGCAGGACGGCACGTGGCCAGCGGACTACCGCTACGCGCACCAGGAGCTGGCCGGCCCCGCCGAGTTCCTCGCCGAATGGCTGGATCTGGCCGGCCCCTGCTATGCGATCTCCACCGCCTGCACCGCCGGGGCGCGTGCCCTCGTCAGTGCGCAGCGGCTGCTGCGGGCCGATCTCTGCGATGCGGTGATCTGCGGCGGCGTGGACACGCTGGCGCGGCTGCCCTTGAACGGCTTCCATGCGCTGGGCGCGATGGATTCCGCGCGCTGCAATCCGTTCTCGCGCGAGCGTCGCGGCATCCATATCGGCGAGGGCGCGGCGCTGTTCCTGATGACGCGCGAACATGGCCCCGTGCAGTTGCTCGGTGCGGGGGCGAGCTCGGATGCGTACCACATGTCCTCACCCGACCCCGATGGCCTGGGCGCCCGACAGGCGATGGGCGCTGCATTGGCGCAGGCCGGGCTGGAACCGGCGCACATCGATTACCTCAACCTGCACGGCACCGCCACCATGCATAACGACGCGATGGAGGCGCAGGCGGTAGCTGCACTGTTTCCGCACGGCGTGCCCTGCTCGTCGACCAAGCCGCTCACCGGCCACACGCTGGCCGCCGCCGGTGCGCTGGAAGCCGCGTTCTGCTGGCTCAGCCTGCGCGACGGCCGGTTGCCGCCGCAGTTGTGGGACGGCATGACCGATCCCGCGCTGCCCGCGCTGCGCTTCGTCGAGACCGGGGCGCGACTGCCGGACGACAAGCCTCGCCGCCTGATGAGCAGCTCCTTCGCCTTCGGCGGCAATAATGCCTGCCTGATCCTGGGAGACGCCGCATGACAGCGTGGCCCATCGCCGAACTGCTGCCGCACGCGGGCGAGATGATCCTGCTCGACGCGGTGCTGGAGCATGGCCCCGAGCACGCGCTGTGCATCCGCCGGGTGCCCACGGGCGGCCTGTTCCACGACGCCGACGGCAAGCTGCCGGCGTGGATGGGCGTGGAGCTGATGGCGCAGGCCATCGCCGCCTGGGCCGGCTGCCAGGCCAAGGCGGCGGCCGAACCGGTGCGCCTGGGCTTCCTGCTCGGGACCCGTCACTACACCTGCAACGTCGTCGCGTTCGAGCCGGACAGCGAGCTGCGCATCGAGGCGCGCCGCGACTTCCATGACGACGGCGGCATGGGCGTGTTCGCCTGCCGCATCGAAGCGCCCGGCGTGCTGGCCGAGGCACGGCTCACCGTGTTCAGCCCGCCCGACGCCAGCGCCCTGTTCCAAGACGGCACATTTCAAGACGGCAAGTCCCCACCCCCTGCATCGGAACCAAGCCATGGCTGACAGCATCCTGGTCACCGGCTCCAGCCGCGGCATCGGCCGTGCGATCGCGCTGCGGCTGGCGCAGACCGGCCACGACCTCGTCCTGCATTGCCGCGCAAAGCGCGACGAGGCAGAAGCGGTGCGCGCGGAAATCGAACGCATGGGGCGCTCCGCGCGCGTGCTGCAGTTCGACATCGCTGATCGCGCGGGCTGCCGTGCCGCCCTGGAAGCGGACGCGGAACGGCACGGGGCGCCCTACGGCGTGGTGTGCAACGCCGGACTCACCCGCGACGGCGCGTTTCCCGCGCTCACCGACGAAGACTGGGACCGCGTGCTGCGCACCAACCTCGACGGCTTCTACAACGTATTGCACCCGCTGGTGATGCCGATGATCCGTCGCCGCGCGCCGGGCCGCATCGTCTGTATCACCTCGGTGTCTGGCCTGATCGGCAACCGCGGCCAGGTCAACTACAGCGCGTCCAAGGCCGGCGTGATCGGCGCAGCCAAGGCGCTGGCCGTGGAACTGGCCAAGCGGAAGATCACCGTGAATTGCGTGGCGCCGGGCCTGATCGACACCGACATGCTCGACGCCGACGTGCCGGTGGAGGAAATCCTCAAGGCCATCCCAGCGCAACGCGCCGGCACGCCGGAGGAGGTCGCCGCCGCGGTGGCCTTCCTGGTGAGTCCGGAAGCCGGCTACATCACCCGTCAGGTACTCGCCGTCAATGGCGGCCTGTGCTGACGCGGCGGCCCATGGCTGCATGCCGGGCCCGTGCATTGTTCAAAGCCCCGGCATGGCCGTTGTCCACCCGGATTGATCCAGCAAGTCCATCCAGCCCGTCCATCCCAAGGAGACAGAAACGCATGAAAGCACTCACCCTCGGTCTTGCCGCATTGCTCCTGGCCGCTCCGGCTGCCGCCATGGCCAGCGACAAGGTGGTCCACCTGTCGTTCGAAAGCGGCGTCGCGGCAGCCCAGAAGGCCGGCCTGATCGACGACAGCGTGAAGTTCTACCTGGCCGGCACCGGCCCGCATGGCACCGTGGTCAACGACAATGTCACGATCAACCGCAAGACCAATGCCTTCGGCAAGAGCGACGAGGAAACCTGCAACCACGTGCTCGCCACCGACCTCATCTACCTGCACAACCTGGCCAAGCAGGCGGGCGCCAATGCCGTGACGGACATCGTCAGCAACTACAACGACACCGAATACCGCGACGGCCAGAACTACGAATGCCACCGGGGCTTCCTGATGTCCGGCGTCGCGCTGAAAGCCAAGCTCGTCAAGCTGCCCTGAGCGTCGCGCTGCCCAAAACCCGATGAACGGAAACGCCGGCCATGCGCCGGCGTTTCCGTTTCGCGCCCCGGCTGTCTTCGCCACCAAGCCTGCAGCGTCGCCGCCACGTTATCATTCACATCCCGATCCCCCTGGAATGCCGTCCATGCGCCCCTTCCCGCTCGGTGAAGAAATCGATCTGCTGCGCGACACCGTGCACGCCTTCGCGGAGAAGGAGATCGCGCCGCGCGCCACGCAGATCGACCACGACAACCTGTTCCCCGCCGACCTGTGGCGCAAATTCGGCGAGCTGGGGCTGCTCGGCGTGACCATCCCGACCGAGTACGGCGGCACCGGCATGGGCTACCTCGCGCACATGGTGGCGATGGAGGAGATCTCGCGCGCATCGGGCTCGGTGGGTTTGTCCTACGGCGCGCACTCGAACCTGTGCGTCAACAACATCTTCCACAACGGCAACGAGGCGCAGCGCAGGAAGTACATCCCCAAGCTGTGCTCGGGCGAGTACGTGGGCGCGCTGGCAATGAGCGAACCGGGCGCCGGCTCCGACGTGGTGGGCTCGATGAGCTGCAAGGCCGAGCTGAAGGACGGCGTGTGGGTCGCCAACGGTTCGAAGATGTGGATCACCAACGGCCCCGACGCCGACGTGTTGCTGGTCTACATGCGCACCGCGCCGCGTGCGGCCGGCAGCCGTTGCATGACCGCCTTCATCGTCGAGAAAGGCATGAAGGGTTTCAGCACCGCGCAAAAGCTGGACAAGCTCGGCATGCGCGGCTCCAACACCTGCGAACTCGTGTTCGAGGATTGCGCGATCCCCGTAGAGAACATCGTGGGCGAGGTGAACGAAGGCGTGCGCGTGCTGATGAGCGGACTAGACACCGAACGCCTGGTGCTCTCCGGCGGCCCGATCGGCCTGATGCAGGCGGCGCTGGACCTCACCCTGCCCTACGTGCGGGAACGCAAGCAGTTCAATGCGCCGATCGGCACTTTCGGCATGATGCAGGCCAAGGTGGCCGACATGTACACCGCGCTGCAGTCCTCGCGCGGCTTCGCCTACATGGTGGCGCAGCAGTTCGACACCGGCGTGAAGTCGCGCGTCGACCCCGCCGCCTGCCTGCTCAATGCCTCGACCAATGCGGTGAAGGTGGCGCTGGAGGCGATCCAGTCGCTGGGCGGCAACGGCTACATCAATGAATTCCCCGCCGGCCGCCTGCTGCGCGATGCCAAGCTGTACGAGATCGGCGCCGGCACCAACGAGATCCGCCGCATGCTGATCGGCCGCGAGCTGTTCCACGGCAAGGCCTGACGACACACGCGGTCCATTCGGTCGCTTCCGGCTCACGGTCGCCTGCGCCGGAAGCGCCCCGAAGAAACTCGCTCAGGTGTGCCGCTTCACCCATGCCACGTAGCGATCCATGAACGTCTGCAGGAATTTCTGCGTGCCCTCGTTCGCGACATGGCCTTCGGCGTCGATCAGGCCGTCGTCCTTGAATTGCACGTACACCTCCGGCTGCGCCAGCATCGCCACGTCGAGATAGGCGAGCACGTTGCGCAGGTGCTGCTGCGCCAGCGCACTTCCGGTGGAGCCGATCGAGGCACCGATCACCGCCCCCGGCTTGCCGGCGAAGGAGTTCGTACCCCAGGGGCGCGAGGCGATATCGAGTGCGTTCTTCAGCACGCCGGGGATGCCGCGGTTGTATTCAGGCGTGACGAACAACAGGGCGTCGGCACCCTCGATCTCCTGCTTCAGGCGTCTGGCCTCGGCCGGGTAGTCGGCATCGAAATCCTGGTTGTACAACGGCAGGTTGTCGATGCGGATGTGCTCGAAGACGAATTCCTTCGGCGCCAACCGCCCCACCGCCTTCGCCAGCCGCAGGTTGATCGACGCCTTGCGCAGGCTTCCCACCAGCACCGCCACCTTGATCGTGCTCATGCTCGATTGCTCCATCGGGAAAGTACGTTGGTGCGCGGCGCATCGGGGCCATGGCGCATGGCGCGATCAAGTCTGCACGATGCGCGGATCAATGCACGCGCGACCTCCGCCGGGCCGGTTACTTCGCCTGCAAGGTCTCCATGACCTGCTTCGCGTCGGCATGCGCGGCATCCAGCGTGCCCGCCTTGAGGCCATGCTCGGCCTGGCCCAGCGCCGCATTCAGACGGTCCACGGCCGCGACGTCGCCCTTGGCATCCGGAATGGCTCCGTTGCCCATGCCTTTGCAGGGATCTTCCGCCTTGGCATCGAACCCCTTGCCCGACGTACCAACCAGGCAATTCACCACGTGATGCAGATGCGCATGCGCCGTCGCCAGATCCGCCGCCCCCATCGCCATGCCGGCATGGGCGGTGGCCGTCGCAACCTGTTTCGACTCCGCACCGTTCGCATCGGCCGCCTGCACAGCGATCGGCAGGGCCAGCGCCAGCAGCAGGACTGGCAACGCATGCTTGAAACATTTCGTCATGGCACGACTCCTGAACGTGGCGGCAGGCGGCCGCAGTCCGACCACTATGGTGCGGCCATTGTGAGGAAAGCGGAAAAAGCCAGGCGCCGATAGGCACCCTGCCTGCGTTACGATGCGCGACCATCCACCCTGGATTGCCCGTCGTGCCGCATTATACCGGCCCCTTGCTGACCCGCGCCGCTGCCGACCTGCTGCTTGCCGCACGGGATGCCGGCGAGGTCGAGTGGCACGGCTCGCTGGACCTGGGGCGCAGCACCGGCGTCGCATCGCTGCAGGCGGACCGTTGGCAATGGCGCGGCGAAAGCTACCCTTGGCCTTCCGCGCTGAAGGATCGCACCATCCATTACTGGGACGGCGAAGCATTCGATGCGGCAGCGCGTTTCTCCGGCTCGCTCATCAAGCTGGTGCCCACCGAGTGGAACGTACCCACCTTCGAGATCGACGGCATCAAGATGCTGCCCACCTCGAAGGAATCGCCGCTGGAAGACGCCCGCCGCAAGGTGGCGCTGGTCGAGCCGCACGGCAAGATCGTGCTGGATACCTGTGGCGGCATGGGTTATTTCGCCGCCTGCTGCCTGGCGGCAGGTGCGTCGCGCATCCACTCGTTCGAGAAAAACCCCGACGTGCTGTGGCTGCGCACGCTGAACCCCTGGTCGCCCGATCCGGATGCGCCTGCAGCCGGCGGCCGCCTGCAGCTTGTCCACGCCGACGTGTCGCAGGCCATCGCAGGTCTCGCCGATGCCTCGGTGGATGCCTTGTTGCACGACCCGCCGCGTTTCGGCATCGCAGGCGAGCTGTACTCGCTTGCGTTCTACCGGCAACTCGCCCGCGTGCTGCGCAAGGGCGGCCGCCTGTTCCACTACACCGGCAGCCCGAACAAACTCACCAGCGGCCGCGACGTGCCGCGCGAAGTGGCGCAGCGGCTGCAGGAGGCCGGTTTCCAGGCCCAACTGATGCTGGATGGCGTGCTGGCGACACGGCGCTGAGACCAGCCTCAACGAACTGTGCCATCGCGCCCATAGGCGGCTCATCGGCTCTCATCTCGTCAACCAGGCAGCCTGCCGAGGTTTCCATCACCGCCGTTTCGGGGGTACGCTCGATTTCCCCAAGTGAACCGGAGTCCCGTCATGGCCTTGTGGAAAGAGCCCGTGAAGTCCCCCTCCAACGCGGCACCCGAAGCCACGGACCAGGCACGTCTCGACATCCCGGAAACCAGGCCTGAAGCGGCACCGCCGGTGCAACTGGCACCGCGCTCAACCCCCGTGGCCGCGGCTGCGCCAGGCAAGCCCAAGGCCGAATCGTTGATCGCGCCCGACATCACCATCGAGGGCAAGATCGAAGGCGCGGGTCACGTGCGCATCGCCGGCAGCTTCAAGGGCGACGTCAACGTGCGCGGGGATCTCACCATCGAAACCGGTGCCAAGGTGACCGGCAGCGTGCGTGCCGAGAAGGTCACCATCGCAGGCGAACTGGTGGGCAATATCGAATCCGCCATGCACGTGGACCTGCTGCAGAGCGGCGCGCTCAGCGGCGACCTGAAGGCCGGATCGCTCAGCGTGGCGGCCGGCTCGCGCATGCGTGGCCAGGTCGAGTTCGGCTGGGACGACAACGGCACACGTACGGACGGCGGGCGCGGCGGCGCGACTTCGTGACCGCCGCACCCTCGGGCACGCCCGGGGCAACACGCATCTGCCCTCACTGCCGGGAGACCATCCTCGAAAGCGCGAGCGTGTGCCCCGCCTGCCGCCACAAGCTGCGTTTCAGCGAGCCGGGCACAGCAGCGTCTGCGCCAGTGTCCGTGCCGCTGCGCGTGGAAGGCAGCTTCCGCAACCCCGACAGCGGCGCGTGGGAGTATGCGATGGTGCTGACTATCCGCAACGAGCGCGGCGAAGAGATCGCGCGCAAGTTGGTGGGCGTCGGCGCGATGCAGCCGGACGAAGAACGCACCTTTGCCCTGAGCGTCGAGATGCAGGCCGCCAATACTGGCAACAAGCGCTCGCGGCCGTACTGACGACGGCGGGACGATCGATTCGAACGAACCCACGCGATCGTGACGCGACAGATCCGACTTCGCGACGGAACCGGCCGGGCGAGCACACCGGATCGCTTGCTCCGGCGCGGCCGCATGGCGGAACGAAGCCGATGTCGACCGCACACTCTCCTCAGAGATGCGCGTCGGGTTCCACACGCTGCAGGAATTCGTAGCGCGATGCGTTCCGATCGACGAAGCCGTGCGTATCCGCGCCTATCGCCTGGCGCAGCAGGCCCCCATCCTTTTCGGCCACCGCAGGCCAATGCGGCACCCCTGCGCCGTTGGGGTTGCCGGTCTTGATGAAGTTGGCCCAGTAGCCTTCCATCGTGGCCGAGACGCGGCGGTCGGTCGGTGTCCATGCGTAGACGGCATTGCCGTCCAGGTTGCCCAGTGCGTATTCGATCTCGCCGCTGTGCACCGCGCCGGTGCCCGCACCGGCGCTGCCGTCCCGTTTCGCCGGTCGTGGCTGCTCGAAGTAGTAGTAATAGACCGGCGCGTTGCCGGTACGGTACTGCGCGTCCATCCAGCGCCAGGTGGAGAACGCGATGAACTGGTCCGCCGAAAGCGCCGTGCCGGAGGCTTTCACCTGGGCCTCGTTGTTGCCTGGGTAAAGCCTGAGCGCTTCGTCCACATGCGCCTCGCCCAGCAGCTTTTGCACCGCGTCGCGGTAATTGCCCGGCGTGGGCGCCCTCTGGTCGAGCAAGCCCGCGTAATAGCCTTCTTGCGAGTTCGAACCGACCAGCAGCGGAATGTGCGCCTGCTCGCCGGCGGCATAGATAGCCTCGGGCGAACGCGGCAGCACGGCTCCATCGATGGTCATGTCGAAGCCGCCGCTGTCCGAGGTGCCGAGCGCCTTCATCAGCGTGTCCGCCGGCATCGCGCGCAATTCCGCCAGCGAACGGGCGCCGACCTTGTGCATGAAGTCCGTGCCTTTCTGCTCGGCTTCGGCCAAGGGCATCGGCTTGAGGTTGCCGAGCACCGCGCCGCTCTCGCCGATCGCGCGCCGCATCAGCTCTTTCGACAGCGGCGAGGCCATCAGCGCCGACACCGCCATCGAACCCGACGACTCGCCGCCGATGGTGATCTGTGCCGGGTCGCCGCCGAACGCGGCGATGTTGTCATGCACCCAATGCAATGCCGCCGTCATGTCCATCAGGCTGTAGTTGCCGGCGGCATGCTGCGGCGACTCGGCGGTCAGCGCAGGCAAGGCGAGCAGTCCGAACACGTCCAGCCGGTAGTTCACCGTGACGGTCACGATGCCGCGCTGCGCGAGGCTCGCGCCGTCGTAGCGCAGCTCCGAACCATCGCCCGCGAGCAGGCTGCCGCCGTAGAAATACACCAGCACCGGCAGCTTGCCTTTCTCCCGCTGCGCGGGCGTCCATACATTGAGGTAGAGACAGTCCTCGCTCATGCCGTTGGAGCGGAACACCATGTCGCCGTAAAGCGGCCGTTGCATGCAGCGCGGCCCGAAGCGATCGGCAGCGCGCACGCCGCTCCACGCAACCACCGCTTGCGGCGGCTTCCAGCGCAGCGCCCCAATCGGCGGCGCGGCATAGGGAATGCCCTTGAACTCGTCCAGCCCTTTCCCGGCATCGTGAAGGCCCGACAGGCTGCCGGAGTCGACATGCGCCATGGGCGCCGCATCGGCGGCCATGGCCCAAGGGGCGGGCGATGCGAGCACCAGCCCCAGCAGGACGCGGCACGAACACGGAAGAGCCTTGCGCATGGTGAGCTGCCTTGATCGGTGGGCAAAGTTCCATCTTAGATCGGCGGGCGAACGGGAAAACATCCCGCCGCCCGCACGTCGGCCGGGAACGAACCGCTCAGCCCAGCGCCTTCTTCAACAGCGTAGCGATGCGCTTCTCCACCTCGGCGTTCATGGCCTTGAGTGCGAAGGTGGTCGGCCACATGGCGCCGTCGTCGAGCTTGGCCTTGTCGTTGAAACCGAGGGTGGCGTATCTGTCCTTGAACTTCTGCGCGTCCTTGAAGAAACAGACAACCTTGTCGTCTAGGGCATACGCCGGCATGCCGTACCAGGTCTTCGGCACCAGCGTCGAGGCATGCGCCTTGACGAGGGCATGGACCCGCGAGGCCAGGGCGCGGTCGGCTTCCGCCATCTTGGCGATCGCCGCCAGCACCTCGCGTTCGCCGTCCTCCCGACTCCTGTCGGCGCGTGCCTGCGCTTTCTGTTCTTGGGCATAGGCCTTCATCGCGGCCTTCTCCTCGACGCTGAAGGCGGCCTTCTTGCCAGGCGCCGCGCCGGTCTTGGATGGCGCTTTCTGCGCAACTTTCTTTGCAGCGGGACTCATCGGAAACTCCTTGCAATGGTCGATATCGAGAGGCTCAGCACCGTTCCTGCACGCGCAGCAGGTTGCCGGCGGGGTCGCGGATGGCGCAGTCGCGTACGCCGTAGGGCTGCATGGTCGGCTCTTCGACGATCTCGGTACCGCTGGCCTGGATTTTCTCGAACGCCGCGTCGAGATCCTTGGTGGCCAGCAGCATGGTTGCGAAGGTGCCCTTGGCCATCATCTCGGCGATGGTGCGCTTCTCGTCGTCGGTGACGCCAGAGCTGGCGACCGGCGGATACAGCACGATGGCGGTGCCCGGCTGGCCGGCCGGACCGACCGTGATCCAACGCATGCCGTTGTAGCCGACGTCGTTGCGTACCTCGAAGCCGAGGGTGTCGCGATAGAACGCCAGCGAGGCATCCGGGTCGCTGTGCGGGAGGAAGCTGGCGTGGATGCTGATGTCCATGAATGTCCTGTCGGGTGTGGAAGGAGCCGTCATGCTAGGTCCGACTCGGTGGCCGGCGCTTCTCGATTCCTGATCGGTCGCGTCACCTGTCGCGCGATGCAGGACGGCAGCCCTGCCGTCGCGAGCGCCGCTTCGCGCCGGTACACGCCGGGCGACATCCCGACCAGTTCGTTGAAGCGGGTGCTGAAGGTGCCCAGCGAGGCGCAGCCCACGGTGAAGCAGACCTCGGTGACGCTGAGGTCGCCGCGCCGCAGCAAGGCCATCGCGCGCTCGATGCGCCGCGTCATCAGATAGCTGTAGGGCGATTCGCCGAAGGCGAGCTTGAACTGGCGGCTGAGATGCCCGGCCGACATGCCGATGGTGTTCGCCAGGGACTCGACGTCCAGCGGCTGGGCGTATTCGCGATCGATGCGGTCGCGCACGCGGCGCAATCGGGCAAGGTCACGCAGATGTTGGGACGGAGCAGGCTTGTCGCTCATCGCTGGAATCGTCCCACTTCGGTCGACGACCCTCAAGCGACAAGGAGCGCGCCACAGATGCGGGGTGGCGGACGCGCCTCACTTCAACGGCCAGCGTTCGAGGTGTCTGTGTTCCGAATGGCCCACGAGGCTGGCCACCAGATCGACCGCCTCGACACGGAAGCTCAGCGGTTCGACCGACCGGCGCTCGACCGGCAAACCGTCACGATAGCCCAGCGTGAGGAGCGCCTCGCTCATGCCGCGCGTCGCCACGAGCCCGACGTGCTGCTGCACTTCGGCCAAGGCCACGCGCAAGCCTTGCACGGCGCGCGTGTCGACCGCATCCGCCAGCGCGACGAAGGTGCGCCCATCCGCACCGAAACCGCCCGTCGTCGCATCCAGCGTGAGCTCGAAGGCTGATTAGGTGAACTGTTCGGCGGCGACGCGCAAAACCTCACGGAGAGGTTGCCACCGTCGGCGCGGGGTACCGCAGAGCGCGACGCTGGCATGCAGCAACCCACTGCGGCCGGGGCACGACATCGATCCGTCCGCAGATGCGCTGGCGCCAGGCGGCGACTCGTTGCAAGTCTTCCGCAGCGGGACAGATCGCGAAGAACACCGGCACCAGGTGAGGAAGGGCATCGAAACCATCGGAGTCCGGTCCCGGCGATGCGGAAAAGAGATCGTCCGTGGGCTGCTTTCGCATAGGCACGCGCCGTGACGCAACACGGCCGGCGGCGACGCCATAGTGTCGTTCCGATACCATATGCAACCGCCCGGCGGTGCGCGCCCACCAACACGTCCCGAGGCTGCCGCCTGCCCTCTCCCGTCCCCGGAGCTTTATCGCCATGTCGTCCGCGCGCCTCGAAATCACCCGTCCCGACGACTGGCATCTGCACTTGCGCGACGGCGCCGCTCTCGGCTCGGTGGTGGCCGACACTGCGCGGCAGTTCGGGCGCGCCATCGTGATGCCCAACCTCAAGCCGCCGGTGACCACGGTGGCCCAGGCCGAGGACTACCGTCGCCGCATCCTCGCATGCCTGCCGGCGGACACGCGCTTCCAGCCGCTGATGACGCTGTACCTCACCGAGGCCACCACGCCGGACGAAATCGCGCGCGCCAAGGCCAGCGGCATCGTGCATGCCGTGAAGTACTACCCGGCCGGCGCCACCACCAACTCGCAGGCCGGCGTGCGCGACCTGGCGAACGTGCAGGCCGCGCTCGAGGCCATGGAGCAGCACGGCCTGCCGCTGCTGATGCACGGCGAAGTCACCGACTCGAGCGTGGACATCTTCGACCGCGAGCAGGTGTTCATCGAACGCCACCTGATTCCGCTGCGCGAACGCTTTCCCGAGCTGCGCATGGTGCTGGAACACATCACCACGCGCGCCGCCGTGGAATTTGTGCGTGAAGCGCCCACGCACGTGGGCGCCACCATCACCGCGCACCACCTGTTGCTCAACCGCAACGCGATCTTCGAAGGCGGCATCCGCCCGCACCATTACTGCCTGCCGGTGCTGAAGCGCGAAACGCATCGCACCGCTCTGGTAGAGGCCGCCACCAGCGGCGACGCGCACTTCTTCCTCGGCACCGACAGCGCGCCGCACGCGCAGGAAGCCAAGGAAGCGGCCTGCGGCTGCGCGGGCATCTACACCGCACACGCAGCCATCGAGCTGTATGCCGAAGCCTTCGAGCAGGCCGGCAAGCTGGACAGGCTCGAAGCCTTCGCCAGCTTCCATGGCCCGGACTTCTATGGCCTACCGCGCAACGCCGACACCATCGTGCTCGAGCGCAAGCCCTGGACGGTGCCCGACGCGATACCTTTCGGCGAAAGCCAGTGCGTGCCGTTCCGCGCGGGGCAGTCCGTGGCCTGGTCGATCGCCGCCTAGCGCACGCGCGACCTCAATCCGGAAAACGCACGACCGCATTCTCTGCCGGCCACTCGCCACGCCGCTGTTCGGCTTCGTCCTCGCGACGCGGCTTCCAGGCCGCTTTGCCAAGTTGGCCCAGATCGTCGTAACTGCCCAGCAGGTCGAACGCGTCCAGCGCGAAAGGCCGCCCTTCAGCGCCGATCGGGGACGGCCCGTCGGCCACGTGGAAATGCAGGTGCGGCCCAGTGGATGCACCGGTAAAACCGAGCCCGCCCAACACATCGCCACGATGCACGCGTTGGCCGGGACTGACCACGATGCTGCCTGGACGCAGGTGCTCGTAGAACGCGTACCGGCCATCACCGAGGCGGATCGTCACGAAATTGCCTGCGTCCTCGGCCAGCACATGCTTCGGATTGCCGGATACGCTGGCGGACTCGGCCATGCTGTCGCGCACGGCCACCACGGTGGCATCCGCGACAGCCAGCACGTCGACACCGTACCCCAGCCAGTTGCTCGGCACATCCCGGTCTCCCCGCGCCAGGTGTCCGGCCGCATCGACGCGCACCCAATCGATAGCAAAGCGCCCCGGAATGCGGGCCGTCCCGTCGACCACATTGAAGACACGGCGATGGCCATTTGCCCATCCGGCGCCGTGGATCGCAACCCAAGGCCCGCCGCGCAACGGCGGCCCAAGCACCGCTCCTGTGGGATACGACACCGTGGCGCGTGCACCACGCACGACAACCGTTGACGCATCCGGCTGCGCCGTGTACTCCACCACATGCTCGACCGCCCGCGGCGCTTGACCGTGTGTGGACCATTCGATGTAGACCACGCCGCGCCGTCCCGGCGGAACGAGAAGATCTGGCGTCGTGGCGGCTGCGCCGATCAGCGCAAACCGCTGCCGCAACGCGTCGCCGATCCAAGCCGCCAGCAGGTGTCCATCCTGCGCGTCCACCGCCATGACACGGGACAGACGCAGTGGCGTCGCCGAGAAATTGGTCAGGTGCAGCTCCTGGAATACCTGCATGCCAGCACTCGTGCTCACCGCCTGCGGCACATCTAGCACACGCAGCTCCAGGGATCCGGGAGCCTGCGGCCGCGCTTCCCTGGCAACGCATGTAATCACCAGGCAGCATGCGAATAGACAGCATGCGAACAAAGTGCGAGTCACAGTATTCATGCTTCACCCATGATCCGGAGCCGGGCACATTGAATCAAACCATTGGCCCGAACCCAGAGGACTGGGACAAGAGCGATGCATCACGGGATAAACGGCACCTTCAACGGGCCGAGCGGGAACGGGTCAGGTCAAGTTAGTGCCACCGCGCTGATCCGGACAGCACGATCCGATATCCCTGGCCACAATCATCCTCGCGGCCACGAGGCCACGCGATGGGCGGCTCGTTGCCCTCACCCCACGTTGTTCAAGGCCGACCGAAAAATTGCGTGCCGATCCGTCGTGATGCAGGCGGCAGGCATCATGCAATGGGCGCATGGCAAACCGACGGATACATGCTGCCATCACCGATGGCAGTTAATCAGGCCATCCCTTGCCGTCCGCGCAAATCTGACCATGAAAGCAAGCGCCGCGTCGCTGCGGCGCTTGCCGTGAAGCGCTCGCTCCGGCGTTGACCGGAAGCGAAACCGCCTACCTTCCCAGATCGCCCAGGAAACTCTTGGTGTACTGCAGCGGCGTGCTGGTGGACACCGAGTTGCAGGTGGGCGAAGCGGTGCTCTGGCTGCACGGGGTGTCGCGATCGAGCGACCAGAAGTGGATGCCCGCCAGGCCATTGGAAACGGCATAGCTCGTCAACGTGCTGGCGTTGGCGATGGTGAAGTTCTCGCTGGACACGTCGTTGACGCCGATCATCGGAGTCAGCTCGATCTTGTTAGGCGAGATGCCATAGGTGTGTTCTAGGTTCACCGCGGCCTGGATCGCCGTCTGCGCCATGTCGCACGAACCATTCGACACCACGCAGACGCTGGAGCTGGCGGCGCCGTAATCCATCGTCATCAGGTTGATGGTGTAGTTGCTGAGCGTGGAGGCCTGCACGGCCCGTACCACCATGTCGCCCAGGCTGTTGACGCCACCGTAGCTCCCATCCGACGCGCCCAGCGTGGCCACCGTGAACGAGAAGCGCAGGTTGGGATACAGCGACTGGCCGTACACCGCGGCAGCCACCAGATTGTTGATGTCGGCCTGAGACTGGCCGCCTTCGATGTCGAAGTCCACGCCCACCATCTGCGGCGACATGTAGCGTGACAGGAAAGCGGCGAAGTTCGCCGTGCTGCCGCAGGTGAAGGTGCCCGCCTGGCCACCGGTGGAAACCACATAGGGCAGGCCCGCGCTGGACAGCGCCGGGATATTGGCCGTGGCGAAGCTTGCGCCCGGCACGCCGCCCCAGTTCTCGCTGCCGCATTCGCCGGTGGCGAACGCCAGCGTGATCGCACTGAGATCGGATACGTAGTTCGAATAGAGGCTGCCCGTGCCGACCACCGGAATCGCCGAACCCGTCGCCGCGGCGGTCTGCATGGTGTCGGTGTTCCAGTTCATGTTGATCGTCACGTCCTTGTACGGACTGAACAGCAGTTTGGCACCGGTGCCCGGCGGATTCGCCGGACCGCTACCGCCGCCACTGGAGCCACCGCCGCTGCTGCCCCCGCCACTCGTTCCGCCACCGGAGGAACCGCTGCCGCTGCACGCGCCTTGCGAGGTCCAGGGTTCGCCCGAACCGGTCGCGCCGCTGTTCGTGGCCGGGTCGTTGCCCTGCGTCCACCAGTTGGCGACGTAATTGATGCTGTTCTCGCTAGCAACGGCGCCGCCGTTATAAGCCGTGGTCGCGCTCCACGCCGCCGCGCAGGCATTCCCCGAGCCGCTGCTGCCGCTGGAGCCAGTGGAGCCGCCACTGCCGCTGGAACCGCCACTTCCACTCGAACCGGAACCCGAACCGCCGCACGCCCCTTGCGAAGTCCAGGGCTCGCCCGAACCGCTTGCGCCGCTGCTGGTGGCCGGATCGTTGCCTTGCGTCCACCAGTTGGCGACGTAGTTGGTGCCGTTCTCGCTGGCGACGGCCCCCCCGCTGTAGGCCGTGCCCGAATTCCACGCCGCCGCGCAGGCCGTTGCGGTTTGCGCGTGTACCACCTGCACCGGTGCCACCGTCATCAAGCTCATCGCCATCGCGCCACCTGCGGTGGTGCCGACTGCGTTGAATGCCGTGTGTAGCCAAACAACCGACTTCTTCATATGCATGAAAGCGTCTCCCTGGTTGAGTTGCGTTATCTAGAGGCGGAAGGTCTTCTCCGTGGCGAACGGCTTGCGATCCTTGGCGGTGTTCCCCTGTTTGGACATCCGGCCCACCACGGCCTGCCAAGACCGAAACGGTGGCGCCTGGATGTCTTGTAATGACAACGTTGTCTAAATCAGGTGACGCAAACCGTGACGGCAATCGTGGAAACGCAATGCAGGCAATGAACATTGCCACTTTCGAAAATAGCCAGTGAATTACCGCAATGCAGCGCCAAAGATGACGCCGATATAGCTATTCGCATGCGGCATCGATGGTGCGATGCAACTAGATCGATTTAGACGTATGGACGTCCATGCGGTCCATAAAAGGACTTTCGTGACACCGTTGTCTGAAAGCCCGCGAAAGCAGCGACGCCCACGGGCAGCACTGCTTGCCATCGGCGGCGACCGAAGAAAGATCTCCGGACAAAAACCCTTGGGCAGGGCCAGGCACAGCCATTGCGCGCCATTCCGCATGCGGCAAAACTGGCGCACTCCCAGAGATGACCAGAACGACTCCATGGCTCCCTATATGTCGCAACTCGAGAAAGGCAGCCCCATCACCGGCCAGTCGTTGCTTGAAGACACAAGCCTGCCGGCTGCGGCCATCCTCGAATCGGCGCTGGCCAACAACATCGCGTGGATGCAGCGCTTCGCCGACGACCATGGCGCGCAACTCGCGCCGCACGGCAAGACCACGATGACGCCGGCGCTGTTCCGACGCCAGCTCGATGCCGGCGCCTGGGGTATCACGCTGGCCAACGCCGTGCAGTGCGCAGCGGCCTTTGAATATGGCATCACGCGCCTGCTGATGGCCAACCAGCTGGTTGGCTCGCCCAACATGGCAATCATCGCCAGCCTTGTCGAACGCGGCGCGGACTACTGCTGCCTGGTCGACAGCGCGGCGAATGTCGAAGCCTTGAACCGCTTTTTCGCGGAACGCGGCCTGACCCTGCAGGTGCTGGTCGAACTCGGCGTACCCGGCGGCCGTTGCGGGGTACGCGACGCATCCGCACTGACGGCGCTGGTCGATGCCATTGCGGCCGCGCCGGCAATCACGCTCTGCGGCATCGAAGGCTACGAGGGACTGATCGGCGGCGAGCATGCCGTGGAACGCGTCCGCACCTACGCCGGTCAGCTCGTCGCCACCTTGCGCGGACTCATGGATGCGGGTGCGTTTGGCGGCCGCAAGCCGATCGTCACCGCGGCCGGTTCGCAGTGGTTCGACCTGATCGCCGAAGCGTTCGACCAGGCGGATCTGCGCGAGCACTGCATGAGCATCCTGCGGCCGGGCTGTTATGTCGTCCACGACCATCGCTCGTACCGCGACGCACTGGCCGAAGTGAAGGAACGCCATCCTGAACTCGAAGGCGGACTGCAGCCGGCCCTGGCCGTGTTCGCCCACGTGCAGTCGCTGCCCGAACCCGGCTTGGCAGTGATCGCCATGGGCAAGCGCGACATCTCCTGCGACCCCGATCTGCCGATTCCGCTGCAACGGCACCGCCCTGGCGAACCAGCGCGCCCGCTGCAGGATTGCGCGACCCGCAAGGTGATGGACCAGCACACCATGCTGGCGATCCCGGCCCAGTCCGACCTGCGTATCGGCGACGTCGTCTCGTTCGGCGCCTCGCATCCCTGTCTGACGTTCGACAAGTGGCGGCAGATCCTGCGTGTCGACGACGAACTGCGCGTGCTGGAAGCAATGCCGACGTTCTTCTGATATCCGGATGCGGGAACTCCAAAGTCCACGCCAGTTTGTTGTCGCCCGTCCCGACGCCCATCGCACCCGCGATGCGGCCGTGGAAACCACGTATCGCCATTGAGGCGATCGACCCGGCTTTTCAACGCCAACCCGGTCATGGACAAGCGAGGGACCTGGATCTGGCTCTCGCTTAACGTACTCCGCGTACCGGCAGGATGGCCCACGCACCCAGCGCCACGAAGACCGCCGCCGCGACGAACAGGGTCGCATAGCTCCCGCCGCTCAGGGACAAGATGCCCGGGGCAATTGCCGGCATCAGCGACTGCGGCAGGACACTGGCGATGTTGAAAATGCCCAGATTCCTGGCCGCATGGGTTTCGCGCTCCGGCAACACATCGTTCACCAGCGCGAGATCGGCGGCCAGATATACGCCCTGCGCGATGCCGGCCACGGCCATGCCCGCAAGGAACCAGGGATACGACGCGGCGAAGGCGATCACCAACAGGGCCAGCGCATAGGCGAGCGCCCCGCCGCACACGAAAACCTTGCGCCGCCCGAGGGCGTCGGACAGGCCGCCTCCCAGAATGCTGAAGACAGCAACCGTGCAGGACTGCACCAGGGTGGACAGGAAGATCCAGCGCGGCACATCGGCCGGCGCGCAACCCAGTTGACGGATCAGGTAGAACTCCTGGTAGGTCATCAACAGTGCGACCCCGGCGTAGAGCAGGAAGCGGCTGTTCCAGGTCCAGGCGAAATCGGGGAAGCGCAGCGGATTGATCCAGAAGCTGCCGAGGAATTCGCGCCATCCGTAGCGTGGCCGTTGCGCCTCGGCCAAGCGGTGGTCAGGCAATGCCCAAGCCAGGATGAGCGCGCCGGCCAGGGCGACCGCAGCCGGCACCAGGAAAGTCGCGAGCGTGGAATCGGCGAGCGCCTCGACCAGGAAGGTGCCGCCCGCCATGCCCAGCGGCAAGCTGATGTTCACGATGCCCGACACCATGCCCCGCTGCGACGCCGGGATCTGGTCCGAAAGGATCGCCGCCAGCGCGGCCAGCTGCGCGTTGTAAGCGAGCTGCGCGACGCACCAGCCCAGCAGCAGCTGCGGGACCGACGCGGCCGTCGCGATGATCGCCAATCCCGCCATTCCCCCCAGCGCGCCGGCAACCAGCCACGGCCGGCGCATGCCGAAGCGCGAGGTCGTGCGATCCGACAGGCGGCCGAAAAACGGATTGCCGAACAGCGCCATCAAGGCGCCCACGCCCACCACCAGCGACAGGCTGCCGGTCGCGTGCGCTGGCGCGATCTCGCGCACGCGCATCGCCAGACCCACCAGGATGGGCGGAAGCAGGGCCATCCACAGCCCCATGTACGCCAGGCCATAGATCAGGATGAACGGCCAGCCGGCACGGCGTGCGTACGGCGCCGCAACCGCATGCGCGCGCGCTTGCGGGGGAAGCCAACGCATTGCGGCTTCAGCCTTGTCGTCGGTCACCTTCGTCGCCCCATGGATACGCGTGCCAGGCGTAGTCGAACCCGACGCCGGCAACGAACGAATACTACGGTTTCCCGGGCGACGCGGTGGATCCGCGCAATTCCATCTGGTAGGGCACGCGCGCCTGCTGGCGAGCAGCGGGGTCGCGGATCGATTGCAATACGCTCTCGACAGCGAGGCAGCCAAGCTCGCGACACGGCTGGTGCACCGTCGTCAGGCTGGGCGAGATCAGCTGCGATACCGGCGTGCCGTCGAATCCGCAGACCGACAGGTCGGCGGGAATGGCCAGTCCGCGATCGTAGGCTTCGCGCATCACGCCGCAGGCCATGTCGTCGTTCGCCGCAAAGATCGCCGTGGGCGGACGCCGGCGGTCGAGCAGCCATTTGGCGCCGGCCACGCCCGAAGCGAAAGCGAAATCCCCTTCCGCCACCAGCGACTCGTCGTACGCAATGCCGGCCTTGCGCAGCGCGTCGCGATAGCCGCTAAGCCGCCAGGTACGCGCACCGTGCCCCGGCAGCCCGGCGATATGCCCTATCCGCCGGTGCCCCAGCGAGATCAGGTGTTCGACGATCTCGGCGGCCGCCCTGCGCTCGTCGAAACCGACATCAATGCGCGACTGGCGCAATTTGGAGGAAATCGTCGAATAGGGAATGTCCAACTCGTCGAGGCGCTGCAGCAGTTTGGCGTTGTTTGCATGCGGCGGCACCAGCACCAGCGCGTCCGGCCGGTGCTGCGCCACGAAGCCGTCGATCCGTGCGGCCAGATCGTCGCCCGCGTCGAAGGGATGCAGCACGGCGTTGTACGGCGTTCCCTTGCACGCCTGCAGCACGCCCACGATCAATTCCATGGTGTAGCTGGAACCGGCCATCGGGTTGTCGTACAGCAGTGCGACCAGATGCGAACGATTCCCCGCAAGGCTGCGCGCGGACGCGTTGGGCACGTAGTTGAGCGCGCGGATCGAAGCCTCGATCCGCGTGCGCAGCGTGGCACGCACGCTCGGTTGGCCGTTGAGCACGCGGGATACCGTCTTGGTGGATACGCCCGCATGCGCAGCGACGTCTTCGATTCTCGCAGGCATGTGCAGATACCGCCCCTGTGTGGCTTGCAGCGCTCCATGCTACCCCAAGCCGACGGCCCGCAGTCATCCGGATTCCGCCCATTTCGTCCAAAAGTACCAGCGCTGGTATTTTCTATTGACAGCGCTGGTACTTTTGACTAGCTTGCGAAACGCGCTAGAGCCCGTGCGCCACGGAACGTAAGTGCAAGAGGGAAAGGGGAAGGTGTTCAGCCGGCGATCGCCGCGACGTGCCGCAGCAATTGCGCTGCCGCACGCATTCGCGAATGCGATCGCTCCCCGCTTGGCCGCAACGGCCGCCGTGGCATGCAGGCTTGATCCGGTTTGCCGACCAGCGGCCGAAGGCGAAGCGGCCTGAATTCCGGGCCGCAGACGGAACACGCCGGGCAGCGAGGGGACGAACACGCGCCGGCCGGACATTCACTGAACATTGGGGAGATATCGAAGTGAAGAAGCAGTCCATGCATTCGCATGCAGGCAACGTCAACCAACTGCGCCTGCTGCCTTTCGCGATCGCGGCGACCTTGTTTGCGGCTGGCCCATCGCACGCGCAAGCCACACAGCCCGCGCCGCAGACCACCGACCAGACCGCGCCCACCGCCCCTGCTGCGGCGAAGGACGCCAAGACTGCGGACAAGAAAAAGGACGCCACCACGACGGCCAGCGAAAAGGAAGCGAAGCAACTCACCGGCATGACCGTCAACGGTTACTCGGGCAGCTTGAACCGCGCGCAGGAAATCAAGCGTTATGCCGACACGGTGGTCGATGCGATCTCGGCGCAGGACGCCGGCTCCCTGCCCGACACCTCGGTCACCGAGGCGTTGCAGCGCGTGCCGGGCGTGGCCGTGAGCGCCTTCGGCGTCGCGGCCGATCCGGATCACTTCTCCATCCAGGGTTCCGACATCAGCCTGCAAGGCCTGCCCTACACCAGCACGCTGTTCAACGGCCGCTCGGTGTTTTCCGCCGGCGGCGGCCAGGGGCTGAACTTCTCCACGGTGTCGCCGGAGCTTATCGGTTCGGTGGTGGTGAGCAAGAACCAGACGGCGGACATGCTCGAAGGCGGCATCGCCGGCTCGATCGATCTCAATACGCGTAAACCCTTCGACAGCAGCAAGGACACGCAGGCCTCCATCACGGTCGGCAATTACTGGGGCAGCCTCGACAAGAAGGGCACGCCGCAGATCTCCGGCCTGCTCAGCCACAACTGGGATACCGACATCGGCCGTTTCGGCGTGCTGGGCAACATCGCCTACGACCGCATCGACCAGGCCGACAACGCGATCTCGCTGGTCGATTTCCAGCGACGCTGCAACGGCTGCACGCTGCCGGGCTCGCGCAACGATGACTTCCCCGGCCTGGCGCCCGGTCAATACGCCTACGTGCCGATCGGCGGCGACCTGCGTACCCAGGACGAAACCAGCACGCGCTTCGGCAGCGTGTTCGCGGCGCAGTGGGAAAGCCCGGACAAGGCCTTGCAGGCCACGCTGGAATGGGATCGCGCTTCGGACACGGAAACCGCCTACGAGCACACCCTGCAGGCTTCCACGGACGGTTGCGCCTGGTCGGATCCCAACCAGTGCGACATCCCGCTGGCAGGCACCTACCCCACGTTCAATTCGCAGGGCGTGTTCCAGTCGGGCATCGTCACGGCGTTGCCCAGTGCGTACAACTACCCGTCCACGTATGGCGGCCTGCCGACGCAGCTCGACAGCACGGCATACCGCAACCGCTACGTCACCAACGACTACAGCTTCAACCTGAAGTGGAACGTCACCGACCGGTTGCACCTGAGCGCCGATGCGCAGGACACCAATTCCACCTACGACAACTTCTATTACTACATCCGCCAGTTGACCATGGCGAACTGGGACATTGCCCTGCACGGCAACAACGTGCCCAGCATCAGCATTCTCTCGCCGGACCCCAACGAAACGACGGCGCAGTACTTCGGCAATCCCAACAACACCTACTGGGCGGCGGCGCAGGACCACGAGGAGCATTCCTGGGGCAACCAGCGCACCTTCCGCCTGGACGGCACCTTCGACATCGACAAGGGTTTCCTGGACAACCTCCAGTTCGGCGTCCGCCACTCCGACCAGAGCGAGGTGGTGCAGAACTCGGATTACAACTACGAGGCCGTCAGCTCGCCGAGCCCGGGGATCAGCGTGGTGACCGCGGCCAACACGCCCGGCGACGTCGCCCCATACAACGTCAACCTGCCGGCCTTCAGCGGCGGCAACTTCGGCATCGTCGCGCCCTACTTCAACCTGAATCCGCTCACGCAGTTCCAGCAAGCGGCCAGCGTGATGCAGCAGATCAACCAGCAATGGTTCGCGATGAATCCCGGCATGGCCGGCGGCCCGTACTACACCAACTTCCAGCGCGAGCAGTACGTGGCAGGCGACGTCTTCGTGCCGGGCACGTATTACCTGCCGCAGGAAATCGCCTCCAACGAGGAAAAGACCAACGCCGCCTACCTGCGCCTGAACTTCGGCAACGACAACACCGATTTCCTCAGCGGCATCCAGATCAGCGGCAACATCGGCCTGCGCTACGTGCATACGCAGGACGAGGCCTCGGGCTTCCTGCTGCTGCCGAACATGAACCAGACGCTCAATGGCAAGACCATCGCGGAGTATTGCCAGCAGAGCGCGAGCGGCCCGGCGCCGCAGCCGGGCACGTTCTGCGCGCTGACACCTGCGCAGCAACAGCAGTACGTGAGCTTCGCCAACGGCGCGTACACGCCGATCACAGCCAGCCATTCCTACGGCAACTGGCTGCCCAGCTTCAACCTGGCCATCGGCTGGACCAGTGACCTCGTCACCCGCTTCGCGTTCTCCGAGTCGATCTACCGGCCGACGCTCAACCAGTTGCAGGCCGGGCAGACGATCAGCGGGCTGTTGCCCTACGGCACCAACGGCAGCACGGCACCGACCCTGTCGAATGGCTATACCGGCGCGAACCCCTACCTCACGCCCATCACGGCGCACAACTTCGACCTGACCCAGGAGTGGTATTTCGGCAACGTCGGCTCCCTGTCCGGCACGCTGTTCTGGAAGCAGTTGAACAACACCATCCAGTACATCACCAACGTGGTCGACACCACGGTGACGAACAATGGCGTGAGCTTCCCGGAGCAGTATACGGCGGGCCTCGCCAACCTCGACCAGAAGGGCAGCGTGGGCGGCCTGGAACTGGCCTACCAGCAGAAATACGATTTCCTGCCCGGCTGGTTGTCCGGTTTCGGCACGCAGATGAACTACACCTACATCAAGCCGCACGGGCTGGGTTTCGGCGTGGTCGACTACTGCCCCTCCGGTTACGTGGCACCCACGCAGTGCGTCAATCAGCTCAAGCTGCCGCCGTCCGAACTGTCCCGCGACACCTACAACTTCACCGTGTATTACGAGAAGGGCCCGCTGTCCGCACGTCTCGCCTACAACTGGCGCTCGGCCTTCCTGATCACGGGCCAGGAGGCGGACTATCCGTTCCTGCCGGTGATGGCCGATTCGCAGGGCCAGTTGGACGCTTCGCTGATCTATGCGCTCAACGACCACGTCAAGATCTCGCTGCAGGCGGCCAACATCCTGAACTCCACGTTCAAGACCAGCGAAATCGTAAACACGGACGGCCTGGAAGTACCCAAGGGCTTCTTCCGCGACGACACCCGCTACAACCTCAGCTTGCGCGCAAGCTTCTGACGAAGTGCGCCCGGCAAGCCCCGTCATGGCGCATGCCCAGGCATGCGCCATGACGACGGGATGAAACAGCAGCGCGGCTGCGCCCCTCCGCTTGGGTCAACATGGCGATCATCGAATTCGTTGCAACCGGATCCGACCAGGCACGGCGACGCTGGCTGGCCGGGAGCGCCGCCTGCCTGGCGCTTGCCATGTCTTCGATATCGCCCGTCCGCGCGGAAGCTGCGGCGTCGACGCCAGCCGCGGGCGCAGGTTCTCCGACCGCACGGATCGAGTCTCGCGCACGCGCCGGTTGCGATGCCATCGCTGCGCGCGTGGATGCGCTGCCGGGCAACACCCCGGTACTGCTGCGCAGTTACGACAACCGGCGCGGGCAAGGCGCCCCTGCCCTTTCGCCCATCCGCACGGCGGCGTTCACCTATGACAACGCGCTTGCCGTCATCGCCCTGCTCGCATGCCACAGGCAGCCTGAGGCGGAACGCATCGGCGAGGCATTGCGCCTCGCCGCAGTGAACGACACGCGACTGCGCGATGCGTATCGCGCCGGTCCCGTCGAAGGCGACAAGCCCTTGCCGAATGGATGGTGGGACGCCCGGCAGAAGCATTGGGTCGACGCTGCGCACCAATACGCCGGCGCGTATCAGGACGGCACATCGTGCGGAAACATCGCATGGACTGCGCTGGCACTTCTGGCACTGCACGACGCCACCGGCGAAGTGCGCTGGCGCGATGCCGCCGTACATCTTGCCGACTGGGTCGTCGTCCACGCTGCGGACCCGCACGACGCGGCTGGATTCTATGGCGGCGTCGAGTCCTTCCTGCTGGTGCCGCGGCAGGCGGCATGGAAATCGACCGAGCACAACATCGATCTTGCCGCGATGTTCGAATGGCTGCAGCGGATCTCCGCACCGGGAAACGACTGGAACACACAGGCGCGCAACGCCCGGGCTTTTGTGGTTGCGCAGTGGGATGCCGCGAGCGGGCACTTCTGGACGGGCACCGAGGGCGATGGCGCGACGCCGCTGCGCTCACCCTCCGCCCTCGACGTGCAACTCTGGGCGCAACTGCTGCCGGAAGCGCCGAAGACGTGGCAGCGCGCGCTGGCCTGGGTCGAGCGCATGCATGCCGTCGAAGGCGGCTTCGATTTCACCGACGTCCGCGACGGGATATGGACGGAAGGCACCGCGCAGGCCGCGCTCACCTACCGCTGGACCGGCGACGAAGCCAAGGCGGACGTGCTGCTTGCGTCGGTCGCGCAACAAACCTCATCGGGCGGCTTCCTGTACGCCACGCCAAAGCCGCGCATCACCGCGCTGTATTCCTACTACTACCACCGGCCGTGCCTCGCCGCGACGGCATGGGCCGTGATCGCCGCGTCCAATCGCAATCCGTATCTGCCAAAACCATGAGCTTGCCGTCCATGGGCGGGCGCACCGGAAATCGTGCACCATGCCTGTCGTCCCGCACCTGCGATGCGCGTGCTTCCAACCTGATTTTTTTGCAACCCGAAGGGAACGTCATGGCACTTCACAAGACTCGCATAGCCTCCTTCATCGGCATGGCGCTGCTGGCATTCGGCGGCACCTGCGCGGCGGCGACCGCAGGCAGCGACGCGCGCCCGTGGATGAATCCCCGACTGTCGCCCGACCAGCGGGCCGAGCTGGTGCTGAAGGCGATGACTCAGGACGAGAAGTTCCGCCTGATCCGCGTCGATTTCGGCGACACCGAGAACGGCCACGTCATGGCTCCGGGCGCATTGGGGTCCGCCGGCTACGGCCCGGCGATCGCGCGTCTGGGCCTCCCCGGCATCCAGGAAAGCGATGCCGGACTCGGCGTGGCCAAGCCGTTGAAGCTCGGTGCCACCGCGCTGCCTTCCGGCCTGGCGACGGCCGCCAGCTTCGACCCGACCGTGGCCTATGCCGGCGGCGCGATGATCGGCAGCGAGGCACATCGCCGCGGCTTCAACGTCATGCTGGCAGGCGGTGTGGACCTGGTGCGCGATCCGCGCAACGGCCGCAATTTCGAATACGCGGGCGAGGATCCGCTGCTGGCTGGCCAGATCGCCGGCAATGCCATCGCCGGCATCCAGAGCCAGCACCTCGTTTCCACCATCAAGCATTACGCGTTCAACGACCTCGAGACCAACCGCAACGCGGTAAGCGCGAACATCGACAAGGCCTCCGCCCGCGAGTCCGACCTGCTCGCCTTCGAGATCGCCATTGCGGCCGGCCATCCGGGCTCGGTGATGTGCTCCTACAACCGCGTCAATGCGGTCTACGCCTGCGAGAACGACTGGCTGCTCAACGACGTGCTGAAGCGCGATTGGCACTACCCCGGCTTCGTGATGTCGGACTGGGGCGCCGTACACAGCGCCGCTAAATCCGCGCTGGCCGGCCTGGACCAGGAATCGGCCGGCGAGACCTTCGACAAGGAGGTGTATTTCGACAAACCGCTGCGCGCCGCAGTGACTTCCGGCGAGGTGCCGCAGTCGCGCATCGACGACATGGCGCGGCGCATCCTGCGCAGCCTGTTCGCGACTGGCGCCATCGACCATCCGGCCAAGCAGGCAGCCATCGATTTCGGCGCCGACCGCAAGGTGGCGCAACGCGCCGAGGAAGCCGGCGCGGTACTGCTGCGCAACCAGGACGCACTGCTGCCGCTGTCCGCTGCGCAATCCGTGGCGGTGATCGGCGCCCACGCCGACAAGGGCGTGCTGACCGGTGGCGGTTCCTCCGCAGTGCAGTCGCCGCAAGGCAACGCGGTGCCTGGCCTTGCACCCACCGACTGGCCCGGCCCACGCATCTACCAGCCCTCCGCGCCGTTGGCGGCGATCCAGCAGCGTGCACGCGGCACGGTGAGCTACGCCAGCGGCGACGACATCGCCGCCGCCGCAAAGCTGGCTGCGCAAGCCAAGGTCGCGGTGGTATTCGTGGAGCAGTGGGCGGCGGAAAGTGTCGACACGCCGCACCTGACCCTGCCCGGCAACCAGGACGCGCTGGTCGAAGCCGTGGCCAAGGCCAACCCGCACACCATCGTGGTGCTGGAGAACAACGGCCCGGTGGCCATGCCCTGGCTGGCCAAGGTCGGCGCGGTGCTGGAAGCGTGGTACCCAGGCGCAGCCGGCGGCGAGGCCATCGCGCGCCTGCTCTACGGCGAAGTCGATCCGTCCGGTCGCCTGCCGCTGACCTGGCCGCGCGACGAATCGCAACTGCCGCGCCCGAAAATCCCCGGCGCCGTGCTCACCTCCATGGGCCAGCCGCCGCAAGGCCAACCGGCACAGGACGTGGACTACAACGTCGAAGGCGCCGACGTGGGCTACCGCTGGTACCAGCGCAAGCATCTTGAGCCACTGTTCCCGTTCGGCTACGGCCTCGCCTACACGCACTTCGATTACAGCGGCTTTGCACCGCGTGTGGCGAACGGCAAGGTCACCGCTTCGTTCACCGTGACCAACCGTGGCACGCGCGCGGGCGTGGACGTGCCGCAGCTCTACGTCACCCTGCCCGGCCCGAACGAAGTGCGTCGATTGGCCGGCTGGTGCCGCGTCGACCTCAAACCCGGCCAGTCCGCACACCTGACGGTGACCGCCGATCCGCGCCTGCTGGTGGACTTCGACCGCAAGAGCCAGCACTGGCAACAGCCCGCAGGCGATTACCAGCTGCAGCTGGGGCATTCGGCGACGTCGTTCCAGGGCGATGGCAAGGTGGCGTTGCCAGCGGCGAGCTGGGCTGCGGATGCATCGCCGGTCGGGACGGCGCAGCCTTGCGTGGCAAGCGGCGCGCCCTGACGCGTATCTTCAACGCTTCTGGCAACTTTCGAGTTGCTAGCGAGCTCCTTAGGTCTGCCTACGGTTCAAGGCAGACTTTGTCTGTCGGGCGTTAAAGTAAAATTCGGAACAGAGATGCGCCTGTCGCTGATGAGCGTTGGGCGCATCATCGATGTGCGATCGAAGGGAAACGCCTCATGAAAAGAACGGACATGGGTACGCTGACGCATTCGCGGCGACGGCAATGGGCATGGATGGGCGTCGTGGTCGCGAGCGCCCTGTTGGCGTCGACTGCCGCGTCGCAAGGCACAGATGGCGTAGCGAACACCTATTACCCAGGGCCTAACGTCACTTACACGAATGAGGCTCCGTACAAGCTATTGATCACAGTGTCGCGGCCGACGAACGACGACGCCGACGACCAATGGTTCGACTTCGTCCGGGCGGTTTTCCAGCGCTACGTATCGCCGACGGTATGGCCGGGCGCGTGGCCCGTGCTGGTCGGCCGCAGCGAAATGAGTGTGGGTTTGCGCGAGCGCGCAAACAACGTCTTCAAAGACTGGATTGCCGGCCGACGGCTGCAGCCTGGCGCCATCCTGGCCTTGGGCGGACCAAGCTCACGCGTCACCGCGGACACAATGATCAATAGCTTCAAGCACGCACCGCCAAACTGGGCCAAAGGCGCCACGCTCATGTTCATGGGATCCGCCGCCGACAAGGATCGCGTCTTCGCGGCACTCCGCCCGAGTGGCGCCACGTTGCGTTTCTTCGATCTAGACAGCGTGCAGGCGGCCACCCTCGAGCGGATCATTCCACGTATCAAGGGGCCACTGCCGCCCGTACCGGCGCCACCGCCGCCGCCAAGAACGCATTGAGCACGAGCGGGGGGCGCGATGCGAGGGCATCAAGCTTGCCGTAGTCAGGATTCAGAGTGACCTAAAAAACGCCAAATACTCTTTTTGCCCTGGCGTAACCTGCGCAAGAGACCATCTCGCGCCAAGCTGACAGGGTCAACTTTGGAAAAGTCCGTCCGGACATCCCTGCAGATTGGGACGGATAAGACATGGCACCAGGGAAAAAAGATTGCGTGCTGCGTAACGCACGATGCCGATACCGGCGCATGGGGTAAAGACTTGATCTCGTGTAGGATTTAGGCGAAGGAAGGGGACGACGGGCGCTGAACATCCCATGCATATTGGCGAATCGAGGCTTTACTGAGGCGTTAGCCGCAAGGGGGAAAGCCATGAAGCGACTCGGCTTATTGTTTGCGACAGCAGCCACGCTTGTGCTCGCAACCGGATCGGCGCATGCCAATTGCGAGGATGGACACTGGGTTCAGTCTGTATCCTCTGACGGCGCTATCGTCGTACTTGAAGACGGCTCCGTATGGGAGATCGACCCAGCTGATCAAGTCGATACTGCGCTCTGGCTCCCCACCACTAACATAGTCGCGTGTGACGACAAACTCATCGACACAGACGATAACGAGATCGCAGCAGCTACACGCATCAAGTGACAGTGGCTAACAATTCGTTCAAGGCGGGCGGCTTTGCCGCCGCTTAACTCCTGCGTTAGGCAGCAGATGCGGAACTCCGTAATCTTGATAGTTCCATTTCTGTTCTTTGTGCCGCCTGCAATGCGGGCGACACCGGAACCGGCATCACCATGCGCATCTTTCCGTGCATTCGCCGCGTCGGTACAGAAAGGTCAAACCGAGAGCATCGAATTCCACACGTCTTGGCTCGCGGACTTCAAGGATGGCAATCCCAAAGCCATAGGTGCCTTCACGCGGTGTTTCGATCGAGGCTATGCACCGGGCCACGCCGTTTGTAGCTACCTTTCAAAAAATGGCGCTGTGGAATTTGCTGGCGACAACGCAAGACAGGCTTTGGCCTGCCTGTTGCCAGGCACACGCTTTGGCCAACATGATCTAGCCTTGGAAGCTTTAGACGTTTCTTTTTACTTCGGCACACCGCAGCGTGGCAGCAACATGACCATTCGCTTCGAATCTGACCAAAAGATGGGTGGCATGGTCCTCACAATCATTGCGGATGGTTACTAGCCATGCTGCTGTCTAACAACTCGTCCGAGGCGGACGCCTCCGGTGCCGCTTAACTCAAGCGTTAGGCTCCTCACAAGAACTCCATGAGCGATCCGACACTTACCTTTTCAAGTCAAGCAGAGTGGGAGTCCTGGCTTGAGCTCAACGGAAGCTCCGCAGCGGGCGCCTGGCTTCGCCTGGCAAAAAAAACTGCCGAGCGACCAACGATCTCCTATGCCGAGGCAGTCGAGAGCGCTCTTTGTCACGGCTGGATTGACGGTCAGAAGAAAGCGGAAAATGAACACCATTGGCTGCAACGATTCACGCCTAGAACAGCAAAAAGCATCTGGTCCAAGATCAACAAGGCAAAAGCTGAAATCCTAATCACCGCGGGAAGAATGCATCCTACTGGACTGCGCGAGATCGAGCGAGCCAAGCAAGATGGACGCTGGGATGCGGCATATTCATCAGCGAGTACATCTATCGTCCCTGACGACTTGCAACAAGCCCTTGAGGCCAATAAAAAGGCTAAGGCATTTTTTGCAACACTAGACAGTCAGAACCGATATGCCATTTTGTTCAGGATTCAGAATGTCAAAAAGGCAGAAACCCGCGCCAAAAAAATTGCTGGGTTCATCGAAATGCTGGCCAATGGCAAAAAAATTCACCCGTAGCGCCAGTGGCCTGACAATGCATTCAAGGTGAACGCCTTCGGCGTCACCTGAACCCCGGCGTTGACCGTCCGCCCTTGGCCAATTCGAGCCCGCGTGCCATGCGGATCAGAGTGCCGGCGAGCCGATCATGACCGACAGGTTCAAGTGATCAATTTCATCGGCATGCACAGCAAGAATGTCAGCAAGCCTGTCAAGGTCCCTGCCGATCCAAAGAGGATGCTGATTGGGAGGCATGGTGTGCAAGATTGCATAGCCAACCGCACGGAAGTGGGCATGATCGACATGGCAGGCATTGCGTTTCTCACCAAGAGGCAACCAAGCATATGCACCATTCCAGACTCTGTGCCGTGCTCATCGATTGCAATGTTCCCGATGTAGATGAGGCCGCGGGCTTCTGGGCCGAAGCATTGGGACGCCCCATAGATCCCGATCATCCGGGTACGCGCGGCAACTACCGCATGCTGGAGACGCCACCCGACGAGCCCATCGTGCAAATTCAACGCGTCACCCACGAGAGCAGGGTGCACATCGACATTGAGACGGATGACATTCCTGCAGAGGTGCTTCGTCTGGAAAAGCTGGGCGCCACGGTCGTCAGCCGCCTTGAACGTTGGGTGGTGATGCAGGCTCCCACCGGGCAACGATTCTGCGTGGTGCGTGTGCAGCGCCCGGGATTTCCCAAAAACGCCAATCGCTGGGACTAGGTCTCTTGCCCGTCAGATAAGCGCATCGAGTCCCTAAAGACGGTTTGCGTCCGGGCATGCAGCGCCCACGCTTGAGTGGCGGAACAACTCACCGCGCGTCATCTCTCGAAATCGATGTTGCCGGCTTCAGCGTTCGCTGCGATCAATCCGCTCCAGGATGCGGCGAAGATGTGCGAGGTCGGTCTTGGAGAGCGCCTGGAAGGCCGCCGGAGCGTCGTCGCGCACGGTGCTGTGGATCCGGTCGACGATCTGTCGTCCCGTACGTGTGAGTGACACCAGTTTCGCGCGCCGGCTTTCCGGGTGCGGCTGCCGCTCGACGAGGCCGCGGCCCTCCAGGTCGTTCACCGCCACCGTGGTGGCCGGCGCATCGCTGCCGGTGTCATCGGCGATCTGCTTCAGGGTCATGGGCGCCTCTTCCAGCCGCCACAGGATGCGCACGCGGCTGAAGGGCAATCCGGTGGCCTCGCCCACTTTGCGCCGCCATTCGCGGCGCGTTTCCCACACCAGACCGACCATCAACTGCCAGAGGGCATCGGCCTCGCTGCCACCGCTGGTGTGTCGGATCATGCGGTCGCTCCAGCCGGCGTTTCTTCCAGCAAGTGTGCCGCGTGGCGCGTCGTCTCGTGCGCCCAGCGCGTGCTGGACAGCCAACCAAGCAGCAACACGATGATCCCGCCGCCGGTGATGAGCCACCAGAAGGGATGCGATGCCTCCGCGAAACCTTCATGGATATGCGCGCCAAGGATGGTGCCGGCGAGTGCCACGCCGAGCGACGCGCCGATCTGCCGGCTGGTGGATGCCACGGCCGCGGCGAGACCGGCCTGCGCCTTAGGCATGCCGGATACCGCCGTATTGGTGATGGGTGCATTCACCATGCCGAAGCCGACGCCGAAGATAGCGTAGGTCAGCAAGAGCAGCGGCAACGGCGTCGTTGCCGTCAGCTGTGTCATCAGCAGCGCGCTGGCAATGGTGGCCATGCCGGAAACGAGCAAGGACGGTCGCGTCCCGTACGTGCCAATGAGTCTCCCGGAAAATGGCGAGCAGAGAATGGTTGCCAGGGCGAGCGGCAGCGTGCACAGGCCGGTGTGGAAGGCCGATAGCCCCCGCACTTCCTGCAGATAAAGCGCGTTGAGGAAGAGGAAGCCGGAGAACGCGGAGAAGCTGCACACCGCGATCAGGGTCGCGCCGCTGAATGGTGCGCTCCTGAAAAAGCGCACATCGATCAGCGGTTCGCGACGGCGCGGCTCGTAGACGAGCAAGGCGACCAGCGAAAGCGCGGCCGCGGTGAAGAAGCCGATGATCGTCGTCGAGCCCCACCCCGCCTGGTGACCTTCGATGACCGCATAGGTCACGCTCGCCAGCAAAGCGAACACGAGCAGTTGCCCGACCGGATCGACGCGGCGCGGACGCGGCGCCTTCGATTCCGGGATGTAGCGCATCGCCAGCACCATCGCCGCGGCGCCCACAGGCAGGTTCACCCAGAAAATCGAACGCCAGCCGACGCTCTCGGTCAGTGCGCCACCGATCACGGGACCGATTGCCATCGACACGCCGGCCACCGCGCCCCAGATGCCGATGGCGCGCGCCCTGGCCTTGGGCTCGTGGAACGTGTTGGCGATGATCGACATGGCCACCGGGTTGAGCATCGTGGCGCCCAGTGCCTGGACGATGCGGAACGCGACCAGTCCGTGGATGTTCGGTGCGACGCTGCACAACAGCGAGCCGAGCATGAACAGCGCCATGCCCGAGAGGAACACGCGGCGCCGCCCGAAGCGATCGGCCATCGACCCGGCCAGCATGAGCAGGCTCGCTACCACCAGGGTGTAGGCATCGATCACCCATTGCAGCCCGGAGATCGAGGCAGCCAGATCGTGCCGGATCGAAGGCAGCGCGACGTTCACGATGGTGGCGTCCATGGCCACCATCAAAAGGCTCAGGCAGCAGATGCCGAGGATGAAGTTCGGGTGGGTTTCGGCCCGATGGCCGGCAGCAATAGTTGTATTCATTCAACTATTGTTTTTCAACAATTGTTTTTAGTCAACTATTAAATCTGCGCTACGAGATGACCCAAGGCGCTGGCGACCCTCGCCTTCGCCCCGATCCTGATCAGCTGCACCGGCCTCGCCCGCGCGCGATCAGGCAGGAGCGTACGTCAACCGGATCACGTCACCGACGATCAAATCGCTGGCCACCAGACGCAAACGCGAGCGCCGACCGGCGAAGAACGGCTTGCCATGGCCAACCACGATGGGGTGCAGATAGATTCGATATTCATCGATGAGACCAAGCTCGGCCAGGCTCCGCGCCAGTTCCGAGCCGGCGACCTCGACTTCGCCGGCAAGCTCGGCCTTCAGTCGCCGCACCGCCGTCTCGACGTCAGCGGAAATGAGGGAGGCATTGGATCCGACCGACTCCAACGAGCGCGACACGACCCATTTCGGCTTGCGCTGCCATGCCGCCGCATAGTCGCGTTCGTCCGCGTCCCAATCGGGCGAGTCTTCGTCCCAATAGCGCATGACTTCGTACATGCGGCTGCCGTACAGCATGCCCGTCAGGTTGCGCACTCGTTCCGTGAAGTGGCGAAAGAGCGCCGCATCGGGCGGCCCGAACGCCTGGTGGTCGATATAGCCATCCAGCGACTGGTTCATTTCGGTTACAAACTTCGCCATGAGAGACCCCCGTGCGGACACCAAGGCGTATGCAGGCTGATTGATGTCTGGGACGTATTCAGACCGGCCGATAGACCTGCAGCACCGCACCGAGCGGAAAGGCCTTCGAGCTGACCAGCCCAAGCGGCAGCGGCGCAGGCAAGTCGGAGAAGATCGGCCTGCCTTTGCCCAACGCGATCGGATGAACCATCAGGGCCAATTCGTCGACCAACTTGTGGGCGATAAGGCTGCGCGCGAAGGCGGCTCCTCCGAGGGCGACGATCGGTTTGCCATCCTGGGCCTTCAGCCTGGCGACTTCCTGGGCAAGATCGCCGCTGGCCACGTAGGCCTCGGTCCAGCTTTCAGCGCCGGGCTGAAGTTGCCTGGCATCGTCGACCTGGGCCCGGGCATCCCTGATTGCCTTGATCGCCGGCTCCAACACCGCCGGGCCCTGTTTCGAAAAGACCGCCTTGGGGATCCGGTTCATCGCCGGCGCGAACACCAGGGTGGAAGTCGGCCAGAACGGAGCCATATCCCGGAAGGAATGGCTACCCATGATGATCAGTCCGGCCTTCCACAGGTTCTCCACCTTCCAGGCTATGGCCTCCTGGTCGCCGTTGAGCATCCATTGGACTTCGCCCTCGGGGCCGCTGACAAAACCGTCGAGCGACGTGGCCATGGTCAGGATCAACTTTCTCATCGCTTGCTCCTAGCATCAGGGAATCCGGAACGGGCCAGATCAATCGGCGGGCAAGCCAATTCGCCGGCCTTCATCATCCCGACGAACGACGGGATCCGAAATCGACATGACCGGAAAACCTTGGAACGCCTGACCGTGGCGAGCGTCCACATGCAATCGTCCCGATCCGGATCGCGGCTTCGGGCAGGGAAATGTCCTCGGAGCCTGCGCGCGATCTCCCGTGACCCGCCCCTGGAACGCTTGCGCGCAGGCGAAGGAAGAACGAGGGAGTGGACGTCCATACACGATTGAGTGATGACGCAGGCATGCAGACAAACTGATCTGGCCCTTTGGGCTGCGGTGTCATGGTCACCATGCGGCAACGCGCGGCTTGACCTGTCAGCCAGGCAGGCACTGCGCCACGCGCCACCACTGACAGCCACGATGAAGCGCGCGAGTCATCGGGATGATCGTGAGCAGGCTCTCAGGCCGGCCGCAGCGACGACCGCAGCGCCTGCGTGGCCGATGCAACCGTAACCGCCAGGTCGGCGCCAGCCTCCAGCACGATGGCACGCTCGTCCGCCGCAGGTTCTTCCAATGTCGCCAGCTGGCTGTCGAGCAACGCAGGCGGCATGAAATGCCGGCGCCGTCCCATGCGGCGTGCGAGCTCGTCGCGCGGCACGCGCAGGTAGAGCAGGCGCAGCGCCGGATCGGCCTGGCGCAAATGGTCTCGATAGATACGACGCAGGGCCGAACAGGCCACCACCACGCCCTGCCCGCGATGCACCGCGATCGCCGCGGCAATCGCCTCGAGCCAGGGTCGGCGATCCGCGTCGTCCAGCGGAATACCGGCGCTCATCTTGGCGATGTTCGCGGGCGGGTGCAGGTCGTCGCCTTCCACGAAGTCCACGCCGCAGGCGCGCGCCAGGGCAGCACCGACGTGACTCTTGCCGCTGCCGGAAACACCCATCACGACGACGGTCGGCATTGCGGGCGTCAAGGAATCACCCCCGGAAGAACAGATACACCGCGTTGTAGGGCACGCGCGCCTCGGCGCCCGCGTGACCCGCGTCGCAACCCGAAGCAGGCGCTGCGCCACCTTCGGTGTGCGCGCGCACGATGTATTGCACTGATGCCATCAGCCCGCTGCCCTTGTGCGATTTGGCCCGCAGCACCAGCCACGGTATGGCGCCGGCATCGGGCGAAGGCGAGGCGTTCAAGGATGCGCCCACCGCCGTGCTGCCGTCGTTGGCCTGCCAGCTCGGCCCGGCGAAGTGCCTGCCGATCACCTTCCCCTTGGCATCCGACAATGTGGCGTCAGGCGCCTTCAACGCCCATGCATAGGTGTTGCCGGAAACCTTGCATGCATAGATCTGCACGCCCTTGCCGAACGCTTCGAAGGCGGCAGTCTTGGACAGCTCTTGGGCATGCGCTGAGCCGGCAAACGCCGCAGCGATCAAGGCGCAACACTTCAACGAATTCCGCATGACTGGTCTCCTTACGACCTAACGGTTTTCCATCGCACGCGCGAAGCGCGTCCGGCGACTGAACACGCCTTGGCAAACGCCATTGAAGCACCAATCCGGCAAGCGCACTTCGCCCAGGCCCCGCGGGCTAGACTGGCTCCACCTCCTGCAAGGGCAGTGTCCATGATCCCCTACTTCAGCGACCTCTCCGCCAACGAACGCACCTACCTGGCCTGGATCCGCACTGCAGTGTCGCTGATGGGCTTCGGTTTCCTGATCGAACGCTTCGACGTGTTCCTCGTCTACACGACCCGCGGCGCGGTGTTGAACAATGGCCTGCACATGCGCGCCTCCGAATGGCTGGGCCTGGGCATGATCCTGCTGGGCGCCGTGCTGATCCTGCTGGCCACCCGCACCTTCTACCGCAACTGCCGGTTGATCCAGGCCGAAGCCGAAACCCCGTACCACGGCACCACGGTCGAACGTGGGCTGACGGCGCTGCTGGTCGCACTGGCGCTGTTTCTGGTGCTGTACGTGGGATACCAGCTCACCAGCCTGAACTAAGCGCCTGCTTGCGGTCTCAACATTACCCTGCGCCGGAAACTGCGCAGCGCAGAGAACGCCCGTAGGGCGCACCCAAAGGGTGAGCGCAGCAAGTCACTCTGTAGCGATGACCGCCCATCCCGGGCATGCAGTCACTGGACCCCAGCCTTCGCTGGGATGACGGGCGTGAGGACCCTCCGTTTCGTGTAGGCCCTCAGTTTCCAGATACGGCGCGATGCGGCCTCATGGCAGGTCGTGTCGCCGGGCGTTGATCCAATCCCTTCGACACAGCCTGCCCGTAGTCCCGGCGAATCCAACTAGCTCATTTCTCTTGGTTCCATTTCTGACTCCGAGCATTCAACCCGTCGCCTTTCGGGCCGGCTTCGCCGTTCGCCACCGCAGCTGCGGTGGCATGGGCCAGCAAAGAGAAGGAACTCGGGCGCCGGCAGGTGACCGCAACCGCGTTGAAACTTGCGACAGTGAAATCAACGTCTCCCACAAGACGCAAGGTCGCGAGACAGGACATCGTGAGCCAGTTCCAACGACTGGACGCCCCAAGACCACAATGCACGACCGTGGTAGCTTCCCCCACGCGATCATGACCAAGAGGACACCACCCCCATGAAGACTGCCGCCCTGCGCCCGGCGCTCCTTCCGCTCGCCTGCCTGCTGTCAGCCGCCGCGTTCACGACACCCGCGACAGGCCAGGACTCGTCGAAAGTGACGCCCGACATGATCCAGACCGCGTCGGACATCCCGGCCAGCTGGCAGACGCCGCAGGGCGGCTTCGACTACGTCAAGCGCGACGTGATGATCCCGATGCGCGACGGCGTGAAGCTGCACACGGTGATCGTGATCCCGAAGAACGCGCACGACCGGCCGATGCTGCTGGAGCGCACGCCGTACAACGCCAGCGGCTTCCTGGATGGCAACAGCCTGCACATGGCCGACGCCGTGTGGTCGGGCGACAAGGACTGGGCCAACGCCGGCTACATCCTGGTGTGGCAGGACGTGCGCGGCAAATACGGCTCGGAAGGCAAATACATCATGACGCGGCCGCCGATCGGGCCGCTCAACCCGACTACCACCGACGACACCACCGACGCGTGGGACACTGTCGACTGGCTGGTGAAGAACATCAAGGAGTCGGACGGCAAGGTCGGCATGATCGGTTCGTCCTACGACGGTTGGACCGTCGCCATGGCCCTGCTCCACCCGCATCCCGCACTCAAGGTCGCCGCGCCGGAAAGCCCGATGGTCGACGGCTGGATGGGCGACGACTGGTACCACTACGGCGCCTTGCGCCAGATCAACCTCGACTACTTCACCGAACAGATGAGCGCCAAGGGTTCGGGAGAACCGGTGCCGCGCGAGAACAGCGACGACTACACCAACTTCCTCGCCGCCGGTTCGGCCGGCGACTACGCCGTCGCCAGCGGCTTCAAGCAGCTGCCGTGGTGGAACCGTTTCTCGGCCCACCCCGCCTACGACGCCTTCTGGCAGCTGCAGGCGCTGGACAAGCTGCTGCCCGCGCATCCCTCCGACGTACCCACGATGTGGCTGCAGGGCCTGTGGGACCAGGAGGACATCTATGGCGCCGTGCATGCCTGGGAAGCGCTGGACAAGGCCGGCCACAGCGGCAACAACCACCTGGTGATGGGCCCGTGGTGGCACAGCCAGATCAACCGCGCGGGCTGGAACCTGGGGCCGCTCAAGTGGCCCGGCGACACCACCGCCCAGTTCCGCCAGCAGGTCATGATCCCGTGGTTCGACCACTACCTGCGCGGCACGCCGCTGGCCACGCCACTGCCCGAGGCGATGATCTACAACCCGGTCGAGAAGCGCTGGGACAGCTTCGCCCACTGGAAGCCCGCCAGCGCCCAGCAACTCACCCCGATCTACCTGCAGGCGAACATGGGGCTGGGCTTCGGACAGCCGGAAAGCGGCAGCGACAGCTACGTTTCCGACCCGGCCAAGCCCGTGCCCTACCTGCCCCGCCCGATCAAGGCCAACAACGAGGACCGCTGGCGCACCTGGCTGGTGCACGACCAGCGCTTCGCGGTGGACCGCGCCGACGTGCTCTCCTACACCACGCCCGTGCTGACCCAGACCGTGACCGTGCAGGGTGCGCCGATCGCCGACCTGTTCGCCAGCACCACTGGCACCGACGGCGACTTCGTGGTCAAGCTGATCGACGTCTACCCGGGCACCGACGCCACCGACCCCGACATGAGCGGCTACGAGCTGCCGGTGTCGCTGGATATCTTCCGCGGCCGCTACCGCAAGAGCTTCGCGAACCCGGAGGCCATCCCGGCGAACACGGTGCAGGAATACAAGTTCCGCCTGCCTACCGTGAACTACGAGTTCAAGCCAGGCCACCGCATCATGGTGCAGATCCAGTCCAGCCTGTTCCCGCTGTACGACCGCAACCCGCAGACGTTCGTACCCAACATCCTGTTCGCCAAGCCGGATGACTACAGGAAAGCGACGGTGACCATCGAGCACGGCGCAGACGGGCGCAGCGCCGTGCTGTTGCCGGTGGTGGCTGACGGATCGGCCGACCGCTGATCCGGATTTCGGCACGCGCACAAAAAGCACTGACTGTCACACAAGCCACGCCGTGACAGTGACGGACAGGCTCCGGGCGGCTGCAGCACCAGCTTCAGAAGCGGCCACCATGGTCGATACGCAGATGAGTGCATGGCCATATCCGCGGCGGACGGTGGAACCGACCGCCACGGACGTGGCTTGCGCGCTCACCGGCATGGGGCCGACATTGTCGGCAGACCGAGACCGCCTGGATACCGGGGTAACCGTGAAAGGTCGATTCGTGTGCTTCGCGTGGCTGTGCTGCGTTGCGCTCGTGGCGCCGCTCGCGGCTGCGCCCATGCCCGTCTCACCCACGCGCATCCGCGTGGTCGCCCCGGGAAGCTACTCGCCCTACCTGTTCCGCAACACCGACGGCCAGGTGAGCGGCTACGTGGCGGATCGCTGGCGGCTGTTCGAGAAGCACACCGGCATCCACGTCGAACTCGACCTGATCGACTGGAACGCCGCCAAGCAGGACGTGCTGACCGGAAGCGCCGACGCGATCGACATGATCTACCACACCGACGCGCGCGAGGCCCAGTTCGACTTTTCCGCACCCTACGTCACCCTGCCGCTGGGCATCTACGTAGGCTCGTCCGATACCACTCTGCATGACACGGCTTCGCTGCGCGGCCTCACGGTGAACGTGGGCCGCGGCAGCGCCTGCGCAAAGACGCTGGCCGGACTCGGCTTCGCCGACCTGCGGCAGTTCGATGAATACCAGGACGCGGTGACGGCGGCCATCCGCACGGAACCGCACATCTTCTGCATGGACGAATACCGCGCCTACTACTACCTCAGCAAGGTTGGAGCGCAAAGGCTCTTCAATCGTGCATTCGTGCTCGATACCGGCCATTTCCACGTGGCGGTGCGCAAGGGCAATACCGCGATGCTGCAAGTGATCGAACGCGGCATGGCCAGCATCACGCCTGCAGAGAACAGCGCACTGGACGAGCGCTGGCTGCAGAAGTCGCCGCCGCTGTCGCCCTACGGGCGCATTGCGGCCGTTGCGTTGGCTGTGGCGCTTACTCTCGGCATGTTGATGCTGGCGTGGATCTGGGCATTGCGGCGCAGCGTGGCCACGCGCACGCGCGAACTGCAGGCGGGCGAAGCCAAGCTGCGCGCGCTGTTCGACGCCAATCCCGACGCGATGTGGATGAAGGACCTGCAAGGCGTCTACCGCGTGTGCAACGACCGCGTGTTCGAGCTGCTGCACATGGAACGCAAGGAACTGGTCGGCCACACCGATGTCGGGCTGTTCCCGCCGGCCAAGGCCGCCGAAGTGCGCGAGATGGACGCCCGCGCGATACGTCGCGGCACTCAGGACACCTACGTGCTGTCCACCGAGGGCGGCGATGGCGAGCGGCTGCAGCTCGAGGTCATCAACGTCCCGTTGTGCGACGCCGACGGCACCGCCTACGCCACGCTTGGCGTGGCACGCGACGTCACCGAACGCAAACGCGCGGAGGCCGAGTTGCGGCTCGCCGCGGTGGCCTTCGAGTCCCAGGACGCGTTGCTGGTGATGGACGTCGACCACATCATCCAGCGCATCAACCGCGCATTTACCGCGCTCACCGGCCATGCCCCCGAAGCGCTGATCGGCCGACCGGTGAACCTGCTGCGCTCGCGCTATCACGACGCCGCGTTCTACGACCAGTTGTGGGCGCAGGTGGGGCATAGCGGCGCCTGGCACGGCGAGCTGTGGCTGCAAGCCGCGCAGGGCGAGCCCAAGGCCGCGCGCATGACGGTGTCGCATGTGATCGATACCGACGGCAACGTCAGCCATTACGTCTGCTCCATCGTCGACCTGACGCGCGAGCGCGAGGCGTACGCCAGCGTCGACCACATGACGTACTTCGATCCGCTGACCGACCTGCCCAACCGCTACTTCCTGCATGCCCGCCTGCAGCACCTGCTGGAGTCCGCCGGCAACGGCGGTGTGCTTTTGCTGGCCGACCTCGACCATTTCAAGCGGATCAACGATCTGCGCGGCCATGCCGCCGGCGACCGCCTGCTAATCATGATTGCGCAGCGCCTGCGCCATGGACTGGACGAACACCGCGCACTCAGCCGTTTCAGTGGCGGCACCTTCGCGCTGCTGGAAACCTGCGCGGACGGCGAGGCGATGTCGCCGGCGCGGGCCGCCGAATGCGCCGAGAACCTGCGCCAGGCCCTGCATGAGCCGTTCCTGCTCGACGGCACGCCGGTAGTGGTCACCCTCAGCATCGGCTGGACCGTGCTGGTGCCGCATCAAGGCACCTCCGAATCGGTACTGAAAGAGGCCGAGCTGGCGATGTACCACGCCAAGGCAGCCGGCCGCGACCAGGTGTGCTGCTACGAACCGGCAATGCAGGATGAACTGGCGCAATACGAGGCGCTGGTCGTGGACCTGCGCCAGGCCGTCGCCGTCGGCGCGCTGGAGCTGCATTACCAGCCGCAGGTGAACCGGCTCGGCGACATCATGGGCGCCGAGGCGCTGCTGAGATGGACGCGCCCCGACGGCACCCGCATCGCGCCCGCCGTGTTCATTCCCATCGCCGAGGAAAACGGGCTGATCCTGCCCCTGGGAAGCTGGGTGCTGCGGCAAGCCTGCGCGCAACTGGTCGCCTGGGCGGGCGATACGCGCCGCGGCGGGCTGTCGCTCGCCGTCAACGTGAGCGCACGCCAGTTCGCCCAGGCCGATTTCGTGGACGACGTGCGCACCGCGCTGGCCATCACCGGCGCCGACCCCACGCGGCTCAAGCTGGAAGTCACCGAGACGGCGATCCTGGACGACCTCGACGACTCCGCCGCCAAGCTTGCGCAGTTGCGCGCGCTGGGAATCCATGCCGCGCTGGACGACTTCGGCACCGGCTATTCCTCGCTGGCCTATCTGTCGCGCCTGCCGCTGGACCAGCTCAAGATCGACCAGTCCTTCGTGGCGCGCCTGCCGGCCGACCCCAACGATGCAATGGTGGCGCAGACCATCATCGCAATGGGCCACGGACTGGGCATGGAAGTGATCGCCGAGGGCGTGGAAACGGATGCGCAGCGACAGTTCCTGCTGGCCCAGGGTTGCGATGCGTTCCAGGGCTTCCTGATCTCGCGGCCACTGCCGCTGGCCGCGTTCGAGGCATTGCTCGCCTAGGTGATGGGCGGCGAGCCCGCATCGCGCCGCATCCGGGAACCGACGGGTTTCCAATTCGCCTCGACGAGGGCTGCGCGGATCGGGAACAGACTCTTGGCATTACCGATGGCTAAGGCGGAAGAAAAAGGACGTTCCTGTGGGCCAGGCTCCGAGGTGCTCCGCCGTCGGAAAGGAACCGGGGCATCATCGATCGGAGCGCCCGCCAAGGCTTAAGCGCTTCGTGCTCAGAAGGGACGCATGGATCAGCGCCCGGGCCTGCCCTTGCGCTGGCGCTTCACGGCGTACATCGCCACGTCGGCGCGAGCCAGCACGGCGTCGATGTCGGATTCGTGCCGCTCCGCCGTCACCACGCCGATGCTGGGACCGCCGTAGTCGAACTCCAGGCCGTCGTCCAGCACATAGTGGCCGCTGGTCGCTTCCCGCAGCCGCACGCCGACCGCGTCGGACACCTCCGCAGCCACGTCGCGACGCGCCGCGGACAGCACGACGAACTCGTCGCCGCCTACCCGCGCGACGAAATCGCCATCGCGCAGGGCAGCGTGCAAGCGCTTGCCGATGGCGATCAGGAAACGGTCGCCGGCATCGTGTCCATGGTTGTCGTTGATCGCCTTGAAGCCGTCGAGATCGATGAAAGCCACCAGCAGCACCTCGTTGTCCGGCACGACCAGGAGTCGACGGCGCATCTCGTCCAGCAGTGCTCGACGATTGGGCAGCCGCGTGGTGGCATCGGTGTGTGCGGTCACCGCCAACGCATCGTTGGCCTGGCGCAGCGAACGAATCGTGCGCTCGCGATCGATCTGCTGCGCAATCAACCGGGAAAACATTTCCAGCACCTGTGACGCGCCCGCGACCTGCGGCTTGCGCTCGTCGCTGGCCGCACACAACGTGCCGTACAACTTGCCGTCGTCGGTGTGCACCGGCGTGCTCACATAGGTGGCGATGCCCAGTTCGCGCGCCGCTCCGGAATCGCCCCAGCGCGTGCCCACGTCGTCGGCATACGGTTGCCGCTCGTCCAGCGCACGGCGGCACAGCGTGTCGCCCCACGGCACGACGAGGCCTTCGGCAATCTGCAGGCGTCGCGTATTGCGTGCATACAGCACATGCTGCAGACCCGCTTCGATGTCGATGCTGGTGAGGTAGGTGGACTCCAGCCCGGTCACCTTCTCCAGCAATTCCAGCAAGGGTCGCACCAGTTCTTCCAGCGTGCCGGCATGCGCCAGCGATTCGGCGATCTTGTCGATCGAATCGGGGGCGACGCCTGTTTCAGAAATCGAAATGCTCACAGCAGCCCCCCCTCATCGCGAAAGCGTCGCTTCACCACTCCTTACGGCTGCAGCCGCAAGGGAAAATCACGGCGCCATTGTGCCGGTATTCCCCGCTCCCGTCGTAGGAGCCCGATCAAGATTTTCGTGCCTGGAGCCACGTTCCTGGAGTTCCTGAACAGGTTCCCCGGCCCGTTGAGGGCCCACCCGCGGAATCCGCGCATCCTGGATGACTTCGACCACCAAACGCTATGCTCCACCGATACGGCGCTGGGGCGCCGATCATCAGGGGAGAGGGGCGCCATGGCGACGCGATCGATGGGAGCGGGGGTCGGCTTTCGCTGGCTGTCCGACGGCATCCGTGTGGGTTTCAGTCACCCGAAGCCATTGTTCGGAGGCGCCGCGGTACTGGTGGGGGTGTGCCTGCTGCCATCGCTGATCACGCTGCCGGTGCAATTCCACGAAATGAGCGCCGGCCGGCCGCCGAGCGCAACCCTTTCGTTCATGCTCATGGCGCTCTCCGCGCTGTTCGGGCTACTGATCATTCCGCTCTACGCGGGCTACCTGCAGCTGGTGGATGCAGCCGAACGGGAGCGGGAAGCACGCGTATCCGGCATTTTCAATCCCTACCGGCAAGGCGAGGCGTGGCGGTTGATCGGGCTCGGCGTGGCGAATTTCGTGGTCTACATCGCCGGGGTCGCGATCATCGTTCTGGCCACCGGAGGCGGCATCGCCCGCTGGTACATGCAGGTGTTGGCGGGACAGGCCGCCCACCAGTTGCCGCCGGCGCTCCCCGATGGCTTCTGGAGCGCCATCGCCTTGTTCATGGTGTTTGGCCTCTGGATGATGGGCTACTACGCAATCAGCCTCGGCCAGGTGGCCCTGAACAAGCGCAGCGTGTTCGGCGCCATCGGCGACGGCGCCATCGGCGCATTCAAGAACGCATTGCCGCTCTTCGTGTTTGCCTTGGTTTCCGTTCTTCTCTGGCTCGCCGCGGTCGTCGTCTTTGTCATCGTGGCGATGGTGCTTGCCTTGGTCGCGAGGCTGATCAGCCCCTGGCTGACGTTCGTGGTGCTGATCCCGCTGTATGTCGGGCTGCTGTTGTTTATGTTCAGCGCAATGTTCGGGGTCATGTACCACTTGTGGCGCGACGTGTGCGGTGGCGACACGGCGATCGCCATGCCTCCGCCGCTGATCGCCTGATCCGCGCCCTTCGCGCGCAAGCCAGGGCGGCGGCGGAAAGGGGCGTGCAGTGACGGATCACGCCCCTGGACTTCAGATCGCCGCGGTTACCACGATTTCCACCTTCCACTCCGGCCTGGCCAGCCTCGCCTCCACCGTGGCACGCGCCGGCCCTTGGCCAGGCACCACCCATTCGTCCCACACCCGGTTCATGTCGGCGAAGTCGGCGATGTCGGCAAGGAAGATCTGTGCGCGGAGGATGCGTGTCTTGTCGCTGCTCGCCTGCGCCAGCAGCGCATCGATGGCCGCCAAGACCTGACGCGTCTGCCCCGCGACATCCGCGCTGTCGTCCTCGGCGACCTGGCCGGCGAGATAGGCGATGCCGTTGTGGACCGTGGCCTCGGACATGCGCGGGCCGGCGTCGATGCGGTGGATCATGCGGGAGAACTCCGTCAGTGAATGGAAAGACGTCGGTGCGTGGCGCCGACGTCGAGACGAAGCATCGGTCACCGCGCATCGACCGGCAAGCGCAGCCGGAAAGCGCTGCGCATCATCGCCAGGCAACGCCGTGCCCTCACCGCTCCTACATCGACGGCGCAGGCGTTCCGTCCGACCATTTGTCGGTCGGTATCATGAACTCGTCGATCGGTTCGGGGAGACCGTGAAACTGCGGGTTCAGCATCACCGGCGAACCCGGCAAGTCGGCGCCCCAATTCGTGCCAAGCGGGGTATAGAACATCAGGTGCGGGACCCAGTGTCCCGCCTCGTCGTTCAGATAGCCCTGCTTCGACATCATGTAGCACATCGCGCCGGGTTCCAGCGGCGGGAACGCCTTGCTCGCCAGCGCAGCCTTGATGTCGCCCATGATCTGGTCCTTGGATCGTCCAGCGAGCGCCAGCTCCGTCCGCTTGAAGGTCATCGGCAGGATCGATCGCGCCGCCGGCGGATTCAGGCACATCGGTCCGCGCAATCTGGGATTCCAGAATTCCGGAAAATCGAACTGCGCCGTCCAGGCTCGGTCGACCAGGCACACAAAGCCGTTCTTGCCCTTGACCGCCGTGACGTAACCGTGGGGCCCGAGCACCAGGACCGTTGCGTCCCCGGTAATGGACTTGGGCGCCGCGCTGCGTGCCAGGGCGATTTCCGCATCGCGATCTGCCATCAGGTATTGCGACAGCGGTGCCATGACCGGATAGGCATGCGGCGGATTCTGGGCTGGCGAACCTTGTGCAGCGGCCACGACCATGGCCAGGAACACGCCAAGTGTCTTGCCGATCTTCCAGCGGCCGGTAACTTGCTTCATTGCAGTTCTCCCGTCTGATCGCGTAGGTGTGGTGGATTCGGAACTGGCTCGATCCGGATCGCTTCCCGCTGGCATCCACGGCTGCTGGCACCAGCGGGCGATCCTCGCCTATGACGAACGAGGAAGCAGGAAATCGACATACCGGGCACCGAGCCCTGCTCGATCGCGGCACACGTACGCCCGGCAACCCAAGAGGGCTCTGTCCGATTACATCCGGGTCGACGCAGTCAGCTCAGCGCGTAAGGGCCGCCGCGCTCCAGCGCGCGGCGATAGGCCGGCCGTTGCTGCACGCGGCTCACGAAAGCGGCGACATGCGGCAGCCTGCCGCCCAATCCGCTGCGCGCCATGGCCACTTCCATCGGAAAGCTCATCTGGATGTCGGCCGCACTGAATTCGTCACCCACGAACCAGCCAGTCTGCGCCAGCTCGTTGTTGACGTAATCCAGGTGCAACGCCAGTTGCGGATCGACGAAGGCCGACTGCAACTTGCCGGCGATCCGCTGCGCGATCGGCCTGGCGAAGAACGACATGGGCGCCGTGGCGATGCGCATCGCCACCAGCTTGAGCAGCAGCGGCGGCATGGCCGAACCCTCGGCGTAATGCAGCCAATAGTTGAAGCGCAGCCTTTCCGGCGTGCCGCGCGGCGGTGCCAGGCGGCCCGTGTCGTAGCGGTCGACGAGGTAGTCGACGATCGCTCCCGACTCCGCGATCACTTGGCCGCCATCCTCGATCAACGGTGACTTGCCCAGCGGATGGACCGCCCGCAGCTCCGACGGCGCCAGCATCGTCTTCGGATCGCGCTGGTACTTGCGGATCTCGTAGGGGACGTCCAGTTCCTCCAACAGCCAGAGCACGCGCTGGGAGCGCGAGTTGTTGAGGTGGTGGACGGTCAGCATGGCGCGTCACCGGTACAGTGGGTGAGGTGGCCAGAAGGCTAGCATGGTGACCGGCACGTAGATGTACAAAGCGCCAACGAGGCACCACGCCAATCCGCACGGAACCCTTGGTGAAAAAATCTGTCTACCGGTGTCGGTCGCGACACGCGCTGACGACATGCGTAAGTTTGCGCGGGCAATCGGCTTGAATGAGGCTTTGTCATCGAACGTTCCGGGCAGGGCCTACATCAACGCGAGGGGGATCGTACGCGCGGCCTGGCCTGGCTCGACGGCGAAACGCGTGCGAACTTGAGTCAGCGGCGCTGGCGACAACCAGGGCTGACGCGTCAGACGCGGGTGCTCGTGCTGGCCTCGGTATTGGCACTGCACGCAGTGTTCGCATGGATGATGTGGTACGCGATGCAGCTCGCGCCGCAACATCCGGCGGCAGTGTCTGCCGATGGCGATCAAGTGCTGATCGTGCGCGTGCTGGACCGTTCCAGCACGCCACGCGCCGTGTCGCCGCCTGCGCCACTCGCGCTGCCAAAGCCAGTGCCCCAACAACAGATTGCAGCCCCACCCGCTCACCCCGTGTCGCACGAGAAATCGCGTCGTGACGCGATGGTCGTGCAGGATCATTCAGCGGCCCCTGTGCCGGCGGCCTCCGCAGCTACGCCGGACACCAGCAGCCTGTTCGCCAAGGACGGATCGATACGGCTGCCGTCCTCGCTGACGGACACCTCGACCGCAGCAAGCGCCGAGACCAAGCCGGCCAAACCGGCGGACGATCGCCGGATCATGCAGCACGACAGCAACCACATGCACTACAAGGCAACCCGTTTCGAAAAATACTTCCCGCCGCCTAACGAGACGGCCGGCGGTGCGGTAGGTCGCCATATCGGCGATGCCATCCAGGCGATCGCCAAAAGCGTGTGCGACCCCAGCAAGCGCAGCACCGCTTCCAACCTGCTTTGCGGCGTGTCGCCCCCGCCACCCTCGCCCAAGGATGGCGACGAGCGCCTCAATCTGCCGCCGCCACCGCTGGCCGCCGATCCGCATCCAGCCAAGCTTCCGCCGTTGTCCACCTGCATCGCCGAGTACAACGACACCAAGCCGCTGTCGGACGGCTGTCCGATAAACACGCCCGACCTGGCCTTCAAGGCCGAGATGCGGGAGTGCATCGATCTGTTCCGTGCAGGCAAGCGCCTCAAGACCTGGTGCCCGGCCGATACGGCCAGGCGCGCTGCCGCCGAGTCGTCCACGCCGGCGGCTTCCGCGAGCACAGGCTTGCACTGATGCGCGAATCCCGGCGCTTTCCTTCCGGGAACCACCGCACGCGACGACAGTCATAGACCGTGGCGTGAGATCGGGAAGGCTTGCAGCCGGGCAGCCACAGATCGGGTGTGCGGGCAGCAACCATGTATCTGCGGCACCGGCTGCAAACCTTCCCGATTTCCGCGGCGTCGGGCAAAAGATCGCGAGGACCATGCGGGCGCCGCGGCGAACCCACTCGCCCCCACTTCGCCCCATGCACACCCGGTCGAATCCCGACACTCGCCCTCGCCCCTGGACGCAGAAACACGATCTTCCAGCGCCTTTCCGCTGCGCAAGCTTCTTCGCTTGAAATGGACGTCCAAACGATTCGAACGAAAAAGAACGACCCTCTAGTCAAGTGCACACGACTTTTGGCACGGCTCCTTCTGGCACATGTGCGCCCGCGCCCCGATGAACTTCCATGGGCACCGCCGGCGACTCTGCGCTCGGCCAACCCAAAGGAATTGAGTCCATGTCTAAAGTCACATTGGCTGTGGCGATTGTTCTCTCCATCGCGGCGCTCCACGCAAATGCGGCTGTCGCCACTCCGATGACGTCCGGCGATGAAGTCGATCAGGCCGTCAAGCAGTACATGCAGGCTCACAAGATCCCCGGCGCCTCCGTTGCCATCATCGAAGACGGCAAGGTGGTGAAGGAGTCCAACTACGGCCTGGCCAGCGTCGAGCTTGGCGTGCCGGTAACCAACGACACGCAGTACACACTCGCTTCCACCACCAAGGAGTTCACCGCGGTCGCGATCATGACCCTGGTGCAAGAGGGCAAACTGTCGCTGGACAAACCCGTCCGCAGCTACTTGCCGGAGCTTCCGGCCAGCTGGGGTGCGGTGACCCTGCGGCATTGCCTCTCGCACACATCAGGCCTGCCCGATGCGGTTGCCGCCGACGACGTCAACGTCACGCCGCTGGCGGGCACGCAGGCCGAGTTGATGAAGCTGCTGGTCACCCGCCCGGTGGGCGAACCCGGTGCAAAAACGGTCTACAACCAGACCGAATACATGCTGTTGGCGGAAGTGATCGAGCGCGTCACTGGCAAGCCCTTCAGGACTTACATCGATGATCGTCTCCTCAAGCCTCTCGGCATCACCGATATGCACTGGGGCGATTCCTGGGAGGTGATCCCGGGACGCGCGTCGCTCTACACCACGCTGGAGCCGACGCCCGATCGCTCGAAGCTGCAACTGGATGCCAAGGGCCGGCCCGTGGAGTCCACGTCCGGCATCCACGCCTTCGGATCGAAAGGCATTCCCGAGTTCCTGTCGCCCGCAGCGGGGCTCAACGCGAACATCGGCGCGATAGCGAAATGGGAATCCGCGCTCTGGAGCGGAAAGGTCATCAAGCCGGAAACCCTGGCCATGATGGGCACGCCCTACAAACTCCACGACGGGTCTGCGGGCGATTTCGGCTTGGAGTTGATGCCCTATCCGCTGCCTGCGACGGGAGAGTCCAGCGTGTCCTCGGGCGGTGGCGCAGCCGTGTGGATCACCACGATCCCCGGGAGCCATCTCACGGCCATCGTGCTGACCAATCTCCAGGGGTGCATGCCCCCGATGCTGGCAGCGGAAGTGCTGCAGGCCTACGAGAAGCAGGCCAGGGTCACAGGGCGAAAATCGTAGATCGAAGCGCGCACGTATCGCCCACGCCAATCCGACAAAAAGCGACAAGGACAACGAGGGCGATGCCCCATGGCATCGCCCTCCAACTGTTCGATGTCACAGCACGCCGCACCCGCACGTCGTACGCGCCGGCCGACACCCGCCAGGCATTGTCCCGACACCTTTTCCCTTAACGAACCATCGATGGCGGCGGTGGCGGCGGCGCGGGTGGAGCCGGCGGCTCGCCTGTGAGCGAGTGATGCGCCAGATACAACTGGCCATGCCCCATGGCGAGAAATTGTCCATCGTCGGCGCAAGGTTGGCGATACATCGAACCGAGAACCAGCCCGGCGATCCGCATGTTTGCCACGTTGTAGGCCGTGGTGCCCGTTTCAGGGAAAGTCGGCGCCCAGTGCCACGCGGCGGGAACGTGTTTCAGGGTGACTACGTCTTTCGCTATTCCCTGTATGTACGTGCCGTCTTTGAACAACACCCAGTAGAACAGGCGCGAGTGACCGTTCCTCCCGCATGCGGTGCTTCCCTGCTCCTTCGCCAGACCTTCGCGAAAACCGTCGGCGAACGCCTGGCGGATGCTGCGCAACTTCGCACCGTGGTCCGGCAGATCATCGGGTTGCACACCTGCTGCCGGTTCGTCCAGATAAGGAGCCTGCACGGAAAACGGAAAATCGCCCAGCTTGCTTGCGTAGTAATCGCCGCCATACTCGATGCTCAGCCAATGCGGCGGCATGAGTTCGTTTGCGTTGCTGCCACTGCTGGAATCGGCGGCGTAAAGCACACCGCTGAACATAAGGAACGCGGCGACAAAGAGCCTCCTGCACATCCGGCACCTTCCTTTCAGATTGATGGGTTCCGACTCGTCTGCCGCCAAAAGCGCGCTCTGACCGCCGTGTCGCACCGGTCATGCCGACGGAGTCCTTACGGCAAGTGGATCCCAGTCCGCTTTTCCAAGTCAGACAAAGTAGCGGCAAACTCTCAGCGGGCGATGGCGCCGCGAGCACGCCGCACCATGACGGCCACGCCGCGCATCAACACTTCAATCGATGCGCAACCAGTTCAGGAACAGGCCATGCTCATGGTCTTCAGCCCGATACCCCTCGCGCACTTCGACCACCTGTCCCCAACCCATATGGGCGGCGCCATCGTCCTGCTGGCTGTCGACCCTCAGGCGCTCTCCCAGCGGGACGGGGAAGCGCGTCACCAGCACCATGGTGGTCTCGTTCCGAGCGACCATCAGCGCTGGCTTGCTGATCGTGCTGGCCTTCACCCAGTCCGTGTTGATGTGGATCCGCACTTCCTGCGGCGGCAGGTTGCTGCGATTCTCCAGCCGCCAGCTGTCGGCTTTCTCCAGCAGCGAACTCAGAAGCGGATCGCTCCAGTCGACCGCGCCGATTGAAACGCTAGAGCGTGACTTCTCGTGGCCCATGGCTCCCCCTCGTTGGACCGGGCGCGAACGCGCGCGTGCGCGATCGTGGACAGTCCGGCAGCGATACGCGACGAAGCCGCACCGCAACAGTAGCCATGCAAGCCTGGCTATCGCGGCAACATACCAGAACTGCCGCCGAGTGGCGGAGCGTGGTCGCCCGGGTTCATGCCGCACCATGCCGCGGCATCATGCAGGCCCGGAAGCGGGCCAACGAGGCCAGGCCCATTCCCAGTCGCGTGCCGGCCAAACGTGCCCCTCCGAGCCGCATTTTCTTCGATCGCCCTGGCTATGCCGGCCCGATGCAGCTGGCCCGTCGTACCAACGGACCGACCAGGAATGATCGGCATGCAAAATCTTGCGAACCCGGATCTGTGCCGAAGGAAGCGCGTCCCGCCCTGCCTCTTCCTTGAGAAAACGCACTCCGCCCTGATGCTCTTGGCCATCTGCCCTGTCCACGTGGCCATGCTCGACAAAATCAGAAACTGGCGCGTACGCCGCCTCGTCGCCCGGCACCCGATCGCCGAACCGCTATGGCAGGACGCGCTCCGACGATGCGCCGTGGCGCGTGCGCTGGGGGCTTCCGACCAGGCCGCGCTGCGTGTGCTGGCAACGCTGTTCCTGGACAGCAAGTCGCTGGAACCGACCAAGGGCTTGCAGCTCGACGACGCCGACCGTGTCCTGCTCGCGGCGCACGCCTGCGTACCCATACTGAAACTGGGCCTGGACTGGTACGACGGTTGGCACAGCGTCATCGTCTACCCGGATGCCTTCGTACCACACCGTACAAAAACCGATGCCGCAGGCGTGGTTCACCAGACCGCCACCGCGCTGGCCGGCGAGGCCTGGGGGCGCGGGCCGGTGATCCTGTCGTGGGCAGATGTGCTGAATGCCGGGAAGAAGCCGGGGCACAACGTGGTGATCCACGAAATGGCGCACAAGCTCGATCTGCTCAACGGGGACGCCAACGGCTTCCCGCCCCTGCACCGTCGCATGGACCGCCGCGTGTGGACACGGGTTTTCTCCAGCGCGTGGGATCACCTGCAGGAGCAGCAACGCAACGGCACCGAGTTGCCGCTCGACCCGTATGCCCTGGAGAGCCCGGCCGAATTCTTTGCGGTAGCTAGCGAGCAGTTTTTCGAGAGCCCGGCAGTCTTGCGTCAGCAGCTGCCGGACGTCTATCGGCAACTCGAGCAGTTTTACCGGCAGCATCCATTCTGAGTGTCGCTACGGGCACCCCGAGCATCGAGAAGCACGTGGTGAGGTCGGCTTGCAGAACCGCAGGATGGTACGTATTGCATTGCGCGCTTACGGCTTTGACGCGGGTGTCGCCTGATAAAACACATTCGACCAGGCACCCTTCCGCTTCATCCACAAAGACGAGGCGTAGCTGTCGAGCCGGAAGGCTTTCCCGTGATCGAGGCCCGCCGCCACCACGCGATAGGTGACGAGCGCAGCATTCTGCGCGACGAAGCGAACCTCGAATCCCGAGAGCGCACATTGATCGAAGCGCACCTGCGCATCCATGGCAGATTCCTCGCTGGCGCCCCTTCCCACCACGCCACTCTCGGTAAGCGTGATGAAGTCCGGGGCATGAAAGGCCTGGTAAGCACTGGCGTTGCGCTGGATCGCCAAGTTCCAGCTGGCCCGTTCTTCCGCAATCAAGCGCTGGGCAACGGCGTCGTTCGTCGCTGCGGCGGCAGGAAGAGGGTTGGAGGCAGCACTGCACACGGCCAGCGGAGTGGCGTGGACGGCCCATGGCAGGCAGATGATGGCCACAAAGGCAAAAGATATTCGGATATTTGTCATAAATTCAGAATGTCATTAGGATCAATAAACCGTCAATCGAATTGATTTCGTAACCATGGCCGCCGCGACTGACCTCGACCGAACAGATTTCGCCATCCTGCACCTTTTGGCGAAGGACGCCTGGCTATCCAACAAGCAGATCGCGGCATCGGTAGGCCTGGCAGCGTCAAGCTGCCATGAGCGGATCAAATCCCTCAGGGCGCGCGGAGTCTTGCTGGGCGCTCACGCCGAGGTAAATCTCGAGGCGATCGGGCTCGCATTGGAGGCCGTGCTGTTCGTGCAGCTCGGCAAACTGGAAATCGGCGTGGTCGACGACTTCGTCAGTACCACCGCCACCCTTCCAGAGGTGCGCAGCGTATTCCTGGTGTCGGGTCGCTCCGATCTGATTGTCGCCGTTGCCGTACGCGACATGCAGCATTTGAAAGCGATCATCTCCGAGCATTTCAATCGTCACGACGTCGTGCTGCGCGTGGAAACATCCGTCGTGTTCGACAGCCGGCAACAACACGCCATACCGGCGCCGTAGCGTGCAACAGGCGCCAGGACGATTTGAATCGAGATCGTTCCCAAGTTGGCCGCGCCGTCTTCGGCCCCACCTATCTGGCTAGCGGAACTCTCCCGGTGAATCGGAAGCTGATGATGCGTGAAGCTGCACGTCGCGACGCGAACGCTGCGAACGTGGTTCGTGCTGCATCACCGCCGGTCGTGCGCAACGGATTCGTGGGAGTACCCCGGTACGCAGCGACCGCTCGGCCGGCCGTTCCAGGAAGGCACGTCGAGCCGTGCCGGCCAAGCATGGAAGGCTAAGAAGCGGCAGCCGATGAGCGTCCGGCGGTGTCCTGATTCGTGCGGTTTGATCCGATCGGCGCAATCGAAAGTGTGTCGGACAACGGGGTCGCTTTTTGTGGCGCTGCCAATGGCGCTGGCGCGATGGGCCATGACGCAATCCGACATTCAGCCGGGAAAGATTTGATTCCCGCCGGCCCCGATCCGAAGCGTATGCTGTTGTGGCTCCGTCTATTCCGGAGTTGCCGGGGGAACGCCAATACCGTACCGAATCGCGGCTGCTAGCCACGCAGCCGCGAGCCATCGACTGGAAGATGACCACATGAACACGACGCTGCAACACAGTCGTCTATTGTTCGCCGCCGCCATGATCGCCTTGGGTGTGACGGGCCTCGTCAACGGTGACTTCGCCCTTGCGTGGCAACAGGTTCCCATCCATCACCCGCCGACGCGCACCGCCGTCGCCTATGCCTGCGCCTTTGTCGAACTGGCGCTAGGCATCGGTCTCTTGCTGAAACGCACGCTGCTGCCAACCTGCAGAGCGCTGTTTCCATACATGATGCTGTGGCTGGCGCTGCTGGAAATTCCCGGCGTGGTGCAGGCGCCGCAGGAAGTCGGCAATTGGGGCAGTTTCGGCGAGATCGCCATCATCACGGCAGGTGCGTGGTGCCTGTTCGTCGAGCAGGCCGGCGTCGGCAACGCGCGGCGTTTTGGATTCGCTGTCGGGCCCCGTGGCCTTCGCGCGGCGCGCTGGCTGCTGGTCGTCGCACTCCCCATGATCGGCGTGGAGGTCATCGTGGATGCGGTGAAATTCGGCGACCACGTCATGCAACCCTGGCTGCAATGGTTGCCCTGGCCCATGGCCTGGGCCTGCCTGACCGGTGTCGGCAGCATCGCGACCTGCCTGGCTTTGCTGTTCGGTGTCTGGCCGCGGCTCGCGGCAACGGCGGAAGCCGCCATGCTGGGCATCATTACCGTCACCTATTGGGGGCCCGATCTTTACACCGGTCGCACGGCAACCAGCGCCCTCATCATTTCCTTCCTGATCACCGCCGGCGTCTGGCTGGTCGCCGACACCTATCACGGCATGCCGTGGCTCGCCAAGGGACGGCCTGTCTGGAATAACTGATTTCGTCGCGCTGGCCGATCCAGCATCGACATGGGGGAAGACATGGCTATGCACATGGAAGAGTGCTCAGCATCAAGCGACTTCTGGGTAATGCCGCCTGGACGGCCAGCGTCGGCTCCATCGGCATCGGCATCGGCATCGGCATCGGCATCGGCGTAATCGCAGAGAGCGTGAGTGTCGTTCGTCGTAGCCACCCTCCCTGGCATTCCCCGGAAGTGCTCTACATTCGCCCCTAGAAGGCCCGGTGAAACTCCAAGCACCAGAGCAGAGCAAAAAATGCCGGGGAACCCTAAATGTCGGAACATTCGAAACGCTGAAGTCGGACCATGCGTGGCAGCGTCCCTTTCCGGCCATCGGCAAGGACTCAAGGCAGCCTCGCCCCAAATCTGCAACCATCGTCGGAGTGTCCCTGATACCTTCTCCCCTCTTTGACAACCGAATTCCAAACAACGCGAGGATTCCATACATGCCACGTTTCCATTTTCTCCGCAGCACCGCCATGGGAGTGAGCCTCGGCGTGGCCGCTGCCTGCATGGCGCTGCCCGCCTTTGCCGCCACGCCGGTCACGGTGACCTTCGAGGCAAACAGTGTATGGGCGCAGGAAATCGGCCATCTCGACCATGCCGACGGCTCGCAGGACTACACGGTAGCGGTCGCGGCAGGCAAGACCTTGCAGGTCAACCTCATCAGCAGCAATGCGAACGTGTATTTCAAGGTGAACGACCAGGGCCGCGACCAACAAGTGCTCGACTCCCATAAAACGGGCGTCTCCACCTGGTCGACTCCAAACGCGACGGCCACCACGTACACGATCCAGGTCTACATGGACCCTGCCGCGGTAGACCGCGACGAAACCGCGAAATACGCCTTGCAGATCGGGCAATACGGTGCCGAAGACCTGCGCCCCCCGACGACCGCCGTGACGTTCCAGCCCAACAAGCCCTGGGCGGAAGAAGACGGCAGCCTGGCTTCTGGCGCTACCGCACACGACTTCACCGTTTCCATCGCGGCAGGCATGACAGTCGCCGTCAACCTCGTCTCGAGCAATCCCCAGGTGCATTTCAAGGTGGAGGACCAGACCCACCAAAAGCTGGCCGACACCAGCACGACCGCGACGAATACCTGGTCCGACTCGGTGGCGAAGACGACGGCGACGACCTACATGATTGAGGTGTATGCCGATCCGGCGGCGATGCCGGCTGGACAACGGGCGCCGTTCGCCCTGCAGGTCGGGCAATTCGAAGCTGGGGCCGCACAGCCCACGCAACCCGCAGGTGCGACCACCACGTCGTCGCCGGCCGCGACGACGTCGGCATCGACGCCTCCGGCCGCGACATAAAGGATCAAGACGGTCCAGAGCCTCTTCCGGCGGCGAAGTAAGAGGCTCCGACACCTTTTCCAAGCTGCATCCTCGCCGGATTCGACTGCAACGCGCTTCCGCTGGTGGCGCATCGGGGAGAACCATGAAAACTCGTCGCGATTTCCTCACCCAGGCACCGCTGGGCCTGCTGGGTGCCATGGTGGCTGGCGGCGCGTTGGCGCAGACCGGCGAGAACCCCGCACCAACCACGCCGCCGCCCGGCTCGCCCGGCGCCTTCAACACCGCGCCGCCGGCGGGGCCGAAGCTCACCACGGCTACCTTCGTCGAGGCGGAAAAGCTGGCGCAGGTGAGCATGACCGAAGCGCAGCGTGCAATGGCCGTGGCCAACTGGCCCACTTCCATGGCCGCGCTGCTGGAGCGCCGCACCGGCCCGCGCAAGGTGGCGCTGGAAGAAGGGCTGGCCCCCGCCACTACCTGGTTCCCTGCGATGGGCCGTGCGCATGTCGGACCTGCGCACGACCGCTTCGCGCCGTCCACCGTGGCGACCTCGGCGCTGCCGGCGAAGGACGAGGACATCGCCTTCGCCTCCGTCGCCCAGCTCGGCGCGTGGATCCACACGCGCAAGCTCACTTCCACCCGGCTGACCAAGATCTATCTCGCACGCCTGAAGCATTTCGCCCCGCAACTGCGCTGCGTCATCACCCTGTGCGAGGACCACGCGCTGGCGCAGGCCGCGCAGGCGGACAAGGAGATCGCCGCCGGCCACTACCGCGGCCCGCTGCACGGCATCCCGTGGGGTGCAAAGGACCTGCTCGACACCGCCGGCATCGCCACCACCTACGGCGCGGAGCCGTTCCGCCACCGCGTGCCGAAAGACGACGGCGCGGTCACCCGCAAGCTCAACGAGGCAGGCGCAGTGCTGGTGGCCAAACTCAGCCTGGGCGCGCTGGCGCTCAACGACATCTGGTTCGGCGGCCAGACCATGAACCCGTGGCTGCTCAAGGAAGGCGCCTCCGGCTCCAGCGCCGGCCCTGCCTCGGCCACAGCGGCCGGACTGGTGGCGTTCGCCATCGGCAGCGAAACCCAGGGCAGCATCATCAGCCCGTGCATGCGCTGCGGCACCACCGGCCTGCGCCCCACCTACGGCCGCGTGCCGCGCACCGGCGCCATGACGCTGTGCTGGACGATGGACAAGCTTGGCCCCATCGCCCGCTCGGTGGAAGACACCCTGCTGGTGCTCAACGCCATCCGCGGCACCGACCCAGGCGACAGCGCCAGCGTGCCAGCACACCTGGACTACGACGCGGCCACCCCGATCAAGGGCCTCAAGGTCGGTTACTTCCCTGGCTGGATGAAGGAAGCGCCGGCCACCGACCTGGACCGCGCCGCACTCGATCAACTGCGCGCGCTTGGCCTGGTGCCCACCGAAGTGTCCCTGCCCGACTGGCCCTACGACGACCTCAACGTGCTGCTGTTCGCCGAGGCCGCCGCCGCCTTCGAAGAACTCACGCTCTCCGGCGCCGCCGACCAGATGCGCGTGCAGACCCCGGACGGCTGGCCCAACCTGTTCCGCGAATCGCGCTTCCTCTCCGCCGTAGACTTCGTGCAAGCCGACCGCCTGCGCCGCAAGGTGGCGAAGGAGATGGAACGCGTGATGGGCGAAGTGGACCTGCTGCTGGTGCCTTCGCTGCGCGACGAGATGATGGTGATCTCCAACATGACCGGCCAGCCCTCGCTCACCCTGCGCACCGGCTTCGTCGAAGTGGACCAGGTGCGCAGCGACTGGGCGCCCGACCCGAGCCATCCGCTGCCGAAGCTGGCAAAGCCGCACCGCGTGCCCTACGGCATCACCCTGATCGGCCGGCTGTTCGAGGAAGGCACGCTGGGCCGCGTCGGCCGTGCGCTGGAGGCGAAAGTGGCTGTGGCCGGGGAGCGGCCACCTGGATTCTGATCGGCGACGCCTGATGCGGTCGATGGGAGCAAAAGCGCGCCGGATCGCCCCGGCGCACTTTTTTAGATGAAGCCCCACTGCGCTATTGCGGCGGACACGGACACAGTGACCCACTTTCCATCCGGAAGTACGCCTAATTTCCCTTGAGCACGCCGAGTCGTAGACGCCAACTGTTTCTGTGATTGCAGTTGCACCGAGAGCGTCAGCCGCACATAGCTTTGAGACACCGGTTTAGCAAAAGCTCACTCCGTCCCGCGGGTTCGGTTCGAAACGTCCGGGGACTGAGTCCTTACGCAGCAATCCGCTCAATCTGGTCGACAGCCTTGCCGAGTGTTCGGTGAGCCTCTTCCAGATCGTAGTCCGCCTGAAGTCCCAGCCAGAAACGCTCGCTGGTCCCCAGGGCAGCAGCCAGACGCACGGCGGTATCTGCCGTGACACCGCGCTTGCCAAGCACGATCTCGTTGATGCGGCGCGGCGGCACGCCGGCAGCGCGTGCCAAGGCGTTCTGGCTGATGCCCATGGGCGTCAGGAACTCCTCGAGCAGTACTTCGCCGGGATGGATGTTGGGCAGGCTATTCATGATCGACTCGTTAGCGTCAGTGATAGTCGACGATTTCCACGTCGTGGGCATCGCCGTCGATCCATCGGAAACAGATGCGCCATTGATCGTTGATGCGGATGCTGTGCTGGCCTTTGCGTTGGCCCTTCAAGGCTTCCAGTCGATTGGCCGGAGGAATGCGCAGATCATCCAGCACCGAAGCGTTTGACAACATGCGCAGCTTGCGGCGCGCCACGGACTGAATATCGGCAGGCAGGCGCCGAGAGGGCGTTCCGTCCCAGATCTTTTCCGCTTCCTTGTCGGCAAAGTTCCTGATCACGGGCAAACCATAACGCCATCCGTCATATGACGCAAATCGTCATAGCCTGGGCGGCGACAACACCAGCCATTTCCGCAGACTCCTTTCCCCAACTTGACCGGCCAGCCCTCGCTCACCTGCGCACCGGCTTCGTGGAAGTGGGCCAGGTGCGCAGCGACTGGGCGCCCGACCCGCAACACCCACATCCCAAGCTGGCCAAGCCGCACCGCGTGCTCTACGGCATCACCCTGATCGGCCGGCTGTTCGAGGAAGGCACACTGGGCCGAGTCGGCCGTGCGCTGGAGGCGAAGGTGGCTGTGGCCGGGGAGCGGCCGCCTGGATTCTGATCGGCGACGTCTGATTCGACCGTTCGGGTTGAGCGCTGAGACTCCCGGTAAACCCGATGGTGACGAATCGTTACGCCGCCGCTTCGCCGGACGAGGCGGAGCCCTTCAGCTGCCACAACGTCGCATAGTTCATGATGGGGCGCTCGAACGTCGCCCCCTTTGCGATGAAGGGTTTCCCCAGATCAAGCATCGGCTGGAACGTGTCCAGCTGCTTGGCGGCTTCGAGGCTGGTCCAAAGGCTGACATTCGTCAACGAAGATGTCGCCTCATCCGCCCCGAAATAGAAGGACAGCAATCCGTCCATGGCCTCTATGCCGGGACGCAGGACGGAATCGGCCTCCGCCGCCATTTGCCGGAGCTCGGCGAAGTGCTCCGGAGCACACCGCAGAATCGACACGCGCACCACTGGCTTCATACACCGCATCCTTGTTGTCGTTCGGCTCGCCCCACACGGGGAGGCGGCAATCTAACAATGGGCAAATTCGCTCACAAGTGCGTTCCAGCGCCGATCCGTTTCAAGGGCCGAGCACCTGTAACGGTCGACGGATGACATTCATGGCCCACCGATCGGCGTAACCACTGGTGTGCCGCCAACGCCCCCAGTTCGGAAGCAACAAACGCACCTGACTCCGTTTTGGAATTCACGTGCTCCCGACCCTCCCCGAAGGTGGCCCGCTGACTTTCGAGCTAGAGCCGTCGGCCCTTGGGCGTTCGACGACGCGACCGCGAGTAGCCAATGTCGATTTCTGGAGACCCCATTCGTCATCCTGTCATAGGGCCGACAAGGCCGAACTCAGGAGGATGACGAACGATGATTACGGTCTTTGGTGAGGGAAGAGGCTTCCGGGTCGTCTGGCTGCTGGAAGAGATGGGACTCGCGCACCGGCTGCGACCGGTGGATCTTCTGGCCGGCGTTGAGAACGACCCGGAGTTCCTGGCCATCAACCCCGCCGGTTTCATCCCGGCGATCCGGGACGGCGACGTCACCATGGTCGAGTCCATCGCGATCATGGAGTACCTGATGGCCCGCTACGGACCCACGCCACTGGCACCCGCCCCGCACGATCCGGCGTTCCCTGCTTACCAGCAGTTCCTCCACCTTGGCGAAGCCGGCCTCGCGGCCTCCGTCTACTTCGTCGTCGGCGCGCGCAGTTTCGCGCCGGAGTCCGAGCGGGAGAACTGGAGCGCCGGTCAGGCGCTGGACGTTTTCCAAACACGACTGGGTCTGGTGACACGGCAGCTGGCGCGCACGCCCTACCTCGCCGGTGACAGGTTCACGGCCGCCGACATCTCGGTGACGTACGCGCTGGAGTTGGCGCAACATGGCGCAGGCATCGCCCTGGGCGAAACAGAGAAAGCCTATCTCGCCCGCACCAGCGCACGCGCAAGCTACCAGCGCGCCATGGAGACCTGCGAGTCCCGGAAGGCGTGGTTCGCCAGAACGCCGGTTCAATAACCCCCGTTTCTTCAGCTCTGACACTCCCCGCCGTGAGTGCCCAGCCAAGAAATAAACCTGACTCCATTTTGGAGTTGACCCTTGCGATGAGGCGAACGCAATGCTGAGCTGGCAAGTCGGTCGAGTGAAGATCACCCGCGTTGTCGAGATGGATTTGCCGGTGCCGATTGCCTGCCTGCGACAGGCCACGACGGCTGAGCTGCGCAAGTCGCCATGGCTGTATCCGCACTTCGTAAGCGAGGACGACAGCACGCTGAAGCTCAGCATCCATGCGCTGCTGGTCGAAGCGCCAGGGTTGAAGCTGGTCGTCGACACCTGCATCGGCAACGACCGGCCACGCGAGATCACCTGCGACCAACCCTTGTCGACGCCGTTTCTGGAGCAGCTGGGCGAAGTCGGCTGGTCGCGCGAGGGTGTCGACGCCGTGGTATGCACGCATCTGCATGTCGACCATGTCGGCTGGAACACCATGCTCGAAAACGGTCAGTGGGTGCCGACCTTCCCGAAGGCGCGCTACCTCATCGGCCGGCAGGAATACGACTTCTGGCGCCACCATGACGACGCCGAGCAACAGGCGATGCTCGGCGACAGCATCCAACCGGTCTTCGATGCCGGGCTCGTGCAATTGGTGGAGCTGGACCACGTGATATCGCCGGAAGTCCGGCTCACGCCTTCCATCGGCCACACGCCGGGACACGTCAGCGTGCTGATCGAATCCGAGGGTGCGCGCGCGGTGATCACCGGCGACATGACCCACCACCCTTGCCAACTGGCGCACCCCGACTGGGTATTCGGCGACCACGACCCGGAAGCCGCCGTGCTCACCCGTTCGCGCCTCTTCGCCGAATGGGCCGACCAGCCCCTGCTGGTCATCGGCACCCACTTTGCCGCACCAACTGCTGGCCACGTTGTTCGCGATGGCGCAGCGTTCCGGTTCGTGGTGTGAGGGCGATCACGGCCGCTCCCGTGGCCGTGGCGTCCATCAAAAACGGGGCATTGGGAAGCAACCGATGTATCCGCAAGCAGAGCGCACCAGACAAGTGAATTTGGCCGGTCATCGCTACTTCGTTTGAAGCCGCAGGCGTGCGCTCACCATTGCGGCCTGGACCACCAACTCTGGCCGCGTGCATCGCGTTCGCCGGGAATGTCGGCAAACCAATCCCAGAACGCGTCATCGTAATTCAGGTAGAACAGCCGGATGGACGCCACCTTCGGATTCCGGTGCTTGACGACGACGCACATCCATCGCGTACGGGTCAGGTAGCACGCAGCGATATCCTTGCGCAGCATGCGTGCCGTCCTGGAGAACGTCTGGGTGACGATGAGCGACGTAGCGGTCAGCTCGACCTTCTTCGCGACGACGACCGACCTTAGGCAGGCCGTCACGCAACCGATCAGGATCAAGAGGATCAATGCGTATGCCAGATGGTCACTGGTCTGGTGCACAGGAGGCACCACCTGGGTGATGACGTGGAGGATGTAAAGAAAGGCCACCGCCAGGCCCAATCGCCACAAGCGAAAAGAAACGGGGGTGCGATAGCTCCGCGGGTACGCGCCAGGAGTGAGTGCGCCTCGATCCTCACTCGGAAGCAGATCCTGTTTCATGCGACGAGCCGCCACCCTGATTGAGCCGGGCCCATTATGAACCGGCCCGGCTTGGCGTTGCCGCAGGCGATTGGGTTTGAGTCACGCCGTCATGGGCGGCGAACTCTTGGGTGATAGCTATCGCTTCGGCTCTGACAGGCGTGCAGCCACCGATCGACGAGAGCAAGCGCGATGGTTGTGAGGCCTCCTCATCGACCTGATCGAGGGTGCCGATATGGCTGCTCGGAGATCGCCAAAACGGCATCCTGATGAGTTAGCCTCACTCGCCGTTGCGTTGTGTCTATCCAACAAAAAGGGGACGTTGTGATGCGCAAGAGATGGATCGTTTTGGCGCTTTTGGCTGGCTTGGCGGGATGTGTTCCGCCGTCACAGCATCGGGCCATGCTGGATGGTGCGCCATGGCCGCTGGACGCCGATGGAAACATCGTTACCGGGGAAACCGTATTGCTGATACTCGTCGATTATCACGGAGTCGCGGTAGAAGCCTGCATCGAGAAAAGCAGCGGCAACAATGCGTTGGATGCTTCCGCGCTAAGGCGTACGACTACGTCACAGTACAACCCGGAGATAAAGAATGGATTTTTTGCCTCCGCCTATGCTCGAGTTCCCGTGAATTTCGTACCAGAAGGAACCCCATCAGTGGCATTGCCGCCTGTGCCGCCCCACAGGGAGTGCCAGCCACAGCCGGTGCCCGGCGTTTCCCCTGCGGAACTGGCGCTGGTGTCAGGCAAGCAGTTCACGATTTCACCCACGCAAGCAAGGGAGGTACCGGGAGTCGACCAGCCGTGGCCTACAGACGCGAATGGTAGGCCGGTCACTGTTGACGCCTGGGAGAAAGTCTTGGTGGATACGTCAGGGCGCATTGTTGCAATCGATAGCCTCAAGCCCAGCAAATACCCGGCTTTCAGCGCGAATGCGGCGCAGACGGTAGCCAAGATGACCTTCGCATCCAGCGACGTGCAGCATTGGGACGTGGTGTCGTTCCATTTCCACGGAGGCGAATGAGCTGCAAACCACTTCAGAGAGGGCGTCGAGAGATGGTTCTCCGCATCCATCTCCGCGCCCTTGGCCTGCCCCGCTTCGCGATGACCGATAGCACCGATCGTCAATGACCAACGCGCGGAAACTAGCCGGTACGCCTCCAGATATCTCAGGGATCAGCCGGAAACGCCGCTTGGCCAAAGCGCACCGACTCTCTTAATGTAGCGTCGATATCAGGGGGCACTTCATGAAACTGACGCCGATGGCTGGGATGCTTTGCGCGACCATGCTTCTGACGTCCTGCGTGCCGCAATATGCATCGCCGCCCGCCAGCAGCGACACCGCCCAGCTGCTGATGATTGGAAAGCCGGAGTACACGCTTGCCACTCATGTTTATCGTGATGCGGAAACCTGCGCGGGCCGGCAATGGGTTTCCGGTGGGGTGGCCGGCCCGCCGAAGTGGATCAACGTGACGGGCGGCCACCCCATCACCATTTCCGTCGACGTCGGGAATAGCTGGGGCACCTGCCCGGCCATCGGCACCTTCATTCCGGAGCGCGGCAAACGCTACGTTGCGCACGCGGTAACGGAAGACGGCATCCAGCATTGCTACCTTGCCGTAGACGAAGTGCTCGCCTCCGGTTCGACGGGACAGCCCGTCCCTGTAACACAGCGCAGATTTCGCACTGGACTGGCCGAGAGTTCGAGTTGGTGCAAGCCCGATTCGCAGCGTTAGTCGGGATCGTTGCAGGCAGCAACACACGAACTGGGCCAGGTTCGCTTTGATCTTCGCAAATCAAATGGGACGGCCGCTGCATGCCAGCTTGGCAAGCAACCAATGCATGCACGCCAAATGGCGCGAATCGTGATCGCACAGCAGGTGAACCAAGCCAGCGAGAGTGATCTCGCCGTATTGCGCCAAATCAGCCTTGCGCTGAAGTTGCTGGTCGTCCAGCGCCTTGATCGTGGCCACCGTCGCCTGGCGGGCGGCCACGAAATCCGCGATGGCCTCGAGCGGATGGATTTCCGAGTAGCGGCGCTTTGCAGCGAGTTCGTTGCCGAAGACACGCTCGAACCTGGGGTGACTCTCGTCGCGTGTTCGCTGTATGCGAACGTGATAGACCAAGGTGTCGAAGTCGAGCATGTGGCAAGCATGTTCGCGAAAGGAAAATTCCTCCCCTGGGCAGGCCTCCCACGAAGCCGGTTTCCAGTCCCAGTAGGACGCCGGCATCGTGCGATAGAGCCGGTCGAGTCGTGCCGGAACGCTTTCCAGCGAATGCACCGTGTCAGACAAGACGTCCACGCATCTCCCTGCCTTGGCCAATCAAGTACGAAGTGAGGAGTAGCTATATTAGGGCAGCCCAACGGGGTCAGGTTCACTTCCCGGTCACCCGGAGTTCCGAGCAAGGAACCCGACGCTACACGGTCTCGTTTGACTTCAGCATTCCAACGGAAGGAGAGAAGCATGGCAAAGCGCAAGAGTGGTGGCTTCGAGCTATTCGCATCGATGTCCTGGCCTGTTCCGCTGGTGCTTGACGTCATCGCCTTCGTGGGCGTCCGATACGGCATCGGCTAGATACTGTTTCAGTACCGTTTCATTTTATCGACGAGCAACAAGACCAAAGCCAGGGGGGCTCCATGAATCTTTTGCGGTTATTACTGCTGCTCGCCGCAGTCGGATTTGCGTATCACATGTGGGGCCCGCGACGGCCTTTGAGCCCGTTTGAACAAATAGAGCAGGCTCAAGCCCGGATTGACGCTCCAGTTCAAGCCGACGCTGACGCTCAGGGCTTTATTCCAACTGACGTGCCGACCGGGGTGGAGCACGGTGTCGTGCTCGTCCTGGCCGCACTCAACTGCCCCAAAGATGCCTCCCAACGCGCTGATGACATGGTGGAGCGGCTCCGTGGCATGGGTATTCCCGCCAAGCGCGACGATCACCTCCCCGTCCCTAGGGCGATTCGCATGGATCAGCTGGACTCGTTCAAGCGCGCGAACCTGGTTATGAGCCGCGGAGCACCTTCGGTTTTCATCAACGGCATGGGCAAGTCCAATCCCACGCTCCATGAGGTCGTGGCGGAGTACAAGCAGACGCAGGGATCAGCGGACTCAGATTGACCTGATTAGCCCATCAACCCGCTTTGAGGGTACAAGCCGAGAACAAAGCAAATGGGTCAGAACACTTTTCTAGACGGCGGGTGCTGAGGATAAAAATGCACTCTGACCCGGTTTCCGACCCCGGTTTCTCGCGACCAATAAAGAACTGAGCCAGTGCCTCGGCGAGCCCAACCCGCACGCCAGCGCCAAGCTCAACGCGGTGAACGTGGCCCTGATGTCGAAGCCTGCGTACCGGCACACCGTGCTGTCGATGCTCCAGAACAACCCCGCGGTGTTCAAGCCGCCGGTGTCAATGCAGGAGACGCACGGCGCGGCGCCCCTGATCGTGCTGTCCGCCGCCAACACCTTTGCCGATGCGCTGCCGCGCGACCGCCAAGGGCTGGAAGCAGCGCGCGCCCACACGCAGGCGCAGATCGTCGCCACCTCCCCCCGCGGCACGCTGGTGCACGTGGCAGATACCTCGCATGACATCCAGGTCGATCAGCCGGGGGCGATGGTCAAGGCGGTCATGCAGGCACTGAGAATGGCTGAAGGTGCAGCAAAGGGGGACGGACCTCGTTCTTCCTGACCCCGTTCTTCAGTCAGCAACAGGAGCCGACCGGCCGGCCTTGGCCAAGCGCAGGCCTACGGTAATTGCGCCCCAAACTTGATCATGGCGCTCACCACCTCGGTCGGGTTCGACAGGAAGATGAAGTGGTGGCCGTAGGGTATTCGCACGACCGTTGCCGACGGCTGCTGACGCTGGAGCGTGGCGATCTCCTGCTCCTGCATGCGGGTGTGCAGCTCTTCGGCCGCCTGGCGTTTCGCCTTATCGCTGCCGACAGGGAGATCCGACGCGCGCGGGACGGGGACAATGGCGAGTATGGGCACGTCGGGTGCGTGGAAGCGCTCTTCGCCTTCAAGGATGGCGTTGTAGACGAACGCCGGCGCCTTCTGTTCCCCGACGCCACCCGTGGCGGTGGCCGCAAACGTCTGGCGTATCTCGTCTTCGGGTATGACTCCGCCGAGTTGTGCGGAAACGAAGCAGCGAAACGCGGGGAAGCTGGCCAGATCCGCGGGCGTTGGGTCGGAAGGCGCGGCGCCGGTCGTGCTTGCGTCATCGGCGGCGATCCCCGCGAGCTCGGCTCGAAGGCTGCGTTGCAGAACGGAGACTTCGTCCAGCAGTGCAGTCATCTGTGACTTGTCCGAAGGGCCGTCGTGCATGCGCGATATCTGCGCAGCCAGGTGACCGAGGTCCGGAAGATAAGCCCCGCGATCCGGATCATAGATCGCATAACCGTGTGCGGCATCGAGGTAGATCAAGCCTGCGATCTGGCTTTGATAACGGGTTCCTATCGCGCTCAACTCCTCGCCGGCGATCGAATGGCCTGCAAGGATGGGCCGGCGGATGTCGAGCGCCTTGACGACGGCCATGACGTCGTCGGCCAACCGATCCGCACCATAGCCGCTCTTGGGGATCGACGAAGCGCCGAAGCCCCGCCCGGTAATGCCGTAGACGTGAAAATGGCGCGCCAATGCCGGGGCGATCGAATCAAACACATGCGCCGTGTTGCCCAGGCCCGGCAAGAGCACGAGAGGTCGCCCGGTTCCGCCCCAATCGAGTACTTCCAGCCGCACGCCATCCGTCACTGAAACAAATTGTCGGTGGTGGCCGGCACTTTCCGCCTGGAAGGTCGAAGCCGCCGAGCAAGCTGTGGCCCCTGAAGCCGCATGCATGAAGGCCATGCCCAGGATGACCGCTGCACACGCCCTGCTGATGGTTGGCATCTTGCACTCCTTGACTACTCGTGTAGTCAAGCTAACCCATGGCTACACGTGTAGTCAACCTGTCCAAGGTTACGCAAGCGACCCAGGTGGTGAATCGTCGGAAATTTACAGCTCGCGGGGAACAACCACGGAGTATTCCGGCGCGAAATAAACGTCTACCTCGCAGCGAATGCACCGTTCGGTCGACCGTCGCCCGTCACCCTGCCGGCAGTATGATCAGCCGCCTGCTTCCGCCGATCGGCTCGAACCAACTCAAGTCGGGCGGCCGAAGCGGGTTGCTGTCGGCACTGGTCAGCGACGAGGGTTCGTGTGGGCAACCTCATATATGACCGCCCATCCGCGTAGGGCACTTATGCGGCGTGCGAAAGCGGCAATGAAAACCTTGACCAAGGATCATTCATGACACGTGGAAGAGCGGATGCGTTGCCTTCCTCCATCGATGCAGCGGCACAACCCGTCGCGGACAAGGACCGCATCCGCTCCATCGACATACTTCGTGGCATCGCCTTGTTCGGCGTGCTTGTAGTCAACCTGGTCGATGAGTTCCGGGTATCGCTGTTCCAGCAGTTCCTGCCCTATCAACCATCGGCGCTTCCGCTTGAAGGTGCCATTGCACGCTTCATCTCCATGTTCCTCGAGATGAAGGCATTCGCACTCTTTTCCATTCTGTTCGGCGTCGGCCTGGCGATCCAGTTCGAGCGTCTGGCTCGTCGCGGTCCGCGGCGGCGTCTGCTCATCCGTCGCCTGCTGATATTGCTGGCCATCGGCCTGGCGCACCTGCTGCTGCTCTGGAACGGCGACATCCTCACCGAGTACGCGTTGGCGGGATTCGTGGTGCTGCCGTTTTTGTGGGTTCCGGCGAGAGCCGCCGCGCTCGCCGCCGCCGGACTGCTGACTTTTTATGCGGCCATGCCAGCCCTTTCGCTACCGATCGCCTGGCCTTCCGTGGCGTGGCTGCAGCATCACGTCGTTGCGGCAAACCACGTCTATGCGACGGGCACATACGGAAGGATCGTGCGCTTCAGCTGGGCCGAGCTGCCCTACATCCTGTCGCTGCACGTATACGTGTTTCCGCGCACCTTGGGGCTTTTCCTGCTCGGCATGGCAGCGTGGCGTACCGGTGTGCTGCGCGATCCGCAACGACACCGGCGATTGTTGTCGGCGGTGGCGGGCTTCGGGCTGATACTTGGCACGTTGATGGGCATGCCGGATGTGCTGCGAACAGCAGCGCCCTGGCTCACGTCCGCCGCGGCAAGCGCCTGTCTCGCAAACGCAGCCAACATCTTCATGGGCCTGGGATACGCTGCGGCGGTCATCGTACTCGTTGAGTTCACCCGCGCTTCGCGCGTGCTCAGAGTCTTTGCGCCGCTTGGCCGCATGGCCTTCACCAACTACCTGATGCAGTCCGTGATCTTTACCTGGGTATTTTTTGGCTATGGGCTGGGGTATTTCGGGCGAATGGGGCTGGCCGAAGCACTCGTCCTTGGCGTGGTCGTCTACATGTGCCAAATCGGCCTCAGCGCCGTCTGGCTCCGCCGATACCGATTCGGACCCGTCGAGTGGTTATGGCGCACCTGCATGTATGGAGCACGCCAGCCGATGACTCCATCCAGCACCGCGCGCCAGGTAAGCCTTCTCCGCTAGCTGGTAGACGCTTTGCCGGCATCCAGCCCGCGCCGCCCACTTTCGCGTCCGACAGGCAAACCTGCCCCGCTCGCAGAGTGCGTTGCCGGCACTGGGACGATGCCGACTCCGATGCCAGCCGCCGCTTTCGGCGAAAGCTTCTGCCCGTCGACCTGATCGAGGATCTTCCGCATGGTGAGCGCCACGTTGAAGTTGGCCTCCGCCAGCGTCGACACGATCTGCGCATGCAGGGCTCGAAACCCTACACCGGAAAGTACCGATCGACATCCAGCGCCTTGATCCCCGAGGGATGCGCCTGCGCCTGGTAATTCTCGATCGCGGGATCGTCGTGGGCGCGGCAATTGAGGTAGCGATAAGACGACGCCACTTTCGGGATCGCCTTGTCGAACACGCCTTTGCAAATGCTGCATTGCTGCTTGCAGCCATACAGCGCCAGCGTGCCGCGAACATTGTCGGGCACCCGGCTCAAGGCCGCGAGCAGCTTCTGCTCGGCGTGCTCATTGTCCCCCGAGCCGGCCACACCTTCGTAGTTGCCGGTGACAAAAACGATGCCCGAGACCGCCGGCCCTTCACCCGTTCCCGGCGACTTCAGCGCGTAGCCGACGGGCTTTTTGCCGGCGATGGGCAAGGCGCCGAGGGCGGGTGGATAAGTCAGGTCACGTTTGTCCCCGGCATCGTCGAGGCCAGCGAGTTCGGCAAGCAGGATTTCTGCGGGTGAGCCGGGCGGCACGAAAATCTCCTTCGCACCAAGTTTCATGCGCTCGAAGACGCGTGTCTGGAAAGCCTCGACATGCTCAATCAGTGCCTCGGGCGTACCGATCTTCAGCTTATCGAGTATGTCTTTCTGCAACGCCGTGTCGGCATCGTCGTTATTGGCGACCCACAGTGCGTCGCGCACGAAGAGTATCTGCGTCTCCTGCAGATTGCCCCCGCCACTGAGCTTTGGCGCCCCTGGCCCCATCAGATATCGGAGATCGCCATCTGCCTTGACCCGTGCGGCAGCAAGGTTGAGATACAGGGCAACCTGATTCATTGAGTAAGCCATGGGAATCCTTTCGACGATCCGTAGTCACGAAACGGCAGCACAGCCCCAAAGGAGTATTGAGCCAAAGCCATGCCGCAGTCGATCGGCACGATGTCGTGCTGCAGCAGCTAGCGGGCGGGCGGCAATTCTTTACCGCGACCCGGTAGGCGCCCACGGTCGAGCGACCGAAAAATCCGGCGGCAGAGTGCGCTTTTTGAGGATAAAAATGTGCTCTGCCCCTTGTCTGAAAGGGATCAGGTTCATTTTCCTGCCGCCGGACGGAGTGGAAAAATGAACCTTCCCTTTTTACGGCATGCATGACCACCCGCTGGCTATGGACGTACAGCCATGATCGCCCGAACATGGCGTGCGGCAGCATCACGTCGATGCGGAACTGACGCTCACCGCATCGGCCAGTGCGCTCCTTCGTAAACGTCCAAGTGCCTCCTCTTCAAGGAACAGGACATCACCATGAATCGCTACAGCTACAGCGGCACCGGCATCACCCTGGGCAGCCTGCTGGCCGTGCTGATCAGCTGGTCGCACAACCACTCGATCTTCTGGGCGATCATCGATTTCTTCCTGTCATGGATTTACGTGATCTATGCCTTGCTCGGATTCCCGCCGCTTAGGTGATCACGGCAAGCGCGCTTCGAGCACCTCGCCTTCTGAAACGGAGTGAGGTTCGCTTGAGGGTCAAATAAATGAGCCTGACACCGTTTTTGGTTCCCTAAACCCGGGACGCGACTGCCGATGCCGTTGACGGCTTCCTAGGCATCAGAGCGATCAGCGGCACGCCGATGACGACCAAGATGGCGGACATGCCGAACAACTCCGGCCGGCCGGCAATGTTGCCGTAGGCCTGAACCAGCATCACGCCCGCATGCGCGAAGCTGGACCACGCCGCGAACCCGATGAGGCTGCGATGCTCCGAGGGGTTCCGCACCGCCATCAGCAGGAAAGCCCCGAGCGTGACGTAAAGGCTGAGGAACATCGGCATGAGGACATCGACGTGCTGCCACTGCCATAACGACATGGCCAGCGGATAGACGGCCGCCAGAAAAAGCAGCCCGCTTACGACCATCACGATTTTCAGCGCCCATTCTCGCGACATGGTGCCCTCCCCTGCGGGTTCGATGCTGTACGGCAGCGTAGTCAATCCCGGCTCGATCCACGGAAGGTGATACACCCTGTGGGAGCCTGGCCTCACGTGCCGGTCGTCATCCCGACGAACGATATGCTGCCGCGGCAAAAACAAAAACAGCGGCAAATGCACAAAAGCGGAACGGAGGAAGTCAAGCAAAGACCTTGCAACTTTCACCGCTCCGGTTTCCTCCGGACAGAGGACAGGGCTCAGGTTTCCGTGGCAGGCTAGGAGCCTCACAAACGTCGATCACAGGGGATCAACGCGAATGGAATCATCGACACTGACGTTTGCCATGCTGGACAAGCGGATCGAAAGCTTGCCGCTACATCCGTCCTACCAGTTCACTCCCAGCCGCCGCATGGCATGGGGCAACAGCATCGGCTTCGCGTCAGCCTTGCTTGGCCAGATCATCAGCAAGACGCTGCCCAACAGTCGCTGGGCACTTGCCACCGTCGTGGTGCTGCTGGTCATCGAGCTGACCGCATTCATTGTGGCTTGGACCGCAGAACTTCCAGGCTTCAACTTGAAGCCGTCCAGCGAGCGACGCGAGTCTGCCGAGATCCTGGACTTCGACATGCCGCATCACGAAGCGCTGATCGATTGGCTGCGGGATTTTCCGCGCGAACGCCTGCAGGCCATGAGCGACTTCGCCGGTTTCCGCGTGGAGCGGTTGCGCAGCAAACTCCCGCTGCTGATCGGCGGGCTGGACAGGTTGGGCATCCTGCCGATCCTCGCAGCCCTGGTCATCCAGCTCAAGGATATGCATTGGCCGCCACAGGCAAGCTGGCCCGAAGTCTTCCTGTTTGCTTTGCTGATGGGCCTTTACTGGCTGAGCGTGTTGCAGGTTGGAGTGCGATTTCGCCTGGAGCTGTACGACATGCTTCTGAAAAAAGCGCTCGCACCGTGACGCGGACGTGCACCAAGCCGGCCTGAGCTGATCTTTCGGCTCAACGAGCACGCGCGTTCTTGTCCAGCGTTCCCAGCCTCCGCCTATGTTCGAGTCCCGGTGAATTTCGGAGCGACGGAGGCTGCGCCAGCGGCATTGCCACCGTTACGGCCCGACACGGAATGCCATCCGCAGCCTGTGCCAGACATTTCCCCGGCAAAACTGGCGCAGGTGGCACGTAGGCAGTTCACAGTGTTCCCGACGCCAGCGAGAGTGGAAACGAATGCGCTGCAGCCCCCTCCGGGAAAGGTGTCGGGAGACTACGCCCGACACCTTCTCCGTGACCTGGGCCTGGCTGGCGCGATGCGTTGTCAGGCCGGCTGCCACGTCTTCGCCAACTCCGTCGCGAAATCGCGATAGCTGCGCGGCGCGTGGCCCAGCAGACCGGTGAGGACATCGGCCGCACCCGGCTTGCCGAGCATGCCGTCGGCATGGAAACGCCCCAGCATCAGACGCAGATCGTGCGCCGCCCAGGACGGCATGACGCCGGCCATGAACGCTTCGTAGGCATCGAGGTCCGTTCCGCCATCGGTGATTGGCCGGCCGAGCACGTCGGACCAGATCGCCGCAAGGTCCTTGCCGGTCAGCACGTCCGGCCCGGTGATCTCGATCACCTCGCGCGGCAACGGCGCCTGCGCACGCGCACGCCGCAGCAGCGAGGCCACCGCGATCTCCGCGATATCGCGCACATCGGCCATCGCCACCCCGACATCGCCGATCGGCATGCCGTAGCGGCCATGCTTCAGCAGGCCGTCGCGGAGCATGGCGTCGTTCTGCATGAAATAGGACGGGCGCAACACCGTCGCCGGCAGGTCGAACTGCTCGATCATCCGCTCCACCGTGTACTTGCCGGTGAAATGCGGCACGTCGGTGTAGGCATCGCTGTTGAGCACCGACAGGTACACGATGCGCTGGATGCCGGCTTCGCGCGCCAGGCTCAGCGTGGCGATCGCCTGGGTCACCTCGTCGGCGACCACCGCGTTGAGCAGGAACAGCGCATCGACCTCCTTCAATGCCGCGCGCATCGACGGGACATCGGTCATGTCGCCCTTGACGGCAGTCACGCCCGCCGGAAACACGGCCTTGTCCGGATCGCGCGTCAGCGCATGCACCTGCGCGCCCTGGGCGGCCAGCCCGCGGACGACCAGGCCGCCGATGGTGCCGGTGCTGCCGGTAACGAGAATCTTCATGGGGTGTCTCCTTCAATGATGGGGTTGGGTGGTGGACGGCCCCATCCTGCTGTTTCACCGGAGCCAACGATAGCCGCATAATCTGGACATCCTGTCCCACCAATGGAACACCCATGGACCTGCTCGCGTTGGCCGATTTCAATGACGTGGCACGCCATGGCGGCGTCGGTCGCGCCGCGCGGGTCACCGGGCGGCCCAAGGCCACGCTGTCGCGCCGGGTGCGCCAGCTCGAAGACGCGCTCGGCGTGCGCCTGTTCGAACGCGGCGGCCACGAGCTGCGGCTTACCGAGGAAGGCCGCGAACTGCAGGAGCAGACGCAATCGCTGCTGGAGCACATCGACGAGGTGGGCGACACGCTGCGGCAAGGCATCCGCACGCCGCGCGGCCGGCTGCGCATCAGCGCGCCGGTGCTGTTCGGCCAGCGCGGGCTGGGCCGCATCGCCGCGGACTACGCGCTTGCCTACCCGCAGGTGCAGTTGGAAGTGGTCGCCGAAGACCGCTTCGTCCATCCGGTGGACGACGACTTCGACCTGGTCATCCGCGCCAATCCCGACCCCTCGACCGAACTGGCGGGACGCTGCTTCCTGCGCGACACGCTGGTGGCCGTGGCCGCCCCCTCGCTGCCGCGCCCGGCGAGGCCACGCGACCTGCCCGTGCCCGTCGTCACCCTGCCCCGCGCGCCGTCCGAAGCCACCTGGCAACTGCATCGCACGCGCAGCACGTTGACCGTGGCCACCCGCAGCGTGCTGCGCCTCTCCTCCATGGCCATGATCCACGACGCCGTACTCGCCGGCGCCGGCGCCGCCGCCATGCCGCGCTCGCTGGTGCAGGCCGATATCGACGCCGGCCGGCTGGTGGACTGGGGCAGGCTCGCCGGCCGGCCGATCGAAGTCTGGGCGCTGTATCCCTCGCATCGGCATGTGAGCGCACGGGTGAGCGCGTTCGTGCAGCTGCTGGTGGACCGCTTCGAAAACGCCTCGCCCAGCGCGTTCGCGCGGCTCGCCTCGGCGCCCTCCCCGGGGCATAGGTGAACTTGGCGTCCCCGTGAATCGCCACCACCACGCGGTGGCCGGCGTCGCCGATGAACCCGTCGGCGACTAAGGCTGCAGGGCCGTCATGGCGGCCAAACGTGCTGCTGCACAATGGCCCAGCGCGTGGATGACGACGCGAAGCACGGGCCGCGCCCGTGCAAGGCCATGCCTAGCCCCGCCTGCGCCCGGAGAGGAGGGAGACGAGGAACAGAATGAGGAAGACGGCAAACAGGATCTTGGCGATCGTCGCGGCGACGCCTGCAACGGCAAAGAAGCCGAAGGCGCCGGCGATGATGGCAATGATCAGAAATACGACGGCATACCAGAGCATGGCGTTTTCCTCAGTGTGGGGGATGGATGTGGCCGGGGAGGGATGTCCGTTCTGCGTGATAGAGAAACGTTTGTCGTGTAACGGGCAGCGGCTGGACAGACGATCCCGTAGCCGCCTATTCGCGCCACGGCGCCGTCCATGGCTGGGCATACCGTGCAACCGGCGGCCGATCGACTCACTGGCCACGGCATCGCCGGGTTGCCGGCGGACAAGCGCTCCGCGCAGACGCGTCCGTGTCTGCTTGCCATGCGTGAAGCCCGCCGTGCTGTCGGCACCCTGCAGGTTTCCGGCGGCTTCGCAGGGGGCGAACCGCCCAGCCTGGTGCCATCGGTGGTTTCACACGGAAACGCCTGGTGGAGGCGCTTCCCAGGTGCAAAGACCCGAGCGAGGGTGCTCCACCCTGGAGCACCCTCGTCACCGACGCTTACAACTCCAAATCGAGGTCGAAATCCTGGATCTGCTTTTTCGCTTCGTCGCGGGCGATGCCGTAGCGCTCCTGCAGCTTGCCCGCCAGGTACTCGGTACTGCCGTCGGCGACCGTGAGGTCGTCGTCCGTCAGCTTGCCCCAGCGTGCCTTGAGCTTGCCGTGGAGCTGCTTCCAACGGCCCTTGATCTTGTCTTCATTCATGGCTGGTTCTCCGGTAGGGGTTGATTCGCTCTTTGCCGAGGCAGCAATGCCAGGGCCGGGTGCGCTTCCTGCCACAGGCCGCAGTGGAATGCGCGGGTCTGCGGCAGCGCTTCACGCTTGTCGATGCGTCGCGATCCTGCAACGCCGCGCCGGGATCCGCGGCCACGCTTCGCTGACGCTGTCGTGGCGCTCGCATGCGCTCCATCGCGATGCGGCGGGTTCCTGGGCAGCCGTGCTGCCCTGGTCAGTCCTTCGACTTCAGCCCGGACGCATCGACGTCCTGGACGCCCTTCACGCTCTTGGCCGCGGCGACCGCTTTCCTGACGTCTGTCTGGGTGGCGAGCACCCCGGTCAGCGTGACTACGCCGTTTACGGTCTTCACCGTCACGTCCATGCTTTTCACACCCTTGGTGGTTCCGAGTTCGCTTTTCACCTTGGTCGTGATCCACGCATCGCTGACCGCCTGGCCTGCGTCGGCCGAGTGATCAGTGCTCGACGACGTCTGCGGCGCGGCGAGCGCGGCGTTGGCCATCATTCCCGCCCCAAGCGCTACGGCGAGGGCGAGTACCGGCATCGTACGGAATGCTTTCATGCGGGGTTGCCTCCAGGTTCGGTCGACGATTCCGCCTCAGCGGCGATTCGCTGGCTTGCGGTCTTCGTGTGGCTTGTCTTCACCGGGACGGCGCGGCGTGTCGGCATGACGGCCGTCACCCTGCCCCTCGTGGCCCGGTGACTTACGCTCCGGACGATGCGGCGGCGACGGCTCCTGCGGTTTGTCGGAATGGCTGCCCTGCTTGGGTGTACGTGTGGTCTGCATGGGGAACTCCTTTCTCGAACGGCCGGTTGTCGGCCGCAATCCACCCTAGGGACCTCGTGCGCTTTGTGATAGAGAAGTTGCTACCAGTGCGCCTGGTAGGTTTCTACCGGTTGCAATGCGCAGCGTTCGCTCGCGAAATGATCCCCTCCCAGAGACTTGCAGGATTTCCGATGAGCGCCAAAGCATCGAAAGCACCGAGGGATCGCAGCGAACTTCAGCAGATCCTCGCGAACCTGATCCAGGGTGTGCTGGTAGCCGAACTGGACGGCTCGATCGCCTGGGCGAACGACGCCGCGCTGGAGATGCACGGCTGCGCCGAGCTCGCTCAGTTGGGCGCCGGCAAGGTGGGCTACCGCAAGCAGTTTGCGTTGCGCTACCTCAACAACCATCGGCTCACGGCCAAGCAATACCCGCTGGACCGGCTTGTCGCCGGAGAACGCTTCGACAACGTAAAGGTGGAAGTGACCCATCGGTCACAGAACGAATTCCGCCGCGTGCTGGAGCTTCGCGGGTTCCCGGTCGTAAGCTCGCTGAAGATCATCGAATCGCTGGTGCTCATCGTCAGCGACGTGACCGAACTCGAGAGTGCCGCCGATCGTTTCGAGCGTGCGTTCGCGGCCAATCCCGCACCCGCGGTGATCCTGCGGCTTGCGGACTCGCGCTATGTGCGGGTGAACCGCGGCTTCCTCGAAATGACCGGCTTCACGCAGGAAGCGGTGATCGACCGCCCCTTCCATGAACTGGACGTACTGCGCGAAGCCGAGCACCGGGAGGCCGCGCTCGAGTCCATGCGCGAGCACCGCTCCATCCCGCAACAGGAGGCACTGGCGCGGGTGAGCGACGGCACCGACAAGTTCGTGATCGTCGCAGCCCAGCCGATCGAGATGGACAAAGAAGCCTGCATGCTGTTCACCTTCGCCGATCTCGATGCGCGCAAACGCGCCGAAATGTCACTGCTCCGCAGCGAGGAGCAATTCGCCAAGGCGTTCCGCTCGGCGCCCGTGCCGATGCTGATCTGCGCACGGCCGGACTGGCGCATCATGGCGGCGAATGACGCCTTTGGCGACGCGACCGGATACCACCACCCCGACATCCAGGGTCAGACCCTTCGGGAAACCGGGCTCTGGAAAAGCGCCAGGATCCTCGATGACTTGCGCGTCGGCCTTGATGCCGGACAGGAAACGCGCAACCTCGAAGTGCCGCTGGTAACGCGCGACGGCGCGGCCATCGACTGCCTGCTTTCCGCCCAGCCGGTGACCATCCAGGACGAAGCGTGCGTGCTGTGCGTGGTACAGGACGTCACCGAACGCAAACGCGCGGAAGCCGACGTGATTCTTGCCATCGAGACCGTGATGAAGGACACCACGTGGTTCAGTCACACCGTGATGGAAAAACTGGCGCAGATACGCCAGCCGGGCGGCGCCAGCAGCGAACTGGCGGCGCTGACGCCGCGTGAGCTGGAAATCCTCGGACTCATCTGCAAGGGCCACGACGACGCCGAAATCGCGAACGCGCTGAACCTTTCACGCCACACCATCCGCAACCACGTGGCCAACCTGTACAGCAAGATCGGCGTGAAACGGCGCGGTGCCGCCGTGGTCTGGGGACGTGAACGCGGCGTTGCCAGCTACTGACACTGCGGTAGTCGCGAAGATCACTTGGCCTTTTTATCTCCGTTCAAAAAGCGCCAATCACCGATCCTCCATTAATCAAAATCCATCGACCACAAAATAAAGTCCAATGCCTACACATTAACTCCATTCGCCGACAGACTTTATTTTACTGGCGCCTTATTATGAAAACTGTCGCAGCGCAATGCTGTCGACAGATGAAAAGCCAACCGAAGGAAATCCGCAAGACCAAAAGCAGCGCGGGCCGCATGGGCTGGAACCCATACGACCCGCTAACCACAACCAACTCCAGGAGAGTTGATCATGGCTAAGCCCGATCATACGGCAGTCGCGCCCGACGACGCGCGCATCCCCACCAACCCGCTCTCGCGCCCTTACTGGACGCTCATCGAAGCCGACCCCGACCAGCAGGACGCCGCCACCCTGGCCGGCCTCACCAGCGCCATCCATGCCCTCGCTCGCGTCCTCGCGAACAACGAAGCTTTCCGCGACCTCCACACCAACAGCCAAAGCGACACCATCGACCCCGGCTGTTGCCCGCTGGATGCGCCCACCACCGAAGGCTTGTTCACCGCCCTGTACTTCCTCAGCGAACAAGCCGAGGGGCTCAGCCAGTTGCCCTTGCCCACCCCGAGCCATTCGAACGACGTGTCGTACTGAGCTCCGCTGGACGGCTACATCAACAGAAACAGAGGCCTGAGTGTCCCCGAAAAGAGCACTCTGACCTCTGTTTCGTTAATGTTGAGGCGGAGGCGGAGGCGGAGGCGGAGGCGGAGGTGGCGGCAGCGCAGTGGAATTCGGGAAGTACTGAAGTATTGGACGATTAGCCGCATCCAATTGAATTCGCTTCCTTTGCGCGCCGAAATCGAAATTAACCGGGATTCTTGCGTAAGCCTGGGTTGGCACACCATCGATCGTCTCTGGCCTGAACACCCACTCGCGCAAACAAGCAAGGGCAGCCCTATCCAGTTCGCGGTACCCACTGCTCTTATCTATCCGCATGTCCACGTTCTGTCCATTTGCACCAACTAGAACAAGGACAACAGCTGTCCCTTCATGGGCTTCCCGAATCGCCTGGTACGGGTAATGTATCTGTGCTCGACTAACAATGGTTACAGGAACAATCACAGGATCGTGCTTCACCGGCACACAACCAGCCAATAGTATTAGTGCCACCGAAATGCCGATGCGGCGCAATAGCATAGTTCCCTCGCGTTGAAATCATCCAAATCTAGACTGAAGTCGAGGTGTGGTTTGCACACCCAACCCACCGGAAAGCCCACTTGTCTAATCTTGTGTCCAAGTTTCTGGCAAAACGGCCGAAGGCGATTAAGCCATCTTCAAACCGGCCCCCACTGACACTGATGCCGCCTTGAGTACCAGCCCCACCACTCCACCCTCGTCCCGGCCGCCAGTCTCCTCTCAGAAATTGTCCCTGACACCTTTTTTTCAGTACATAGGCGTGAAGCTTGCAGCCGAAGCGCAACAGTGCTTGCCGCAGACATTGCAGATAACGCTGACGGTCCTCGTCGTCCAGAAAACACGGCAGACGATTGTTTCCCCGCTGCACCACGTACTGCGGGACACCGGCAAGTTCGAAGCGTGGAAGTCGAGCCATGCCGTACAGCATCGCCCACGGCCCTGCGCACCGCGATCAGTGCAAGCCGCGCCCCACCCTCATCCCAGCCGCCAACCCCCTGTCAGAAATTGTCCCTGACACCCTTTTTTGAAATTCAGACAGCCGGATCCCAAGTAAGCAGGAAGGGCATATGAATGACCTGATAGTCTCGCCCACTGCGCCGATGCTTCTGCGTAGACTCGAATGCTAATGCGGGATTATTGAGTGCATTGATAATCGCACCAGAGCCCACTTTCTTATTCACATACTCACCCAAGCGCTTTTGCCAATCCGCCATCTTTTCGGGACAATTACCTGTTTTGATGTAGATCAGCATCCCACCACGATCCTGGTTGACCATGCCGGTGGAATACCTTGTCAAAAGCTGCAAATACCCCTTATATAGCCATGGAACATTAGTAAATATCTTCGCCTCACCAATCCATTGGTAGTCGCCAAACTTCACCACAACGTCAGCATGCCCGCCAACCGTAGCATCAAATTCCGCCTCAAATCCCATGGTGCGAAGGTAACCAACCACTTCTCGCGTAAGATCATTTTCATCGCGAACATTCGCACCCTTGGGATTTTGGCTCATTTCACATGCGGCGTATATCACTCCCCGGCGAACCAAATCTACGAAATCCGCGTAGCTATGATTTTGTAGCGCGACCCTCTCACCCCACTCGATTGCAATCAAGGTCGCGGGGTGGCCGGCATGAATTAACTTGAGATCTCGAACTGTTACGCGCCCCACAGTTAACGAACCTTCATAGCCAACAACTCAGCCGAGGCCGTAAAATACGGAAGGAGATGAGCATCAATATCTTCTACCTCCGTACCATCCGGAAGTGTTAGAGAACCAACCTGGTAAGCCATCGCAACATCTTTATTGGGAATTTCGACGCCGAACTCATTCTGCTCATCAAACATTAAAAATCTTTGATCCAAAAGATGAAACTTCGAAGATGTCACAAAGAAATTTAATGCCTTAACGAGAAGAGGGTCTACAGCCGATCGTCGTGTCGATTTCGTAAAAGATTGATACGTGAGAATTTTCAAGTTTTCACGCTCACGGTTTTCGAGATCGCTCAAAACTTGCACACAGACATCCGCTTCCGGCTGACCCGAAAGATATCCAAGTACATCTTTGCGAATTCTCTCGAAATCAGGCATGGCCAGCTCTACAGAAAACTCATAATTTTTGACTTAACGAGCCGCAGATCTTTAACTCTTAGACCATGACGGAACACCACGTCGTAGATTGTGGGCACTGGCTGATGAAGCATACGAGCCGTCCCGTGAAGCGTAGCCTCAGGCCTACCCTGAACACGCGGATCCTGTGAGTAAACCGACTTCCAATCAATCGATATTTGAAATGGATGGATAATGCCATCCACAGCCTCTTTTCCACCGACGTGAAATAATTCCTCCCTTAAACATTGTCGCTTTAGACGCATTCGTTCGTGCTTTACGGAGGCCGTATCTGTAGTAAAACCCAACTCGACCACTTTGCCCCAATCTGATTCGTATGATTTCTCAATAGCCGGGAAAAGGTTCTTGGGCTCAACTTTTTCGCCAATACTTTTAGTCATGAAGCTGCGAATAGCCGTCTGACTTTTATGTACGAAGTCACCAGGAGCACCGCGCGGGCAATCTGCCGCTACGCAGACCGTTGTTCCTTGAGTCGGAAGCCACAAGACATCGAATACCTGCCTCCTTACTGAGCGCACTCCGATCAGATGCGAGTACCCAACGAATGCGTTTCGAGTCCCAGTAGCCAAGTTATCCATCTCAATTTCGACGCGTTCGTCATACTCTCGCACAGCCGACGAGACAACAAATACACCATCAGCTGTTTCACTCTTGTAAACAACTTCAGATTGACTCGCACCGTCAAGAGTCCCAGTGGGAAGTTCAATCAATTCTGGATAAGCTTCCGATGCCGGAGATTTTGGCACTCGCAATTTGTCAACCTTATCTTTCAAAGCATCCAGCTGATTCCGCTTAAGCCGGTAGAATTGAAGTGCTTTCTCGCCAGCTATAGTGTGCTCGATAAGCAAATCTGACAGCGTATCGCCTTGCTCATCTTCAACGTCTAGGTCTTCATATCGATCCACCGTTCGATCCCATCCTTGGCCTGGATCGAGCCCGGCTAATAGAAGGACTTTCCGAGCGTCAAACCATGACGCGCGCATGCGTAAGCTATGCAACAACCCAGTGATATCCATGTCTTCCCCCCCTGTGTAGCTTGGAGCGTGCTGGGATGAACGCTCGCAGTCAAGCTCTCATCAGCCATCCCTCCTGACACCACCATAGGGTAGGGCTATGGAGTCGCATGGATGGAGACTACAGGCGGCTATCCCATGCGCCTTCTCGAGAGCAAAAAGTTAACAACTCCGAATCAACTGTCTTTCACTTGATCTCGTGTTGGCCTCACATGTTCCGCCGATACTCCCCACCCACGTCATACAACGCATGACTGATCTGCCCCAGCGAGTGCGTCTTCACTGCCTCCATCAGCGCGTTGAACACGTTCTTGCGATCACGCGCGGTGTTCTGCAGATAGGCCAAGCCGTGGTTGTCGTGCGCCTGCGTCACGGGCGCATCGGTGGAATCGGTGCCATGCGCATGTGACGTCTCACCCGCAGGCGCCAGCGCATTCCGCGCCTTCTGGAACGCCTGCACGTTCTCAATCTGCTGCCCCTTCTCCTCCTCCGTCGAGCGGATCAGCTCGATCTCGGTGGCGATCTCGCCGCCGTGGTCCTTGGGCAGGAAGGTGTTGACGCCGATCAGCGGCAGGCTGCCGTCGTGCTTCTTGTGCTCGTAGTACAGGCTCTCTTCCTGGATCTTGCCGCGCTGGTACATGGTGTCCATGGCGCCGAGTACGCCGCCGCGCTCGCTGATGGCTTCGAACTCCTTGTACACGGCCTCTTCCACCAGGTCGGTGAGCTCTTCGACGACGTAGCTGCCCTGCCAGGGGTTCTCGTTGAAATTGAGGCCCAGCTCTTTGTTGATGATCATCTGGATGGCCACGGCGCGGCGCACGCTTTCTTCGGTGGGCGTGGTGATGGCTTCGTCGTAGGCGTTGGTGTGCAGGCTGTTGCAGTTGTCGAACAGGGCGTACAGGGCCTGCAGCGTGGTGCGGATGTCGTTGAACTGGATTTCCTGCGCGTGCAGGGAGCGGCCGCTGGTCTGGATGTGGTACTTCATCATCTGGCTGCGCGCGCTGGCGCCATAGCGCTCGCGCATGGCGCGGGCCCAGATGCGGCGGGCCACGCGGCCGATCACGGTGTACTCCGGGTCCATGCCGTTGGAGAAGAAGAACGACAGGTTGGGCGCGAAGTCGTCGATCTTCATGCCGCGCGCGAGGTAGTACTCCACGATGGTGAAGCCGTTGCTTAGGGTGAAGGCGAGCTGGCTGATCGGGTTGGCCCCGGCTTCGGCGATGTGGTAGCCGGAGATGGAGACGGAGTAGAAGTTGCGGACCTTGTGCTCCACGAAGTACTGCTGGATGTCGCCCATCATGCGCAGGGCGAATTCGGTGGAGAAGATGCAGGTGTTCTGCGCCTGGTCCTCCTTGAGGATGTCGGCCTGCACCGTGCCGCGCACGCTGCTGAGCGTCTCGGCCTTGATGCGCGCGTAGGTCTCCGCATCCACCAGCTGGTTGCCGGTGACGCCGAGCAGGCCCAGGCCCAGGCCTTCATTGCCCTTGGGTAGCTCGCCGGAATACTGCGGGCGGCCATTCGGGTACATCGCAGCGATCTGCTTTTCCGCCGCGGCCCAGCGCGCGGGATCTTCCTTGAGGTACTTCTCCACGTTCTGGTCGATCGCGGTGTTCATGAACATCGCGAGGATGATCGGCGCGGGGCCGTTGATGGTCATCGACACCGAGCTGGTGGGCGCGCTGAGGTCGAAGCCGGAGTACAGCTTCTTCATGTCGTCCAGCGTGGCGATGTTGACGCCGGAGTTGCCGATCTTGCCGTAGATGTCGGGGCGCGGCGCCGGGTCTTCGCCGTACAGGGTGACGGAGTCGAACGCGGTGGAGAGGCGCGTGGCCGCGCCGCCCTGGCTGAGGTAGTGGAAGCGGCGGTTGGTGCGCTCGGGCGTGCCCTCGCCCGCGAACATGCGGGTGGGGTCTTCGCCGCTGCGGCGGTACGGGTACACGCCACCGGTGTAGGGGTAGTGGCCGGGCAGATTTTCCTTGCCAAGGAACAGCAACTGGTCGCCCCAGCTTGCGGTCTTGGGCGGCGCGACTTTCGGGATCTTCTGGTGGCTCAACGATTCGCGGTAGTTCTCGACGCGGATGGTCTTGTCGCGCACCTTGTATTCGTTGACGTCCTTGGTCACCGATTCGCGCAGCTTCGGCCAGTCGCGCAGCAGGTGGATGGACTCGTGGGTGAGTTCCTTGAGGGCGACGTTGTAGCGCTGGCGGAGGAGCAGCAGGGTGCGGTCGGCGGCCTGCGCGTCGTGCGCCTGCAGGTCTTCGGCGTGATACAGCTCCAGCGGCTTGGGCAGCTTGTCGTCGCCCAGTTCCTTCAGCGACTCGTAGTAGTGCTGCGCCTTGCTGGCGGCCTCGGCCTGGTGCGCCACGGAAGCATTGATGCCGCGCCCCTGCTCGGCGATCTCGGCGAGGTAGCGCACGCGGCTGCCGGGGATCAGCACGGTGGCGCGCGGCTCCTTCAGCGTGGTGTCGATCTGCGGCGTCCACTTCTCCGCGGGCAGGTGCAGCTTGTCGCGCATCAGGCGGCACAGGTTGGCGAACATCCAGGTGACACCTGGGTCGTTGAACTGGCTGGCGATGGAGGGGTAGACCGGCACGTCTTCGTCCTTGACGGCGAAGGCGGTGCGGTTGCGCTTCCACTGCTTGCGCACGTCGCGCAGGGCGTCTTCCGCGCCGCGCTTGTCGAACTTGTTGAGCACGACGAGTTCCGCGAAGTCGATCATGTCGATCTTCTCCAGCTGGCTGGCCGCGCCGTAGTCGCTGGTCATCACGTAGACCGGGAAATCCACCAGGTCGACGATCTCGGAATCGCTCTGGCCGATGCCGGCGGTTTCCACGATCACCAGGTCGTAGGGCTGCGCCTTGAGGAAGTCGATGCAGTCGTGCAGCACTTCGTTGGTGGCGGCGTGCTGGCGGCGCGTGGCCATGGAGCGCATGTAGACGCGGTGGCTGCGCAGCGCATTCATGCGGATGCGGTCGCCCAGCAGCGCGCCGCCGGAGCGGCGGCGCGTGGGGTCGATGGCGAGCACCGCGATGCGCATCTGCGGGAAGGCATGCAGGAAGCGCAGCAGCAGTTCGTCCACCACGGAGGACTTGCCCGCGCCGCCGGTGCCGGTGAGGCCAAGCACGGGCGTGGCCTTGCCGGCCAGTTTCCACTGCTTGCGCAGGTGGTCGAGGTCGGTGGCTGAGAGCTTGCCCTCCTCGATGGCGCTGAGCATGTGGCCGATGGAGATTTCATCGTCCACGTCCACCTTGGACGCGGCGGTGTCGGGCGCGCGCTGCGCGGCGGCACGGCTGGCGCGCTGCATCACGTCCTCGATCATCTCGGTGAGGCCGAGCTTCATGCCGTCGTTGGGGTGGTAGATGCGCTCCACGCCGTAGGCCTGCAGCTCTTTGATCTCTTCCGGCGTGATGGTGCCGCCGCCGCCACCGAACACGCGGATGTGTGCGGCGCCACGCTCCTTGAGCATGTCCACCATGTACTTGAAGTACTCGACGTGGCCGCCCTGGTAGGACGACAGCGCGATGGCGTCCGCATCCTCCTGCAGCGCGGCGCGCACCACGTCTTCCACCGAGCGGTTGTGGCCCAGGTGGATCACCTCCGCGCCCTGGCTCTGGATGATGCGGCGCATGATGTTGATCGCCGCGTCGTGGCCATCGAACAGGCTGGCCGCGGTGACGAAACGCAGCGGGGTGGTCTCGGCCTGGGGCGAGCCGACGGGGACGTGCTTGGCGGGGGAACTCATGGCGACTCCGACATCGTGTGCGATGAACCGGACGATTTTAATGGGGATCGGCTGTAAGAGCTTGTTGCAGCGCGTGCACCGGAGCGTATGGAGCGACGGCAGCGGGCCGTATCTGGCCCCCTGACCGGCTTACGCCGGCCATGATTTGCCTACATAATTTGGATATCGACAGCCGGGCATCCGGCAAGGGGACAAGCCACCGTAATGCAGGAAGCGGCCGCCATGCCTGGCATGGGGCCGACGTACGTGGTGGATCAGGCACGCAGCGGACAGCATGCCGCCGGCGTCTGCCGTATGGGGTTGATCGACTTCAACGCTGACAGGGAAATCGTATGAAGAAGGCAATACTAGGCGCAGTCCTCACCATGGCGGCGATGGGAACCCTGGCCGCTACCCGCCAGGACGTCGAATCCTCCGCCGTCGTCAATGGAACCATCGTGCTGGCGAAGGACGGCACAGTACAAAGCGCAGTCATCGACAACCCGGCCAAGTACGGCCAAGCCATCGCCGACTTCGTGCATAACGCCGCCATGCAGTGGCACTTCCAACCCGTGCTGCAAGACGGCCAGCCCGTGGTGGCCAAGGCCAGCATGCATGCCCGCGTCGTGCTGAAGCAGAAGCCCGATGGCAACTTCGAGGTGCGCATCAAGGGCGCCTCGTTCGGCGACGACGACCCGAACGACACCAGCACACTGCACAATTCGCCGCTCAACAAAAAGCTCGTGCCGGATTACCCCATGGCAGCGATCAAGGAACGCGTGCAGGGAACGGTGTATCTGGCGCTACACGTGGACCGCAGCGGCCATGTGACCGATGCCGTGGCCTTGCAGGTGAATCTTGGAGTCCTCGGCCAGGAAGGCACGCTCAAGCGTTATCGCGAAATCCTGGCGAGGTCGGCCTGCCAGGCCGCGAATCGATGGACTTACGAAATTCCCACCACGGGCAAGCTGGCCCAGCAGAACAGTTGGACAGTGCGCGTGCCGGTTATCTACAACTTGAATGTATGGGGCGCACCCAAGCCCGATCACACCTGGCAAACCTATATCCCCGGCCCGTACACGCCGGCACCCTGGGTCGACAAGCCCGACGCGAATGCAGCGGATGCCATTGCCGACGGCACCGTGCAGACGGATGGCGCGGGGCCGACTCTGCTCCCCACTGGTTCCAACCACGGCTGACGCACAGCAGCGCCATTGCCGTCGAATCGACTGACTGAACGCAAGCCAAGGAAATCGCATGAAGAAGGCAATACTCGGTGCACTCCTCGCCATGGCGGTGATGGGCACACAGGCCGCGACCGAACCTGCCGTCGAGTCATCCGCGGTCGTGAACGGCACCATCGTGCTGGCCAAGGACGGCACGGTGCAAAGCGCGGTCATCGATGACCCGGCCAAGTACGGCCAACCCATCGCGGACATGGTGCGCAACGCCGCGCTGCAGTGGCACTTCCAGCCCGTGCTGCAGGACGGCCAGCCCGTGGTCGCCAAGGCCAGCATGCATGCCCGCGTGGTGCTTACGCAGAAACCCGACGGCAACTACAACGCGCACATCAAGGGCGTTACGTTCGGTGACAACGACCCGAACGACACCAGCGCGCTGCGCGAGGGCAAGAAGATTGCTCCAACTTACCCTCTGGGGGCGGTACTGGGCCACGTGCAGGGCACAGTCTACGTGGCATTGCAGGTGGATCGCAGCGGCCATGTGACCCAGGCCGTCGCCGAACAAGTCAACGTAGGCGTACGAGCCTCCGGAGATGTACTCAGCCGTTACCGCGAAACTTTGGCGCAATCGGCCCTCATGGCAGTTCGCAAGTGGACTTTCCTTCCCCCCACGACAGGAAGGCTAGCCAAGCAAGACAGTTGGACTGCGCGTGTGCCAATCACCTACGTATGGAAATACTCCAAGTCCAACTCTGTGTGGCAAACCTACGTTCCCGGACCGTACACACCCGCCCCTTGGGTCCACAAACCTGATGCGAATGCAGCCGACGCCCTTGCCGATGGCGGCCTGCAGACGGATGGCGCGGGCCCAGCCCAGGTCCCTGCAGCATCCGACCACAGCTGATACGCGGCGCCGCCTTTGCCGTCGAATCGACTGACTACAACGCAGGCCAAGGAAATCGCATGAAGAAGGCAATGCTCGGTGCACTCCTCGCCATGGCGGTGATGACTGCTCAGGCCGCTACCCGCCAGGACGTCGAGTCCTCCGCCGTCGTCAATGGAACCATCGTGCTGACCCAGGACGGCACCGTGCAAAGCGCGGTGATCGATGATCCGGCCAAGTACGGCCAGCCCATTGCGGACATGGTGCGCAACGCCGCGCTGCAGTGGCACTTCCAGCCCTTGCTGCAGGACGGCCAGCCCGTGGTCGCCAAGGCCAGCATGCATGCACGCGTGGTGCTGAAGCAAAAGCCTGACGGCAACTACACGGCGCGCATCAAGGGGGTCACGTTCGGCGACTACAACTCGACCGACACCGACACACTGCACATCACCGAGGACGACAAGAAGATATTCCCGCACTACCCCGAGATGGCGCTCCGTGCCCATGTGCAAGGTGAGGTGTACTTGGCGTTGCATATAGACCACGGCGGCCATGTCACCGATGCCGTTGTCGAACAGGTCAATCTCGACAACATCGGCCCGGACACTCTGCTCAACGAGTGCCGAAAGATGCTGGCGGATGCGGCACTCCAGGCAGCGCGTCGTTGGACTTATACGATCCCCACGACCGGAAGGCTGGCCAAACAGGACAGCTGGACGGCTCGTGTACCGGTCATTTTCAATCTTGCGCCACCCGGCCAGACCACCGCCCCCGAAGTCGTGTGGCGAACCTATGTCCCGGGCCCATACACGCCGGCGCCATGGGTCGACAAACCCAACATGGGCGCCGCCGATGCCCTGGCCGGCAGCGGCGTGCAAACGGATGGTGCGGGGCCAACGCTGCTCTCCGCACCCAATCATGGCTGACATGCGGTGAAATCCTCTGCAGGCGTCCTGCCTGCAGAGCTGCTGCCGTGGTCGATCTACTTGAGTACTTATGCAGACGCGGCGGCGTCGATCATTCTATTTCGCGTGCCAATGGTCGTCATCGCCCTTGGCGTATCCCTGCTTCACCGCCGACCAGGCCACCTTGCGCGCCGTCTCGTCGCGCGAATCATCGCCGCGACGCTTGCTCTCGTCGGCGTATTCCTCCCAGGCGTGGTTGAAGGCTTCCTTGTAGATCTCCTGGGCGTGCTTTGGCAGGTTGTCGCGCACTGCGTCGGGCAGCTGGCTGATACTCCGGTAAGGCATGGCGGGGCTCCGTGGGGACGGGCCTGTCAGCTTGGGTGATGCGGGATAAAGCGGCCGTCAAGCGGAGGCGATAGTCCTGTGCACGCTGATGATGTTCGGGTCGAGTGCGCCGCAGCCGCGCAGGCCATCGTCGACGTTACGAGGCGTTGGTTTTCCTTTCCAGCGTTCGCTTGATGGCGGCAATGCCCAGTTCGACGTTCTGGCCGATAGGACCGGCCAGTTCGTCCGGCAGGACATCGGTGATCCAGACCAGGCGCGTGCGTTGGTCGCCGTCGGCGAAGACCTGGAAGGACGCATTGTGGTGCGTTGCCCGCCCACCGACGGAGGCATAGACGAAGCGACGGGCGTCATGGTCGAGCGTGACGATCAGCTCGCGCACTGCCAGGCCATTGGCGAAGGTGACGACCCTGGCGTTTCCTTCAAGCTGCGTGTCCACCAGAACGCCCGGTACGAGGCGTTCGTGGGCCGCGCCGATATCGCTGATGGCTGCCCACACGTCCGCGGGATCGGCATCCAGCAGTATTTCCCGGTGTATCGAAGCCATGGTGTCTCCCCGTCGAAGGGCAGTGCCTCGGGATCAGCCGCCCAATGTGTCGGTGGATGTCCAGGTGGGCACCCAGGTCTTGCCGCCGTCCGTCGAGATGGCCCAATCCTGCTGGCAGGATTTCGCGGTGATGCCCGACCAGGTGTTCCGGATCAACACGGTCTTGCCATCGATCTCGTCCATGCCGACGAAGGTGCCCACGCCATTCTCGAATTTGCCCACCATCGGCTGATTGAGGGTGCCGGATTTGCTGTTCGCGAAATAAACGCGCCATTGCTGCGTCTTGCGGTCGTAGAGGCGAAGCGCCAGGTCCTCGGTGTGGCCGTCGGGTCCATCGACTTCGAGTTGACCAATGTTGGCCCAGTCTTCCCATAGGCGATACACGGCGTGCGTGCCGTTCAAATTACTCCATGCGCTGGGCGAGGACAGCGGATTCAGCACGGCGCGTATGCGGGTCGTCCACTGCCCCATGTTGAAGTCGTAGTCGTGCTCCGGCCCGTTGCCCGGGGTGTGCTGCACCTCGTAGTCCGGCGCTTTGTTCACTCGGGTGAGCTGCGCGACGAAATCCGTGGTCCAGGTCTTGCCACCGTCGAGCGAAACCGCGATCTCGTAGTGGTACGAGTCCGGCGTGATGTTCGACCAGATGTCGCGCTGGAGAACTTTCTTGCCGCCGGACTCGGTCCAGGCATGGAACACGCCGACCCCGTTCTTGAACTCGCCGTACGAAGGGTCCTGCAGGGTGCCGTCGTCGCTGCCGGCGAACCGTTCGCTCCATTGCTGCGACTTCGGGTTGTAGAGAAAGAGCGTCACGCCCTGGAAGTGGCCGCCTGAGCCGGAGGCTTCGATCTTCTCGACGTTGGCGTGTCCGTTCCACAGGGGCTGATCGATCACCGTGCCGGCGAATTTGCCCCATGCACCGATGCCCGATGCCGTGACGTCCCGGCTCATGATCTGGGTCTTCCAGGTGCCGAAGTGGAAATCGAAGGCGTGCTGCTGGTCGTCGCCCTGCGCCGGGCCGGCGATCGACGGCGATTGCCATCCGACCATGGCTGCCAGGGCAAGCGTGCAAGCGCGCAGGAGGATCTTCGTTGTATGCATGTGGTCGCTCTCTTGATTGGATTACGTGCCAGCGTGGAATGAAGTTTCCCCATCACAACTGAAACTCCGACGGGTCGACCTTGATCGCATCTGCCCTTACTTGCGGCCAACCGTCAGCCAGGTTTCGCGCGTCGTTCCATGACCATCAATGGACATAGTTGATCGCGATGGCCGGGGTCACCGAATGCGTCGCGTTGTGGCCGCCCACGATCACGCGCGCGCCCAACAGCACGCCGAGGTTCGCCGAGAAGTTGTATTCGACCGCGGGCGCGTAGCCATAGACGTCGCTGGGACCGGCCTGCAGGTGGGTGGGCACGGGCAAGGCATCGACCGGGTCGGTGCTGCCGTCGACGCGGGTGGCCGCGCCGTAGCTGCGGAACAGGTCCAGCGCCAGCACCCAGCGTCGGGTGAGGCTGTATTCAGCCGAGGTGCCGATGTAGAACGCGTCGCCCGGACGCGCCGTGCCGCGGAAGCCGGGCGCGGTGCCGTAGACGCTGGCGCCGGTCACGTCGGCATCGCCGTTGAAGGTGCGCGTGAGGTTGAGCCGCACGCGCAGCAGGCGGCCGTTCGGCATCCAGAAATAGCTCTGCGCATTGAGGCCCAGCGTGGTGGCCCAGGCGCCACCGCCCATGCCGTCGCTGGCGCGCGCGAGCCGGTCGTAGCGGCCGGTGGGCAAGGTTTCCTGCAACTGCACGGCGAGCGTGGGCAGCCAACTGCCTTCGTGGAAACGGGTGAGTCGGTACTGCGCCTGCAGGATTTGGTCGCCGAGGCCGATGCCCGAACTGTTCGGCCCGTTGCTTACGCGGTTGTAGCCGATGATCGGGATCAGGCCCACGGTAAGCCGATCGGTCAGCCCGTAGAGCACGTAAGCGCGCGAACCGAAGGCGTCCGAGCCCTTCGAAGTAACGTCATAGAAATAGGGTTCGACCAGGATGTGCCCTTGCGGCAGCGTCTCGGCGGAATTCGCCAGCATCGGACCGGTCCACCAGGCGTCGTCCAGCGACTGGCGCGACGGGACGCTGTCCTGCGCCATGACCGCCCCCATGCCGGACAGCAGCAGGAGCAGCACGGCGAGACAGCGCCCCCATGCGTGTGCTTTTGTCGCCCTTCCCAGCATGACCACCGACACCTCCACCGTTTGCGCTTCACGGGCAGACTAGGCAGCCAGGTGGTTCGAACAAATAGCCACCAAGCGAGAATATGACATGACCACTCGGGAGCCCACCATGAGACATGCGTCCGCCAGCCTGGTGCCGTCGATCGCACTGGAGGGCAGCGGCCCGATCTACCTGCAGCTGGCGGAGTGGTTTCGCCGCGCCATCGCCGAGGGTCGGCTGCGCCCGGGGCAGCGCGTGCCCTCCACCCGCTCGCTGGCCGGCGAGCTCGGCGTTTCGCGCCTGCCGGTGCTGGGCGCCTACGAGCAACTGCATGCCGAGGGCTATCTGGAGAGCTTCACCGGCACTGGCACCTGCGTGGCCGCGGCGATTCCACACGAGGGACCAGCCACGCCGCGTCGCCGCGTGCAACGCGCACCGGTGGCATCCGCCGCGCCCGCGCCGCGCCGGGTCGCCGCGCGGGTGGCGGCGATGGCCTCGCCGCCGCAGACCTGGCTGGAGAGCCAGGGTGCGTTCCGCGTGGGCGTGCCCGCGCTCGACCACTTCCCGCACGGCGTGTGGTCGCGCCTGCTGAGCCGGCATGCGCGCCACGTCGGCACCGACGCGCTGGTCTACGGCGACACCATGGGCCACGCGCCGTTGCGCGCGGCGATCGCCGAATACCTGGCGACGGTGCGCGCGGTGCATGCCGACGCCGAACAGATCCTGATCACCAGCGGCTCGCAGCACGGCCTGCAGATCTGTGCGCACGCCCTGCTCGACCCCGGCGACCAGGCCTGGGTGGAGGAGCCCGGCTACTCCGGCGCACACCAGGCACTCGGGGCGGTGAATGCCCTGCCCGTGCTGGTGCCGGTGGATGGCGACGGCATGGACGTGGCCGCGGGCATCCGCCGCGCGCCGGCGGCACGCCTGGCCTACGTCACGCCCTCGCACCAGTTTCCGCTGGGCGCCACGATGAGCGCCGCGCGGCGCATCGAGCTGCTGCAGTGGGCGACGCGCGCGGGCAGCTGGATCGTCGAGGACGACTACGACAGCGAATACCGCTACGGCAGCAAGCCGATCGCCGCCTTGCAGGGACTGGATGCCGACGCGCGGGTGATCTACGTGGGCACCTTCAGCAAGGTGCTGTTCCCCGCGCTGCGGCTCGGCTACCTGGTGGTGCCGAAGGATCTGCTGCCGGCCTTCCGCGCGGCCCGCGACGCGCTGGACACCTGCTCGCCGATGCTGCCGCAGCGTGCGCTGCACGACTTCATTCGCGAGGGTCACTTCGCGCGGCACATCCGCCGCATGCGCATGCTGTACGCGGCGCGGCGCGCGGTGCTGCAGGCAGCGATCCAGCGTTATTTGCCCGATGTGCTGCAGATCGTCGGTGCCGAGGCTGGCATGCAGTTGACCGCCTTGTTGCCGCCGGACGTGGACGACGTGGCCGTGTCACGACGAGCAGCGCAGGCGGGCGTATCGGTGCGGCCGCTGTCGCCCTGCTATCGCGGCGAGGTGCGGCGCAGCGGCCTGATCCTAGGTTACGGCAGCGTGGACGAACACGCTATCCAGGAGGGCATCCGACAACTCGCCCGCTGTCTCTGAGCGTCCTGCGTAACGGTGCCCAGGCGTCCGCCCCACTCTTTCCTGAACGCACCACTGGCGCGACGTCAACACACTCGGGCAAGCTGGCGTTTCCCGACCTGCACGCCGCCTTTCGCGGCGATCATGGAGAGCACGATGAACCGCAAGTCTTCCGCCCTGATCCTGTGCGCCGGCTTGGCGCTGGCCTGCGTTGGTTTCGTGGCCACGCCTGCCGCGCAAGCCCAGGGGATCGGCGTGGGTGTAAGCGTAGGGATCGGCGTACCCCCGCCGCCGCCGCGTTACGAGCCGGTGCCGGCACCGCGCTTCGGCTACGTCTGGGCACCCGGTTACTGGATGTGGAGCCCGCGCATGCATCGCCATGTGTGGGTCGGCGGCCGCTGGGTACGCGGGCGCCCCGGCTGGCGCTACCTGCCGCCGCACTGGGACCGCGGGCCGCACGGCAACTGGCATTTCAGCGACGGTTACTGGGCGCGCTGAATACGCAACAACCTGCGATGGAATCGGTGCCAAGACACCCTTTCCATCGCGCCGATCGCCTCTAGACTCCAACCACTTTCGCGGCGCGGCAACGCCGCGAATCCGCTTCGCTACATCAAACGAGGGAGGAACCTCATGCTGTCACGTCGTCTTGCAGGTCTGTTGATTGTCTCCGCCGCGGCTGTGTCCGCCGCGGGTTGCGTGGTGGAACCGCCGCCGCGTCCGCGCCCGCGTCCGGTGATCTACGAGGCGCCCCCGCCGCCGGTGGTGGAAGTGATCGCGCCGCAGCCTCCGCCGCCGCCGATCGAGGAGGTGATTCCGCCGCCCCGTCCCGGTTTCATCTGGGCACGCGGCTACTGGCACTGGAACGGCCACCGCTATGTCGGCGTGGGCGGCCACTGGGAGACGATCCGTCCGGGCTACCACTACGTGCACCCGCACTGGGAGCAGCGCGGCGATGGCTGGCACTTCCACGTGGGCGTCTGGGTGAACGGCTGAGATGGGTCTTTGCGATCGTCCTTGATCGCGAGAATCAAAGTGGCAGCCATCCATGGCCGCCCTGCTCAAGGAAACGGCCCGGACACTCCGGGCCGTTTTTTTGCTCCTGTTACGAGCGACCGCCTTGCATGCCGTTGCCGGCGGAATGACAGGAATCGCTCCCTGCGATTTCCCGAATCGCAGACGCCGAGACGAAAGCTGGGCAGAATCTGCGGATGCCGACAGCTCCGCCCCCCATGGAAGACATCCAGCCCGGCCTGATGGTCGTGCACGGCAACCGCCTGGAGGACCTGCGCGACCTGCTGGTCGAATGGCTGGCGCGTGCGCCACTGGCACCGCTGGAAGACGAGCTGATGCTGGTGCAGAGCAACGGCATCGCGCAGTGGTTGAAACTGGCGCTGGCGCGCCCGCGCGACGCGGGCGGCATGGGCATCAGCGCGGCGGTGGACATGCAGTTGCCCGGCCGCTTCCTGTGGCGCGCGTATCGCGCCGTGCTGGGCCGCGAGGCGGTGCCGGCGGATTCGCCGTTCGACAAGTCGCGCCTCGCCTGGCGCCTGATGCGCCTGCTGCCCGCGCAGCTTGGCGATGAAGCCTTCGCGCCCTTGCGCCAGTTCCTCGGCGAGGGCCACGTCGATCCGGCCAGGCTGTTCCAGCTCGCGCAGCAGGTCGCCGACCTGTTCGACCAGTACCAGGTCTATCGCGCCGACTGGCTGGACGACTGGGAACATGGCCGCGACGTGCTGCGCGACGACCCGCGCGGACAACGCCTGCCGCTGCCCGCCACGCAGCGCTGGCAGGCGCAACTGTGGCGCGCACTGCTGCACGACGTGGGCGCCGCGCAGCGCGGCAGCCATCGTGCCGCCATGCATCGCGCCTTCCTCGCGCGCATCGCCACGCTGGAGGCGCGCCCTGTCGCCTTGCCGCGGCGCATCGTGGTGTTCGGCATTTCCTCGCTGCCACAGCAGACATTGGAAGCCCTCACCGCGTTGGGCCGCGTGTGCCAGGTGTTCTTGCTGGTCACCAATCCGTGCCGGCACTACTGGGCCGACATCATCGAGGATCGCGAACTGCTCAAGGCCGAGCGGCATCGCCAGGTGGCCAAGCCCGGATCACCGGAAATGCCGCAGTACGAGGAACTGCATCTGCACGCCAATCCGCTGCTCGCCGCCTGGGGCAAGCAGGGCCGTGACTACATCCGCCTGCTCGACGGCTTCGACGCGCCGGAGATCTACCGCGCGCGCTTCGCCGCGTTGAACCGCGACATTGACCTGTTCACCGAACCGGGCCGCGACAACCTGCTGCACCAGGTGCAGCAGGCCATCCTCGATCTCGAGCCACTGCCCGCCGATCCTGCGCAACGCCAGCCATGGAGAGACGACGACGAGTCGCTGCGCTTCCACGTGGTACACAACCCGCAGCGCGAAGTGGAGGTCCTGCACGACGAATTGCTGGCGCTGTTCGAGCGCACCGCGCGCCAAGGCCGGCCGCTGGCGCCGCGCGACGTGATGGTGATGGTGCCGGACATCCAGACCTACGCGCCGCACATCCAGGCCGTGTTCGGCCGCATTCCGCCCGACGATCCGCGCTACCTGCCGTGCAGCATCGCCGACCGCCCCGCGCGCGGCAGCGCCCCGCTGCTGGTGGCGCTGGAGCAGCTGCTGCGCCTGCCCGAATCGCGTTTCGCCGCAGGCGACATCCTGGATCTGCTTGACGTACCCGCACTGCGCCGCCGCCTCCATCTGGACGAGGCCGACCTGCCCGTGCTGCGCCGCTGGATCGAAGGCGCCGGCATCCGCTGGGGTCTGGACGGCGCGCAAAAGGAAAGCCTCGGCCTACCGCCCGAAGAGCAGAACAGCTGGCGCTTCGGCCTGCGCCGCATGCTGCTGGGTTATGCGGTGGGCGACGGCCCATCGCTACATGGCATTGCACCCTACGCCGAAGTCGGCGGCCTCGACGCCGCGCTGGTCGGCCCGCTCGCCATGCTGCTGGAGCGGCTGGAACATTGGTGGCGCCTGTTCGTCATGCCGGCCACGCCCGCGCACTGGATCGAACGCTTGCGCAACCTCCTTGCGGACATGTTTGACGCCGGGCGAGACGATGACGACGCACTCGTGTTGCAGCGACTGGACGATGCGCTTTCCGCGTGGGAACAGTCCTGCGCCGAGGCCGGCTTCGACGGTACGCTGCCGCTCGCCGTAGTGCGCGAGCACTGGCTGGCCGCCATCGACGAAAGCCGCCTGTCGCAACGCTTCCTCGGCGGTGCGGTGAGCTTCGGCACCCTGCTGCCGATGCGCGCGATTCCGTTCCGCGTGGTCTGCCTGCTCGGCATGAACGACGGCGACTACCCGCGCCGCACGAACGCACCGGATTTCGACTTGATGGCCACGCCCGGCCAGCAACGCCCCGGTGACCGCTCGCGCCGCGAGGACGACCGCTACCTGTTCCTGGAAGCTCTGCTCTCCGCCCGCGACACCCTGTACGTGAGCTGGGTAGGCAAGAGCGCGCGCGACAACAGCGAGCTGCCACCCTCGGTGCTGGTGGGCCAGCTGCGCGATTACCTCGCCGCCGGCTGGCAAAAAAGGGGGCAGAGTCGCCTTTCGAGCGAGGCAATCGAATCAGAAACAGACCCGTCATCGAAAGGCGACCCTGCCCCCCTTTTTGCCCTCACCACCGACTATCCACTGCAAGCCTTCAGTCCCAGCTATTTCGACGCTGCCAGCGACGCACGCCTGTTCACCTACGCCGCCGAGTGGCAGCGCGCGCGGCAGCCACGCCGCGAGACCGAAGCCATCCCGCTCGCGCCGTGGCCGCGCGAAACACCCTTGAATCTTGCCCTGCTGCAAGGCTTCCTCCGCTCACCGGCCAAGCTCTTCTACGCTGAGCGCCTGGGCGTGCATTTCGCCGGCGACGAGGATGCCGACACGGACAACGAGCCCTTCGCCCTTGGCCCGCTGGAAAACCATCAGCTCACCGACGCCCTGCTGCGCACCGCCATCCACGCCGGCGACGCCGCGCTGGCGCCGGCCGCACAACGCCTGCACGAACAGGGCGAGCTGCCGCCGGGCAGTTTCGGCGCACTGACGCTGGCACCGATGGAAGCCGCCGCGAGGCGCGCCGCCACACGCTGGCACGCGCTGGACGCCCACTATCCACGCATCGGTGAAAGTCACGCGCTGCACGGCGCGGCGCACGGGCTGAGCATCGAGGACACGCTGGACGATTTACGCACGGACGACGACGGCGGCCACGTTTGCCTCGTGGCCACGGCGAGCCAGCTCATGCCGGACAAGAAGCTGCGCCACGACAAGCTGCTGGCCTATTGGGCGACGCACTTGCTGGTGAACGCCAATGCGCTGTCCACCACTACCCACATCGTGGCGCCCGATGCCATGGTGCAACTGCGCCCGCTGGATACCGCCGACGCGAAGCGCCATCTCGACGCGCTGCTCGCTGCGTTCGCCGCCGGCCTGCGCGCGCCGCTGCCGCTCGCGCGCAAGACCGCCTTCGCCTGGCTGCAGGTCGAGGCGGCAAACGCAAAAGCCCCGCCGGACAAACAGAAGTCCGCCGCCGCCCTCGCAGACGCAGCCGTTGCGGTCGCCAGCAAGCGCTACGACCACAGCGACGGCGAGCACGGCCGCGGCGAAGTGGACGAGGAGCCCGCCCTCGCCCGCAGCTGGCCCGACTTCGCCGCCCTGCATGCCGCCGGCTTCGAAGACTGGCTACACCTGTACCGCCCCCTGCTCGACGCCGCGTGCGTCGTGGACGGTGCCGCATGAGCAGCACGCAAGCGCTCGACCCGCTGCGCCTGCCGCTGGCCGGCACCCAGCTCATCGAAGCCAGCGCCGGCACCGGCAAGACCTGGACGATCGCCGCGCTGTACCTGCGCCTGGTGCTGGGCCACGGCGGCGGCACGCCGCTGTTGCCCGCACAGATCTTGGTGATGACCTTCACCAAGGCTGCCACCGCCGAGCTGCGCGAGCGCATCCGCACCCGGCTCGCGGACGCGGCCGAAGCCTTCCGTGGCAAGCGCCCCCCCGACGACTTCCTCACCACGTTGATCGCCGACTACCCCGACGCCGAGCAGCGCGCCCGCGCCGCACGCCAGCTCGAACTGGCCGCGCAATGGATGGACGAGGCCGCGGTGTTCACCATCCACGGCTGGTGCCAGCGCATGCTCAGTCAGCACGCCTTCGCCAGCGGTGAGGCGGCCGCCAGCGACGAAGTAACCGACGAAGCCGAACTGCTGGCCGAAGCGGTGCGCGACTACTGGCGCGGCCATGTGTTCACGCTGGGTCGCGAAGCGGCCGCCGTGTTCCTCGGCGCATGGAAGACCCCGGCGGATCTGCAAAAGGCGCTCGCGCCCCTGCTGCCCCACGCGGGTCGCCTGCAGCTGGGCGGCCAGCCGCTGCCCGCGCCGCGCGCGCCGAAGGACCTGCTCGACGCCCCCGCCGCCGCGCTGCACGAGGCCGAGGCCACGGGCCGCCAAACCTGGCTGGCCGCTGTCGATGCGATCGAGGCCATGCTGCTCACCGCTTCGGAAACCAAGGTGCTCAAGGGCAACCTGGTCGTACCGAAAAACCTTCCCGGCCACCTCGCCACCATGCGCGCGTGGGCCCAGGGCAACGAACTCGACGACGACACCTTGGCTCGCTTCACGCAACCGCGCCTGGTCGAGTGCACTGCCAAGGACAGGCAAGCTCCTTCGCATCCTGCCTTTGCCGCGCTGGAGCACTTGCAAGCTCGCCGGGCCGAAACCTCGGCGCTTCCCCCGCTGCTGCTTGCCCACGCCGCACCATGGGTGGCTCAGCACATGGACGAAGCCCGCCGCCGGCTGGCCCAGCTCGGCTACGACGACATGCTGAAGCGACTGGACGCCGCCCTGCACGGCGCGACTGGCGATGCGCTGGCACAGCTGATCGCCACGCAATACCCAGTGGCCCTGGTCGATGAGTTCCAGGATACCGACCCGTTGCAGTGGCGCATCCTGCAACGCTGCTACGTGGGTGTCGAAGGCAAAGCGCTGCTGCTGATTGGCGACCCCAAGCAGGCCATCTACGGTTTTCGCGGCGCCGACATCCACACCTACCTCGTCGCGCGCGAGCAAGCCAACGAACCGCACTGGACGTTGGGCACCAACCACCGCTCCACCAAAGCACTGGTCAAGGCCGTCAATCGGGTCTTCCTGTTTGCCGACCAATACGACGACGGCGCCTTCGGCTTCGGCAAGGCGCTGCCCTTCATCGCGGTGGACGCCAAGGGCCGCAAGGAGCAACTGCAGCTCGATGGCGGAAACCTGCCCGCCATGCAAATGGCCGTCCATACACCCACACCGACACTCAGCTCGGGCGTCTGGCGCGAGACCATGGCCGAACACGCCGCGGCGCAGCTGGTGGCGTGGCTGGCCGCCGCGCAGCAAGGCCGCTGCGGCTTCGCGGACGAGGACGGCCAGCTCAGCCCGCTGCAACCCGGCGATATCGCCATCCTGGTGCGCGACAGGCACGACGCCGCAGCGATGCGCACGGCGCTGCACGCGCGCGGCCTCGCCCACGTGTATCTCTCGGACAACCAGTCCGTCTACGCCAGCACCGAGGCCGCGGAACTGCTCGCGTGGCTGGCCGCCTGCGCCCAGCCCGGCAACGATCGCGCCATGCGTGCCGCGCTGGCCACGCCGTGCATGGGGCAGAGCGTGGCCGAACTGGAGCGCCTGAACACCGACGAGGCGCACTGGGAAACCTGCGGCGAACACTTCCGCCAATTGCACGCGCTGTGGCAGCGCCATGGGGTGCTGGCGATGCTGCACGAACTGCTGCACCGCTTCGGTGTACCGGCGCGTCTGCTTGCCCGTGTCGACGGCGAGCGCGCGCTCACCAATCTCCTGCACCTGGCCGAACTGCTGCAGCAGGCCGCTACCGGGTTGGACGGCGAACACGCGCTGATCCGTCACCTCGCCGCACAGATCGCCAACCCCGTCGGCGGCGAGGCCGCCGAGGAACAGATCGTGCGGCTGGAGAGCGAGGCCGCGCTGATCAAGATCGTCACCATCCACAAATCCAAGGGTCTGGAATACCCCGTGGTGCTGCTGCCCTTCGTCTGCGGCTTCCGCGAAACCAGCGACAAGAAACCGCTGCTGTGGCACGACATGCACGGCGCGGCGCACTTCGACCTGCGCCCCGATGCCGAGGCCTGGAAGCAGGCCGAGGCCGAACGCCTGCAGGAAGATCTGCGCCTGCTCTACGTGGCGCTCACCCGCGCCCGCCATCTGTGCTGGCTGGGCGTGGCCTGCCTGAAGAACGGCAACGGCAAGGCGTCGGAACTGCACAAATCCGCCTTCGGCTACGTGCTGGCCGGCGGCCAGCCCATCGAGCCCGCGGAGCTGCGCACGCGCGTCGACCAGCTCGCCGAAGGCCAGCCGGCCATCGTCGTTGCCGAACTGCCCGAGCAGGGCGACACGCAGCGCTACCTGCCCCAAGGCAACGCGACACAGCCGCGCGATGCGCGCCGTTGCAGGCTGACTTCGCACACGCCGTGGTGGATTGCCAGCTACAGCGCGCTGGCCCAGCACGACGAGGCCACGCCGCATGCCGCACCGGAAACCGCCGCCCAATCCACGCTGGCCGAAACCGCGCACGCGGACGCCGCTGCCGATGCCACCCCTGCCGCGCAAGGCATCCACGCCTTCGACCGCGGCGCTGCGCCCGGCACCTTCCTGCATGAGTTGCTGGAGCACTGCGCCGAGGAGGGCTTCGCCCGCGCAGCCGCGCCCTCGCCGTTGCTGCTGGAAACCATCGCGCGGCGCTGTCAGGCCCACAACTGGAAACGCTGGATCGCGCCCTTGAGCACCTGGTTGCCCACCCTGCTGCGCACGCCCCTGCCGCTGTCCAGCGGCGATGCGATGCCGCTGGCCGCGCTCACCGATCCGCAACGCTACCGCGCCGAACTGGAGTTCTGGTTCGAGGCCAGGCACGTGCAGGCGCAGGCACTGGATCAGTTCGTCACGACGCACACCCTGGCCGGCGCGCCGCGGCCCGCCATCGCGCCCAAGCTGGTCAATGGCATGCTCAAGGGCTTCATCGACCTGGTGTTCGAGCACGAGGGCCGCTGGTACGTAGCCGACTACAAGTCCAACTGGCTGGGCCGCGACGCCGGGGCCTACACCGTGGAGGCCATGCGCGAATCGGTGCTGCAAAGCCGTTACGACCTGCAATACGCGATCTACACGCTGGCCCTGCACCGCCAGCTCAAGGCACGCCTGCCCGGCTATGACTACGAGCGCCACATGGGTGGCGTGCTCTACCTCTATCTGCGCGGCGTGGATGGCGATGGCCATGGCGTGCACCGCGAGCGCCTGCCGTTCGAGCTGGTCGATGCGCTGGACAAGCTGTTTGCCAGGGGGGACATCGCGCATGCGGCATGAGCACCTATCCGCCCTGCTCGACCGCGCGCTGGAACAACAGCGCCTGCGCCCGCTGGACGTGGCCTTCGCGCATTTCCTCGCCGAACGCGATGCGCAAATCGCCCCCGCGCTGCTGTGGCTGGCCGCCATGCTGAGCCGGCAACTGGCCGACGGCCACCTCTGCCTGGACCTCGAACTGCTGCCCTCGCTGGCGCAGGAACAGGACTGGCCCGAAGACTGGCGCGTACTCGCAGACGCGTTGCGCGATGGCGACACCATGCACCTGCCAGCCTCACCCTTGCTTGCAGCGACCAGCAACGGCACGCCCATTGACGCACCGCTGGTGCTGGACGGTACGCGGCTTTACCTGCGTCGCTACTGGAACCACGAGCGCAACGTGGCCCAAGGCATCCTTGATCGCGTGACGCGCGACGAAGCACCCGCCGCACATTTCGCCGATGAACTCGCGCGACTGTTCCCTGATGCCACATCGCACGACTGGCAGCGCATCGCCTGCGCACTCGCCGCGCGCGGTGCCTTCGGCGTGATCACCGGTGGTCCCGGCACCGGCAAGACCACCACCGTGGTGCGCCTGCTCGGCCTGTTGCAGACGCTGCACTTGCGGGGACACGCGCAACCACTGCGCATCCGCCTCGCCGCGCCCACCGGCAAAGCTGCGGCGCGACTCAATGCCTCGATCTCCGGACAACTCGAGCGGTTGGCCGTGGACGATGCCGCGCGTGCGGCGATCCCCGCCGAAGTACTCACCCTGCATCGCCTGCTGGGCGCGCGGCCGGACACACGCCGCTACCGCCACGACCGCCGCAACCCGCTGCACCTGGATGTGCTAGTGATCGACGAAGCCTCGATGGTCGACCTGGAAATGCTGGCCGCCGTGCTCGACGCGCTGCCGGCGTCGGCGCGGCTGATCCTGCTCGGCGACAAGGACCAGCTCTCCTCGGTGGAAGCCGGCGCAGTGCTCGGCGATCTGTGCCGACGCGCGGAAGCCGGCCACTACGACGACGCCACCGTGCAATGGATCGCCAACACCACCGGCGACGACATTGCCGCCTTCGTGCAGACCGATGCGCAGCCGCTGGACCAGCGCATCGCGATGCTGCGCGAAAGCCATCGCTTCGGCGCGACCAGCGGCATCGGCCGATTGGCGCAGGCGGTGAACACGGGAGATGCACGCGCCGCGCTGGCACTTCTGCAAACACCTGCGCCGGATCTCGCGTGGGAGCCGTATGGCGACGCCGGCACACTGACGACGCTGGCCGTCGACGGCTCGGTCTCGCCACACGACAATGTCGGCGGCTATCGCCACTACCTCGAATGGCTAAGCGCGCATCGCCCGGCGGCCCATGCCGGCGAAGCGGCGCACGCGGACTGGGCCCGCGGCGTGCTGCAAGCATTCAACCGCTTCCAATTGCTGTGCGCGCTGCGCCGCGGACCACACGGCGCGGAAGGGCTGAACCGGCAACTCGCTGCCGCGCTGCGCGCACGCGGCCTGATCGACGGCGGCCATGCCCTCGACAATCCGGGCTGGTACGAAGGTCGCCCGGTGCTGCTCACCCGCAACGACTACAGCCTCGGCCTGATGAACGGCGATGTGGGCGTGTGCCTGCGCCTGCCCGTCGCCGACGGCAGCGGCGGCACGCGCCTGGCGGTTGCCTTTCTCGCCGCCGACACGAACCACGAAGACGGCACGCGGCTGCGCTTCGTCTCGCCCTCGCGATTGTCGGACGCGGAAACCGCGTGGGCATTGACCGTGCACAAGTCGCAGGGCTCGGAGTTCGAACACGCGGCCCTGCTGCTGCCGCACGATCCGGACGGCTCCGCGTTCAACAGCATGCTCGGCCGCGAACTGCTCTACACCGCCATCACCCGCGCCCGCCATCGCTTCAGCCTGGTCGGGAGCGCCGCCATCGTCGAACAGACCATCGCCCGCCGCACCCGGCGCCACTCCGGCCTGGCCGCGCGGCTTGCGCCCCACCCGGCCGCCCCGTAAAATCCGCGATTCAACATCGCCGGAATAGCTCAGTTGGTAGAGCGGCGCATTCGTAATGCGTAGGTCGCAGGTTCGACTCCTGTTTCCGGCACCATTGAACAAGCAAAAGGCCCGCAGCGATGCGGGCCTTTTGTGTCTGGCGGAGCGGATCAGCCCGCTGCCTGTCCGCCCGCCGACAGGCGCAGTTCCTTGGGCAGGGCGAAGGTGATGGTTTCCGGTTCGCCGTCCAGCTCGCGCACTGCGCCCGCCCCCCAGGATTGCAGGCGGGCGATCACGTCGCGCACCAGTTTCTCGGGGGCGGAGGCGCCCGCGGTGAGACCGATGCGCTGCACGCCTTCCAGCCACGAGCGCTCGATGTATTCGGCGCCATCGATCAGGTGGGCGCGCACGCCCTGCTTTTCGGCAAGCTCGCGCAGGCGGTTGGAGTTGGAGCTGTTGACCGAACCCACCACCAGCATCAGATCCACCGCGTCGGCAAGGCGGCGCACGGCATCCTGGCGGTTTTGCGTGGCGTAGCAGATGTCGTCCTTGCGCGGGCCTTCGATGTCGGCGAACTTCAGGCGCAGCGCTTCGATGATCGCCTTGGTGTCGTCCACCGACAGCGTGGTCTGGGTGACGTAGGACAGCAGGTGCGGGAACTTCGGCACGAGCGCGGCGACATCCTCCACCGATTCCACCAGCAGGATCTCGCCGCTATTGGTCGGGTTCCACTGGCCCATGGTGCCTTCCACCTCGGGATGGCCGGCGTGGCCGATCAGCACCACGCTGCGCCCCACGCGACCCAGCCGCGCCACTTCCATGTGCACCTTGGTGACCAGCGGACAGGTGGCGTCGAACACCTTGAGATCGCGCTGTTCGGCCTCCTCGCGCACCGCCTGCGACACGCCGTGGGCACTGAAGATCACCGTGGCGCCATCGGGCACCTCGTGCAGTTCTTCCACGAATACGGCGCCGTCGTGGCGCAACTTGTCCACCACGTAGCGGTTGTGCACCACCTCGTGGCGCACGTAGATCGGCGCGCCGTAGGACTCCAGCGCGCGTTCTACGATGGCAATGGCGCGGTCGACGCCGGCGCAGAAACCGCGGGGATTGGCGAGCAGGATGTCCATGGAAGCACCGGCAGGAGAGATAGCCGTAGGAGCGCACCCTGTGCACGATTGCGTTGCGCCCTGATCGAAGCGAAAGCATTCGCGCACAGGGTGCGCTCCTGCAGGCGGATGACGATTATCGCACGCCGTCCTGCCCCTTGCCCCCGAACAGGCCGAACGCCACCAGCATCACCGCACCCACGGTGATGCCGCAGTCGGCGATGTTGAACACGGGGTAGTGCCAGTCGCGGAAGTACACGTCGATGAAGTCGGTGACCTGGGCCGCATGCAGGCGGTCGATCAGGTTGCCGATGGCGCCGCCGACGATCAGCGAGAGCGGCAGCGCAGTGCGCCAGTCGCGTCGCGCGGTGCGCGCGAGCCAGGCCACCAGCACGGCGCTGATGACCAGCGCCAGCGCCACGAACAGCCAGCGCTGCCAGCCGCCGGCCCAGGTGAGGAAGCTGAATGCCGCGCCGCGGTTGTAGATCAGCGTCCAGTTGAGGAAGCCGGGAATCACCGGGTGCGGCACGCCGGCAGGCTGCAAGGCGGCCAGCACCCACCATTTGCTGAGCTGGTCGAGGGCGATGACCAGGGCGGAAAGCAGCAGCCAGGGGAGTGCGTTGGGTTTGACGGTCATGATCGCGATCTGGTTGGTTTTGCTCCCTCTCCCCTTTGGGGAGAGGGCTGGGGGTGAGGGGTCAATCTTGCTGTGAGGCTAAATCGGAGCATGTGTCAGGAGGGATTTCCGCGAGCACCCGCCCCTCACCTCGATCCTCTCCCCGAAGGGGAGAGGAGGAAAAGCAAAGCATCAGAACCAGCGGCGCGTCTCGCCCGGCCCTTCCACATTGCTCACGCAGCGACTGCAGAGTTCCGGGTGATCGGCGTGGCTGCCCACGTCGTCGCGGCGGTGCCAGCAGCGTACGCACTTGGCGGCCTCACTGACGCTGGCCGAGACCCAGGCCTTGGCGCCATCCAGTTCCACGGCCTCCGCGCCGGCGGGTTGGGCTTCGGCGGCCACGAGGCTCGCGTCGGAAGTGATGAAGAAGAAACGCAGTTCGTCCAGCGCCGGCGCATAGCGCGCCACCGTGGCGGCGTCGGCGTGGATCGCCAGCCTCGCCTCCAGCGCCGCGCCGATCTGCTCGGCCTTGCGCATGCCTTCGAGCACGCGCGCGGCGCCGTCGCGCACCGCCAGCAGGTCGCTCCACCAGCGCCGCTGTTCCGGCGAAGCCTGCGTTGCTACCAGGCCTTCGTACCAGGTCTCCAGCAGCACGCTTTCGCCGCGTTCGCCCGGCAGCGCCTGCCAGATTTCCTCGGCGGTGAAGGCCAGGATCGGCGCCAGCCAGCGCACCAGCGCCTCGGCGATGCGGTACATCGCGCTCTGCGCGCTGCGCCGGCCGTGGCTGTCGGTGGGCATGGTGTAGAGGCGGTCCTTGGTGATGTCCAGGTACAGCGCACCCATCTCGTTGGTGCAGAAGTTCTGCACGCGCGCCACCACCTCGGGGAAGTCGTAGCGCTCGTAGGCGGCGGCCACCGCTTGTTGCACGTCGTAGGCCTGCTGCACGGCCCACTGGTCGAGCAGCAAGCTGTCTTCCACCGTCACCAGGTGCTTCGCCGGATCGAAGCCGTCGAGGTTGCCGAGCAGGAAGCGCGCGGTGTTGCGCAGGCGGCGGTAGCCATCCGACACGCGCTTGAGGATCTCGTCGGAGACGCTCATCTCGTTGCGGTAGTCGGCCGAGGCCACCCACAGGCGCAGCACGTCGGCGCCCAGCGTATCCATCACCTTCTGCGGCGCCACCACGTTGCCCAGCGACTTGGACATCTTGCGGCCCGAGGCGTCCACGGTGAAGCCATGGGTGAGCACGTCGTCGTAGGGCGCGCGGCCATGGATCGCCGCCGAAGTGAGCAGCGAGGACTGGAACCAGCCGCGGTGCTGGTCGGAACCTTCGAGGTACATCACCTTGTACTGCGACGCGCTGCCCTGCTGCAGCTCGGGACGCTGGCCGATCACGCCGAAGTGGGTGACGCCGGAGTCGAACCACACGTCCAGCACGTCGGTGACCTTGTCGTAGTCCTTCGCCTGGTCACCCAGCAAGTCGGCGGAATCGAGGTCGTACCACGCGTCGATGCCGCCCTGCTCCATGCGCTTGGCCACTTGTTCCATCAGCGCCACGGAATCGGGATGCGGCTCCTGCGTCGCCTTGTGCACGAACAACGCGATCGGCACGCCCCAGGTGCGCTGGCGGCTGATGCACCAGTCGGGACGTCCGGCCACCATGCCGGCGATACGCTCCTCGCCCCAGCCCGGCACCCAGCGCACGTCCTTGATCGACTTCAGCGCGGTGGCACGCAGCCCGGCCTGTTCCATGCCGATGAACCACTGCGGCGTGGCGCGGAAGATCACCGGCGTCTTGTGGCGCCAGCAGTTCGGATAGCTGTGCTCGATCTTCGCGTAAGCCAGCAGCACGCCGCGCGCGCGCAACAGCTCGACGATGGCGTCGTTGGCCTTCCACACGTGCATGCCGGCCAGGTCCAGATCGCCGGCCTTCGGCGTGTCGTCGCGGTAGGTGCCGCGCGCGCCGATGTAGTTGAGCAGGCCGATGCCGTTCTCGCGGCCGACCACGAAATCCTCCACGCCATGGTCGGGCGAGGTGTGCACCGCGCCGGTGCCGTCCTCGGCGCTGACATGGTCGCCGAGAATCACCGGCACGACGCGCTCGTAGAACGGATGCTGCAGCTTCGTGCCATTGAGCGCGGCACCGCTGGCATGGCCGAGCACCGTGGGCGACTCTACGCCGTAGCGCGCCAGCGCCTTCTCCACCAGCGCAGCGGCGATCACCAGCAGCACGCGCTTGCCGTTGCGCGCGGGGCCATCGACCAGCGCGTACTCCAGCTCCGCGCCCAGCGACACGGCCTGGCTTTCCGGCAACGTCCACGGCGTGGTGGTCCAGATCGGCACGGCGACAACGGCATCGCCAGCGTCCACGCCGAACTTCGCAGCCAGCTCTTTAGGATCGACCGCGTCGTAGGCCACGTCCACCGCCGGCGAGACCTTGTCGCCGTATTCGATCTCCGCCTCGGCCAGCGCCGAGCCGCAATCGAAGCACCAGTACACCGGCTTGGCGCCGCGTACCACGTGGCCGTTGGCGACGATGCGCGACAAGGCGCGCACCATGTCGGCCTCGTACTTGAAGTCCATCGTGCGGTACGGGTTTTCCCAGTCGCCCAGCACGCCCAGGCGCTTGAAGCCGGCACGCTGGGTGTCGATCTGTTCGGCGGCGTATTCGCGGCACTTCTGGCGGAACGCGCGCGCGTCGAGCTTCTCGCCCGGCTTGCCGTGCTGCTTCTCCACCGCGATCTCGATCGGCAGCCCGTGGCAGTCCCAGCCCGGCACATAAGGCGCGCGGTGTCCGGCGAGCAGCTTGGAGCGCACCACCATGTCCTTGAGGATCTTGTTGACCGCGTGTCCGATGTGGATCGCGCCGTTCGCGTAGGGCGGCCCGTCATGCAGCACGAAGGCCTTGTCGCGCCCTGCCGTGGCCTGCTGGATCCGCGCGTAGCGGCCGCCTGTCTCCCAGCCGGCCAGCCAGCCCGGCTCGCGCTTGGGCAGGTCGCCGCGCATCGGGAAATCCGTCTGCGGCAGGTTGATCGTGCTCTTGTAATCGGTGCTCATCGCTTCGGGTGCCTCTCGGTTCCCGCCCCGGAGCCGGCCGGCCCGAGGCGCTATCGTGCCGCCCGCCGCGCGCGGCGGCAGGCGCTCGCGCTGCGGGCGGATGCCTTCAAATAATAATGATCGCCGCGACTGCGCTGGCGCGCTCGCGCATGGAATGCGGCAGGTTGGGCTTGCAGGTGCTCATGCGCGGGCCAGTACCGGATTCATGCCCAGGATTTCCCGGGCCGAGTGCGCATCATGATTCATCTGCGCCTTCAGTGCATCCAGGTCCTGGAATTTCTGTTCGTCGCGCAGCTTGGCGACGAACTCCACTGCAATGCGCCGGCCGTACAGGTCGCCCTCGAAATCGAACAGGTGGGTTTCCAGCAGCGGCCGGCTGACCTGGTTCACCGTGGGGCGCACGCCCAGGCTGGCCACGCCCGGCCAGCTGCATTCGCCCTCGCCCAACCCCACGCGCACGGCGAAGATGCCCTGCACCGGGCTGACCCGCTCGCGCAGATGCACGTTGGCCGTTGGGAAACCCAGCGTACGACCAAGCTGGTTGCCGTATTCCACCTTGCCCTCGATCACGAACGGGCGACCGAGCAGCGCAGCAGCAGCAGCGAAATCGCCTGCGCCCAGCAATTGGCGCACCCGGCTGGCGGAGACGCGGGCGCCATCCAGCAGGATCGACGGCATCACGCAGCCGGCGAACCCGGCCTTTTCGCCCAGTTCGCGCAGCAAGGCCACATCGCCGCCACGCTTGTGTCCGAAGCGGAAGTCCGCGCCCACCCATACTTCTTTGGCTGCCAGGCGTTCGACCAATACGCGCTGCACGAAGTCCCTGGCGGACATGGCGGCCAGCTCGGCATTGAAGCGCAGCATGTGCACCTGTTCGAAATCCGCCGCCGCAAAGCCGAGCAGTTTTTCACGCACGCTGGAAAGGCGTGGCACAGGTTCGGATGAGAAATAGGTCCGCGGCAGCGGCTCGAACGTCACCACCGCCGAGGCGCAGCCCAGAGATCGTGCACGGCGCTGCACTTGTGCAAACAAGGCCTGGTGCCCGCGATGCAGCCCGTCGAACGCGCCTATGGCCACCACGCTGCCGTTGGGTGCAAGGCATGGGCCGGCTATATCGCGGGAAAGTTTCGTCATAGCACCAGTATATCGGGCTGCCTCCGATCACGCCGCTAATTGGCATGGCTTCGATGAAAAGTGCAGGCAGGGTGGCCTGCCGCCTGCGTCTTCGCGACCGCGGAAAACTGCATCCAAAAAAGCGCGGCCATGGATATCCGCCTGCCAATCTTCGCCCGCGAGGGGTCACATTCAAACCGCCCGCAGGTCCCGCATCCTCAAGCCGGCAGCAAACAGCGTCGCGACGTAGGCCGCTCCGCCCGCCGCCACCAGCACGGCAAGGCGCCAGACGCGGGTGAAGGTGGCGGCATGGTCCCAGTCCGGCCACAGCCAGCGGCCTGCCGCCAGCACCAGCACCATCGCGGCACAGGCCAGCGCCAGCCGTGCCCAGTGGCGCAGCCAGCCCGGCTGGCGCTGGTACACGCCGGTGCGCTTCAGCCAATGCCACAGCAGCACGAAGTTGAGGTAGCTGGACAGCGAGCTGGCGATACCCAGTCCCAGGTGCAGCCCCGGCACCTGCGCGATCCCGGCCAGCCAGCCCACCTGCCGCGCCGCCGGCGTCGCCCACATTTCGAACAGCATCGCGATGAAGACGCCGTTGAACAGCATGTTCATCACCATCGCTGCCACGCCGGCGCGCACCGGGGTCCTGGTGTCCTGCCGCGCATAGAACGCCGGAAGCAGCACCTTCACCAGCGCGAAGGCCGGCAAGCCGCAGCACAGCGCGAGGATGGACAGCGTGGACATGTGCGTATCGAAGGCATTGAAACGACCATGCTGGAACAACGTGCTCACGATGGGCTCGCTCAGCAGCAGCAGCGCGCACATCGCCGGCACCGAGATCAACAAGGTGAGCCGCAGCCCCCAGTCCAGCGCCCGCGAAAAACCCTCGCGATCCGTATTCACGTGATGGCGCGACAGCGACGGCAATACCACCGAGCCCAGCGCCACACCGAACACGCCTAGCGGCAGTTCGAGGAAACGCGTGGACAGCGACAACCAGCTCTGCGACCCGGTGATCAGCAGCGAGGCGATCACCGTATCCAGCAGCAGGTTGATCTGCGCCACCGATGAGCCGAACAACGTAGGCACCATCAGCTTGAGGATGCGCCTCACCTCCGGATGGCTCCAGCCCCAGCGCGGCCACACCAACAGGTCGAGTTTGCGCAGCGACGGCAGCAGGAACAGCAATTGCAGCACGCCCGCCACCAGCACCGCCCAGCCCATCGCCATGATCGGCACGGCGAGGTGCTTCGACAGCCACAGCGCGCCCACGATCATGCACACGTTGAGGATCACCGGCGCCAGCGCCGGGAGGGCGAAGCGGTGGAAGCTGTTGAGCACGCCCCCTGCCAGCGCGGTCAGTGAGACGAACAGCAGGAAGGGAAACGTCAGCCGCAAAAGGTCGATGGTGAGGTCGAACTTGTGCGGCTGGTCCAGCGCGCCCGGCTCGAACACCGTGGCCACCTGCGGCGCGAAGATCAGCCCCAACGCGGTAACCACCAGCAGCACCGCGCCCAGCGTGCCGGAAACACGCGACATCAGGCGCTGCAGGTCCTCGTGCGTACCCTTTTCCTTCACCTCGGTGAACACCGGCACGAAAGCCGTGGAGAAGGAGCCTTCGGCAAACAGCCGGCGCATGAAGTTGGGAATGCGGAACGCCACCCAGAACGCGTCGGTGACCGCATTGGCGCCGAACACCACGTTGAGCGACATATCCCGGACCAGTCCGAGCACGCGCGATATCATCGTCATGCTGCTGAACGAGAGCAGCCCGCGGAACATGCTGGGGGACTTCATCCGGTAGGGAATCCTGGATAGTGCGGGCAATGGGCGCACAGTCTGCCAGCCGTCGCGGGCAAGATCATCGGTGGATCATGGCCGAATGCGGGCGCCCCTATCCGTTGCTGCCTAAATGCTTGACGCGTGGGCGAATCACCCGCATAATTTCCCTCTTTCTCCAACCTGCAACCCGCGATTCGGGAGTTTTACCTTGGCCAACATCAAGTCCGCGAAGAAGCGTGCGCGCCAGTCCGAGCAGCGCCGCCTGCGCAACATCAGCGCCCGTTCCATGGTGCGCACCGCGCTGAAGAAGGTCGTCAAGGCCATCGAGGCCAAGGACAAGGCTGCGGCCGTGGAAGCTTTCGCCGCTGCCCAGCCAGTGATGGATCGCTACGCTTCGCGTGGCCTGATCCACAAGAACAAGGCCGCTCGCCACAAGAGCCGCCTGAACGCGAAGATCCACGAGCTGGCGTAAGCCGCTCGCTTCGCACGTCACGAAAAAAGCCGGCTGATGCCGGCTTTTTTTGCAGCCACCGACCTTGCCGGCTGCCTTTCAGGCCATCCCTGGCACATAGTCAAAATCGCTTCAGGCGACTTTTGCCCGTGAGTGACCACCTTGCGGGTCAGCGTGTATCCGCCTCGGCCATGCTCCACCAGCAAGCCAGCAGCGACATGCCGGTCGCCGCCAACAACAGCGCCACCGCCGGTGCCGACCACTCGCCACGCAGCCAATCGCGCAGGCCGTCACCCAGCAAGGGCGAGCGCAGCAAGCTCAACCCGCCAGCCCCTACCCCGGCCAGGACTCCGCTCCACAACGGCCATGCGATGCGGCGCCTATGTGGTGGCAGTCGCTGCATCAGCTTCTCGCTGAAGCCCTCGTCTGGCACGGGCCCATCGAAGCTCCTACGCAGCAATGCATCGAGTTCATCGTCAGATGTGTGGCTCATGATGTCCGCTCCTCACCGATGGTTTCCTGCCAGGCCGAGAGCCAGGCCTTGAGTTTCGTCTTGCCGCGCAGCGCATGGGTCTTCACGGTACCCAACGGCATCGCCAGCACATAGGCTGCCTCTTCGTGACTGAGGCCGAGCTGCACGCAATGCAGCAGTACCGCCTGCTCGCCGGCTGAGAGGCGCTGCATTGCGCGCTCGATATCCAGTTGCAAGTCGACCGTCTGCCGCGATGCCGGGAACCGCTCGAGTTCGCCTTCGCCAGTTTCGTCGACGGTCCATGACCGCTTGCGCAGTGCCTGCAGAAAACAGCTGTAGGCGATGCGATAGAGCCAGGTGGAGAAGCGCGATTCGCCACGGAACTGGTCCAGCTTGCGCCACGCGAGCAGGAAGCTTTCCTGCGCCAGATCGTCGGCCGCCGCCTCGTCGCCGTGCAGCAGCCGGCGCAGCTGGGCGCGCACCATGCCCTGATGGCGGCGCACCAGCTGCTCGAACGCCCTGCGGTCCTGGTCCAGCAGGGCACGCGCCACCAGGGCCTGGTCGACGCGTGCCTCGGCATCGCCGTCAGCCATGCCGGCTGTCGCGCCGGTTCAACCACCAACTGGCGAGATAGCCCAGGCCGGTCATCAGGGGCAGCAGGCCCAGCCCCCACAAGCTGCCGATGCTGCGGCCGTCGTCGAGCTGGCCAGGCAAGGCGAGCAGCATCGCCATCAGCCCGAGGCCGATGCCGATCAGCACCAGCGCACGGCGTCGTTCGCAATAGGCCACCTGCGGCTCCACCAGCAGTTGCGGCGGCAGCTCCACGCCCTTGTCGGCCAATTGCATCAAGGCGCGGTAGCGCGCCTGTGTCTGCAGATAGCGGTAACGCAGCAGGATCAGGACGATGAGGACCGGGGCCGACATCACCACGAAGGGAATGAAAAGGAATTCCATGGGCTTGCTCCAGAAGATGTATCGGGCCGTGCGGCTTTGATGACGGTTGATTGGACGACGCGCTTTCCGGAACTCAGTTCTTCGCGCCTTCGGCGGCAAGCAGATCGGCAATCTGCTCGGCCAGCAACCAATGTTGCGAGGGCCCTTCGTTGCTGGTCAGGGCCACGGCCGCGCTGGTTTCCGAAATCATCTCCAGGTCTGCCGTGGTGCCTTCGATGCCGCCCTGGTGGCCGCGGATGTGACGGCCGTGCGAGAGGCGTTCGTCGATGCCGGCGCCAATGGCACCGGGGCCGCCTTCATTCGGCACTTCGCCGTCGAACATCTTCGCCAGCGTGGCGGGCTTGAGCAGCTTGCCGCCGTGCAGGGCCGCGGCGAACCGCAACAGGTCGGCATTGGTGGAATAACCGCCACCGGCGGGACTGCCCTTGTAGACGCCCAGCACCCAGTTGGCCTTCCACTTGCGAGAGAACACCCCGTCGTCGTGGTAGTAGCCGACCGCCAGCCCGGGCACGATCTCGTCTTCGCTGTCGAAGCCGCTGGATGTCATATGTGCGGGCTCGAAGATGTGATGCTGGATATAGTCGAAATAGCTTTCGCCGGAGGCGTTCTCGATGATGCGGCCGAGCAGGACGTAGCCGGCGTTGCTGTAGCTCAGCCCCTTGTCCGGTTCGCCCACCTTGGGCTGACGGGCGATCAGACCCAGGTAGTCCGCCGGGTTGACGTAGCGCTGGGCGTGCTCGAAATAGTCCGGCACCATGAAATCGCCCAGGCCCGAAGTGTGGTGCAGCAGTTCCCACACGGTGATCTTCTTCGCCGTCGCCTGATCGGGATACTCCGGCACCCGCTTCGCCAGCGTGTCGTCCCATGACAGCTTGCCGGCCTCGACCAGTTGCGCGATGGCGACCGCGGTGAACATCTTGCCGACCGAGCCGACATGGAACTTCGTCTGGTGATCGACCGGCACGTTGAAGCTGCGGTCGGCCTGCCCGCGGCATTCGTCGAATACGGTCTCGCCGCCATCGAGTACGGTCACGCAACCGGAGAAATCGGACACGCTCACCAGCCGGTCCAGCACGGCGTGTATCTGTTTCCCCAGCTCCGCATGCGACACCGGTCCCTTGGGCCAGTCGGCGTAAAGCGGATTGTCCATCCCGACCAGGTGCACCTGCGCGAACCGGTCGGGATGCGCCGGATCGACGACCAGCCAGAACAGACCGGCTTGCGCATTGCGTCGTCCCTTGACCGCGACTTCGAGCAATCCCGGCTGATGCGGATCCGTACGCACGTCGAACACGTCCACGCCGCCTTCGTCGCGCACGGCCGAAACCAGACCAGCAATGAAGTCCGTCTTGTCGTCGGGGTCGACGGACGCCGACAAGATGCTGGAAGCCCAGTGCCGGATCTGCGCCGGATTGTCGGTATCGATATGCCGGACCAGCGTGCCGGCGAGCTTTCCGACGGGCGTGTCTGGCAGTGTGGGGTTCATCGTCTGGGTCGCCGCCATGGCTACGGGCATGCCTGCCGCGGAGGCTAGAACGAAGGCCAGCAAACGCCTCCGTACCTTGGGCAAGCGGGCATGGATGGGTCGGTTCCTCATTGCGCTCTCCTGATCGGTATCCTGTCCGCACAAGCGCGGATGTCGAAGGCTTGGATGCAAAGAACCGGGCGATTGGATTCAATGCGCCACTGGCGCCCGCAGCGGGGAATGGAATAATCGGCACGACCACCCGCCGGAGCCGACATGCCGCCGATCCCGATCCATCCCATAGAGCTCCTGATCCGTCCCATTGAGCCGCGCGACGACGCCGCGGTTGCAGCGATCATCCGCGCGGTGATGCCCGAGTTCGGCGCCGACGGCCCCGGCTTCGCGATCCACGACGCCGAGGTGGACGCGATGAGCGCGGCCTACGCGCAACCGCACTGCAGCTACTTCGTGGTCGAGCGCGACGGCAGGGTGATCGGCGGCGGCGGCATCGCGCCGCTGGTGAACGGCGAAGCGGACGTGTGCGAGCTGCGCAAGATGTACTTCCTGCCGGAGGCGCGCGGCATCGGCGCTGGCGCGGCGATGATGCAGCGCTGCCTCGACGCGGCGCGCACGCACGGCTTCCGCCGTTGCTACCTGGAAACGCTCACCGGCATGGATGCGGCACAGGCGCTCTACGCGAAGTCCGGCTTCACTCCGCTGTGCGCGCCGATGGGCGGCACCGGGCACTTCAGTTGCGACCGTTTCTTCATACGCGAGCTTTGAGGCAGGCCATGGCGAACCACGATCCGCGCATCGACGCCTACATCGCCAAGTCCGCCGAGTTCGCCCGACCCATCCTCGAATACCTGCGTGCGGTGGTGCATTCGGCCTGCCCGGAAATCGAGGAAGCGATCAAGTGGGGCATGCCGTTCTTCGTCTATCGCGATGCCCCGCTATGCATGATGGCCTCGTTCAAGCAGCACTGCGGCTTCGGCTTCTGGTTGAGCAAGCAGGTCACGGGCAGCGACGCGGAAGACGGCATGGGCCAGTTCGGCAAACTCGCCTCGACGAAGGATTTGCCTGCGAAGAAAACGCTGATCGCCCTGATCGGCAAGGCGATGGCGTTGAACGAAGCAGGCGTGAAGTCGGCGCGTGCCAAAGCGGGCACCAAACCGCCGCTCACACCGCCCGAGGATTTCATTGCCCTGCTCGCCCAGCGCAAGCACGCCGCCGCCCGCAAGACCTGGGAAGCTTTTCCGGATGGCTGCAAACGCGAGTACATCGCCTGGATCGTCGAGGCGAAAACCGACGCCACCCGCCAGAAACGCCTCGCCACCACACTGGAGTGGCTGGCCGAAGGCAAGCGTCGCAACTGGAAATACGAGAAATGAGGACCGCCGTCCGATGATCCGCGTTGCACACGAAGCAGACGCCGCCGCCATCCACGCGATCTACGCGCCGCACGTCACCGATGGCATGGCCACGTTCGAAACCGTGCTGCCCGGCGTGGACGCGATGCGCGAACGCGTGCGCGCACGATTGCCGCACTACCCGTGGCTGGTATGGGAAGAAGGCGGCGAAGTACTGGCCTATGCCTATGCCTACCGTTTCCGCGAGCGCGCGGCTTACGACTGGATCGCCGAGACCTCGATCTACGTGCATGCCGACGCGCAGGGTCGCGGCATTGCACGCCGACTCTACGGCTGCCTGTTCGATGCGATGCGCCTGCAGGGCCTTACGCAGGCCGTGGGCGTCATCACCTTGCCCGGCACGGCCAGCGTGGCGTTGCACGAAGCGATGGGCTTCGCGCCGGCTGGCGTGTGGCGACAGAGCGGCTGGAAACTGGGCCGCTGGTGGGACGTGGGCGTGTGGCAGAAGGAGTTGCAGGCGGCGACGATTCCACCGCCGTCGCCCACGCCATTCGCCGCCCTGGTTTCAACCGCCGCGCTTGCGCACGTCATGGAGTCGGCCTGAAGTCTCCTGCCGATGCCATGGCATCGACAGGAGATCGAATGACATCAGTGGCCGGCCGTCGCCGCGATGATGCTGGCAATCACGCCTGTGGTGACCGCCACCAGCAGGAAGTCGCCGTTGTCGCTGCGTACCCAGTGATAGCCGCGCGGTGGCGGGCGCAGATGGGCGCTGTGCCAATCGGATACCACGTATTGCCGACCGCGATACGAGGGCGGCAGGTGACCGCCCCTTTTGTACCAGCCCTCGTGGCGTCCCTGGTCATACATGCCGTGAAAGTGCTGCGGGCCATGACCCGGCGGCGGATAGCCTTGACCGGGTGGCCCGTACTGCTGGGCGACAGCGGCGCCGGCCGAAGCCAGCAGGGAACCGCTCAACACGATGACGCCAATAAGCTTCTTCATGGAATCCTCCTCGGTCAATTTCCACGGCCCGCGATGCTGCAACGCACCTGCTGGCTCCTGTCCGGTTACAAGACCTACCGTGGCAACCCCACGATCCAACCAACACCCTCAACCTTGCGTGAATCCTCGAAGCGCCCCTGTTGCCCGACCGGCGGACGATGCCGCGACTCCGTCTGTTTACGACGGCCTTTGCCGTCCCGCCCGCGGAACCTGTACCAACCCGAAACCTCACGCCCAGCCCGAAGATCAACGGCAAGCGTCGATCGCCTGCGCCAACCGTTCCACACCGACCACTTCCAGTTCGCCCACGCGGCCGGACTTTGGCGCGTTCGCCTTGGGCACGATGGCGCGGCGGAAACCGTGGTGCGCGGCCTCCTTCAGGCGTTCCTCGCCGTTCGGCACCGGGCGGATTTCGCCGGACAGGCCCACTTCGCCAAACGCGATGGTCTTTTCCGGCAGCGGCCGGTCACGCAGTGAAGACAACACCGCCAGCAGCGTCGGCAGGTCCGCGGCGGTCTCCTGCACCCGGATGCCACCCACCACGTTGATGAACACATCCTGGTCATAGGCAGCCACGCCTCCATGCCGGTGCAGCACGGCCAGCAGCATCGCCAGGCGGTTCTGCTCCAGACCCAGCGCCACCCGGCGCGGATTGCCCAGCGAAGATTGATCCACCAATGCCTGCACCTCGACCAGCAGCGGCCGGGTGCCTTCGCGAGTCACCATCACCGCGCTGCCCGGCGTGGGGCCGGCATGCACGGAAAGGAAGATCGCGGACGGATTGGGCACTTCGCGCAGGCCCTTGTCGCCCATCGCGAACACGCCCAGTTCGTTGACCGCGCCGAAGCGGTTCTTGAACGCGCGCAGCACGCGGAAGCGGCTGCCGGATTCGCCCTCGAAATACAGCACCGCATCCACCATGTGCTCCAGCACGCGCGGACCGGCGATGCCGCCCTCCTTGGTGACATGGCCGACGAGGAACACGCTGGTGCCGGTTTCCTTGGCGAAGCGCGTGAGCCGCGCCGCCGATTCGCGCACCTGGGACACCGAACCCGGCGCAGCGGTGAGCAGTTCGGTCCAGATCGTCTGGATCGAATCGATCACCAGCACGCGCGGCTTCGCCACCGCCGCCTGTTCCAGGATGCGTTCGATGCAGGTTTCGGCCAGCGCCTGCAGCGGTTCTAGGGGCAGGCCCAGGCGCTGCGCGCGCGACGCCACCTGCGCCAGCGACTCCTCGCCGGTGACGTAGACGCTGGGCAATTGCACACCCAGCGTGCCAAGCATCTGCAGCAACAGAGTCGACTTGCCGATGCCCGGGTCGCCGCCCACCAGCACCACCGAGCCCTCGACCAGGCCGCCGCCCAGTACGCGATCCAGTTCGCCAATGCCGGTGAGTGTGCGCGCCTCGGCAGTCACCGCCACTTCAGTCAACGGCATCACCCGGCTGGCGCCGGCTGCCTTGCCTGCATAACCGCCGCGCGCGGCGCCAGCCGACTTCACCGCAGGCTGCAGCACGATCTCGGAAAGTGTGTTCCACGCCCCGCACTCCACGCATGAGCCCTGCCACTTGGGATGCTCGGCGCCGCAATCGGTGCAGACATAGGCGGTCTTTGGCTTGGCCATGGATTCATTTCCCGGAGCGCAAAGTAGTGAGCTTAGTCGCCCATCGTCACAAATCACGAGACCCGTGTCCCCGCGATGCCACGTACGCGTCTGCTGACAACAGGCTGTCAGCAGAGGCCGCGTAAGTTTCATCCCCTACTCTGCCACCAGTGACCGACACTCGTGCGATCGCGCCGATCCATTCCCACACAGCATGCAGCAGCAACGGCAGTGCCGACGCATCGGTCGTCGCAGGGACGCGGCTGCCTCCTGTTGACCCTGTGTCTCGGCGTCCTGCTTGCGCAGATCGACACTTCGGTCGTCAACCTCGCGTTGCATCCCATAGCGACCGCCTTGAGTCTCGGGGTTGCTCCGCTGCAGTGGATCGTCGATGGCTACAACCTGACGTACGCGCTTTTTCTTCTCACCGGCGGACTGCTGGGTGACCTGTTCGGCCGGCGCCGCATCTTCACCGCCGGCGTCGCCATCTTCTGCGCAGGCTGTCTGACCTGCGGGGTGGCCAACGACGCAGCGGTACTCATTCTGGGCCGTGTTGTCGCCGGATTGGGGGCGGCATTTCTGCTGCCTGCGTCGCTGGCGATACTGCGGGTCGAATGGACCGATCCGGCAGAACGAGGTCGTGCGCTGGGCATCTGGGCCGGTTGCAACGGTCTGGCCTTCGCGATCGGTCCGACGCTTGGCGGCATGTTGATCCAGGGCTTCGGCTGGCGCAGCGTGTTTCTGATTGTCCTGCCGGTGGGTGCCCTGGCCTGCGTACTCGCGCGGCTGTCCGTGCCGGAATCGGCCGACCCGCAAGGTCGACGCTTCGATCTGGCCGGCCAGATCTTTGGTGCCGTCGCCCTGGGCGGCCTGGCATTGACTGCCATTGAAGGCCGCGAAACACCCGGCCTGCTCGCCGTTACGCTGCCGGTCACGGCGCTCGCCATCGCGTTGTTCGTGGCAGTCGAGCGCCGCCATGGCGACGCCGCCCTGGTACCGATTTCCCTGTTCCGCATAGCGGATTTCACGGGAGCCATCGGCGCGACGGCCGCGATGACCTTCGGGATGTACGGCCTGCTGTTCCTGCTGCCGCTCTGCTGGCAGACCGCTGGCGCGAATGCCAGTCCGCTCGACCCCGTGCAGGCCGGCCTGGGTCTGCTGCCGATGGCCGCAATCTTCGTCATGGTCTCCCGGTGTTCCGGCGCACTGACCGAGCGGTTCGGCACACGCGCGACCATCGCCGCCGGTACGGGAATCATCGGCCTCGGCCTGCTGGTCGTCGCGTTGACCGAAGGCGGTCGTCCGATGGGTCTGGCTCAAGCGGGACTCGTACTGACCGGCCTGGGCATGGGTGCGAATACGGGGCCACTCATGGGCGTCGCCGTGGCATCGGTGTCCGCTGCCCGCTCGGGCACCGCCTCGGCGCTCATCAATGTCGCCCGCATGGTCGGTGCCACGCTCGGGGTCGCCGGCCTGGGCACGCTCTACGCGCTCTGTGGGAGCGGTGCCCATGCGCTCAGCGTTGCACTCGTCACCGGTGGTCTGGTGCAACTGGGCGGTGCGCTTCTCGCCTGGCTGACTATCGGTCGCACAAGCCACATGGATGCGGGCGGACAAGCTCCATCTTCCTAGCGCGCGCCCTAGCCTTCGTCCTCGACGAACAGCACGCGGCGCGTCATGCCGCAGGTGAGGTCGTAGCTGATGGTGCCGGCATTGGCTGCGACGGTTTCCGCCGGCAGGCCATCGCCCCAAAGGGTGACGCGGTCGCCCACTTTCGCCTGTGGCGCCGTGCGCAGGTCGAGCGTGACAAGATCCATCGAAACGCGGCCGATCAGCGGCACGCGCGCGTCGCCCACCAACACCGGCGTGCCACTGGCAGCGCTGCGTGGGTAGCCGTCGCCATAGCCGACGGCGGCCACGCCCACCGGCATGTCCTCGGGGCAGATCCATGTGCCGTTGTAACCGATACGCTCGCCCTTGCCGATGCGGTTGATCGCGATCAGCCGCGTGGACAGCGTCATCGCGGGACGGAAGCCGAAATCCACGCCGCTCTTGTCGTCCACCACCGACAGGCCATACAGCAGACCACCGGTGCGCACCCAGTCGGCGCGCGCCTCGGGCCAACCCAGCACGGCGGCCGAGTTGGACAGCGAGCGCGGACCATCGAGGCCATGGGTCACTTCGTTGAAGCGCGCGATCTGCGCGCGCGTGACATCGCCGTCGAACACTTCCGACTCGGCGAAGTGTGTGAGCAGGCCGATCTCGGCATCGATGCCGGGCATCGCGGCAAGCCGCATATGCACCTCGGCCACGCGCTCGGGAGCAAAGCCCAGGCGATGCATGCCGCTGTCGATCTTCAACCATATGCGCAGGCGTCCGCGCGCCGTGCTGGCTTCGGACAGCCACGCCAACTGTGCCTCGTGATGGATCGCCGCCTCCAGCCCGAGCCGCTGCATCTCGGCGATGTCGCCAGGCTGGTCGGGGCCGGACAGCACCACGATGCGCTGGCGGTGACCCGCCGCACGCAAACGCAGGCCGTCGCCCAGCGCAGCCACCGCGAAGCATTCGGCCTCGGCGTCCAGCGCGCGCGCCACGCGCTCCAGCCCGTGGCCGTAGGCGTCGGCTTTGACCACCGCCATCACCTTCGCTGGCGCGGCCATGGCCTTGATGCGGGCAAGATTGTGGCGCAGAGCGCCCAGATGAATGGTGGCGACGGTTGTGCGGCTCATGCGGGGCGCGCGGTTACTCGAAGCTGCCGACGAACGAATCGGCAGCGTAGTTCTCGAACTTGGTGTAATGACCGAGGAAGGTGAGCTTCACCGTATCGGTGGGGCCATTACGCTGCTTGCCGATGATGATCTCGGCCAGACCCTTGTCCGCCGATTCCTTGTTGTAGTACTCGTCGCGGTAGATGAACATGATCACGTCGGCATCCTGCTCGATGGCGCCCGATTCGCGCAGGTCGGACATCATCGGACGCTTGTCGGCGCGCTGTTCCAGCGAGCGGTTCAACTGCGAAAGGGCGATCACGGGCACGTTGAGTTCCTTGGCGAGCCCCTTCAGTGAACGCGAGATTTCTGAAATCTCGGTGGCGCGATTCTCCTTGTTCCCGGGCACCTGCATCAGCTGCAGGTAGTCGATCACGATCAGGCCCAGGCCGCCGTGCTCGCGGTGCAGGCGACGGGCGCGCGAGCGCATTTCCACCGGCGACAGGCCCGGCGTGTCGTCGATGAAGATCTTCGCTTCCGAGAGAATGGCGATGGCGTTGGAGACGCGCGGCCAATCCTCCTCGTTGAGGTCGCCGTTGCGCAGCGCTTGCTGATGGATGCGGCCCACTGAGGAAATCAGGCGGAACGCCAGCTGCGAGGCGGACATTTCCATCGAGAACACCACCACCGCCTTCTTCGCGCGCAACGCGGCGCTCTCTGCGATGTTCAGCGCGAAGGCCGTCTTGCCCATCGAGGGGCGCGCGGCCACGATGATCAGATCGGAGGGCTGCAGGCCCGAGGTGAGATTGTCGAGGTCGGTGAAGCCGCTGGTGATGCCGGTGAGCTGGCCGCGATTCTCGTAGCGCTCGGTGAGCAGGCGGAACGCATCCTTCACCGCCTCGCGCATGGAGACGGAATCCTTCTTGCCGCGCGCACCCGATTCGGCGATGTGGAACACACGCTGCTCGGCGCTTTCCAGCACCTCCTGCACGCTCTTGCCTTCGGGGCGGTAGCCGTCCTCGGTGATCGAGGTGCCGGCGTCGATCAGCTGACGCAGTACGGATTTCTCGCGCACGATTTCCGCGTAGGCGGCGATGTTCGCCGCGCTGGGCGTGCTGTTGGCCAGCTCGATCAAGTAGCTCGCGCCGCCGACCATCTCGGCCAGTCCGTTGGCCTCGAACCAGTCGCCCAGGGTCACCGCGTCGCAGGGCATGCCCTTGTTCGCCAGCTCGGTGATCGCGCGCCAGATCAGGCGGTGGTCGCGGCGGTAGAAATCCTCTTCGCCGAGGCGGTCGGCCACCTTGTCCAGCGCGTCGGGCGCCAGCATCAGGCCGCCCAGCACCGCCTGCTCGGCATCGATGGAATGCGGCGGCACGCGCAGCGCCTCGATGGCCGGCGACGAAGGCTTGCGTTCGGGCACGTAGGACATCGGGCTACCTCGGGAAAGACGAACCGGCCGCGTTCGCCGCGGCACACGCCGACGCTCGACAGCGGGCAAGACCCACATGATGCGCGGCGGCGTCTCATGGGTCGAGATGGAAAGCTGTGGAAAAGCTGGGGAAAGTTGGGGATAAGCAGCACACCTCCTCAACCGCCTTCCAGCTCCAAAACGAACGGGCGCCCGAAGGCGCCCGTTCGCGAAAAATCGCCTGGAGCGATTTTTGACATCGTGCAGCGATGGCCTGTAAGGCGACCACCAAGGATGGTGGTCGCAAACGTGTGGCGACGGCCTTACTTCTTCTCGCCGACCACGATCACCTTGACGCTGGTCTGCACATCGGCATGCAGGTGGATGGCCACCTCGAACTCGCCGACGTTGCGCAGCGGGCCTTCGCCCAGGATCACTTCACCCTTGTGGATGTCGTGGCCGACGGCCTGCAGCGCCTCGGCGATGTCGCGCGGGCCCACCGAGCCGTACAGCTTGCCTTCGGGGCTGGCGTGCGCTTCGATCGTCACCGACACGTCGGCCAGCTTGGCCTTGCGGCCTTCGGCCTCGCTCAGCATGTTCTTGGCGCGCGCCTCGTACTCGGCACGGCGCTGCTCGAACGCAGCCAGGTTGGCGGCGTTCACGCGTACGGCCTTGCCCTGCGGGATCAGGAAGTTGCGGCCGTAGCCCGGCTTCACGCTGACCTTGTCACCGAGGTCGCCGAGGTTGCGCACTTTCTGCAGAAGAATGAGTTCCATGGGTATTCCTTTTCGTTAGCGCCGGGATGGCCGACGCAGCCGTGGACGGCTGTCCGAAGGTCCTGCTTTCGGCGCTCTCCTCCGGAGGAGAAGAGCGCCGGAGCATCAGACGTCGTGGTTGTCGGTGTACGGCAGCAGCGAGAGGAAGCGCGCGCGCTTGATCGCGGTCGCCAGCTGGCGCTGGTAGCGCGCCTTGGTGCCGGTGATGCGGCTCGGCACGATCTTGCCGTTCTCGGTGATGTACTGGCGCAGGGTGTTGAGATCCTTGTAGTCGATCTCCTTCACCTTCTCCGCGGTGAAGCGGCAGAACTTGCGGCGGCGGAAAAACTTGGACATGGTCGTGGTTCCTCTCAGTCTTCGCTGTCGCTGTCGTTGTCGCGGCTGTCGACGTCATCATCACGGCGACGCGACGAGCGGGCGTCGTCCTTTTCCTTGCTCTTCAGGATGAAGGACTGCTCGGTATCGGCGCTGTCACGCTTGACGACGAGGTGACGCAGCACGGCGTCGTTGAAGCGGAAGCCCGACTCCAGCTCGTTCAGCGCGTTCTGGCCGACTTCGATGTTCAGCAGCACGTAGTGCGCCTTGGCCAGGTTGACGATCGGGTAGGCCAGCTGGCGGCGGCCCCAGTCTTCCAGGCGGTGGATCTTGCCGCCGTCGGCCTCGATCAGCGACTTGTAGCGCTCGATCATGGCAGGGACCTGCTCGCTCTGGTCAGGGTGGACCAGAAACACGACTTCGTAATGTCGCAGGGACATCGTGGTTCGACTCCTTGTGGATGCGGCCGGAATGGCCTCGCAGCCTCCCGCCGGATGCGGTGAGGCAAGTGCCCATCACGTCCCTTGCGGGGCGGACAGAAGCGGAATTGTACGGGGAACGCAAGGGGAGACGCAAGTAACTGAATTTGAAGAGCGCAGCCATGGATGGCTGCCCGCCTGACCTTGGCGATCAAGGATGAGCGCACAAATACCGCATGGCCGCCCGTTTGACTTTTGCGCTCAGGGAAGAGCGCAATAGGTACCGCCCCCCCGTTCACCCCACCGTGAAGCTTTCGCCGCAACCGCACTCGCCGGTAGCGTTGGGATTGTGGAACACGAAGCTGGCGTTGAGGCCCTGCTTCTGGAAGTCGATCACGGTACCGTCCACCAGCGGCAGGCTCTTGTCGTCCACCACCAGCGGCACGCCGTCGATGCTGACCAGCCGGTCGCCTTCGCCCAGCGACTGGGCCAGGTCCACCACGTAGCCGAAACCGGAGCAGCCGGTGCGCTTCACGCCGAAACGCACGCCGGCGGCGTCCGGCGACTGCGCGAGGAAGCGGCGCATGCGTTCGCTGGCGGCGGGGGTGATCGTGATGGTCATGGCTGTCGGCAATCGTGCGAAACGTGGAAAGACACATGCCATTTCGGTCGCGGCACGTGCGGGGCCTAGATTATCATGCGGGTTTGTCCACGCGCCCCACAGGACGCGCGTTCCCCTACTAAATGCGCCCGCTGCGGCACATTTCAACAGGAGTTCCCATTCATGACGGTGGTCAGCGTCAAACAGGCTCTTTCCGGTGCCATCGAGGCCGGCAACGTGGTCACGGTACGCGGCTGGGTGCGCACGATCCGCGATGCCAAGGGCGGCCTGTCCTTCGTCAACGTGACCGACGGCTCCTGTTTCGACCCGATCCAGGCCGTGGCCACCGACAAGCTGGCCAACTACGAGAGCGAGGTGAAGCACCTCACCACCGGCGCGGGCGTGATCGTCACCGGTACGCTGGCGCCGTCGCAGGGCAAGGGCCAGCGTTTCGAGATCCAGGCCGACACGGTGGAAGTCACCGGCTTCGTGGACGATCCGCTGACCTATCCGATCCAGCCCAAGCCGCACACCATGGAATTCCTGCGCGAAGTGGCGCACCTGCGCCCGCGCACCAACCTGTTCGGCGCGGTGACGCGCGTGCGCCACACCATGATGACGGCGATCCACCGCTGGCTCACCGAACAGGGCTTCTTCTGGATCAACACGCCGATCATCACCACCTCGGACGCGGAAGGCGCCGGCGACATGTTCCGCCTGTCCACCCTGGACCTGGCAAACCTGCCGCGCACGCCGGACGGCAAGATCGATTTCCGCAAGGACTTCTTCGGCCGTGAAGCCTTCCTCACCGTGTCCGGCCAGCTCAACGTGGAGGCCTACTGCCTCGCGATGAGCAAGGTCTACACCTTCGGCCCCACCTTCCGCGCAGAAAACTCCAACACCCCGCGCCACCTCGCCGAGTTCTGGATGGTGGAACCGGAGATCGCCTTCGCCGATCTCAACGACAATGCCGACTGCGCGGAGGGCTTCCTCAAGGCCATCTTCAAGGCCGTGCTGGAGGAGCGCGCGGACGACATGGCGTTCTTCGCCGAGCGCGTGCAACCGGATGCGATCAGCCGCCTGGAAGCCTTCATCGCCCAGCCGTTCGAGCGCATCGATTACACCGAGGCCGTAGAGATCCTCAAGAAGTCCGGGCAGAAATTCGAATACCCGGTAGCCTGGGGCATCGACCTGCAGACCGAGCACGAGCGCTATCTCGCCGAGAAACATATCGGCCGTCCCGTGGTCGTAATGAACTATCCAGAGGCAATCAAGGCCTTCTACATGCGTTTGAACGATGACGAAAAGACCGTGGCGGCGATGGATGTACTGGCGCCCGGCATCGGCGAGATCATCGGCGGTGCACAACGCGAGGAGCGCCTCGATCATTTGGACGCCCGGATGGCCAAATTCGGACTCGATCCTGCCACTTATGGCTGGTACCGTGACCTCCGCCGTTACGGTACCGTGCCGCACGCTGGCTTCGGCCTCGGCTTCGAGCGCCTGCTGGTCTATGTGTGCGGTCTCTCCAACATCCGCGATGCCATCCCCTATCCGCGTGCGGCAGGGACGGCCGAATTCTGAGTTAACTGATGCGAATGAAGCGCCGGCCCCCCACCCTGCCCCTCATCCTCGCCGCCGGCACGCTGCTGGCTGGTTGTCACACCGTGAAGACGCTGGTGCCGCCCAACCTGCGCCCGCCAGACACCAGCAATGCACCGCTCAAGCTGGCGCAGAAGCAACTGCTCGACGCCTCGCCCTGCTGTACCAGCTTTGCGGACTTCTCCTACCAGGACATGCTGCCGTGGCAGCCGCAGGCGTACACGCTGGGCAGCGGCAGCAGCGTGGCGGACATCAACGGCACGCACAGCTATTTCCTCGCCTTTCGCCTGCCGGAAGGCGCCAAGCTGCCCTACCGACTGGCGTTCAAGTCCGAATTGAACGGCCGCTGGCTGAAGTCCAGCTACCTGTTTGCGCCTACCGTGGTGTTGCTTGACAGCGGCTTCCAGCCGATCGCCTCCGACGATGTCTCCCTGTGCGAGCACATGGGCTGGAGCGATGCGAGTTCCGGTGCGTTCGGTGTCTACACCGTCAACAGCAAGCAGGCGCGCTACCTGCTGATCTACAGCTCGGCCGATCAGCAGAAGGGCAAGACCTACTGGGAGCAGTCGCCCACCGCGTTTTCCACCCAGAACACCCAGGCCACACTGGGCATGGATGCCAGCGGCACCTTCAGCGTGCCGCACGGCCCTGATGGCACGATCTGGGTAGGTATGATGGATGCCACCTATGCCAAGGCCGTGGACAATGCGATCTGCAAAAAGCCCCCGCAGGGCGATGGCCTCTTGAACACCTTGCGCACCGCCCTGCCCTGGGGCGGCAGCGGTGGCGGCTCGAATGGCAGCAACAGCACCAGTCCTGGTGCGACTCCCGGCACCAATACCGCTGCCCCCAAGGCCACGGAGGGCTGAGCGTGCTGGCCATCTACCTCGGCCTGCTGGCCATCGGCGTCGTGCTGTTCGTGCTCTCCTACGTGGCACCGTTCCGGGTGGCTTCGCTGATGCGCCAACGCCAACCCCAGCACTGGGAGGTAGTAATCGAGTCGGCCAAAGGCAGGATCGGTCCGCTGCGGATCTGGATGCGCATGCAATACGTGCTGCGCTCGCCCGCGCTGACCCTGCTGGGTGACCGCGACATCAACCGCTGGCGCGGCATCTGGCGCTACAGCCAGTGGCTGGGCTGGTCGTGCTGGCTGGCCGCGCTGGGCATGCGCCTGCGCTGGGGCTGAGACCACCGGAGCCTCCATGCAATTGAATCTCGAAGGCCGTCACGCCCTGGTCTGCGGCGCCTCGCAAGGCATCGGCCACGCCAGCGCGATCGAATTGGCGCAGCTTGGCGCCGATGTCACCCTGCTGGCGCGCCGCGCCGAGGTGCTGGAGACCCTCGCCGCCGCATTGCCTCGCATCCATCCGGAGCAGCACCACGGATTCATCGCCGTCGATGTCGGCGACGCTCTCGCCCTGCGCGCACATACCGAAGCACTGGTCGCCCGTGCGCCCGTGCATATCCTCGTCAACAACAGTGGCGGGCCGCCGCCCGGCAGCGTACTGGACGCCACGACGCAGGATTTCCTCGCCGCGTGGCAGCAGCATCTGCTGGCCTGCCATACGCTGGCGCAGGCCGTCGTGCCCGGCATGCGCGCGGCCGGCTGGGGTCGCATCGTCAACGTGATCTCGACCTCGGTGCGCGAACCGATCCCGGGCATCGGCGTATCCAATACCACGCGCGGCGCGGTGGCCAGCTGGGCCAAGACCCTGGCCGGGGAACTGGCGCCGTTCGGCATCACCGTCAACAACGTGTTGCCCGGCTCCACCCGTACGCCGCGCATCGAGCAGATCGTCGCCGCGCGGGCGCAGAAGAGCGGCAAACCGCTGATCGAAGTGCAGCAGGCAATGGAAGCCGAGGTGCCCATGCACCGTTTCGCCGACGCCTCGGAGATCGCCGCCGCAGTGGCTTTTCTCGCCTCACCCGCCGCGAGTTACATCACCGGCGTCAGCCTGCCGGTGGACGGTGGACGCATGCGTTCGCTGTAAGCGCCTATTCCCGATTCTCCATGACCCAAGTTGCCATCGGACCGGGCTGTTCGCCCGAGCACCGACGTCATCACCCGATCATGGCCGGACATCCGATCCTTCGCTCTTCATCTGGCGTCCGCGCAAAATCAGGCATTGGGAGCAAGCGCATGTTCCAGGAAAATACGCCCGCGTCCGGTGCAATCGCCGGAGGCGCGGCGTAAGCTTGCAGGGATGCCCATCACGCGCCTCGCCAACCTGATCGACGGTCGCCTAGCACCGCCGCGCAACGACCGCTGGCTCGATGTATTCGAGCCCGCCACCGGCGAAGTCTTCGCCCATTGCCCCGACGGTGATGCCACCGACGTCGAGGCCGCCGTCGAAGCCGCGCAACGCGCCGCACCGGTTTGGGCCAACACGCCCGCCGAACAACGCGCACGCCTGCTGCAGCGCCTCGCCGACTTGGTCGAGGCGCGATTGGACGAATTCGCTGCGCTGGAGTCGCGCGACAGCGGCAAGCCGGTAAAGCTTGCGCGCAGCGTGGACATTCCGCGCGCGGTGAGCAACCTGCGCTTTTTCGCCGCCGCCATCGAAACGTGGAACGGCGAATCGCACGCCATGGCGCTGGGTCAGCCGGACCAGGGCGCGATCAACTACACGCTGCGCCAGTCGCTGGGCGTGGTGGGTTGCATCAGTCCGTGGAACCTGCCGCTCTACCTGTTCACGTGGAAGATCGCGCCCGCATTGGCCGCGGGCAACGCTGTGGTGGCCAAGCCCTCGGAAGTAACCCCCTGCACGGCCGCCCTGCTGGGCGCATTGAGCATCGAGGCTGGCTTGCCACCCGGCGTGCTGAACATCGTGCAGGGCCGTGGCCCCACGGTGGGCCAAGCCATCGCCGAGCACCCGCGTATCAAGGCGGTTTCCTTCACCGGCAGCACCGCCACCGGTGCGCACATCGCCGCGGCGGCGGCCGCACAGTTCAAGAAGGTGTCGCTGGAGATGGGCGGGAAGAATCCGGCCATCGTGTTCGCCGACGCAGAGCTTTCCGACGCCAACCTCGACAGCATCGTGCGATCGGGTTTCGCCAACCAGGGCGAGATCTGCCTGTGCGGTTCGCGCCTGCTGGTGCAGCGCTCGATCTACCGGGACTTCCGCGAGCGCTATGTCGCGCGCGTGCGCACACTGCGCGTGGGCGATCCCGGCGACGACGCCAGCGACCTGGGTGCGCTGGTGTCCAAGCCGCATTTCGACAAGGTGATGGCCTGTATCAGCCAGGCCCGCGCCGAAGGTGGGCACGTGGCTTGCGGCGGCGAAGCGGTTGCCGTACCGGGCCGCTGCGAGCGCGGCTGGTTCGTGGCACCCACGGTGATCGAAGGACTGGCGGCCGACGCCGCCACCAACCAACAGGAAATCTTCGGCCCGGTGGTGACGCTGATTCCGTTCGAGGACGAGACGGAAGCCCTGGCCATCGCCAACGGCACCGGCTACGGCCTCGCCGCCTCGCTATGGACGCGCGATCTCAATCGCGCGCACCGCCTCGCCAGCCAGCTCGAGTTCGGCATCGTGTGGATCAACTGCTGGATGCTGCGCGACCTGCGCACGCCATTCGGCGGCATGAAGCACTCGGGCCTCGGCCGGGAGGGCGGCGGCGAAGCGCTGCGCTTCTTCACCGAGGCGAAGAACGTCTGCATCCGCTATTGAAAACCCCGAGGAGTCTTTCTTGAAAAGCCCACTGCAATCCCTGCTCGACAGCAACCGCCGCTGGTCCGCCGACGTTACCGCGCAGGATCCGCGCTTCTTCGAACAGCTGGCGCAGCAGCAGTCGCCGAAATACCTGTGGATCGGCTGCTCGGACTCGCGCGTGCCGGCCACCCAGATCGTCGACCTGCCTCCCGGCGAGATCTTCGTGCAACGCAACGTCGCCAATGTGGTGTCGCACACCGACCTCAACTGCCTGAGCACGATCCAGTTCGCGGTCGACGCGCTCAAGGTGGAGCACATCATCATCGTCGGCCACTACGGCTGCGGCGGCGTGCAGGCCGTGCTGGACGATCGCCGCCTCGGCCTGGTGGACAACTGGCTGCGCCATGTGGGCGATGTGGCGCGGAAGCACGACAGCCTGCTCGGTTCGCTCGAGCTGATGGATCTGCGCAACGCGCGCCTGTGCGAGCTCAACGCCATCGAGGGCGTAGTCAACGTGTGCAACACCACGATGGTGATGGATGCCTGGGAGCGCGGCCAGAAACTCTCCGTGCACGCATGGTGTTACAGCCTCGCCAACGGCCACATCAACGACCTCGGCATGCATGTCGACGCGCGCGACGCGCTTTGGCCCGCTTACGAGGCGGCTCTGCAGCGGCTCAGCGGCGTCCCGGCTCCGCGCCATGGCTGAAACCATCCGCACCGAGGCGGCTCCGGCGCCGGTGGGTGCCTACCCGCATGCGCGGCGCCTGGGCAATCTCCTGTTCCTGTCCGGCGTGGGGCCGCGCCAACCGGGTACGAATGCGATCCCCGGCAACGTCTACGACATCGAGGGCAAGCTGGTTGGCTATGACATCGAGGCGCAGTGCCGGCAGGTGTTCGCCAATGTGCGCGCAGTGCTGGAAGCCGGCGGCGCACGCTGGGAGGATCTGGTCGACGTCACCGTGTTCTTGACCGACATGGCGCGCGATTTCGCCACCTACAACCGCCTCTACAGCGAGCATTTCGCCGGCGTGGACGCGTGCCGCACCACGTTGGGCATCACCGCGCTGCCCACGCCCATCGCCATCGAGCTGAAATGCGTGGCGGCGATCGATCCGCACGCTACTCCCTGATCGCGCGGGGCACACAAGCGGCCATCCTTTTTCGCGCCTTCCAACCGCAGTTTCTGCGACCATCCGTACGCATAAAAAAAGCCCGCCGATAGATCGGCGGGCTTTTCGTACGGACGAAATTCCGGTGGAATCAACCGCCGGAAGCGGTCGACGCAGGAGCGGCATCGGTCTTGGTTGCAGCCTTCTTATGGGTCTTGCTGGTGGTGTGATGCTTGGTGGTGGACTTGTGATGCGCGGCGGCCTTGTGGGTGGAAGAGGCAGCGGCGGGAGCGTCGGTAGCCGGGGCAGTCTGCGGAGCTGCAGCCGGAGCCGCCTGCTGGGCAAACACGGAAGCGGACAGGGCCACACCAGCGACGAGCAGGGAAGCGATCGCGAACTTACGCATGATGGCGAACCTCGATAATTTTATTGTATCGCGAACCCGGCCGGACCCCGGCGCCACGGGTGGCGCGACGCAACCACCATACCAGCTTCACCGGCATACCGAGACTGAACAGGACACGGTTCCGCCAAATTGTGCGAGCGCGGATATTCACGCTTCAGCTTGCTGCCTGCTCGAGGTTTTCAGACGCACCGCGCCGGAAACTGTTTGTATGCACGCCAACTGCGCATCGACCACGGAGTGGCGACGAAACGTGCGTTCCCGGCAGGTGATGTTGGGAGCACGGCCAAATGGATCAAACCTTACGCACTGTTCCTGAGGTGGCCGCCAAGCGAAAGCGCGCAAGTCCGACACGATGCCACGCACAACCATCCGACAGCTCCAAGGGCAGTGCGGGCATAGCAAGACCGTGGTTGGATCCTGGGGCGATTCAAAGCCCGAACCGCGCCGGCGCATAGGGTTTTGGATCAATTGCCGGCGTGTTGCCGCACAGCTGGTCGGCGACCAGTTCGCCGGTGGCCGCCGACATGCTCACGCCGAGCATGCCGTGCGCGGTGGCCAGGTGCAGGTTCGCCCAGCGCGTGCTCGGGCCGATGATCGGCACTTCGTCCACGCTCATCGGCCGCCAGCCCCACCACTCCTCCAGTTGCTGCGGCCCTTCCGGTTCATGCAGGCCCGTGGCGGCGCCGCGGCGCAAAGCATCGAGGCGGGCACGATTGAGGCCCTCGGCATAGCCGGAAAATTCCATCGTGCTGCCCAGCCGGTAGCCGTCGGCCCAGGTAGTGACGCATACCTGCGCCTCGCGCAACACCAGCGCATGCCGTGGCGCCCGCACAGGACGCGTATAGGTGATCGAGTAGCCCTTGCCCGGCTGCATCGGCAGGCGCAGACCCAGCGAACGGGCCAGCAGCGGCGACCACGCCCCCAACGCCAGCAACACGCGCTCCCCGGCAAACGTGCCGCGCGAAGTGCGCACCCGGGCGATGCTTTCGCCATCGGTGTCGAAGCCTTCGATGCGCGCGCCGGATTCGATCTTGCCGCCCAGTTCCCGCACGCATCGCGCCAGCTCGGCGACATAACGGTCCGGCCGCAAACGTGCATCACCGGGATGGAACAGGCCACCCGTCACACCGGGCTTCAGTGCCGGCTCCATCGCTCCCACCTCGTCGCCGCGCAAGCGCCGCACTTCGACCCCAAGGCGGTCGAGCACGGCGGCATGATGCTGTTCGTCCGCCGCCAGCGCCCGCGCAGTGCGGTACACGTACAGTTCTCCTTCCTCGGCGAATTCGCAATCCAGCCCCTCGTCGCGCACCAGTTCGCCGAGGAGTTGGCGCGAGCGCTGCAGGATCATCGAACGCGCCACGGTCGCGCGATGGAAATCGGTCCAGTTGCAGTGCCGTGCGAAACCCAGCAACCAGCGCAGACGCGGGCCGTCGAAACGCGGATTGAGGTACAGCGGTGCATCGGCGCGCAGCATCGAACGCAAGGCAATGCCCAGCGTTCCCGGCATCGCCAGCGGCGCGGCATGGCTGGGCGTGATCGTGCCGCAATTGCCATGCGAAGCGCCGCAACCCGGCGTGCCCTGTTCCAGCACCCGTACGGCCACGCCCTTGCGCAACAAGTGCAAGGCGCTGGCGAGGCCGATCACCCCGCCGCCGAGTATCAGTACATCCCCACGAGTCGCATTCATCCGCCGATTGTAACCATCTGCTGCGACGCGTCATGCACGCGCTTCGCAGTGCATGCACCATGCGAGTCGCCTACTCATTCAAGGCGTCGCCATGCTGGCCCATTCCGCCGTTCGTGCAGGCCTTGTCGCCGCGCTGCTGGTTTGTTCCAGCGCCGCCGCACAATCGTTCGATCCGTCCGCGCTCAAACTGCTGCAGGCGATGGGGCGCGAACCCACCACGCTGGCCCGCTACCAGTACCTCATCCACGAGGAGCCTTCGCTGCGATCCAGCGACCAGGTGCTCGCATTGCAGTTCATGTCCTTCTCGCAGGACGAACTCGGGCTCTACGATCAGGCCGTCTTCAGTTTTCCGCTGAAGGACGACCTGCCTGAAGATCTCAAGCTGCCAACGTCAGCCGATTGGAAGTCGGCCGATGCCGTCGACACCATCGTCGCGCTTGCAGCACAGCGACACCTCGTGATGGTCAACGAGGCGCACCACGACGCGCATACCCGCCAGCTCACTCTCGAATTGCTACCACGGTTGCGCGCCCTGGGCTTCACCTATTTCGCCGCCGAAGCGCTGGGCACGGACGATCCCGACTTGGCCAAGCGCGGCTATCCCACTCGCAAGAGCGGCACGGAATACCTGCGCGATCCGCTGTACGGCGACATCGTGCGCGAGGCGATCCGGCTGGGCTTCACCCTCGTTCCCTACGACAACGGGCTCAACGGGCAGGCGCGCGAGAACGCGCAAGCCCAGACCTTGTACCAAACGGTGTTTGCGAAGGATCCCAAGGCGCGCTTGTTCGTGCATGCCGGCTACGCGCACATCGACAAGGCTACAGGGCGTCTCGGCGACCTGCAGCCCATGGCATTGCGGCTCCAGGCGCTGACCGGCCAGGTGCCGCTGTCCATCGACCAGACCGACTTCCTTGAAACCGGACTGGATACGTCGGACGCCTACCATCAGCTCGAACACACGTTTCCATCGGAAAAGCCCGAGGTCCTGCTAAACCGTCAGACCGGCCAGCCATGGAGCGCGCGACCGACGGCTTATGACGTCAACGTGATCCTGCCTCCCAGCCTCACCCTCGACGCCTTCGGCAAGTACAAGTACGGGTATCGGATCAACGGCGAAGGCGCCCCGTTGCCACAAGTGATGGATCACAATGAAATGCAGCGGGCGAGCTGGCTTTCGCTGGACGGCAAGCGACGCCCACACTCCATCGGTGCAGAACTGTGCCGGGGCACAATCCCTTGCCTCGTCAGTGCGCACTACTTCGGCGAACCGAACGACGCCATCGCCGCCGACCGGTACGCCATCATGGGTTTCAACGAATCCACCGAGCTTTACCTGCGTCCTGGCCGCTACCGGTTGCGCGCCAGCGACAGCGACGGTCATACCCTGTCGGAAAGCAGCATCGACATAGCGTCGCAATAGGCTCTTGCGCCAAATGAATTACGAGCGTAGTCTAAATGAGAACTACACTCGTAATTTTTCTGCGGCGCGCTCATGAGCAATCTCACCCCAACGATCAGCGAAGCCGAAAGCCACGTAATGGAGGTGCTGTGGCGCCGTGCACCACAGAGCTCGGAAGACATCGTCGCCGCGGTACAACAGGCCAGCGACTGGCACGAAAAGACCATACGCACCCTGCTCGGCCGCCTGGTGGCCAAGGGTGCAGTGAATGCAGAGAAAGACGGCCGTCGCTACCTGTACTCACCGGCACTGGCCCGCAAACAGTGGCAGTCACAGGAAAGCCACAGCCTGCTCGACCGCGTGTTCGGAGGCCGGCTCAGCCCGCTGCTGGCGCATTTCAGCGAACACGAAAAGCTGGGCGCGAAGGACATCGCGGAACTGCGCAAACTGCTCGATGCCATCGAGAAGAAGGGGCACTGAAATGGGCCCCATGCTGCTGCGCAACCTGCTGTTCGTGACCGCGGCGCTGGTGCTGGTCCTGCTGGGTCGCCGCCCTGCTCGGCGCGCCTTCGGCGCCAGCCCCGCCTTTGGCCTCTGGTTGTTGCCGGTGCTGGCGATGCTGCTGCCATGCCTGCCCGAACTACCCGCGCACTGGGTGGCACTCCCGGCCTTCCGCGTGCTGCCCGATGCCATCGCGTCGGGCGCCATCGACCCGCAAGTCGTCGCATCCTCGTCGTGGCCACACTGGTTGTGGCTGGCCGGTACGATCGCAATGATGCTGCGGCTGATCGAGCATCACCTCCGATTGCGCCGCCAATGCCACCCGTTGCCGGCAGCGACGGCCGAGCTCTTGCAGAGTGAGCTGGATAGCATCGACCCGCGCCGACTGCGCCTGCATCCGGCCGGCCCCGCCCTGCTATGGGCACCGCGCAGCCTGCTGCTGTTGCCGGCGGACTTCCTCGAACGCTTCGACGCCGACGAACGCCGTATCGTGCTGCGTCACGAGCTCGCCCACCTGCGTCGTGGTGACGCGCTGTGGAACCTCATCGCCGAGCTGATGTTCGCATTGTTGTGGTTCCACCCGCTGGCGTGGCTGGCGCGTTCGCGCTTCCGGCCCGACCAGGAGCTGGCCTGCGACGAACGTGTGCTGCGCGATGCGCCGAACGACGAAGCTGGCTACGCCCGCACCTTGCTGCACAGCGTCGGCCTGTCGCCCGTGCCGGTGCTGAACTCCTGGCTGACCCAATCGCAACTGAAGGAGCGACTCACCATGATCCAGCGTCATCGTCCCGGCGACCTGCGCCGGCGTGCGGGTTTTGTCACGCTTGCCGCGTTGCTGGCGGGCTGCGTATTCATGGCCCAAGCAGCCGCGGACAACCGTGGAAACCAGAATGCCGAAGCGGATCTCACCTACAACGCGAACATTACGCCTCACTATCCAGAGTCGGCGATCAAAAACAAAGAGCAGGGCACGGTGGTCCTGGTGATCCTGGTCGACAAAAACGGCAGCCCACGCAAGATCACCATCGATCCCGTAAGCGATGCTTCATCTGCACTTGGCAGGGCAGCCATGGAGGCCGCAGAACGATGGCACTTCAGCCCGCAGATGGAGGACGGCAAACCAGTCGATGGCTATGCGCGCGTCCCCGTCACGTTCAACCTCGAACCGCTTCCTGAAAAGACCGCCCAACGAAGCTGATAAATCAGCTTCAAAACACCCCAGAGCTTTTTGATTTGAATATGGTTTATCACCCTGATAACCTCGGCGCAGCCCACGCCGAGGTTGCCCGGTGAACCCGCCGTCCGTCGCCCGATCCGCAGCTTCACCCACGCGCATCGCCCGCTTCGCGTTGCTGGCCGTCGTTCTCGCCCTGCTCACCGCCTGCGCCAGTGCACCGCGACGATCCGCCTCGGCCACAGAGTCCGCCCTCGCCAACGAACCCGCGCGTGCGCCCGACGGCCAGGCCGCCGCCGCCAACGATGTGCTGTTCCGTGCGATGGCCCTGGTCGGCACGCCCTACCACTGGGGCGGCAACACGCCTGCCGGTGGCTTCGACTGCAGCGGCCTGGTCGGCTACATCTACCGCAACGCCACCGGCATGCAGTTGCCGCGTACCTCCGGCGAAATGGCCGACATGGGCGAAAAGATCAGAGGTATGACCGCCCTGGTCAGCGGCGACCTGGTGTTTTTCGGCAACCATGGCCGCATCAGCCACGTGGGCGTGTACGTGGGCAAGGGCCGCTTCGTACATGCCCCCAACAGCGGCGGCACCGTACGACTGGACGACATCGACGGGCCATATTGGCGCGACCATTTCGAGTATGGGAGGCGGGTGCTGGATTGAAGTGCTGCTGGCTGCTCGCCGGCCGACTGGGCCGAAAGCAGTCTTCCGCAGGCGCGGCCTCCTCACCCAAGCCCTGTCCCCGGAGGGGAGAGGGGCAAACGAAAAAACGGCGCCCGGGGCGCCGTTTTACTTTGACCCTTGATCCGTCGGTCAGTGCGGAGCACTGCCCGGCGGATGCGCGTGGCCGTGCTGCATTTCTTCCTCGGTGGCGTCGCGCACTTCCTGGATGCTCACGTCGAAGTCCAGCGTCTTGCCGGCCATCGGGTGGTTCAGGTCGACGTCGATGGTGCTCATGCCGACCTTCTGCACGGTCACGGCACGGTGGCCGCCTTCCTTCAGGGCGAGCACGGCGGTCATGCCGGGCTTGAGGTGCTTGGCGTGCTGGAAATACTTCTTCGGCACGCGCTGGACCTGGCCATCCTGGCGCTCGCCGTAACCGTCGGCCGGTGCGATCGTCGCCTTGACCTCGTCGCCGGCAGCGTGGTCTTCCAGCGCCTTTTCCAGGCCAGCGATCAGCTGACCGTGACCGAGCAGGATCCACAACGGCTCGCCGTTGTCGTGCGAGCTTTCCACCTTTTCACCGTCCACATGCAGCGTGTAGTGCAGCGCGACGACTTTGTCCTTGCCAGCCTTCATTGCCCGTCTCTCGAATGATGCAAAGCGCGAAGTTTATCAGGAGTGCTTTGCCAGAGCCTGTTCACGATCTCCCGTGGCCCGCGTTGCCTTGCCGTGGCCGCCAGGTGGTAGTGCGTGGCGCAGCGCCCCCCTGGCTGACAGATCAGGCCGCGCGCTGCCGCATGATGGCCACGGCAAGGCAACCCAAGCGGCCGGGTTTGTTTGCCCTCATGCAGGCGTCATCGCTCGGTCGCGGACGGACGTCCACTAACTCTTTACTTCCTTGGGCAGGCGCGCAAACAGCTCCCGGCACGGGCCAAGGGAGATCGTGAACAGGCCCTCAAGACCGATGCTCGCCGAAGCCCACGCCACGCGCCTCCGGCCCCAACCACACCAGCAGGGCCAGCACCACGGCCACTACCGCGATCCACAGCGACATCGCCCAGGCGAAATCGCCGCCGTGCTGGTGGGCCAACCATGTCTGCACGGTGGCGGTGCCGGCCGCGAGCAGGTTGCCGAGCTGATAGGCGAAGCCCGGCAAGGTGCCGCGCACCGCGTCCGGCGAGAGTTCGTTGAGGTGCGTGGGCACCACGCCCCAGGCGCCCTGCACCATCACCTGGATCAGGAAGGCGCCGAGGCCCAACAGCCAAAGCGAACCGCCATACATCCACAACGGAATCACCGGAATCGCCAGCAGCGCGGCGATGATCATGGCCTTGCGACGTCCCACCCGCTCCGACCACGCGCCGAAGCACAGGCCGCCCACCAGGGCACCGAGGTTGAGCAGCGCCACCAGTACGAAGGCCGTGCCCGAGCCGGTGGGCAGGTGCAGGTTCACTTCCTCGAAGGTGTGGTACATGTCCTGCGAGCCGTGGCTGAAGGCGTTGAACGCGCACATCAGCACGATCATGTAGGCAAACAGTTTCCAGTGGCCGCGCATCGCCTGCCACACGTCCGCGCGGGCATGCTCGTGCCGCCCGGCCTGCCACACCGGCGACTCCGGCACCTTGCGCCGGATGTACAGCACCAGCACCGCCGGCAGCGCGCCCACCACGAACAGTCCGCGCCAGCCGATGGCGTCGACCAGCAGCCAGTTCGCCAGTGCAGCGAGGAAGAAGCCGCAGGGGTAGCCGCTCTGCAACAGGCCGGAAACCAGGCCGCGCGACTTCGGCGGTATCGACTCCATCGCCAGCGAGGCACCGATGCCCCATTCGCCGCCCATCGCCACACCGAACAGGAAGCGCAGCGCCAGCAGCATGGTCAGCGACGTCGAGAAGGCGGTGGCCAGCTCGAACACCGAGAACAGGATCACGTCCACCATCAGCACCGGCCGCCGGCCGTAGCGATCCGCCAGCCGGCCGAAGACCAGGGCGCCCAGCGGGCGCGCGGCCAGCGTGAGGAACAGGCCGTAGGTCACCGCCTTGTTGTCGGTGTGGAATTCCTGCGCCACACCCACGATCACCAGCGTGAGCAGGAAGTAGTCGAATGCATCCAGCGTCCAGCCGAGAAAGCTGGCCAGCACGGTGTGGCGCTGCTCATGGTTCAGTTCGCGCAGGGACGACAGCAGCGACATGGAAGGCACTCCGTGAGGCGGTGGCGCAGGCTAGCATGCAGCAAAAATACGGCCGCCACGCTTATCGGCTACACTATGCGCCACGGCTCCCCAGCCGTTGGCGGCCTCGCCGCCCCCATTCCCTCTCAAATATCGCAACGCGGTCCTGCTTGAACGCTCCGGGTTGCACAGGAGTCGTTCCATGTCTTTCGAATCGCTGGGCCTTGCGCCCGCGTTGCTGCGTGCGCTTGCCGAACAGGGCTACGCCGAACCCACCCCGGTGCAGGCCGGAGCCATCCCCTTGGTGCTGCAAGGCCACGATCTGCTCGCTGCCGCGCAGACCGGCACCGGCAAGACCGCGGCGTTCGCGCTGCCGCTGTTGCACAAGCTGATCGACGCGCCGGCCACCATGACGCGCCGCCCGCGCGCACTGGTGCTCACGCCTACCCGCGAGCTGGCCGCGCAGATCCTCGACAACGCGCAGGCCTATGGCAAGCACTTGCGTATCAGCGCCGCCACCATCTTCGGCGGCGTCGGCATGGGCCCGCAGATCAACGCGCTGCGCCGCGGCGTGGACATCGTGATCGCCACGCCGGGGCGCCTCATCGACCACATGCAGCAGCGCACGATCGACCTTTCCGGCATCGAGACGCTGGTGCTGGACGAAGCCGACCGCATGCTCGACATGGGCTTCCTGCCGGCGCTGAAGCGCATCCTCGGCGCGTTGCCCAGGCAGCGGCAGACCCTGCTGTTCTCCGCCACCTTCGCACCCGAGATCAAGGCGCTGGCGATGCAGTTCATGCGCGAGCCGCGCGAGGTCACGGTGACGCCGCCGAACACCGTGGCCGCCCTGGTCAGCCATCACGTGCATCCGGTCGATGCCTCGCGCAAGCGCGACCTGCTGCTGCACGTGCTGAGCCAGGACAGCCGTCGGCAGACGCTGGTGTTCAGCCGCACCAAGCATGGCGCCGACAAGCTGGTGACCTTCCTCAATGCCTCTGGCCTGCGCACCGCCGCGATCCACGGCAACAAGAGCCAGAACGCGCGCACCAAGGCGCTCGCCGACTTCAAGAGCAGCCGCATCACCGTGCTGGTGGCCACCGACATCGCCGCGCGCGGCATCGATATCGACCAGTTGCCGATGGTGATCAACTTCGACCTGCCGATGGTGGCCGAGGACTACGTGCACCGCATCGGCCGCACCGGTCGCGCCGGCAGCGAGGGCATGGCGGTGTCGCTGGTGAGCCACGACGAATCCGGCCTGTTGCGCGACATCCGCAAGCTGCTCAAGGACGAGATCGCCATCGACCACGTGGCCGGCTTCGAGCCCTCCTCGCCGCTGCGCCTGGACGCTGGCGCGCCGCGTCCCAAGCAGGGCCAGCGCCAGCCGCGCGCACCGCAGCGCTCGCAGGGCTCCCAGCAGCAGCGTTCGCAAGGCTCGTCGCAGGCGCACCGCCCGCATGGGCATGCACAGAAGAGCAGCGGCGAGCACGCTGCAGGCAACCGCAAGCGCCATCGTCGGCCACATCCCGCCGCCAAGGCCTGACCGGCGCATTTGCAGCAGCGCTCCCTGTCCTCCCTAGTGACGACAGGCGAGCGCAGCCTCGCCAATCCGGCGAAACCAAGACCGTCCCGCTTCGATTGCGGGACGCGTCGTCACGCCACAGCGGCTTCGGGCCGCACCTTGGCGAACGGACGGAACGTCGTCGCGATCAGGAATGCACCAAGCCCGATCACGGACGAACCGATGTACAGCCCTCCATAACTGCCAAACGTGTCGACGATCAGGCCGCCGGCGACCGGCCCCGTGGCCATGCCCAGGCTGCCGGCCATCGCACAGCCGCCGATCACGGTACCTATCATGCGCAGCGGGAAGTTTTCGCGCGCCAGCACTGAGTACAGCGGCATCACGCCCGCGTAGATGAAGCCAAACAGCGTCGCGACCGCATAGAACCCGTCGAGCGTGTTCACGAAGTAGTAGCCGAGCGCACCGAGCGCCTGCGTGAGCAGTCCCGCCACCAGCATGCGCTTCGCTCCGATACGGTCGCTCAGGAAGCCGAACACGATCCGCCCTCCCATGCCCGCGAGTCCTTCGACGCTGTAGATCGATACGGCAGCGATCAGCGGTATCCCGCAAGTCACCGCGTAGCTCACCGTATGGAAGATCGGGCCGGAGTGCGTCGCGCAGCAGCAGAAGTTGGTCAGCAGCAGGACGACAAACTGCGGCGAGCGCAGCGCATCCTTGACCGACATCGGCGCTGGTCCGCTGGCCGGCACTTCCGGTGCTCCTTCAAGCGCGGGCGCTCGGCGCACGAGTAGCGACATGGGAATCATGACAACGGCCGCCAACGCGGCAAGGATCAGCATCGACGTGCGCCAGTCGTGCCTGGACACCAGCCACGCAGCCAGCGGCGACATCGTCATCGGCGCCATGCCCATGCCGGCCGACACGAGCGACACCGCGAGGCTGCGGTGCGTGTCGAACCAGCCGGTGACGCAGGCCATCATCGGTGCGAATACCGCGGCCGTCGCACCGCCGACGGCAACGCCGAAGATCAGCTGAAACGCGAGCAGCGAGGGCGCACGGCTGGCCAGCGCGACGCTCGTCGGCAACAGGACGGCGCCGGTCATGACGACTACACGCGTGCCGATGCGGTCCGACAGGCTTCCCCACGCCATGCTCCCGAACGCCATCGCGATGAAGGCCAGTGTCATCGCGGCGGAGATGCCGGTCATCGACCAGCCCGTGTCGCGTGCGATGGATCGCAGGAGCACCGGCAGCGAAAACATCGCGCCGATCGCCACGCAACCCATCAGGCCGCCCGCGGCGACGATCACCCAGCGGTATCGGGAGTCATGCATCTGGCGTCTCCTCTCTCGTATCGGCCACCCTCGGGAACCAGGCAACGGTGGCATGTCAGGCCGCCACTCCAATGTGGCCGCTCACCCGGTCGACATGGGTACGACGGATGACGCACCGGAAAATCGACATGCGCGACGCACATGCCTTTGCGCAGGAGCGCACCCCGTGCGCGACTGCCCTGCGCCTCGATCAAGGCAGAGGCAATCGCGCACAGGGTGCGCTCCTACTCCACTCTGGACCGGACCAGGGCAGTAAGCACGTGGTCTTCCCACGCGCCGGCGATCTGCAAGTAGCGTTTCGCATAGCCCTCGCGCTCGAAACCCAACCGTGCCAGCAGGCGCGCGCTGCGTTCGTTGCGCGGCAAATAGTTGGCCATCACGCGATGCAGGTCCAGTTCGCCGAAGGCCCAGGCCAGGCCGGCCTGCAGGGCCTCGTGCATGAGGCCCTGCCCTTGCACGCGCGCCGCCGTGCCATAGCCGAGATGGCAGGCCTGGAACGCGCCGCGCACGACGTTGGCAAAGGTAAGTGTGGCGAGGACTTCCCGCTCGTCGCGGTCGAATACCAACAACGGATAGCCGCGATCCAGCCGCGCATGCTCCCGCCATTCGGCGACGGCCTGCACGCATTGGCCCAGCGTGTAAAAGGCTTCCTCGCGCAGCGGCTCCCACGGCGCGAGATGCGCGCGATTCGCCACGCGATAACGCAGCAATTCCGGCGCATCGGCCTCCTCGGCGAGGCGGATGCGCGTACGCTCCGTCAGCAATCGTGGCGAGAAGCCCATCTCAACGCTCCTGGTCGGTCGGTCGCATCAGTACTTCGTTGATGTTGACGTGCGCAGGACGGCCGACGCAGAACGCGATCACCTCCGCGATGTCCTGGCTTTGCAGCTGGCGCATGCTGTCGGCCCAGGCATTGAGCGCGTCCTTGGTGGCGGCGTGACCGATGTGCTCGCGCAATTCGGTGGCCACTGCGCCCGGCTCGATCACGCTGACGCGGATGTTGTCCTTGTATACCTCGCGGCGCAGCGATTCGGAGAACGCCACCACGCCGAACTTGGTGGCCGAGTAGCCGCCGGCGTTCGGGTTGGCGATGCGGCCGGCGGTGGAGGAGATATTGACGATATGGCCGTCGCGCCGCGCGCGCATGCCGGCCAGCGCCGCCTGCGTGGAAGCGATCAGGCCGAGCACGTTGAGCTCCAGCATGTGACGCCAGCGACCGAGGTCGGCTTCGGCGATCGGTTCCAGGTACATCACGCCGGCGTTGTTGACGAGGATGTCCAGACGGCCGAAGCGCTGCTCGGTCTCGTGCACGATGCGCTGCGCATCGACTTCGTCGGCGAGGTCGGCTACCAGCACCAGCGGCTCGGCGCCAAGTGCCGTCAATTCCTTTGCCAGTGCATCGAGCCGGTCGCGACGACGCGCCGCAATCGCCACCCTTGCGCCCTGCCGGGCCAGCTCCAGTGCCGTGGCCTCGCCGATGCCGGAGGAGGCGCCGGTTACCAGTGCAATGCGGTCTTTCAAACGGTTCTGCATGGTTCTCTCCCGATGGGATGACGTGGGGACTGGTACAATCACCCATTCTCCCGCATGCCGCCGCGCATGCCACCCCGAGGTTCCCCATGTCCGCCCCGTCTTCCGATTCCGCCCCGGCTGCCGCCGGCTTCGGCGCGCTCGCGCTTTCGCCCGAGGTGCAGAAAGCGCTGGCCGACGTGGGCTACGAGTCGCCCTCGCCGATCCAGGCCGCCACCATCCCGCCGTTGCTGGAGGGCCGCGACGTGCTGGGCCAGGCGCAGACCGGCACCGGCAAGACCGCCGCGTTCGCGCTGCCGATCCTGTCGCGCATCGACCTCAAGCCCGGCAAGCCGCAGGCGCTGGTGCTGGCACCCACGCGCGAGCTGGCGATCCAGGTGGCCGAGGCGTTCCAGCGCTACGCCGCGCACCTGCCCGGCCTGCAGGTGCTGCCGATCTATGGCGGGCAGAGCTACGGCCCGCAGCTGCATGCGCTGCGCCGGGGCGTGCACGTCATCGTGGGCACGCCTGGCCGCGTGATCGATCATCTGGACAAGGGCACGCTCGACCTCTCCGAGCTGAAGTACCTGGTGCTCGACGAAGCCGACGAGATGCTGCGCATGGGCTTCGTCGATGACGTGGAGAAAGTGCTGGAGGCAACGCCGCCGACCCGCCAGGTGGCGCTGTTCTCCGCCACCATGCCGGTGCCGATCCGCAAGATAGCGCAGCGGCACCTGAAGGAGCCGGTGGAGATCGCCATCAAGGCGGCCACCACCACCGCGGCGAACATCCGCCAGCGCTACTGGTTCGTCAGCGGCGTGCACAAGCTGGACGCGATGACGCGCATCCTCGAGGCCGAGCCGTTCGACGCGATGATCATCTTCGCGCGCACCAAGCAGGCCACCGAGGAACTGGCCGAGAAGCTGCAGGCGCGCGGCCTTGCCGCCGCCGCGATCAACGGCGACATCGCCCAGCCGCAACGCGAGCGGGTGATCCAGCAACTGAAGGACGGCAAGCTCGACATCCTGGTCGCCACCGACGTGGCCGCGCGCGGCCTGGACGTGGAACGCATCAGCCACGTGCTGAACTACGACATTCCCTACGACACCGAGAGCTACGTGCACCGCATCGGCCGCACCGGACGCGCGGGGCGCAGCGGCGATGCGATCCTGTTCGTCACGCCGCGCGAAAAGGGCATGCTGCATGCCATCGAGCGCGCCACCCGGCAGAAGATCGAGGAGATGAAGCTGCCCACGGTGGAAGCTGTGAACGACCAGCGCATCGCCAAGTTCAAGCAGCGCATCAGCGACACCCTGGCGGCTGGCGAGCTGGAATTGTTCCAGCAGGTGATCGAACAGTACGAGCAGGAACACGACATACCGGCGATCGAGATCGCCGCCGCGCTGGCGCGCATCGCCCAGGGCGACCGCCCGCTGCTGCTGGCGCCCCCGCCGAAGCGCGAACCCGCCGCGCCACGTGAACATGGCGATCACCATGGCCGGCCTGAACGCGCGCCGCGCGAACACCAGGCGCGCGATCGTCACGAACGCGAACAGCCGCGTGCCTTCGCCGGCCATGCGCCGCGCCCACACCACACCGAGGCGGGCAAGATCACCTACCGCATCGAAGTAGGTCACGAACACGGCGTGAAGCCCGGCAACATCATCGGCGCCATCGCCAACGAGGCGGGTCTGGACAGCCAATACATCGGCCGCCTCAGCATCCGTGGCGACCACAGCCTGGTCGACCTGCCCGAAGGCATGCCGAAGGAAGTCTTCGAGCATTTGAAGAAGGTCTGGGTGGCGCGCCAGCAGTTGCAGATCCATGCGTGGGACGGCAAGGACGACGGTGCCGGCGAACAGGGCGCGCATCCCGCGCGCAGCCCAGGCGGCTTCCGCAAGCCTGGCGGCTTCAAGCCCGGTGGCCCCAAATCCGACGCACGCAAGCCACGCACGCACGGCGGCAAACCGCCGCGCAAATAAGACTCTGCTCCCTCCTCCGCTGATGACGGGAGGAGAACACCAGTGTTCGCGGGCGGCAACGCAGCGTTCCGGTCGTGCCTGCTGCAAATGCGGCCGCAGCCCTTACTCTGGGGTGATCCCCCACGAGGCGACCCGCCATGCCTGCCCTGCCCAGCCTGTACGTCTCCCACGGCTCGCCGATGACCGCGCTGCAGCCCGGCGCCACCGGCGAGCGGCTGGCAGAGCTGGCGCGTGCCCTGCCGCGCCCCAAGGCCATCGTGATCGCCAGCGCGCATTGGCTGGCGCATTCGCCGCTGGTCGGCGGCGCCCTGCAGTCGGAAACGATCCACGATTTCCACGGCTTTCCGCCCGAGCTGTACCAGCTGCGCTACCCGGCGCCGGGCGCGCCCGCGCTCGCCACACAGGTGGTCGAGCTGCTTGACCAGGCCGGCCTTGCACCCAGCCTCGATCCGCAGCGCGGACTGGACCACGGCGCGTGGGTGCCACTGCGCCTGCTCTATCCAGCCGCCGACATCCCGGTGGTGCCGGTTTCCGTCCAGCCCGGACAAGCAGGTCCGGCGCACCAGTACGCGCTGGGCCGCGCGCTGGCGCCGCTGCGCGAACAAGGCGTGCTGCTGATCGGCTCAGGCAGCATCACCCACAACCTGCATGACCTGCGCAGCGGCTATAGCGCGGAGCGCGAGGCACCGTACGTGCGTCCGTTCATCGGCTGGATCGAACAGAAACTCGCGGCGGGCGATGTCGATGCCCTGCTCGACTACCGTCGCCAGGCGCCGTTCGCCCGGCATGCACATCCGACCGACGAGCATCTTCTGCCGCTGTTCTTCGCACTCGGCGCAGCGGGCGAGGGTACCCGTGCGCAACGCATCGATGCGGGCATCGACCTGGGCTTTCTGGCGATGGATATCTATCGCTTCGATTGACCACTACGGCGTGCATGCCAAGGGGCGCGACACGCAAACAGGAAGCCGCTGCGCTGGCAGGAACCAAGCCGGACGGCGTTCCCGGTTGCATGATCGTGGCGGATGGCTTCCTGCTTCACGGCCGCAAGTTCACGATGCCCACATTGGTCAACGAGGTCGACCTTGGGCCTTGCCGCAAACCACGCACGCGAGTTTCAAGCCTGCTTCGCGGCCTGTATGGCAGAGGAGCTCAAGGGTCAGGTGTTCGACGGCAAGCACGATTGCGCCAAGCCTATGGTGATGAAGATTGTCGCCGGCCTGCCTGCGTTGTGCCGCGGAATCGATAGCAATCACGCCTACGCGATGGATGTGCAGGCCACAGCAGGCACGGATAGCGACAGCCCATACCCGGACCCCGGTTGCGTGGCATTTGTCACACGCGTCGCCATTGACGGCCATACAGACGACAGGACGCTCTACGCGCCGAACAGCTCCATCGCATCCTCGCACTGAGCGTCGCATACCCGGCCGTCATTTCACGACGATGGTTCCGGTCATGAACGGATGCACCGTGCAGTAGTACACGTAGGTGCCTGGCTTGCCAAAGGTAGCCACGTAGCTGTCGTTGCTGTCCAGCGCCTTCGACGGCGCGAATTGGCCGTTTGCGCTCACTACAGTGTGCGGCTCCTCGTCGCGGTTGATCCACACCACCTTGGCGCCCACCGGCACGGTGAGCGTCTTCGGCGTGAACATGAAATTGCGAATTTCGATCTGATTCGACTTCTCCGCAGGCACACGACTGCTCGCTGCAGCGTGCGGCGGCGTCCAGGCCGCCAAGGTCGACAGCAAACATGCCGCGCAGGCAAGACGGTTCATGCCATCACCCCCTCGGTGATAGCCAACGCATCCTTGCCCTGCACGTGGCGCACGCTGCGGATCCCCAGGTAACTGTGCAGCCGATCCGGCACCACGGTCTTCAGCGGCCCCGGCGCCGGCCCCACGCCGGGTGCCGGCTGCGGATAAGCCGTCGAGCGCGCCGTGTAGAACGTGATGTTGCCTTCCACCTTCTGCTGGATCTGGTGGATGTGGCCGTTGAGCACGCTGACCGAACCGAAGCGGCGCAGATAGCCCATCGCCTCCACGCTGTCGTCGGTGCCCCAGCCCCACGCCGGATACAGCGCCCACATCGGCATGTGCGCAAACACCAGCACCGGGGTTTCGGCGGAAAGCGGCGCCAGGTCCTTCTTCAGCCACGCGAGCTGCTCGTTACCCAGGAAACCCAGGCCGCCGGCCTTGAGGGCGAGCACGTTGATCAGACCCACGAAGTGCACGCCACGATGATCGAAGCTGTACCAGCCACCGGGCTGCTGCCGCTCGCCAAAGCGCCGGAAGAATTCGGCGCCGTTGTCGCCGATCACGTCGTGCTCGCCCGGCACGTAGAACGCCTTGCCCTTGCCGGCGCGCGATTCCTGCATCAGCCCGGCCAGCGTGTCGAACTGATCCGGCCGCGAGAGGTGGGTCAAATCGCCGGTATGCAGCAGGAAATCCGGACGCACCGGCAATGCGTCGACCTGGGCGAGCGCGCCGCGCAGCGTCGAGGCCGGGTCCGGGTTCGGCGCGAAATGGAAGCCGATGTGCGAATCGCTGATCTGGGCGAAGCTGAAGGTGGCATCTTTCGCCTCGGTGCCCGCGTCGAGGCCCAGGACGCGCGCGTGCAGCACGCCGCCCTTCATCATCAGCAGGGTGCCGGCTCCGGCCCAGGCCATGCACTTGAGGAATCCGCGGCGGTCCGGGTTCTCGTTGTCGCGCTGGTTTGTCATGTACGTTCACTCCATGGCGGGTGCGGAAGGCGCCCTTCGCCATGCAATACCGTGCGTCCCGGCGCCCTATTCCGGTTTTTTCGGGCCGGGAATAAAGTCGCCGCCAACGCGGTAATTCCTTTATGCCCATCGAAGCGCCAGCCGCACCTCCCCCCCTGCAGCCCGCCATCGGCGCGCGCTTCGAAGCCGTGGTGCTGCCGTGGCTGGATGCCGCGTGGAACCTCGCGCGCTGGCTGACTCGCGACGACGCCGACGCGCAGGACGTGGTGCAGGAGGCGATGCTGCGCGCGCTGCGCTATTTCGACAGCTTCCGCGGTGGCGATGCGCGCGTGTGGCTGCTGGCCATCGTACGCAACACCTACTTCACGCTCTGCACGAAGGCGCTGCCCGGGCATCTGCTGGAACCCATCGACGAGGACGTGCATCCACTGGTCGACGAACAGGCCTCGCCCGAGGCACTGACCCTGCTCGCGGTCGATATCGGCTCGCTGCGACAGGCGCTGGAGCGGTTGCCGGCGCCATGGCGCGAAGTCATCGTCCTGCGCGAGCTGGAAGAATGTTCCTACAAGGAAATCGCCAGCATCACCGGCCAGAAAATCGGCACCGTGATGTCCCGGCTCGCCCGCGCCCGCGAGCGATTGAAACTCGAATTGTCCGGTCGATCCGGGGAGGCGCGCCGTCATGATCTGCGCTGATGCCCGACAGCTGCTGCACGCCTACCTGGATGACGAACTCGACGTCGCCCAGAGCGCGGCGATGGCCACCCATCTGCAGGGTTGCGCCACCTGCGCCGCCGGCTTTCGCGAACACCAGCGGCTGCGTCACGCGTTGGCGCAACCGGACCTGTACCGGCACGCTCCGGCGGCACTGCGCGAACGCTGGACGCCGCGGCGCGAACCCGCTGACGCCGTCGCGCCCGCGGCACCCTACCGATCGCGGCGTGGACCGATCGTCTGGGCACTGGCGGCAGGCTTTGCCGGCGCGCTGCTGCTGGCTACGCCCTTGTTCTATGCCTTGCAGCAGCACGGCGCGGCCGGCGATATGCTGGCCGACGAGGCAGTCTCCAGCCACCTGCGCGCGTTGCAGCCGCAGCATCTGATGGACGTTGTATCGACCGATCAGCACACGGTGAAACCGTGGTTCGATGGCAAGCTGGATTTCTCGCCGCGCGTGGTGGACCTGGCCGGCGCGGGCTTTCCGCTGGTGGGCGGCCGCCTCGATGCCCTGGGCGGGCGCAGCGTGGCCGCGCTGGTGTATCGCCGACACCTGCACCTGATCAGCGTGTACGAGTGGCCGGCCGCCGCGCTTGCGGCCAGCGCCGCCTTGAGCGAATCACAGCAGCATGGCTACACCGTGCTGCGCTGGACCGAGGGCGGCATGCAGTACGTTGTGGTCTCCGACGTCGATCCAGCCGCCCTGCACGAATTCACGCAGAAGTTGCGCCAGGCATCGGACGGCGGCGACTTGCGCTAGACGTTTTCTGGCGGTGCGGGAAGAGCCGCATCCGAAAAATCGATCCAGTCCTCCGGCGTCAGCGGCGTCAGGCCGTGGGCGATGCGGCCTTTGTCGCACTGCGGACTGTGCCGACCGAACTCCCACGACGGCTCCACTTCACGGCACACCGAAGGCTTGATCGGGTGGATGCCGCAGTGCGCGGCCACACCGATCTCGCCCACCAGCGCCACGCAACGCGGCGTCTTCGACTGCGTGCCGCGCATCACGACGCGATGCGGATCGAGTTTCTCGGTCAGCTCGACGGGGACGGTCCCGCCCAGCGACGGGTCGGTCTCGGCCCAGTGGAAGGCGATGCGGAAATAGGCGCAGCAGGCGCCGCAGCTCAGGCAGGGATGGTTCATGCGGATGCAACGGAACGCGCCCCGAGGCGCGCAGGCTGCGGATTCTATTGCAGGGCGCCCTGATAGTGGTCGCTACTGCAAGCCTGCGGCGCTGCGGATCGCCGCCGCCTCGGTGCGATGCATGTCGAGCACCAGCACTTCGTTGTCGCCGGTGCGCAGCCATGGCGCAGGGCAATACAGGCGCTGCTGCGGACCAAGGTTCCAGTAACGGCCCAGCAGGTGGCCGTTGACCCACAGATAGCCCTTGGCCCAGTCCGCCATGTCGAGATAGCAGTCGCCTGGCTGCGCGAGCGACAGCGCGCCCTTGAAAAAGATGCCGGGGCGCGCTGGCTTGCCCTGCAGCGGTTTCAGCGCGGCCAGCCACGCATCGTCCAGCGGCAGGCCCACCGCCTCCCAGCCTTCCAGCGGCTTGCCGTCGAGTTGCACGTCGCCGACCAGGCCCTTGCGGTCCGCCATGGCGTGGCCGAAGTTCACGTGGCCGAAGCTGTCGACAAGGATTTCCAACGGTGCCTCGTCCTGCCTCGCCGGCAGCTGCACCTTGTTGTCCGCGCGCAGCTTGGGATGCTTCACGCGCGAGACGTAATCCACGTAACGGCCGCCGTGGAACACCGTGGCGTAGTCGCGCGCGCCGTCCAGGATCAGCTCGCCGCCGCCCTTCAAGCCGTGGCGATACAGCACCATGCCGTGGTCCTGCGCGAACAGCAGTTCGTTGGGCTGCGGCCGCTGTACATGCCGGGCAGCCGGCAGGTTGTCCCACAACGAAGCGTACGGCTGCGGTGTGACGGCGGCGAAGCTCGCCATCGGCGGCACCGCCGGCAACGCGGGAGGCTGCTGCTTCGTGTGCGCGGCGATCAGCTTGCGGAAGGCGTGATAGTCCGCGGTGGGTGCGCCATGTTCGTCGATGGGCGAGCCGTAGTCGTAGCTGGTGATGACCGGCTGGAAGTTCGAATAATCGTTGTCCGCATTGGCGCCCGCGCCGAAGCCGAAGTTGGTGCCGCCGTGCACCACGTACATGTTGAACGAGCGGCCTTGGGCCAACAACTTGGCCAGCGTGCCGGCGAAATCGCCGCGCGCGAATTCCTTGTCGCCCCAGTGGGTGATCCAGCCGGGATAGCCTTCGCCCATCCATACCGGCAGCTCGCCCGCGATGGCCTGCGCACCCGCGAAATCGGTGTCGCCGTCGATGCCCAGTGCGGCGCCGGGCAGGTAGGTCTTCGCTTCGCGCACCTGGGCCAGCCCGTCGGAGATCGAGAACGGCCCGTGCACGCCGTTTTCCTGCCATAGCGTGCGAACCGTTTCGAGATAAGCGAGGTCGCGGCCGAACGAGGCGTACTCGTTTTCCACCTGCACCATCAGGATCGGACCGCCGTTCTCCGCCAGCAGCGGCTTCACCACCGGTGCCACGGTGGCGATGTAGCGGCGCACCGCGGCCATGTAGTCGGCGTCGTCCTTGTCGCGCACGCGGATGTGCGGATGGCGCAGCAGGTACGGCGGCAAGCCGCCAAAGTCCCATTCGCCGCAGACGTAGGGACCGGGACGCAGGTACACCCACATGCCCTCTTCCTGGCAGAGGCGGATGAACTTCGCGAAATCGCGGTTGCCGGTGTGCAGATCGAACACGCCGGGTTCCGATTCCATCGCGTTCCACATCAGGTAGACCGCGATGGTGTTGAGTCCCATCGCCTTCGCCATCTGGATGCGCTGGCGCCAGTACTCGACGGGGATGCGGATCGGATGCATCTCGCCGCTCATGATCTGGAACGGCTTGCCGTCGAGCAGGAAATGCTGTGCGGAAAGCCCGAAGCGGTGCGGCTTGCCATCCGGCCTGACGCCGGGTATGGCCGTAGCCGCAGCGGCATTCGCCTTGTCGATGCGCCAACCGGCTCCAAGAGCCAATGGAGTCAGCATACTCAGGCGCAGGAAGGTTCGACGTTGCATGGCGTACTCCTCGGTGGATTTCGTCATTGGCGATCGCGCAGCCAGTGCACCTGCAAGGGATTCGACCAGCGCATCGAATAATCATACAAATATGACTGCCATGCGCGAAAGTCCGGCATGTCGCCCTGCGACCAGCCCGAGCCGGAAGCGAAGCGAATGACGCTGTCATCGTTGACGTCGAACAATGCCCATGACGCATCGCGCGTGCTTGCGTAGCGCGCCGTTTCGCCCGGCGCCAGCAACAGTGCCGTGGCGATGCGGCCGGCGCTGGCTTTCTGCGGCGTATCCCACACGGCGATCCGGGTGGCACCGTCGTGCACGACATCGGCCCCGGCATGCACCGCCACGCCCGCGGCCACGATGGCGCGCGACGCGCCTTCGATGCGGTACGTCACCAACTGCCGGTTGAGATGCGAGCCGGCATCCAGCGTGACGACCTTGTGTTGATGCAGCAGCGCGTTGCCCACGTGCCATGGCGGATAGTCCACCTCGAAGCGCAGCCGCACCGGCCCCGGCGCCGTGATGCGTACCTGCGAAGCGTTGCGCGAAGCCACCGGCGCACCGTCCAGCCAGCCCGCGGTGCCGCCGTCGCCCGGTGTATGCCCCACGTCGTAGCTGTCCAGGCCATCGCCGTGGTCGATGTGGTACGACATCGAGGGGTCGTTCAGGCGCTGTCCTTCGGCGTCGCGCTTGTACCAGGCATCCACCACGTGCCGCGGCGGCCGCTTCGACCACACGTCGATGCCCGGAAACACCTGTCCGGCCTTTTCCAGTGCGGTGCCGTAGATGCGATACGCCACCTGCTCGTTTTCCCACGCGAAGTCGTCGTCGCGCTCGGGCACGAGGCGCGCGTACAGCGGGTTCGCGGGTTCCGGCATCGACGCAGGCGCGGGAAGGATTTCCAGTTGCTCGGTCGCCTTCGGCGCGATGTCCAACTGCACCAGCAATTGATCCGGCGTCTTGCCGCCGTCGCTGGCATACGCCTGCGCGGGCAACCAGTCGACGCTGCCCGCCACGCGCACGGCCAGCGCGCGCGTGCGCCACTGCGGCCGGCGTTGCAGCACGTCGGCCATCGGCAGCGTCAGCACCTCGCCGTGCCTGGCCAGCGCTAGCGGGTTGCGCACTGTCAGCTCCAGCGGCGCTGAAGCCACCGGCGCGGCAGCAGCCGCAACCATCCCCAAGGCCGTCAACGACGCCAAGCCCCATCTGATGCCGCGTGTCGCTGCCGTCATGTCTGCTTTGCCCGACAGAAAGAATTCGAAAGTTTCAAAAGTTATTGAAACTTTTTGAAACTCTAGCCTAAGCTCGGTTCCGGTCACAACACGCCAGCCCGCGCCGGAACCGACATGCCCGCTGCACGCCTCGCCCCGCCCCCGTTCTCATCGCGCCTGCTGCTGTGCGTGCTCAGTCTGCTGGCTGCCACGCTGCTGGCCCTGCCACGCCCGGCGCACGCCGACGACCCCAGGGCCGGCGACGCGCCGGCCGCCCCCGGCCCGCGCGCGCAGCTCTCCGGCGCGATGCGTGCAGCCGACATCCGAAGCGCCGCAGCCAAGGTCGCCGCGTGGCAATACGCGCGGGTGAAGGATGACGACAGCCTGGACTGGACCTTCGCTCCGCTCTACCTCGGCTTTCTCAGCGCCAGCGATCAGTTGCATGACCCGCGTTACGCAGGCTACGTGCGCAGCGTGGGCGAACACACGCATTGGGGTCTCGGCCCGCGCGTGCACCACGCCGACGACCAGGCGGTGGCGCAGGCCTGGCTGGCGCTTTACGCGCGCATGCCCGACCCCGCGATGCTCGCGCCGCTGCGCGAACGCTACGACATGCAGATGCGCACAGCCGACGACGCCCAGCATCCGCTGTGGTGGTGGTGCGATGCGCTGTTCATGGCGCCGGCAACCTGGGCCGGTCTCGCCGACGCCACGCACGACAAGACGTACCTCGACTACATGGATCGCCAGTGGTGGATCACCAGCGCGCTGCTGTACGACCCGGTGGAACACCTCTACAGCCGCGACGCTTCCTACCTGCACAAGCACGAGCGCAACGGCAGCAAGCTGTTCTGGAGCCGTGGCAACGGCTGGGTGATGGCCGGCCTGGCGCGCGTGCTGACGCTGATGCCGGCCGACTATCCGCAGCGTCCGCGCTACGTGCAGCAGTTCCGCGAGATGGCCGCACGGTTGGCGCAACTGCAGGGCCGCGATGGCCTTTGGCGCGCTGGCCTGCTCGATGCGGCGGACTACCCGCGCCCCGAAACCTCCGGCTCCGCCTTCATCGTCTACGCACTGGCGTGGGGCGTGCACCACGGCGTGCTGGACGAAGCCGGCTATCGTCCAGTGATAGCGCGCGGCTGGCGCGGGCTGGTCGACGAGATCTACGCCGATGGCCGCCTCGGCGATATCCAGCCCATCGGTGCCGCGCCGGGCGACTACCCGCCCGGCGCCAGCTACGTGTACGGCGTGGGTGCCTTCCTGCTTGCAGCCGGCGAAGTCGATGCGCTGAGCAAGGAGACATCGCGATGAACACGCGCCACCTCATTCCCGTCGCCCTGCTCACTCTCACCTGCGCCGCAGCCCACGCCGGCGATGCGCCCCGCTGGTGGTGCCCGCTGACCGCACCATCGCCCGCGCATGCGAACGATGCCGTGGTAACCGACGCGCTCGCGCACCTGGATGCCCAGCCACACCCCATGGCCCACGTGCACACGCAGGGCCTGTTGCCGCACCAGGGCATCCACGACGCCAGCGACGAAGCCGAACGCGACTGGCCGCTGGCATTGCGCGCCGCGGTGGCATGGCGACTGAGCGGCAAGCCCGAGCTGCTGCAACAGACGGCGCGCTACCTCGACGCCTGGGCCAACACCTACCAGCCCGACTTCAACCCCATCGACGAGACCAACCTCGCCAATCTGTTCCAGGCCTACGCACTCACCCGCGACGCGTTGCCTGCTGCCACCCGCAACGCAATGGCCACACTGATACACCGTATTGCCGAGGGCTACCTCGCCCGCCTGCAGGCCAAGGCCGGCTCCACCTACATCAACGACATCAACAACTGGCAGAGTCATCGCATCAAGCTGCTTGCCGTCAGTGCCGCCGCGCTGAGCGATCCGCCACTGATCGCCGCAGCGCGCGAGCGGCTGCTTCTCCAGGTGGCCGCCAACATTCGCCCCGATGGCAGGACGGTGGACTTCGCACAACGTGACGCCCTGCACTACGTCACCTACGACCTGGAACCCCTGGTGCAGGCCGCACTGGCACTCTCGCCCTATGGCAAGGACAACCTGCTCGAGGCCCGTTCCTCCACCGGCAGCTCCATCGCCGCCGCGCTGGATTGGCTGGAACCCTATGCCGAGGGCCGGCGCGCACATCAGGAATTCGTACATACCAGCGAGCCTTTCGACATCGAGCGGCAAAAGGCCGGACTGAAGGGCTACGGCGGCACCTGGGATCCGCGCAACAGCGCCGCGCTGTATGCGCAGGCGGCGGTGCTGCTGCCGAAGTACCGGGCGCTGTCTGGACAACTGGGCAGTGCACCACCCGTGTTGCAAGCCTGCGCGCTGTCCCCGGAGCGCAAGTGATGAAGCGCACTGTGCTTGCCACGCTCGCATTCGCCACCGGTCTGGTCATATCCGTGTGCCATGCCGCCGACGCCACCACCGCATGGCACGACCAGCGCTTCAACGCGGACGTCGGCGGCGTGGTGAGCCGCTCCGACATCGTGCTGAAGCACGCGAACCTGCGCGCCGACGAGGCGATGCCGCTGGGCAACGGGCGCCTTGGCCTCGCCGTCTGGTCGCAAGACGGCCTGACCCTGCAGCTCAATCGCGCGGACACCTTGCCGGGGCGCCTGTCGCCGGGCCAGGTGGTGTTCGCTGGCCTCAAGCCCTTGGCCAAAGCATCCGACTATGCGGGCCGGCTCGCCCTCCACGATGGCGAGTTCCGCGAGAGCGGCGCAGGCATGCAGGCCATGGTCTACGTGCAACCCGACACCGACGTTGCCGTGGTCGAAGTGCATGGCGCCGATCCAAATGTGCGGCAGTCGGTGTTGCTGCACCTATGGCAACCGCGCAAGCCACAGGCCATGGCGCAACAAGGCGTGGCCGTGCTTGCCGAAACGTGGAAGGACGACAGCGAGGCGGGTGCGTCCGGACAAACCTTCGGGTCGCTGGCCGCGATCACGGCGCATGCCCGCGACGTGCATGCGCAGGTGCAAGGGCCACAGACGGTGGAACTGTCGTTCAAGCCAGAGATGGATGGCTCGTTCCGCGTGCTGGTCGCCGCGCCGGAGTGGGAAGGCGGTGATGCCCTACGGCGTGCGCAGCCGTTGCTCGCCAACGCCGGCAGGATTCCCGACGCCGCGCATCGCGACTGGTGGAACGCATTCTGGCTGCGCGCCGGTCTGATGAAACTCGGCTCGGCCGACGGCAGCGCAGAGTACATAGAGAACCTGCGCGCCATCGATCTTTACGCCACCGCCGCCGAAAGCCGCGGCCCACTGCCCGGCTCGCAGGCCGGCATCGCCGACCTGTTTGCCTCCACGCGCGACCAGCATCGTTGGGCACCCTCCGCCTACTGGCACTGGAACCTGCGCATGCAGGTTGCCGCCAACCTCGGCGCTGGCCTGTACGAGTTGAACGCGCCGTACTTCAACCTCTACCGCAGCAACCTCGCCAACATCGAGGCGTGGACGCGCGCACAGATGGATGGCCGCCCCGGTGCCTGCGTGCCGGAGACCATGCGCTTCAACGGTCGCGGCTACGAGAACGAAAGCTGGATGGGCGGGCCAGGCATCAACTGCAGCGCCAAGTCGCTGCCGTATTACAACGCACGCACGCTGAGCACCGGCGCCGAAGTCTCGCTGTGGATCTGGCAGCAATACCTCGCCACGCAGGATCGCACCTTTCTCGCCGCCAACTATCCGGTGATGGCCGCCTCTGCGCGCTTCCTGCTCGCCTACGCCAGACCCGGCGTGGACGGCCTGCGGCACACCTTCCCCTCCAACGCGCACGAAACGCAATGGGACGTGCACGACCCCACCACCGACATCGCGGCGATGAAGGCGGTGTTCCCCGTCATCATCGAGGCGGCGCAGACCCTGCACACCGATGCCGCGCTGGTCGCCGAGTTGCGGGGGGCGTTGCCAAAGATCCCCGCGTTCCCGCTGCAGAAATCCGGCGACGGCAGCGTGATCGGTCCGTCATACGACGCCGGCGCGGAAATCCAGAACACGGAGAACATCGGCCTCGAACCCGTCTGGCCCTATGCACTGATCGACGAGGACGGCCCGCAGCATGCACTTGGCGTGCACACCTACCTGCAGCGCCCGAACAAGTTCGAGAACGACTGGAGCTACGACCCGCTGCAGGCTGCGCGCCTCGGCCTCGCCGATGAGGTGAAAACCGCCCTGCTCACGCTCACCGGCAAATACCAGCAATACCCCTCCGGCTTCGCCAAATTCACCGGCGGCGAGTTCTACGTCGAACAGATCGGCGTGGTCGCCGCCACGCTGCAGGACGCGCTGGTGCAAGACCACGACGGCCTGATCCGCATCGCGCCTGCATGGCCGAAAGGCTGGAACGCCGACGCCACGGTGTACATCAAGCAGAGCAGTAAGGTCGACCTGCAGATACGCGATGGCGTGCCTGGCACGGTAGTGATCGAGGCGGGAGCCGATGGACGCATGACGGTGCGCAATCCGTGGCCAGGAAAATCGATCGAAGCCGTCGAGTCAGGTAGCGGCAAGCGCGTTGCCGGCGCAGACAAGCAGAACGTGCTGAGTTTCGATGCCCAGGCCGGCAACGCTTATCTGATCCAGCGTGTCGATCAGCCGAGCGCGAATCTTCCGTATGCAGCCATCAACGGCAGCGCGGCCAGCGAACCGAAAACGTTGGGCACGAGGCATATCGGCTTGCCGTAAGGCCTCGGCTACCCAGATCGTCATTCCGGCCTGCGCCGGAATGACGAACAAAGCACGATGGCGGCATGCGTTCTACGTGGACATCGGAGTTCGAAATTATTCCGGACAGCGGTGGGCCTGCGTCGGGATGACGAGTGAAAGAGCCGGCCTCGACACATACCTCAACCGTGCAAGCTGGTGACCCCGCCAATAGGCACACCGCTCGTGCGGTGAAAATCCAGTACGAGGATTTCGTTGACGCCCTTGCGCCACCACGGCGCGGGGCAATACAGCCGCTGCTGCGGGCCCAGGTTCCAGTAGCGCCCGAGCAGGTGGCCGTTGACCCACAGGTAGCCCTTGCGCCACGCGCTCATGTCCACGTACGCATCGGCTTCGACGTCGCGCGTCACTTCAGCGCGGAAGAACAGGCCCGGCCGATCGGGTGCCGACGGCGATGGCGCGTTGCGCACGCGCTGCAGCAACGCATCGTCCACCGGCAGGCTGTACACGTCCCAGTCCAGCAGCGTCTGGCCGTCCAGTTGCGCGCCGCCGACCAAGCCCTTGCGGTCGTTGTATATCTGCGCATTGCCGATGTGGCCGAAACTGTCGATCAGCAGGTCGAGCACGCGCTCCTGCCCGTCCAGCGTGAACTTGCCCGTGGTGTGCAGGCGGGGATCGACGACGCGCGAGACGTAGTCCACATAGTTGCCGTCGGTGAACACCGTGGCGTAGTCGTGCACGCCGGTGAGCTGCAGTTGCCGGCCGCGCACGCGCTTGCGGTAGAGCACCATGCCCTGATTCTGCGCGAACAGTTCCTCGTTGGAGCGCGGCGCGTGCACCTTCTGCGGTGCCGGGAGAAGATCCCACAACGAGGCCACCGGCTTCGCCACCACCGGATCGAAACCCGCGATGGGTGGCGTCGCCGGCACTTCTGGCAGGCTATGCGATGAGTGTTGCGCGAGCAAGGCGCGGAAGCGGTGATAGGCCGGCGCGGGTGCACCGTGTTCGTTGATCGGCGAGCCGTAGTCGTAGCTCGTGGTCACCGACAGGAAACCGCTGCCGTCCGCGCGCGAAATGCCGCTGGAGGTGAGGCCGAAGTTGGTGCCGCCGTGCACCACGTAGAGATTGAACGAACGTCCGGCAGCCACCAGTTGCTTCAGCGTCGGCTCGAAATCGTCCTTCGGGAAATCCTTCTCGCCCCAGGAGGAAATCCAGCCGGGATAGCCCTCGCCCATCCATACCGGATGATCGCCGGCGATCGCCTGTGCCGCCTCGAAATCGGTATCGCCATCCAGACCGAGTGCGACGCCCGGCAGGTAGGTATGTGTGGACTGGATCTGGCTGAGTCCGTCGGAAATCGAGAACGGGCCTTCGATGCCACGCTCCAGCCACAGCTGGCGCAGCACTTCGAGGTAACCGAGGTCGCGCCCATACGAGGCATATTCGTTCTCGATCTGCAGCATCAGGATCGGGCCGCCGTTCGCCACCAGCAGCGGCGCGATGCGCGGTGCGACATGATCGAAGTAGCGGCGCACCGCCGTCATGTAGCGCGCGTCGTCCTTGGTGCGCACGACGATGCTCGGGTCGCGCAGCAGGTACGACGGCAGTCCGCCGAAGTCCCATTCGCCGGCGATGAAGGGACCGGGGCGCAGGTACACCCACATGCCCTCCTCCGCGCACAGGCGGATGAAGCGCGCGAAGTCGCGCCCGCCGGTGGCCATGTCGAACACACCGGGCTCGGATTCGTAGGCGTTCCACATCAAGTACAAGCTGACGGTGTTGAGGCCCATCGCCTTCGCCATGCGGATGCGCTGCCGCCAGTACACGGGCGGGATGCGGATCGGGTGCATCTCGCCACTCTTGATCTGGAACGGCTTGCCGTCGAGCAGGAACTGCCGCTTGCCGAAGCTGAAGCGGTGCGGCTTGCCGTCGTTCGGCCGCGGCGCGTGGCCGTCTTGCGCGGGTAGTGCGTCGGCACGCAGGCGAAAGTCCGCGGCGAGCGTGCCGGCCACGCCGAGCGCACCGAGTTTGAGAAAGTGTCTGCGTTGCATCGGTTCTCTCCTGTTGCCAAGCTCTGAGGCTTATCCCGGTTTCCGGGGACGCAATTCGAATTCCGCCGCAGCCAGCGATGGTGCCTTGGCGCGCAGCCGGATCATTCCGCTCGCTTTGCGCGAACGCAGCAGCACCGAAGCGATGCCTGCCTCGGCCATGCGCGGGTTGTCACCGATCAGTTCAGCCGGGCCATCCACCTCGAAGGCAACGAGCTGCGTGGCGTCCGGCACCGTGGTGCCGTGTGCGTCGACGACCGTGGCATGCACGAACACGAGGTCACTGCCATCCGCGGCAAGATCCATGCCTTGCAGATCCACATCCATGGCCAACGCGACGGCTTCGCCCGGCGTCTTGCGCACCTGGCTCGCCACGACATGCCCGCCTATGTACGCAACCGCCTTCAGTTCGCCCGCTTCAAAGGGCACATCCTTGAAGGTGAACGGCGGATGCGCCAGCGCCCTGGCGTTGCCGCCGCCGTAGATAGGCTGGTTCACGTTGCTGGCGCGCTCGTCGCGCGGCGCGCCGGACTGGTGTTGCCAGTAATTGAGGTCGAAACCGCTGCCGTCGCCAAAGGGAACGTCCGGGCCGCTGTCCGGTTTCCGCCGCTGCACCTCGCGTCCGTTGACCAGCAACGCCACTTCGTCGGCATTGGAGAACACCACCACGTCATGCGGGGATTTGGCCGTCCAGTAATTGGCGATGAAAACCACGGGGCCGCTTTCGAAGCGCGGATCACGCAACTCTGGCGAACGCTGGCTCCTGAAGAACTGGTAGAGGAACTTGGGCAGACGGAACAGGTCCATCGCGCCGCAGGTGGCGACCTGCGTGGACATGCCGCGGTTGTTGTCGATGGCCTCCCACGCACACTGGCCCCAGGTCCACGGCAGCTGCAGTTGCTGGTTGAGCGCCGTCTGGTAATTCCACGCCTGCACCAGCATCAGGTATTCGCCGCTGCCGCGGTCGTAACGGCTGTAGGCGCCGAACTGGTTGTCGCCATATTCGCGATGCAGGCTCATCGCACCGTGTGCGCGGCTGGGGCGGCTGTGCGTTGCATCGTCCCAGCCGCTGTAGGGCACGTCGTAACTGCGGATCAGTGCGTCGTCGTGGCCTTCGGCATCGCCGCAGGTCAGCATCTGGCTGCCCGGGTATTCCTGGCGTGCCACGTCGACCATGTGCCGGAAAAAATCGTCGTGGCCGTAGGTCTCGTTGAGTGTGACCTCCCACAGCACGGCGCAGGCGTGGTTGCGGTCGCGACGAATCGTGTCGCGCAGGTTCTGCTCCACCGCGGCACGGAACACCGCGTCGTCGGTGAAGTGCTGCCAGCCGGGAATACACTCGATCACCATCATGCCCAGCGCGTCGCAGGCATCGAGGAACGCGGGCGACTGCGGGTAGTGCGACAGACGGATCAGGTCGAAGCCGGCCGCCTTCAGCTTCTTTGCATCGCGGTACTGCGCCCGGTCGGACAATGCATTGCCGACGTATGGGTAGGCCTGGTGGCGGTTTGCGCCGCACGGCACGCGATGCTTGCCGTTGAGGAAGAAGCCGCGGCGCGGGTCGGTTTCCAGCCAGCGAATGCCGATGCACTGGCGCGCTTCATCGACCACCTTGCTGTCACGCAGCAGGCGTACCGTGAGCCGATGCAGGCTGGGCGACTCCGGCGACCACAACGCGGGCGAATCGACTTCGAGTTGTTGCCGCACCGTCGCGCTTTGCTCTGTATTGCAGGATTGGCGGCCGGTTTCCGCCCGCGCCACCAGTCGGCCATCCGCATCATGCAGCGTCGCATGCACCACGAACGCGGCGACATCGTCGCCGTCGTTGCGCACATGCGTCGACACATCGAGCACGGCTCGCCTCGCCGAAGCCTGCATGCATCGCGCGAAGACACCGCCACCTGCGACGCTGTCGGCCAGCACCGGATCGGTGATGTGCAGGGCATCACCGACGCGCAGCGCGACGTTGCGGTACATGCCGCTGAAGTAGCAGAAATCGAGTTGCTCCGGCGACTTGCCGGGTGGCACGTCGGGGTTGTAGCGGTTGTCCAGCCGTATCGCGATCACCGCTTTGCCGCGCGCGCGCAGGTCGTCCGAAAGGTCCACGCCGAACGGCAGGTAGCCGCCCGCGTGCCGCAATCGGTGCACGCCGTTCACCCACACGTCGGCGACCTGCATGGCGGCTTCGCTCAGGAACCACACCTTGCGCCCGCGCAGATCCTCATCGAGGCGCAGCCGTTTGCGGTACCAGCAGAAGCCCTGGTAGCTGCGGGAAACGTTGCAAGGCTCCAACCGCCCCCAGTGCGGCAGGTTCACCCGCTCCCAGCCCGCGTCATCGAAACCGGCGGCGGTTGCCGCTGGTTCGTCACCCAGCTTGAAGTGCCAGTCGTCGTTCCAGTCCAGTGCATGCCCGGCTCCCTGCCCTTGCAGCGAAGCCGCGCCAGCGCGCGCAAGCAGCGGGCTCGCCAGGGTGGCCAGCACCAGTTTGTTGAAGCTGCGGCGCGACAGTTTCATGTATTCAAACCCTTCCCGTCGCACGCAGACCGCTCAAGCCATCAATAGGTGAATTGCCGACGAAAGAGAGAGGGTTCATATGCGAATTTCCGGCGGTTTGTTGCAGTTATCCGGCCAGACGGTGTGAACGCGAGGTCGGCCATACCGGTCATCCATTCGGCACATCGTTCTTGTCATGGATCGTCGGCGAGCTGGATGCCGCCCGCCCGCAAGCGGGCGCGCAACGCATCCAGCTGGTCGCCATAGCATGCTGCCCGGGCAGTATCGGAGCGCATGCCCTGCCGAATCTGCACTGCGCTCGGCAAACTCTGCACGGCGCGGCGCGTCTTGTGGAACGCAAGGCAGGCAGGGTCGAAAGGCAGGTCGCAGAAATCCAGCAGTCGACGGATGGTGGCATCCGGCTCGGCCACCAGCGTCTCGTATTCGAGATCCATCACACGATCCGGATACTTCTGGATCCAGAAGCGCGTCAGCCGCATGAAATCGATGTAATAGTCGGCAGCGTCAGCCAAGTCGCAGGCAAAGCCATACATGGAACCAAGGCACTGCCGGTAGCAGGCCAGACAGGTTTCCACCGGATCGCGTCGGACCACGATGACGCGTGCCCCCGGCAGCATGGACAGAGCGGTACCCGCGAACAGCCAGTTGGCCAGGCTCTTGTCCGTGAATCGTGGTTTCGTCTCGCGCCAGCGGGAAGTCAGCGTGAGGTATTCGTGTCCCAGCCGAGACCAGTCCTGCGCGCCGGCATCCGGTATCCAGCTTGGAAACAGCGAGCGTCGGCGCCGTGTCTCGGCTTCCAGAACCTGCGCCATGCTCTTTATTTCGTTGGCACCTTCCACGTCCGGGTGTGAGGCGAGGATCTGCTCGACCAGCGACGACCCCGAACGCGGCATGCTGGCAACGAAGATGGCCTCGCGGCCGAATTCGGTGTCTGACGGGGACGGAATCGTTCCCTGGAAAGCCCCGAGCACAGCTTGCGCGCGTTCATGCGCGGCAGCAGGGTTCCAGCGCACCCGCTTGCGCCCCAGTTCGTTTGCGGCCCGGAATGCATCGAATGCCCGGATGTAATCGCCGCGCATTTCAAGCAGCTTGGCCTGCACAAACCAGAGTCGCTCCTGCTCGTCGGCCGGTCGCCCCGGGCGCTCCAACGCACGTGCGAGCAGCTCGAAATCGCCGGGCTCGAAGCAATCGGTATTCAGGTACGAAAGTCCGAACCAGCCCTCGGCATTGCCTGGATCACGGCGCAACACCTCGCGGAACTCCTTCACGGCCTCGTCGAGCTGACCGAAGTTCGTCCAGACCCTGGCAAGGGACAACCTGGCCAGCAGATGATCCGGACTGAGTGCCAGCGCCTTTTGCAGCGCAGTCGCCGCCTCCTGCGTGTAGCTCTGCCGGGCAAGCGCCTCGCCCAGGTCATACCACGCATCCGCGAAGGTCGGGGCCAACTTGCAGGCCAGGCGGAATTGTTCGATCGCCTCGTCGCCACGATCCAGTTCGGTCAGCGAAACCCCAAGCCCGATCCGCAACATCGGATCCTCGGGCCAGGTCCGGGTGGTCCTGAGGAAACATTCGACGGCGCCGGCGTGATTGCCCAGGCGCTGGCTGGCGACCGCCATCATCTTGAGCGCCGTGGGATTGTCAGGCGCGAGCGCCAGCACGCTGGTCAACGCATGCGCCGCATTCGCAAATCGCCGCTGATTGAACTCGGTCGTGGCCTGCCTGAAGAGACGGGCCGCCGTCGGAGATGACAGTCGTGGATCAGCGGCGACACCGGGATCGGGAGTTGGGGTCATGCAGGATCACGCGATGTGGTGGAATCGGAGACGATGCAGACAGGCGACCTGCCGGCATCACCCTGACTGTAAATCCCTGACCAAGGACATGGATTGGACTGCACAGGCCGTCATGCCTGTGCAGCTTTCGAGTCGCGCTGCCTGCAACGTGCCCACTAGTTGAACCGGTAACGCAGTATCAGCGATGTGGTCCGGGGCGCGGTCAAGGTGTAAGCCATGTAGTTGACGCTTTGCACCGCCTGCGTCTGGCTGATCATCTGGCCCGTATCGAAGGTCTGATTGCGGTCATTGATGCCCTGGTGGTCGGTGAGGTTCTGGACCTGCAGATTCAGGCTGAGCTTGTTCTGGTTGCCGATCTTCCAGTCATAGCCCACGCTGAACCCAAGCGTCCACATCCATGGCAAGCGCATCGAACCACGGCTGTTGGGCACACCGTCACAGAAGTAGGTATTCGGACCAACGTTGTAGTTCGCAGGAGATGAAGCATCCGGATAACTACCCAGGCAACTGATGGGGGCACCCGAATTCATGCGCAGGATCGAACCAACATGCAGCCCCTTCAGTCCGTTCTGGAAGTAGTACGCACCCGAAGCGACGAAGGTATTGCGGACGTCATCGGACAGGTTGCCATCCCCGGCAACCTGGATCTCCGGGTAGTAGAACGCGTATGTCTGCCCGATGTAGCCTGGATCGCGGTGCGACAGATCGAGCAGGCCATCGGTATTGCCGAAGGACCTCGCAAACGTGTAGCTGAGATCGAGGTAATAATGCGCAGTCGACGTGGGCTGATGGGTAAGGCCGAGCGTCATGCGGTAATACTTGTGCAGCGGCGGCTTGATGCCGAGCACGGACGCCGGGATGTCCAACTCCTGCAATCCGCCATTGCCGGCAAAATCACGAATCAGCACCTGGTGGTTGCCGGGATTCACTTCATAGCATTGGTGAACCTCGTTGCTCGCAACGTAGTTGGGATATCCATGCGATTGGGCGTATGCCGTAATGGCATCCTCCTCGCAGGTATCCTCGACCAAGCGCTTCAGATCCGTGAAGCCAAGCACACCCAGCCCGCTCCAGCCATCGGAAAAGGTTTTTTGCGCGTACAAATTTGCAGCGTACTGGTACGGCGCATGGATGTTCTTCGCACCGATCTGATCTGGCGTGGCCGGCAGTCCGTTGTTCATCAGGAACGTCGGGCCAATTTGCGTCAACCCGGTGGGTGCGTTGTTGCCGTCACGCCCGGTGTAGGTATAGAAATTCTCGTACTGCAGTTGCGCCATGCCTATACCGGCATTGAAATTTGCCGGCATGGCGATCGAATACCGTCCAAGGTTCGCACCCACCTTGAATGAGCTGTCGCCATCCACGTCCCAGGACACGCCCAGGCGGGGCGTGAAGATGGGCAGGGTCATGACCGGGTCGCCGAGGCCATCGGTGTAGGTGTTGCTGTCCCACCTGACGCCGCCATACAGCACCACGTTGGTCGACGCCTGCCAGGTATCCTCCACATAGGCGGATTTCCGGTGGCTCCGCACGGCGAACCACTCGTTGTCGAAATACTGCTCGACATAGTTGCCGTTGGTACTCGACACCGTGGATCCATTGGCCAGCACGGCACCCGGCTGGTCGTAATACATGTAGTTGCCGTCGGGCTGGGTTCCCCACTGCCCGGACTGGAAGTCACGGTAATACTCGGCACCGAACTTGATCTTGTTCTCCCCCACCCACCAGTCGAAATCAGCCTTGTAGCCGTGCTCGGTCACCATGCTCGGGGAATAGACGAAGAACTGGCTGGTCGGCCCGATGACCGTGGTGACCTGGGTCAGGGGATTGGTCGAGGAAACGTAGGGCGCGCTGATGCCGCTGTTGCTCGAGGATGGCGTCACGCTGCCTTGCTGGGAATTGCCCACCATCAGATGCATGCTGAAGTTGTCGCTGATGTCCCACTGGTAATCGCCGATCAGCAGATGGGACCAGTTCTCCGGATGCGACCATCCTGTTGAAGCGCCGATCGACGAGGGGACATAGGGCGTGTTGAGGGTGTAGTTGGTCGAGAACGAGCTTCCCGAGTCGTGGATGGCCAGCACATCCAGGGTCTGGTTGTTGGTGATGTTCCACGTCAGGTTGAGAAGCTGATTGTCATCGCGATTGCTGCTGGTCGAGGCTGAATATCCACCGTATGTAGTGCTTGTAGCGGGAATGGTCTGGCCAAGTTCCGCAAACACGAACAACTTGTCCTTGATGATCGGGCCCGATGCCCATTCGTACTGGGTGGTCGACGGCGCATAGTGATCCGCCGTGGTGCGGTAGCTGTAGTAATCGCCTATCGAATTGAACGTGTTGTGACCGATTGGCATCAACAGGGCAGACGTAGGGGGCGTGAAATACATCGAATAGCCGGCCCGGAAGGTGTTGTCGCCCTGGCGCACGGTGGAGGCAAGGATGCCACCCGTCGTGTTCGACCAGGATGCATCAAAGTTGCCGTCTATCGTATTCGTGCTGCCGATGGCCTCGGCCGGTATGTTGAAGCTGCCGATGTTGGTACTGTTGTTCGTCGCATCGAATCCGTTGACGTAAAAACGGTTTTCGGCCGATGTCGCGCCGTTCATCTCGATGCTTCCGGTGGTTTGCGAATCGTATGTGGTGTTCGAGTTGAGCAACGCAATGCTTTCCGCGCTTCGTCCCGTGGGCAAATCATTGACCAGGTCCATGCTGTAGTGACTGATGAGCTGCGACGTGCTCACGTCGATCGGACTGATGTCGAATTTCTGCTTCTCAGGCGCTTCGGTTGCGCTGACTTGCACTGCTCCGAGGTTCGTGGCCGACTTTTCTCCGCCGACCGGTGCAGTTGCGGACGAAGCCACCGAGGCGGGCGACATCATGCCCGCACGCACGACCACGGTAGCCCTTCCGACCACGGCCCCGCTTTTGAGCAACTCAACGCTGTACGAGCCGGGATTCAGCGCATTGATCATGAATTGACCGTTGGCGCCCGGTGCCACAGTGCGCTGCACACCCGTCGTCGCGGATTGGATATGGATGGTTTCGCCTGCCGCTGCCTGCCCGTATATGCCACCGGTCACGGATTGTGCAGAGGCGACTCCCGAGGCTCCAAGTGCAAGCATCACAGCAAGCGTCAGTGAAACGCGCTCGCCTGTTCCCTGTCGACCCGATGTCTTCATTGCCTTGCGCATGCTCATCACCTCCTTCAAAGAAAAGTCGAAAAGCGCCGATTGCTCCCACTGCCAGAAAAGAAACATGGGCATCAGCACGGGCATCAGGACAACTTCCGCAAGCGGGTGAACCTGCTTGCTATCTCGATCAAGCGCCAGCACCTCACCCGACTACCGCCATAGACGGAGGTAGCGTCTTTGGTGACGTGCTCAACGTGCGCGTTTGCCAAGCGCATGCCCGGGTTCTCGCATCCAGTGGGCTGGCGAGATCAGACACAGCCTGGTTCCGCAGATTCAGGGGCACGCTTTGCTTTGCGAGTGGCATCTCACTCGACGTGGACGACTCTCTCGGACAGACAGCCTTCACAGCTCCCCAGAGGAACATCTGAAATTGCCACGACACCCTCCCCTACCGCGCATCCGACGGCCCAGTGGCCTGATCGGCAACTATCGGATCGATTGGATGTTGCGGTCACTCCACTCAAGTGACCGCAAGCCACGAATGAAAATGTAAGCATAAAATACTACATATACTTACGTTTTGTAACGTAACCATGCAAGACGCTCTTGTCAATGGTTTCGTCATCTTGTGATTTCATGACATGGCTGGTCGCGAAGTACGGGGCTCGTATCGACCCCGTTCGACCCATGGCCGGTCTCAAGGTGCCGGGCACATCCTGTCGACATGGATCGGCAGGCCTAGTGCAATCGCGTGATCGCGCGCACCAGCCGCCTGCTGCACCGCCAGCGCCGCAGCCGGCAGCGTTATCAGATGAGTGAAGTTGGGCGACCACACTTTGGTGGGGCCGGCGTTGTGCGGTTTCCCTGCGTCATCCGTCCAGTTGCCGGTAATGCGCAGGTGGCCGCTCCACGAGGCCCACGCACTTATCCAGGCGCCCAGCACCACGTTGCGTTCCACGTCGAAATACGTACTGTGCTCGTCGAGATAGATGCCGTTGCCTTCGCCGCTGTGGCGCATATCGGTGACGTTGCGAACCACGCACGAGGTACCTGGCGTCGATTGCGCCTGCGTGTAGATCGCGCCGCCGTCGGCCAGCTGCAGCATCACGCGTTCGATGCGGTTGGCCACGATGTGGATGGACGACTGCACCGGCGCCTCGCCTTCGTAATCCCAGCCCCAGCCCACCGAGATGCCGCTGTACGGCAGGTCGCTGATGGTGTTGTGCGCGATGACGAGGCCGTTGACGAAGCCGGCCATGATCGCCACGTTGTCGCGGTAGGCCAGCGCCACATGGTCGATGTGGTTGTCGGCGATCACGATGTCGGAGGTCTTGCTGGCCGGGTCGACGGGGTGCCCCTCTGTATCGCCCGCGAACACGCCGCCACCGCCGATGTCGGTGAAGCGGGAGTTCGTCACCGCCGCGCCGTGCGTGTCGCCCGCCAGGGCGATGCCTGCCGCCGCAAGATGCTGGAAGCTGTCGCGATCGAACACGATGTCGCGGCCGGCCTCCACGGCCACCGCGCTGCCGATGCGCGTCATGCCCTCGCCATTGTCGGGCAGCGCAGCGCGGCTGTTTCCGTCGACCAGATAGCCCGCCTGCAGCGGCACATAGCCATCGGCGGATGCCGGCTTGCGCCATTCAGTGCCGACGAAGGTGATGCCGCTGAACATCAGGTCGTGCACCGGCGCCTTGAGGGTCCCGTTCAATACCAGCAGCTGTTCGAGCACGGGCAGCTCGATGGACGGCGCATGCGCGGCTTCAGCGGGCAGCGGCCGATAGCGCAGCACGTGGTGCGCCGTATCCACCGTATAGCCACCGGGGGCGGACGGATCGCCGGCAAGGTTTTCGAACCAGTCCACGCCGGCGTAGTACTTGCCCACGGGGCTGGCCACCGACCAACCGTTCTTGGCCGAGTCCAGCGTGGCGTTGTGCCAGCACGGCTGCGCCAGGTCGACACGGCCCTGTCCCAGCGCAACCACGCTGCAGCGGAAATCGCGCCAGCGCTCGTGCATCACCGCCAGCGAGCCCACCTGCAGGCTGTGCAGGATCGCCGGCGGCACGTTCGACAAGCCCTTCGCATCCACCACGCAATGCGGGCAGGCTTCGGTGCGCGACGGCCAGCGGCGCTGGCCGTCAATGTAGATGCTCGACGGCGCTGCGTCAGACGGCAGAGTAAAGCTCCACAACACTCCATCACGCGCACCCTGCACCAGCCGGCTGCCGGACAGCAGCGGATGTGCGCCCGGCGCGGCCTGCCAGTGCACCGGATGGCCGTCTGCGCCGCTGTCCGAGGCATCGAATTGCAAGGGCTGTTGCAGGCGATAGGTGCCGTCCTGCAATTGAACGGTGATGTCATTGCGGCCTTGGGCACGCAACGTGCGTACCCGCGCCTGCGCGGACTGCAGCGTGCAAGGTGATGACGCATCGCAGGTGCCGTTGGCCGTCCCCCCAGGCGCGACGTGCAGGGTTTGCGCATGGGATGCGAGCGGCAACAACAACAACGCAGCAAACGCAAGTCCGTGACGCAAAGCCCCTCTCCCCTCGGGAGAGGGGTTGGGAATGAGGGTTCGGGTACACCGCTGCGCCTCGCTTCGACCGAACCCTCTCCCGGCTGTTGCCACCCTCTCCCGGAGGGAGAGGGATTCACTCGGCGACGTTTGCGTAAACGACATGAACTCATCCAAATGCATGGAACATTACCTCTTTCGTTGGCAGTCTCACGGCTTGCATAGCCCCAGCCGCTGCGTCACTTCGGTCGCCAGCTGCCACGGGTCGCCCTGCGGCGTGGCCGGCTCCTCCTCATGCGAGACCGCCCACGCATGCTCCATCGCGTACCAGTCGATCTTTTCCGGCGGCTTGCCCGTGGCCAGCGACTGCTCGAGCGAAGCGAAGAAACGCCGCCAGCGCGGCTCGTACAAACCGCTCACCAGGCCGGACAGTTCGCGGTTGGCGTAGTCGTGCAGGCCACCCATGTCGGCGCCTTCGCGTTCGCCCCACACGGTGATGATCGCGCGCTGGTCGTAAACGAACTGCGCCGCTTCGGCCTCGTTGCCCGCCTCCGCGCGTGCCGGCGCGAGCCAGTTGCCGAGCAGGAAGTCCGGATCGCTGGCGAGCAGGCGGTCAAGCAAGGCCATGTCGCCCAGCCATTCGGTATCGAGTGCATGCAGACGGGCGGCATCCTTCGCAGCGTAGGCCGCCTCGATCTGCGGCAGCAGCACGCGGGCACGGTTGGCCAGTGTCTGTCGCGCCACGTCCACCACGTCGTGGTGGTAGGCGCTGGTGTCGCGCAGCGCCGGTGCCACCTGCAGCAGTTCGCAGATGGCCTGCGCGAAATGTCCGGCGTCGTAGCGCATCGCCCTGGGCGACCAGCTCGCCGCCGTGGACACGTCCTGCGAGGGACGCGCCTCGAACAGGCTGTCCTGCGGCTCCGAGTCGCCGTCGGATGGCATTGCGTAGGCGGTTTCGGCGAGGATGCGCCACGCGGCTTCGGCATGCGCGTCGGCGCCGCCGTAGCGGCTATCGGCATACATCTTGAACCATGATGATTCTTCGTACCATTCGGAGCCATCGCTCGGTGGATGCGACCATGCCAGCGCGGTGAACAGCGCGAACGCCGCCGGATCGATGCCGCTGGCCTCGGGCATCCAGGCGATACCGCGCAGCTTGCTGCCGGGCTTGCTTTGCCACGCGGCGAAGCGTCTGAACCACACGTCCGCATTCGCGCCCAGCGTGGTATGGCCGCCGAAGTTGGGGATGCTGCCGAAGGCGTACGGCGCGCCGTGCCAGTCCTTCTCGCGGTCCAGCCCGTCGTAGCGATCCGACAGACCGTCGACGATCAACAGACGTTGACGGTCTACCGCATCAATCACCGCCGGCAATGGGTTGTGCTGCCAGCCCAGCATTACCCAGCGTGCGCCCGGATGCGCGGCCTGCAGCGCGGCCATCACGCCGCGCGCGGCATCCGCCACCGGCACGTTGCCGGCGCGGCCGCCTTCGTGCAGCAGATCCATCTTGTACATCGAGCTGTCGCCGAACAGCGCACGCTGCTGGCGGTAGAAATCCGCCGCAACCTTCGCGTAGAGCGGATCGCGCGGGTCGAGCCAGTCGGGGCGTGTGAAGCCCACCCACCTGCCCTGCGGCACCACGTTTGCGCCTGGATGCTTCGCCACGAAGTCCGGCGGCACGGTGCCGAACCAGCCGGGGAACACCGGCGTGATGCCCAGCTCGCGCAGGCGCGCCACGATCTTCTGTGCAAGCGCCACGCGACGTGCGTACTGTTGCGGCGACAGCGGCGCGTCGAAGCCGGACATGTTCTGCAGCAGCCACCACGGCTGGTGCGCGGTGGCGGGGATCCACGCGCGCATCGCCGCATCGCTGTAGCCGAAATCCTGGAAGGTGCGGCGATACACTTCCTCCGTGCCAATCGGCATGAACACTTCGTCGATGCCATGCAAGGCGAGCAGATCGATCTTGTGCTCCCACGCCGGCCAAGCCAGGTAGGCATTCGAATAGCCATCGTCGGTGTCGTTGAGCGCATAACGGTCTGGCACCACGGCGCGATGCTCGATGGGCGACGCCGGCGCGGGCAGCGTGGCCGGCAAGCGCGCAAGGCTGTCACCCGGCCAACCGATGTCGACGTGCGCTGCCTGCTGCAAATAGGTTTCCACGCCGGTGAGGATGACTGCTGGTGAGGTACCCGCTACCACGATATGGCCCGGCGTGCCGCGGACCTCGAAGCGATCCGCGCCTTGGCCACGATCCAGCGCAACCAGGGCGAACTGCGCCTGTTGCTTCGGCAGCAAGCGCAGCAGGGCCGCGCGTGCAGGCGCGATGTCAAAGGCAGGCTTTGCCGGCTCGCCTGCGAAGGCGACAGGCATGCCGGTACCGACCAGCAGCAGGCACACCAGCCATCGTTGCAGTGCTCGTTTCATATCGCATTGCCCGCAATCACGCCGCGGTAGAACCGCGAACTGAGTTTCGGCGTGCGCTTCTGCGTGGCGAAATCGACATACGTGATGCCGAAGCGTTCGGAAAAGCCACGGCTCCACTCGAAGTTGTCCAGCAGGCTCCACAGGAAATAGCCGCGCACCGGCGCGCCGTCCGCGATCCCGCGCTGCAGCTCGGCTAGGTATTGCTGCAGGAACATCACGCGATCGGTGTCCAGCACGCGCCCCTGAGAGTCCGGCGCTGCCGTGCTGGAGGTGCCGTTCTCGGTGATGTAGATGTCGCCAATGCCCAGCGCCTCCGCCATCAGCTTCGGCCCCCAGTAAATGGCACCCGGCGCGAACTGGATCCAGCTGCTCTGCATGTTCGGATAGGACGAGGGGAACGGCACGGCCTCGTAGCCGCGCTCGTTGTCGGCCGCGATGTAGTAATCGCCGGTGTAGATGTTGAGGCCCTGGAAATCGGTCTTGCTGCCGATGATGCGCATCTCGTCGGCGGTGAACTTCGGCGCGTCCGCGCCTAGCGTCTTGAGATACTGGTCGGTGTAGCGCCCCGTATGCATGGCGGTGAGGTAGCCGGCGTTCTCCTCCACCGCGGCCTTGCGCGCGGCGGCCACGTGCTCGGGCGCGTCGAAGGCCGGCATGGCTGCATTGATGCCTTCGGCCGAACCCACCCTGGTCTTCGCGTTGGTGGCCGCGCGTATCGCCTGCACGGCCAGACCATGGCCCAGCAAGGCGTAGTGCCGCGCCTGCTCCAGGGCCTGCCCTTTCAGCCCCAGTCCCGGCGCCATCGACGTGCTGCCGTAACCGTTGCCGATGAAGGTGCTGATCTCGTTCATGGTCATGAAGTGCCGCACGCGACCATCGAGCTGGCCGGCCATGTAGCCGGCGTAATCGGCGAACGCCTTGGCGGTGTCGCGGTTCTGCCAGCCGCCCTTGCGCTGCAACGCCTCGGGCAGGTCCCAGTGGTACAGCGTGCAATACGGCTCGATGCCGGCCGCGTGCAGCGCATCGACGAGGCGCTTGCAGTAATCCACGCCTTTGGCATTCGGCTTGCCCGTGCCCTCGGGAAAGATGCGCGGCCAGGCCACCGAAAACCGGTACGCACCCACGCCCAACCCGCGCATCAGGGCGATGTCCTCGGGGTAACGGTGGTAGCTGTCGTCGGCCACGTCGGCGGTGTCGCCATGCACGATCCTGCCCGGCGTGTGCGCGTACACGTCCCAGATCGACTCGCCGCGTCCATCCGCCTTGACCGCGCCTTCCACCTGGTAGGCCGCGGTGGCGGTGCCCCACACGAAGCCCTTGGGGAAAGCACGTTTCGCTGCGCTGCCTTGCGCGCCCGAGGCGGCGGCGGTTGCCGCGCTTGCTTTCGCCGCCAGCGGAACGGCACAAGCCGCCACGAGGCCGCCCAGGGCCTTGGTGAATTGCCGGCGTGTCAGGATGGGATTCATGTGTGGGCCTCAGTGTTTATTTGGTCTTGCGCGCCAGCGTGAACGCGTCGATCAACTTGCCGTTGCTGTCGGTCACCCTGACCTTCAGCGCGGTGTCGGTGGCCTCCACCCATGCCACCTGGTCCTGCCCAACGACAAGGATGGGGAAGTCGTTGCCCTGCTCGCCTGGCTTGATGTGCTTGAAATAGTGCAGGTGACCGGCAATGAACAGGTCGACGTGCGCCTGGTTGGCCAGTTGCGTCCACTTCGCGTTGTCGCCGCCAGTCCAGCCCCAGTCCGGCTGGTGGCCGAGCACCACGGTGAACGGCGCGCTGCGTGTGCGTGCTTCGGCCAGCGCCGCGCCGAAGCGGACCAGCCCTTCGTGGCGGTAGTCGCGCAGGTCGTTGAGGCCGGCGTAGACGTTGGTGTCGTCGGGCTTGTCCTCGCCGGTGTCCACCGCGATCAGGTGCAGTGGGCCGTCGTCGCGGACGTAGTCGTAGCGGCCGTTCTGTGCGTGCAGGTACGGACCCAGCTCACGCGCGAACGAGCCGCGGTATTCGTGGTTGCCGTGCACGTAGAGCAGCGGCGTGCTGCCGCCGAGATCCTCCGCGGTGGGCGAAAGGAACACGTCCTTGAGCTGCTGTTCGCTCGCCGCCCAGTTCACCGTGTCACCCAGGTGCGCCACGAAGTCCTCGGGCGTCTTGCGGATCTCGCCGAGCAGGGTGTGGATGCGCGAGACCTTCTCGTGCGTGTCGGTGATCACCGCGAAGCGCGCACTGGCATGCGACGGATCGAGCGTGGTGAAGTGCAGCGTCTCACCCTGCACGGTGTTGCCGCGCTCGGGCCAGTAGGGCTTGACCGCCACCACGCGACGCGAGGCCACCTGGTACTGGTAGCTGTGGCCCGGTTCGAGGCCGGCTATCACCACGCGATGAAATGCGCCGACATCAAGCAGACCGTCGTGTGCGGCCACCGCGGTATGGTCCAGCGCGTGCTCCCCATAGCGCACGCTGCCGTCGGCGTCGCTGTCGGTCATCCACTCCACCACCACCGACGAGCCGGAGACGTCGAGCAGCAATGGCGGCATGGTGATCGCCGGCGTGCTGTTCCACACCTTGTAGGGCGCATCCGCCTCGTCATCGTGTGAGAGCTGGGCCTGCTTCGTGACGGCCAGTGCGGGCAAAACCAGCAACAGGCCGGCCAGGACGAAGCCGATGCCTGCCCGGCGGAATGGTCTCGGCGAACGTGCATGGGGCATCGATCTTCATCCTCCGTGTTGCGGCGTGGATGGATTCGTGAGCGGCGCAAGCTCCACCGCCTCGATGGCCGCCGGCAGCTTGTCGCCCTTGTGGAAGGGCGCCACCGGGGTCAGCTCGACCTGCATCGCATACGGGAAAGCATGCAGGTCGCGGCTCACACGCAGGCTGGCGGTGCCCTTGCCTGCCGGCAGCGCCAGCGTGCGGGGATGGCCGTCCACCCAGACATCCAATTGCGCCGGCGCATGCGCGTCGCGGTAATGCACGGTCAGCACGTAATCGCCCGCACCGGCCTGCGCATGCCAGCGCAACTTGTAGAGGGTGGATGGATCGTCGTAGCCGTAGCCGTTGTAGTTGAGGAAATGTTCGGCCTGCGCGGCCGCAAGATCCACGCGCCCATCCGCGCCCGGCGTCACGGTATCGGGCCGCACATGCAGGGCACCAGCCAGCGGAATCGCCACCACCGGCATGTAGCCCGCCTCGGCCAGGCCGTTCACTTTCACGCTCGCATCCGCCGCATCGACCGCGACGCTACCAACGCTCGCCTGCGTATCGCCCAGCACGTGCCCTTGCCCGAAACGGGTATCGACCACGCCGGGCAGATGCAGCACACCATCCACCGGCGGCTTCTCCACGAACAGGTACAACGTGTCGGCGCCCAGCGTGGCGTAGCCGAAATCCAGCTTCTTGAACGGCGAGGCATGCGTGCCGTAGACCGCCTCGCCGCGCGGCTTGAGCCACGCGCCGATGCCGCGCAGCACGTCGGCCTCGTAAGGCACCACCGAGCCATCGCCCTCCGGGCCGATGTTGAGGATGTAGTTGCCACCGCCGCTGACCACGCGCACCAGCCGCGCGATGTTCTCGCGCACCTTGCCCGGCAGGTCGTCGCGCACCTGCCAGGAGCGGTAACCCCAGGTTTCCGGGAATATCGACGCCGGTGATTGCCAGGGCTTTTCCATGCCCTCGCCCGGCTCGCTGTTGTCGCCCATCACGCTGAAGTCGCCCTGATGGTTCCAGACGCGGCCGGACACCATGGTCTGCGGCTGCAGCACGTGCACGGTGCGCGCGAAGCGCGCGCTCTGCGCCGGCGTGGGCCTGCCCATGTCGAACCACACTTCGCTGATCGGGCCGTAATGGCTCATCAGCTCGCGGATCTGCGCCACGTTGAAGTCGGCCTGCGCGGGCGTGATCGGGTTGTCGTTGTCAGGCAGGTACTGGCCGTGCATCCAGTGCCAGTCGATGGTGGAGTAGTAGACGCCGAACGGCATGTGCGCCCGCGTGCAGGCATCGGCCAGCTCCTTCACCACGTCGCGCTTGTACGGCGTGGCATCGACGATGTCGTAGTCGTCCTGCGCGGTGTGGAACATCGCGAAGCCGTCGTGGTGCTTGGCGGTGATCACGATGAACTTCATGCCCGCCGCCTTGGCCAGCGCGACGATGGCGTCCGGGTCGAACTTCTCCGGATCGAAACGCTTGGCCAGCGCCTCGTACTGGGCTATCGGCACCGGTGCGAAGGACTGGATCTGCTCGCTGTAGCCATTCGTGATCTTGCGGCCATCCCATACGCCGCCCAGTTCCGAGTACAGGCCGAAGTGGATGAACAGGCCGAACTTGCGCGCCTGCCAGGCTTGCACGGTGGCGGCGCTGGGACGTGGGCCGGGCAGCGGCAGTGGCTGGTCGCTGAGGGTGGTGGCGACCGTGGTCATCGGGAGCAGACAGGTCAGCGCCAGTGTCAGCGTCGTTCGCATGATGGTTTTCATCGGTCACTCCTTGAATTTTCTTCCGTCGCAATCGACGGGGCCCTTGCCTCCCGTCCGAGGAGAGGGACGGAGTGAGGGTTGGTTGCTCGCGACAACCTTTCACTTCCGCGGCCTGGCTCGCCTGCGGCGGCCTTTCGATCGCCTGCCGACGCTCGAGCCACCTTTCTTTGCTGGCCCAAAGAAAGGTGACCCAAAGAAATGGCCTTGCTTAATCCGCCGGAATTACAAGCGGGCTGTTTCGAGGATGCTGGAACTACATCCCGCGACACGCCCATTGCCACCGCCATGCCGCGTCGTATCTGGGAGCTGAGGAACCGAATCTCGCGGCATCCCGCCTTTTCGCTTTGCTTCTGCGCTTTGCTTCTGCGCGCAGGAGCGCGCTGCTCTTCGGGGCCCCTATGCGACGGTGAGGCGTGGACGATCAGGCTGCGCAGCGGGCATCGCCATGGACGGCGATGCCTTTTCGACCGGACAGAATGCCCGGCCGAAAAGCCCGGCCACGCCTCACGCACTCGGAGGGCAGGATGCCCGGAGAGCGCCGCATCGGGGTGGCCTCTCTTTTGGTTACTTTTCTCTGGCCACGCAGAGAAAAGTAACTCGGGTCGCGGCAGCGGCTCGAAACCGCTTCGTCGCTTGCGAGAAAACAGAAACAAAAACCCCTCTCCCCCAACCCCTCTCCTCGCTCCCCAAAGCTGGCGCCATCCATGGCGCCTCTCCGCATGCCCGCAAGCGGTAGAGGGGAGACAAGACCCGGTCTTGCGCAACCGAGCCACGGCGGTCATCACGCCCAGCGCACCCAGGCAGCGCTGGCTTTGGGCACCGCGATGCGGCACGCACCGCCAGCATCCGCCGACACATGGCCATCCGCCGCAAAACTCACGTCGCGTCGGCTGTCCAGTGCAGGCGCGCGCAGGCGCATCAATTCGCCCTTCGCGCCATGCGGCAAACCACTCAACGCTACCGAGGCATCGCGCTGCGCGTCCTTGTTGATCATCGCGACCAGCACCGCATCGCCCTGCTTCGCGGCGTAGGCCGTGAGGTTGGCGCCACCGGCATCGAGCTGGCCGGGCAGCATCTGCGCACCGGCGAAGCGCTGCGCCAGCGTGATGCCATGGAACAGCGGTCGCTGCTGGTAGCCCAGAGCGCGGCTGCCCGCGATGGCCGAGTAGCGCGAGGCCTGCGCATCACGCTGCGCCACGATGTCGCCGCCCGTGGGCGCCTTCGCCACGCGCCCCAGCGAGGTTTCCACCGAGAGCAGCGTACCGCCGTGGAAGTGCATGCCGGCCACGCCGCGCTGCGCCAGTGCCAACATGAAATCCGCTCCCCACAGCGCGGAAGCGAACACGTTGCTGGTGCCGTCGCGGCCTCCGTTGTAGTACGAGTTGCCTTCGGAGATGCGGAACGGCAACGCGTACTGGTCCGCCACGCGCATGATCTGCTCGACCTCACCGAAGAAACCGGGATCGCCGGCAAGCATGTCCGGGATCGAACCGTTCTCCGCCGCCTCGCGATAGTAGTGCCGGCTGAGGAAGACGTTCTCCCTGGCGTGGCGCTTCGCGTACTCGATCACCCAGTCGGTGTTCGCGCCGGTGTCCGGCCCGGCGATGGGCAGACCAGCAGCGTGCAGCACCTTGGCATAAGGTACCCACGCCGCATCGAACTCGGCGTAGTCGTGCTCGTAGTTGTTCGCCTCGTTGCCGATCTGGATCGACAGCAGTTGATCGCCCACGAGATGTTGCACGGTCTGCGCCAGGTCCAGCGCCATCTCCGGCGAACCAATGCGCAGGTTCACGCCGAACACCAGTTTCCAGCCGGTGGCGCGCACGAAGCCGGCCAGAGCTTCCAGGCCCTCGGGCTTGAGCACATGCGGCTGCAGCAGTTTGCCGTGTCTGCGCGGGACATAGGTCGGCATCTTGCCCTTGTAGCCGCCCCACACAGTGTCGTCGCTGGTGTTGCCGCCGATGCGCAGCACGCCGTGCGGGTTCATCTCGCGGAACAGGCGCACCAGGCCGTGGTTGTCCGCTGCGAAGAAGGTGGGATCGGAAAGTTCCAGCGTCTCGTAGCTGAGGCTGGCGAGGCTGGTGTCGACGCGCCGCCCCGAGCCAGTCATGTCCAACGCGAAGCTCGCCTGCGCCGCGGATCCCTCAGCCCCCCAGACCAGGCCATCGCAGGCGGCGGCCAGCGGCAGCAGCGCGGCGGCCTTGAGCAGGTTGCGGCGTGACTTGTTCACCATGATCTGCACACTCCTCAGTTTTTTTGCGATCGCGCTTGATCGCGTGGATCAAACAACGACCATCCGTGGCGCACTTCTCGAATCGTTGAGATCATCCTTGATCGCGAAGCTTGAATGGACGGCCATCCTTGGCCGCACTCTCAATGGAAGCGGCCGCGCTCATGGCGCGATGCTCGCCGCCTTCGTGCCGGTGGTTCCACGCAACGCGAGATCACGCGACGAATGGCCCACTTCGACCGTATAGCGGCCGGCATCGATGCGCCAGCGATTCGCGGCAACGTCGAACACTGCAAAAAGCCGCGGATCGATCGTCGCCGACACGACCGCCTGCTCACCCGGCTTCAGATCAACCTTGTCGAAGCCGGCCAGCCGCCTGGGCGCTTCACCATCGGCAGTCGGCATGTCGACGTAGACCTGGGGTGTATCCATGCCGGCGCGCGAGCCCATGTTGCGCACCACGAAACTCACCGTCACGCGCGGCCCCGTGCTCACCTTGAGATCCGAATAGACAAAGCGCGTGTACGAGAGGCCATAGCCGAAGGGAAACAGCGGCTCGAGTTTCTGTCGGTCGAACCACTTGTAACCGACCGCCGCTCCTTCGACGTCGTAGTCAACGGAAGCGCCTCCGGCAATGACCGGCCTCGGCAATTGCCGCTCGTCGCGCGGAAAAGTGATGGGCAAGCGACCGCTGGGATTCACGCGACCGCTCAAGACGTCTGCAATGGCCTCGCCGCCACGCGCACCCGGGTACCACGCTTCCAACACCGCCGCCACGTTCGGCAACCACGGCATGCGCACCGCGGTGCCGCTTTCCAGCACAACGACGGTATGCGGATTCGCCGCTGCCACCGCGGTGATCAGTGCATCCTGATGCCCAGGCAAAGACAAGTTTGGCAAGTCGATGCCCTCGGCCTCCCATTGCGTCGCGAACACGATGACCACATCGGCGGACTTCGCTAATGCTGTGGCGCGCGCGGGATCGTCGCCGTCGACGTAGTCGATGCGCGCCTTACGAAAACGCTGCTGCAGGGCCCGCAGCGGCGATGAAGGGTCGTACACGATCCATGGCGAGGCGCTGTCGTGCAGATCGGGATGCACCGGCTTGATCGCCGGGCCATGCACCGGCCACACCTGCGCGGAACCGCCGCCGGAAAGCACGCCCACATCGGCGTGGCCACCGATCACGGCGATGCGTTGCACATGGGCGTCCAGCGGCAATTGCGCGGCATCGTTCTTCAGCAATACCAGTGCTTGTTCCTCGGCGTCCTGCGACACCTTGGCATCGGCCTCGAAATCCACCGGCTTCGGCGGCGGCGCATCGAACAACCCATTCGCCAGCATCGAGCGCAGGATGCGCCGCGCCATGTCCTGCAGGCGGCTCACGGGAATCGTGTGGTCGGCGATGGCGCGCATCAGCGGCGCGCCGAAATTGCCCTTGCCATTGTCATCCCCGGTGAAATCCTCGCCCGAGACCTGATCCACCCCGGCCAGCGCGTCCGTCACGCCGTGGTCGCCGCCCCAGTCTGTCATCACCCAGCCCGGGTAGTGCCAGTCGCGCTTGAGCACGTCGTTGAGCAGGTGCGCGTTCGAACAGTCGTAGATGCCGTTGACCTTGTTGTAGCCGCACATCACCGCGCCAGGGTGGCCCTGCTCGATCGCCAGCTCGAATGCCAGCAGGTCGGACTCGCGCATCGCGCGCTCCCCGATGTCGGAACTGATCGCGAGGCGGTTCGTCTCCTGCGCATTGAGCGCGAAATGCTTGATGGTGGAGACGACGTGCCGGGACTGGATGCCACGGATCTCCGCGCCGTCCATGGTGCCGGCCAGCAGCGGATCCTCGCCGAAGTATTCGAAGGTGCGCCCGTTGCGCGGTTCGCGCGAAAGATTGATCCCGCCGGCCAGCAGCACGTTGATGCCTTGTGCACGAGCCTCGTCCGCAATCATCCTGCCGCCGGTCTCGGCCAAACGGGGATTCCATGTGGCGGCAAGTGCCAAGGTCGACGGCAGTGGCGTGGCATCGCCCGCATTGCCACGCACGCCGGTGGGCCAGCCGCGCGCGTCGAAACCCACCGGATAATTGTTCGGGCCAACGCCGGCATCGTTCTGCTGCTGCGCGGGGATACCGTAGGCTGGCAGCGCCGGCACGTAACCAGCCGCGCCGATGCTGCCGGGCGGCTGCTTCGCCGTGCCGCCCATGAAGTAGCTCTGCACCAGGCCATGCAGCGCTTCCGGCGGCATCTTCTGCACGATGCGCTCTGCGCGCGCATCCGCGTCCGTGGGCTGCGCCGCCTGCGCCAGCGACGGCATGGGCAGCCACGCCAGCACAAGCGCACCAACGCCGCACCGGAGCAGCGACCGTCGCAAGTGATGCACCGTCATGCAGGCGCTCCCATGCCGGCTCGGCACCTGCGCCATGAAAGGTGCCAGCGTGGCCGTGCTCGCGTGAAGGGGGAATACAGGCTCGACATGCCGCGCACACTCCGCATCAGGGAAGCCTATTCCGGCGTCTTATCGCGCAAATGGGCGAGGATATTTCCGGCAGCCTCCATGGGGTCCGGGAAGGGTTGCGGCTGATCCACGGCAGCCGAACGCACCCACTGCTTTTCCCACGCCCGGATGTCGTTGTGTGCTCCGGCAAGGTTTTCGAAGTACATGCGCCAGCGCGGTATGTAATAGCCGCCGATCAGACCCGACCACATCCTGCTCGAATAGTCGTCGATTTCCCCATTGCGGCCCCAGAGCGTGATGAGCATCTTTGCATCCCGCTCGTCATGGTCCTTTTCCGACGGGGTCGCCCCATAGGCCCTTGCCGAATCGGCCCAGTTCTTCAACTGCAGATTCGGATGGGAGGCGAGCAGCCTGTCGAGATCCCCGAGTATCGCGAACGCCCTGTCCGCGGAGGCTCTTCCACGGGAAAAATCATGCGCCTCGTAAAGTTTCGTCGCCTGCTTGATCAGCTGGTCGGCGCGGATTCCTGCCGCCATGGCAACGACTTCGATGGCATCGTCCCGATAGAGGGGATTTGCCTTCAATCGGCCTGACGCGGCCAGAAAATGCTCCGCCGCCTCGATCACCTTCTCATCCGGTCTGATGCTGGACCGACTGCTGCCAGGCTCGAGCTGCCAGATGAAACGCGGGTGGTCGACGAACGACCCGTAGCTGCTTTCGATCAGCAGGTGCCATGCCTTCGCGATGTCGTCGTCCTGGGCTCCGTAGCGCGCGAACGAGTAATTAGCGATCCAGGCATCGAGGTCGATCGGGCCCGACTGCCAGAACGTGTCCGAAATCAGCTCATAGATCGCTTCGTTGTTTTCGATGCCCTCGGGCGCCATGCCCAATCCAACGAGATTGCCGCGATTCTTCGATGCAAGCGCATCGCTGCCCGCATGAGCGTAGAAGTCGAGAACACCTGTGAACGCGGTCTTGCCTCCCATGTTCGGGATATAGCCGCCGATCCATTGCTTTCCCCAGAACCCGTCGTAGACATCGCGATCCATGCCGTTGCGCCAGAAGTTGGCGTTGTAATCCATGGCCTCGTCGAGGATGAGCATTTTGTCGTCGGGGACCTCGCTCAGGAGCGAGCGCAGCGAATCCTTCGTCCACACATCGCGCATGTAGCCGAACATCCAGCCTTGCATCACCCAGACCGCGTCGGGATCGCCATCGCGGATCGAACGGTAGATAGCTGCGCCGTAGCGCTTGAGCAGTGCATCCTTCGCAGCTTCCGTGCTGGCCGGTATATGCATTTCATTGAAGCTGTCCGAAAGAAAGAACCGGACCTTGCCGAATTCGGCTTCCCATTCCTTGATGGTCAACGATCCTATCTTGGAAAAGAGCGGGGAATCGGGCGGGAGAATGTGGTTCCGGTACTGCTTTGAAAACCCCGCCCATGCCATCGAGGACAGCTTTATCCCGGGATGCAGGCGCTCCAACTGCGTCGGAACAAAGCCAGCGAACCCTTGCGCGACCGGATACATCCCCAGCGCCCGTTCGCGGTCCAATATCTTGTGTTCCAGAGCAATCTGGCTCTCGTTCCAATCGGGAGCCAATGGGCCGTCGAGCCCGGCTATGTTTCCCATCCGCTCCCAGGGAAGGTACGCCGGCCCCGTGTAATAGGCATCGATTTCCTTCTGCGTCAATCCCAGCTTCTTCCAGACCCGCTCGCCGATGGCCTCGGTAGCGACGAGCGACAGCGGCATGTTGACCCCATGCAAGGCCATCCAGTCGATTTCCCGCTGCCAGCGATCCCAGGTCCAGTAGGGCATCGTGTAACCATAGGTCACGACGTTGAGATAGTAGCGATAGCGATACGGCGAGCTCTCGCGCTCGAGTGCTGCGTCCGGCCAGCCATGCGCGAGGTCGAGTCGATTCCCTGACCAGCTCGCGATGCCGAGATGATTGCGCTTGATGTACTGGTAGAACCCGCTGCATAACGCCACGGCGGATGACCCGTGCACCGTGAGGCGGCCTTTGGTCGCCTCATATTCGAAGACGTCGTTCTGATCCGCGCTCTTGATCAGGTCAAGCTGCACATTCCGCAATGCCTCCTGCCCGAACTCCCGCGCGATGACACCTTGCGCCTCGAGCACTGCTGCATCCTGTGCCGGAGCGAGTTTGGCTGCCGCACGAGGAACGTGATCGTCATTCCCTGCGGCTTCCCATGCGCGCGTAGGCGGCACGAAACCAAAGAACAGTGCACAGGCCAAGGCCAACGCCGGTGCCAAAGCGACGCCGGCAAAGCGATGCAGCATTGCAGATCGCGGATGTGTCGGCTGCTCATCACCTCCTCGCCCAGTCAGCAAATACCTTCGCTTTGGCTTGAGCATGGCTGGCGCCCTTCAATCCACGGATGCCGGCGTCAGTTCCAGCGTCAGCACCTCGAAGGGCGCCAGCGTGATCGTGCTTGCATGGTCGGCGTCCAGCGTCTTCGGCACGTCAGTGCCGCCGTTCTTCCACACGTCGTGCACGCTGAAGCGGCGCGCCACGCCCGGCGGCAGCTGCAACTGGCGCTGCAGGTCGACCACCGCGATCTGCGGCTTGTCGTCGGGATTGCGGAAGGTGACGATGGCCTTCTTCGGCGACCACGCGGCCCAGCCGTAGACGTCCAGGCGCCCCGGATCGCCGCCGATCCAGTGGTTATCGCGCAGCACGTCGGCGTTGGCGCGCGACCACTTCGCGCCGTCGGCCAGCGTGTCCCAGTCCTGCGGCGTGAGCAGCGAGGGCGTGATGTACATCTCCTGCAGCTCGGTGCCGGTGGCGAAGTAGGAACGCACCTCGTTGGCGAAGTCGTGGCCCGGGTCGGTGTTGAGGCGCGGGTTCTTCTGCGCGTAGATGATGCCGTGGAGCATCAGCGAGTCGATCGGGAACAGCGGGCCCTTCAGCACAATGTTCTGGTAGGTCTGCTGGTCGCGGTAGGTGATCCATTGCTCGCGCATCGTGCCCACGCCGGTGTACCAGTCGTCCTCGCCGTCGCGCCAGATGGTGTCGGCGTAGCGCAGCCAGAACGGCGAGGCCCAGGTGCCGGTGGTGAGGTTGATGAAGGTGTTCGGCTTGTCCTTGCGGATGTCGCTGATCAGCTGGATCGCCGCGGCGAAATCGCTGTCGAAGCGGCTGCCGGGGAACACGCTGCTGACGTTGCCGGTGCCGTCGAACTTGAACTGGTTGATGCCCTGCTTGTCGATCATGTCCATCACGACCTGATGGAAGCGCGGGTAGTAGGTTGGCCCGGACAGCGCGAGGCCGTCGTCGATGATCTCGTAGCCGGCTGCCTTGCCGTTCTTGATGCGTTCGTCGTGCGGCTTGCCGTAGCCGCCCCACGGCGACAGCCAGATGCCCGGCGCGGCGCCGTACTTCGCGGCGGCGTCGCGCAGCGGCACGAAGCCGTGCGGGAAATCCTTGCTGAAGTTCCAGGCGCCGCTGCGGTCGTCCCAGCCGTCGTCGAACAGGAAGGAGTCGAGCTTCACGCCGCGCTTCACGGCGAGTTCCTGGCCGAAGGTATTGATGCGATCCAGCGCCTCCGCCTCGGTGTACGGCGTGAAGTAGCCGATGTCGTACCAGGAGTTGTAGTGCAGGAAGGTGCGGTACGGGTGCGCGCGCTCGCGCTCGACGTAACTGTTGAAGTCGCGTCGTAGCTGGCCGTCGCGCACCACGCCGACCACCGCGGAGTAATCCACCGTCTTGCCCTTCTCCAGCGGCAGCGTGCGCGACAGCGTGAGCTTCGCCAGGTTGTGGTACGCCGTGCTGTCGGACAGCGGGTTTTCGAAGCCGAGGTAAACGTCACCGTCGACCACCGGCGAGCCGTTCACCGTGCCCACCACTTCAGGCGCTTCCACCTTCGACTGCAGCAGCGACACCTTGGCGATCTTCTCGTCCTGCTTCAGCGCGGTGATGCTCACCTCCTCGCGCAGGTAGGGCGAGCCGTCACGCTGTACGAGTTTCCAGTCCACGCGGAAACGGCCGCCCGCATCGCCGAAGCTGGCCTCCACCGCCTTGCCGGGAATGCGCGAGGAATAGCGCGAAGCCTGCACGTCCACCGGCAGCGCCACCACACGCGGCGCCGACAGCAGATCCATGTCGGAAGCCTTGATCGTGCTTCCGTCGGCCATTGCCAGCGCGAACGGCGCGGGTACCGCGAACGTGCGGTTGTGCACGCGGTCGGTCACCGTCAAGTCGACGAGATGCTTGCCATCCAGCTTCCAGTTCGCCTCGATCGCGGCATTGCCGAAGCTCTCCGCGCCCTGCCGGTCGGCAAACGCTGCAGCACCGGGTTCGAGCACCCGCTTGCCGGTGGCGACGCTGTCCTCGGCGTGTGCCGCGCCGAAACCTGTCAGCACGGCCAGCAGGCAGGAAGCCAGCACGCTCATGCGCGACGAACGAAGGGAATGCGGATGCGATGCTGCCATGGTTGCCTCTCGTGTTGGTCCATTGCCATCGACCGGGCCTTTGCGTGGAGAAACCGGTCGATGCGGCTCGAAGTAAAGCGCCGCCCGGTGTTGCCGGGCGGCGCGGGTTGTTGCAAGCGGGCTCAGTAGTCGTAGGTGACGCCGAACCGCACGTACCGTGGCTGCTGCAGCACGAGTGGCGTGCCGTAGAGCGCGCTGTACGTGGTAGAGCTGCTCGTATTCAGCTCTGGCGACAAGTTGAGCGGCGCCTGACCGTTGAACACGTTGAACACGTCCACGCTGAAGGAGAGCTTGTGGTCGGCGAACGCCGGGCGATAGTGGACACCCAGGTCAAGCTGCTTCACCCAGGGCAAACGTCCCTGCGCTCCCGGAGGCGACGGCTGGCCGTTGCACCAGTGGTAGAGCGAACCGTAGCCAACCGGATCGCTGCCATTGGGGCCGTAGTAACCGAGGCAGTACTTCGGTCCACCCGAGGTCAGGTTGAGGTTGGCCGACACCAGCCACTCCGGCGTGACCGCGTAGTAACCGTAGGCCTTGATCACGTTGGTGTGGTCGTTGCCCTGCGGGCCGTTGGCATACACCATGAGCGGCGGAAAATCCCAGTCCACGTTCTGCGTGCCGCCGATGGCCTTGATGTCGGACTGCCCCTCGCCTTCGCTGTTGCCATAGCTGCGCGAGAAGGTGTAATCGATCTTGGCGTACCACTTGCCGTCGAACGGATGCTCCAGGAAGGTGTCCAGGCCGTAGTAGCGGCGCACGGCATGCGGGAAGCCCATGTCGGCATTGGACATCGTCACGCTGTGGAAAGCTCCGGTCGGATCCTGCACTGCGAAGGTGTTGGCCTCACCCGGATTGATGTAGTAGCAGGTGGCGTTGTTGACGTCGGTGATGCCTTCCGTCGCCGCCTTGGCGACCACAGCCGCCGCATCGCAGTAATCGTCGATGATGTGGCGCAGGATGCGGCGGGTGAGCTTGGCGCCATAGACCCAGCTCGGACCGGCGGTCTTCTGGAAGCCCAGCATGAACTCGTCCTGGTCCATGGCCTTGAGGCTGGTCACCGTCATGGTGCGCGGGTCGGGTGTCTGGCCATAGGCGCCGTCCGCCGAGACGGGTACCGAGACCTGGGTCAGACCGGTCGGCGTGCCGCTGGACGAAATGCCGCTGTACGTGAAGTACTGCTGCGTGGAGACGTAACCATTGGCAGGATCGCCCGGGGCGATCGGCGAGCCGAGGTAGTAGCGGCCAGCGTTGCCGAACACCTTGAAGGAGCTGTCGCCGAACACGTCCCAGCTGAAGCCCAGGCGCGGCGCCCATTGCGGCTTGGTCTGCCGCATATAGGCCAGCGCGCTGGCATTGGTGTTGGTGAAACCGTCGTCGCGCAGGCCGATGGAGAACAGCAGCCTATCGTTGAACTGCCACTGGTCCTCTATGTATTCGGCACGCTCGGTGGAGAACAGGTTGCCGCCCTGGTTGAAGATGTTCTTGGAGACGTAATAACCGCTCGAGCCGTTGGGATAATTGCTCAGCGCGCCCACCCCGAGTGCGGGAACCAGCGGTTGATTCGGCGTGTTGGTGTAACCGTAGCCCCAGTAGTAGCCCGGGCCGGAGGTCAGCTCGTCCTGATCCCTGGCCGCCGTGCGCAGATTGTCGATACCCGCCGTGATCGTGTGATCACCTAGGGCATAGGTCAGCGCGACACGCAGGTTGGTCGTCACGAAGTTCTGACCAGGGTTGGTGATATCGCTGACGTTCTGGTTGTTGGTGATCGGGTTGCCACCGTTCAGCGCCGGATTCTCGTACGTGTAGCCGGCGATATACGTCTCGCTCGGATCGTAGGCGGGATTCTCGCTGTAGCTTCGCGTCTTCATGCTGCCGTACATGGCAGTGAGGGTCAGCTTGTCCGTGATGTAGCCGGTGTACTTCGCCAGCCACAGGTCGCCACCGTGCTTGGTGTTGTTGGCGTAAGACTTGAAGCTCGTATCGGTGAGATTGTTGTAGTCGTAGTTGTAGACGGTGCCGGAGTCTTCGCTCTTTTCCGAGGCGCCCGTCAGCTCCAGCAGGTTGCTGTCGGTGATGTTCCAGTTGACCTTGGCATACCACTTGGGCAGCTTGTCCTTGTAATGCGAGTCGGTACCGGCCTCGACGCTATTGACCGTATTGCCCTGCGTGTTGGTCATCTCGGCCGAGGCGAAGAAGAACAGCTTGTCCTTGATGATCGGGCCGCCGACGTAGAGGTCGTACACCGAGGACCAGTAGTCGTTCTTGCTGTTGGGCTGGTACAGGCGACCGGCCACCGGCGAAGGCGGCAGGCCGTTCGCGTAATCGACGTTGTTCTGGCTCCCGACCATCGACGACGGTTCGTAGAGGAACTGTCCACCGAAATGCCAGTCGTTGGTGCCGCTCTTGCCGATCATGTTGAGCACGCCACCGTCGCTGCGGCCGTACTGCGCGCTGTAGCCGCCGGTATAGACCTCCTCCTGATCGATGGAGCCGTACGGCAGGGTAATGCCGCCTTCGGCAATATTCGGATCGGTGGTGTTGAAGCCGTTGAGGTAGTACGCGTTCTCCGTGGATGATGAACCGCCGAAGCTGATCAGCGGCTCGCCCGTGGTGCTCGCCGCCCCGCCCGCACCGAGGTTGGCTGCCGGTGCCAGCAGCGCGACCGCCTCCGCGGTATGACCCAGCGGCAGCTTGGCCAACTGGTCGGCGGTGAGAACCGTGCGCGAGTCCACCGAGCTGACATCGATCGGCGGCAGGGCATTGGCCGAAACGCTCACCCCCGACAGCTGCTTTGCGTTGGTCGCACTGGCTGCGGCAGCCTCCTCACTGAAGGAGACTTCCGAGCCCACGCCCACCTTCAGCAATACGTTGGCGCGCTGCTGGATGGTCTTGCCATCAAGCATCAGGCTCACCGTGTACGTGCCGATGGGCAACTGATTGGCGTTGTACCGGCCCTGGCTGTCGACGCCGACGGTACGGGTCAAGCCGGAGCCATTGCTGACCATCACGCTCTCGCCAGCCTGCACCGGCACATGGCCGAAAATGCTGCTGGTGGTCGACTGGCCGTGCGCGGCCATGGATGCCAGAAGCAGACCCAGTGCCGATGCCAAACTGGTCTGTCGTAGCAAAACGCTTCTGCCGGATTTCATGATTGCCCCTCTCATAGGATCGCCTTACATGTGGATAGTCGCGAGCCGCTGCACTCCCCGCGCTCGCTAACTGTTCAAACGCCGATGGCTCATCCTCATCGGCAAGCTGGCTGGCTCCGTCTATGCTCAGCGTGTCCATTCCCTCACTTGGATCCGGCCGAGCAATGCCTCGACCTGATCCGGACGTACGTAACCCGTTTCCACATCCATAGCGTTGGCGGCACCGCAGGCCACCGCGAGGCGCAGCGCCTCGCGCAAGGGCTCGCCGCGCGCAAGCGCCACCGCCATGCCGGCCAGGAAGCAATCGCCCGAACCGACGGTGTTGCGCACCTGCTCCAGCTCCACCGCGGCATGCCACGCACCGCTGTCGTCCATGCCCACGGCGCCCAGCGCGCCAAGGCTCAATACCGGCATCGCCACGCCACGCGCATGGAGTTCGCGCAGCGCGACAACCGCAGCGTCGACGCTGTCGATGGCGCGGCCGAACAAGGCCTCGGCTTCGTCGCGGTTCGGCTTCAACAGGAAGGGCCGCGCCGCCACCGCCTGCTTCAATACTTCGCCGCTGGCGTCGATCAGGCAGCGCTTGCCGGCGGCGCGTACCTGCTGCGCCAGTTCGGCATAGGTGCCAGCGGCCAGGCCACGCGGCAGGCTGCCGGAGATCACCACCAGATCGCTTTCTTCCAGCGCACGACGGAAGGCACGCTGCAAGGCCGCGTTGTCGCGCTCGCCCAGCTCCGGCCCCTGCCCCAGCACTTCGGTGATCTGCCCGTGCGCGTCCTGCAATGCGATGCAATGGCGCAACGGCGCGTCGATCTCCACGCCGTGGAACAGCACCCCACGTTCGCTCATGCGGCGTGCGGTGAGATTGCGGTGCGCGGCGTCGATCAAGCCGATCAGCTGCACGGGCTCGCGCAATGCGGCGACGGTCTGCGCTACGTGCAAGCCCTTGCCGCCCGGCAGCACCTGCTCGTGCACCGTGCGATTGACTTCGCCGACGCGCAGTTCGCTCACCTGCATCAGGTGGTCGATGGCGGTGTTGATGCCGAGTACGGCAATCACGGCGCGGACTCCAGCAGAGCTTCCAGCTCGCCCGCATCGGCCTGTCGCGCCGTGCCGCCCACGCCACGCGTGGAAAGCGCGCCACAGGCGTTACCCCAGCGCATGGCGTCAACCAGCGGACGACCGCACAGCCACGCGTGCAGGAAGCCGGCATCGAAGGAATCGCCGGCACCGGTGCTGTCCACCGCACTCACTTTGAATGCCGGCGATTCGAGCAGGTCGCCCGCGTGACCCAGCGTGGCGCAACCGTATCGACCGAGCTTCACCACGATGCGGGTGCGACCATTGTCCAGCGCACGCAAGCCATCAAGCGGCGAAACGCAGCCGCTGATACCTGCAAGCTCCTTGTCATTGGGCAGGAACAGATCGACCTCGGCGAGCAGGCCTAGCCATTCGTTGCCCCAGCGCTGTTCGGGATCGAAGCCCGGGTCGAGCGAAGTGCTCAATCCCTGCGCACGTGCGCGCGCGAACAAGGCCTTCAGATCCGGCCGCAGCGCACCCTGCAGGTAATACGACGATACGTGCAGGTGATCGGCGCCTGCCAGCAGTGCATCTTCGATGTCATCGGCGCGCAACGCGCCAATGGCGCCGGCGAAGGTCACCAGCGCGCGATCGCTGTGCGTGGAAAACGATGCGGTGATGCCGGTGCGCAGCGCGGGATCGCGTTGCACCGCAGTCACGTCGATGCCGGCGTTCTGCAGCGCCGACACGCAGAAATCGCCCCAGCCGTCCGCCCCCGTCCTGCCGGCGAAGGTGACCTTGCCGCCCAACCGCGCCAGCCCCATCGCGCAGATCATCGAGGAGCTGCCCGGCACGACCTGCGCGTCCTCGGCCAGTACTTCGTGCCCAGGCGCAGGAAACGACTGGCAGTCCCGGAACACCAGGTCGACATTGAGTTCGCCGGCGACGAGGATGCGCTTCACGCATTGCCTCCCGCGTGCAACGCGAAGGCTTCGACCACGCGGGTGAGCACGCCTTGCGAGGGCGTGTCCGGCTTGCCGCCCAGCGCCAGGCAGCGGAAGAACGCCAGCACCTGCCCCACGGCCACGTCGGCGAGCAGCGGCAGCGCGTCGTCGCTGGCCTGCAGGCCCTGCAGATCCACCACCACGTCCTGCGCACCGATCACGTCGTCGGCAATGCCCTCGCCAACCAGCACGCGCACCGTGCCCAGCTGCTTGCGGGTGAGTTCGCGCAGCAAGTCGTATTCATAGGCCCGCACCGCCGGATCGGGCGAGAGATAAGCCACCACGAGGGTGTTCCCGTCGAGGCTGGACATCGGACCGTGGCGCAGGCCGAGGAAAGTTTCGGCCATCGTGATGACCTTGCCGCCGGTCATTTCCAGCATCTTCAGTGCGGCCTCGCGCGCGGCGCCCAGCGCGCCGCCACTGCCGAGGTACACGGCCTGCTCGAAGTTGCGATGGGCGACGGCCGCCAGCGCAGCGGACTGGTGATCGAACACGTGCTGCACGCAATCGGCGAGGCGTTTCACGCCGTCCTGCCATTCGGCGGTATCGGCGCGACCGCCCAGGGCGCTGCCGGACAACACCAGGTTGGTGAAGCTGCTGGTCATCACCAGACTGCGGTCATTGGTACGCTCGTCCAGCACCAGCGTCGTGTAATGCGGCGAACTCTCATACTGCGTGGCGAGCTTGCCGTTGGCGTTGCAGGTGATGGCGAGATGGCTCCAGTCCGGCGCGTGCGCCAGCAACTGGTCCACCACGGCGGAGCTTTCCGGGCTGTCGCCCGAGCGTGCGATCGAGATCAGCAGGCCACCGCCCGGCGGCAGCGCCCTGCGATGCGTGAGCAGGGTGCCTGCGGGAATCGCCAGCACCGGCACGCCCAGCGTCTGCTGCAGATCCGGAGCTATGCATTCGCCGGCATAGATCGAACTGCCCGAACCAGTCAGCACGACGTGCGCAGGGCGCGGCGTCAGCGCGGCCTGCAATTGCGCGCGTATCGAGGGCTCGCGCAACAGCAACGCCGTGGCTTGCCAGGTCGCCGGTTGCTGCAGGATTTCGCGCAGGGTATCGGCATAGCCGCGCTCGCGCTGCATCGCCGGAGCAGCAGCCTTCAATGCGGCAAAACTGTCGATTTCTTTCGTTTTGGTTTCGAGTATTGACATTTGACTCATTTCGTCCGAATGTGAAGCCATTCGTCCACCAGCCCAGCGTATTCGAAATGAATCAGAACTTACAAGTCCCTTCGCAAGCTTCCGAAAAGTTTTCGAAATTGCCGCTCTCGCATGGCAAGCGCACGCGCCTGTGGCGCCTTCTGTACGGCTCCGGCCCGAAGAACGGCAGCCTGCTGGTGCTGCCGCTGGACCAGGGCCTCGAGCACGGCCCTACCGATTTCTTTCCCCACCCGCCCGCCGTGGATCCCAGCTACCAATTCGAGATGGCCGCGGCGGGCGGCTTTTCTGCCATCGCGCTGGGCATCGGCCTGGCCGAGAAGTACATGACCGAGTACTGCGGCCGCGTGCCGCTGATCCTCAAGCTCAACGGCAAGACCAACATCCCCAGCGACGCCGAGGCCACCTCGCCGCTGTTCGCCTCGGTGGAGGACGCCGTGCGCCTGGGCGCCGAGGCGGTGGGCTACACCATGTACGTGGGCTCGCCGCGCCAGGGTGACGAGTTCCACCAGTTCGAGAAGGTACGCCAGGATTGCGAACGCTACGGCATGCCGCTGGTGGTGTGGTCGTACCCGCGCGGCAGCGCGGTCAATGCCAAGGGCGGCACCAATACGCTGTACGCGCAGGACTACGCTGCGCGCGTGGCGCTGGAAATGGGCGCCGACCTCGTGAAGCTGCACGAGCCGAACGACAGCGTGGCCAACGTGCCGGCGCCCTACGACAAGTTGCAGGAAGATTCCGCTGCCCGTTGCGCCCGCGTGGTGCGTTCGGCCGGCCGCACCATGGTGCTGTTCTCCGGCGGCGAGAAGAACGACGACGATGCGGCGGTGCTGCGCAAGGTGGAGCACTACATGCAGAGCGGCGCCACCGGCGTGATGTTCGGCCGCAACATGTGGCTGCGCCCGTTCGATCAGGCGGTTGCCCTGGTTCGCCAGGTGCACGGCATCATGGCAAAGTACCCGCGCTGACGCCTGCCCCCCCTCTCCCCCGGGGGAGAGGGCTGGGGTGAGGGGCCAATCTTGCGGCACGCTTCCAACGAAGCAGTTCGCACTAGCATCCTCGTCGCAAGCACCCGCCCCTCACCTCAATCCTCTCCCCGAGGGGAGAGGGAGAAAAACGATGACCCACCAGAAAGCCTGCCTCTGCTGCGCCCCGCCCACCGGCGCCGGCACCGTGCGCATCGAGAACAGCAGCAAGAACCCGCTGCAGACCGCGCGCGACGACAGCAAGGGCGAGTTGCGCCTGAAGGATTTCAAGCCGCGCAGCATGCTGCGCGTGCCACAGACGCGCATCGAGCGCCCGCGCTTCCCGGTGATCGACGTGCACGCGCACCTGACCTGGTCGAAGAACGTACGCAGCGGCGTCTCGGTAGGCGATGAAATCACCGTGTTCACCACGCCGGAAGAACTGCTGCCGGTGATGGACCGCAAGGGCGTGCGCACGCTGGTGAACCTCACCGGTGGTGTCGGCAAGGGCCTGGAGGAAAGCATCCGTTTGTTCGACCAGGCTGCCCCGGGGCGCTTCCTCACCCTCACTGAACCCTCGTTCGCGCTGTTCCCCGAGGCGGACTATCCGCAACGCCAGGCCGACGCCATCGCGCACGCGCACCGCATCGGCGCCCGCGGCCTGAAGCTGCTGAAGACGCTGGGCCTGTACCTGCGCGAACGCATCGACGAAGGCCCGCTGGTGGGCGTGGACGACCGCCGCTTCGACCCGATGTGGGAAACCTGCGCCGCGTATGACATGCCGGTGTTCCTGCACGTCTCCGACCCCGAGGCCTTCTTCCTCCCCACGGACGGCGAGAACGAGCGCTACGAGGAACTGGCCAACCACCCGGACTGGTCGTTCTACGGTCCCGAGTTCCCCAGCCACCAGGAACTGATCGCCGCGCGCGACCGCATGATCGCGCGCCACCCGAAAACCACTTTCGTGCTGCTGCACGTGGGCAACAACGCCGAAAACCTCGCCGCCGTCGAGTCCTGCCTGGAGCGTTTCCCCAATACTCTGGTGGACATCAGCGCGCGCATCGGCGAACTGGGGCGCCAGCCGCGCATCGCGCAGCGCTTCTTCGACCGCTACCAGGATCGCATCCTGTTCGGTACCGACGCGGTGCCCTCGCCCTGGGGCGACGATGTGCCGCAGCAGCTGTTCGGCGACGCGCTGTACGAGATCTACTACCGTTTCCTCGAAACCGAGGACGAATACTTCGATTACGCCCCCGCTGACGTGCCCCCGCAGGGGCGCTGGTCGATCTACGGCTTGAAGCTGCCGGACACCGTGCTGCGCAAGGTCTATCATGACAACGCCGCCCGACTCCTGCATATTGCTGCCGAATGAGCAAAGCCCAGACCACCAGACCCGCCGCCAAACCCCGCCATCGCCTGCTGCTCGGCGAGCGCCGCCGCCTGATCGTTGAGCACGTGGAAGAGCAAGGCCGCGCCACGGTGGAGGAGCTGGCGAAGAAGTTCCACACCTCCGCCGTCACCATCCGCGCCGACCTCGAAGCCCTGGCGAATGCCTCGGCCATCGTGCGCTCGCATGGCGGCGCGCTGCCGGTAGTGCCGGTCAGCAGCGACATCCCGCTCAACATCAAGGAAACCCGCCACCACGCGCAGAAGCTGCGCATCGGCCAGGCGGCGGCGGCGATGATCCGCGACGGCGAGACCATCATCCTCGACTCCGGCTCCACCACGGTGGAGATCGCGCGGCAGATCCGCCAGCGCCGCTTCGAATCGCTCACCGTCATCACCAATGCGCTGAACATCGCGCTGGAGCTGTCTGGCCAGCCGTCGATACGCGTGATGATGCTGGGCGGCCTGCTGCGCCAGACCTCCTATTCGCTGGTCGGCCCCGACGCGGAGCATGCACTGGCCAAGCTTTCCGCCGACCGCCTGTTCCTCGGCGTGGACGGCCTCGATCCCGAGGTGGGCGTGACCACGCCCGATCCGCTGGAATCCGCGCTCAACGCCTTGATGATACGCGTGGCGCGGCAGACCGTGGCCGTGTGCGACTCCAGCAAACTGGGCCAGCGCAGCCTGTCGGTGATCGCGCCGGTGCGCCTCGTGCACAAGGTGCTCAGTGACGCCGGTGCGCCGGCGGAAGTCGTCGAAGCGCTGCGCAACGCCGGGGTGCAGGTCGAACTGGTCTGAGCCTCGTCGGAAGGTCCTGGGCGAAAGTCCCGCCATCCATCGCGGCACCTGCTTCCGTACTGCGGTCTATTGTCTGGAAGAACCAGCCTGATTAGGCTCGACGCCTTGTGCTCGCGCAGCTTCGCAAGAGGATGGGTGATGGACGCAACATCCGGTGTGGGTAGCGGGCGCACGGCGGCGCCCGCATGGCTGGCGGCATGCCTGGCCGCAGGTGCCGGCAACCAGATCGCGCGCGGCATGGGCCCCGGCCGCGTATTGCTGGCGCTGGTGATGATTGCGCTGGGCTTGCGCGGATTGCTGTTCGGCGACTTCGCCGGCATCTGGCAACGCATCCCGATCGCGCATCTTCCGGCACACGATTTCTTCGTCTACCTCGCGGCGCTGGTCGAGCTCGCGACAGGTGCCGGCATGCTGGTTCCGCGCGTTGCGAAGGCGGCGGCCGGCCTGTTGTCGGTGTTCGCGCTGCTGTGGATGGTGCTGCTGAAATTCCCTGCTGTCATCTATGCGCCTGCGATGGAGGCGACCTGGCTGGGTGCGGGCGAGATCGCGGCGATCCTTGCCGGCGCGTGGATCGTCTTCGCCTCGCTGGCGAAGCCCGACGGGCACTTCTTCGCGGGCCGCCGCGGCATCCGCAACGCGCGGCTGCTCTTCGTACTGGCCCTGCCGACCATCGGCCTCTCGCACTACTTCTACGCCGACATCACTGCGGGCTTCGTTCCCGCGTGGCTGCCGTGGAGGCATGGCTGGGCCTACCTGACCGGCGCAGGCAGCCTGGCCACGGCACTGGCCATCCTGTTCGCGGCATGGCCGCGCCTGGCGGCCGTGCTGGAAGCGGCCATGCTGGGCGTCATCACCTTGCTGGTCTGGCTGCCACCGTTGCTCGCACATGCACACGACACGGATGCGTGGTCGGCCTTCCTGATGTCCGGCGCCATCGCCGCAGGCGCGGCGGCCGTCGCGGATTCCTATCGCGGCATCGGCTGGACGGCACGGGGCCCGCACCACTGAATCGCGCGCCCCAGGCGCAGGCCCGGGCCACGCAAACCGGCCCGTCATTCCGCTCCGAGTCGGCATGATGGGCAAAAGCCGGGAGCGTGCTTGGTGCCATTCCTCTGTTTTGGGGATATCCGGACTCGCCGATACCGGCTAACGTGGCGCCGGACACTTTCGTCGCGGCCCATAGGCGGTCGCTTCGCCCAACGGCAAGAGGCTCCATGTTCCAGCGCATCCATTTCATCTCGGGCCTGCCACGATCGGGTTCCACCCTGTTGTCCGCCCTGCTGTGCCAGAACCCGCGCTTCCAGGCCGGCATGAGCGGCCCGCTGGCCGGCCTGTTCGGCGCCCTGCTCGGCGAAATGAGCGCCCGCAACGAGTTCTCCGTTTTCATCGACGATGCCCAGCGCAAGCGCGTGCTGCGCGGCGTGTTCGAGCAGTTCTACGCCGACACGCCGGCCGAGGTGGTGTTCGACACCAATCGCGGCTGGTGCACCCGCCTGCCCGCGCTGTCGCACCTGTTTCCCCAGGCCAGGGTGATCGCCTGCGTGCGCGACGTGCCGTGGATCGTGGACAGCATCGAACGGCTGATCCGCAGCAACGCCTTCCAGCCGTCCTCCATCTTCAACTACGCCCCCGGCGGCACCGTGTTCACCCGCGCCAACGGCATCGCCGGAGGCGAGGGCATGCTGGGCTACGCCTACGACGCGCTGAAAGAGGCCTACTTCGGCGAGCACGCCGACCGCCTTCTGCTGGTGCAATACGAAACCCTCACCAGCGATCCGGCCAAGGCGCTCAGGGCCGTCTACGACTTCATCGGCGAGCCGGCCTTCCAGCACGACGTCGAGCACATCGAATACGACGCCAGCGCCTTCGACGCCAAGGCCGGCACGCCGGGCCTGCACACGGTGCGCCCGCGCGTGCAGGTCAACGAGCGCGCCACCATCCTGCCGCCCGACCTGTTCGCGCGCTTCGCCAACGACGCGTTCTGGCGCGAGCCCAAGCTCAACCTGCGCGGCGTGCGCATCGTCTGACGAAACCCTGCTTGCCCCTCTCCTGCGGGAGAGGGCCTAGGTAAGGGTCCGGCCTGCGCACAATACCGCGCTACGCCCGAACCCCCACCCGTCCTGCAGGCACCTTTTCCCGGAGAGAGAAGGGAAAAGCTCAACGCCCCGTTTCACTCCCGAAGGGAGAGGGATTCACTGCCCGGCCAACGGGTACGTGATGCTCGACTCCACCACCGTGCCGCCCGCCCCGGAATCCACGTCGAAGCTGGCACCCAAGCGCTCGGCACGCGCGGCCATGCTGCGCATGCCCACCGAGATGCCCGCGCTGCGCACGGCCTCCACGTCGAAGCCGCGGCCATCGTCCGCGACGCGCACGGTGAGCCTGCCCGGTCGAGTCTCCACGTCCACCCGCACGCGGCGCGCCCGGCTGTGCTTGATGACGTTGGCAAGCGCCTCCTGCACCAGGCGCGTCAGGCCGATGCATTGCAGCGCGCTGGGCTGGCCCTGCCAAAGCGGAGAGACCTGCCAGACGGAATCCACCTCCATCTCGTCGAAGATGTGCGTAAAGCGGTGGCGCAGCGGCGCGGCCCACTGCACCGGCGTGTCGGGCACGCTGGCACCCGCGCTGGAACCGTGGTCGATCACTTCGCGCAGGTCGTCGTGCAGCACCTTGAGCATCGACAGCACGCGCTCATTGGGCAGCGGTGCCGACTGTTCCAGCAGCGCCATGCTGCGCATCAGGCTGCCGCCCAGGCCGTCGTGCAGGTCGTGGGCGATCTCCATGCGTTCCTGCAATTTGGCGTGGTCGAGCGCATGCGCATGCTCGCGCGCCAGCACCTGGGCGAGTTCGGCGCGCGCCTGCTCGACATGCGCCACCAGCTCGGCATTGAAGCCCTCGATGCGCCGCATGCCGGTGGCCAACCGGCCGCCCAGCAGCAGGGCCATGCACACCGTGGTCACGGGGGCCGCGACGGCCGCCCAGCTTTCGTCCGCGGGATGTCCGCCGAACACCATCAGCAGATCGTGTACACCCACCACCACGAACACCAGCCAGCACAACGCCAGCAGCACATGCTGCGGCTCGCGCGTGCGCCAGGCGTGCCACTGGAACTGCAGGCAGGTGGCGAAAAACACCAGGGCGAAGCTCAGCCACACCACGGGAAAGACCACCGGCACCATGGCGACCGGCGCCAGCAGCGCCGCCGCCGCGCCGGCGACGGTCAGGCCCCATAGCGTGCGCTCCACGCGCGGTATCGCCTGCCCGCCAAAGCGCCAGGTGAAGAGGCAGAAGCACAGCACGTAGAACGCGAAGACGGCGACGTTCACGCGCGACATGCCCAGCGCATTCGCGAACGGCCACGAGCTGGTGGCCAATATCGTGTAGAGGTAAGCCATCCAGGCCAGCGACATCAACGCGTACCAGCCGAAGGCGCGTTCCTTGCGGCGCAGACACCACACCACGCCGAACAGGCATCCCACCGACATCGACAACCCGGCCGAGAGATCGAACACCCTGCGCTGCCGCCACTGGTGATGCACCTGCACGGCCTCTACCTCCGCCGCCGGCCCGATGCGCAGCCCCCACAACCCGGGGGACAGCGCCGAAACGCCCACCAGGCGCACCCACACCGTATTCATCCCGGCATGCAGGCTGGATGCGGGCAGCGGCCACCAGCGCGGGATGTTCCAGCTGCGCGACAGCGGCTCCACCAGCGAGGCATCGCGCCATAGCAGGTCGTCGTTGATGAAGACCTCGCCTGCCATGTTCATGCCGTCGATGCCTAGCCCCATCGGCTGCGCGGCATCGGCACCCGACGCGCAATCACGCATCCAGTCGATGCGGTACCACGCCGAACCGTCGTAGCCCGGCCAGCGGCTGTCCCAGCCGTCAGGCAGCTTGACGCTCTCCCAGCCTTGCGCGGGGCGCGCCCCGTCGGGTGCGCGCGCCACCCGCACCGCCACGATATGCGCCATGCACCCCTGTTCGGCCAAAGCCCGGCAAGGCAGCAAGCCCGCCGCCAGCAGCAGGCCCCACACCACCAGCCAGCGCATCACGCCAGGAAACCCCGGGAGCGGGCCGCGCCCACGGCACCCATACGTGTGGAAACCATGAGCTTGCGGTAGATGCCTTTGACGTGGTCGTTCACGGTGTGGCGGGAAATGGCGAGCTGCTCGGCGATCTCGCGGTTGGTGAGGCCTCCGGCCACCCGTCGCAGGATCTCCGCTTCGCGCTTGGTCAGCGTTTCTTCCAGCAGGGCATCCGCCGCGGGTGCGGGCGCAGCCACGGGTTTGGGGGGCGGCAGCAGATCCAGGATGCGGCGTGCGATGAACGGATCGATGGACACGCCGCCGCGCAACACGTTGCGGATGGAGAACGAAACCTCCGCGTCGTCGCGGCCCTTGAGCACGTAGCCCGTAGCCCCGGCGCGGAAGGCGTCGAGGATGGCGTCCTCCGCGCTCCACCCCGAGACCACCAGGACGGCCGGTTGCGGGTCCTGCGCGCGCAACTCGGGCATCAGCGCCAGCCCGTTGCCATCCGGCAGCTTCAAATCCAGCAGCACCAGCGCCGCCGGCCGCACGGCCAAGCAGGCGCGCGCCTGCGCCAGCGACGCGGCGGACATCACCGCATCCGCCGCATACCCCAACCCCACCAGCACGCGGTGCAACCGCTGCTGCAGCAGGGGTTCGTCTTCCACGATCAGGACGGGGGCGGGCAAGGGATCGGCTGCAGGGGGATTGGTGTCAGTCATCAGCACACAAGTCTAGCGGTTTTGCCCCTTCCCCCAACCACACCCGACGAGCCTGGGTTGGCTCGCTGTCCGGGTGAAAGCCAGAGAGGCGCGAAGTGCACGGACAAGGACGACTCCGTCGACACATGCCCCCCCATTTGGGGGATGGGCGCAAGCCGCGCGCAACGTTAATGTGAACACCATCACACAATCGACGGCTACCCAGCCGCCCCATGGGAAGGGGGCTCCCCATGCACCAGCGTATCCACCCGCTTCATCCACGGCTTGCCACGCGCAACCGACTCGCGTTGCAACGCCGGCATGGGCCACCCGCCTAGGCCATCGCGCCCACTTGCACCCCTGAGGCATGCACGTCACCTGAGCCACCCCACCGGGTGGTCGTGTCGTGCTCCGTCTCCCCTCGCCTCCACCCATTCCCAACCTCGCCCTGCGCTGTGCAGTGACGAGGGGCTGCACCCACCACATCGACAACGCAACATCACAGGGGCTACACCATGAACCGCATCTACCGTCTCGTCTGGAACCGCGCGCTGCGCGTGCTGCAGGTCGCCTCCGAATTCGCGCACTCGCAAGGCGGCGCGGCCACCGGTGAAGGCACGTCGCCGATGCGCAGGCATCCGCTGGCGCTGGCCTTGAGCATGGTGTTGGGCGTGGCGTTGGGGGTCGTTGCGCCGCAGGCGGCCGCGCAAACCGTGGGTGGGCGAGGCGGCACGAGCGGTGCCAGTGCCGGCGCGGGCGGCAGCAGTGGTGCGGGCGGCGCGGGTGGCAGCGGTGCCAGGGCCGGATACAGCAGCAACAACTACGGCAGTGGTGGTCAGGGCAGCAATGGCTTCACCGGTGCGGGCGGCTCGGGCGGACTCTATGGCGCGCATGTGATTGGAGCCTCCTACACAACACTCGGCAGCATCACGGCCATTGGCGGCCAGTATGGTGGCAGCGACTCCGCGTCAGGCCACAGCGGCGGCGGCGGCGGCGGCGGCGGCGTGGGTGTGTACATGAACGGCAGCGCCCCGGTTCTCCATGTCTCAAGCGGCATGGGTGTCACCGGCGGCTACGGCGGCGCAGGTGGCGCGGCCAGCAGCGGCTTCGGCGGCGGCGGCGGCGGCGGCGGCAATGGCGTACTCGCCACAAACGGAGCCACGCTCTACAACTACGGCACCATCACCGGCGGCGCAGGTGGCGCAGGTGGCAACGGCGGCACCTCGGGCGGCGGCGGTGGCGGCGGCGGCAACGGCATTGCCGGCTACGGCGTCACCATCAACAACCGAGGCACCATTACCGGCGGTGCGGGCGGCGCAGGCGGGACCGGCAGTTCCGGCAACGCTGGCAACGCCGGCGGCAACGGTGACGCTGTGTTGTTCACCGGCGGCAGCAACCATCTGAATCTGTTCGATGGCTCCGTGTTGAATGGCGCGGTGGAAGTGACGAACGTTGCCAGCGCCACCATCACCAGCGACGCTGTCAGCGCTCCGAATCTTTCCGGCGGCACCATCAATGGCGTGGCCACCTCCACTGCGCTGATCGACAACGGCACCACCACGATCAACGCCACCAGCAGTGCAATCACCATCTCCGGAGCCATCACAGGCAACGGCAGCCTGATCGCCAACTCCGGCACGCTCACGCTGACTGGTGTCAACACTTTCTCCGGCTCCACCAGCACCAACAGTGGCGGTACGCTGAAACTGTCCGGCAACGGCAGCCTCTCTGACTCGAGCATCTACGACAACGGCACGTTCGACATCAGCGGCACCACCAACGGTGCGTCCATCCCCTCGCTCAGCGGCAACATCGGCACGGTGACCCTCGGCAGCAAGACGCTCGCGCTCACCAACGCCAGCGGCACCTTCAGCGGCGCGATCAACGGCAGCGGCGGCCTGGCATTGAGCGCCGGCACCGAAACCCTCGCCGGCAACAACGGCTTCACCGGTGCCACCACCATCAACGGCGGCACGCTGGCGTTGAGCGGCAGCGGCAGCATCGCCCAGTCCTCCAACGTGGTCTTCAGCGGCGCGGCGGGGACGTTCAACATCAGCGGCACCACCAGCGGCGCGACCATTGAGGCGCTCAACGGCGGCGGCACGGTGAACCTCGGCAGCAAGGCGCTCACGATCAGCGGCAACGGCGGCACCTTCGGCGGCGTGATCCAGGGCAGCGGCGGCAGCCTGACCATAGGCAGCGGCGCCTCGCTCACGCTCACCGGCAACAACACCTACACCGGCGGCACCACCATCAATGGCGGCATGCTAACGATCAGCAGCGATGGCAACCTCGGCGCGGCCACTGGCAGCCTCACGCTCTCCAATGCCGGAGAGCTGTACGACCAAAGCACATCCAGCGTCACCTCTACAAGAACCGTCAACCTGAGTGGTACCGGTGGCGAAATCTTCGATGTCGTTGGCGGCGGCAACCTCACTCTGGCAGGTCAGGTGACTGGCGCAGGTACGCTGGCCAAGAGCGACTACGGCACACTGGTACTGAGCAACACCAGCAACAACTACAGCGGCGGCACCACCATCAGCGGTGGCGGTACCGTGTCGGTGTCCAGCGACGCCGACCTCGGCGAGGCACCCGCCGGTGTCGGCGACACCACGGGCCACCTCAACTTTGGCGGCGGCTGGCTGCAAACCACGGGAAACTTCACCTCGGCCCGCTCGATCAATGTGCTAAACGGCGGCAGTACCGAAGGCGCATGGATCAATGTTGGCGATGACACCAACGGCACCCCCACCACGCTGACGCTCAGTGGCAACGTCAACGGCCTCGGTACCAACCCGACCCTGAACCTGTCAGGCGGCAGCGGCTCGGTCGTCTATACCGGCACCAGCAGCAACACGCAGTGGATGCTGCAAGGTGGCCAGCAGTTGACGCTGGGCGGCAGCATCACGCCCTACTCCGGCACCATCAATGCCGTGGTTCTCTCCGGCAGCAGCAACACGTTCACGCTGGAAAGCGGCTATCAGCTTGGCGGCAACGTGTTCAGCAACGGCGGTGGCGACACGCTGGCGCTGGGTGGCAGCGGCGCGGCCTCGTTCGACGTGTCGCAGATCACCACCAACTCGCCCTCGTCGTACACCGGCACGCCGCAATTCTTCAACTTCAACAACTACGCCAAGACCGGCACCAGCACGTGGACGCTCACCGGCAATGGCAGCCAGACGTGGACGGTGGCAGCTGGAACCTTGCAGGGCGACCCCAACTCGCTGGCCGGCAACGTCACGGCGGATTCCGGCGCCACGGTGGCATTCGACGTGGGCAGCGGCAACGCCAATACCGGCGGCGCCAGCACCGGCACTTACAGCGGAAACCTCAGCGGCGGCGGCACGCTCGTCAAGATCGACGACGGCACGCTGACCCTCAACAACACAGGCGCCAGCTTCGGCGGCACCACAGACATCAAGGGCGGCGAACTGCTGGTGGGCAACAGCAGCGTGCTGCTCTTCAGCGGCAGCGTGACCATCGAGGATGGCGCCACGCTGGGGCTGGCCGATGGCGTCGGCCTCAACAACACCGTCGTGCTGAACGGCAACGCCAGCGTCGATGTGGCATCCGGCACCGGCACCTTGTACTCAAATCTGGCTGGCTCCACTGGTTCACTGACCAAAACCGGTGCGGGCACCCTGACGTACTACGGCGGCAGCATCTACACCGGCACCACCACCATCAGCGCCGGCACACTGGCGCTGGCCGGCGGCGGCAACATTGCCAGTTCGTCCAGCGTGGACGTGGGCAGCGGCGCGATACTCGACGTCAGCGGCGACAGCGGTGCCATTCACATCACGAGTCTGGCAGGCAGCGGCAACGTCGCACTCGGCAGCGCCCGTCTCGTGTTCACCAACGCCAACGACACGTTTGGTGGCGCGATCCAGGACAACGGCATACACGGTGGCAGCGCCGCCAGTGTCGTCGCGGATGGCGGCACCGAAACGCTCACCGGCGCCAACAGCTATACCGGCGACACCATCATCGACGCGGGCGCAACGCTGGCGCTGGCCGGCTCGGGCAGCATCGCCAGCTCCGGCGGCGTGGAAGTCGACGGCACGCTGGACATCAGCAGCACCACCAGCGGCGCGTCCATCAACGACCTGACCGGCGGCGGCAGCGTGAAGCTGGGCGGCCAGAAACTGCAACTGGCTGGTGGCGGCAACTCGTTCGGCGGCGTCATCGGCGACGCTGGAGGCGCCACCACGGGCACTGGCGGCCAGCTGGAACTCGTCAGCGGCACACAGACACTCACTGGCGGCAACACCTACACAGGCGCCACCACCATCGATTCCGGCGCGACTCTGCTTCTGGCCGGCACGGGTAGCATCGCCAGCTCCAGCGATGTGGTCGCCAACGGCTCGCTCGACATCAGCAGCAGCGCCAACCTCGACGTATCCATCACCAGTCTGGACGGCGGCAGCAGCGGCAATGTGTATCTGGGCGGCAACACGCTCACGCTGACCAGTGCCACCGGCACGTTCAACGGCACGATCAGCGACATGGGCGGAACCATGGGCGGCATCGGCGGCAAGCTCGTCATCGACGGCGGCAGCGAAACGCTCACCAACGCAAACACCTACACCGGCGGCACCACCCTCAGCAGCGGCACGCTGACGGTGGGCAACAGCTCTGCACTGGGCACCGGCACGCTGAACATGGCGGCGGGCACCACCCTGGTGCTCAGCAACGGCGTGGCCGTTGCCAATGCGCTCACCATCAACGGCGACCCCACCATCGAAGTGGATGGCAGCGACAGCGCCACCTACAGCGGCATCATTTCCGACGGCACCCCGGCCGGCACGCTGGAGAAGACCGGCACGGGCACGCTGTCGCTCACCGCCGCCAACACCTACACCGGCGCCACGGACATCGTGGGCGGTACGCTGACGCTGTACGGCGGCAGCATCGCCGCTTCGTCCGACGTGAACGTGGGCAGCGGTGCCACGCTTGATACGTCCAACGAGGGCAATGCCTACATCACCTCGCTCGATGGCAGCGGCAGCGTCCACCTTGGTCAAAGCCACCTCACGCTTACCGATGCCAGCGGGACGTTCAGCGGTGTGATCTCCGACGGCGGTGCAAGCAACACCGGCAGCCTCGAAGTGAGCGGCGGCACGGAAACGCTCAACGGCATCAACACCTACACCGGCCCAACCACGGTGGACAGCGGCGCCAGCCTGATGGTGGGCGATGCCTCGAACACCACGGCACAAGTGGCCGGCAACGTGGTGGTGAACGGCGACGGCACGCTGAGCGGCCACGGCAGCATCCTTGGCAACGTGACGCTGAATGATCTGGCCACCCTGGCATTGGGTGGCACCGGCAACACCAACGACACCGCCCTCGGCACGCTCACGGTCGGCAGCCTCACCGCCGCCAACGGCAGCATCATCGACATTGCCTACGGCGCACCGACCTCGGGCGACAGCATCCAGGTCAACGGCGCCCTGGCATTGGACGGCGCCACGCTCAACGTCACCAACGCCGGCATCATGGGGCCGGGCGTGTACAAGGTGATCAGCTACACCGGCACGCTCACCCAGCTCAATGGCGGCCTCACCCTTGGCACCACGCCGAGTGTGCAGTCGCTGGCCCTGCAGAGCCTTGCTGGCCAGATCAACCTGGTGGACAGCACCGGCGTCACGCTCAACTACTGGAACGCCAACGGCGCGGCCAGCGCCACGCAGATGGGTGGCGGCAGCGGCTCGTGGGGTACCACCTCCAGCACCAACGGCACCAACGGCGCCAACTGGACGAACGCCGACGGCAGCGCCGCCAACGGCACGTGGGTCAACGGCAACTTTGCCGTGTTCGGCGGCACGGCGGGCACGGTGACGGTGAACGGCAGCGTGGATGCCACCGGCATGCAGTTCGCGGTGGACGGCTACACGGTGAACGGCAACTTCCAGTTGGATCCCACCACCGATGGCAGCACCACCACCGCGCCCGTCATCCGCGTGGGTGACGGCAGCGCCGACGGCGCAAGCATGACCGCCACCCTCAACAGCAGGCTCACCGGCACCGACGGCTTCACCAAGACCGACCTCGGCACGCTGGTGCTGACCGGCAACAGCCAGAACTCGTTGAGCGGCGGCATCACCGTGGCCGGCGGCACCTTGCAGCTCGGCTCGACCAGCGCCAGCCAAGCCGGCTTTCTGAACACCCCCATCAGCATGGACAGCGACACCACGCTGGTAGTGGACGACGGGCGTGTGTGGAGCCTCAACGCCACCGGCAGCACATTGAACGGCACCAACACGGTTTCGGGTGCGGGCTTTACCGCCACCATCAACGCCAGGGGCAGCGTGAGCGGTGGCTGGGGCAATGTCAGCGGAACAGGTACAACCGCCGGCACCGGCGGCGCAGGCATCTATTTCGGCGCCAGCAGCAGCGCCAATACCCTGAACAACGCCGGCTACGTTAAAGGTGGCGGCGCCAGCTATTCTCCAAACGCCGTTGGCGGCAACGGCGGCGCGGGTGTCAGCGGCACCGGCTTTTCCGTCAACAACGCACCCGCGGTGGTCAGCGGCACCACGTTGTCGTCGGCCCTCATCAAGGGCGGCGGCGGCGGCTTCAGCGACATCGGCGGCGGCGCGGGCGGCGCGGGCATCAGCGGCAGCAACTTCACCGTCAACAATGCCAAGGGAGCATACGTCCGCGGCGGCATGGGCGGCGCCACCTATGCCGATGCCAGCGCCACCGCCTCACGCGGCGGCGCAGGCGGCGCAGGCATCGCCGGCAGCGGCTTCACCGTCAACAACGCCGGCAGCATCGCCGGCGGCTTCGGCAACTACACCACGGGCCCAGGTGGCAGCAGCGGCACGGGTGGCGTGGGCGGCGCGGGCATCGACGGCAGCGGCATCACCCTGACCAACACCAGCACCGGCATCATCTTCGGCGGCACCGGCGGCGGCAACTACGCCAATGGCGCCAGCGGCAACGGCGGTGCGGGCGTGCAGGTGGAAGCCAGCAGTAACCAGGCCACGATCGCCAACGCCGGCACGATCAGCGGCGGCGTGGGCGGCAATGGCGTCATCATCAACGGATCAGCCGGTGGCACCGGTGCCACCGGCACGGCAGGCACCAACGCCAGCGCAGCGGGCAGCAACGGCGGCAACGGTGGCGTGGGCGGCAACGGCACCGACGGCACCGCGGGTACCAACGGCGGCAATGGCAGCAATGGCGGTGCAGGCGTGAGTGGCACCAACTTCGCCATGACCAACACCGGCACCATCGCCGGTGGTGAAGGTGCCTATGGCAGCGATGGTGGCACCGGCGGCAATGGCGGCGCGGGTGGCGCGGGTGGCGCGGGCGGCGCGGGTGCTATGGGCACTCCTGGCGTTGGGGGCATCCCCGGCATGACCCTACCGGGTCCTGGCGGTACCACCCTGACCCTTCCAGGTATTCCCGGCACCCCTGGCGGCGCAGGCGGCAACGGTGGGGACGGAGGCACCGGAGGCAATGGCGGCAATGGCGGCAATGGCGGTAACGGTGGCAACGGCGGCAACGGCGGAGCCGGCGTCAGCGGCAGTGATTTCACCCTGACCAATACGGGCAGCATCGTCGGCGGCAATGGCGGCACGGGCGGCAGCGGCGGTGCCGGAGGCGCAGCAGGCGCCGCAGGCTATGGCGGCGCCGGCGGCACCTTGGGCGTCGGTGGCATGAGCGGCGGCTATGAATCAGCCCCTGGTATCAATGGAACCACCGGCAACGTCGGCAGCAACGGCAATGCCGGCATGGCGGGCACCGCTGGCAGCAACGGTACCGGCGGCCTCGGCGGCGTGGGCCTGATCGCCACGGGCAACAGCAACGTGACCAACGTCGGCAGCATCGCCGGCGGCAAGGCCGATGGCGGCAGCGGTGCGCAGGCGGATGCGGTGGAGTTCTCCGGCGGCGGCAACACGCTGACGCTGGAAAGCGGCTACAGCTTCACCGGCAATGTCATCAGCAGCAGCGGCACCACCAACGGTGGCGACACGCTGGCGCTGGGCGGCAGCACCAACGCCACGTTCGACCTGTCGCAGATCGTTGCCACCACACCCACGGGCTGGACCGGCACGGTGCAGTACGACGGCTTCGCCAACTTCGCCAAGACCGGCAGCAGCACCTGGGTCGTCACCGGCAGCACGGCGTCCACCGCAACCTGGACGATCAGCGACGGCACACTGCAAGTGGGCAGCGGCCACAACGGCGGCGACGGCGCGTTGACCGGCAGCGTCACCGACAATGCCGCGCTGGTATTCGACAACGCAGCCGCCAGCACGTATGCCGGCGTGATTTCCGGCAGCGGCACGTTGACCCAGCAAGGCGCGGGCACGCTCACGTTGACGGGTGCGAACACCTACACCGGCGGCACCACGATCAGCAGCGGCACCTTGCAGGTCGGCAACGGCGGTTCGGCCGGCTCGATCACCGGCAACGTGGCGGACAACGGCACGCTGGCCTTCAAGCTCTCCGGCGATACGACCTTCGCCGGTGCGATTACCGGCAGCGGCGCGCTGGTGCAGAACGGCAGCGGCACGCTCACCTTGACCGGCGCCAACGACTACACCGGCGGCACCACGATCAACACGGGTACGCTGGTGGCCAGCAGCGCAAGCCTGCCGGGCAAGGTCACCGACAACGCGGCACTGGTGTTCGACCAGGCCAGCGACGGCACCCTCGCCGGTGCCATCGCCGGCAGCGGCAGCTTGACCAAGAGTGGTGCGGGCATCCTGATCCTCGACGGCGACAGCAGCGCGTTCGCCGGCACGACGACCGTGCAGGCCGGCATGCTGGAAGTGGGCGATGCATCCACGCCGTCGGCCGCGCTGGGCAGCAACGTCACCGTCAACAGCGGCGCCACGCTGCGCGGCCACGGCAGCATCGGCGGCAACGTGGTCAACAACGGCACAGTGTGGCCGGGCGGCTCCATCGGCACGCTGACGATTGCGGGCAACTACACGCAGGCCAGCAACGCCACGCTGGACATCGAAGTCGGCGCGACGGCCGCTTCGGAACTGAAGGTGGGCGGTACGGCCACGCTGGCCGGCACGCTGGCGCTGACCGTCGACGCCGGCACCTACACGCAAGGCCAGCAGCTCACATTGCTTTCGGCCGGCAGCGTGAACGGCACGTTCGGCAGCACCACCATCGCGGGCGCGTCGAACTTCGCTTTCCTCACGCCCACCGTGAGTTACGCGGGTAACAACGTGGCTCTGACCCTGACGATGGCACGCAACAACGTCAGCTTCCCCTCCGTCGGACAGACGCCGAACCAGACCGCGACCGCCGCCGCCACGCAGGCGCTGGGCACGGGCAATCCGGTGTACGACGCGGTGGTTACGCTGAATGCCGCCACCGCCCGCTCGGCCTTCGCCCAGCTCGGCGGCGAAATCCACGCCTCCACCCGCACCGCGATCATGGACGACGACCACTACGTGCGCGACGCGATCAACCAGCACATCGCCGGTCAGAGCAACGACGCCAACGGCCTCAACGTCACCGATGCCGACGGCATCACGGCCTGGACGTCCACGTGGGGCCACTGGGGCAGCCACGACGGCAACAGCAACGCCTCGACCATGGATTCCAACGGCAGCGGCCTGCTGTTCGGCGCCGATCTGCCGCTGGGCACGGCACGTCTCGGCGCAGTGATGAGCACGGGCGAAGGCAGCACGCGCATCGACGCGCAAGGCTCGGCCGCACACACCCTCGACCAGCACCTCGGCGTCTATGGCAGCGCGCAGACCGGTGCCCTGCTGTGGCAGGGCGCGGCGATCTACGGCTGGCAGAAGGTGGACACCCATCGCGCCATCGACTTTGGCTCGTTCGACGGCGTCGCCGACAGCAGCTACCACGCGCACACCGCACAGGCGTACCTCGATGGCAGCCTGCCGTTCGTGCAGGGCAACACCACGTTGGCGCCGTTCGCCAACCTGGCAGTGGAACGCCTGAGCACGCCGAGCGTGCAGGAGAACGGCACGCCGGCCGCGCTCGATGTGGCGGGTCAGGACAGCACCGTGGGCTACGGCACGCTGGGCCTGCGCGCCAGCTTCGACCTCGGCGCGGCGAACCACGGCCTGCATGCCCACGCCAGCCTCGGCTGGCAACATGCCTGGGGCGACGTGTTGCCGGTGGATACGATGCGCTTCGCCAGCGGCAGCGACAGCTTCGACATCACCGGTACGCCGGTGCTGCGCAATGCCGGCGTCGCCAACGTGGGCATCAGCTTCACCATCGCGCCCAACGTGACGGTGGATGGCACCTATCAGGGCCAGTTCGGCAAGCAGTCGCGCGACCAGTCCGGCCGCATCAGCCTGGACTGGAAGTTCTGACGGATAGGAGCAAAAAGCCCTCCCCGCAAGGGGAGGGCTTCCGGAGTGACCCTCGATTTTCCAACGAAGCGTTTTTCAAAGGCCGATGGCTAGCCAGTCCTGGATCCGATGCCTGCGGTCCCTCGTGTGCAAAGTCACTTGATGGCTCGCCGCACCCGCTCCTTCACGGCCGCCCTGCAGGCGTTATGCGCGCTTCGCGCATGTCCCTGCTTACGCAGGAATGACATGGCAAGCGGCTGATCGACCGGACCATTCCTGGCTGGCAACCGGGTTCAGAACGTCCACTTGTAGTTGAGCATCGCCATCGTCGCCTGCTGCCCCTGACCGAAGTACTGGTCGTAACCCAGCGACAGGCTGTTGTGCGTGTTCATGCTCCAGTCCAGCGAAGCCCCGGCCAAACCGCCGTAGCGTGCCAGCCCGATGCCGCCCAGCGGTGCCCATTGGTTCACGCCGGTGAAGCTGGCGTCGAATACTTCGCCGCGCAGGCCGAAGGATTGCTGCCACGCCATCTGTCCCTGCAGGCTGAGGCTGCCGGCGCGTCCGAGTTGCCAGTTGTGACTGGCGCGCAGGCCCAGGCCAGCCTGCCAACGCGCGGTGGTGAGCCCGTCGGATTTCAGGCCGAAGCCGTCGCCGCCCATTTCGTCGAAGCCGTCGCGCTGGATCTGCGCGTATTCCAGACTCGCATACGGCGTGACGCGGGTTTCACCCAGCATCATGCGGTAGCCGCTCTCGCCATAGGCCACGCCATAGCGGCCACTGCTGTCGCTGCCCACGCCGGTGGCCTGACCACCGAGTTGCAGCTGGCGCTGCATGGTTTCCTGGTAGGTACCAAAGCCGAAGCGGCCCATCGCGTACCAGTTGCCACGCATCGTGCCGCCGTAGAGCATGCCTTCCACGGCGCGGCTGTAGCCCTGGTCTGCGCTTTCGGTCAGGCGTCCCAATCCTTGCGTACCGCTCAACGCAAAGCCGGCCACGCCGCTGCCACCGACACGGAAGTCCTGCCCCACCAGCCAACCGTTGAGGTCATAGGCCACGTTGCTGTAACCGCTGCGCGACATGGAGCCCTGATAACCGAGGCTTTGCACCCACGCACCGATCGGCTGCTGCGATGGCGCGGACAGCAACTGGTCGAAATGGTCGGTCAAGGCGCGCGTGCCGGCGTCGATCGCCTCGAAGGTCATCGCCGCACTGGCGGCGTGCAGCTGACCGGAGAGGCTTTCCAGCGATTGCTGCAAATTGCCCAGAGTGGTCGTCTGCTGCAGGGTGGCCGCACCGGAAATGAAGCTGCTGGCCACTGGCGAGCCTGCCGCCGCGGCGTTGGCCAACTGCGCATTGATCTGGCCAAAGGCCGCATCCACGCGCTGCGCCGCGCCGGACGAGGCACTGGTATAGCTGGTGCCCTGCACCGCACTCACCTTCACTTGCTGCACGTCGAGCCATGCCGCAGTCGCGCTGTAGTTGAGCGAGGCGGTAAGCAGTATGTTCGACGCCGTGGTCATGCTGGCGAACGTACCGCTGAGGCCGCCCTTGGCAAGGATCACATTGGTCTGCGAGTTGGCGGTGTAGCCCGAGTTGGCGCCGATCACCAGAAGATTGCCGGCGATGCTGGCCGTGCCGGCCACGTTGAGCGTCGAACCCAGCGACACCGCCAACTGGCCACCGCTCTGTTGCGTGTAGTTGCCGCCCACACTGACGTTGGTGTTCGCGATGGCGAGCGTGCCGGCGTTGCTCACGTTGCCGCCGATGGCGGACATGCCGCCCAGAGTGGCGCCGCTGCTGACGGCAGCCGCTCCGGCCAGCGATACCGCGGTCAGCACGCCGCCCTGCACCTGCGTCTCGCCGGTGTAGCTGGAAGGCTGGGTGAGGTTGAGCGTACCGCTGCCCTGCTTGATCAGGCCGCCGGCGCCGGAGATCGGATTGTTCCAGCTGGAGTTTCCGCTGAAACTGACGGTGACGTCGCCCCAGTTGAACTGCATCGGGCCATTTACCGCGCGACCCACGTCCAGTTCGCCATAGCCGTAGGTGGGATTGGGCTGCGAGCCACCCAGCGGATCGGCGGTACCTAGCAAGGTCTGCCGCACCAAGTCGTTGGTGAAATACGGATAGGCCTGCCACACCAGCGCAGCTGCGCCCGACACCTCCGGTGCCGCGAACGAGGTGCCCTCCACGATGTAGTAGCTGGGATTGCTGGTGCTGGCCGTGGTGTCCTTGTCGAGCACGATCACGTCGCCAGGTGCGGCCAGGCAGTAGTTCATCGCCGAACCGCACTTGTTCGAATAGCCTTCCAACTGGGTCGGGTTGTTGCTGTTGACCGCCACCGCCACCAGCCAGCCCTTGGCAAGATCCGGCGCGACGTTGGGCAGGGTCGCGATGGTGCTCGGGTTGGCTTCCGAATCGTTGCCGGCGGCGAACACCACGAGTCCGCCCTGCTGGTTCACGAACGGGCTGTAGGCCTGGTCGAAAGCCTGGTTCAGGCTGGCATTGGTGGTATCCCAGGTGATGCCGCCCCAGGAATTGTTCATCACCTTGACGCCGGCATTGATCAGGTCCGAATTGACCTGGCCGAAGAACTGCGCATCGCTGGCGGTGACCGTCGACGGCGCCGTCGAGCCGTTGTCGTCCGGCGAGTTGTCGTCGATGATGCGCGCCGACACCAGGTCGGCGCCCGGCGCGATGCCGCCGGGGAACTGGGCGAACGGCGTGCCCGCCGCGATCTCCGACACCCAGGTGCCGTGGCCCACCACGTCGTCCACCTTCGTGTTGTTGGTGCTCGGATCGACGTAGATCAGTTCCTGCGTCACGCGCCCCGCAACCGTCGGGTTGCTCGCCATGATGCCGCTGTCCACGATGCCGATGGTGACGCCCGCTCCGGTGTAACCCTGGTTGTGGGCGGCATAGGTGTTGGTGATCGAAAGCTGGGCGTCTATCGGCGGCTGCGCCGGCGCGGTCGAGGATGACGCAGGCGACGACGAGGGAGTCGATTTGACGTTGCTGCCACCGCCCCCGCCGCAAGCAGCCAGACTCAACGCCAGGCCCACTGCACCAGCCAAACGGCAACGACGCAGGACGCGACTGCCCATCTCTCCATGCGGCTTCATGATTCCTCCCCGATCCACGAACAGCGCCAGCCACCTCAAAGAGCCGCGGCTACCGGCGCGGATCCGGTGGAAGCCCAGTTTCTCACAACGCCGGCGCGGCGAACGCCCTGCAAAACCTTGCGATCGAGCCACGCAGTTTGCCGCGTTTCGCTGGGGCCTGCGATAATCCTGCAATCGTCCCCCGGCGCCTTGCGCCATTCGTGATTGCGTGGAGATCCCCATGTCCGACGTCAGCGTTGTCATCGTCGGTGCCAAGCGCACCGCCATTGGTTCCTTCCTCGGCCAGTTCACCGGCGTGCCCACCCCGAAGCTGGGCGCCACGGCGATCCGTGCCGCGCTGGAACAATCCGGTGTCGCGCCCGCCGACGTCGGCGAGGTCATCATGGGCTGCGTGCTGCCGGCCGGCCTCGGCCAGGCGCCCGCCCGCCAGGCCGCGCTGGAAGCCGACCTGCCGAAGTCTGTCGGCTGCACCACCATCAACAAGGTGTGCGGCTCGGGCATGAAGGCGATCATGCTGGGCCACGACCTGATCAAGGCCGGCTCGGCCAATGTGGTGGTGGCCGGCGGCATGGAGTCGATGACCAACGCGCCGCACCTGGTCAATGCCCGCACCGGCATCCGCTACGGCGACGGCAAGCTGATCGACCACATGGCGTGGGACGGCCTCACCAATCCCTACGACGGCAAGGCGATGGGCGTGTTCGGCGAACTGTGCGCCGACAAGTACCACTTCAGCCGCGAGGACCAGGATGCCTTCGCCATCGAATCGGTGAAGCGCTCGCAGGCCGCGCAGCAGTCCGGCGCCTTCGCCGGCGAGATCGCTCCGGTGACCGTGGCCGGCCGCAAGGGCGACGTGGTGGTGGACACCGACGAGCAGCCCGGCCGTTCCGATATCGCCAAGATTCCTTCGCTGAAGCCTGCTTTCCGCAAGGAGAACGGCACCATCACGGCGGCCAGCTCTTCCAGCATCTCCGACGGCGCCGCCGCCGTGGTGCTGCTGTCGGCCGACGACGCGCACAAGCGCGGCCTCAAGCCGCTGGCGCGCATCGTCGCCCATGCCACCCATTCGCAGGAGCCGGAGTGGTTCACCACCGCCCCGGTCAGTGCCATCCAGAAAGTGCTGGACAAGGCCGGCTGGAAGGTGGCCGATGTCGACCTCTTCGAGATCAACGAGGCTTTCGCGGTGGTGGCGATGGCGCCGATCAAGGAGCTCGGCATCCCGCATGAGAAGGTCAACGTCAACGGCGGCGCCTGCGCGCTGGGCCACCCGATCGGCGCCAGCGGCGCACGCCTCGTGGTGACCCTGCTCAACGCCCTGACGGTGCGCGGCCTCAAGCGCGGCGTCGCCAGCCTGTGCATCGGCGGCGGCGAGGCCACCGCGATCGCGGTGGAACGTCTCGACTGAGGTTTCTCCGCAAAGGCGCCATGCCGGCTTTCAACGGAGTCTGAAGCGGCTCGCCGAAAGTTATGGCGCGCGGCGCGGGAAAGCGCTAATAATAATCCGCCATTCGGCATTCCACGGCTTAGGAGATACACCATGAAGTTGACGCGTACCCTTCTCGCCTCCGCGCTCGTCGCGCTGCTGGCGGCTTGCAGCAACGGCGCGCAGGATTCCGCGCAGAACGCCCAGTCGAGCGATCAGGCCCAGCAGGCCTCCGCTGACCAGGCTCAGCAGGCTGCGGCGACCGCCCCGGCTTCGACCGCTGCTGCTCCGGCTGCCGCTCCGGCTTCCACCGCTGCTGCCCCGGCTTCGACCGCTGCTGCTCCGGCTTCCACTGCTGCCGCTCCCGCCGCTGCTGCCAGCGCTGCCGGCAAGGCTGCCGACAAGGCCAAGGACGCGATGAAGGGTCACTGATCCTCGTTACGCAGTTCGAGAAAACGGCCGCCTCGAGCGGCCGTTTTTTTTGGATGTATCCGTGCGAACGCACACGTGCGTTCGTCCAAAAGCGCGAAGATCAAACGGACGGCCGCCCTTCGTCTGTACTTGTGCGTTCATCCTTGAACGCGGAAGCCACACGGGCGGCCATCCATGGCCGCACTCTTTAGGGAGCGCCGCTCCGGGGCCGCCTTGCTGCATGGCACTCCCGGTATCATGCGCGGATTCATTCCGCCGACGGCAGCCGCGCATGAGTGTCATCGTCTCGCAGATCGACCCGCGTTCCCCCGAATTCCAGTCCGCCGGCGAACGCCTGCGCGCGCTCACCGAAGATCTGCGCCGCGAACTGGCACGCAGCTCCGAGGGCGGCGGCGCCAAGGCTCGGGAGAAGCACGTCGCCCGCGGCAAGCTGCTGCCGCGCGAACGCATCCGTGCCCTGCTCGACCCCGGCTCGCCCTTCCTCGAACTTTCGCCGCTGGCGGCGCATGGCATGTACGACGATGCGGCGCCCGCGGCAGGCGTCATCACCGGCATCGGCCGGGTCAACGGCATCGAAGTGGTGGTGGTCGCCAACGATGCCACCGTCAAGGGCGGCACCTACTTTCCGATGACGGTGAAAAAACACCTTCGGGCGCAGGAGGTGGCGCTGGAAAACCGCCTGCCCTGCGTCTACCTGGTCGACTCCGGCGGCGCCTTCCTGCCCCTGCAGGATGAGGTGTTCCCGGACAAGGAACACTTCGGCCGCATCTTCTACAACCAGGCACGCATGTCGGGCCTGGGCATCCCGCAGATCGCAGTGGTGATGGGCAGTTGCACCGCCGGCGGCGCCTACGTGCCGGCGATGAGCGACGAAACCATCATCGTGCGAGAGCAAGGCACGATCTTCCTCGGCGGGCCGCCACTGGTGAAGGCCGCCACCGGCGAGGTGGTCGACGCGGAGACGCTGGGCGGCGCGGACGTCCATACCTCCATCTCGGGGGTGGCCGACCATTACGCCGAGAACGATGCGCATGCACTGTCCATCGCCCGCGACATCGTGGCGAGCCTCAACCGCAGGAAGACCGTGCCGCTGGCGCTGCGCGAACCCGCCGAACCGAAATACCCGTCCAGCGAGCTGTACGGCGTGATCCCCGAGGACACCCGCCGCCCGTTCGACATCCGCGAGGTGATCGCGCGCATCGTGGACGGCTCGGAATTCCATGAATTCAAGGCCCGTTATGGCAAGACCCTGGTGTGCGGCTTCGCACACATCCACGGCTACCCGGTGGGCATTGTCGCCAACAACGGCATCCTGTTCGCCGAGAGCGCGCTCAAGGGCGCGCACTTCATCGAGCTGTGCAACCAGCGCAACGTGCCACTGGTGTTCCTGCAGAATATCACCGGCTTCATGGTCGGCAAGAAATACGAACAAGCCGGCATTGCGAAGGACGGCGCGAAGATGGTGACGGCGGTCGCCTGCTCCCACGTGCCCAAGTTCACCGTGGTGATCGGCGGCAGCTTCGGCGCCGGCAATTACGCCATGTGCGGCCGCGCCTACGGCGCCCGCTTCCTGTGGATGTGGCCGAACGCGCGCATCAGCGTGATGGGCGGCGAACAGGCCGCGTCGGTGCTCGCCACCGTGAAACGCGACGGCATCGAGGCCGCCGGCAAGTCGTGGAGCGCGGAAGAAGAGGACGCCTTCAAGACGCCGATCCGCGAACAATACGAACATCAAGGCCATCCCTACTACGCCAGCGCGCGCCTGTGGGACGACGGCATCATCGACCCGGCCGACACGCGCCGCGTGCTGGGGCTCGCCATCTCCGCTTCGATGAATGCGCCGATCGAGCCGCAGCGCTACGGCGTGTTCCGGATGTAACACACTGGCCGGACGGCCATGGATGCAAGACCAAGGGGGAACAACCAGTGATCGTCGGCATTGACCTGGGCACCACGCATTCGCTGATCGGCTGTTTCGGCGAGGACGGCCCGCGGCTTTTCCCAAATGCGCTGGGCGAATTGCTCACGCCCTCCGTCGTCAGCATCGACGACGACGGCCACATGATCATCGGCGAAGCCGCGCGCGACCGCCTGGTGAGCCATCCCAAAAGCACCGTTGCGGCCTTCAAGCGCTGGATGGGGTCGTCGCGCGAGACGCCGCTCGGCAACCGCCAGTTTCGCCCCGAGGAGTTGTCGGCCCTGGTGCTCCGCTCGCTGATCGCCGACGCCGAAGCCGCGCTCGGCGAGAAAGTGGATGAAGCCGTGATCAGCGTGCCGGCCTATTTTTCCGATGCGCAGCGCAAGGCCACGCGCGCGGCCGGCGAACTGGCCGGCATCAAGGTGGAACGCCTGATCAACGAACCCACCGCCGCCGCCCTCGCTTACGGCCTGGAAGCCAAGCCCGAGGGCACGCGTTTCCTGGTCTTCGACCTCGGCGGCGGCACGTTTGACGTCTCGGTGCTGGAGACTTTCGAAGGCGTGGTCGAAGTGCATGCCAGCGCCGGCGACAACTTCCTGGGCGGCGAGGACTTCCTCGACCTGCTGGAAAACACCTGCCTCGCCGACCTCAAGTTGAATGCCGCGGACTTCTCGCCCGTCGAACGCGGCCTGCTGCGCCGACGCCTGGAAGTACTCAAGCGCGCGTTGAGCCAGCAATCCGAGCAGCGCATCGATTGCCAGGTCGGCGAACGCGTCATCCGCTGGCAGATCGACCAGGACCGTTTCCTACAACTGGCCGAGCCGCTGCTGCAGCGCATGCGCGCCCCGCTCGAACGCGCCTTGCGCGACGCGCGGCTGCAACCGGAACAACTCAACGAGATCGTGCTGGTCGGCGGCGCCAGCCGCATGCCGCTGGTGTCGCGGCTGATCGCGCGCATGTTCGGCCGGCTGCCGCTGCGCCACATCAACCCGGACGAAGCCATCGCCATGGGCGCCTGCGTGGCCGCCGGCCTCAAGAGCCGCAACGTCAAGCTGGACGAGATCATCCTCACCGACGTCTGCCCGTACACGCTGGGCGTGGAAGTTGGGCAAAAGGACGAGCACGGGAACGTGCAGAACGGGCTGTTCTCGCCTCTCATCCAGCGCAACAGCGTGGTGCCGATCAGCCGCGAATCCACCTATTTCCCGATGACCGAGCGGCAGAAGCTGCTGTCGCTCAAGATCTACCAGGGCGAAAGCCCGATGGTGGCGCGCAACATCAAGCTCGGGCAACTGGACGTGCCGCTCAACCCCACCCTGCCCATCGCGGACAACGCCGTGGTCGTCCGCTTCACTTACGACATCAACGGCGTGCTGCAGGTGGAGGCCGCGCCCGCCGCCAGCGGCACGCGCCACGAACTGGTGCTGGAGCAGAACCCGGGCATCCTGAGCAAGGAGGAAATCCGCGCCAGGCTGGATGCCCTGTCGGAACTGAAGATCCACCCCCGCTCCAAGCAGGAAAACCTCGCACTGCTGGCGCGCGCCGAGCGCCTGTTCGAGGAATACATCGCCGCGCGCGACGTGTTGCGCGAATGGATAGGCCGCTTCACGCAGACGCTGGAATCGCAGGACGAGCGGCTGATCGGCGAACACCGCACGCGCTTCGGCCAGGCCATGGACGAACTGGAACGCCAGCTTTGACCTGGGTCCACGAATTGCTCGGCGTTGCCGCCGATGCTGATGCCGCCACGATCAAGCGCGCCTATGCGCGCCTGCTGCGCACGACGCGGCCGGACGATGACGCCGCGGCGTTCCAGCGCCTGAATACTGCGTACCAAACTGCAATTGCGCAGTTGGGAAAACGTGTTGCTCAACCTTCGTCAGCATCTCCATCGCAAACGCCCGCATCAGCGAAACCATGCGACCCCGTCCGATTGGAAATGCACAAACCTCCTCAGGCCGCGCCAAGGCCAGCGGAATCTTCCGCACTGGAAATCCTGAACCCTCCCGCTCTCTTTTTTTCGAATCCGCAAAGCAATTCCGCACAGAAAACACGAGATATTTCGCCACACCTCACGCCAGACCCATCGACTCCATCCTCGGTAGACTTCGATGCGCTCCATCGAGCGCTGGCAATGATTGCCATCAAAGGGGACGCAGATACCGTGCGCAGCTGGCTGGACGCGCAACCCGAACTTTGGTCGCTCCCTGTCAAGCAAGCTTTTGCACGCACACTGCTGGCAAGACTGAAGCAAGTTCCGATACCCATGCCAAGCTCCTGCTTCGACACTTTGCTCGACTATTTCCAGCTCAATGACGTCAGTGCCATACCGGACAAATCAGCACAGACCAAACTGGTCGACCTTCTCCGCAGCTTGTACTCCCCTATAACCAAGTACAAAAACTTTCTTGATCAATGGGTCGATCCCAGCCACGAGTTAGACGAACAAAGTTATCTGCAACAACTTCGAGAAACATGCTCATCAGGAGATAGTGACCGCCTGCATGCATGGCTGGCGGTTACAGGATTGGCATGGCCAAACCTCAAACGAAAATCCATTTCGGAAGCAACGCTAAACCTGGTTCGCCACACCCCCATGCCACGAGCCTGCTTCGAGGTATTACGCGAGCACTTTCAATGGCCAGCTGACGTACTCGACGATCATGAGCAAAACACATCACGCCGCATCGCCGAAAACCACCTGCACTGGCTGCTATTACCGACCAACGAATACGCATTGACTCGAATCACAAAAAGCCCTTACGAAAATCCTCCAGACATCCAACGAATGCGCTCCATACGCAAGACACTTTCGCGTTTCGCCTGGTGGGAAATCGCCCTGCATTGCATTGAATTCAAAGGACCGAAACGAATTGCTGACTTCATCTACAGCATATGCTTCGAATGCAAACTTGAATGCACACAACCGCTATCCAATTTCTTCAACCCAAAAGCCATTCGCTTTTGGCCCAAGGCCGCCTCGCCGACCTGGAAAACACGCGAAAGATCACTGATCCTCGGAAGCCATATCCTGGCACTACTCGCAATCGAAGTCGTAGCCTGTTTGGCACAAATCCCCGCGACACCGAATGGCGCAAGCAACCTGTCCGCCACCGACCTCGTCATCATCTTAGTGCAGTCAACCATATGCGTCGTACTGCCCATCTCGATCTCCTTGCGCCTTTTGGCATGGCAAGCGAGGCCAGAACCAGCCCACATCCCATTAGCCAGATTTCACACTTCCGTCGTTCCATGGGTGTGTCTGCTATGCATAGGCGCAGCGCATGGAGAAGCACCGCTCCGTCCATTTGCCTATGGTTTCGGCGTGGCCGCCGCCTTGTTCGCACTCGTCCGCTGCGGAAACAATCCATCGCGTTATCGCAAATACGCCGTAACCGCCGTACTGGCGGCATTCGTTATCGCCTACAGCTCCAATATTGCGCATGGCCAACTCAGCCCAAGCGCAATCGCGGCGGGCGCCTTCTCACTTTGGATTGCCGGCTTGGCCACACGGGAGCGCACAGGTCAGATCATTCCCGACGATTCACCTGCGACACGGATGTCAGCCAACCGCAACATGGATCCATGAGGCACCGACAGATGAATGCAGCCATCAATCCCGGCCCTTGTCATTCATTTGCTTATCTTGCGGGTCACCAGCTTTGATCTGGGCCTACGAATTGCTCGGCGTTGCCGCCGATGCCGATGCCGCCACGATCAAGCGCGCCTATGCGCGCCTGCTGCGCACGACGCGGCCGGACGAGGATGCTGAAGCGTTCCAGCGCCTGAACACCGCATACCAGATAGCACTCACGCAAGCGGGCAGGCAGACGACCCGCCCCCCGATGGCACAACCCGCACCTATCCCGCCCCCGGCGACACCGAAACGCGATACCCACGTCATCCCCGTATCCACCGGCGACACCCAGCCGCCAGCAGCGCCGCCGCATGTGGTCGTCCAACCCAGCCGCCCCGCTGTACCGCTGGAAACGCTCAGGACCGGGCCATCGATCGCACCCAGGGCACCGCATGTGCTCGAAACCCTGTCGCAACCCGAAATTTCCGGGCCCGACCTGGTGCCCTCGCCGCTGGAAACGCTCAAGCCCGGGCCATCGATCGCACCCAAGGCAGCGCACGCGCTCGAAACCCTGTCGCCACCCGAAACCTCCAGGCCCGGCCTGGCGCCTGCGCCAGTGGAAATCCTGAAGCCGGCGGGCCCCGCCTCCACGCCGGCCCGAGTGCTTCCACCGGTCGAGACCCTGCGACCGGCGGCGTCGCGACCAGCGACGGCGGTCAATATCGCCGAACTGGCCAAGCGCGTGATCGACGAAGCATGCCGCGCCGAAGGCCCGGTGGGGCTTGCCAACTGGCTGGCCCGCTGCCCGGAACTATGGTCGTTCCGCATCAAGCAACTCACCGGGCAGCGGATGATGCAGGGACTGGCGCAAGAGTCACGTCCCATGCAGTCCGCCAACTTCGATGCACTGCTGGGCTTCTTCGATCTCAACAACGTGCTGACAGGCCTGAACCCGGTTGCCCTGGAAAAATTACGCAGCAGGCTGGCGGCACACTGGGAGATGTTCAACGACCATACATCGCTGGCAAGACGATCGCGCACCCTGACCGAGAAAGGCCAGCCTCATCCTTGGAGGGTGCGCAGTTGCATCGCCCTGCTGCAACAGCCGCGCAGCTGGTACCGAACCATTGGCGTGACCCTGACGCGCGAAAAATCCGCGAACCTCGCGCGCATCGCGCACGCGCTTTGCCTGGGCGTCCCCGAGCAATTGCCAGCCACGTTGAATCGGGAACATGCGCAATTCTGGTTGCGTGCCGTGGGCAGCAATGGCAATAGCCGCGAATACTGGACACTCGTCGCCATCCGCGTGCTCGCCATGGCCCTGGCAGGCGCTGCCATCACCGCCATCGTGCTGTTCTGGGCGGCATCGCAACAGGGCGACATCACCAAGCCGGCCGCCTGGCTAGGCATCGGGTCCGTCTCGGCCGTGATGTTCGCTGGCATCGCGCTCTTTCTGTCCGCCCTGATCGGCGTCAGGTGGATCAATCGCTGGCAAGGCGCGCCGGAGTCTTCAAGCGAGGCCAATCCATGGCGGCGGCGATTACTCATCCCTTCGCTGTGCGCCCTTGGACTTGGAATGGACTACCTGCTGGACAAGCCCATCGTGGCGACGCCGATCGTACTTGGCGCGTTGGCCCTGGCCATCCGTCGGTACAGGCTTCGCACGCCGAAACGCAGCAGGAAACCCATCCTCAACCTCAGTCCGCGTGCCCTCACGTACCTCTTGCTGGCCTGCGCATCCATTATCGGCAGCGTGGCAACCCAGGCCGTGAATGGGGGAGCACTCGACAACGTTCCGCTGCTGGCCATGGCCGCAGCCACGACGCTCGTCATTTGGGGCATCGACATGTTTCGTCACCGCGCGCATTGGCGGGTGAAGCAAGCCAGGGGCTGACGCTGTCCGAGTCAGCGCGAACGCGACCTGAAATGCAGCGGCATCGGCTCCACCGCCGTGCGCGCCTGCCCGGATGAACCGGGAGCACGCGACTCCGTCGAAGCCGCTACCGGCTTCTTCGGCCCGCAAGCGCCGCAGGTGCTGCAACCGTCACTGCAATCGCCCGTGCCCTGCTTCGGCTGCAGGCGTCGTCCCAGGGCCTTCAGCAGGCGCGAATCGCTGCGCGACAAACGCATCGAAACCGCCGCCAGCCAGCGGCTGGTGAGCTGCGGCGCCAGCTTGCGGAACACCACCAGCGCGCTGGCCGCCACGATCAGGCCGAGCACGATGTACTGAATCAGCAGGCCGGTGCTCATGCAAGCATGCTCGCGACCTGATAGACGAGGAAGGAAGCCGCGTAGGCCATCACGAACTGGTAGCCGAACGAGACGACCACGTTGCGCCACTCGCCGGTCTCGCGCTTGATGACGGCCAGCGTGGACATGCACTGCGGCGCGTAGGCGAACCACACCAGCAGCGACAGCGCGGAAGCCAGCGAGACATGCGAGGCCAGGGCCGGCGCGAGCTGGCCCGCATCGCCGCCCACCGCGTACACCGTGGCCAGTGCCGCCACCGCGGTCTCGCGCGCGGCGAAGGCGGGGATCAGCGCCAGGCTCATCTGCCAGTTGAAGCCGATCGGTGCGAACGGATACGCCAGCCAATGGCCAAGATGGCCGGCAAAGCTGTAGTCGATCGCCGGCCCGCTGGCGCCCGCCGGCGGCGCGGGAAAGCTGGACAGCGCCCACATCAGCACGGTGAGCGCGAGGATCACGCCGGTCAGCCGCTTCAGGAAGATCATGCTGCGCTCGTACAGGCCGATCGCCACGTCGCGCACCTTGGGCAGGCGGTACGAAGGCAGTTCCATCAGCAGCGCATGGTCGCCCTGATCACGGCGGATACGCTTCATCACCCAGCCCACAAGCATCGCGCCGATGATGCCTGCGAGATAGAGCGCGAACAGCACCAGTCCCTGCAGGTTGAACAGGCCGAACACGCGATGTGCCGGAATGAAGGCGCCGATCAAGAGCGCATACACCGGCAGGCGTGCCGAGCAGGTCATCAGTGGCGCCACGAGGATGGTGGCCACGCGGTCGCGCGGATCGGTGATCGAGCGCGTGCCCATGATGCCGGGGATGGCGCAGGCGAAGCTGGACAGCAGCGGGATGAAGGAGCGCCCGGTCAGCCCCACCGACACCATCAGCCGGTCCAGCAGGAAGGCCGCTCGCGGCAGGTAGCCGGATTCCTCCAGCACGAGGATGAAGAAGAACAGCACCAGGATCTCGGGCATGAAGCCCAGCACCGTGCCCAGGCCGGTGAAGATGCCATCGTTGATCAGTCCCTGCAGCGGCCCTGCCGGCAACCACGCGGCGACGTGCGCACCCAGCCAGCCGAAGCCGTCGCCGATCAGGTCGGTCATCGGCTTGCCGGCGGCATATACCGCCTGGAACACCAGGAACATCACCACCGCGAGGATGGCGAGGCCGAACGCCGGATGCAGCGCCCAGCGGTCTAGCGCATCGTCCAGCTCCGCCGTCTGGCGCGGCATGCGCACCGTGGCGGCGAGCAAGGCCCGCACGTCGGCATGCAGATCGGCGCGGCTGGCCGCGTCGTCGGCTTGCGCAGGCGCAGCCTGCGGCAGCTCACCGTCCACGCGCTCCACCAGGGCCTGTGCGCCGCCACGCTTTACCGCAACGGTTTCCACCACCGGGAGACCCAGGCGACGCGACAGTTCCGGCACGTCGATCTCGATGCCGCGCCGACGCGCCGCATCCATCATGTTCAAGGCCAGCACCACCGGGCGACCCAGCCGCCGCACTTCCAGCAGGAAGCGCAGGTGCAGGCGCAGGTTGGTGGCATCGGCCACGCACACGATCAGGTCGGGGGGCGCCTCGCCGGGATAGTTGCCCTCCAGCACGTCGCGGGTGATCTGCTCGTCGGGGCTGACTGCATCGAAGCTGTACGCACCCGGCAAGTCGAGTATCTGCAACATGCGCCCGGACGGCGCCAGGAAACGCCCTTCCTTGCGCTCGATGGTCACGCCGGCGTAATTGGCCACCTTCTGCCGACCGCCGGTGAGCAGGTTGAACAACGCGGTCTTGCCGCAGTTCGGATTGCCAACCAGGGCAATGCGCAGGGCGTCGGCGCTCATGCTGCCTCCGCCCGCACGCTGACCCGGTTCGCTTCCGCACGACGCAGGGCAAAGCGGGTGAAGCCGATCTGGATCAGCAACGGATCGGCTCCCAATGGCGCCCTCGCCACCACGCGCACCGGCTCGCCATCGACGAAGCCGAGGTCGCGCAGCCGCTGCGCCACGGTGTCATTGGCGTGCGCGTCGTCCACGCGGTCCACCACGGCGGTGACACCCTTCGGCAAGTCGGACAAGCGCACGGTCAATCCGAGTACAAATAAGAATGGTTCGCATTGTAGCCACATTACGCGCGTATTGCAGGGCTTCTGCTGGGCATCCGGCCGGGGGTTGCACAACGATTTAAAATGCCGGCTTTCTCCGCAGGATCCTCCGATGGCTTCCTCCGTACGGATCACCGATCTCGCCGGCGTGCGCACGCTGGCCATGCACCGCCCCGAGGTGCACAACGCCTTCGACGACGCGCTGATCGCCGAGCTCACCGCCGCCATCGAAGACGCGGGCCGCGACCCGGCGGTGCGCGCCGTGGTGCTCACCGGCAGCGGCGCCAGCTTCTCGGCCGGTGCGGACCTCAACTGGATGCGCGGCATGGCCAAAGCCAGCGAGGCGGAGAATCGCGACGATTCGCTGCGGCTCGCGCGACTGATGCGCAGCCTGCAGTTCTGCCCCAAACCCACCCTCGCCCGCGTCAATGGCGCGGCCTACGGCGGCGGCGTGGGCCTGGTCGCCTGCTGCGACGTCGCCATCGGCACGGATGGCGCCAAGTTCGGCCTCACCGAGGTGAAGCTGGGCCTGGTGCCTGCCGTGATCTCGCCCTATGTGCTCGCCGCCATCGGCCTGCGCCAGGCACGCAAGCTGTTCCTCACCGGTGAAATATTCGATGCCGCCGAAGCACAGCGCATCGGCCTGTTGCACCAGGTCGTGGCCCCCGAAGCCTTGGACGAGGCCGTGGCCTTCGCATTGAAGCTGTTGGCCAAGGCCGGGCCCGTGGCACTGCGCGAGGCCAAGCGACTCGCCTTCCGCGTGGAAGGGCTCGACGAAACCTGCGCCGAATCCATCGATCGTGACAACGCCGAACTGATCGCCCGCCTGCGCGTTTCACCGGAAGGCCAGGAAGGGCTCTCCGCCTTCCTGGACAAGCGCGCGCCGCAATGGGTTGCTGGCTGACCCTCATGCTGCGCTGCGCATCGGCGCAAGGCGACGCATCTGCTAGTTTTCCGAGGCTTTGCATCGCGCGCCCTGTCAAAGGCAAGCCTGCAGCCCCCGCCATCCCGGCTTGCCCCGGAATGGCGACAAAACCAAGGCATCGCAAGGAACCCGCATGTTCGAACGCGTACTGATCGCCAACCGCGGCGAGATCGCCTGCCGCGTGATCCGCACCTGCCGGCGGCTCGGCATCCGCAGCATCGCGGTGTATTCGGAAGCGGACCGCGACGCGCAGCACGTGCGCCTAGCCGATGAGGCCTGGCCCATCGGCGGCCCGCGCCCGGCGGAATCCTACCTGCGCATCGATGCGATCCTCGAGGCCGCGAAGAAGAGCGGCGCGCAGGCCATCCATCCCGGCTACGGCTTCCTGTCCGAGAACACCGCCTTCTCCCGCGCCTGCGCCGACGCGGGCATCGTGTTCATCGGGCCGGATCCCGCGAGCATCGAGGCGATGGGTTCCAAATCCGCCGCCAAGGCGTTGATGGCGAAACACGACGTGCCGCTGGTGCCCGGCTACAACGGCGACAACCAGGACAACGCCTTTCTCGCCCAGCAGGCCCATGCCGTCGGCTATCCGCTGATCATCAAGCCCTCGGCGGGCGGCGGCGGCAAGGGCATGCAGATCGTGCGCAGCGACGCGGATTTCCCCGAGGCGCTGGCCACCGCGCAGCGCGTGGCGCAGGCCGCGTTCGGCGACGCCAGCATGCTGCTGGAGCGCTACGTCGAACACCCGCGCCATATCGAGTTCCAGATCTTCGGCGACCGCCACGGCCACGTGATCCACCTCGACGAGCGCGAATGCTCGGCGCAGCGCCGCTATCAGAAGGTGCTGGAGGAAACGCCCTCGCCCTTCCTCACGCCGGAGAAGCGCGCGGCCATGGGCGCTGCCGCGGTGGCCGCCGCGAAGGCCGTGAACTACGTGGGCGCGGGCACGGTGGAGTTCATCGTGGGGCCGCAGGGCGATTTCCACTTCATGGAAATGAACACGCGCCTGCAGGTGGAGCACCCGGTCACCGAGCTCACCCACGGCTTCGACCTGGTCGAATGGCAGCTGCGCATCGCGCACGGCGAGCCATTGCCATTCACGCAGGAACAGGTTGCCTCGCACGGCCATGCGATCGAGGTGCGCCTGTATGCGGAAGACCCCGAGCAGAACTTCCTGCCCGGCTCCGGCAAGTTGCACACGCTGCGCCTGCCCGCGCCTTCGCGCCACGTGCGCATCGACGGCGGCGTGGCGCAGGGCGACACGGTGACGATCTTCTACGACCCGATGATCGCCAAGCTGATCGTGTGGGACGCAGACCGCCCGCAGGCCCTGCAGCGGCTGCGCGAAGCCCTGGCCGAGTGCGAGATCGAAGGCCCGAAATCCAACATCGCCTTCCTCGAACGGCTGGCGCGCCACCCGGCGATCACCGGGGCAAGCATCGATACCGGCTACCTCGACCGTCATCTCGACGAATTCGTCATTGGCGATGAAGAACCCGATGCGCGCACGCTGTTTGCCGCCGCCGCCGCCGCCCTGCTGCATGACGAGACGCACGTCGCGGCGAACCCTGCCGATCCGCATTCCCCGTGGGCCAGCGCCGATGCATGGCGCGTGGGCCATGCGGGCAAGCGCATCGTGGCGCTGGCGCGCGGCGAGACGCGCTACGAAATCGAAGCCCACGGCCACGCAGGCAACTATCGACTGCACCATGGCGAACACGCTTGCGAAGTGCGCGGCGCACGATTCGACGGCGATGCGCTCAGCGCCCGCTTCGACGACGAAGCCGAACGCCACGCCCTGCGCAGCAGCGCACATCGCGTGCTGCTGCACGACACCCATGGCCGCCGCTGGCACCTGAGCCGCGCGGCCGCCTATGCGTGGTCATCGAAGGACAGCGCGGGCGGCAACCAGGTCGTCGCCCCCATGCCGGGTCGCATCGTGCTGGTGAAGGCCAAGCCTGGCGACCACGTCGAGGAAGGCCAGGAGCTGCTGGTGATGGAAGCCATGAAGATGGAGCTGGCCCTGAAGGCGCCGCGCGCGGGCACCATCGAAAGCGTCACCGCAAGCCAGGGCGACTTCGTCGAGGCCGACTCGGTGCTGGTGAAATTCGTCGCCTGACCGCCCCACACCTGTAGGAGCGCACCCTGTGCGCGAATGCTTTTGCTTCGATCAGGCATCAGAGCCATCGCGCACAGGGTGCGTTCCTACCTTCGGAGAACCGTGATGACTGCATCCAACCACGTCCGCATCGTCGAAGTCGGCGCCCGCGACGGCCTGCAGAACGAGAAGACCCTGCTTCCCGCCGAAGTGAAGATCGCGCTGATCGACCGTCTCTCCTCCACCGGCCTCAAGACCATCGAGGCCACCAGCTTCGTCAGCCCGAAATGGGTGCCGCAACTCGCCGACGCGACCGAGGTGTTCGCCGGCATCCGCAAGGTGCCGGGCGTGAGTTACCCGGTGCTGGTACCGAACCTGCAGGGCTACGAGCGTGCGCGCGAAGTTGGCGCCAATGAAATCGCCGTGTTCACTGCCGCCAGCGAGGCGTTCAACCGCAAGAACATCAACGCCTCCATCGACGAATCCATCGAACGCTTCATGCCCGTGCTGGAGCGTGCCAAGGCCGACGGCGTGGCGGTGCGCGGCTACGTGTCCACCGTGCTTGGTTGCCCTTACCAGGGCGACGTGCCGGTGAGCGACGTGGTGCGCGTGGCGCGGCGGCTGCACGAACTCGGCTGCTATGAAGTCTCGCTGGGCGACACCATCGGCGTCGGCACGCCGGCGAAAGCGCGCGCCATGCTGCATGCGGTGGCGCAATCCGTGCCAATCGGCGCGCTGGCGGTGCATTTCCATGACACCTACGGCCAGGCGCTGGCGAACATCCTTGCCTGCCTCGAAGAAGGTGTGCGTGTGGTGGACAGCGCGGTTTCCGGCACTGGCGGCTGCCCGTACGCCAAGGGTGCCACCGGCAACGTGGCCAGCGAGGACGTGGTGTACATGCTGCACGGCATGGGCATGGCGACCGGCGTCGATCTCGACCTGCTGGTCGCCACCGGCGCCTGGTTGGCCGCGCAGTTGCACAAGGACACCGCCAGCCGCGTGACGCGGGCGCGCACGGCGGCGTAGCCTTTTCTCCTTCGCCCCGCCGGGGGGGAGAACCAGGCCAAGCGACGGACTCGCGGAGTGATTGCGTTTCGAAGCGCACTTCGAACTACATAACCGCAAGTCTTGGCCCCTCACCTCAATCCTCTCCCCAGAGGGGAGAGGAGGCCGGCGCACCATGCGCGCTCGCACCCTGCCATGCCCCGGAGATCCGGTACGCCGACGTCCAAGCCAAACGATTGAGGTGACGGTAGGGCTGCTAAAATGGCCGTTTCGTCATCCACGGAATACCCGACATGCAACTCGATCAGGTCAAGGCGATCATCACCGGCGGCGCTTCCGGTCTCGGCCACGCGGTAGCGCAACACCTCGTCGCCCATGGCGCCAAAGTGGCGCTCTTCGACGTCAACGAGGAAAAGGGCCACGCCGCCGCCAAGGCGCTGGGCGACGTTGCCCGCTTCTACAAGACCGACGTGACCAGCGAGGACGGCGTCACCGCCAATGTCGCCGCCGCGCGCGAGGCGATGGGGGGGCTCAACGTGGTGATGAACTGCGCCGGCATCCTTGGTGCTGGTCGCGTGCTGGGCAAGGAAGGCCCGATGCCGCTTTCCACCTTCGCCAGCACCATCATGGTGAACCTGGTCGGCAGCTTCAACGTGGCCAAGGCCGCAGCGGCACTGATGCAGCACAACGAGGCGGGCGAGGACGGCGAGCGCGGCGTGATCGTCAACACCGCTTCGGTTGCCGCCTACGAAGGCCAGATCGGCCAGGCCGCGTATTCCGCCTCCAAGGGTGGCGTGGTGGGCATGACCTTGCCGATGGCGCGCGAGCTGTCGCGCTTCGGCATCCGTGTGGCGACCATCGCGCCGGGCATTTTCTGGACTCCGATGGTGGATGGCATGCCGCCGCAGGTGCAGGAATCGCTGTCCGCCTCGATCCCGTTCCCCTCGCGCCTCGGCAAGCCGGAGGAGTTCGCGCAGACGGTGGCTTTCATCCTCGGCAATCGCTACATCAACGGCGAGACCATCCGCCTCGACGGCGCGGTGCGCTTGCAGCCGAAGTGAGCCGTGCGGGCCGTGGACGGCCGATGACACGGAATCCGGTTCCTTCGCCGTCATTCCGGCGAAAGCCGGAATCCAGCCGGGCACTCGTGTTCAGCACGCATAATCTGTTTCGAGCGCTTCGCGCTGCACATTCCACTGGATTCCGGCTTTCGACGGAATGCCGTACCTTCCATCAACCAACACCCGGTTCCAATCCATGAAAGCTTCCGACGTCAAGAAAGGCAACGTGGTCGAGCACGAAGGCATCGTCTACCAGGTGCGCGACATCGAGCGCAGCTCGCCTACCGCGCGTGGCGGCAACGTCACCTTCCGCTTCACCCTGTATTCCATCCCTGGCGGTCGCAAGTTCGACCTCAGCCTGCGCGCCGACGACGACCTGAAGGAGATGGACCTGGTGCGCCGCGCCGCCAACTTCTCCTACAAGGACGGCGAGGCCTTCGTGTTCATGGACGCGGAGGATTACACCCAGTACCTGCTCGGCCCCGAACTGGTGGGCGACAATGCCGGCTACATCGTGGAAGACGTGGAAGGTTTTTACGTGCAGGTTATCGACGATGCGCCGGTCGGCCTGCAGGTGCCCACCAGCGTGGTGCTCACCGTGGTCGACACCGCGCCGGAGCTGAAGGGCGCCAGCGCCACCAAGCGCACCAAGCCGGCCAAGCTCAACACCGGCGTCGAGATCCAGGTGCCCGAATACATCACCAACGACGAGAAGGTGTGGGTGAACACGCTGACCGGCGAGTTCGCCGGACGCGCCTGACACGCAAGGACGGCGCCCGGCAAGCCGGCGCCGTCAATCCGCCTCGGGCAGCATCGCCGACAAGTCCGTCACGCCCACATCGATGCCCGATTGGCTGAGCAGGGTGGTGACCTGCCCGCGGTGGTGCGTCTGATGGTTGAAGAAATGCTGCATCAGATGCCCGAACTTCCTGACGAACACCTGGCCTGAGCGGTTGCTGTAGGTCAAGGCCTGATCGTATGCATCGTTCGTCGCTTCCGCGCAGAGCCGCACGATCGTTTCATCCATGTCGCGACGCGCCTCGCGCAATGGGTCGAATTCGGCGTACAGGACCTCCGCTAGCGAGTACGGATGCGGCAAGCCACGCACTCGATCTAGCGAACGAAACACCGCTGGATGATCGGCGAACCGCTTCAGCCAGATGGTGTCGGCCACCAACAGGTGATTGAGCGTGCCGAACACCGAACCGAAGAACGCACCCCGATCTTCATGCATGGCCGCCGCGTCCAGCCGCGATGCGGCGGCGTAAAGCTTGTCATTCATCCACCGGTTGTATCCGGCCATCAGTTCGAACTGGTTCTTGAGCGACATGGTCATGGCATGGCCGTAGTGTGTCACCGATGGTAGCGAAACAATGCGCCGGCACGACAGTTTCAAACGGCTTAGGGCAGAATCCCGATACCCCCGCAATATCCAGATCCCATGCCCAACCGCGGCTATTCCCTGCGCGCACAATTCGTCGAAACCCTGACGCTGTTCAAGCGGCCGGAGGTGCCGCTGTGGGTGGTCCTGCGCAATACGATGGCGGTGGTCCTGCCCCTGGCCGTCGGGCTGGCCACGGGTTATCCCGAGGTCGGCCTCGGCGTGAGCGCAGGCGCGCTGGACACGATGTTCTCCGACCAGCCAGGCCCCTACCGCCAACGCATGCGCTGGTTGCTGCTGGCGACGCTGGTGGCGGGGCTGGCTGCGCTGCTGGGCTTCACCATCGGCGACCAGTTGCTGCCGATGCTGCTGATCACCGCCGTGTTCGGCTTCTGTGGCGGCATGCTGGTGGTGTTCGGCACGGACGCGGCGCGCGTGGGCATGACCAGCATGATCCTGCTGGTGATCGCCGCCGCCACGCCGATCTCGCCCAGGAATGCCCTGCTCGCCTCCAGCCTGATCGCCTGCGGCGGACTGCTGCTCACCCTGTTCGCCGTAGCCGCATGGCCGTTGCAACGCTATCGTCCGGAGCGCCATGCGCTGGCCGGCGTGTACGCGGGCCTCGCCATGTTGGCACGCCAACCGGGTGACGACGAAAACGCGAATCCCGCGCTCACCGACGCCATGACTTCGTTGCAGCACACCCTGCTCGGCCGCTATCGCGCGCACGGTCGCGCGATGGAAGCATTCGCCGTACTGCTGGAACTGGCCGAACGCATCCGGCTGGAATTGACGGCGATTTCCGCGCTGTATGCCGATCCCGCTCCGCACGCACGCTACCGTGATGACGCCGCGCGCGTGCTGGACGCCATCGCGCGCGCACTGGAAACCGCAGAGCCGCCGCAACAAGCAGAGCAAGCGCTGCAAACCTTGCGTAGCGATGCCCGCACCGCGCCGGCCGGGCTGGTTCCGCATCTGCGCGCACTGGATGGCCAACTGGCCGCCGCCGTGCGCAATGCAAACTGGGCGGGCAGTCGTGGCGAACTGCGCGCCGCGGCTGCGGAAACGCAACTGCCGCGCACCTTGCAAAGCAGCTCGGCATGGGCCGTGTTGCGCGCCAACCTTACGCCACGCTCGGTAGCCTTCCGCCATGCGATACGCACGGCGGCCTGCCTCAGCACGGCGCTGCTGGTATCCCGCCTGCTCAATCTGCCGCACGGCTACTGGTTGCCGATGACCACGGCCATCGTGCTGCGCGCCGACTTCGCCGCCACCTTTAACTTCGGCCTGCTGCGCGTGGTGGGCACGGTGCTCGGACTCGTGCTGACCACGGCCCTGCTGCGTCTCACGCCGGCCTCGCCATGGGCGCATCTCGCGCTGATGGCGCTGCTGTGCATGGCGTTCCGCTGGCTGGCCAATGCGCACTACGGCATCGCCGTGGCCGCGCTCACCGGCACCGTGGTGATCCTGCTCTCGTACGAAGGCGTGAACTCGGGCGTGGCAGTGACCGACCGCGTCATCAACACGGCGCTGGGCTGCGGCATGGCGATGGCCACCTACCTCATGTGGCCGACCTGGGAACGCGTACGCGCCCGCTTCGCGCTCGCCGAAATGCTGGACGCCTACGCCGGCTACCTGCACGCACTTGCCATGCCGGAGCAGCGCGAGGCGCAGCGTGAGACGCGCAGTCTGGCGCGTACCGCGCGCAGCAATGCGGCCGCCTCGCTCGAACGCATGCGCACCGAACCGGCTACGCCGCAGGCATTGCTGGAACTGGCGCGCGCGCTGTTCGCCAACGGCAACCGGCTGGCACGCACGGCGATGGCGCTGGAGGCGCTGGGCGCCGATCCGTCGCCACGCCCCGCCGCCGTCAACGATTTCGTCGTCGCCTGCGCCCATGCCACACAATCCATCGCCGATGCCCTGCGCGAACGGCACGCGCCCGAAAGCGCGCCGGACCTGCGCGCCTTGCAGCAATCGCTGCCCGGCGCGCTGGCACAAGTCGGCGATCCGTCAACCAACGAAGCACTGCTCCAGATCAGCGACCGGTTGGCCAACAACATCAATACGCTTGCTCATGTGCTCAAGCGCGCGCAGGCAGCCTCCGCGAATGCGTAATTGGCCGTCCGGCGCCGTCTGGCCGCATCGCTCAATACCGTGTGCGCCGATAAACCGATGCGATAACATGGCGAGGGCCAACCATCCCCGCGCGGGCCACCTGCCATGAATGTTTCAAGCATCTACGGTACCCAATGGCAATCCGCGAGCGGCCTGGTCACATCCGGCTATGCGCAGTACCAAAAGCAGCCTCTCGGATCGCAAGTCGTTCCCGCCGCAGCCGCGTCGAGCATCACCACTGAACACGCCGGCCAGATGGCTGCCGCCATTGCCGCGGCAATGGCGCAACTGGGGCTGACGGCCTCACTAGGCCAGACCGCAAACGGCACCACGCCGGCGCAAGGCAATACCTCGGCTACCGTCCTGCCCGGATCGCGGCAGGTGCGGCAGTACAAAGACATGGCGTCGACCTTCTCCAGCCTGGCCCGGGCATTGGAATCCAGTGCAAGCGGCACTTCGGCCGCCGCCAGCCAGCCCAGCGGCCTGACCTCGACGTTCCAGAACCTCTGGACTTCGCTGGGCGCGACACCGGGAACATCGACCGGCTCTTCGGGCGCCCCTGCCATCCCTAGCCTGCCAGCGTTCCTGCAATCGCTGGCAAGCAACTTTGGCGAAAGCGGCATTTCGGGATTGCGCGGAGTCTTTGTCGACACCGTGGCCTGAAACGGCAAAATGAAAGCCGGGGTCGGGATCGCTTCCGGCCTGCTTTCCAAAAGCGCGCTAGGGTCGCGACTTATCCGCCCAATTCGCGCTGCAACCAGGCACGCGCCAACCGCCATTCGCGTTGCACGGTACTGCTGGAGATCTCCATCGCCATGGCGATCTGCTCCACGCTCATGCCCATGAAGAACCGCATTGCCACAATGTCCGCCTGGCGGCGATCCAGCGTGGCCAGCATGTCCAGGCATTCGACCAAGGCGCCGTAGTCCACGCCGTCGGACAATTCCATGGAGATTTCGGTGAGCTGCAGTCGGTCCGCTTCCTGCGGCCGCTTGGCGGCGTTGCGTCGGCGCGCCGAGTCCACCAGCACTTCGCGCATCGCGCGTGCCGCCACGCCCAGCAGGTGACGGCGGCTCGCCCAATCCGGCGGCTGCGAACCACCGAAGACCTTGAGGTAAGCCTCGTTGACCAGAGCTGTGGCGCTCAAGGTGCGCTCCATCTGCTCGCCACTCAATTGCGCACGTGCTATGCCGCGCAGGGCGTCGTACATCTGGCGCAGCGCCTCGTTCAGCGCTGCCGGGTCACCGGCCTGTGCGTCATGCAGCAGTCGGGTCACCTCGACCGTATCGTTCAATGCTTCGCTCCCGTTTCGCGGAGCACCTTTGCGGCGCCGCCAGCCGCCGAATCGTGACACGTCGGCGGTGACGAATCGACTACCGGGCCGGTTGTCGTCGCCTGGCAATTGTCGCTACCTGACGTCGTACCACGTGCTCGCCCGGCGAGATCGGCCACGGCCACGGTGCCGTTGCGCGCCTGCCGCAGCTTGGCGTCCAGCAATGTCGCCTCGACCACGCCCGGGTCGCTGGGCCCAGCCTTGCCCGTACGGTTGAACGCCAGCAGTTGCGCCAACCATTGCCCCGCCCGGTCCATTTGCCGGTCGAGCAAGGCGGCTTCGCCAAGACCCGCCAGCGTGCCGACCCAGGCTTCGGGCATCTCGCGTGGCCCTTGCGTGCCCATCTGCGCCATCGCCGCACCGAAATCCCGGGTGGCCGACGCTGCGTCGTCGCGCGCCAGATCCGCCTGACCCAGCGCGATCAAGGCATTGACGCGATTTTCCCTCGCCCACGGCAAGCCGGTGAGCGCGCGCTGGTCGAGCCGCTCCAACTGCGGCTGCAGCAGGGCGGTGGCATCGGCCGCGCGTCCTAACCCCACGTAAACCTTCGCCAGCCCGGTCAGTGTGTACAGTTCGAAATCGGGTGACACCTGCGCGAAGGACCGCGCCAGCTTCACCGAACGCTCCAACGCGTCGCACGCATCCGGCAAGTCACCGGCCTGCATCAGCGCCATGCCGAAATAGGTGAGCATGCCGGACATGCTGGGTCCGACCGAACCAACCTGCCTGTCGTAGTCGGCAATGGAGCGGCGGAACAATTGCATCGCGCCGGCAGGGTCGCGCCGCATCGAGACCAGCGCCAGCACGAAGCGGTAGTAGACCAGCGCCGGATCGTCCTTGGCATAGAGGTGCCGGGCCTCCCCCAACGCAGCCTGAGCACTGGCGATCGAGCCGGCGTCGTCGTCCATCGCGGCTTGCGCCATCGCCAGCACGGCCTGCGCCTGCAAATGCAGTTCGCGATCCGACGACGGAGCCGCATCAAGCTGGGCGAGAATCTGGCGCGTCTCGCGCACGATGGCCTCCGGCGTGGCGCCTGGGCCGCCCAGCTCGTTGTACAGCAAGTTGATGCGCACCCGCAGGATTTCGTCGGCGTGATCGCCGGGCGCCTGTGCCAACAGGTTGATGGCTGCGCGATCCAGGGGAATCGCCGTGTTCAGATTCATCACCGTCGAATAGGCGCGGCCCAAGGCGGCCAGCACCTGCCCCCGCTCCAGTGGAGCGGCATCGTAAAAAGTCTGCAGCTTGCGCGCTTCCGCCAGCAACGGAATCGCCTGACCGCCCAGCCCCAGCTGGTTGTAGGAACGCCCCATCGACAGCAGCAGGCTGACCCGCACCGGTGCCGCGATGTCGTGCCGTGACATCAGGGTGGCCGCACCGCGATCGAGCACCTCGCGCACCGTGATGTTGCTGCCGTGCGCATGCGTGGGGTCGGCGTTTTCGAACAGGTTTTGCAGGAACCCGGCGATGGCCGCCGTCTTGTCGCGTTCCAGCTCCAACCGTCGCAGCTGCTGCATGCGCTGCACCGCGAAGCCGGCCAGCAACGCCAGGATCAGCATCGCCGCACCGACACCCACCGCATGGCGGCGCAGGTACAGCCGTGCGCGATACCAGGCCGCACCGTGCCGGGCGCGCACCGGCCGTGCCGCCAGGAAGCGTTGCAGATCATCGGCCAGCGCATCCACACCCGCATAGCGATCGCATGGGTCGCGCCGCAACGCCTTCATCACGATGGCGTCGAGGTCCGCCGACACCTCGCGCCGCAGCGGCGTGGCACCGCCGGACTGGCGCAGGCGCCGGCTTGGCGGCAGCAGCTTGCCGGTGTCGATGGCCAGCGACAGGCTCACTGGAGAAATTTCCTCCGCGTCGCCGAACGGGCGCATGCCGCAAACCAGCTGGTACAGCACCACGCCAAGGGACCAGACGTCGGCACTGGTGCCCAGCGGTCGGCCGCGCAATTGCTCGGGGCTGGCGTAAGCCAGCGTCAGGGTGCGCATGTCGGTGCGGGTCTGCACGGCAGCCACGCCGCCAACGTGGTCGAGCAGCCTGGCGATGCCGAAATCCAGCAGCTTCGGCTCGCCTTCGTCGGTCACCAGGATATTGCTCGGCTTGAGGTCGCGGTGGATCACCAGACGCTGGTGCGCGTAATGCACCGCCGCGCATACCTTGAGGAACAGCGCCACCCGCTCGCGCAACGGCAACTGCCGGTGCTCGCACCAGCGGTCGATACGCTCGCCCTGCACGTATTCCAGCGCCAGGAACGAACGGCCGTCGCTGGTAGTGCCCCCATCGATCAGGTGTGCGATGTTGGGATGGTTGAGCGTGGCGAGGATGCGACGCTCCTCCGCGAAACGCTTCAGCGGCTCGCGCCCAGGAACACCCTTGGTGTGCAGGAGCTTGATCGCCACCTGCTGGCGCAGCTCGTCCGGCGTGCCCTCGCCGAGCGAACGCTCGGCGAGATACACCACGCCGCCGCCGCCTTCGCCCAACTGGCGCAGGATGCGATAGCCGCTGCTGCTGGCAGCGGTGTTGACCGTGGAGCCGATGACTGCGGACGCCACAGCCAACCGCGGCAACGTGGTACCCACCGTCGCCTCGGCAGCCTCCAGCATCCAGCGCACTTCTTTGCGCAGCACCTCGTCGTCGCCGCAGTTCGCGGTGACATACTGCTCACGCTCCGCTTCAACCAGATCCAACGCCGCCAATGCGATCGGTTTCGCGCGGAGGTAGCGTGTTCGGCATTCCTCGTTCACGGGTTCCCCCTGTGGCCCCCAGCGCATTTTCCGTGATGCGCCTCACAGAATTGCAATTATAGGCCTTCCCGAAACCGCCGCGCATGTGCCAGGCACGATGTGCACCCGCCGCACGACGCCCACGCCCCAAGGCCCTAAACTTGGTGGATGCTCAAGATCGACACTCACGCGCACATCCTGCCCAAGGACTGGCCCAACCTTGCCGCCAAGTTCGGCGACGAACGCTTCCCGGTGATGACCCATACCGACGGCCGGCATCGCATCTACAAGGACGGCAAGTTCTTTCGGGAAGTGTGGGACTCGGCCTTCGACGCGAATATGCGCATCGCCGACTACGCCCGTTTCGGCGTGGACGTGCAGGTGATCTCCACCGTGCCGGTGCTGTTTTCGTACTGGGCCCCGGGGTACCAGGCACTGGAGCTGCACCGGCACCTCAACGACCACATGGCCGGCATGTGCCGCGACTACCCGCGCCACTACGCCGGCATCGGCACCGTGCCGCTGCAGGCGCCCGACCTCGCCGTACGCGAGCTGGAGCGCTGCATCGACGAGCTCGGCCTGCAGGGCGTGCAGATCGGCTCGCACTGCAACGACTGGAACCTCGACGCGCCCGAGCTGTTCCCGTTTTTCGAGGCCGCCGCCGACCTAGGCGCCGCGGTGCTGGTGCATCCCTGGGACATGATGGGCATGGCCAGCATGCCCAAATACTGGCTGCCGTGGCTGGTGGGTATGCCTGCCGAGCAGGCGCGTGCCGCTTGCTGCCTCGCCTTCGGCGGCGTGCTGGAGCGGCTGCCGAAACTGCGCGTGATGCTGGCCCACGGCGGCGGCAGCTTCCCGTGGACGATCGGCCGCATCGAGCATGGCTTCAAGATGCGACCCGACCTGGTGGCCACGGACAATCCGCGCAACCCGCGCGAATACCTCAAACGTTTCTACTACGACTCCTGCGTGCACGACGACCAGGCGTTGCGCTGGTTGCTGCATGTGACGGGCGTCCGCCAGGTGATGCTGGGCACCGATTATCCTTTCCCGTTGGGTGAACAGGAGCCAGGCGAAAGCATCGAGGCCCTGGGGCTGGGGGATGCCGACCGTGCCCGCCTGTTCCATGGCACTGCGCTGGAATGGCTGGGCCTGCCCATGCACCGCTTCGCACCCGATACCACTGTCTAGAATCTGTTCATGACCTTAGGACTCCGCATGGATTTTCCGCGTACCGCCATCGCCGCCGTCGTGCTCGCCATCGGCCTGCTTGCCTCCACGCCGGCACCAGCCGCCGACGTCAGCATGGCCAACGGCAGCGTGAACTTCAGCACGCCGGATGGCTGGATGGAGATACTCGAAACCGACGGCGACCCGGAGGTGCGCGCATTCGAAGTGCCCGACCCTTCGCCCACCGGGCAGGCCGTGCTGGCGCGCGTCACGGTGACCGTGACGCAGATAGCCGGTGTCGACGGCTTCCAGGCCTACCAGAACCAGGCCACCGCCAAGGCAACGATGCTGCCCAGCTACAAGGCCGTCAACACGACCGACCCGCGCAACGTCAGCTACACCGCACAGGAAGCCGGCGTTGCCTCCAGCTACCGCGAGCGCTACTGGTTCAAGGACGGCCATGCGATCCAGCTGCGCTGCGTGCGCCCCCAGCAAAGCCAGGCGGGCGCCGCGTGGATCGCTGCCTTTGACCGCGGCTGCGATGCCATCGCCGCGCGGCTGAAATAACCGCTCGGCAGGATCGCGCCCAACGCACGATTGCCTTGTGCCTTGATCGAAGCGCAAAGCCATCGCGTGCAGAAAGCGTTACGGCAACAGACACACGTTACGCGGGAACCCCGATGTCCGATTACCAAGCCAGCGCCGCCTGGGCGCAAGCCGCCGATGCTGCCGATCCGCTGCGCGCGTTCCGCGACGAATTCCTGATACCGCCGCACGAAGGCGGCGACAGCACTTATTTTTGCGGCAATTCGCTGGGCTTGCAGCCGCGTGTTGTACGCACCGCGCTCGCGGCAGAACTGGATGACTGGGCCGCACTGGGCGTGGAGGGCCACTTCAAGGGCCGCCTGCCATGGATGGACTACCACGAATTCGTGCGCGACCACCTGGCCGAAATCGTGGGAGCCAGACCTTCCGAGGTGGTGGCGATGAACACGCTGGGCGTGAACCTGCACCTGATGATGGTGAGCTTCTACCGCCCCACTCCCGAGCGGGCCGCCATCCTGATGGAAGCGGGTGCTTTTCCCACCGACCGCTATGCGCTGGAATCGCAGATCCACTTCCACGGCTTCGATCCGGCGGAAGCGCTGATCGAACTGCAGGCCGACGAGTCGAACGGCACGCTGTCGATGGCTGCCATCGAACGCGCGCTGGCTCAGCATGGCTCGCGCATCGCCCTGGTGATGCTGCCCGGCGTGCAATACCGCACCGGCCAGGCCTTCGACCTCAAGGCCATCACCGAACTCGGCCACCGGCACGGTTGCGTGGTGGGCTTCGATCTCGCCCACGCGGTAGGCAACCTACCGATCCAATTGCACGACAGCGGCGCCGACTTTGCGATCTGGTGCAGCTACAAGTACCTCAACAGCGGCCCTGGCGCGGTGGGCGGCGCCTTCGTGCACGAGCGCCACGCGCATGCGGCGCTGCCACGCTTCGCCGGCTGGTGGGGCCACGACAAGACCACCCGCTTCCGCATGGGCCCCGAATTCGTGCCCACGCCCGGCGCCGACGGCTGGCAGCTGTCCAACCCGCCGATCCTCGCGCTGGCTCCGCTGCGCGTGTCGCTGGAAATCTTCCATCGCGCCGGCATGGCGAAACTGCGCGAGAAGTCGCTCAAGCTCACCGGCTACCTGGAGTGGCTGGTGCAGACGCAGCTCGCCGATGCGCTGGAAGTGCTCACGCCCGCCGATCCCGCGCGCCGAGGCTCACAGCTTTCCATCCGGGTGCGCGGCGGTCGCGAGCGTGGCCGCGCGCTGTTCGAATACCTGATGGAACACGGCGTGATCGGCGATTGGCGCGAACCCGACGTCATTCGCATCTCGCCCGCGCCGCTGTACAACCGCTTCGCGGATTGCCTGAGGTTCGCGGAAGTGGTGCGCGACTGGCAGCAGGCTGGCTGACGCTCTATCGCGTCCGTGCCGTGAGAGCCTGTTCGCGAGCTCCTCATGGCCTGCGCCACAAGCTGTTTGCGCGCGGACCTAAGGAAGAGCGAAGGGGTGGCCGTCCGTCCACGACTGAGTGATGACGCAGGGATGCGCGCAATCAGACGCGGCCCTGCGGATTGCCTCGCCGTGGCCCACGGGTAGATCATGGACAGGCTCTGGGGGCGTAACCAGGCAGGCGGATTACTCGGAGGGCAGCCATGGAAAGGAAGATCACCGGCGAGAACATCCGCTTCGGCGTCGTTTCATTCGTCCTGCTGCTGGTGACCCACGCCATCGCCTATCTTACTCACGAGTACTCCCATTCGCTGACGGCATGGAGCCTCGGCTGGATGAGCAAGCCGTTCGGGATCGACTACGGACACCCGACGCTCTACAACTTCCTCTTCCTCGACGACGTCGGCGACAACGTCAACTATCCGCCGATATTCGCCAGTGGGCACGGGCTCGATGCCGCGCTTATCGCCCTCGCCGGTCCCTTTGTCGGCAATGGGCTGGCGTACTTCATCGTCTACAGCCTGATCCGGCGAACGGCCGTTGGAACAAACCGTCCCGGCATCGCGTTCGCCTACTGGTTCTCTCTGATGTGCGCCGGCAACGTATGGGGCTACGTCCCGCTCAGGGCGATCACCACGCACGCCGACATCGCGCTCGCTGCCGAAGGCCTGCATGTGTCCGTGTGGGCGTTGTTCCCGTTCGTCGCCGCGCCTTCGCTCTACATCGTCCAGCACTTCTTCCGCAGGACGTTCCCGCTCTGCCAGCAAAAAATCACCGGCGGTTGCGGCAACAACTTCATCGTCCTGGTGACATTGACTGCCTTCTGGTTCTTCTCGTTCTTTGGCGGCGACGGCATCAGCGGAAACTACGGGCTTGTTTCCCAACTACTCTGCATCACGTCGAAATACCTGCTGCTCCCCTTCTGCACGCTGTATCTGATGTCCCGCTACTACGGCTCTTATCAGTCCGGTCAGTCTGGCCGCGCACAAGTCGCGACGGAGCGTGTCCCCTGACGCGCGCCGCCGCGAGCACTTCGCCAAAACCCGCGCACCAACGGGTACGCGCAACAGAGGAGGCGCGTCGGCACATCGCTCAAGAAATTGCCCACCCGGCAGGCCGCACGCAACCTCACGCCAAGCGGCCATCCTAAGCAATAAGGCCACCAGCTCGATTCGGGCGTGCCTACAAGCGCTCCGCCAACGGATACAGTTCCCTGTTCTCCCGCTGCACGCGCTGGTGCAGCGCCTTGAACACTTCGTTGGCGTCGTCCCTGAAACCTTGCGGGTCCGCGGCAATCTTGTTGGCCAATCCCCAGCGTGTGGCAAACGCCATGTAGGTGGTGGCCAATCCGCCCATCTCTTCCTGGAATCTCTGCCCGGTTTGCGCAATCGCCGGATCGGCCGCCCTCATCAGGGCCGGATAGAGCATCCGGTCTTCCGCAGCAAGGTGCAGCTTGATCGCCGAACTCATTGCCGACAGTTGCCGATGTATCGCCTCAGCGTGTTCCTTGCATCCCTGCTGTACCAGCTCACGCAAGAGCGTCACGGCCGAAAGCAGGTCCACGTGCTCCTTCTTGAACCTTTCAATATCCACGTTGCTTCTCCCCCGTTGGCTGCATGAGGCCCACCGCCATTGATATCGGCGGCCCTGCCGCTTTCCTTAGATGGTTCAAAGGCTGCTCGAACCCATCCGCGCAAGCTCGACATCACAGTCGCCTCCTTGGCACCCGTGCCAAGGGATTTCGAGCAAGATCCTACGCCGCGCCGGCTGCAAGCAACCCTTGCGCAAAGTCACGCACATAATCAAGGAAGCGTGTCTGCACACCGTTCAACGGGCTGTCCGGCCGATAGACGGCACGCAGGGTGACGTCGAGTTCCAGTTTCAGCGGGCGTGTCTGCAAGGGCTCTTTGCTGCATCGCGCGGTGAAGGGGTCCACCAGCGCCAGGCCGCCGCCGCGCGCAACCAGCGAGCAGGCCAGCTGGTAGGTCTGCACCCAGACGTGTGCACGCGGGGCGGGTTCGACTTCGGCAAGGTGGCCGTGCAGCATGTTGCCCATCGCGTCCTGCACCGTGATGCCGATCATCGGCTGGCCAGCAAGCGCGCTGATCGGCAAAGGCTTCGCAAGGTCGCGTTGCGGCCACCAGCCCGGCGGTGCGATCACCATGATATTGCCGTCGCACAGTGGTTGCTGCACCAGCCCGTGATGGCTCATGTCCTGCAGGGTGAGTCCGATGTCGCTTTCGCGCAGCATCAGCGACTCGCACATCGCCGCCGAGTGCTGGGTATACAGCTCGATGCTGGTGTCCGGGTAGACCTTGCCCAGCCGCGCGATCGCGTCGGGCACCAGGGTCTGCGCCAGGGTGGGCGTGCAGGTCACCCGCAACGGATGGCTCTCGGGCCGGGTGATGTTGGCCGAGAGGCGCTGCAGGTCATACATCTCCTGCATGATGCGGTCGATGTGATGACGCATCAGCAAGGCCTGCTGCGTGGGGTGCAGGCGACCGCGCACCCGGCTGAACAGTGGAAAGCCCAGGTGGTTTTCGGCCTGCTGCAGAGCCTTGCTCGCGGCGGGCTGCGAGATGTTCAGCAGGTTCGCCGCGCCGGTCAGGCTGCCGGTGCTCAATACGGCATGGAACAACTCGATGTAGCGCAGTCGCATCTCACTCCCCGTCCCGCTTCCGGCATGCTCCGTTCGAGTGCAACACATAACGTTTTTGCAGGCAAACTGCATGCACATTGCATGCAGACTACGCGACACCTACAACCGCCGGTTATGCCATCTGCCCGTCTTTTCATTGGCGACGCACATCGGCCGCTGACTATGCTCGCCGCACCGCGAGAGGCGGAAGTCCACAAACTCTGGAGCGAGTGCCCACATGTCGAACCAAGGTGCAGAAACCGCAGTCCGCTGGGGGCCGCCGTACCTGCTGTATCTGGGCAGCGCCGTCGACGATCTGTCGATCAAGACTGCGCGCGGCCTGGCGTTCTGGCGGTCGGAGCATTGCCTCGGGCAGCATCGGCGCCCTGATTGCAAAGTGACCCTGGAGCTGCCTGAGCTCGGCTTTGTCCAGGCCAAAGCCATGGGCGCCGACACCATGGTGATCGGCGCGGCGAACGCGGGCGGCGTGATGGGCCCCGAGATCGTCGCCGATGCCGTTGCCGCCCTGGACGCCGGACTCAACGTGGTCTCCGGCCTGCACCACAAGCTGCGCGACAACGCCGACATCGTGGCCGCTGCGCACCGGAACAGCCGCGCGCTGTTCGATGCACGCGCAGCCGGCCCGAACATCCCGGTAGGCAACGGCAAGCCGCGCGCGGGCCGGCGCCTGCTGACAGTGGGCACGGACTGCTCGGTCGGCAAGATGTACACCACGCTGGCACTGGAGCGCTCAATGCGCGCGCGTGGCCATGCCGCGGATTTCCGCGCCACCGGACAGACCGGCATCCTGATCGCCGGCGCAGGCATCCCGGTGGATGCCGTGGTGGCGGACTTCATCTCCGGTGCCGCCGAAGCGATTTCGCCCGCGCGCGACGACAACGGCTGGGATCTGATCGAAGGCCAGGGCTCGCTGTTCCATCCGTCCTTCGCCGGGGTGTCGCTGGGTCTGCTGCACGGTTCGCAACCCGACGCCATCGTGCTCTGCCACGAGCCGACGCGGCGGCACATGCGCGGACTGTCGCACTACCCGCTCCCGGATCTGGTGGCCTGCATGGAAGCCAACCTTGCCGCCGCGCGGCTGACCAACCCCGCCGTGCAGCCCGTGGGCATCGCCTTGAACACCTCGAAGATGCCTGCACAGGATGCGCAGGCTGCGTGCGAACGGGTCGCCGCACTGTTCGGGCTGCCCTGCCAGGATCCGGTCACCATGGGTGTCGAAGCCATCGTGGACAACCTCGTCGCGTGCTTCCCCGATTGAACATCCGGCATAGTGGCCCTTTCGTGGCCTGATCGCCGCCCGGGACAACCCAGCGTGCTGACCCTCGATTCGATCCAGACCCTGGCCTGCGGCGGCGTGTTCCTGCTGGCCGGTTACATGATCCGGCGGCGCGTGCCGCTGTTGATGCGCTTCAGCATTCCGGCACCCGTGATCGGCGGCCTGCTGGTGGCGCTGTTCATGCTCGCGTGCAGGCACTGGAACGTCACGCCCTTGCGCTTCGACACCGCGTGGCAGCAACCGCTGATGATCGCGTTCTTCACCGGCATCGGCTTCAACGCCAGCGCAAGCCTGCTCAAGATCGGCGGCCGCCAGATCCTGCTGTTTCTCACCCTGGCCAGCGTGCTGGCGATCGCGCAGAACTTCCTGGGCATCGCCATGGCCAAGGCCTTCGGCCTGCCGCCGCTGTTCGGCGTGATCACCGGCTCGGTCACGCTGGCGGGCGGACCCGCCACCGGGATGGCTTTCGCGCCGCTGTTCGAAAAGGTGGGCGTGCACGGTGCGCAAAGCGTGGCGCTGGCCAATGCAATGGCCGGTATCGTACTCGGCTCCATTTTCGGTTCGCCCATCGCGGCGATGCTGATCGAGCGCTTCAACTTGCGCCCGGCCATTGCAGTTGACGATATCAGCGCGGACGCGCCTGCGACGATCACGTCCGCCGAACCCGAGCGCGTCATCGACCCGGCCTACGCAGGACTGAAGACCCTGGTGTTCATGCTGCTGGCGATGGGCATCGGCGCGTGGATCAGCGGCGGCCTGAACCGGCTCGGCGTGACCCTGCCAAGCTACATCGGCGCCATGCTGGTCGGGGCGGTGATCCGCAACATCGACGACGCCTTGGGCTGGTTTGGCCTGTCGACGCGCGGCATGGAGCTGATCGGCAACACCGCGCTGTCGCTGTTCCTCGTCGTGGCGCTGATGAACCTGCACCTGTGGGACCTGGCCGGACTGGCGCTGCCGCTGCTGGCGAACCTGGCAGTGCAATCGGTCCTGGTGCTGGCGTTCTGCTGCTGGCCGCTGCTGCAGCTGATGGGACGCGACTACGACGCTGCCGTGATGGCGAGTGGATTCACCGGCTTCATGCTGGGTACTACCGCGAATGCGGTGGCTTGCATGAGTGCGCTGACGGAGCGCTATGGTCCGGCACCGCGGGCGTTTCTGGTGGCGCCGGTGGTGGGGGCGTTCCTGATCGATTTCACCAACGCGATCATCATTACGGGGTTCGTCAACGGGTGGCATTGATGGGCGAGACTTGGACTTTGCGCCCTGGCGCTTGAAGCTTCGAGTCTCGATCTCCGAGCGCCGGGCTCTGAGCTTTGAACTCCAAGTTCGACGCTCAGAACCCCAGGTCCCGAGCTTCGAGCTTCGATAACGGAATCGACTGCCCCCTAATTCGCAAGGGACAAAGCGGTTTCGGTCGCCTGCCGGCGCCCGAGTCCCTTCTCTTTTCTTCGCTGGCTCACGCCGTCGCAGGAGCGATGGCGAACGGCGGGGCCGGCCCGAAGGGCGGAGGGCAGGATGCCCGAAGTCAAGAGAAGTGACCCAGAGAAAGGGCCTAGTTCAATCCGCCGGAACTACGAGCAGGCTGTGTCGAGGAGGTTGGAACCACTCGCGGCGACACGTCCTGCACAGCTGCCACACCTCGCCGTATCTGGGAACTGGGGGCTGGATCCTGGGCCGCTTCGCTCTGCATGTCTTGCTCGTCATTCCGGCGCAGGCCGGAATGACGAGCAGAGACGCTGGTCCCTCGCCCGGCTTTAGCTTGGCCCGGCTTTAGCTTGGCCCGGCTTTAGCTTGGCCCGGCTTTAGCTTGGCCCGGCTTTAGCTTGGCCCGGCTTTAGCTTGGCCCCGCTTTAGCTTGGCTCTGCTTTAGCTTGGCTCTGCTTTGGTTTGATTCTGCTCTGGCCGTTGCTTCTGCGCGCAGGGAGCGCGCTGCTCTTCGGGGCCCCTATGCAGCGGTGAGGTGGGGACGATCAGGCCGCGCAGCGGGCGAGTCCAAGGATGGACTCGCCTTTTCGACCGGGCAGGAAGCCCGGCCGAAAAGCCCGGCCACGCCTCACGCACTCGCAGGGCAGGATGCCCAGAGAGCGCCGCATCGGGGTGCCCTTTTCTCTTGGCTACTTCTCTTTTGGGCACGCAAAAGAGAAGTGGCTCGGGCCGCGGCAGCGGCTCGAAACCGCTTTGTTACTTGCGGAAACCACACGACTTTAAAGAGCAATGCCCTCTCCCGCACGCAAGTGGAAGAAGGGAAATAAAAACGGCTACCTCAGTGCTTCGCTGCCAGTATTTCGCTCAAATAATCCGGCGTCCCCGCCACCCGCACCAGATGCGGATACCTCAGCCCGCCAAAGTAATCCACCGCATACGTCCGACTGATCCCATCCATCTCCGCCTGGATCTGGATCGGCCGCTTGTCCTTCTGCGCACGCACGATCGCGTCACGCAGGACACGCGGGGTATACGCATGCCCGTCGACCGCCTGCAGTTTCATCTCCGGCGCGAGTCCGGCCTTGAAGGCGGGCCCCTGCCACAGCACATCCATGATGTTGCCGTCGTGGTTGATGAAGAGGCCTACCGAGAACGTCTCGTCGACACCCGACGCGCTGAACTCGCTCTTGCCCACGTTCTCGACGGCGTTCTGGTAGCGCGAAGGCGTATCGGTGTAGACCAGCTTCCAGCCGCTCTGCTCGATGCCGGACAGCAGCGGCACCTCGTCGCCCACGCCGTCCATCCAGCCGTGCAGGAATTTCGCCCAGTCCCAGGGCTGCACTGCGTTCAACGCGGCGACGACGTCGTCGGAGGTGTAGGTCTGGGTGACGTAGCTGCCGTCGTCCTTGCTGAAGAAGCGTTGCGCGAAATCGTCCAGGGTGCGCTTGTCGTGGCTGAGCGCGCGGATCTTCGTGTCCACGGCCAGCCACAGCAGTTGGCCTTCGCGGTAGAAGTCGGTGCCACGGCGCCAATTCACCCAGCCAAGATCGCCGCCGTAAAGGAGCTGCGCGGCCCGGGTGGTGTCCGACAAGGGCCGCCATTCGCGGCCCGGACGATGCGCGAACGTCGCCGCGCGATAAGCCAGCGCATCGCGCCAGTCCTGTGCAGACCACAGGCCGCTGCGCGCGGTCAGCGCATCGCCCAGGTAGACGGTGAGACCTTCGTACACCCATAGCCCGTCGGCGATCTCGGGCTGCTCGAAATCGGGTTGCCACAGGCCTGCTGGACGCATGAACTTCCCGTTCCACGAGTGCGTGTATTCGTGCGGCAGCAGCGAGCCGTCGAGCATGAAGTGTTCGGGGTCGGCGAACATGTGCGAACCGCCGCGCGCGCGATCGTCGCTGGACTGGTGGTGCTCCAGGCCGCCGACCGAAGTGTGGTCGCTGAGCGTCAGCAGGAAGTGGTAGTTGGCGTAGTGGTGCGAATGGAACAGGTTCTGCGCTTGCACGACCAGGTTGCGGTAACCCTCAAGCTGTTCGGGCTTGATCTGCAGCGCGGCCTCACTGTCGCCCACCAGGTCGAGCCAGCGATGCACGCTGGAATCCGCCGGAGTGACGTCGATCTGCCGGAAATACTGGCCGGCGATCACCGGCGAGTCGACCAGGGTGTTGAACGGCACGGGCTTGAAGCGGATGCGTCCGCCATCGCGCGCGTCGGTCTCCAATGCCGTGCCGTAACCCCAAGTCGCCGGCATTTCCAGCGTGGGCCGGAACAGCTGATCCTTGGTTGGCTCGCCTGCACGGTACAGCGCCATGTGATCCCAGGTGAGATCCATCAGGTTCGGCGTGATCCGGTCCGTGTCCGGGATCTGGAAACGGATGTCGATGCTGCCGACTCCGGCCGGCACATCCAGGTGGAAAGTGAACATGTCCACGGGATCGCGCTGCCACGCGATGCGCCTGCCACCGGCGCTGATCTCCAGACCCATCATCGCGCCAATGGGGCCGTCGGGCGCATGGTCCCCGGGAATGTACTTCGGGTAGTACAGCGTGAGCTTGCCCGGCGCGACAGGCATCGTCTCGTGCACGTAAAACACTTTCTGTGCCGGGTTGGGCAGGGTCACCGTCAATGCAACGACGTTGGCAGGAGCGTTCGTGTCGGCGTGCGCCGCGCAGGCTGCAGATGCGGCGAGCGCAGCTGCGCCCACCAGTGATGGCCATCGTTTCATGCGTTTCCCCGTGCCTTCGATTGGATCGAGAGATCGCGAATGAAGCGCACGACGAGAAATTTTTCAAGCGCCAAACGACACGCATAACCCGCAGTTATGGCGGTCCCAAGACTTTTCATTGGCGGCTCTCGCTCGCCGCGGACTACGCTCGATCAGCACTGTGGGCATGGAGGATGTCCGCTCGATGCGCATCGCTGCCAGACGCAGGGCGAACCCAGGGGACGCCAGCGCCGTGACCTGCCGCGATGCCGCCACGTTTCGGCATCTCCACGCCCGCATTCGATCCGACGACACGCACGCGCGCCGCCCATTCTGGGCGCGCGGATCGTCCGGACGATGGCACCCGCTTGCGAATCCAGTCGCGATACCCCGCGTTTCACCACAGTGGAGTGAATACATGAAGGGCAAATCCCAGCGCGTGATGCACCGTAACAACGTTCTCAAGCGCAAGGCATTGCCCCTTGCCATAGGCCTGCTGGCCTGCGGCGCTGCAGGCACGGCGTGGGCGCAGGCGACCAATGGCACCATCTACGGCACGGTGCCGGTGGCACCCGGCGAAACCGTCCAGATCACCAGCGGTAGCGGCTTCAATCGCAGCATTCCGGTGAGCGATTCCGGCAGGTATTCGATCACCCTGCCGGTGGGCAACTACACGGTATCGCTGCTGCAGAACGGTCAGGTCGTGCAGACCCGCACCGACGTCACGCCGGTGGCGGCAGGTGCGGTGGCGGTCGATTTCACCTCAGCCGCCGGCGGCCCCGCGAACGCGGTCAACCTCAATTCAATCCGGGTCACGGCCAATACCACCCCGCCGATCGACGTGACCACCACCAACCAGGTCACCACGATCACCTCAAAGCAGTTGCAGCAGCTGCCGCTGGCGCGCAATGCCGAAGACATCGCCATGCTGGCGCCTGGCGTCAACATGGGCTCACCCGAGCTCGGCACCGGCCCGCTCGGCACGCCGATGAACGTGTTCGGCGGCGCCTCCACGGCGGAGAACGCTTACTACGTCGATGGCATGAACACTACCGAGGCTCTCAACAGCTCAGGCGGCATCGCCCTGCCCTATGGCGCCATCGACCAGCAGCAGACCTACATCAGCGGCTACGACGCCCGATATGGACGTTCCATCGGCGGCGTGATCAACCAGATCGGCAAGAGCGGCACCAATGATTGGCACTTCGGCGTACGCGCGCTGTGGCAACCAGCCAGCATGCGTGCCGACCCGGAAAACCTCTACTACGCCAATCCGCTGCTGGCGGGCGACCCGGTCTACTCGCCCGGCGACTTGGCCGTGTACCGCAACGGCAACACCTCCGAGGAAAAGATCTACGACGCCTACGTTAGCGGCCCGCTCATCAAGGACAAATTGTTCTTCTTCCTGAGCGCAGAGAAGGACGACAGCACGTATCGCAACACCTCGGAATTCGGCTCCAGTCCCACCACCACCATAACCAATGAGCAGGATCCGAAGTTCTACGGCAAATTGAACTGGAACATCAACGACAGCAACGTTCTGACCCTAAGTTACCTGCAGAACTCGCACAGCATGCAAGGCTCGATCTACAACTTCGATTACGACACATTGCAGACCGGCGCCTTCAACAGCTACAACCAAAGTTCCAAGAACGTATTCAAGATGGGGGTACTGAACTACACCTCCTACATCACCGACGACCTCACGCTGAATGCCACCTTCGGCAAGATGCACGGCCAGTACTATTCCGTGCAGCCGGGCTACAACCCCACATTGCCGCACGTCGCTTACGCATCCATGCAAGATCCGGCTTTCGTCCCACCGGGCGGGGTCTCAAACTCGCAGTTCAACTCGACACTCAACGACCCCGACCATCGCGAGTCGATCACCAACTACCGCCTCAGCCTCGACTGGAAGCTGGGCAATCATGACTTCCAGGTCGGTATCGACAACATCACCTCCTACGATATCGACGACGGTTCCGTAGACACCGGCCCGGGTTACCAGTGGATATATGGCGAAAGCACGGCTGGCCAGCCCGTGTTCGGCACCAATCCAAACACTCCGCCCTATGTCGCCCCCTCCACCCAGTGCGCCGGCCAGACCTGCTATTACGTACAAAAGCACACCGACATCAGCGCCGCCACCGTACGCGTGACGCAGCGTGCGCAATACATCATGGACAACTGGCAGGTCACCCCGAACCTGCTGCTCAACCTCGGCATACGCAACGACCAGTTCGTGAACTACGATGCCTCCGGCGTGCCCTACATCCGAGAAACCAAGCCGCAATGGGCACCGCGTCTGGGCTTCAGCTGGGACGTGCACGGCGATGCATCGCTGAAGGTGTTCGGCAATGCCGGCCGCTACTACCTATCACTGCCGACCAATGTGGCCTTGTCCATTGCCGCCCCGGTGACGAATGCCGGCATCTACGGCACTTACACCGGCATCGATCCGGTGACCGGTGTGCCGACCGGTTTCACGCCGCTGCCGCAGAATCCGTCTACGGGTGTGTCGATCGACAGCGAATACGGCCAGGCCAAGGATCCGCGCCTCTCTGCCGCGAGCAATGCCAAGGCCGAGTTCTCCGACAACTACGTGCTGGGCCTGCAGCAGCAGTTCAACATGTTGGGCACGAACTGGGTGTTCAGCGCCACCGGCACCTACCAGCGCATGAACCGCATCATCGACGACTTCGACGACGAGCAGATCGAATGCGCGGCCGGCCGTGCGCAGGGCTACTCGTGGATGACGCCGCAAAACTGCTCCAATTACGCGCAGAGCCTGGTGCTGATCAACCCCGGCGTAACCAATGATATCTGGATGCTGTCACCCAACGGTGCCGCCGTGCCAGTGACGCTCACCGGCGCCGACCAGGGCTTCCCGAAGGGGCCGGAGCGGCGCTACTACTCGCTGGACCTGTCGCTGGAACACGCATGGGACGGCAAGTGGTTCGCCAAGTTCGATTACGTATTCTCGCGCAACTGGGGCAATGACGAAGGTCCGGTGAGTACGTATTCGCAACAGGGCGGCTCATACGAATCCATCACCACCGCCTGGGACTTCCCGGAGCGAATGCAGTATTCAGGTGGCGTGCTTCCGAACAATCGCCCGCACCAGTTCAAGATCTTCGGCTCCTATGCGCTCACGCCGGAATGGACGGTCGGCGCCAACCTGTACATCACCTCGGGCACGCCGGTGATGTGCCGCGGCGGCTATGGTCCAACCCAGGAACCCCTGCACGGTTCGCACACCTATTATTGGTGCGGCGGCATCCCTGTACCACCTGGTTCGCTCGGCTACACCCCGTGGGTGCATGACGTCGACCTCAGCCTGGACTACAAGCCGAAGTGGGCACAACAGAAGCTCGACTTCAATCTCGCAGTGTTCAACGTGCTCAACGACCAGACGACGATCTTCTACAACGACTTCTACAGCACCACCTCCACGCCCAACCCGGACTACGGCCGCGTGCAGGACACGTACAACCCACGCTACGTGCGTCTTTCGGTTGCCTACGATTTCTGAGCCATGCATGGCCTCCCCACGCGCCGGGCACTTGCCCGGCGCATTTTTTGATGTCGAACATCGCTCCTGGCGATTTTTTGCAGCCCGCGGACGACTTGTGTAGCTTGGTGGCATGAGCAGCGAAACCACGCATCCCTCGTCCCCGCCTCACGCAGTCGTCCAGTTGCTGGCACGGGCGCGCGCGGAATGGCAGCAACGGCAACCTGATGCCGCAGAGCGTTCTATCCAGCAGGTGCTGGCGCTCGCCCCCGGCAACGCGGACGCATTGCGGATGCTCGGAGTCATGGCTCAGCACCGCGGCGACCAGACCAAGGCCGTCGACTGTTTCCGGCGCGTGCTGCCGGTGTGGCCCGACGACTCCGACCTGCATGTAGGGCTGGGCATCGCGTTGCACGAACGCGGCGAGATCGAAGAAGCCTTGGCGCACCTTCGGCGCGGCTGCGAATTGGACCCTGCCTCTGCATCAGCCTGGTTCAATCTGGGTGAGGCGCTTTGGCGGCAGGCACACGCCAATGAAGCCATCGGCGCACTGCGCCGCGCGCTCGAGCTCGTGCCCGCGCATCTCCCTGCTCGCCTGTCATTGGCCAAGGCGCAAGCCAGCCAGGGCCAGATCGATACCGCGGTGGCCGGCTTCCGCGAGGTGCTCAGGCGCGATCCGGGCAACGCCGAAGCGTGGTTCGGCCTGTCCAACCTCAATACCGTGCGCTTCGACGCCTCCGACGCAGCTCATCTGCGACAGGCATTGGCGCGTGGCGGGCAATCGCCCCGCCACCACGAACTGCTGGGTTTCTCGCTGGCCAAGGCCCTGGAGGACCAGGGCGATTACACCCAGGCCTTCGACTTGTTCCGGCAAGCCAATGCCTCGCGACGCAAGCGCGTGCACTGGGATGCCGCGGGTGAACGGAGACGGGTGGAGGCGATCCAACGCATCTTTGCGCACGACACGCCAGCGCCGCTGGATCCCGCAATGGGCCGCGAAGCCATCTTCATCGTCAGCGTGCCGCGTTCCGGCTCCACCCTGGTCGAGCAGATCCTGGCCTCGCATCCCGAGGTCGAGGGCGCGAACGAGATCAAGGACCTGTCGCAGGTAATCGACGCGGAAACGCGCCGCCGCCACTCCGCATTCCCGTTGTGGACGCCGCACGCCAGCGCAACGGACTGGCAACGCCTGGGCAAGGAATACCTCGCGCGCACTGCGCAGTGGCGCAGGACCAAGCCGCGCTTCACTGACAAGAGCCTGGTGACCTGGTATCTCGTGGGCGCCGCGCTGGCGATGCTGCCGTCGGCACGCGTGGTGGTGGTGCGACGCGATCCGCTGGAAACCTGCCTGGCGTGCTTCCGCCAGCTCTTCACCGAGCAGAGCAGCTTCACCTGCGATCTCGACGAGATGGCCGACTACTGCATCGACTTCATCCGCCTGACGCGCTTCTGGCTGGAGCGTTACCCGGGCCAGGTGTTCGATCTCGAATACGAGACGCTGACCGCCGAGCCCGAGCCGACCATCCGCCGCCTGCTGGATTTCTGTGGCCTGCCGTTCGATTCGGCCTGCCTGGACTTCCACAAAACCTCGCGTGCCGTGCTGAGCTCGCCCAGTGCCGCGCAAGTGCGGCAACCCATGCGCCGCGATACCGCGCGCAGCGCGCGTTACGGCGACAAACTGGATGGCCTGCGCCAACGCCTGCGCAATGCGGGCGTATTGGCGGATTGAGCGCGGCAAGCCGGAACGCATGAACTGAAATCCAGCCATCGGTGGGAGCGGCATGCGTGCCCACAACCGCCGGTTATGCCCCTTGCGTGTCTTTTCATTGGAGTGGCCGTCGCACGCATGGCTATGCTGCTGCGACATGGCGAGGAGACTGAACGGATGTCCGACACCAGCACACCGCAGCCACAACGCGGAGCGGACCAGGCGGGACATAGGCGTCGCGTATTGCCGGAATGGCAACGCCACGTCCTGGCGACTGCGTTCGTCACGTGCTGCCTGCCATTGCACGCGCGCGATGCAAACCCGCCACAAACCGTCGCAATGACCAGTGCGCCCGCCTCCACCCAGTCCGCGCTGAAGCAGGCGAAACCGGTCATCGCAAAACACGGCATGGTGGTCAGCGCGCAACACCTGGCCTCCATGGTCGGGCTGGACATACTCAAGCGCGGCGGCAACGCCATCGACGCCGCGGTGGCGGTCGGCTACGCCGAGGCCGTGGTGCATCCCTGCTGCGGCAACATCGGCGGCGGTGGCTTCATGACCATCCATTTCAAGGACGGCCGCAACGTCTTCCTGGACTTCCGCGAAAAGGCCCCGCTGAAGGCCACGCCGACCATGTTCCAGGACGCCAAGGGCAACGTGATCCCAGGGCTCAGCACGGACAGCTATCTCGGCGTAGGCGTGCCGGGCACGGTGATGGGGCTGGATGAGGCGCTGAAGAAATACGGCACGATGTCGCTGCAGCAGGTCATCGCGCCGGCGATCCGGCTGGCCGACGAAGGCTATGTGCTCGAACAGGGCGACGTGGACTTCCTGGACGACAGCGCGGAGGATTTCGCCAAGTACCCGAACGTAGCGGCTATCTTCCTCGACCACGGCAAACCCTACGTGGCCGGGCAGCGCCTGGTGCAGAAGCAATTGGCGCAAACGCTGGAGCAGATCGCAAAGGGCGGCACCGATGCGTTCTACAAGGGGTCGATCGCCCGCAAGCTGGTCGAGGCGAGCGCGGCCAACCACGGCATCCTCTCGATGAAGGATTTCGCCGATTACACCGTGCAATGGGACAAGCCGGTGCAGTGCGACTACCGTGGCTACACGATCGTTTCAGCGCCGCCGCCCAGTTCTGGCGGCGTCACCGTCTGCATGATTCTCAAGCTGGTCGAACCCTATGCGCTCGGCCAATGGGGCTATGGGTCGGTCAAAAGCCTGCACTACCTGGTCGAAGCAGAGCGTCGTGCCTTCGCCGACCGCAATACCTACCTCGGCGATCCGGCCTTCGCGCACAACCCAGTCGACCGGCTGCTTTCCGCCGGCCACCTGGCCGAAATCAGGGCCGGCATCCAGCCCGACAAGGCCACGCCTTCGTCCGATATCAAGGGCAGCCTGGGGCAGCCCGAGGGCACCCACACGACGCACTACTCGGTGATCGACAAGGACGGCAACGCCGTCGCGGTGACCTACACCATCAACTACCTGTTCGGCATCCGCCAGATCGCCGGCGACACCGGCTTCTTCCTCAACGACGAGATGGACGACCTCACCGGCAAGCCCGGCGTGGCGAACGGCGCCGGCCTGGTGCAGGGCGTGGTCAACCAGGTCGAACCCGGCAAGCGCCCGCTGAGTTCGATGACGCCCACCATCGTGCTGCGCGACGGCAAGCCGTTCCTGCTGACCGGCAGCCCCGGCAGCGCGACGATCATCTCGACCACGATGGAAAGCATCGTCAACGTGATCGATTTCGGCATGAACGTGCAGCAGGCGATCGACGCGCCGCGTATGCACCATCAATGGTATCCCGACGTCGTCTACATCGAGCCCGGGCTGGTGACACCGCAGACCCGCAAGGCCCTGGAGGCCATGGGCTACCAGTTCGAGATGCGCAAGGGGATCGGCGATGACGAGGCCATCCTTATCGATCCCCGCACCGGACTCCGGGAAGGCGCCAGCGACCCCAGAACGCCTGCCGGTCTGGCCGCAGGCTACTGACCTGCTTTCGTGCATGCGGGAGCGTCGCCGCTTCCGCATGCATGGCGTTACCGCACGCGGCTCTGCGCGTGCCTGACCTGCCCTTCGCCACGCACCACGAAACGTTCGATGGTGAGGGCCTCCGCGCCCATCGGGCCGTAGGCGTGCAACCGCGTGGTGGAGATGCCGATCTCGGCACCCAGCCCCAGCTCGCCGCCGTCGCTGAAACGCGAGGAGGCGTTGACCATCACCACCGCCGAGCGCATCGCCTGCACGAAATGTTGCGCGGCGGCTTCGTCGCGGGTGGCGATGACCTCGGTGTGGTCGGAGCCGTAGCGGCGGATGTGCGCGATGGCCTCGTCCAAGCTGTCCACCGTGCGCACAGCCAGGATCAGGTCGAGGAACTCGGCGGCGTAGTCGTCCTCGATGGCGGGTTTCGCATCGGGCACCAGTTCGCACGTACGCGCATCACCGCGCAGTTCCACACCGCGTTCGCGCAACGTAAGCGCGGCGCGCTGCAGGAAATCGACCGCCACGTCGCGATGCACCAGCAGGGTCTCCAGCGCATTGCACACGCCGGGGCGCGAGGTCTTGCCGTCGACCAGCAGATCCAGCGCCAGGTCGAGGTCGGCCGCGCGGTCCACGTAGAGATGGCAGACACCCTTGTAGTGCTTGATGACCGGCACGCGCGCGTGCTCGGCGACGAAGCGGATCAATCCCTCGCCGCCACGCGGAATGGCGAGGTCGACGAGGTCGGCCAACTGCAGCAGCTCGACCATGGCCTCGCGGCGCAGGTCCTCCATCAGCGTCACCGCCGCCGTCGGCAGGCCATGCGCGCGCAAGGCATCGTGCAGGGCCGCGGCGATGGCGGTGTTGGAATGGATGGCCTCGGAACCGCCGCGCAGGATCACCGCATTGCCGGCCTTCAGGCACAGCGCCGCAGCATCGGCGGTGACGTTGGGGCGTGCCTCGTAGATCATCGCCACCACGCCCAGCGGGATGCGCACGCGCTCCACCGCAAGACCGTTCGGGCGCGTCTCGCGACGCGTCACCTGGCCGACCGGGTCGGGCAGCTCGGCCACTTCGCGCAAGGCGTTGGCGATGGCCGCTACGCGCGCTTCGTCCAGCCGCAGGCGATCCAGCATCGCGCCCTGCACGCCCTTGGCGGCGGCCTGCGCCATGTCCTGCGCGTTTGCGGCGAGCACATCGGCGGAACGGGCTTCCAGGGCAGCCGCCATGTCGCGCAGCAACGCCGCCTTGGTATCGGTGTCTAGCCCGGCCATCGCCGGCACCGCATCGCGGCAGGCCTGTGCCAGGGAACGTATCTCGCTCATACCGTCATGCCTCCCGCGGTTTCAAGCGCGACGAGGTCGTCGCGGTGCACCACCTCGCTGCCGTAGCTGTAACCCAGCACCGCCTCGATGTCGCGGCTGTGCCTCCCGGCGAGCCGACGCACTTCGCCCGCGGCGTATTGGCAAAGACCGCGCGCCACCGCCTTGCCGCCGGCATCCACGATCTCCACCAGGTCACCGCGCTGGAATTCGCCCTGCGCACCGGCGATGCCGCCCGGCAGCAGCGACGCGCGACCACCCGCCAGCGCGTGCGCCGCGCCGGCATCCACGCTGATGCACCCCGCTGCGGCCGGTGCGTGGCGCAGCCAGTATTTGCGTGCCTGCATGCGCGTCGCGGCGGCATCGATCAGGGTGCCGCGCAGGCGATCGCGGCCCAGCGCCTCCACCGTCACCGCATCGCGCCCGCCGAACAGCACGGTGGGGATGCCCGCAGCGGCAGCCTTGCTCGCCGCTTCCAATTTGGTGCGCATGCCGCCGGTACCGACCACGCTGCCGCTGCCCCCCGCCATCGCCAGCACCTCGGGCGTCAACGCCCCCACGCGGGCGATCGGTGCCGCCTGCGGATCGCGACGCGGATCGGCGCTGTACAGCGCATCGATGTCCGAGGCGATCAGCAGCAGGTCGGCATCGACCAGCGCCGCGACGATGGCGGCGAGATTGTCGTTGTCGCCGAGCTTCAGTTCGTCCACCGCCACCGTGTCGTTTTCGTTCACCACCGGCAGCACGTCCAGCGCCAGCAGTCCGCGCAGCGTGCTGCGCGCGTTGAGGTAGCGGCGGCGGTTGCGCAAGTCGTCGTGGGTGAGCAGCACCTGCGCCACCGGGCGCGCGGAAAGCGACTGCCACAAGGCGATCATCGGTGCCTGTCCCAGTGCAGCCAGCGCCTGCCGTGCCGCGAGGTCGCCCGCGGCCGGCGCATGCTCGCGCAACAGGGCACGCCCCGCGGCCACCGCGCCGGAGGACACCAGCACCACTTTCCGTCCTGCGACGTGGCTGGCGTTGATGAAACCGGCAAGTGCCAAGGCATAGCGATCGGTCAAGCCGCCGCCGTCCGCGGCCAGCAGGTTGCTGCCGACCTTAAGCACGGCGCATCGCCAGCCGGGCAGCGCCTGTTCCGGCAGGTGCGCGCTCACGCGCCTGCCCCCAGCGGCGTGGCGACGCGGTCGCCGTGGCTTTTCGGCGACGAGACCACCAAGAAGCGCGTGTCTGCGTCGCTGTCGTTACGCATCTGGTGCGCCACGCCGGGCGGCACGTGCAGGCCTTCGCCGCGGTTCAGCCGGTGCGGGGCACCTTCCAGCTCCAGCACGGCCTCGCCTTCCAGCACGTAGAAGAACTGCCGCGCGTGTATGTGGCGGTGACGCAACTCGGCCGTCCCGGGCGGCATGCGTTCCTCGATCACGCTGAGGTCGCCACCTGCCAGCAGGTGCCAGCCATCGCAGCCTTGTCCCCAGCGATAATGCTCGGCATTGCGCGTACCGACCACCGACATGACCATCTCCGTTTAGACGTCCAGACGTCCAAGCCTAGCATGCAATTCATGCAGGCGAAGGTCGTTGCCGGATCCCGGCGAAACGCGTTGCGCAAGGCTGGACTCGGGCGTGCGCCCTTGCCCCGCCGAGGCCGCCGTCTCGGCGGCGGCACGGTAGGCATCGCGGAACGGCACGCCTGCGGCGGCTTGTTCGATGGCCACGTCGGTGGCGTACATCGCCGGCTCGATCGCGGCGCGCATCGCGGCTTCGTTCCATTGCAGCCGCGCCAGCAGGTCAGGCACCAGCTCCAGCGCCATCAAGCCGTGGCGCACGCCGTGGAAGATCGATCCCTTCGAGAACTGCAGGTCGCGCTGGTAGCCCGAGGGCAGCGACAGCAGCTGCTCGATCTCGGTGCGCGCCGCCGCCACGCTGGCGTAGCTGGCGCGCAACAGCTCCACCACGTCAGGGTTGCGCTTGTTCGGCATGATCGAACTGCCGGTGGTGTACTCGCCCGGCAGCTTCACGAAATCGAATTCGGCGGTGGTGAACAGCGACAGGTCCCAGGCCATGCGGCGCACGTCCAGCATCGCCGCGCCGATCGCTTCCAGCACCGCGATCTCGTACTTGCCGCGCGAGAGCTGGGCGTAGATCGGCGACACCTGCATGCGCCCGAAGCCGAGCGCGGCGGTGGTGTGCGCGCGGTCCAGCGGCAGGTTCACGCCGTAGCCGGCGGCGGTGCCGAGCGGATTCGCGTCGACCAGCTCGCGCGTGCCGCGGGCGCGGAAGGCGTTGTCGATGAAGCCCTCGGCGAAACCCGCGAACCACATACCGGTGGACGACACCACTGCGCGCTGCAGGTGGGTGTAGCCCGGCAGCGGGATGGCCGGCTGCGCGGCACGCTGCAGGCACACTTCGGCAATGGCGCGGCAATGCGTTTCCAGCGCCTCGAGCTTTTCCTTCAGCCACAGCCGCGTGGCGACCAGGATCTGGTCGTTGCGGCTGCGCCCGGTGTGCACGCGACGCCCGGCGTCGCCCAGCCGCTCGGTGAGGCGCGCCTCGATGGCGGAGTGGCCGTCCTCGTAGCGTTCGTCCAGCACGAAGGCTCCGCCTTTGAAATCCTCCGCCAACACATCCAGCTCGCGCTTCAGCGCGGCTGCTTCGTCGGCGCTCACCACGCCGATGTGCGCCAGGCCTTCCACGTGCGCCTTGCTGGCGGCGATGTCGTGCAGGAAGAACTCGCGGTCGAGCACGACGTCGTCGCCGGCTAGGAAACGCATGATGCGTTCGTTGGTCGCAACGCCCGCCTTCTGCCACAAAAGATCGCTCATGGTGATTGCCTGCCTGTCTGGTCGGTATCGAAAGGGTGTGGCGCGGCCAGCGCTTGCAGCGCGGCCTCCGCCGTGAGTTCGCGGCGCTCGCCGCTGGCCCGGTGCTTCAGCTCGACCGTGCCGGCTTCCAGTCCGCGCGGCCCCACGATCAGCTGCCAGGGCAGGCCGATCAGATCCATCCGGGCGAACTTGGCGCCAGGGCGCTCGTCGGTATCGTCGTACAGCACTTCGGTGCCGGCCTGCGCCAGGCGTTCCTGCAGCATCGCGCAGGCCGCGTCGGTACGCGCGTCGCCGATCTTGAGGTTGACCAGCCCCACGCGATACGGCGCCACGGCTTCGGGCCAGACGATGCCCTGCCCGTCATGGCCGGCTTCGATGATCGCACCGAGCAGGCGCGACACGCCCACGCCGTAGCAGCCGCCGTGGACCGGCCGCTCGGCCCCGTCCGGGCCGGTCACGTGCGCCTTCATGGGCAGCGCGTACTTGGTGCCGTAGTAGAAGATCTGGCCGACTTCGATGCCGCGCGCCAACACGCGCCGTGTCTCCGGCACCTCGTGCTCGAAGCGCGCCGCGTCGTGCACATCCTCGGTGGCCGCGTAGGGGCCGGTCCACTGCGCGATCAACGGCGACAGATCGCCCGCATAGTCCACGTCTTCGCCCGGCACCGGCAATTGCAACAATGCCTGGTCGCAGTACACCGCCGACTCGCCGGTCTGCGCCAGCACGATGAACTCGTGCGACAGGTCGCCGCCGATCGGCCCGGTCTCGGCACGCATCGGGATCGCGCGCAGGCCCATGCGCGCGAACATGCGCAGGTAGGCGACGAACATGCGCTGGTACGAGCGCCGCGCGGCCGCCTCGTCGAGATCGAACGAATAGGCGTCCTTCATCAGGAACTCGCGGCCGCGCATCACGCCGAAGCGCGGCCGCTGCTCGTCGCGGAACTTCCACTGCACCTGGTACAGGGTCAGCGGCAGGTTGCGCCAGGAATGCACGCAGGCACGGAAGATCTCCGTGACCATTTCCTCGTTGGTTGGCCCGTACAGCAGCTCGCGCTCATGGCGATCGCGGATGCGCAGCATCTCCGGACCGTAGGCGTCGTAGCGGCCGCTCTCCCGCCACAGCTCGGCCAGCTGCAGCGTGGGCATCAGCAGCTCGACCGCACCGGCGCGATCCATCTCCTCGCGCACGATGCGTTCTATGTTGCGCAGCACGCGCAACCCCAGCGGCAGCCAGGCATAGATGCCGGCGGCTTCCTGCCGGATCAGGCCGGCGCGCAGCATCAGCCGGTGCGAGGCGATCTGCGCTTCGGCAGGATTCTCCTTGAGGGTGGGCAACAGATAATGCGAAAGACGCATGGCGGGAACTCCGGAGGAACGTGGCGAACGACGGCGGAAGCGGCGGCATGCCGCTTCACGGTCGTGCGGCGACGTCCAGCGGAATGCCGGCCAGCTCCGGGCTGCCTATGGCGCGGTTGACGTTCTGCATGGCCTGGGTGGCCGCGCCCTTCAACAGGTTGTCCAGCGTCGCGACCACCACCACGCGCTTGCCGTCGGCCGACAGCGCGAAGCCGCCGATCTCGACGTGGTGCCGATGCGCAATGCGGCTCACCCACGGCGCCTCATCCAGCACCTGCACCAGCGGCTCGCCCGCGTAGGCGTGACGGAAGCGCGCCAGCACCTCCTCGCGCTTCAGCGGCTTGGCAAGGTAGAGGTTGGTGGTGACGGTAAGGCCGCGGAAATGCGGCGCCACGTGCGGCATGAACTCCACCGGCAGGCCGAGCTGAAAGCTGGCCTCCTTCTCGTGCGTGTGGCCGGTGAGCGAATACGGCATCAGGTTGTCGCGCAGCTTTTCCGGATCGTTCTTGTCCGAGGGCGTGGTGCCCGCGCCGGAATAGCCGGACACGCCGAAACACACCGGCGGCGCGGCCAGCAGCTCCTTCAGCGGCGCGATGGAAAGCTGCATCGCCGTGGCGTAGCAACCGGGGTTGCTGATGCGCCGGCTTTGATAGGTACCGTCGCCGCGCCACTTGTGGCGGGTGAGTTCGGGTAGGCCGTAGTACCACGCCTTGTCGAACCGGTAGTCGGCGGAGAGGTCGACCACCACCGTGTCCGGCGCATCCTTGTCGATGGCTTCCACGTAAGGTGCGGCCTTGCCGTTGGGCAACGCAAGGATCACCACGTCGGCGTGCTTGGCAGCCACGGCAGCGGAATCGAGGTTCTCGTAGCGCAGCTCGCCCGCGTAGGCATCGCTGTGTTCGCTGACGCGCTGGCCGTCCAGCTCGCGAGAGGAGACGAAGCGCAGCTCCAGCGACGGGTGCGCCGCGATCAGGCGGATCAGTTCCGCCCCGGTGTGGCCGCGTGCGCCGACGATGCCGATGGTTTTCCTGTTCATGTCATGCGTTTCCGTGCTGCTGCAGTTTCGCCCGCAGATTGCGTTTCACCTCGGGCCACTCGCCGTCGATGATCGAGAACATCACCGTGTCACGCGGACTGCCGTCGGCATGGCGCTTGTGGTTGCGAAGGATGCCATCCTGCTTCGCGCCCAACCTTGCGATGGCGGCTCGCGAGCGAGCGTTGAGCGTGCTGGTCTCCAGGTTCACGCAAATGCTGCCCAGCGTGTCGAAGGCGTAACCGAGCAGCAGCAACTTGGTCTCGGTGTTGGCGCCCGTACGCTGCACGCGCGGCGCGTACCAGGTGTAGCCGATGCTGATCCGCGGCACCGACGGTTCCAGGCCGTAGAACCGCGTGGTGCCCACCAGCTCGCCGTGCGGGTCGAGCACGGCGAACGGCAGCACCTTGCCTTCGTCGCGCGCCTGCAGCGCGGCGTCCAGATAGGAAGGCATGTCGTCCATCGAAGGCGTATTGGTGAACCACAGGCCGTCGAGTCCCGCATGGTCGCGCGCCTTGCGCAGCCCCTCGAGGTGCGTCGCCTCCAACGGAACGAGGGAAACGTATCGCCCCGCCATCGAGGGAGTATCGCGCCAGGCCAGCGGCAGGTCGGTATCGGTCATCATGGGTCCACCAGGGTAGGTTGGCGTTGCGCGCAATGCGCCACGCAGCGTGCGATGGTGTCGAAGTTGCTGTCCAGGCCGTACCAGAACACCTTCCAGCGCGGCTGCTTGAGGCAGCCGTCGGATTCGGCGTAGTAGAAGATGTTGACCTGGTTGTGGTGGCGCGAGCGCCAGAACAATTGCGGATTTTCCTCGCGCATCACCTGCCACACGGCGCGGCCCAGCCCTTCGCCCTGAGCGTCGTCGAGCACGGCGAACTTGTCGAGGTACGGCAGGCCGTCTTCCTCGGTCAGGATCATCGCCGCGCGATAGTTCTCGCTCACATAGATGCGGTAAGGCCTAGTGCGTTCGAAGTAGTCCGGCACCAGGGTGCGGCCAAAGCTGGACTCGATCAGCTCGCGCATGCGCACCCGGTCGATGCCGTCCCACGACTCGAAGCGCAGCACCTTCTCGCCGCGCCGCACGAGCGTGCCCGAACCCTTGTGGGTGAACAGCTCCTTGGCCAGCTCGGCGGGGCGCGTGATCGACACCGACGAGGTGAGCGGCAGGCTGTTCAGCAGGTCGGCGATCTGCTCGATCTTCAGGCGCATGCCACCGTTAATCCACGGCTGCGCCATCAGGTGTTCGTACTCGGTGCTGAGATTGATCGAGTCGATCAGCTTGCCCTCGCCATCGAGCAGGCCGCCGGTGCCGGTGAGGAACACGATCTTGTACGGCTGCAACACGCGCACCAGTTCGTTGGCGGCGACGTCGGCGTTGATGTTGAGGATCTGCCCTTCATCGGTTTCGCCCAGGCTGGCGATCACCGGGATCGAGTTGGCGCGCAGGCTGGCCTCGATCGGCGCGAGGTTGATGCCCTCCACCTTGCCCACCATGCCGAGCTGATCGCGATCGAGGTAGCTGGCCATGAACACGCCCGAAGGCACGGCGGTGGCGCGCGTGTCCATCGCCTGCAGCGCCTCGACCAGCTTGAGGTTCTGCTGCATGAACACCTTGCGCACGATGCCCAGCGCCTTCGGTGAAGTGACGCGCAGGCCGTTCACCGTCTGCTTGACGATACCGGCGGCAGACAGCTCCTCGTCCAGCTGCGGTCCGGCACCGTGGAGCACGATGGGCGTGAGGCCGACCTGCTGCAGGAAGGTGAGTGAGGAAGCGAGATCCTGCAGCTCGTCGCGCAGCACCGCGCCGCCGACCTTCACCACGGCGAAGCGTTTGGAATCCAGTTCGGAGAAGCGCTTGAGGTATTGCTGGATTTCCTTCGCGCTGCCCATGCTGGAGAGCAGGCGCACGATGGTTTTCCGTGTATGCGTATGAGTTTCCATGGTCATCCTTTGCGCTCATCCATGATCGCGGGAATCAAGAAGCGACCTTCCATGGCCGCACTTCTCAACAAGGCGGAAAATCACTTCCGCGTAGTGCTGCAACTGGTCCAGCGCGACCCACTCGTCAGCGGTATGCGCCTGCGCGATGTCGCCGGGGCCATAGACGAAGGCGATGTAGCCGGCGGCGGAAAACAGCGAGGCCTCGGTCCAGAAATCCACCGCGTTGCCCACGGGGATGTCCAGCTCGTCGGCCAGGTCGCGCGCAGCCAGGCGCCGCGCCTCGGCAGTAGCGGTATCGCCGGCCGGCAGCGAGGGGCCGCGGAAGGTCTCCTCGAAATGCGCGGGCACCGGCTCGGTCAGCGTGCGGAAGCGTTCGAGCAATCCGTCGGGATGCATCGTTGGCAAGGGCCGCATGCCGAAGCGCACTTCGGCGCTGGGTGCGATCATGTTGGCCTTGATGCCGCCTTCGATGCGGCCGATATTGAAACGCAGGCCGGTGAGGCCGCCGAAGCGCTCGTGCGATTGCGCGGCCACAAAATCCAGCGCGGCATCGCCCCAACGCACCGCCTGGTGCAGCGCGCTGTCGCTGGGCTTCTGCTCGCCCGAGGCGTGCCCGGCGTGGCCGGCAAAGCGCATCAGCACCGACTGGATGCCGCGATGGGCCAGCACGGCCTCGCCTTTGGTGGGCTCGGCCACGATCACCGCATCGTAAGCCGGCTTGTTCGCGAGGAAGCCGGCGATGCAGCGCGGATCGTTGGCCTCTTCGTCCGTGGTGAACAGCAGTGCCATGTCGCCGCTGCTGGCATTCGCCACCGCCAGCAATGCCGCAGCCGCCCCCTTGATGTCGCAGGCGCCGAGGCCGATGGCACGGTCCGCCGTCACACGCAGCCCGTGCGGGCTGGCCGTCCATGCCGGCGAATCGGGCACCGTGTCCAGGTGCACGTTGAACAGCAGCTTCGGCCGACCGCGCACTGCGTGCAGTCTCACCGCGCCGGCACCGTGGTCGGTCACCACGATGTCGAAACCCGGCAGTTGCGCGCGGAGGTAGTCGAAGATGCCGCCGGTGGTGATCGCGCGCGGCGGATTGCGGGTGTCGAACGACACCAGCGCCTTGAGGTGTTCCAGGGTGGATTGCAGCAAGGGATTCATGGCTGGGCTGATGCTCTCGTATAGACGTCCTGATCGAGTTTTTCCATCAGGTTCTGCGGCCGCACGGGCGCGGTGAAACCGAAGCCGGCATACAAGCTGTGCGCATCACCGGTGGCCAGGCTGAAACGGCGCAGGCCCTGCAGCTGCGGGTGCGCCATCACTTCCGCCATGAGTGCCTTGGAATGGCCCTGCCCGCGATGCTCCGGCAGCACGAACACGTCCGCCAGGTAGGCAAACGTGGCGCCATCGGTGACCACGCGGGCAAATGCCACCTGGCATCCGTCGACGAAACCGCCAAAGCACAGCGAGCCGGCTATGGCCCGTTCCACCGTCTCGCGCGGAATGCCTCGGCACCAGTAAGCCTCGGCGGTGAGGAAGCGGTGGATCAACCCGATATCGAGCCGCTCCTTGTCCGTACTGACCTGCAGTGCGCCCATCAGGCAGCGCTCCTGTGTTCGCGCCGCGACGGCTCTGCCGCGTGCAGGTAGACGTTGATCGTGTCGGCGGGACGCGGGAGTGACAAGCTATCGAGGATCTGCCCGACTGCACCTCGGTGATACGCGCCGTGCACGATCAGGTGCTGCAGCATTTCGGCGCGCGACATCCCGCCCGCCTTGCCATCGGTGAAATGAAAGCTGATGCGTTCGTCCAGGCGTTCCGCTGGCAATTCGCGCGCATAGTCGACCAGCCACGCGTCGCTGGCACGGATGCTTGCGGTCAACGCCGGAAGCTCCGGCGTTTCCTCGGTATTGGTGGCGGTGTACGGATGCGGATCGCCCAGCAGATGCGCCGCGAAGATCCGGTCCACCACGAACGTGTGGTTCATCACGCGGATGGCCTTGCGCCGCTGCTCCACATGGCGCTCGCCGTCGATGGCGGCCATGGCCTCCAGCATCTGCGCATTCGCCCACGCCTTGTACGCGAACAGGGAGGCGAACATGTCAGCGGTTGACCTCCGCCCACAGCGTGCTGCTCATGCCGAACAGCTTGATGAAGCCTTCGGCCTCGGCCACGCCCCAGTCGGCCGACTGCGCGTAGGTGGCGCCCTTGGCGTTGAGGATGTGCTTCGATTCGATCGCCACGGCGTTGACCACGCCGCCATTCGTCTCCAGCGTGACCTCGCCGTTGACGGTGGACTGGCTGGAAGCGAGGAAGGCCTCCAGGTCGGCCTTCAGCGGATCGTGGAAGAAGCCTTCGTACACCACTTCCACCCACTTGCGCGCCACGTCCGGCTTGAAGCGGTTCTGCTGCTTGCTCAGCACGGCCTCTTCCAGCGCGCGGTGCGCAGTCAGCAGGGAGATCAGGCCCGGTGCCTCGAAGATGATGCGGCCCTTGAGGCCGATGGTGGTGTCACCGGTGTAGAGGCCGCGGCCCACGCCGTAGGGCGCGAACAGCGCATTGAGCTTGGCCAGGATCTTGTGGCCGGCGAGCTTCTCGCCGTTCAGCGACACCGCCTCGCCTTTTTCGAAACCGATCTTCACGCGCAGCGGCGCGACCGGCCATTCAGCGCGCGGCTTGCACCAGCCGCGCGCGCCCTCGCCCGGAGCTTCCCACTTGTCGATCTCGCCGCCGGACATGGTGACGCCCAGCAGGTTTTCGTTGATGGTGTAGGCCTGCTGCTTGGCGCGCACGCCGAAGCCGCGCTCTTCGAGGAACTTCTGCTCGTAGGCGCGCGTCTGCGTATGCTCCTTCTGGATCTCGCGGATCGGCGCCACGATCTCGTAGTCGCCCAGCGACTTCACCGCGAGGTCGAAGCGCACCTGGTCGTTGCCCATGCCGGTGCAGCCGTGCGCGATGGCGCGCGTGCCGAGCTCGGCCGCGCGCTTCAGCGCGGCTTCAACGATCAGGTAGCGGTCGGACACCAGCAGCGGGTACTGGCCCTGGTAACCCTCGCCCGCCCACACGAAGGGCTTCACGAAGCCGCTCCAGATCGCCGGACCGCCGTCCACGGTGACGTGGCTGGCCACGCCCAGCTCCTTCGCACGGTTCTCGATGAAGGCGCGCTCCTCGGCATCCACGCCGCCGGTGTCGGCGAACACGGTATGCACGGCCCAGCCGCGCTCCTTGAGATAGGGCACGCAGAAACTGGTGTCGAGGCCGCCGGAAAAGGCGAGGACGATGTCTTTGCTCATGGCTTGCGAATCCTGGTCGGGGATGATGTCAGTCGGAGGAAACGACGATGCGCGGCTCGCAGCGCACCGGGAAGTTCACGGAATTGGCGATAAAGCAGGCGTGGTGCGCGTCCTCATGCGCGGCCAGCGCCTTGTCGGAATCGCTGTCGGCGCGGATGGTGACTACCGGGCGCAACACGACTTCGGTGAAGCGGCCGCCGTCGCCCTCGGTGACCATCGTGCCTTCGGCGCTGTCGTCATAGGCGACGACCACGACGCCGGCCACGGTGGCCATGTGCAGGTAGGACAGCATGTGGCAGGTCGAGAGCGCCGCCACCAGCATGTCCTCCGGGTTATGCCTGGTGGCATCGCCGCGGAAGGTCGGGTCGGACGAGCCGGCGAGGTCGGGTTTGCCGGGGACGCGGATCACATGGTTGCGGCTGTAGTTGCGGTAGCCGTCGGTGCCGGTGCCGCGGTTGCCGGTCCAGACCACGTCCACGCGGTAGCGGTGAGGATGGTTCACGATTTTTCCTCTTCCAGTTTGGCCATCCATTCGGCCAGCGCCGCGTCGCCTGCGCCGCCGCGGCGGCGAAGGCCGGCGATCACGCCGAGACGGTTGCGCTCCGGGTGGTTCTGGCTGAGCTTGAACTTGCCCTCGACGTGCTCGACGGCGATCTCGATGCCGACGATGGCCTGCATCAGCTTCTCGACGTGATCGTCGGGTGCGTCGCCGACGTGCCACGGCTGCGGTTCGGCGGCCTCGTGGTGATCGGTCAGACGCTCCAGCAACGCACGCAGCCAGATGGCGTCCTCGACGATTTTCAGCCGGCCGCGAACATGCACTACCGCGTAGTTCCACGTGGGCACTTCGCGGTGCGTCTCCGCCTTGGTCGGGTACCAGTTCGGGCTGACATAGCCTTGCGGTCCCTGGAAGATCGCCATCACTTCGGCGCCATCCATCCGCGCCAGCTCGTTGCCTCGCGCCACGTGGCCATACAGAGCGCCCTTCACCCATTCCAGCGGAAAGTGATTGGCGACGACGCCCCCCACCGTGCTCGCCACCACGGTAGCGAACGGGTAGTCGCGGATCAGCCCATGCAAGGCTTCCGGGCGCGTTTCGACGAACGACTTCGGCATGTACATGGCGGGCTCAACGCTGGCCGATCAATGACGCCATCACCGCTTTCTGCACATGCAGGCGGTTCTCGGCCTCGTCGATGGCGATGCAGTACGGCGCGTCCATCACCGCATCGGTGGCCTTGACGTTGCGGCGCAGCGGCAGGCAATGACTGAAGAGGCCGTTGTTGGTGAGCGCCATCTTGGCCTCGTCCACGATGAAATGCTTGTGCGCGTCGCGGATGGGCTTCTCCTGTTCCCACTTGCCGAAGTACGGCAGCGCGCCCCAGCTCTTGGCATACACCACGTCGGCACCGCTGTAGGCCTCTTCGATGTCGTGGCTGACCTTGAGCGAGCCGCCGTTCTGCTCGGCGTTCAGACGACCGAACTCCATGTAGCGTTCGTCCAGCACGTACTCGGGCGTGGGGCACAGCAGGGTCACGTCCATGCCCATCTTGGTGGCGATCAGCAGCGCGGAGTTGGCCACCGCGGTGTTGAGCGGCTTGGGATGGTAGGTCCAGGTGAGCACGTACTTCTTCCTGGCGAGGTCGCCAAGGTGCTCGCGCATCGCCAGCGCGTGCGCCAGCTCCTGGCAGGGATGGGTGATCGTCTCCATGTTGATCACCGGCACCGTGGCGTACTTCGCGAACGCCTTGATGACCTTGTCCTCGCGGTCCACCGACCAGTCCTGGAACTTCGGGAAGGCGCGCACGCAGATGAGGTCGGCGTAGCGGCTGAGCACCCGCGCCACTTCGGCGATGTGCTCCTCGGTGTCGCCATCCATCACCGTACCCGCTTCGAACTCGATCGGCCACGCATCCTTGCCGGGCGCCAGCACCACCGCGTGACCGCCCAACTGGAACGTGCCCAGCTCGAAGCTGGTGCGCGTGCGCATCGAAGGATTGAAGAACAGCAGTGCCACCGACTTGCCGGCCAGTTGTGCGCCCGCGGGCGAGCGCTTGAACGCGGCGGCCTGTTCCAGCAGCGCATCGATCTCGGCGCGGCTCCAGTCCTGGGTGGTGAGGAAGTGGCGGATGGTCATGGGTTGGATCGCCCTCAGTGAAATCGCTCTTGTTGATAGTGCGGCCATGGGTGGCCGGTATTGCCGTTCGCGGATGGAACCGCGTGAAACAACTCCAAAACCAGAAACAAAAAAACCCGGCACGATGGCCGGGTTTTTGTCGATACGTGATGCAGCAGCGCGCGACAGCCTACCCGGCCGAATGTTCGTCCAGCGGTCGGCGCGCACGCGACGTCATGCCAGCAGCCATGCGGGCGCTGGTCAGGACATTGGCGGTATAGACGGCTGTAGACATGGGGCTTCCGGTCGAGCGAGCCGACATCATGACGGGATTTTCGCTGCCATGCAACATGCGTTTTTGCGACCGCCATCCAGGGATCTCGCACTTCGGGCCGACGCCGGTGCGCGATGCCAAAGTCGCTGGCGGCGACCTTTCCGGAAACCCCCTACGAAGACGCCGCCCGAAGGCGGCGTCTGCGAACATCACTCGGCGGGGGTCACGCTCACCCGCACGCGCAGGCGCTCGCCGGGATCGTAGTTCAGGCGCGACTCGTAGATCTCGCCGCGGTAGCGGTACTCCACGTCGTAACCCGCGATCTGTTGCTGGCTGCCCGTGTTGACCATGCTGCAGTTGGTCACCGTCTGTGCAGTCTGGGTGCCGCTGTTGGCCGCCACCTGGCCGCCTACCGCACTGCCTGCCACGGCACCGACCGCCGTGGTGAGCACGCGCCCATTGCCCCTGCCAACCGTGTTGCCCAGCACGCCACCGACGACGGCGCCCAGGATCGAGCCCGCCGTGGTATTGCCCGGATGCTGCTCGACCACGGTCTGGTTCTGGCAAACCTGGCGTGGCGCGGTCACCTGCACATAGACCGGATCGACCCGCAACACGTCGGCCCAACCGAAATGGGCACTGTCGTCCTGTGGCGGTCCTGGCTGCGCACCGGGCGGCGGCGGGGGTGGGTAATTCGCATCCTGCGCCTGGACGCCGGTGACGGCGACCAGGGCCAGCACCAGCGGAACAAAAAGAAACTTAGGCATTGCGGACTCCGGGACATTCTTTTGGGCGCAGCTTCGGCGCATGGCAGATTGCAGCAAAGGGATGCTGAATCGAGGCTTAGAGCCGGTTCGATGTCTCCGCAGGAACGGGGACGACGCCACCCCGCAGTCGCGGAGCGGTGCCCGATCCCCCGATGCCTCCCTGCGTACCTTCGTTCTTCCGTGGCCTGCGCGAAACACCCCCAGCACGAGCCATGCGCAGACCGCGGACGGCCCCTGAAATTCCCCGACTGCATCGGCTTGCCAACGCGTCGCTTACGCCTTGTTAAGATGCAAGGCTGGGCCGTACCTGCGGCCATTGCTGGAATTTCATCACGATGCCGATTTCGCTCTACAACAGCCTTACGCGCCGCACCGAAACCTTCGCGCCGCTCGATCCGCAGCGCGTGACGATGTATTTGTGCGGGCCCACGGTGTACAGCTACGTGCACATCGGCAACGCGCGCGGCCCGGTGGTGTTCGACGTGCTGGCCAGGCTGCTGCGCCGGCATTACCCGAACGTGGTGTACGCCCGCAACATCACCGACGTGGACGACAAGATCAATGCCGCCGCGCTGGAACAAGGCGTGGGCATCGAGACGATCGCCGGTCGGTTCACTGCCGCCTACCGCGAAGACATGGCTGCGCTGGGCATCGCCCCTCCTGACATGGAACCCTGCGCCACCGCGCACATCGCCCCGATCGTGACGATGATCGAGAAACTGATCTCAGACGGCCACGCCTATGCTGTCGAGGGGCACGTGCTGTTCGACGTGGCCAGCTATCCCGACTACGGCAAGCTCTCCGGCCGCGACACCGAGGAGCTGATCGCCGGCGCCCGTGTGGAAGTGGCGCCTTACAAGAAAAACCCCGTCGACTTCGTGTTGTGGAAGCCCTCCACACCCGAGCTGCCCGGCTGGGAGAGCCCCTGGGGCCGCGGCCGTCCCGGCTGGCATATCGAATGCTCGGCGATGAGCGCCACGCACCTGGGCGAGACCATCGATATCCACGCCGGCGGCGTGGACCTGCTGTTCCCGCACCACGAGAACGAGGTCGCGCAATCCACCTGCGCCCACGGCGGCAAGACCTTCTCGCGCTGGTGGCTGCACAACGGCATGCTCACCTTCGACGGCCGCAAGATGTCCAAGTCGCTGGGCAACGTGCTGCAGCTGCATGAGATGCTCAAGCGCCATCCGGCCGAGGCGCTGCGCCTGCGCCTGATGAGCGGCCACTACCGCCAGCCGCTGGACTGGTCCGACGCTGCGATTGCGCAGTCGGTGAGCACGCTGGACGGCTGGTACCGCGTGCTGCGCGATCTGGCGCATGTCGCGGTGGACACCGCGCAATTGCCGGTGCCTGCCGCCATCGAAGCCGCATTGTGCGACGACCTCAATACCCCGCAAGCGCTGGCCGAAATCTCCGTACTGGCCGATGCCGCCCGCATGCAGGGCACGCCCGAAGCCAAAGCCGTCCTGCTTGGCGGTGGCGCCCTGCTCGGCCTGTTGCAGCAGGACCCCGAGGCATGGTTCAAGCAGGCTGGCGGCAGCGAAGTCGATGCCACCAAGGTGGAAGCCTTGCTGGAGGAACGCCGCGCCGCGCGCGCCGCACGCGACTTCGCCCGCGCCGATGCGATCCGCGCCGAGCTTTCCGCCATGGGCGTGACCATCGAGGATGGCGCGCAGGGCACGCGCTGGAGTGTGGCCAAGACGTGATCGCCGCAGCGGGAGATACTTAGCGCATCGTCGGCATGCGCGCGATAATGTGCGCATGAACGACATCGCCACGAGCACCACCACCAGCGCCGCCGAGGCACAACGCGAGATCGCCGAAGAGTTTGCCTACTTCAGCGAATGGAGCGAGCGCTACCAGTACCTGATCGACCTGGGCAGACAGCTGCCGCCCTTCCCCGAGCAGTACCGCACCGATGCGTGGCGCGTGCACGGTTGCCAGTCGATGGTATGGCTGGTACCCAGCGGCGACGCTTCGAAGATGCACTTCGCCGCGGCCAGCGACTCGGCCATCGTGTCCGGACTGATTGCACTGGTGCTGCGCGTGTACTCCGACCGCCCGGCGGCGGAGATCGTGTCCACCGAGCCGGATTTCATCCAGGCCATCGGCCTCGCCAAGCACCTTTCGCCGACGCGCTCGAACGGGCTGGCGGCGATGCTCACCAAGCTGAAAGGCTACGCCGCTGCGGCCGCAAGTAAGGAGTGAGCAAAGGGAGCGGCGCAGCACCGCGCCTTTCGCTTCGCTCCACGCAGGAGCCCCGCTCGAAGCGGGGCTCCTTTGAAAAGTCCGGCATGGATGTCGGGTTTGATCTTTACGCTCACGAGGGAGCGCAGAAATCAATCCCCCATCTGCTTCTGCAGATGTTCGCGACGCTCCTGCGCATCCAGCGACAGCGTGGCGATCGGACGCGCGTCCAGGCGCTCCACGCCGATCTCCTCGTCGGTTTCCTCGCAGTAACCGTAGCTGCCGTCCTCGATGCGACGCAGCGCCTTGTCGATCTTGGAGATCAGTTTGCGGTAGCGGTCGCGGGTACGCAGTTCCAGCGAGTTCTCGGTTTCGCGCGTGGCGCGCTCGGCCTCGTCACCCACGTCGCGCACTTCGTCACGCAGGTTGTCCATGGTCTGGCGCGACTCTTCGACCAGCTGATCGCGCCAGTCGCGCAGCTTGTTGCGGAAATAGGCCAGATGCATCGGGTTCATGTACTCCTCCTTGGAGGAGGGGCGGTAACCCTTGGGCAACGCGATCTGGGTGGTAGCCGGCAACGCGTAGCGCCCGTCTTCGCGGGTGACGCCATTGTCGGTGTTCTTCTCTGCCTTTTTGTTCATTGCGGATGATGCGTTTTTCGATGGCTTGTGGGATGCGGAAGCGATGGTATCTGCGGTACGTGGCAGCACCATGGCCGTGGCGCTCGCCACCTTGCCTTTAATCGGCGGGGTGACGGGCGACGGGGATGTTTTCTTCTCGACAGGCGGTGCCTTGACCGGTACGGCCACCGGCTGGGGAGCGGCGGTCTTGCCCTTGGCCGGCTTGGCGATGACTGCCGGTTTGGCCACGGCCTTGTTGGTTGCCGCCTTGGCTGCGGGCTTCAGCGGCTTCTTCGCTACAGCCTTCGGGGTCGGCTTGGCTGCCGGCTTCTTGGCCGCGGGTTTGGCCGCTTTCTTCGTGGCCGCCTTTAACGGCTTCTTTGCGGCAGGCTTGCTTGCCGGCGACGGCTTCTTGGCCGGGGCTTTCTTCGCCACGACCTTCTTCACCGCGGCCTTCTTCGCGACAGGCTTCTTCGCTGCCGGCCTGACCGCCTTCTTGGCGACAGGCTTTTTCGCAGACGCCTTCGCGCCGGCAGCTTTCGCCTTGGCGGATGCGTTGCTAGCTGCGGCTTTCCCTTTCGAAGCCTTGGCGGCGGTCGAACTGCGCGTGGTTTTCGCCATCTTCCTTCACCATTTATTGGCCTAGGCGGCCGCGTGTTATAGCCCATGTACCCTGCACCGGCAAGCCGGCTTCTGGGATACTCGCCACATTAACCAGCAACAAGTTGTTCCAGCAACGTGAATGTGCCTAGCCGATTCCTGCTGCTCCTGCTGCGCCTCTACAAACGCTGGCTCAGCCCCCTGATCGGACAGCACTGCCGTTTCTACCCCACTTGCTCCGATTATGCACGCGGCGCGATCGTGCGCTTCGGCCCGTGGCGCGGTTGCCTGCTCGCCGCCTGGCGGCTTTTGCGCTGCCAGCCGCTGTGCGCCGGGGGAGAGGATCCCGTCCCGGGGCACTTCCACTTCGTGCGCTGCCGGCACCAGGGCGAATCGAACGTCCCTCCCCCACAAGCGGGCGAGGGGCATTGAGGAGTCAAGGCGAACCGAAGCCGCCCTCCACGCCCTTGCTGGCGTAGGCCACCGCATCGTGCGGATGCAGGCTTTCCTGATGCTCCACGCGCACATGGAAATCGGCAAGGCGGGCGTCCGCATCGAGTGCCTGCTGTATGCGTCTCGCCGCATCCTCGCAGAACATCAGGTTGCCGCCATTGGCGAGCGCGAAGGCCTGTTCGTCTTCGCGCTTCACCGCCGTCTGTACCGGCGTGCCCAGGGCCTGCTCCACGCGGTCGAGCGTGGCCAGGAGGTCGAACGGCACGCCTTCCTTCAACCGCACCAGCAGGCGCGCCGCGCTGCGCTGCGCATGCGGCGTGGCGACGATGCCGCGCTCGCTGCCCAGCCACGCCAGCACGGCAGCATGATCGACTGGCGTGGCCGCGTCGAAGTCGCGCGCGAACTGCTCTTGTATCAGCTGGCGCGACAGCGCCGCGGAAGCCGGGCACGTGGAGGAGTAGACCACCTCGGTGCCCAATTCCAGTCGGAAACCCTCCGGCCCCAAGCTCGCTTCGACCGACACCGGATAGCTGCGCCAGCCGCTGTGTGCGCTGCGCAAGGCGTTTCGGCGCACCAGCGCGTCGAAGCGGATGCTGAGGCGCGCGTGGTCGGACAGCCCACCATGCGATTCGAGGAAGGCGTGCAGCAGGCTTTCCAGCATCGCCGCGCTGAGCGGCTGCGTGCCCAGGTGGTGATCGACCAACAGGTACAACCGCGACATGTGGATGCCACGCTTGTCGGGTTGCACAAGGTTGACGAAGGCGCCGACCTGCGCGCTGGCGCGCTGCACCTCGCCGTCGCCCGCATCGAACCGCACCGGCACCTCGATGCCGTCCATGCCCACCCAGTCCAGCGCCCCACGCAGATGCGGCTGCGCCTGTGTGGCGACGTCGGGCATCAGGCGGATAGTGTTCTCGTGGCTATGCATGAGCGTACTCGTGGCGCGGAGTCGTCTATTTTGGGCCGGTCTGGCGCATTGCAACAGACAACGGCGGGAAACGCTGCGTTCAGTCGGCCGCCGCTGTCCGCCAGCGACGTGCCGCCCGCCACGCGGCGAAGGTGGTGCCGAAGTTGCCCCGCCCGCCCTGTTGCAGCGCGGCCAGTGGATCGTCCGCTCCGCGCGCACGGCCCAGCAAGCGTTCGGCTTCACGCGACTCCAGTGCGCGGAACACGCTGAGCGTCCCGGATAGCCGCCCTGCCTCGCGCCAGCTCGATTGCAGGTCGGCCAATTGCGCCCTGATCGCCTCGTCGCGCGCTTCGCTGCGCCGCCGCAAGGCGTCGCGGGCAAGGCCGTAGCGGGCCAGCCGCGCCATTGGCAACGGCAGGCGGTCACGCTCGGCATCGTCCTCCAACCGACGCAACACATGTAGCAGGTGACTGAGCGTGGCCACGCGCGCGGCGCGTTCCGACGCCGCCCCGTTGCCATACCACCATGCGGTTTCCAATTCGGCCAGCGCGCCGTGCAATGAACTGGCGGCGGCGATCTGGGCGGGAAAATCCGCCGCCGTGCCCTCTTCCAGTTGCGCCATGGCGGCGAGCACGGGGGCCATCCAGAGTTCGGTGGCGATCGCATGGGCGCGCTCGTCGTCGAACAGCACCTGGGTCAGGGGGTGGCGACCGCCGCTGGCGCCGGCTCCTGACAATTCCTCGGCCCACCAGTTGAGCTTGCCCAAGGCCACGTGCGGTTCGCGGATACCGTAGGCCGCAGAGAGCAGTTCCTGCTCAAGCGCAGCCAGCGCAATGTGTCCGGAGTATTTCCCCGGATCGACGAAGACCAGGGCCATGCGCTGCGCCGGCTGCACTGCCAGCCATTTGTCGACGTAACTTTGCAACGCTCCGTGCGAGACCACCGGTTCGCTCACGCGGCCACCTGCAATCCCAGCAGGGACGCCAGCTGATACGGATCGTCGACCACCACGTCGGCGCCCCAATGATCCGGGTCGCCGCCATCCAGGTAGCCCCATCGCACGGCTACCGTGTACAGCCCGGCCGCTCGTCCGGCTTCGACATCGCGCGCGTCGTCGCCGACAAACACGCAACGCGCGGGCGCCACGCTAGCTCGCGCGCAGGCCAGCAGCACCGGTGCGGGATCGGGCTTCTTCACCGGCAAGGTATCGCCGCAAACCACCGCGCTGGCACGCAGGTCCCAATCCATGCGCGCGATCAGTTCTTCGGTGAGGAAGCCAGGCTTGTTGGTGACGATGCCCCAGCGCTGTCCGCGCGACTCGATGTTTTCCAGCAGCGAGGCGATGCCCTCGAATGGCCGCGTATGCATGGCTAGCATGCCCTGGTATAGCTCGAGGTAGCGCGGCATGCGCGCCAGCAGAACCTCGTCGCCTTCGTCGAAGGCACAACGCAGGATCGCACGGCTGCCGCGCGAAACCACATTGCGCACCGCGGCGTATTCCGGCGCGGGTGCGCCGACTTCCGCGCAATAGGCCACGAGCGCGGCATGCAGGTCGGGAGCGCTGTCGAGCAGGGTGCCGTCGAGGTCGAACAGCACGCCTTCGATGTCCGCAGGCGGGGCCTTCACGCCGGCTTCCTCGCGCAAAGGATGTAGTTCACCGCGGTGATGCGGCTGAGCCATGCCTTCCGGCTGAGCGGGTTGTAGCCCAGGCCGCTGACGTCCTCCAGCTCCAGCCCTTCCGTGCGCAGCAGGCGCGCCAGCTCGGAGGGCTTCAGGAACTGCGCGTAGTGATGCGTGCCACGCGGCAGCAGGCGCATCAGGTACTCCGCACCGAGGATGGCCGCACCGAATGCGGCCGGCGTGCGGTTGAGCGTCGACAGGAATACGCGCCCGCCGGGCTTGAGCATGGCTGCGAGGTCGCGCACCAGAGCGGCGGGATCGGGCACGTGCTCGATCAACTCTAGGCAACACACGGCGTCGAACGTCTCCGGCTCAGTAGCGGCCAGTTCGGCCGACGACTGTTTGCGGTAGTCCACCTTGAGGCCGGATTCGTGCAGGTGCAGGCGCGCGATCTCGATCACCTTGAGGCCCATGTCGATGCCGGTGACCTGTGCGCCAGCACGCGCCAGCGCCTCGCTGAGCAGGCCGCCGCCACAACCCACGTCGGCGATCTTCGCGCCGCGCAGGTTCACGCGCGCAGCGACGTAATCGGCGCGCACGGGGTTGAGATCATGCAGCGGGCGCGACTCGCCGTCGAGATCCCACCAGCGCGCGGCCAGTTGGTCGAAGCGGGCGATCTCGGCGTGGCTGACGTTGCTTGCGGTCATGACGGTACTCATCGCATGAGTTTATTGAAAAGTGTGCCCATGGACGGTCGCGTCGTTGATCTGCATGTCATGGATGGGCGCAAGAGCTTAAGCAGCATGCCATTCATGCAACGTGATGTCCCAGCCTCCACTGGCGTAGGCCGGATCGCCATGGGCTATCGCGCATGCTTCGTCCAGCGACTCTGCGCGCAATAGGTAGGCGCCGCCGCTCTTGTCGCCGAACGGGCCCGACAACTCGTTGCGCCCCTGCGCGCGCAAGGTCTCGAGAAACTCGCGATGCAACGGGACGATTGCCGGATCGCACTGCGGGCGACGCATGAGTAGGACGAGATAACGGTGCATGATAGGTGCCTGTTGAAAAGCGCAGCCAAGAACGGCGCCTCTTGAGCCTAAAACTCGGAGACGCATGCAAGCTCAATGCGTCGCGATGCGTTCGCGCCAGGCGCGGGTACGGGCAAGGATGGCATCGACGTCCATGCCTACCAGCTCTCGCGCGGCCAGTTTGCGGCGACCGGCAATCCACACGTCGCTGACCTGGTGGCGCCCCGTGGCATAGGCCAGTTGCGAGGCCACGTGATACAGCGGCTGGGTTTCCAGGTCCGACAACCGCACCGCGGCAAGGTCGGCTTGCTTGCCCGGCTCGATCGAACCGATCTTCGCGTCGAGTCCCATCGCCTTCGCGCTGCCCAACGTGGCCGCGCGCAGTGCGCTGGCGGCATCCAGGGCCGCGGCGTCCTGTGCCACTGCCTTGGCCAGCAACGCGGCAGTACGCAGTTCGCCAAACATGTCGAGGTCGTTGTTCGAGGCGCAGCCGTCCGTACCTATGGCGAGGTTCACGCCAGCCTTGTGCAGCTTCTCTGCCGGACAGAAGCCGGAAGCGAGCTTGAGGTTGGACTCCGGGCAATGCACCACCGATACTCCGGCCTCGGCGCAGGCAACGATCTCGCCGTCAGTGAGCTGGGTCATGTGCACGGCGATCAGGCGGTCGTTGACCAGGCCCAGCTTCTGCAGGCGCTGGAACGGACGCAGGCCGCTTTTCTGCTTCTCTTCCTCGACCTCGTGCGCGGTCTCGTGCAGGTGCAGGTGCACCGGAATGTCGAGCTGGTCGGCCAGCACGCGGATGCGCGCGAAGCTCTCGTCGGAGACGGTATACGGCGCGTGCGGCGCGAACGCGGTGGATACCAGCGCATCGCCGCGGAAGCTGTCATGCACTTCGCTGGCGCGTTCGAAGTATTCGTCCTGCGACTTCGCCCATGCGGTTGGGAATTCGATCACCGGCAGGCCCACCACCGCGCGGAAGCCAAGCTTGCGGTAGGTGGCGCCGATGGCGTCGGGAAAGAAGTAATTCTCGTTGGCGCAAGTGGTGCCGCCGCGCAGCATCTCGGCCACCGCCAACTCCACGCCGTCGCGCACGAATTCAGGGCCGATCACCTTGGCCTCGGCCGGCCAGATGTGCTGCTGCAGCCAGACCATCAGCGGCAGGTCGTCGGCCAGTCCGCGCAGCAGGGTCATCGGGTTGTGCGTGTGGGCGTTCACCAGACCGGGGATCAGCGCATGCTCCTGCAACCGCACGGTTTCGCGCGGAGCGTAGGCGGCGCGCGCCTCGGCGATGGGCAGCAGGGCCACGATGCGGTCGCCGTCGACCGCCACCGCGTGGTCTTCCAGCGCAACGCCATGCGGCTGGACGGGGACGATCCAGCGGGCTTCGATGAGGAGGTCGACAGGTTGGGGCTGCGTGTCGCTCATGAAAAACTCCATCAAGCGGATAAGCGAAGGGCGGCCAACCTTGCGGCGCCGCCCCTTGGCTCGTCATTCCGGCGCAGGCCGGGACCCAGTCCAGTATTCATGCGAAGCACATCAGTAACGAACGCTGCGCGCAGGTACTTCACTGGATCCCGGCCTACGCCGGGATGACGCAACGGCCCGCGCGCCTGCGCGCGGGCCGTTGCGTCACTTGCCGACGCGGCTGACGTATTCGCCGGTGCGGGTGTCGACCTTGACGACTTCGTCCTGACCAACGAACAGGGGCACACGCACCACGGCGCCGGTTTCCAGCGTGGCCGGCTTGCCGCCGCCGCCGGAGGTGTCGCCACGCACGCCGGGGTCGGTCTCGGTGATCTTCAGCTCGACGAAGTTCGGCGCCTGTACCGCGATGATCTCGCCGTTGAACAGGGTGACCACGCACTCTTCCTCGCCCTTCAGCCACTTCGCGGTGTCGCCGATACCTGCCTTGGAGGCCTGGTGCTGTTCGAAGCTCTCCTGGTGCATGAAGTGCCAGAACTCGCCGTCGGAGTACAGGTACTGCATGTCGGTGTCGGTGACGTCGGCGACTTCGAAGCTGTCGCTGGATTTCATCGTCTGCTCGGTGGTGCGGCCGGTCTTCAGGTTGCGGATGAAGATGCGGGTGAACGCCTGGCCCTTGCCGGGCTTGATGAACTCGGCTTCGGTGATGATCCAAGGATCGTTGTTGTGAAGGATCTTCATGCCCTTCTTGACGTCGTTGAGACCAGCGGTGGCCATGCGATGAACTCCAAAGGTGAATGGGTCGGGGCCCGAACGCCCCTCGTGCCGCAACGGCGGCTAAAATGGGCGATTCGAGGGTCCGGTACGGCCCGGACAAGGCCATACATGATAACCGCAAGCCCCGGCGCACGCATTACACAGGCCGCCGCCACGCCAGCCGGCGACTGGCGGCAGGTGTGGCGCGAGGCCGTCACCGACGCCGCCGAACTGCTCGCCCTGGTGGGCCTGTCGCCGCTTGCTGTGCGGCTGCCACCCGCGGATGCCGGCTTCGCCCTGCGCGTGCCGCGCGGCTTCGTGGCTCGCATGCGCCATGGCGATGCGCGCGATCCGCTGCTGCTGCAGGTCTTGCCGCAACTGGCCGAATTGGACGAGGTGCCCGGCTTCGTCGCCGACGCAGTGGGCGACCTCGCCGCCCGCGAGGCGCAGGGCGTGCTGCACAAGTACCACGGGCGCGCGCTGCTGATCGCCAGCGGCAGTTGCGCGATCAATTGCCGTTACTGTTTCCGCAGGCACTTTCCCTACGGCGAGGAGATGGCTGCCGCCGGCCAGTGGCGCAAGGCGCTGGAACACGTGCGGCAGGACGCCAGCATCCGGGAACTGATCCTCTCCGGTGGCGATCCGCTGGCGCTGTCCACCGCCAAGCTGGAAGAGCTTTCGCGCGGACTGGCCGATATCCCGCACGTCACCCGCCTGCGCATCCACACCCGGCTGCCGGTGGTGCTGCCCGAACGCATCGACGAGACCTTCACGAGCTGGCTCGCTACGCTGCCGCTGCAGAAAGTGGTGGTACTGCACGCAAACCACGCCAACGAATTCGACGCCAACGTGGATGCCGCCTGCGCCCGTCTGCGCGACGCCGGGGCCACCTTGCTCAACCAGTCGGTGCTGTTGCGCGGGGTGAACGATGATGCCGACACGCTGGCCGCGCTGTCCGAGCGCCTCTTTGCCGCCGGCGCGCTGCCGTATTACCTGCACCAGCTCGACCGCGTCCAGGGAGCCGCGCACTTCGAGGTCGACGACGCCCGCGCGCTGGCGTTGCTCGATACGTTGCGCGCGCGCCTGCCCGGTTACCTCGTGCCGAAACTGGTGCGCGAGGTGGGTGGCGACCCCTCGAAGCGTCCCCTGTAAACACCCGTTGCACCTTCGCCTGTTCAAATCTCGGCTGGCGGTTCCCGCGCCAATCCGTTACAACCGCCCTTGCGGATCGCCTCGCGGGGGACGCGAACAACCACCACCAGCTTTTCGCGACGCCGACAATCCATGAAAAAAGATTTCGTCATCAAGATCCTCTTCATCGAACATTCGGTCGAGGATGCTGAACAAATCATCAGCCTGCTGCGCAATACCGGCATCGCGGTGCGTCCGGCGCGCGCCACTGCCGCCGATCAGGTGCAGGCCGCGCTGACCGAGCTGGAACCGGATCTGGTGATGTTCGACCCCGGCAATGGCGCCATCACCCTGGTTGAGGTGATCCGCATGCTGGATGTGCAGGGTATCGACTATTCGGTGCTTGGCCTGGTCGGAACCCTGGACAACCAGCAAGTGGCCACCTTGTTCGAGCAGGGGGTGCATGGCATCGTCACGCGCGGCATGCCCGGCCAGTTGCTGGCCGTGGTCCGGCGCGAATTCGACGCCCTGCAGAACCGCCGCATGCTGCGTTTGCTGGAAGGCACGCAGCGCGAGCTGGAGCGCCGTTGCGACGCCTTGCTCGACTCGTCCCGCGATGCCATCACCTACGTGCACGAAGGCGTGCACGTGCGCGCCAACCAGGCCTACCTGGAAGCCTTCGGTCACGAAAGCTTCGACGACCTGCTCGGCATGCCCATCCTCGACATGATCGACGCCTCCAGCGTCGACGAATTCAAGAACCTGCTGCGCGGCCATACCCGTCAGGAGAAACTGGCGAACCAGGTCAGCCTGCGCGCACGCCGTGCAGATGGCAGCCCGTTCGACGCCACCGTGGAATTCGCCCCGGCCACCTTCGAGGGCGAGCCCTGCCTGCAGATCGTGTTCCGGCGCCAGACGATCGACCCGGCCATGCTGGAACAACTGCAGCGCGACCCGGTCACCGGCCTGTACAACCGCGCCCACATGCTGGAGTGCATCGACCATGCGGTGACCGATGCGGCCAAGGGCAAGAAGGGTCAGGCGCTGCTGCTGATCGAGCCGGACAACTGGGCAACGATGGTCGGCGGCATCGGGCTGGCCAAGGCCGACGAGCTGCTGGCCAGCTTCTCCGACCGCGTACGCATCCTGCTGGGCACGAACGACACCGCCGGCATGCTGGCCGAACACACGCTGGGGGTGATCCTCGACTCGCGCTCGGACGAAGCCATCCGCGAATGGATCGCCAAGTTGCAGCAAAGCATCGCCGGCGCGATCTTCGATGCCGGCTCGCGCTCGATCACCGCCACCGCCAGCATCGGCGGCAGCCTGCTCGGCGAGAAGAACGCCAACACCGAATTGCTGCTCAACCAGGCCAGCCAGGCCCTGCGCACGGCGCAGAGCCTCGGCAGCAACCAGGCCGACTTGCACGACCCCTCCGCGCGCGAGAAGGCCGACGAGGAACGCGAGCGCTACTGGCTGGATCTGCTGCAGAAGGCGCTGGACGGCAAGGGCCTGATGCTCTACCACCAGCACACCATCAGTCTGCAGGATGCCGAGGGCGATTACTCGGAAATCCTGCTGCGCATGGATGGCCCGCAAGGCGAGGTGCTGCCGGGTTTCTTCATGCCGATCGCCGACAAGCACGGCCTCACCGGCGCCATCGACCGCTGGGTGCTGGACCAGGCCATCACCGCACTGCAACGACGCGAAGGCATGGGCCAGCAGACCACATTCTTCGTCAAGATCACCGCCGCTTCGCTGCAGGATCCCACCCTCCTCGTCTGGCTGGGTGAGCGCCTTGCACAAGCCGGGTTGAAGCGCGGCCGACTGGTGCTGGAGATGACCGAGAGCAAGGTGATGACCCTGCTGCGTCCCGCGCAGGAGTTCCTCGCCGGCTGGAAAAAACTGGGCGGCCGTTTCGCGCTGGAACAGTTCGGCTCGGGCCTCAACTCGTTCCAACTGCTCAGCCACATCGACGTGGACTACCTCAAGATCGACCGCAGCTACATGGCCGACCTGCCGAAGTCGCCTGACAACCAGAAAAAGGTCGCCGAGATCTGTCAGCAGGCGCGCGAACTGAAGAAGCAGACCATCGCCGAGTGGGTCGAAGATGCCACCAGCACCTCGCTGCTGTTCGCCGCGGGCGTGGATTTCGTGCAAGGCAATTTCCTGCAGGTGCCGCAGCGGCTGGACTGAACCGCGACTGCCGAGGCATGCACCCAAGCGCATCCGGGTCTTGGCCCTGCTGCCCTGGCGCCGCTCCCGCGGCAACAGACGGGCAACAAAAAACCCGCGGAGCAATCCGCGGGTTTTTGCTTTGCCTCGAAGCAGGCGTTCGCGCTTACTCGGCGCGGGCAGCAGCCTTGTTCGCAGCCTTGATGGCAGCGGCAGCGGCGACGTCTTCCTTGATGCGGGCAGCCTTGCCTTCCAGGTTGCGCAGGTAGTACAGCTTGGCGCCACGCACCTTGCCCTTGCGCTTCACTTCCAGCGATTCGATGGCCGGGCTGTGGGCCTGGAACACGCGCTCCACGCCGGTACCGTGGGAAATCTTGCGCACCGTGAAGGCCGAATGCAGGCCACGGTTGCGCTTGGCGATGACGATGCCTTCGAAAGCCTGCACGCGCTCGCGATTGCCTTCCTTCACCTTGACGTTGACCACCACGGTGTCGCCAGCGCCGAACTCCGGCAAGGGACGGGTGATCTGCTCGGCTTCGAACTGCTGGATGATCTTGTTCATGGCGACCTCAGTGGTTTGCGGGCATCCCTGACCGCGTGGTTTCTAGCAGCGGCTGTCCGTGGCCGCAATTGTCATTGGTTAATTGCGATCGTCCTGATCGCGGAGATCAAACGGCGGTCGTCCTGTCCGCACTCTTCAACATACGCCCGCCGCGTGGTATTCGCGACGGAATTCTTCCAGCAACGCGCGGGACTCCGCATCCAGCGCGCGTTGCGCCAACAGCTCCGGGCGCCGCAACCAGGTCCGGCCCAGCGCCTGCTTCAGGCGCCAGCGGCGGATTGCCGCGTGATCGCCGGAAAGCAGCACCGCCGGCACATCGCCGTAGGCGTCCCGCACCGGTTTCGCGTAGTGCGGGCAGTCCAGCAGGCCGTCCGAGAACGAATCCTGCGCAGCGGATTGCGCATCGTTCAACGCGCCATCCTGCAGCCGACCCACCGCGTCAATGATGACCGCGGCACCCAGTTCGCCGCCGGACAGCACATAGTCGCCGATGGAAAGCTCCTCGTCGACCTCGTGCGCCAGCAGACGCTCGTCCACTCCTTCGTAGCGCCCACAGAGCAAGGCGATGCGCGGCAACCTGGCCAGCGCCTCCACCCTGCCCTGCGTCAGCCGCGCTCCCTGCGGACTGAGGTAAATCACGTGCGCCGGTTCCGGCGCCGCCTCGCGCATGGCCTTGATGGCCGCCCGCAAGGGTTCGATCAGCATCACCATCCCGGGTCCGCCGCCGCAGGTGCGACCGTCCACGGTACGGTAATTGTCGGTGGCGTAGTCGCGCGGGTTCCAGGTTTCCACCTGCAGCAACTCGCGTTGCTGAGCGCGCCCCACTACACCAACGGCGGCACACTGGCGCATGAAGTCGGGAAACAGCGTGACGACATCGATGCGCATGGACCTCAAACTCCAGTCTTCAGAATTCGGGGTCCCAGTCCACCACCATGCGCCCGCTGGACAAGTCCACCGTACGCACGTAATTGCCCTGGACGAAGGGGATCAGCCGCTCGCGCTCGCCGTCCCGCACCACCACCACGTCATTGGCACCGGTGGCGAACAGGTGGCTGACCCGCCCGAGCGCCGTGCCTTCGGTGGTGACGACCTCAAGCCCTTCGAGGTCGACCCAGTAATATTCGTCCTTGCCGGGAGGCGGCAGCTGCTCGCGGGCGACATGGATGTCGCTGCCGACGAGGGCGGCTGCCGTGTCGCGGTCGTCCACGCCGGGCAGGCAGGCCACCAGACCCTTGCCCTGCGGGCGCCCTTTCGCTCCCGCGATCTCCGTGACCGCACCCGGCGCCGTTGCCAGCAGCCAGGGGTGGTAATCGAAGATCTTCGTGCGCGGCTCGGTCCAGGATTCGATCTTGACCCAGCCCTGCACGCCATACAGCCCGACGATGCGCCCGACCGGGACGCGGCGACCGGCTACCGCTTCACTCATCAGAGCCGGCTCAGGCCGCCTGCTGCTTGCCGGCTTCCTTGACGAGCGCGGCGACCTTGTCGCTCAGCTGGGCGCCCTTGCCCACCCACTCTTGCACGCGCGCGACGTTCAGCTCGAGACGCTTGTCCTTGCCCGAGGCGACCGGGTTGTAGAAACCCACGCTCTCGATGTTGCGGCCATCGCGCTTGTTGCGCTGATCGGTGACCACGACGTGGTAGAAGGGACGGCCCTTGGCGCCACCGCGCGAAAGACGAATCTTGACCATGATGAAAGCTCCAGAGATGCCGGTGTGCCGGCCTCGCGCACGCGTATCGTGCGCGGTGAATCCGGCATTTTAGGGACATTGGCACAAAAAAGGAAGTGTTGGCGATGCTTTGGCCTATCGAGAGCCGCAGCGACTGCCTGATTGCCTTGGAAGGGCTTTCCTGCCCTTTCAAGGTTCGCCAAGGCCAGCAGGCAGGCCCCGGCTCTATCACCCGTTGCTACGCGACGGGTGACGAGATCTGCCGTGTCAGCGCATGGGCGGCATGCCGCCCATTCCGCCCATGCCCTTCAGGGCGCCGCTCATCTGGCGCAGCAGCCCCTTGCCGCCGCCCTTGGACAGCTTGGACATCATCTTCTCCATCTGCATGTACTGCTTGAGCAGGCGGTTGACGTCGGCGGGCTGGGTGCCCGAGCCCTTGGCCACGCGGGCGCGACGCGAACCGTTCAGCAGGTCGGGATGGCGGCGCTCCTTGGGCGTCATCGAGCCGATGATCGCCACCATGCGCTTGATCTCGCCATCGTTGACCTTGGACTTCACGCTGTCGGGCAGGCCGGAGACGCCGGGCAGCTTGTCCATTAGGCCGGCCAGGCCGCCCATGTTGTTCATCTGTTCCAGCTGGTCGCGCATGTCCTCGAGGTCGAAGCGCTTGCCCTTCATCACCTTCTGGGCCAGCTTCTGCGCCTTTTCCTGGTCGACCTTGCGCTCGACCTCCTCGACCAGCGACAGCACATCGCCCATGCCGAGGATGCGCTGCGCCAGGCGGTCAGGATGGAAGGGCTCCAGCGCGTCCGTCTTCTCGCCGGCGCCGAGGAACTTGATCGGGCGGCCGGTGATGTAGCGCACCGACAGTGCCGCGCCGCCGCGGGCGTCGCCGTCGGTCTTGGTCAGCACCACGCCGGTGAGCGGCAGTGCGTCGGCGAACGCCTTGGCGGTGATGGCGGCGTCCTGGCCGGTCATCGAATCGACCACGAACAGGGTTTCGACCGGCGTGATCGCGGCGTGCAGCGCCTTGATCTCGGCCATCATCGCCTCGTCCACATGCAGGCGGCCGGCGGTATCCACCAGCAGTACGTCCACCACTTCCTTGCGCGCGGCGATGATCGCCGCCTTGGCGATCTCGACCGGATCCTGCCCCGCTTCGGACGGGAAGAACTTCACGCCCACCTGCTCGGCCAGCGTGTGCAGCTGCTCGATGGCGGCCGGACGGTACACGTCGCAGCTCACCACCATCACCTTTTTCTTCTTGCGCTCGGTGAGCAGGCGCGCCAGCTTCGCCACCGTGGTGGTCTTGCCCGCGCCCTGCAGGCCGGCCATCAGCACCACCGCCGGCGGCGTGACGGCGAGGTTCAGCTCGCTGTTGGCCGTGCCCATCACCGCGGTCAGCTCGTCACTGACCACCTTTACCAGCGCCTGGCCGGGCGTGAGGCTCTTCATCACGTCCTGGCCCACCGCGCGCACCTTCACGCGCTGGACCAGGGCCTGCACCACCGGCAGCGCCACGTCGGCCTCGAGCAAGGCGATACGCACTTCGCGCAAGGCCTCGCGGATGTTTTCCTCGGTCAGCCGGCCGCGGCCGCGCAGGCGGTTGACGGTGGCTGAAAGGCGTTGGCTGAGCGATTCGAACATGAATGCGGCATCGGTATGAGCGAACGGATGATTATAGCCGAGGCCGCCCGGGACCTGTTTGACGCTCAATGCGCGGGCTGCGCCTTCACCCAGGCCGCGATGTCGTCGATCACCTTCGCATCCACATGGCCGGGCGTCTTGTAATCGGCCAGCGTCCCCGTCTTGCCGGCAGGCATGAACAGGTGGCTGAGGCCGGGGTACAGATGGAACGACGTATGCGACCGGCCAGCCAGCTCCTGCCGCCAGCGCGCGAAGTCCAGCGTGGGCGATACATGGAAGTCGCTGCCGCCTTGCAGAATCAGCATGGGCGTCGCAATCGACTTCGCATCGGCAACCGAATCAATCCGCGACCAGCTCAGCCAATACTCCTGCGGGCCACCATTGAAGTTGCCCGGTGGCGCCGGCTGCCCGGTACCGACTGCGGCCAGCAATTGCCGCTCCCTCGCATAGTCCTGGTCGTCCTGCGCAATCGCCGAGGGCGAAGCATGCTCCTTGGCAAGCTGCTCGTGCCCCTGCTGCTCCATGACATCGAGAATGTTCCGCGCCGGCGCCCCCATCAGCACCAACCCGGCCAATTGCGGATCACGTTGACCGATGCGCGGCGCCATCATCGCGCCCAGGCTGTGGCCGAGCACGAACACGCGCTTCGGATCGATCCCATTCTGCTGCGCCAGCAGATGGGCCGCCGCCACGGCGTCATCGGTCACCTCCGTGTCGATCACCATGCCGCGGGCGCTTTCAGGATGATCGTAGGGGCGCTTGTCGTAGCGCAGCGTGGCGATACCGGCGCGGGCCAGTCCCTCGGCGATGTCACGCAACGGCTTGTTCGGGCCGATGGTTTCGTCCATGTCGTGTGATCCGGAACCCGCCACCAGCACCACCGCAGGGAACGGTCCATGGCCCGCCGGCAAGGTCAAGGCCCCGCGCAGCGGGCCGAACGGTGTCGGCACGTCCAGCGGCGAAACCCGAACACCGTCAGCCTCGACATGCGCCTCCACGCCATGCGGCGCAGTCTTCTGCGTCGTTATCGCCACCATCGTCGGGGGCGCGAAGCGCAACATTGCGATCCGGCCCTGCGCATCGCAGGCGGTCACCATGTCCAGCGCCCCCTTGGCAAGGTTCAGTTGCGTGACGAATACCGGCTGGTCGTTCGCGTACAGCTTTTGCACCGGAGTACTGGAGACGTAGGAGCCGCTCTGCCCCTGGAGGGCGGCCCAAGCCTGCTTGAGCTTGTCCTCATCCAACTTCGCGGCCAGTTCCGGACCGAAGTTCCTGCCGGCCCCGGCGTACTTGGCATGCACCAGCGCATCCAGCAGGGTTGCGGAACGCGCCGCGCACGGCTCTGTCAGCTCTCCCGCTGCTGCGTGCACGAACGGAGTGGCCAGCAACATGCCCGCAGCAAGCGTGACGTACGGGATCGAACGCAGTTTCATGGCGAATCTCCCTCTGATGAATGATGCCCCTCGAGGCGTCGATAGATGAAGTACGAACACACGTGCGGGATCAGCAGCACGACCACCACCGCAGCCAGCATCCATCCCGCCATGGCACCGATCAGCCCCAGCACGACCATCGCCGCGCCGGCCAGCACGTACACCCAGCCAGCCAGCCGGTGCGTGCGTTCCCACGCTGCCTCGCTGGCCAACGTCCATGGCGTGCGGATGCCGACGAAGAAGTTGCGGCGCAACTTGCCCATGTAATTGCCCAGTACGATCAGCAGCACACCGACTCCCAGTGGCGCTATGGTCGCCATGGGTACGGCATGGCCGGCCCCGGCCAGCATCGCGGTGACGCCCAGTACCAGCATCACGCCCTGAATCACCAGCATCAGCACGCCATAGACGCCGGCGAAGGATTCCATTTCGAAACGCTTCGGCGAGATCCGCGGCAACGTCACCGTCAGCACGGCTAGGGCGGCAATCAGCAAAGGCCACATGGTCGCGGCCCAGAATCGGGGCGAATAGCCATTCGGTTGCCCGCTGACGCCCCAGTGGGTCGCCACGCGTGCCGGCATCTGCGGATAAAGCCAAACCGCCACACCCACGGCGACGGCCACGAAAACGGCGGAAACGATCAAGGTACGTGCGGTTTTCATCACTTGCCTCCAGCCTTGCCCTTGGTGGGGAACAGATCCATCAGCACCCGGGCGAGGTCCTCGAACACGGTGCTGTTGAGCGAATAAACGATGTATTGGCCGCGACGCTCGGTGCGCACCAGGTCGGCGTGCTTGAGCACGGCGAAGTGGTGCGACAGCGATGCCGGCGTGATGTCGAACGCCTCGCCGATTTCGCCTGCAGTGAGCGGACCGCCCTGCAGGCGCTTGAGGATCGCGCGCCGGGTGGGATCGGCCATGGCCTTGAATACTTCCTGCTGCTTCATGTGGGATGCCATTGGAGAGCGTTTCTAGATAATTAGATATTTTTCTAAATATTGCAAGTGCCATCGCACTATTTGCCACGTTCACGACTCACGGAAGCGTGTGCGACACTTCCAAGCCATGCCACTCGCACTGCCCACCACCCTCGCCATCGTGTTCTACCTCGGCAGCGCCAGCCTGCTGGCCGCACCGCTGACCGGCTGTCCGCGCACGCCGCAGCGCCTCGGCCTGGGTGCCGCAACCCTGGCTTTGCTGTTGCACATCGCGGTGTTGCTAGGCGCGCATGGCGGACGAGTCGACCTGCACTTCTTCGCCGCGCTGTCACTGGTCGCCTGCGTGGTCGCGGCACTGACCCTGCTGGTGAACCTGTCGAAGCCGGTGGCCGGACTGGGCATGATCGTGTTTCCGCTGGCGGCGCTGCTGCTGGGACTGGACGTCTTTTTCGCGCCGCCCACCACGCCGAATCCGCTGGACTGGCAGATCAGCCTGCACGTGGCGATTGCCCTGCTTGGCTACAGTGTGTTGTCGATCGCCGCGGTATTGGCCGTGCTGCTGGCCGTGCAGGAACGCGCACTGCGCACGCATCGCCCGATCCAGCTGATGCGCGCGCTGCCTCCATTGACGCAGACCGAATCGCTGCTGTTCCGCCTGATCGGCGCCGGCTTTGCCCTGCTCACGCTCACCCTGTTGAGCGGCTCGTTGTTCATCCAGAACATCCGCGCCCAGCACTTGATCCACACCACGGTGCTCAGCGTACTTGCGTGGCTGATCTTCGGCACCTTGCTGTGGGGCCGCTGGAAGCATGGCTGGCGCGGGCGCAGCGCGGTGAACCTGTGCCTGACCGGCATGGCCGTGCTGTTGCTGGCCTTCTTCGGCAGCAAGGCGGTGCTGGAATTGATCCTGCACAGGAGCGTGTAAGTTGGTGCGATTCGTCCGGAATCGCGACTCGACGCAGTAATACGGCTAGCTTCAAGTGTCCGCTTTACCCGAGCGCCAACCGCGGCCATCCATGGCCGCGCTCTTCAGGAACAGCCGGCACGATCAAGCGATGACATCGCCTGTTTTCGGGCAACTGCCACGGCCGCGTGACCCACACCACCTCACCCACGCCACGCTCCTGCAGCAAATTCAGATTCGCGCCGCGCACAACCGTGCCGCGATACCGCTCACTCGCCGCGCAGGCGCACGTCGCCAGGCGCGATCTCGGCACGCTCTTCCGCGCGCGCGGCGCGCTGCTCCTCGAAGAAGCGTTGCACCTGCTGGCACACTGCCATGGTGTTTTCGCGCGCCAGCGCGGAGACGAGGAACCACGGCTCCTGCCATTCGAGGCGGCGCACGATGCTCTCGGCCACCTGCTGGCGCTCGTCCTCGGGCAGGGCATCGGACTTGTTCAGCACGAGCCAGCGCGGGCGCTCCAGCAGTTCGGGGTTGAACTTCGCCAGCTCGTGCTCGATCGCGCGCACCTGCTCCACCGGATCGGTGTCGTCGACGGGCGCGACATCCACCAGGTGCAGCAGCAGGCTGGTACGCGCCACATGGCGCAGGAACTGGATGCCCAGACCTGCGCCGTCAGCCGCACCTTCGATCAGGCCCGGAATGTCGGCGATCACGAAACTCTGATCGGTACCCAGGCTCACCACACCGAGGTTCGGATGCAAGGTGGTGAACGGGTAATCCGCCACGCGCGGCGTCGCCGCCGACACCGCGCGGATGAAAGTGGACTTGCCCGCGTTCGGGAAACCGAGCAAACCCACGTCCGCAAGCAGACGCAGCTCCAGCTTCAGCTCGCGCGATTCGCCCGGCGTGCCGTTGGTGAACTGGCGCGGCGCACGGTTCACCGAGCTCTTGAAATGGATGTTGCCGAGGCCACCCTTGCCGCCCTCTGCCACCAGCAGGCGCTGGCCATGCGCAGTGAGGTCGCCGATGGTCTCGTCGGTATCGACGTTGGTGATCATGGTGCCTACCGGCACGCGGATCGTGGCGTCCTCGCCACCCTTGCCGTACATGTCGCTGCCCCTGCCGTTCTCGCCACGCTGCGCCTTGTAGCTGCGCTGGTGGCGGAAATCGATCAAGGTGTTGATGCCCTCATCGGCCACCAGCCACACCGAGCCGCCGCTGCCGCCGTCGCCTCCGTTCGGGCCGCCGAACGGGATGAACTTCTCGCGCCGGAAACTCGCGCAGCCGTTGCCGCCGTCGCCGGCCTGGACCTTGATGATGGCTTCGTCGACGAATTTCATGACATGGGGACCAGGAGCGAGGAATCGGAAAGGAAAGAATGAAGCGGGAAACAAGCTTACTCGGGAAAATCCCGCTGGCCGCCTCGCAAAACAAAAGCCCCGCCGAAGCGGGGCTCTTGCAGCAGCTTCGGAAGGGTCAGGCCTTCACGACGCTGACAAAACGACGATTGTTCTCGCCGCGAACCTTGAACTCCACCTTGCCGTCCAGCAGGGCGAACAGGGTGTGGTCGCGACCGAGGCCCACGCCGGTACCGGCATGGAACTGGGTGCCGCGCTGACGCACGATGATGTTGCCGGCCTCGACGGCCTGGCCACCGTACACCTTCACGCCCAGGTACTTCGGGTTGGAGTCGCGACCGTTGCGGGACGAACCTACGCCTTTTTTATGTGCCATGACTGTTTACTCCGGCTATATCAGGCGTTGATGCCCGTGATCTCGACTTCGGTGAAATGCTGGCGGTGGCCCTGCTGCCTCTTGTAATGCTTGCGGCGGCGGAACTTGATGATGCGCACCTTGTCGGCACGGCCGTGCTTGCGCACGGTGGCGGACACGGTGGCACCGGCCACGACCGGCGCGCCAACGGTGATCGACTCACCTTCGCCAACCAGCAGCACCTGGTCGAACTTCACGGCGGCGCCTTCTTCGGCGTCCAGCAGCTCCACGCGCAGGACGTCGCCCTGCTGCACGCGGTACTGCTTGCCGCCAGTCTTGATGACTGCGTAACTCATGGGAATGGCCCTTCTGTCGTTATTCTCTTGGGTTCCGTCACGGCCTTTCGAGCCGGACGAACCTGGGATTGTAGCCAACCGGCGCGGCGCTGGTCAAATCGTGACCAACCCCTCTGCCAAGTCCGCCGCCACGACAGCGAAAACCTCACTTGCCGGGTTCGAACGCAGTGCCATCCGCCGCCGGACTGGCCGGGCATTTGCCCTCGACATTGAGCGTCCCTTTCTTCTGCAAGGCCTGGATCAGCGCCATGGCACGCTCCTCACCCCAGAGCCTGCCGACCGACATCCCTTCTTCCATGGTCTTCGGCAATTCGGTAACCACTTTCTGACCCAGCGGCGACTGGTAGAACTTCAGCAGACCGGCAATGTCCTCGGCCGTGAAATGAGCCTGGTAGATGGGCACCATGCGCCCCATGAGATCGTTGACGCTTGCTTCGTCGACGAAACCGTCCCAGTAGCTGGCGGGTACGCACGGCACGTTGTGCCCCATTGTGCCGGAGAATTGCTTGCCCATCTGGATCACCCTCTGATCCAGATGCATGACCTGAAACAACTTGCGCACCTGCTGTTCGCTCGGTTGCGTGGCCAGTGCCGGCCCTGCCGCTCCGAGCAACATCGCGGCGCCTGCGATGGCGCCCATCCACCTGTGCCTAGCCATGCTCCTCTCCCCTTGAAGATGAGGCCACGGCCCTCATGGCCGCGGTCGCTGGGCATTTAGCCATACCGACGAATATCCGGGAATGCCGCCGCAAGACGCCCATAAAGCGAACCGAACTAAACTGTTTGGTATAGTAAAGGGCTCCCCCACGACCCCAGGGCGTCATGGACACCATCCGCATCCGCGGCGCGCGCACGCACAACCTCAAGAACATCGATCTCGACCTGCCCCGCGACAAGCTGATCGTGATCACCGGCCTGTCCGGCTCCGGCAAGTCCTCGCTGGCCTTCGACACCATCTACGCGGAAGGCCAGCGGCGCTACGTCGAGTCGCTGTCGGCCTATGCCCGCCAGTTCCTGTCGATGATGGAAAAGCCCGACGTCGACCATATCGAGGGGCTGTCGCCGGCGATCTCCATCGAACAGAAGTCCACCTCGCACAATCCGCGCTCCACCGTAGGCACGATCACCGAGATCTACGACTACCTGCGTCTGCTGTATGCCCGCGTGGGCACGCCGCGTTGCCCCGATCACGGCATCCCGCTGGAGGCGCAGACGGTGAGCCAGATGGTGGACGCCACCCTCGCGCTCGACCCGGAGAAGCGCTACATGCTGCTCGCCCCAGTGGTGCGCGAGCGCAAAGGCGAGCACGTGCAGGTGTTCGAGCAACTGCGTGCCCAAGGCTTCGTGCGTGCCCGCGTGGACGGCCAGGTGTACGACCTCGACGCGGTGCCGCCGCTGGGCCTGCGCATCAAGCACACCATCGAGGCGGTGATCGACCGCTTCCGTCCGCGCGACGACATCAAGCAGCGCCTCGCCGAATCCTTCGAGACTGCGTTGCGGCTGGGCGACGGCCTGGTGATCCTGGCGGACATGGACGAGCCGTCCGCGAAGGAGCAACTGCTCTCCTCGCGCTATTCCTGCCCGGTGTGCGACTACTCGCTGCCGGAGCTGGAACCACGCCTGTTCTCGTTCAACTCGCCGGTGGGCGCCTGCCCGTCCTGCGACGGCCTCGGCGTGACTCAGGTGTTCGACCCCGCGCGCGTGGTCGGCCATCCGGAGCTGCCGCTGTCCGGCGGCGCGATCCGCGGCTGGGACCGACGCAACCCGCACTACTTCCAGATGCTGCAGTCGCTGGCCGCGCACTACGGCTTCGACGTGGACACCCACTGGCAGGACCTGCCCAAGGCCACCCAGCAGGCGATCCTGCACGGTAGCGGCAAGGAGAAGATCGCCTTCCGCTATCTCACCGAACGCGGCGGCCGCGTCACGCGCGAGCACGCCTTCGAAGGCATCCTCCCCAACCTCGAACGGCGCTACAAGGAAACCGAATCCGCCGCGGTGCGCGAAGAGCTGGCCAAGTACATCAGCGACCACCCCTGCCCCGAGTGCGAAGGCCAGCGTCTGAACCGGTCGGCGCGCAACGTGTTCGTGGCCGACCGCGCGCTGCCCGCGCTCACCAACCGCTCCATCGACGACGCGCTCGCGTTCTTCGCGGAACTGACGCTCGCCGGCTGGCGTGGCGAGATCGCTGCGAAGATCGTCAAGGAGATCCGCGAGCGGCTGACCTTCTTGAACGACGTGGGCCTCAACTACCTCACGCTGGACCGCCAGGCCGACACGCTTTCCGGCGGCGAAGCACAGCGCATCCGCCTCGCCTCGCAGATCGGCGCGGGCCTGGTCGGGGTGATGTACGTGCTGGACGAGCCCTCCATTGGCCTGCACCAGCGCGACAACGAACGCCTGCTCGGCACGCTCACCCGCCTGCGCGACCTCGGCAACACGGTGATCGTGGTCGAGCATGACGAAGACGCCATCCGCATGGCCGATCACGTGCTCGACATCGGCCCCGGCGCTGGCGTGCACGGCGGCGAAGTGGTGGCGCAGGGCCTGGTGAAGGACATCCTTGCCGCCAAGCGTTCCGTCACCGGCCAGTTCCTTTCCGGTGCGCGCGCGATCGAAGTGCCGAAGCAGCGCCGCCAGCCCAACGACGACTCGTACTGGCTGCACCTGCGCGGCGCCAACGGCAACAACCTGAAGAACGTGGACCTGGCGATTCCCGCCGGTCTGTTCACCTGCGTCACCGGCGTATCCGGGTCGGGCAAGTCCACGCTGATCAACGACACCCTGTTCCGCCTCGCCGCCGCCGAGCTCAACGGCGCCAGCGCGCAGTCCGCTCCGTTCAAGTCGGTGGAAGGGCTGCAACTGTTCGACAAGGTGGTGGACATCGACCAGTCGCCGATCGGCCGCACACCGCGCTCCAACCCGGCCACCTACACCGGCCTGTTCACCCCGCTGCGCGAGCTGTTCGCGCAGGTGCCCGAGGCACGCGCGCGCGGCTACGAGCCGGGCCGCTTCAGCTTCAACGTGCGCGGCGGACGCTGCGAGGCCTGCGAAGGCGACGGCATGCTGAAGGTGGAAATGCACTTCCTGCCCGACGTCTACGTGCCCTGCGACGTCTGCCACGGCAAGCGCTACAACCGCGAGACGCTGGAGATCCACTACAAGGGACACACCATCGCCGACGTGCTCGACATGACAGTAGAGGATGCGCTGAAGCTGTTCGAGAACGTGCCCACCATCGCGCGCAAACTCGACACCCTGCGCGCGGTGGGGCTGGACTACATCAAGCTCGGCCAGAGCGCGACCACGCTGTCCGGCGGCGAGGCGCAGCGCGTGAAGCTTTCCAAGGAGCTCAGCAAGCGCGACACCGGCAACACGCTGTACATCCTCGACGAACCCACCACCGGCCTGCACTTCCATGACATTGAGCAGCTGCTCGACGTGCTGCACCAGCTGGTGGACCAGGGCAACACGGTGGTGGTGATCGAGCACAACCTCGACGTGATCAAGACCGCCGACTGGATCGTCGACCTCGGCCCCGAGGGCGGCGGCGGCGGCGGCCGCATCCTGGTCAGCGGCACGCCGGAAACCGTGGCCGCCACGCCCGCGTCGCACACCGGCCATTTCCTCGCGCCGCACCTGAAACAGACCAAGGCCAAACCCGCTACCACCAAGCGGACGAAGAACGAACTCAAGCACATCGCCTCGGCCGACAAGTACAAGCCGATGCGGGGAAAGAAGAAGACCCCATGAGCAACACCGACAACGAATCACCCAGGCCAGCGCGCCGCGGCAAGAAAGCCGAACCGGCTGCTGCACCTGCAATCGCGGATGCGGCGCAGGCCACGCCGGCACCGCTGTTCACCGCGGACATCGCCGCGCGCTGGCGCGACCTCGACGCCTTCAACCACGTCAACAACTCCAACTACCTCACCTATCTGGAGGAGGCGCGGCTGCAGTGGCTGAGCCACGTGCCCGGTCCGTGGTTCGACGAGCACAGCATGCCGGTGATGGCCGCCGTGCAGCTCAACTACCGCCGCCCGATCGAGTGGCCGGCGCAGCTGCATGTGCAGCTCTATTGCGAGCGCATCGGCAACAGCTCGATGACCATCGCCCATCGCCTGGTGGACGCCGCCGACGCCGGCATCCTCTACTGCGACGGCAACGTGGTGATGGTGTGGATGGACCCGACCAGCGGCAAGCCGGTATCGCTGCCGCAGGCGATCCGCGACGCGGTCAGCTAGATCGCCGGCAATGCGCGACCGCCCCGCTCTCGTCCGCACCGCATTTGCGGTCAACCGTGACGCAGACGGCCCGGTCGAGAGCATTGCGGGCGCGCGCCATGCCTGGTGCTTTCGCCCGCATTTCCACGCCGGCGACGAAATCGTGCACGTACTTGCCGGCCGCGCAAGACTGCGCCTGCCCGAAGGCTGCCGCGAGGTAGCTGCCGGCGACACGCTGGTGGTGCCAGCCGGCGTGATTCATCGCTTCGAGCCGCTTGATCGACATGGCTGGGCGTTCGTTTCGCGCTTCGCGTCCCCGTCGCATACAAGTGCCCACGAAACCGTAACGCTGTCTGCACGGGCTACCACGCTGCTTGCACAACGGCCAACGTTGCGCACCGATGTCGCCACCATCGCACAGGGCTGTACCGTGTCCGAAGGCCACCTGTCACGCACATTCCGCCGCGAGACCGGTAGCAGCCTGCACAATTTCCACGTAGTGCTCGCCCTGCAGCAAGCCAAGGCACTATTGCGCCGGCAGGCTCCCGTAGCGGAGGCCGCCTTGGCAGCCGGCTTCTATGACCAGGCGCACCTCAACCGCGAATTCGTCCGCACCTATGGCATGACGCCGGCTGCCTTTCGTGGTGGTTGGGCTGCTGCCGCATAAGACCGCTCAGCCAAGCTCCAGCGCCATGTATAGCGTGCCCGGCAACGGGTTGTCGTAGTAAGGGGGCACCGGAAGGAACCCCAGTGCTGCATACAGATGTCGCGCGGTATCCATGGTTGCCAGCGTATCCAGCACCACGCGTGCATGACCCAGCTCCCGCGCGCGCGTGATGGCCGCTTCCGCCAGACGGCGCCCCAGCGCTTGCCCGCGCGCAGCGGGGCGCAGATAGAGACGCTTGATCTCTCCGGCACCCGGCATGACTGCCGGTCGCAGCGCCACGCAACCCAGCGGCAGGCCCGCGATGCCGCGAGCGATCAGGATGTCGCCCAGCGGCGGCGCGTACTTGCCGGGCAGTTCCGCCAGCTCCGCCGTGAAACCCTGGAAGGAGAGATCGATGCCGAGGCTGTCCGCGTATTCCGCGAACAGCTCGCGTACCACGTCGCCGTCTTCGGGAAAACGGGCCGACGCAATGCCGATTTCCGATGTCGTCATGTTGAACCGCCTCCGGCAGACTGTCATTGCGACAGTCTGCCGGAGGCCTTCGTTGCGCGCTTGGACCGTTCTGACCCGGAGCGCCCCGCTCGAATTACTTCACCAGTATCTCGTCCGCGAATAGCCAGGTATTCGCCGCTCCATTCGGAAAGGCCGCCGGCAATGTGGTGTAGCGGCCTGCCACGACGCGCACATACCGCGTCCCCAACGGTTTGGTCGGTTTGAACACGATGTGGAATACGTGGGGACTCGAGTCCAGCACGTCAGCTTTGGGTTGCTCCGTATCGACCGCGGTCCAGTGCTTCCCGTCCGCGGAAACCTGGAAGCTCACCAGTTGCGGCGGCAGGATGCGCGAACCCGTGTCCTGCAGGAAATCCACCGCAATCGCATGAACCACCGAAGGCTTCTGCAGGTCGATGGCAGCATCCACGTCGGCGTCATTCCAACCCGACCATTGACCGTTGTGGAAATCGTCACCGCCCAGCACGCCATCGGTCAACGCAGCAGCAGGCGCATACTTCGTCGAAGGTGGCTGGACGAGGCTCAGCGGCGTGCCAGTGGCCAGGTTGTCCACCAGCGTGAAACGGGCCGGGTTGTCGTAGCGCAGGCCCTTGCGGAACGGCACCACCTGCAGCGTGCCCGCATGGTGCAGGGTCACCGAGTCGGTGAACGAAGGCGAGCTGGCCGTAGGCACGCTGCCGTCCAGCGTGTAGTGGTTCACCAGGTCATCAAAACCGCGTTGCGCGTGCAGTTCCCAGCCGCCCTGCGCGTCCGCCGCGATCGAGTACTTCGCCACGACACGATCTTCCGGGCCGTAGGCCACGTGCCACGCATCCAGTCGCGGGTACTGCGCCTGCAGGCGCTGCTGGAAATCCGCCCAGGCCGCATCGTCGTGCGCATTGCCGCGCCACAGGTTCTCGGCGAAGGCCAGCACGCGCGGATACATTTTGGACTCGGCGTTGTCCGGGTTCGCACGCTCGCTCCACAACGGGGCCTCGCCGCCCAGCAGCTGCGAGCGGTGCGCCGCGAACACGGCGGCGTCCGTCTTTGCATCGTCCGGGCTGCTGTCGTTGGCGATGTCGGTGCGGAAAACGTCCTTCACCGTCAGCGAATCCAGCGCCTGGTCGATGTAGAACGGCCCGGCGACCACCACATGGTTGCCATTCGCCAAGGCCTTGGCCTGTTCGTCCGCACCGCGCCAGGCTTCGATGATGGCCTGCGTGTCGGCGCCGCCTTCGAGGATCTCGTCCCAGCCGACCAGGGTCTTGCCCTTGCCTTCGAGGTAACGCTGGATGCGCTTGATGAAGTAGCTCTGCAGACCGTCCTCATCTTTCAATCCCAGCTTGTGCATCAGCGCCTGGCAGGACGCGCACTCGTGCCAGGCGACCTTCGGCGTCTCGTCGCCGCCGATGTGCACGTACTGCGACGGAAACAGCGGCAGCACTTCGTCCAGCACGTTCTCGAGGAAGGTGAAGGTGCCTTCGTCGCCCACGCAGTCGATGTTCTTGTGCACGCCCCAGGCAGTGGTCACGGCCACCTGTTTCTTGCTGCAGGACAATTCGGGATAGGCCGCGATCGCCGCCACGCTGTGCCCCGGCATTTCGATCTCGGGGATCACGGTGATGTTGAGCCGGCGCGCGTAATCCACCACTTCGCGGATCTGCGCCTGCGTGTAGAAGCCGCCGTAGCGCGAACCGTCCGCCTCGGTACGCCATGCACCGACACTGGTGAGCTTCGGATAGCGCTTGATCTCGATGCGCCAGCCCTGGTCGTCGGTGAGGTGCCAGTGGAAGGTGTTGATCTTGTAGTAGCTGAGCAGGTCTAGCTGCTTCTCGACGAAGCTCGCCGGATAGAAATGCCGGCCGACGTCCAGCATCACGCCGCGCCACGGGTAGGCTGGCGCGTCCTCGATGTCCACGACGGGCACCGCCACCTTCGTCGATTTCTGCACCGGCAGCAGCTGGCGCAGCGTCTGTACGCCCCAGAACAGGCCTTTCTCGGCGGAAGCGCTGATCGTGATGCCGGATGGCGTCACCGCGAGGCGATAGGCTTCCTCGCCTTTCACGGCCGGGTCGAGTTTCAGGGCGATGCCGTGCGCGGCATCACCTTCCTGTACTGCAATGCCGGTCTGCGCGCGGATCGCATCGCGCAGGAAGGCAGCAATTTCGCGGCCGCGCGCATCGTCGGGCGCCGATACGCGTGCATGCGCATCCAACTGGTAACTGCCCTGCCCGACCTGCATATGCTGCGGCTCGGGAATGATCGAAATGCCTGACGCCATGCCCAAGGCCGGCATTAGCGTGGACAGGCCCAGCAGGCATCGCGCAAGCAACTTCGACATCAGTGCTACCCCTCAGTTGGTTCGGGTTGCCTGGAGTCCGTGGCGGCAACATCCATAATCACTTGTAAATCATCGTTTCATATGTGCACACTAGCATGCAAGGCACAAGGCGGTTTGAATCCATGACGCACGCCAATACGGCCCCCGACTCGACACACTCCGCAAAAATGCGGAAGCCCGTAGCGCGCCAGTTGCCGCGACTGTCCTTCGGTGGCGCACCCATCGGCAACCTGTATGCGGGCGTGGAAGAGCGCGACGCGCTCGATGCGGTACGCCACGCCTTGCATCTCGGCGTGCGCCATTTCGATACGGCCCCCTATTACGGCTACGGCCTCAGCGAATCGCGACTCGGGACTGCGCTGGCCGGCGTTCCGCGCGGCGACTACAGCCTGTCCACGAAAGTGGGCCGACTCTTGCTGGACGCCGACGGCAGTGCTCCGGCAGCGGATGATGGCTTCGCCGTGCAGGGCCACCGCGCCGTGTTCGACTATAGCCGCGACGGCATCCTGCGCTCGGTCGAATCCAGTCTGCGCCGGCTGGGCACCGATCATGTCGAGATCCTTTTGCTGCACGACATCGGCGCACTCACCCACGGCGCCAATCACGCAAGCATCCTGCGGCAAGCGCTGGACGAAGCCCTGCCGGCCATGGCCGAACTGTGCAGCCAGGGGGTGTGCGGTGCGATCGGCCTCGGCGTCAACGAGCAGGACGTGTGCCTGCAGGTGCTGCCGGAATTTCCTCTCGACGTCATCATGCTGGCGGGCCGCTACACCTTGTTCGAACAACGCGACAGCGCGCAATTGATGGCGCTGGCCATGCAACAGGATGTCGCGATCATGGCGGCCGGTCCGTACAACTCAGGATTGCTCGGTGCCGACGACGCACCCGGCGATACGTATAACTACGCAGCTGCCGACCAGGCGACGCGCGCCCGCGCGCAACGCTTCTACGACGTCTGCGGCCAGTTCGGTGCCAGCGTCGGTGCCGCCGCGCTGCAATTCCCGCTGGGCCACCCCGCCGTCGCCACCGTGGTGTGCGGCTTGCGTTCCATGACGGAAGTGGACAGTGCCGTGCGGCGCTTGCAGACCGCCCTGCCGCCAACACTGTGGGACCAGCTGCGCCAGGCTGGCGTGCTCGACGCCAACGCGCGCACACCATGAACCTGATCGACGCCCACCAGCATTACTGGCGTGTGGATCGCGGCGATTACGCGTGGCTGCACGGCGCACCCACCTCGCTGCAACGCGATTTCCTTCCCTCTGATCTGCAAGCACAGCGCATCACCGCCAAGGTGACCGGCAGCGTGCTGGTGCAGGCTGCGGCAACCGAGGCGGAAACGCGCTACCTGTTTGAATTGGCCCGCGCCGACCCCAGCATCCTCGGCGTGGTGGGTTGGGTGGATTTCGAGGCGCCAGACGCGCCGTCGCACATCAATGCGCTGCTGCGCGACGGCGGCGGCCTGCTGCTCGGGCTGCGACCGATGGCGCAGGACCATCCCGATCCGAACTGGCTGGCGCATCCCACACTCGATGCGGCGTTCGACCGCATGCAGGAACAGGGCCTTGCTTTCGATGCCCTGGTAAAGCCGACACAACTGCCGGCGCTGCAAAAACGCCTGCAACGCGAACACGAACTGCGGGTGGTGCTGGACCATGCCGGCAAGCCCGATATCGCTCACGGCCATTTCGACGACTGGGCCGCGCACATCCGCGAACTCGCCGCGCTGCCCAACGTCCACTGCAAGTTTTCCGGCCTGCTGACCGAGCTTGCGCCCGGCATGCCGGGCGACGCACTCGATCCCTACGTCGACCACCTGTTCGCCTGCTTCGGTGCGGACCGGCTGATCTGGGGCAGCGACTGGCCGGTGCTCACGCTGCGCGACAACTACGCGCACTGGCTGGAACTCGCCCGCACGCTGGCGCAGCAACGCGCGCCGCACGCACTCGACGACATCTTCGGTCGCAACGCCCTGGCGTTCTATCGGCCGCAACGCGCACGCGCATCCACCGCCTCCGCAGGAGCTATCCCGTGAATACCGCCGCCATGAATACCCAACCGAGGCCACGCGCATGAGCGCCCGGCTGCAAGGCAAGCACGCCCTGGTCACCGCGGCCGGTGCCGGCATCGGCCGTGCTACCGCACTCGCCTTCGCGCGCGAGGGTGCGCAGGTGCTGGCCACCGACATCGACGCCGCTGCGCTGGCCAGCCTCGCGCAGGAACACTCGGCCATCCGCACCCAGACGCTGGACGTCACCAGCAACGCCGCCATCCGCACGCTGGTCGAAGCCAACGCGCCGTTCGACGTGCTGTTCAACTGCGCCGGCTTCGTGCACGCAGGCACCATCCTCGACACCGACGACGACGCCTGGCAGCGCTCGTTCCGCATCAACGTGGACAGCATGTACTGGCTGTGCCGCGCGGTGTTGCCGGCGATGCTGGAGCGCGGCCATGGCAGCATCATCAACATGTCCTCGGTGGCATCCAGCATCAAGGGCGTGCCCAACCGCTTCGCCTACAGCACGACCAAGGCCGCGGTGATCGGCCTCACCCGCTCCATCGCCGCCGACTACGTGGCACGCGGCGTGCGCTGCAACGCGATCTGTCCCGGCACGGTGAAGACGCCGTCGCTGGCCGACCGTGTGCGCGCGCTGGGTGGCGACGAACAGGCAGTGTGGAAGAGCTTCACCGACCGCCAGCCGATGGGCCGCCTTGGCACGCCGGAGGAGATCGCCGCCCTCGCGCTGTATCTCGCCTCCGACGAATCCTCTTTCACCACCGGCACCACCCACGTCGTGGACGGCGGCTGGTCCAACTGAACACGGACACATCATCATGAAACTCGTTCGCTACGGCGCACCCGGTCAGGAGCGCCCCGGCCTGATCGACACGCAGGGCAAGCTGCGCGACCTCTCCGCCCACGTCAGTGACATCGACGCCGCTACGCTGGTGCGCGCCGGTCGTGTGCGGCTGGCAGCCATCGATCCGGCCACGCTGCCGGAAGTCGCCGGCAGGCCGCGCCACGGCGCACCGGTGGCGCACGTGGGCAAGATGATCTGCGTGGGCCTGAACTACACCGACCACGCCGCCGAGACCGGCGCGACGCCGCCGGAGCAACCCATCCTGTTCATGAAGGCCACCAGCGCCATCATGGGTCCGAACGATGACGTCATCATCCCGAAGGATTCGGTCAAGACCGACTGGGAGGTCGAGCTCGGCGTGGTGATCGGCGACACCGCGCGCCACGTGAGCGTGGCCGATGCGCTGGACCACGTCGCCGGCTATGTGCTGGTGAACGACCTTTCCGAACGCGAGTTCCAGCTCGAGCATGGCGGCCAGTGGGTGAAGGGCAAGAGCTGCGACACCTTCGGCCCGATCGGCCCGTGGCTGCTCACCGCCGACGAAGTGGCCGACCCGCAGGACCTGGCGATGTGGCTGGAGGTCAACGGCCATCGCTACCAGAACGGCAACACGCGCAACATGATCTTCGGCGTGGCCGAGCTGGTGAGCTACATCAGCCGCTACATGACCCTGCAGCCGGGCGACGTCATCAGCACCGGCACGCCGGCGGGCGTAGGCCTGGGCTTCAAGCCGCCTGTGTACCTGCGTGCCGGCGACGTGATCGAGCTCGGCATCGACGGGCTGGGCACGCAGCGCCAGCGCACCGTGGCCTACAGCGACGCGGCGCAATCATGAGCAGCGCCATCGACATCACGCCTGCCAACATCGGTGCCACGCGCATCGTGGCGCTCGACACGCTGGACGTGCGTTTCCCCACTTCGCGTGAGCTGGACGGCTCGGACGCGATGAACCCCGATCCGGACTACTCGGCCGCCTGCGTCACGCTGCGCACCGACCGGCCTGACATAGTGGGCCACGGCTTCGTGTTCACCATCGGCCGCGGAAACGACGTGCAGACCGCCGCGCTGGCCGCGCTGGCCGAGCACGTCGCCGGCCTCTCCGTCGACGCCATCGTCAACGACCTCGGCGGCTTCGCCAAGCGCTTGGTCGGCGATTCGCAGCTGCGCTGGCTCGGCCCCGAGAAGGGCGTGATGCACATGGCGATCGGCGCGGTGATCAACGCCGCCTGGGATCTCGCTGCGCGCCTCGCCGGCAAGCCGCTGTGGCGCTACATCGCCGAGCTGTCGCCGGAGGAAATCGTCGCTGCCATCGATTTCCGCTATCTCAGCGACGCGCTCACGCCCGACGAGGCGCTGGCCATCCTGCGCGCGGCGGTGCCGCATCGGCAGCAGCGCATCGAACAGCTGCTGGCCGAAGGCTACCCCGCCTACACCACCTCGCCCGGGTGGCTGGGCTACAGCGACGAGAAGATGCAGCGGCTGGCGCACGAAGCGGTCGCCGACGGTTTCCGCACGATCAAGCTCAAGGTGGGCCTCGACGCAGCGGACGACGTGCGCCGCTGCCGCCTCGCGCGTGAGGCCGTCGGTCCCGACATCGGCATCGCCATCGACGCCAACCAGCGCTGGGACGTGCCCGACGCCATCGCGTGGCTGAAGCAGCTCATCGCCTTCGACATCGCGTGGATCGAGGAGCCGACCAGCCCCGACGACATCCTCGGCCACGCGGCGATCCGCCGCGCGGTCGCGCCGATGCCGGTCTCCACCGGCGAGCACACCCACAACCGCGTGATGTTCAAGCAGCTGTTCCAGGCCGGCGCGGTGGATCTGGTGCAGATCGACGCGGCCCGCGTGGCCGGCGTCAACGAGAACCTGGCGATCCTGCTGCTGGCCGCCAAGTTCGGCGTGCGCGTGTTCCCGCACGCCGGCGGCGTGGGCCTGTGCGAACTGGTGCAGCACCTGGCGATGGCCGACTTCGTGGCGATCACCGGCAAGAAGGAAGACCGCGCCATCGAGTTCGTCGACCACCTGCACGAGCACTTCATTGATCCGGTGGTGATACGCGAAGGCCGTTACATCGCGCCCACGGCACCGGGTTTTTCTGCGGAGATGAAGGAAAGCTCGCTGCGCGACTATGCCTTCCCGCAAGGCGTGGTGTGGCAATCCTGACAAACCGGAGTCGCATGATGAACATGCCGTATCGCCTCGTGAAATCCGCCCTCGCCTGCGCCCTCGCCTCCACGTGCGCCATGGCGCACGCCGCGACGCCGGCAAACGCCGGCACGCATCCGGTCGCCGCGATCCAGGACACCGAAACGCCGGCGCAGCGCGACGCACGCATGGCCTGGTGGCGCGCGGCACGCTACGGCATGTTCATCCACTGGGGCGTGTATTCGGTGCCCGCAGGCGTGTGGCAGGGCAAGCCGGTGGACGGCGCGGGCGAATGGATCATGCACGACGCGCGCATCCCGGTGGCCGAGTACAAACAGTTGCCCGCGCGCTTCGATCCGATGCAGTTCGACGCGCATACCTGGGTTTCGCTGGCCAAGGCCGCGGGCATGAAGTACATCGTGATCACGGCCAAGCACCACGACGGCTTCGCGATGTTCGACTCCAAGGCGAACGCGTTCAACATCGTCGACGCCACGCCGTTCAAGCACGACCCGCTGCGCGCACTGGCCGACGAGGCGAAGCGGCAGGGCATCAAGTTCGGGGTCTACTACTCGCAGGACCAGGACTGGACCGCGCCGGGCGGCGCCGCGATCGGCGGCCACTGGGACAAGGCGCAGGACGGCGACTTCGCCACCTACCTGCAGACCAAGGCGATCCCGCAGATCAAGGAACTGCTGGTGAAGTACCACCCGGCGGTGCTGTGGTTCGATACACCCACCCGCGAGATGACGCCGCAGCTAGCCTCAGAGATCGTGAAGCTGCTCGACCGGTATCCGCAGCTGATCTGGAACAATCGGCTGGGCGGCGGCTACGCAGGCGACACCGAGACGCCCGAGCAGCACATCCCGCCGCAAGGCTTTCCCGGCAAGGACTGGGAAACCTGCATGACGATCAACGACACCTGGGGCTACAAGTCCGCCGACACCGATTTCAAGTCGACCACCGTGCTGCTGCGCAACCTGGTCGACATCGCCAGCAAGGGCGGCAATTACCTGCTCAACGTCGGACCCGACGCGCACGGCGTGATTCCCGCGGCCGAAGCCGAACGCCTGCAGGCCATCGGCCAGTGGCTCAAGATCAACGGCGAATCGATCTACGGCACGCACCCCACGCCATTCGCCGATCCGCATGGCAGCTACTCGACCACGCAGAAGGATTCCGACGGCAAACCTGCATGGGTGCCCACCTGGGACTGGCGTGCCACCAGCCGGCCCGGCAAGGTCTACATCCACCTGCTCGAATGGCCCGGAAGCTCGTTCCACGTCGCCGACGCGAACATTCACGCCACCGGCGCCTACCTGCTGGCCGATCCGCGGCACACCCCGCTCAAGTTCACCCAGCACGGCACGCAGCTTGATGTGCAGTTGCCCGCCAAGCCACTCGATCCGATCGATACCGTGCTGGTTGTCACCACCAACCCTCGCTGAGAACGCACTCAAAACCCTGGTACATCCCGCGCTGGAAACGAGTCCCCTCAGTTCCCAGATACGGCGCGGTGGGCCACGCCGTCAATCGCGTAGGCAAGAAGGATTCCGAAATCCTCGGCGCGGCCTGCTCGTAGTTCCGGCGGATTGAACTCAGGCCGTTTCTCTGGGTTACCTCTCTCTTCACTCCGGGCACCCTGCCCTCCGCCCTTCATGTTCGCCGCCGCTCCTGCGGCGGAGTGGGCCAGCGAAGAGAGGTAACTCGGGCGCCGGCAGGCGACCGAAACCGCTTTGTTACTTGCACCGGCGCACGCACCCCGATCTGCCGGCCAGGGAAGAGCTGATGATCTCGCACTGACACTAACGACTGGTTCCGGGCGCCGCCAACGCGTCTTTCAGAGAGAAAATCCCGCGCATCGCCACCCACTTTTCGCCCGGCTTCGCCCACGGCAGGCGCTGCTGATAACCATCCATCAGCCGCTCCCAGGCCTGCACTCGCGGGTTGGTCGCATCAGCCGCCTGCTTGCCCGCGGCGTCGTAGCCGTCGGGCACCTGCATCACCATCACCAGCCGGTTCCCGGTGCGGAAGATCTCCATGTCCTCGATGCCCGCAGCTCGGATCGAGGCAACGATTTCCGGCCAGACCACATCGGGGCGGTGCCAGTTTTCGTACTCGGCGATGGCCGCCGCATCGTCGTGCAGATCGAGCGCGTAGTAGAGGCGAGGCACCGATCAGCCCCCCGCGTTGCCGGCACGCGGCAGCCGCCGCCATGCAAACCAGGCCACCACAGCGAAACCCAGCGCCGGCACGCTCAGCGCACGCGCAATGCCGGCGAGGTCGGACACCTTGCCCATCGCCGCCGTGAGCACCGCGCCGCCGATGATGGTCATCACCAGCAAGGCCGAACCGAGCTTGCGCTCGTCGTCGTCCATGCCTTCGACGCCCAACGCGAAGATGGTCGGATACATCACCGACATGAAGAAGCTGCAGGCCACCAGCGCGAGGGCGCCGCTCAGGCCGGGCCAAGCCAGCGCATACAGCGCAAGCACGACATTGATCAGCGCGAATGCCAGCAGCAGGCGCACTGGCGCCAGGTATTTCATCAGCGCCGTGCCCGCAAAGCGGCCGAGCATGAAGCACACCAGCCCGGCGAGGATGAAGTTGGCTGCCGACGCTGCCGACGTGCCCGGCATCGTCGCCTGCACGTAGCGGATGGTGTAGCTCCACACGCCGACCTGCGCGCCCACGTAGAAAAACTGCGCCGCCATCGCACCGGTGAAGCGGCGATCGCGCAGCAGCCGCGCCAGCACGCCATCGCGTCCGGTGGCATGCGTTGCAAGCGCATGCGGCGCAGTCACCGCAGGGAAGCGGGCCAGCAACACCAGCACGGCCCAGGCCAGCACGACCAGGCCGATGCAAAGGTAAGGCAGCTGCACCGCGTGCGTCGCATCCGCGTAATACGTGGCGCGCTCGGCGGCGCTCATCGCAGCCAACTGCACCGGCGTGTGTTCCACGCCCGCGAGGATGAAATGCTGGCCGACCAGCACGCCGGCGATGGAGCCCAGCGGGTTGAACGCCTGTGCGAAATTGAGCCGGCGCGTCGCGCCATCGGGCGTACCCAGCACCGTCATCAACGGGTTGGCCGAGGTTTCCAGGAAGGCCAGCCCGGTGGCGATCACGAACAGCGCGAACAGGAACACGCCATAGGTGTGCAGCTCCGCCGCCGGCCAGAACAGCAGCGCCCCCGCGCCGTACAGCACCAGCCCCAGCACCACCGCCTGCTTGTAACCGTAGCGGCGCATGAACATCGCCGCCGGCATCGCCACCAGGAAATAGCCGAGGTAGAACGCGCTCTGCACCAGGCCCGCCTGGAAATCGTCCAGCACGAAGGCCTTCTTGAACTGCGCGATCAGCACGTCGTTGAGGTTGTTGGCGGCACCCCACAGGAAGAACAGGCCAACGATCAGGAACAATGGCAGCCAGCGGCGAAGGCCTTGCGGCGCATCGGTGGCCGACATGGCCGGATATTCCGTCGTCATTCGTGCATCCACCCCGATCTCCCGTTGCGACTCACAGATGCCGGACACGGCAGTGCAAATATGAAACAGTTATTCACCAGCGCAAAGACGCGCTGCAACATGCCCCTCCGCATGGAAGTCGTCCACCACATGCGGCAAGCTAGCAAGATCATGACGAAGCCTGCTCCCAAATACCGCGCTCCCGCGCTCGACAAGGGCCTGGACATCCTCGAACTGCTGGCCAGCGCGCACAAGCCGCTGAGCATCGTGGAAATCTCCGAAGGCGTCGGCCGCTCGCGCGGCGAAATCTTCCGCATGCTGCAGGTGCTGGAGGAACGCGACTACCTCGCACGCACGGAAGGCGACGGCGGCTACAGCATCACGCCGCGGCTGTTCCTGCTGGCGATGGAACAGCCGCCCGTGAAAAGCGCCATCGAAGCCGCACTGCCGGTGATGCACCGCCTCGCCGAAACCACCGAGCAGGCCTGCCATCTCGTGGTGCCCTCGCGCGACCAGATCGTGGTGATCGCCCGCGCCGACCCGCCGGGCGAGATCGCCCTGGTGGTGCGCATCGGCCATCGCCGGCCGATGTCTCAATCCACCTCCGGCCACGTGCTGCTGGCCTTCCAGGACGAACAGCTGCGCGAGCACTGGCTGGACGTCATCGCCGGCCAGGAGGCCGACCTGGACCGCAAGAAGCTGGTCCGCCAACTCGCGCAGGTGCGCAACCAGGGCTATGCCTGCGCGCGCAGCCACGTGGTGGACGCGGTCACCGACCTCTCGGCGCCGGTGCTGCAGCACGGTCGCGCCGTGTGTGCGCTCACCGTGCCTTTCATCGCGCAGCGCGCCTCCGCGCAGACCCAGCAGCGCACCATCGCCGCCTTGTGCAAAGCCACCGCGGAAATCTCCGACATCCTGCATTACGGCACGGCGACGCAAAAACGATGAAGCGATGGATGGCTTGAAAGCGAATAAGGAGCTGGGCATGCGACGCGCCCTGCTCCCTCCATCCATTCGCTGTTCGACTGCCTTCAGATGAACGGATGCCGTGCGATACAGCTCCGGACGCGATGGAAACCGCAACAGTCCGTGCATGATCTTCATTGCAACTCTTCCCACGCAAGGAGCCCTGCCATGAACCAGCCCGCCCTGTCGGCCCTCGCACTGGCCTGCGTCGCCGGCCTCGCCGTCGCCATGCCCGTTGGCGCGGCCACGCCTGCCGCGAGTGGCGCCGACATCACGCTTTACCGCAGCGACAGCACGGCGCTGTACGCCAGCAGCGGCGACGGCAATGTCAGCGACGGCTACGCGGTGATCCGCGAGCGCCGCGCGCTCGCCCTGCAGCCCGGCGTGCAGGACATCACCCTCGGCGACCTGCCCGACCAGCTCGACGCCGAAGCGCTGGCGCTGGGCTTTCCCGATGGCGGCGCGAAAGTGGTTTCTCAGCGCCTGCTGCTGGGCCAGGGCGAGAGCGCCGCACTGACCGGCCTGATCGGCCGCGAGGTCACCATACTGGGTGACAACGGCGAGGCACTTGCCACTGGCACATTGAAGCGTGTCAGCAACGATGGCTTGATGATTGAAAGCGTCTCCGGCAAAAGCGTGCTGGGCACGACCTGGATCCGCCAGTACGCCGGCGTGCGCGTGAACGGCGGCGATTTCCCCACCGGCTCCAGCCTGCGCCTGCGTGTGGATGCCGCGCGTGGCGGCAACAGCGAGGCCGTGCTCAGCTATCCCACTTCCGGCCTGGGCTGGCGCGCCGCTTACGTGGCCGCACTGCAGCCAGGCAACAACGGTTGCCGCATGCAGTTCGAATCGCGCGCCAGCATCGCTAACCGCAGCGGGCGCGACTGGAACGACGCGAAGCTCACCCTGATCGCGGGCGAGCCGAACTTCGCCAAGCCTTCCGCACCGCGCCCGATGATGATGAGGGCAGCCGCTCTTTCGTTCTCCGCCAAGACGGAGCCGCAGCAGGAGCAAATGGACAACTACCGCAGCTACACGTTGCCGTCTCCAGTGAACCTGCCCGACGGCAGCGTGAGCCAGGTGCCGCTGTACGACACGCGCCCGCTTTCATGCGAACGCACCAATCTCGTGGAAAGCGGCGGCGTCTGGCAACCCGAACAGCCAATGCTGAGTTCCGATCCCGTCGCGGGCGGCGAAAGCAACGTCGTCAGCACGCTCAAGTTCACCGCCTTCGACAGCCTGCCCGCCGGCTACCTGCGCGTGCTCACGCAGGACAGCCACGGCACCCCGCAATTCATCGGCGAAGGACGCATCAGCGACACGCCCAAGGGCAGCGCCGCCACCATCGAGCTGGGCAGCGCCTTCGATCTTCGCTCCACGCGCGAACGCACCGCCTTCCACGTGGACAAGGCTGGCCGCACGATGGACGAAGCCTTCCGCATCACCCTCACCAATGCCGGCGACAGCGCGCGCACCGTCACCGTGCGCGAGCATCCCAACCGCTGGCGCGAATGGAAGCTGGCTTCGTCCAGTACGCCGCCCAGCAAGCAGACCACCGACACGCTGGAGTTCCGCATCGACGTACCAGCCGGCGGCAAGGCCGTACTGGACTATGCCGTGCACTACGCCTGGACGGCGGAACAGCAACCGCAGCCCTGACCGGAGCAATCCCATGATCGAAGTCATCCATCACGATGCCGTTGCGGAAGTCCATCTCGCACGACCGCCCGTCAACGCACTGAACCTGGAGTTGCTGCAAACGCTGCATGCCGCGCTGGACAAGGCAGTGGCCGATGGCGCACGCGGCATCGTGCTCTCCGGCGTGCCTGGCATGTTTTCCGCCGGCGTAGACGTGCCGGCACTGTTGCATGCGGACCGCGCCGGCGTGCAGGCCTTCTGGCGCGAATTCTTCGCCACGGCCTCCGTGCTGGCCTGCTCGCCGGTGCCGGTGGCTGCCGCGGTCACCGGCCACAGTCCCGCCGGCGGTGCGGTGATGGCACTGATGTGCGACTACCGCGTGATGGCGCAAGGGCCTTACAAGATCGGCCTCAACGAAGTGCAGGTGGGGCTTGCCGTGCCCGACTGCATCCAGCTCGCGCTGCGCCGCGTGGTGGGCGCCTACCGCGCGGAGCGATTGCTGGTTGCCGGCGAGATGATCGACGCGGAACAGGCGCTGGCCTGCGGCTTCGTGGACGAAACCACCGGCATCGACCAGGTGGTGACGCGCGCGTTGCACTGGATGAACGGGTTGCTCGCCCTGCCCCCGCACGCCATGCTCGCCACCCGCCGCGTCGCGCGCGCCGACCTCATCGCCACCTATGCCGACCTGGATACGCTGCCCATCGGTGAGTTCGTCGAAGGCTTCTATCACCCGCAGACGCAGGCCACGCTGCAAGCGCTGGCGGCCAGGCTCAAGAGCAAAGGCTGAACCCGCTTAGGGTTCCCAGATCATGTGCACATCCGCCCGAGCGTAGTGTGACCCCGCGCGTGGCGCGGGATGATGTCGGAAGCCGACGCTCTCATACAGCGCCAGCGCCGGCCCGAGCAGGCTGCTGGACTCCAGGAACAGTTCGCGTGCACCAAGCCCGCGGTACAAGTCCAGTGCTGCGTCCATCAGCAGGCGACCGACCCCGCGACCGCGCGCCTCGGGCGATACCGCCATCTTGGTGAGCTCGTAGACGCCGTCGCCCTCGTATTTCAACGCGACGGTACCGAGCGCCTGGTCGTCCTCGCCGATGGCAAAAAGGATGTGTCCCCCATTCGCGAGGATGTGCCCCTCGGGGTTGCCAAGCACTTCGCGGTCGTAGTCCTCGACCACGAACCAGTGCTCCAGCCATTCGATGTTTAGCGCAGCGAACGCCGTGCGCCAGCGCGGGTCGAAGCCGACGATGCGGATATTGTCTTGCCGTGCCGGGGTGGTCATTCGCGCTTCCCGTGAGACACCGGTTGCCGGAGTCGGCGATGCTTCCGCGTTCCGCGCCATGCGCGAAATGCAGCGATCACTCCTCGCCCGTCGCCGCCGGTCGCGAGCGGTCGCTCACCCAGCCGCTCCACGACGGCGCGTAGAGCCGTGAGCCGGCGAGGCCGGCGTGTTCCATCGCCAGCAGGTTGTGGCACGCAGTGACGCCGGAGCCGCACATGTGCACGACTTCGGCAGGAGCTCGCGTACCGAGTACGGCGAGGAAATCGCGCCTCAGCTCCGCCGCATCCTTGAAACGACCATCGGCGGCGAGGTTGTCGGCGAAGGGGCGATTGCGCGCACCGGGCACATGGCCCGCGACGGGATCGAGCGGTTCGGTATCGCCGCGGTAGCGCGGCGCGGCGCGGGCGTCGATCAGCAGCGGCGCAGGTGCCGCGTGCAAGGCGGTGTGATCGAGCACGACCTGGGCCGGATCGAACTGCACGGCGACCGAGGTCGCCGCGCGCAGCGGCACAGTGGTTTCCACCGGCAGGCCTGCTCTCTGCCATCCAGCGTAGCCTCCATCGAGCACCGTCACGGCCCGTTCGCCGGCAAAGCGCAGCATCCACCACAGGCGCGCTGCGGCCAATGCACCGTTGCCCGCGTCGTAGGCAACCACCTGCAGGCCCGGCCGCCAGCCCCAGCAGCCGAGCACGGCGGAAAACGCTTCCGCCGACGGCAGCGGGTGGCGCCCCATCCCTTGCGATTGCAGCGAAAGGTCGGAGAGGTCGGTGTCCAGCTCGGCGTATACGGCGCCTGGGATATGGCCTGCAAGGTAGTCGCGGCGGCCCTGCGCAGGATCGGCGAGATCCATGCGGCAATCGACGATCAGCACCGCATCCGGTGGCAGCGCGGCGAGTTCGGTCGCGGAAATCAACGTGGTCTTCATGCGCGTCCCATCCTCTTCAGCAGATTGAGCAGGATCGCCGCAGTGGCGCCCCATATGCGATGGCCGCCGTGCACGAACTCCACCATTTCGCGGCGATGGCCGCGGAATTCCATGGTGTAGCGGCGCAGATTGGCCGGATCGAGAAAGAACGCCAGCGGCACCTCGAACACTTCGGCGACTTCGGCGGGCGCGGCTTTCAACTGGCTGTGCTCTGCGATGCGCGCCACCACCGGCGTGATGCGGTAGCCGCTGATCGTATCGAAGTTGTCGAGGTAGCCCAGCGGCGTGACCTGGGCAGGATCCAGGCCGATCTCTTCCTCGCTTTCGCGCAGCGCGGTGGCCAGCGCGTCGGCATCGCCGGGGTCCGCCCGGCCGCCGGGAAGCGCCACCTGCCCCGCATGCGATTGCAGGTTGTCGGTGCGGACAGTGAATACCACCAGCGGCGATTCGCCATCGCGCAAGGCCAGCAAGACCGCCGCGGGGCGACGCTGTGCCGTACCCAGCAGCTCGTTCATGTCGGCGTGGTTCCAGCCGGGCGTGTCGGTTGATGTGGAGAGCGGCAACAGCGCCTGCAGCAGATCGTCGTTCATGGGTGCTTCCGCGCGGGCAGCACGTCGCGCATCACGCGCAGGCGCTCGGCGTCGCTCATCGCACGCCAGCGTCCGATTTCGTCGATCGTCCGGCGGCAGCCGATGCAGTAACCCTGCGGATCCAGCTGGCAGACGCCGATGCACGGCGTGGCCACGGGCGGCGGTGCGGTGGGAAGTTCGTTCGGCATGACCCTGCGATTTTAGCAGCAGGGACAAGCGCCCTCTCAGTGCGAATCCTGGTCGGATGCAGGTGGCTTGATCGCCAGCAGCTCGATCTCGAACACCAGCGCCTCGTTGGGGCCGATGCGCGGCAACTGGCCTTCCTTGCCGTAGGCGAGCTGCGGCGGGATCACCACCTTCCAGCGGTCACCCACGTGCATGCGCGGGATCACATCACGCCAGCCGGGGATCATGTGATCCACGGTGATGCTCGCTGGCGCATTGTGCGCCCAGGTACTGTCGAATTCGGTGCCGTCCACCAGCATGCCGCGATAGTCCACCACCACCGTGCTGGTGGCCATGGGAGTGGCGGTGCCGTCGCCGCGCTTGATCACGGAATACTGGATGCCGGAGGGCAGCCGGATCACGCCGGGCTGCTTGGCGTTGCGCACCATGAACGCGGCGCTCTTGCGTGCATTGGCTTCCGCGATCTGCTCGAACTCGACCTGCGCGTCGGTGCGCAACTGCTGGTTGAGGGAGCTCAACTGCTGGTGCATCGCCTGCATCGACACGCTGGGCTGGCGCTTCTCGTAAGCGTCCTGGATCGCGCGCTGCAACGTGGCGATGTCGATTTCCGGTACGCCGGGCTGGTTGCGGCCCGCAGCGAACTGGCTGCCGATCTGGTAGCCGATGGCGTAGGAAAGCTTGACCTTGTCCAGCTTCACCGGTGCCGGCAACTGCGCCTGATCCTGCGCATGCGCGACGCCGGCCAGCAACAGGCAGGGCAGCAACCAACGCAGTCGAATCATGCCGTTCTCCATCGCGTACCAAGGCGCCACATCGTAAGGGTTTCGCCCGCCGAGTGCAGGTTGAGAACCTCTCGCAGCCACAAAGGTTCCCGCTGTTACCATAAGCGTTTCGGCAGCACTGGAACCGGCCCATGGCCTATCGCAACCTGGAAATCGCCAACCGCGGCGCGGTGCGCATCATCACGGTGAACCGCCCCGACAAGCTGAACGCTCTGAACCGCGACACGCTCAACGAACTCACCATCGCCTTCGCCCAGGCCGCGCAGGAAGACGCCGTGCGCGTGGTGGTATTGGCCGGCGCGGGCGAAAAGGCCTTCGTAGCCGGCGCCGACATCGCCGAGATGAACGGCTACACGCCCGTACAGGCACAAGGCTTTTCGCGTACCGGCCAACGCCTGATGACGAGCATCGAGCGCCTCGGCAAACCGGTGATCGCACGCATCCAGGGCTTTGCGCTGGGCGGCGGCATGGAACTGGCGATGGCCTGTCATCTGCGCGTGGCCAGCGAAAAGGCGAAGTTCGGCCAGCCCGAAATCAACCTGGGCCTGATCCCCGGCTTCGGCGGCACCCAGCGCCTGCTGCGTCTCGCCGGCCGCAGCGCCGCGCTGGAACTGTGCCTCACCGGCGCGACGATCAACGCCCAACGCGCCTACGAGCTGGGCGTCGTCAACCGCGTGGTGGCACCGGAGGCGCTGGACGATACGGTGAACGCATTGGCCGACCAGCTCGCCGCCGCCGCACCACTGGCGGCCGCCGGCATCCTCGATGCGGTGCTGCAAGGTGGCGAGGCCTCGCTCGACCAGGGGCTGGAATTCGAAACGCAGGGTTTCTCGCTGATGTTTTCGACCGAGGACATGCGCGAAGGCACCAACGCCTTCCTGGAAAAGCGCAAGGCAGCATTCAGCGGACGATAAGCCAGAAAGCCGAGCGTGGCCCCTGATCCTGATCGCTGCGAAAAGCGGCGATCAGTGATGGCCGCCGCGATACTTCTTCTCGCCCGCCGTCACCGCGACGTCGAGACGGTTCTCCGGCGGCGCCAGCGGGCAGGTGGCGAACGGAGTGAATGCGCAAGGCGGGTTGTAGGCCTTGTTGAAATCCAGCACGACCTTGCCGGGCGTGGCCACGCCTCCGGCAGGTAACGCCGCGTAGAGGAAACGTGCGGCGCCATAGGTTTCCTTGCCCGAGGTCTTGTCGGCGATCACGAAGAACAGTTCGCCACCTGGCTCTTCCTGGTACGGCAATAGCTCGAACGTGTGGCCGTCGCGCCGGAACACCGCCTTGCCGGGTACTTTCACCTTGTCGATGGTGCCGATGGCGGTGCCGATCTCGAGATCGTGCTCCGGCACGAAGGGCACCCAGTCGGCCTCGATGCGCCAGGACGCATCGATGGGGAAGTAATCGATGCCCAGGAAACCGCGGCGCGCCTCGGCGTCGACATCCTTCACCCGGAGCGCCTTGCGGCCGTCGCGGTCGATCACGAAGAAGCTGGCGTTGCCGAAACGCACGATGGTGGGGCCGCTGTTCGCGGCAGCATGCATGTCGTCGACCAGCGCAGCTTCGGCGACAGGCTTGCCGTCCACGGTGGCGCCGCTGTCCTTGTCCAGCGCAACGCGTACCGCGCCGTCCGCCGCCAACGTCACCGTACCAAGATGCGCAGGACCGGCTTTCAACACGATGTCGTTGTTCGCGGCACTGCCCACGCGGTTCGCACCTTCGTGCAGCCACTCCAGTCCGATCAGGCTGAGCCAGCCGTCCGGGCCGGTGAGCCGCGCGACGCGGTCGGCGCGCCATTGTTCGATTTCGTGCGTATAGGACGAGGGGGTTTCGGCAAAAGACACGGCAACGACTCCGAAAAACGAGGCGAACAGGACGGCGGCGATTCGCGACATGGGGACGATCCGCGGCAATGAAAGTCCGAGTATGGACGTCCAAATGCCGGACAGGCAAGCGGACATCCAGCACGCCCTCATCGCCCGCGCATGAACAACCGGTCCAGTTCCGAAAGCGACAGCTGCGTCCAGGTGGGACGGCCGTGGTTGCACTGCCCGGAGCGCTCAGTGGCCTCCATCTCGCGCAGCAGCGCATTCATCTCGGGAAGGCTGAGGCGCCGCCCCGCGCGCACCGAACCGTGGCAGGCCATGGTGGAAAGCAGCTCGTTTTCGAGCTCCTGCAGGCGGCGAGAACTGCCGTGCTGGGCGAGTTCGGCCAGCACGTCGCGGGTCAGCTGCGTCACATCGGCACCTTCGAGCAAGGCGGGAATGCGCCGCACCACCACACCGGACGGACCGCTGCGCGACAGCTCCAGACCCCATTCGGCCAACGCATCGCCGTGCTCCTCCGCGGCGGCGGCCTCCTTCGCGCTCACTGCAAGATTGAGCGGCACCAGCAGCAGCTGCGAACGCAGGTTGCTGCTGGTGCGGCCGGCCTTGAGCTTCTCGTAGGTGATGCGCTCGTGCGCGGCGTGCATGTCCACCAGCACCAGGCCCTGCGCATTTTCGGCGAGCACATAGATGCTCTTGAGCTGGGCGATCGCGTAGCCCAATGGCGGCGCTTCGCCCTCCTCCGCGACGGGCATCGCCACCGCGGCAGATGCGGAGCGCGGCGACTCGCCCAGCAAGGCCGCGTAATCGGCCAGCGGCTCGTCGCGCACGCCAAGCGCAAGGCGGTTCTGCTCCGCGCGCGCTGGCCACACTGCGGTACGTGCGATGGACGGCAGGCCGGGAGCGTGCGCATGCATGGCGCCCGCTCCCGCGGTGCTCATGTGCAGGCGGCCATCGTCGTCCTGCGCATGCGATTCCACCTGCCCCGCGCGCGTCTGCGCCAACGCCTCGTGCAAGGTGCGGTACAGGAAGTCGTGCACCAGCCGCTGCTCGCGGAAACGCACCTCGTGCTTGGCCGGATGCACGTTGACGTCCACCCCAACGGGATCGAGTTCGAGATACAGCACGAAGGCCGGATGGCGTCCGTGGAACAGCACGTCGGCGTAGGCCTGGCGCACCGCGTGCGCCACCACGCGGTCGCGCACCAGCCGGCCGTTGACGTAGAAGTACTGCTGGTCCGCCTGCGAACGCGAGGCAGTGGGCAGGCCAACCCAGCCGGACAGACGCATGCCGGCGGCGGCGTGATCCACGCGCAGACTCTGGGCGGGGAAATCATCGCCCAGCACTTCGGCCACGCGCGCCAGTTGCGCCTGCGCATCGCGCGCGGCTTTCCAGATGCGCACCGGCTTGCCGTTGTGGCTGAGCCGGAATTCCACGCCGCCACGCGCCAGCGCCAGTGACTTCAGAAGATCGTCGATGTGCGCGAACTCGGTGCGTTCGGCGCGCATGAACTTCTTGCGCGCGGGTACGTTGTAGAACAGGTCGCGTACTTCCACGCTGGTACCGGCCGGATGCTGCGCAGGGCGCGCGGCCTGCAGCCTGCCGCCATCCACTTCGATGCGGAACGCGGCGTCTGCCTCGCGCAGGCGCGAGGTGAGCGCGAAGCGCGCCACCGAGGACACCGAGGCCAGCGCCTCGCCACGGAAGCCCATGCTGGCGACATGTTCGAGATCGTCGAAGCTGCCGATCTTGCTGGTGGCATGCGAGGCCACCGCCAGCGGCAGTTCATCGGGCGCGATGCCGCCGCCGTCGTCGCGCACGCGGATCAGGCGTGCACCGCCCTGCTCGATGTCCACCTCGATGCGCGAGGCGCCCGCGTCGAGACTGTTCTCGACCAGTTCCTTGACCACGGACGAAGGGCGCTCGATTACCTCGCCGGCGGCGATCTGGTTGATGAGCTCGGGAGGCAGCGGGCGGATGACAGGCATCCGCGGATTTTAGCAGTTGGGGCGATCAGGCCGCCGGATCAACCTGCGGGAATGGCCAGCACGGTGCCCGTGCGCACCACGTTGCCGTCGATGTGGTTGGCACTCTTCAACGCACCGACACTGATGCCGTATTGCCGCGCGATGCTGCGCAGGCTTTCGCCCTCGCCCACGCGATGCAGGTCGCGTACGCCGGCGTCGGCGACGGGTGAGGCATCGGCGACCGAAGCGCCATCGTCGCCACCATCCGATCGACCGGACTTGGCCGAAGCCAGTTGAACGCCGCTGCGCTGCGCGGCCTGTGCCGCAAACCAGCTGCCCTGCGGCGGCGAAGATTCGAAGTAGCTTTTCACGCCGCTCATCACCGCCGCGGCCAACGCTTGCTGGTGTCCGGGGTCGCGCAGCTTCTGTTCCTCGTCCGGATTGCTGATGAAGGCCGTCTCGACCAGGATCGAAGGCACGTCGGGCGAACGCAGCACCACGAAGTTGGCACGCTCGACATAACCACGGTGGGTTGGACCGATCTGCCCCAGCGCCTTGAGCACGTTGCCGGCGACCACGTCGCTGGCCTGCACCGCCCAGCCCTGCTGCATATCCAGCAACACCTTGGCGAGGCCATCGCTCTGGTCGCTCAGCGATACGCCGCCGATCAGGTCGGAGCTGTTTTCGCGGTCGGCCAGCATCTGCGCCGCCACCGAGCTCTTGCCGCGCGAAGATAGCACCCACACCGAGGAGCCGCGCGCATCGCCGCTGAGATAGGAGTCGGCGTGGATGGCGACGAACAGGTCGGCATCGTGCTCGCGTGCGATCTGGTAGCGGCGCTCCAGCGGAATGAAGTAATCGCTGTCGCGGGTGAGGATGGCCGTCATTCCCGGCTGCTTGTTGATCTGCGCCGCGAGGTCGCGCGCCACCGCCAGGGTGACATTCTTCTCCATCGTGCCGTCGGGACCGATCGCGCCAGAGTCCTTGCCGCCGTGGCCGGCGTCGATACACACCACCACTTTGCGCTGGCCGTTCAGCAACGCGGCGGCCTGCTGGGTGACCCTCCGGGTGGAACCGATGGATTGGCCGCCGCGGCGATTGGTCACCGCCACGACGACGGGCGAAGGGGCCGCCACATCGTCATCAGCGACCGCGGCGCCGGTGGGCTTGGTGATGGCGGCAGCATCCGCTGCGCCCGTACCGCCACCCGGCAACAAATCCAGCACCAAGCGGTAATGGTCACCCTGACTGGGCGCGAGCACGAAGCTGCGCACCTGGCTGCCAGCGGCCATCTTTGCGGTGAGCTGCAGGCTGCCACCTTGCCTGCTGTGGCTGATGCCACGAAACAGGCCGTGCGCTGTCGGATCGGCATAGCCGTCCGCGATCCGGCCGCGGGCGAAATCCACCACGACCTGGTCGCTCTGGCGATCGATGCGGTAGTTCGGCTTGCCATCCAGATCGAGCACCAGCCGGGTGTGGCTGGCGTCGGACCAGACGCGCGCCGCCATCAAATCGGTCGCATGCGCGGCAACGGGCGCCATCGCCGCGGCCAAAGCGACGACGACTATCCCACCCAAGCTGTTCAGGTATCCCCGCATGGGGCGCATTGAATCGCAGGCGGATCAGGAAAGCAAGAAGTTTTCCTTTGAATATCCATGACCTGCAGGTCATTCATCAGTCAACATCTAGCTATGGCTCGCAAGTTGCCATTCTCCGAGCCACCAGCACCCGCCAGGCCCACGAGGGTTTTTCCAGAAGAAATAGCGACTTGCCGGCTTCAATCAGCGCAAGCGCTGCAAGAGATCGCGGCCACGCGCGGTATGTGCTTCGAGCTGCACTTGCCGGCCAGCCCCGGCGTAAGCCAGGTGCAAGGTGAGATCGGGAGCCGGCAACGCACCGCGGCCACGTTCGGGCCATTCCACCAGTACCAGCGCCGCGGGATCAGCCAGCGCGTCCAACCCCAGCCATTCGAGCTCGCCTGGATCGGCGATGCGGTAGAGATCCAAATGCCAGGCCGGCCGCCCCTGGGCGGCATAGCCTTCGATCAGGCTGTAGGTGGGGCTTTTGATGCGCTCGCCCACTTCCAGCGCGCCCAGCAACGCACGCGCGAACGTGGTCTTGCCCGCACCCAGGTCGCCATGCAGGTAGATCACCATGCCGGCTCCGGCCAGTGCGGCGGCGAAGCAGCGGCCCAGCGCATCGGTGGCGGACTCGTCGGCCAATGCCCAGCGTTGCCTGTTCATGCGTCGATTCCATTGCACAGTGCGCGCAATGGCGCGAGGAGATCCGTGGCAAGCAGGCCCCGCTCGCCCTGCCTTGCCGCGCAGTCGCCGGCGCGCGCATGCAGGCCGACGCCAAGGCTGGCCGCCTGCCAGGCGTCGCAGCCCTGCGCCAGCAGCGCCGCCACGATGCCGGTAAGCAGGTCGCCCATGCCGCCCGCGGCCATGCCGGGATTGCCCCAGGGACAAACGTTCAGACGTCCGTCCGGATTGGCGATCAGGCTGCCGGAGCCTTTCAGCACGACCACGGCCTGGAAACGATGCGCCAGCGCGCGCGCGGCGGCGAAACGATCCGCCTCCACCTCGGCCACCGTGCCGCCGAGCAGGCGCGCGGCCTCGCCGGGATGCGGCGTCAGCACCGCCTGCTGCGTGAAGCGGCGCGGCTCGCGTGCCAGCAGGTTGAGCCCATCGGCATCGAGCACCAGCGGCTTGCCGCTGTCCAACGCGGTGAGCCACAGCGCGTGGCTCCATGCACCCTGCCCCAGGCCCGGCCCCACGGCCAGCACATTGGCGCGGGCCAGCAGCGGCTCCAGCGCCTGCGGGCCATCCACGCCATGTGCCATCAGCTCGGGACGCGCGGCGTTCAACGCGAGCAGGTGCTCCGTGCGCGTCGCCACGCTGGCCAGACCCGCGCCGGTGCGCAACGCCGCTTCGCCACTCAGGCGGATCGCCCCAGCCATGCCGTGCTCGCCGCCGATCGCCAGCACGTGGCCGTTCGTGCCCTTGTTTGCGTCACGCAGGCGCGGCGGCAGGTGCGCGGGCATCAGCAACCGTGCGTCGGGTGAAACGTCCCGCCACAACGATTCCGGCAAACCCAGCGCATCAAGCTCCAGCGAGCCCACGACATTCGCCGCGCGACCGGTATGCAGGCCGCGCTTGGCCGCGATGAAACTCACCGTGCGTTCGGCGCGGACCGCCGTGCCGGGCGTCCGACCGGTATCGGCATCCAGCCCGGAGGGCACGTCCAGCGCCAGGACAGGCGTACCGCTGGCGTTGATCGCTTCGATCAGCGCTGCCACCGATGTCTCGGGCGCACGCCGCAAGCCTGTCCCATAAAGCGCATCGACATGGACATCGACGGTAGGCAAGGCATCGCCCGAGTGCCAAAGGCGCACGGCGCCACCGGCATCCTTCCACGCCTGCCGGGCCGTGGCGGCATCGCCCGCGGACGCCTCATTCAGCGCGAACACGTCCACCTGCAGGCCGGCCTCGCGCGCCAGTACCGCCAGCAGGAAGCCGTCGCCGCCGTTGTTGCCCGGCCCGCAATACACGGCGATGCGGCGCGCCTGCGGCCAATGCCGGCGAAGGCTGGAGAGTGCCGCCCACGCCGCGCGCCGCATCAGTTCGAAACCCGGCACGCCCAGTTCTTCGATCGCGCGGCGATCCAGTTCGCGCACCTGCGCGACGGTATAGAGCTGATGGCTATGAAGGTGATCGCACATGCCGCGGATTATAGGCAGCGCCGCGCACCTACAATGCGCGCATGCCTTCCAGCATCGCCATCGACTACGCCACCCTCGCCCGCGACATCAAGCAGTGGGCGCTCGAATTGGGCTTCGCCGAAGCAGGCATAAGCGGCGTGGCATTGGGTGAGGACGAGCGACACCTCGAGCGCTGGCTGGCCGATGGGCACCATGGCGAGATGGAATACATGGCGCGCCATGGCGCCAAGCGGGCGCGGCCAGCCGAACTCGAACCGGGCACGCAGCGGGTGATTTCGGTGCGCATGGACTACGTGCCGCCTGGCACGCGCAATGCCTGGGAGGTCATCCGCGACGGCGAAGCCGGCTACGTGGCGCGCTATGCGCTGGGCCGCGACTACCACAAGCTGATGCGCAACCGCCTGCAGAAGCTGGCCGAACGCATCCACGCCGTGGTGGGCGACTTCGGCTACCGCGCCTATGTCGATTCCGCGCCGGTACTGGAGAAGGCGCTGGCGCGCAACGCGGGACTGGGCTGGATCGGCAAGCACACGGTGCTGATCAACCGTCGTGCCGGTTCGTACTTTTTCCTCGGCGAGCTGTACACCGACCTGCCGCTGCCGGTGGACGACCCTGCCAGCGCGCATTGCGGCTCCTGCCGACGCTGCATCGACATCTGCCCCACGCAGGCGATCCTGGCGCCGTACCGGCTCGACGCGCGCCGCTGTATTTCCTATCTCACCATCGAACTGAAGGGCACGATTCCCGAGGAGCTGCGTGCGCCCATGGGCAACCGCATCTTCGGCTGCGACGATTGCCAGCTGATCTGCCCGTGGAACAAGTTCGCACAGGACACCGACGAACCGGATTTCGCGCCGCGTCACAGCCTTGACGGCGCGAAGCTGGTCGAACTTTTCGCCTGGAGCGAGGACGAGTTTCTGAAACGCACCGAAGGCATGGCGATCCGCCGCACCGGCTACGAAGGCTGGCTGCGCAACATCGCGGTGGCGCTGGGCAATGCACCGGTCTCGGCGGCGGTGCGCGAGGCGCTCAATGCGCGCGCCGACCATCCATCGCCCGTCGTGCGCGAGCACGTGGCCTGGGCATTGGCGCAGCAAGCCCGCTGCGAGCATGGCCCGACCTAAACCCGTCATCCGGGCGCAGGCAGGGATCCAGTAACGGTCACGCTTGCCCGGGCTATGCGGCCACTGGATTCCGGCCTGCCCCGGAATGACGAGCAGACACGCTCCGCTCCCGGCGTCAGCCCTGCGTGTCAGGAATGCCGAACACCTGCCGCAGGTAGGTCACGTAGGCCTCGTCCTCGCACATGTTCTTGCCCGGCGAATCGCTGAGCTTGGCCACCGGCTGGCCGTTGCAGCGGATCATCTTGATCACGATGTTGAGCGGCGTCGGCCCGGTGTCGTTGCTGAGATTGGTGCCCACGCCGAAGGCCAGCAGGCAGCGGCCACGGAAGTGTTCGTAGAGTTGCATCACCTTGGGTATGTCCAGCCCGTCGCTGAACACCAGCACCTTGCCGCGCGGGTCGACGCGGTTGGCGCGGTAGTGCGCCAGCATGCGCTCGCCCCAGTCGAACGGGTCGCCGGAATCGTGGCGCGCGCCGTCGAACAGCTTGCAGAAGTACATGTCGAAGTCGCGCAGGAAGGCGGCCAGCCCGTAGACATCGGACAACGCGATGCCGAGGTCGCCGCGGTATTCCTTCGCCCAGGCCTCCAGCGCGGCCACCTGCGAATCGCGCAGGCGCGGGCCCAGTGCCTGGTGCGCCTGCAGGTACTCATGCGCCAGCGTGCCCAGCGGGGTGAGGCCCAGCCGCATGGCGAACCACACGTTGCTGGTACCGGCGAGCTGCGTGCCCAGTCCGTCGCGCAAGGCAACCAGAACTTCCTCGTGCCAGATGCGCGAGAACCGCCGCCGCGTGCCGTAGTCGGCGATGCGGCAGTGCTCGTAGCCAGGCGTGCCGTGCAGCAGCGCGATCTTCTCCTGCAGCCTGCGCCGGCCCTCAGCGAGATCGTGTTGTGGCTGCGTGTTGCGGAAGTACACCTCGTTGACGATGGCGAGCAGCGGCACCTCGAACAGGATGGTATGCAGCCAGGGGCCCTTGATGCGGATCTCGATCTCGCCGTTGTTGGCCTCGGCCGGTGCGATGGTCACGTATTTCGCGTTGAGCCGGAACAGGCCCAGGAAGTCCACGAAATCGCTCTTGATGAAGCGCATCGCACGCAGGTAATCCAACTCTTCCGCGCTGAAACGCAGCTCGCACAGCTCTTCCAGCTCGGCGCGGATCTCGGCGATGTACGGAACCAGGTCGATGCCCGGATTCCGACACTTGAACCGGTACTCGACCTGCGCGGCCGGGTAGTGATGCAGCACCAGCTGCATCATCGAGAACTTGTAGAGATCGGTGTCCAGCAGCGATTCGACAATCATGCGTCGCCCGTACAGCACGGCGGCGCCCGTTGCGCCAAGAGGTTGATTATCCATGCCGGAGCCGAATCGCGGGCATAAAAAATCCCGGTAGCCAGGGGAGTAGCTACCGGGATTCGTCAGGTCGGCGCGTCAAGAGGGGAGAGAGGGGCCGACCCCTCGACGATGCGATGTTTTGCTTCGTCTCCTTTCGCCTCACGGCGATACGTAGGCTTAGTGTAGCCGATGAAGCTGAAGTTCAAGGTAATCCGACCAAATTTTTGGGGCTGATTCAGTTTCCAGCAAGCCGCGGCGACGGCGGCGATGGCATGACGCGCGCCAAGGAACCGGCGCGTGAGTGGTCGAGAAAGAAGCGCACCATCGTCTCGCTGGCGTCGATCTGCCTGCTGACACGGCCCACGATGAACTTCGGCAGGTATTGCGGCCCACCAGGCCAGGTATGGCCGCCCTCCTGGATGGAATAAAGCACCACGGCACGGCCGTCACGGCAAGATCGCCACTGGCTGCGGAACACCCGCGTGGGATCGAGCGGCGCCTCCGGCGGCAGCAATGCCGGCGCGCCCGCCGCGGGGCAACCATCCATGCGCGCCCAGAACGCGGTGGTGGCATCGACCGAAAGCACCGGACCTCCTTCGCCATGGCCGCCGAAATTGGCCACCTCACCGCCCGCGTAGGGCACGATCGGGTCGGCGGTGCCGTCGAACTGCACGACCGACACCGGATGCTGCGGCTGGCACTGCGGCTGGTAGTCCCGCGCCAAGGTGCCGGCCACGGCCGCGATGCCGGCGATACGGTCGGACATGTCGCAGGCCAGCCGCTCGACGAAGATCGCGCCATTGGAAATTCCGGCGGCATAGATGCGCGAGCGGTCAACGGCGAAGTTGCTCTCCATGTCGTCCAGCAACGCACGCACGAAACCCACGTCATCCACCTTGCGCTTGATCGAGTCGCGGCCATCGTTCCAATGCCGGTCCACGCCCTGTGGATAGACCACGATCATGCCTTCGCGATCGGCGATCTCGTCCAGATGGGTGAAGCGCGGCATGCCGCGCGCGGTACCGCCGCCACCATGGAAAACCAGCAGCAGCGGGCGTGGCGAGTCCGCATTGCCGGGAGACATGTGCACCAGGTAACTGCGTTCGAGGCCGCCGGCACGCAATGTGTAGAGCGTGTTCTCGCCGGCAAACGCCGGTGCGAGAACGCCCAGCGACAGCAGCAGGCACAAGAGCGCGAAGCGGATAGTCGGGAGCATGGCCAGGGTTCGTCAGTGCGAAGAGGAAGGATCGGGCAGACGCATCGTGGCAACGAAGCCGCCGCCGGAAATGTTGGCGAGTTCGAGCGCACCTCCATGCAACTCGGCAGCGCGCATAGCGATGCCGATGCCCAGACCGGTGCCGGCGGTACTGCGCGCGCGGTCGCCGCGGAGGAACGGCCGGCCGAGTTGCGGCAGCAGCAGCTCCGGCACGCCCAGCCCCTTGTCGGCAACGCTGACGAAGACACCGCACGCATCCCTGCCGATGACCGCGCGGAACGGCGCGGCGCCGTGGTGCTCGGCGTTGTCCATCAAGTTGCTGATCGCGCGGCGCAGCAGGCGGGGGCGCGCGACCACGCGCAGGCTGTCGGGGCCGTCCAGTTGCCAGGCATCGGGCTCTCGGCGCAAGCCCAGCAACTGGCCAAGCAAAGTGGCGAGATCGATGGCATCGGGAACCTCGTCGCGGCCGTCGCGCACAAAGGCAAGACATTGTTCCAACGCGGCGTCGAGCTCCTCGAGGTCGGACACCATCGCTTCGCGGCGCTGCAGGTCGGCGGCATCGCCCAGTTCCAGCGCCAGCCGCAGCCTGGCCAGCGGCGTGCGCAGATCGTGGGAGATGCCGGCCAGCATCAATTCACGCTCGCGGGCGCTGCCGCGCAGGCGCGCTCCCGCTTCGCGAAACGACTGGGCCAAGCGCTCGACTTCGCGCGAGCTGCCGTCCAGCGCCACCGGCTCGCCTGCCAGCAGCGCACCGGCGCTCCCGGCGAGCCGTTCGAGCGGCTGCGTCAACAGGCGCGCCAGCAAGGCCGCAAGCACGAGCGCGATCAGACCGGCGAGCATGGCAATCCCTACCGACGAGGCCAGCAGCCGCGCTCGGTTGCTCGGCTCGCTCATGACGACCCATTGGCCTGGCACGTGGGCGCTGGGAACCCAGATGTGCGTATCGGGGGTCTGCACGACTGCCACGCGCGCAGGGTCGGCAAGCCGCAACTGCTCGCCGACTTGCTTGCCTACCGCCAGCGCGACCGGGGCCACACGTACCGTGGACGGCGGCGGCGTCCCTGTCTCCACACGCACGCCCCATTCGGCGAGCCGCGCAAGCACGCGTCCGGCCTCGGCGTCGTGGCGCAGCGCCAATTCGTCGGTGGCCACCGCGGTGGCGCTGGCGAGGCGTCCGTAAATATTGGCTGCGATCTGCCGGTTGAAGTGCACCGACAGCGCGGAGGACAGGCCCAGCGCCAACAGCAACGCAAGCGCGAGCAGCGCCAGTACCAGCGTAAAAGTGGTGGGTTTGCGGTTCATGCGCCCTCCCCGTCCCGCGCCGTGCCATCCGGCACGAATACATAACCCTTGCCCCATACCGTCTGCAGCCAGCGCGGCCGCCGCGGGTCGTCCTCCAGGCAACGACGCAGCCGCGACACCATCACATCGATGCTGCGGTCGAAAGACTCGTGATCGCGTCCGCGCGCCAACGCGATCAGGCGCTCGCGGCTGAGCGTCTCGTAAGGATGGTCCACCAAGACAGCCAGCACGGCGAACTCCCCGCTGGTCAGCTTGACTGACTCGTCGCCGTCGCGCAGTTGGCGGGCGGCCGGATCGAAGCTGAAGCGGCCGAAGTACACCGGTTCGCGCTCGGCCTGCGGCGCACCCGCGGGAGCGCGCGGGCGGCGGCGCAACACGGCCCGGATGCGGGCCACCAGTTCGCGCGGATTGCATGGCTTGGACAGGTAATCGTCGGCGCCGATCTCCAGCCCCACGATGCGGTCCACCTCGTCGCCCTTCGCGGTAAGCATGATCACGGGCATATCCATGCCCTGGGCACGCAGCACGCGACACAGTTCGAGGCCGTCGCCGTCCGGGAGCATCAGGTCCAGCACGATGAGGTCGACGTGATGCATGGCCAGCTCCCGATGCATGGCCGCGGCATGCGCGGCGCCGCGCACATGGAAACCCTGCTGGGCGAGATAACGTTCCAGCAGATCGCGCAAGCGCAGGTCGTCGTCAACGACAAGGATGTGGGGAGTGTCCATGGCGCGACTATCCCGCGCGTCCGGCGGCAACGGCAAGCGGACCGTGAGGGCAATTGCAAGCAATTGTTTCCGGACGGTCAGACCGCAACAGGTGCTCACATCTGGCACCGGCGCGGAAACACTCTGGCGGTGCGTCTGCGCGACAGTCGCGCTGCACCGGTCGCCCGGCGGGGCGACCGGCCCTCCCCTTCACAGGAGTTCCGCGATGAACACTTGCTACGCCCCTCGTCTTGCTTCCTTCGCCTTGATTGGGATCCTGGCCGCAGGCACGACCCTGCCAGTACAGGCGCGCGTCCATGGCTTCCGCGTTCAGCACAACGGCAACACGGTAGGCCACGTGGGCGGCACGACTGGCAACGGCCAGGGCGGTCTCGAACACTTCCGCGCAACGCGCGTCTCCGGCGCCGACGGCACGGTGACGCACGGCTCGGTGACCTCGGCGAACCCGGATGGCAGCATCAGCCACCGCGGCGGCACTCAGGCCAATGGCGTCAACGGCGGCAGCTTCACTGGCAGCAACAACTACACGCGGAACGCCGACGGTTCCGCCCAGGGCAGCTTCCAGCGCAGCGGCAGCAATGCGGCTGGCGGTTCCTACGACAGCAGCGGCAGCTATGTGCGCAACAGTTCGGGCAGTTGGAGCAGCAGCAGGCAGACCACGGCCAGCGGCACGCGCGGCAGCTACGACGGCAGCACGACTGCCTCCAACGGCACCGCGACCCATGACAGCACCATCACCAACGCCGCCGGCGACACCTATACCGGCCAGACGAGCTATACCAAGGGCCAGGGCATCACCCACACCGGAACCTGCACCGACTCCAGCGGCACCACCATTTCCTGCCCACGCTGACGAAACGAACCCCGTCCGCGTCGCACGTCGCTACAGTCTTCAACTGCGTGCACGGTGGTCGTCACGGCCAGCGGACCAGCGTGCAGCCGTGCACTTTCCGGAGAGCAGACATGAAACCCAAAAACTGGCTCGCCGCGCTCGGTGGCGCGATCGCCATGGCCATGCTGGTGCCGCCGTCTGCGTCGGCGCAGACAGGGATGTTCCGTCGTGCGCTGATGCAGCGCCGCCTGCAACAGCAGGGTGCGCAAGACCCCATGGCCGTGTTGCCACCCGGCGTACGCGCCATCCACGACGTGGCTTATGGCAGCGATGCGCAAGAACGCTTCGACGTCTATCTGCCCCAGCAACCTGTGCGCGGCGCACCGGTGATTTTCCTGGTGCATGGCGGAGCGTGGGCATTCGGTGACAAGGCCTCCGCGCGGGTAGTGGAGAACAAGGTGGCGCGCTGGGTACCCCGCGGCTTCATCGTGGTCTCGGCAAACTACCCGCTGATACCCGCGGCAACACCTTTGCGGCAGGCGCAGGATCTTGGCCTCGCGCTGGCAACCGCGCAGCGCATGGCCGCCAGCTGGGGTGGCGACCGTCTGCGCTTCATCCTGATGGGTCACTCGGCGGGTGCGCATCTGGTGAGCCTCATCAGCGCCCTGCCGTCGCTGGCGCTGCGGCAGGGAGCCACACCCTGGCTGGGAACCGTAGCGTTGGACAGCGCCGCCTACGATGTGACGGAGATCATGCAGAACCGCCATTTGCGCCTCTACGACACCGCATTCGGCAACGATCCTTCCCACTGGGCGGCGGCCTCGCCCCAGCAGCAACTCGATTCGCGCCTCGCGCCCTTCCTCGCCGTGTGTTCGACGCAACGTGCAGATTCCTGCCCACAGGCGCGACGCTTCGTGGCCAAGGCTGCGGGCCTGGGCACGCTTGCGCAGGTACGACCCGAAGATCTGTCGCACGAGGAGATCAACGAGCAACTCGGCCAGCCCTCGGACTACACCGCTGCAGTGGAAGCGTTCATGCGCAGCCTCGATCCTGCCGTGGCCAGGAGGCTCGACGCGGACTCGCGCTGATGCCGGCATGCGAAGATGAATCGGAGTTTTCGCCTCCCATCGCCGGTGCCTTCATGAAATCGCTGCTTTGCTGCTGCCTGCTCTGGCTCTGCCTGCTACCGCTCGTCCATGCGGCAGATTTGCGCATCGACCTGGGCCACGGCGCGAAAACCTGGAGCACCGCAGAGCTGCTTTCGCGTGCCGATGCGACCACGATGACGATTACGGACGACGTGGCGTTCCGACGCCCTATGCACTATCGCGCCGTGCCGCTGCTTGCGCTGTTGCCGGGCCTGAGTGCCGGTCAGCACCTGCAGTTCGTTGCCGCCGATGGCTTCGCGGCGGAAATTCCCGCCACGACGATACTCAACCAGCAGGGTTCGCAGGCATGGCTGGCGGTGGAAGATCCGGCGCGGCCCTGGCCAGCGCTGCCCGAAAACGCCAAGGGCGCCGGCCCGTTCTACCTGGTGTGGACGCATCCGCAGGGCGTACATGTCAGTCCGGAACAGTGGCCTTACCAGTTGGCCGTGATCCGCACGCTTTCGGGCGTGGATGCGCGCTTTCCTGCCATCGTGCCCGCGGTCGGCGCAACCGCCGAGGTGCGCCGAGGCTTCGACGTATTCAAGCGCACCTGCTTCGCCTGCCACACCATGAACGGCGAGGGCGATTCGAAACTTGGCCCCGACCTCAACCTGCCGTACAGTCCCATCGAATACCTGCGCGCGGATCTGCTGCGCGGCTACATCCGCAACCCGCAATCGCTGCGCCGCTGGCCCGAGGCAAGGATGATCGGTTTCCCCACCCAGGAATCGCTCAGCGATACCGACCTCGACGCGGTGCTTGCCTACCTGCGTTACATGGCGAAACACAAGGCCGCGCATTGACCCTCAAGGAAGCAGCGCATGGAGCTCCGCATCGCGCGCCGCCTTCGGCTCGCGAGCCAGCGCCCGCACGCGCGCGTAGAACGCCGACCATTGCCTGCCACTCACGCGGAACAGCGCTGCGAAGGCCGGCGTCCACTGATCGTAAAGGCCGAACGGCAACAACCGGGCGTTGTTGATGGGCTTGGTCATCCACGTGTCGTAGCGATGGTCACCCGGCCAGTCCGTATCGCGCCACTGCGCATAGCGCTCGCGAAACGCAGCGATCTCGCGTTGCTTGCCCGCCTCCATCGCCTCAAGATCCGCGCGACTGGCATAAAGAGCTTGCAGCCTGTCGCGCAGATCCAGCACCAATTTCGTGAAGCCGTCGTCCATCGCCTGGGCGCGGCCATCCTCCGGCGGCAGGCCCCGCGATTCGCGCCATTCGCGCAGGCCCTCGGTCTGCACGAACATGGCGAAGGATTCATTGAACGCCGTGTCGCCCTTCGCATAGATCAGCTGGTGCGCCAGCTCGTGGAAGATCGTGGCGGCCAGTTCGTCGTCGTCCCAGCGCAGCATGCTGGAGAGGATGGGATCGGCGAACCAGCCCAGCGTGGAATACGCCGGCACGCCGCCCACCCATACGTCGTCGCCCGTGCTGCGCAGACGCGCTGCATCGGCCTCGGCTGCGGCCTCGCTGAACCAGCCGCGATAGGCAACACAACCCGCCACGGGGAAACAGTGCCGCACTGCCTCCACCGAATAGCGCGGGGTGGCAAACACGTTCCACACCACGTACGGCCGAGGCAACGCCACGTAACTGGTGTAACTGCGGTTGTCGGGAAGGCCCAGCTTCCGCGAAGCGAATTCGCGTGCGGCGAGCGCGAGCGACAGGCGCGCCGCGAGCTTCGGATCGGTGGCCGGATTGCGCAACAGCTTGCTTACCGGCTCTCGTCTCAGCACCAACTCGCCTTGCCCGTGCACTGCCTGCGCGTAGTAGCGGAGGCTGCTGCAGGCACATAGCGCAAGACCCAGCGTCGCAAGCGCGAGGTACCCGGGCCGCAGGCGGCGAACAAAGGCATGATGGCGGGTCATCCCGCCATCATGCCGCAGCTGTGCTCAGTGGTGCGTGGTGCCGGTGTGGACGCTGACGTGGCCGTGCACGCCGCCAGCCGAGTGGACGGGACCGTGTCCGTAGTAGCCCCCGCGATAATGGCGATGGCCCCAGTGGTCGTACCACACGCCGCCGACCACCAGGCCCGGTGCATAACAACAACCATAGCCATAACCGTCGTACCAGCCGCCATAGCCGTACCAGCCTGACGCAGCGTAGTAACTGTCGCCATAGACGACGGCGTTGCCGTAATAGGCAGGGCCGGCATACGGCGTGGCGCGCACGTAGCCGTAGCCAGGCTCGTAGTAGCAACCGGACAGCAAGGCGGCCACCACGATGAGGATGAAACCGCAAATCAGACGTTTCATGACACGGCCTCCTTGGGAGACGACAACGCCAGCTTGCGCCGACCCGCTTGAACCGGTGCTGAGAGCCGGCCGGGGGCATCCGGATGCGGCAGGAGGCCTTGCGGGAGCCTCCAACAGAAGCCGAGTTCAGAACCGCGGATGCGACAACTGGCCGAGGAAACTCGAGAGCACTTGCGGATCCACCAGCAGGGTGAATGCGACACCGTAGGCGGCGCCCCACAGGTGCGCGTTGTGGTTGACGTTGCCCCGCCCGCTCCTGTCCATGTAGATCGAGTATGCGGTGTAAAGCACGGCATAGACGATCGCCGGCATCGGCAGCACGAACACGATGATGCGCGACCACGGTGCCAGCATGATGAAGGAGAACAGTACCGCCGACACCGCGCCCGACGCGCCAAGACTGCGGTAATTCGGATTGCCGCGGTTCTGGAAATACGTAGGCAGGATCGAGACCACCAGCGCGCCGATGTAGAACAGCACGAAGCCGAACGTACCCATTGCCATGGTGTAGAAACGCTCCATCTGCTGACCGAAGAAGAACAGCGTGATCATGTTGAAAAGCAGATGGTTGAAGTCCGCATGCACCAGCCCGTAGGTCACCAACCGGTGGTACTCGCGCTGTCGGCTGATCGCCGGCGGCCACAGGATCAGGTCGTTCATCAGCCGCCCGTTCTTGAACGCCATGAACGAGACGATGCAGGTGATCGCGATGATGATGAGGGTAATCAACATGAACGGTTCCGCGCCCGGGTGATGAGGTGGCGGCATCTTGGCCGCAGCGCGCGCACTTGTCGAATCCGCGATAAAACGCCCCGCCGGCTGGCGGACGCGACTATCATGCGCGCTTCCCCACGAACCCTATGCCCATGCCTGCGATTCGCTACCTTCATTTGGACGTCTTTGCGGCCACACACGGCGGCGGCAACCACCTCGGCGTGGTGGTCGGCGCCGAGCATTGGAGCGGCGACGCGATGCAGCGCTTCGCGCGCTGGACGAACCTGGTCGAAACCACCTTTCTGCTGCCGCCCGCCGATCCTTCGGCCAGCTACCGCGTGCGCATCTTCACGCCGCACAAGGAGATCCCGTTCGCCGGCCATCCCAGCGTAGGCAGCGCGCACGCCGCGCTGGAGTGCGGACTAGTGCGCCCCGTCGATGGCCAGCTGTGGCAGGAGTGCGGTGCCGGCGTGCTGCCGATGCGCGTGGAAGGCGAAGGTGCGAATCGTTGCATGCTGTTGAAATCTCCCGGCGAGCGCGTGCTGGACACCGGCCATGACGCGCATCCCCTGCTGGCTGCCTCGTTGGCCGGAGCCGGCTGCGGTGCCCTGCCACCTGCTCTGGTCGATGGCGGCCGCCGTTGGTGGCTGGCCGAGCTGGAAAGCGAGGCGGCGCTACGCGCCTGGAAGCCCGATCACAGCGCCATCGGTGCGCTGGCCCATGCCAGCGACAGCATGGGGCTGTGCGCGTTCGCGCGCAGCACCCATCCCGACTACCAGCTGGTAGTGCGCGCCTTCCCAGCCGGCGTGGGCATCGTCGAGGACCCCGCTTCCGGCGCTGCCAACGGCTTGATCGCCGCATACATCGCTCACGCCGAACCAGGCGGATCGCTAGCCGGCGGGTATGTCGTGAGCCAGGGACGCGAGATCGGCCACGATGCCCAGCTTGTCGTCCACATCGTGAACGGCACGGTCTGGGTCGGTGGCCGCACCCATACCATCGTCGACGGCACGCTGCACTGGAATGCGGCGTGAGCAACGCGGCGCAGATCCTCGTCGATGCCGATGCCTGCCCGGTAGTCATCAAGGAAATGCTGTTCCGCGCCGCCGATCGCGAACAGGTGATGGTGACGCTGGTGGCGAACCAGTACCTGCGTACGCCGCCCTCGCGCTACGTGCGCGCCGTGCAGGTGCCCGGCGGCTTCGACGTCGCCGACCAAGAGATCGCGCGTCGCGCGAATGCCGGCGACCTCGTCGTCACGCAGGACATTCCGCTGGCCGCAATGGTGGTTGAAAAAGGCGCGCTGGCACTCGATCCGCGCGGCACGCTGCACACGCCCGACACCATCGCCCAACGACTGACCATGCGCAATTTCATGGATGAGTTGCGCAGCACCGGCGTCGACACCGGCGGCCACGCGCCGTTCCATGCACGTGACAAGCAGGCGTTCGCGAACCAGCTCGACCACTGGCTGCAGCAGCGGCGGCGCTGACGCGCCACTCCCGCCCACGGGGCTCATGCAGGAAGGCACCCTATGCGCGATTGCCATTCGCTCCGACCGAAGCGCAAGGCAATCGCGCACAGGGTGCTCCTACGAGCTCAGGCAACCTCACCTGCCGCATGGCCCGAAGCCCATGCCCATTGGAAGTTGTAGCCACCCAGCCAGCCGGTGACGTCCACCACTTCGCCGATGAAATACAGGCCTGGCACCAGCCTCGATTGCATCGTGCTTGAGGAAAGCCCGTCGGTGTCCACGCCGCCCAACGTCACCTCGGCGGTGCGGTAACCCTCGGTGCCGCTGGCCGTGATCGGCCAGTCGTGCAACTGCCGGCCGATCTCGCGCAAATCCGCGTCGCGGTACTGGCGCATGGGGCGGCTTTCGAAGACCAGTTCGCACAGGCGCTGCGCGAGGCGCTTCGGCAGCGCGTCAGCCAGCACGTTCTTCAGTTCTGCCGCCGGTCGCGCGCCGCGCTGCTGCACCAGCCAGTCGCCCAGGCCGACATCCGGCGCGAGGTCGAGCCGCAAGTCGTCGCCCGGTTGCCAGTACGAGGAAATCTGCAAGATGGACGGCCCGCTCAGGCCGCGATGCGTGAACAGCAGACCCGCGCGGAACGCGCGCTTGCCCACGCGCGTTCCGGCCAGCGGCAGCGCCACGCCGGCGAGATCGGCGTAATGCTCCTGGTGCTTGCCACTCAGGGTCAGCGGCACCAGCGCCGCACGCACGGGCAGCACGGCATGGCCGAACTGCCGCGCCAGTTCGTAGCCGAAACCGCTGGCACCCATGCTGGGGATCGACAGGCCGCCCGTCGCCACCACCAACGACTCCGCATGCACCTCGCCGCGCGCAGTGAGCACGGCGAAACCCTCGTCCGTTCTGCGCACGCGCTCGACACCGCAGCTGGTTTCGACGCGTACGCCAGCGGCGGCGCATTCGTCCAGCAGCAAGCGCACGATCTGCTTGGAGGAATCGTCGCAGAACAGCTGCCCGAGCTCCTTTTCGTGGTAGGCGATGCCGTGCTTTTCCACCAGCGCGACGAAGTCCGCCGGCGTATAGCGCGCCAGCGCCGACTTGGCGAAATGCGGATTGGCGCTGAGGTAGTTGGCGGGAGACGTGCCGGTGTTGGTGAAGTTGCAGCGGCCACCACCGGACATCAGGATCTTCTTGCCGACGCGGTTCGCGTGATCCACCACCAGCACGCGGCGACCGCGCCGCCCCGCGGTGATCGCGCACATCAGGCCCGCGGCGCCGGCGCCGACGATCAGTACATCCGTTTTCAACCGGCCACTCCCGCCATGCAAGGCGCGCATTATCGCATCGCGTACACTTTGCGCCTTCCCACATGCGAGCTTTCGCCATGCCCTCCTTCGACGTGATCTCCGAAGTCGACAAGCACGAACTCACCAATGCCGTGGACCAGGCCAACCGCGAGCTGGCGAACCGCTTCGACTTCAAGGGCTCGGAGGCGAAGTTCGCGCTGGAGCAGTCCGAGATCCTGCTCACCGCGCCCAGCGACTTCCAGCTGCAGCAGATGCTGGACATCCTGCGCGGCCGGCTCACCACGCGGAAGATCGACATCCGTGCGCTGGACATCGGCGAGGTGGAAACCAACCTGGCCGGCGCGCGGCAGAAGGTCACGGTGAAGCAGGGCATCGAGCAGCCCGTGGCGAAGAAACTGGTGGCCACGCTGAAGGAAGCCAAGCTCAAGGTCGAAGCGCAGATCAACGGCGACAAGCTGCGCGTGACGGGCAAGAAGCGTGACGACCTGCAGCTGGCGATGGCGGTGCTGCGCAAGGCCGACGTGGAATTGCCGTTGCAGTTCGACAATTTCCGCGATTGAAGCCGAAGCGGCTTGCCTGTTGTCGGGAAAGTGCTTTCCCGCCCTTTCCCGGCTCGCCGGATCCGGCGCTCGCCGGACTCGGCTCCGCCGGCCAATCCATCCGTGGATCGGGATAACTGGCTGTCTGACGGCAGCCAGTTATCCGCCCATCCCCGCCACGATATTCACCGTGATCGCGATGATGAACACGTTGAAGAAGAATGCGATCACGCTGTGCAGCAGCGCCACGCGACGCAGGTAGCGGCTGCTGATCTGCACGTCGGAGACCTGGAAGGTCATGCCGATCACGATGGCGAAGTAGGTGAAGTCCCAGTAGTCGGGTTTGGGCGTGTCCGGGAACTGCAGCCCCGCGTGCTTCTCGCCGAAATCACCATAGAAGCCGTGCGCATAGTGCAGCGCGAACATGATGTTGAGGAACAGCCAGCTCAGTACCACGCTGAGCGCGCCCACGCCCAGCGCAGGCAGGCCGCCACCCTTCGCCGCGTGCAGCTCGGTGCCCAGCGCCACCAACACCACACCGGAAAGCACCACCGCGCTCCACAGCACGCCCCAGCGCCCGGTGTCCTGCGCCTTGGCCTGCAGCCGCATATGCGCGGGCGTGGAATGATTGAACAGCCGCGCCAGCGCCAACAGATAGACCACTGCAGCGAAGTCGAAGCCCAGCAGGATCGCGGTGGCCAGGCGCAGACCCAGCGCGATCAGCACCGTACCGCTGACCACGAAAATCACGAACGACACGCTCAGCCGCGGCCGTGCCCTCACGTAGCGGAACGGTCGCCAGCGTCGCGGCTTGGCCGCACCGTTGGAGTCGAGCGGGCCGTGGCTCATGCACGCAGCTCCGCGTAGTCGGGGTGACGCTCCATCCATGCTGCAGCATACGAGCAGGCCGCCTGCACCAACAGGCCCTCGTCGCGTGCAAACTCCAGCGCCGAGCGCACCAGCTCACCGGCCACGCCACGGCCGCCGACAGGCGGCGGCACCATGGTGTGGGTAATCGTCATCACGCCAGCAGCCAGCCTGTAGTCGAGCACGCAATGCATGCCCTCTACCCGCGTCTCGAAGCGCTGTGCGGCGCGGTCATGATGAATCTCCAGATGCATGGCGGCCTCCGTGGACGATGCCGTCAAGCATACCTCTCTCATGCCGCAAGCCCTTTCCGTGCCGCCGCGCGGCGGTGGCGTACGGCGGCGGCCAGCTGTTCCAGCACGCGCACCGATTCGTCCCAGCCGATGCAGCCGTCGGTGATGCTCTGGCCGTAGGTCAGCGGATGGCCCTCCAGCAGGTCCTGGCGGCCGGCGACGAGATGGCTTTCCACCATCGTGCCCACGATGCGCCGTTCACCCGCTTCGAGCTGTCCGGCGATGTCGGCGATAACCAGCGGCTGGTTCTCCGGCTTCTTGCTGCTGTTGGCATGGCTGGCGTCGATCATCACCCGCGCCGGCAGGCCAGCCTTGGCGATGGCGGCGCATGCCGCTTCCACGTTGGCCGCGTCATAGTTCGGAACCTTGCCGCCGCGCAGGATCACGTGGCAATCGCGGTTGCCGCTGGTGGCGGCGATGGCGGCCTGCCCCTGCTTGGTCACGGCGAGGAAATGGTGCGGATGCGAGGCGGCCTGCACCGCGTCCACCGCGATCTTCACGTTGCCGTCGGTGCCGTTCTTGAAGCCCACCGGGCACGACAGGCCCGAGGCCATCTCGCGGTGCACCTGGCTCTCGGTGGTGCGCGCACCGATGGCGCCCCACGCCACCAGGTCCGCGAGATATTGCGGCGAAATGATGTCGAGGAATTCGCAAGCCGCCGGCACCCCCAACGCGTTGATGCCGCACAGCAGCTTGCGCGCAACGCGCAGGCCCTTGTCGATGCGGAAGCTGCCGTCGAGGTCGGGGTCGTTGATGAGTCCTTTCCAGCCCACGGTGGTGCGCGGCTTCTCGAAATACACGCGCATCACGATTTCCAGCTCGTCACCGAGGCGTTCGCGCTGCGCCGCCAGCCGCTGCGCATAATCCAGCGCGGCGCGCGGATCATGGATCGAGCATGGGCCGATCACCACCGCGAGCCGATCGTCCAGGCCATCGAGGATGCGGTGCAGTGCCACGCGCGCATTGCCCACGGTGTCCAGCATCGCGTTGGTGGCGGGACACTCGTCCATCACCTCGAGAGGCGTGGCGAGCGGATGGATACTGCGGATGCGCAGATCATCGGTGGAAACGTGGGACATGGCGGCGGCTCCTCGTGTGGGGTGCGGCGGCCATGAAAAAAGCCGCCTCGGTATTGCTGGCGGCTTTCGGGATGGGGTTTCAGTGTTTCGTCAGGACGATCGCACCCATGCCTCCGCCAGCGGCTTCGGATAGCCATAAAACCAAAAATACTGGCGGGCGGTGGGATTCATGACGTCCATCAATAGCACCACGCCCGGCGCACTGCAAATAACCGGTGCGACTATCGCGCCATGCCGCCGGCATACGTCGGCGCCACCACCACCCGGTTGCGGCCGCCGTGCTTGGCGACGTAGAGCGCCTTGTCGGCGCGCCGCAGCGTGGTAGACATGTCCCGCTCGTGCAGTTCGGCCTCGGCCACGCCCACCGAAACGGTGAGCGGCAGGTCGCGGTCGTCGATGCTTACCGGTGCGCCGGCAACCGCCTCGCGAATCCGTTCCGCCAACGCTTCGCCGGCCGCCCGGCCCACGTCCGGTGCCAGCACGATGAACTCTTCGCCGCCCAGCCTGCCGACCATGTCGGTGCCGCGCAGCACGTCGCGGACGCGGCGCGTCAGCGCCTTCAGCGCCTTGTCGCCGCAGTCGTGCCCGAAACGGTCGTTCACGCTCTTGAAATGGTCGATGTCCAGCAGCAGCAGGCAGAACGGCGCATGCGCGCCGGCATCCGTGGCAAGCATGCCGGTGAACCGCTCTTCCAAGGCCAGCCGGTTCGGCACGCCGGTCAACGAATCCACGCGCGCCATCACGTGCAGCTGGCGCTGCAGCAGCTCGTTGTACAGCAGCAGGAAGCCCAGGCCGTAGAACAGCGACTGCATGCCCGAAAGCAGCATCCAGAAGACGTTGATCGAGCTGGGCGCAAGCACGCTGTCCAGCCGCGTGTCCCCCAGCCACAGCATGCCGTTGCGCCACACCAGCAACAGCAACGACAACGCGAAGATCCACAGCAGCGCATGGCGCGCTCGCGACCAGTTGTCCCAGCGCCCGCGCACCAGCGCCTCGATGTTGAGCATGAGGTTGCAGGCAATGGCCACCGAGCCCCACAGCACACGGCTCCGGTAATCGGGCTGGACGGCGGCGAACCAGGCCACGCCCACCCAACCGATCACGCCTACCGCAACCGCCGCGCGCCAACGCAACGGCGCGCCCAGCAGCATCCGCAGCGCAACCACGCTCATCGCCTGCGCGAGCAGGTTGAGGGCATTGCCGCCCAGGGTCGCCGTGCCTGCAGGCAGGTAATGCCTGAATGCCACCGTGCTGTAGCCCAACGCTTCCACCGCCAACGCGCTGGCGCGCAGATGCAGGCTGCGTACTGCTCGGCTTTCGTCCGAATGCACGCCCAACCACAGCATCAACGCCACGGTCGCGGCCTGCATCGCGCCCAGCAACGACAGGCTCTGCACCAAAACGGACATCCACCCTCCCCGAACAAGACGTCTGGGATATCGAAGTCGTATCGGCCTCAGCCCGGAATTCTTGAGACGCAGTTCACATTTTCAAGCATACGACACCCGCAGAGCGGCCGATGCAAGGCGCCGTTGACAGGCCGCAGCGTTCGGCTACTTTCCGGCAAGCCCTCCACGGAAGCAGGCATGGCCACCCTCATACCCTCCCGCAACAGCTGCCTGCCGCGCATGACCGGCGGCGAGAAGCGCGTATCCGAACGGCTGGAACAGAAGCTCGAAAGCGATTACCTGCTCTGGTACGACGTGCCGGTGGGGCTGAAGCAGCGCCAGCCCGACTTCGTGGTATTCCATCCGCGCCGCGGCTTGCTGGTGCTGGAAGTGAAGGACTGGAAGGCGGACACCATCCGCCACGCCGACAAGACCCAGTTCACCCTGGTCACCGAGCGCGGGCTGGCGAAGGAAACCAGCCCGCTGCTGCAGGCACGGGCCTATGCGCTGGAAATCGGCGTGGTGCTGGAGAACGACCCGGCGCTGCGCAACCCGGACGGCCATCGCTACGCCGGCAAGCTGGTCATGCCCTGGGGCTACGGCGTGGTGCTGGCCAACATCACCCGCAAGCAGTTCGAGGAAGGTGGATTGGACGCGGTGATCCCCGCTCATCTTGCGATCTGCCGGGACGACCTGTACGAGACGGTGGATTCCGAAGCCTTCCAGGAGCAGCTGTGGGCGATGTTCCCGCAGGTGTTCCCGGTGGCGCTCACCCTGCCGCAGATCGACCGCGTGCGCTGGCACCTGTTTCCCGAGATCCGTGTGGAACCGGGCAGCGGCCAGTTCGGCCTGTTCGCCGCCGCGGGCAAGGACGCGCGCCCGCTGGAAATCCCCGAACTGGTGAAGGTGATGGATGCGCAGCAGGAGCAGCTGGCGCGTTCGCTGGGCGACGAGCACCGCATCATCCACGGCGTCGCGGGCTCCGGCAAAACCATGATCCTCGGCTTCCGTGCCATGCAGCTGGCGCGCTCGATGAGCCGTCCGATCCTGGTGCTCTGCTACAACAAGGCACTGGCGGCACGGCTGGAAGAACTCATCGGCGAACGCGGCCTCGGCGACAAGGTGCAGGTATACAACTTCCACCGCTGGTGCCGGCGCATGCTCACCAGCTACCACGTGGAGCTGCCGCCCAAGGGCGAGCGCTTCTTCGAGCAGATGGTAGAGCGGGTGATCGAAGGCGTGGACAAGGGCCAGATCCCGCGCTTCCAGTACGGCGCCGTGCTGGTGGACGAAGGCCATGACTTCGAGCCGGACTGGTACAAGCTCATCGTGCAGATGATCGACCCGGCCACCAACTCGCTGCTGGTGCTTTACGACGACGCGCAGAACATCTACGGCAAAGCCGACCGCCGCCGCATCAGCTGGAAAAGCCTCGGCGTACAGGCGCAGGGCCGCACCACCATCCTCAAGCTCAACTACCGCAACACGCTGGAGATCCTCGCGGTGGCGCGCAATTTCGCCAGCGAACTGCTCGCCGCACGCAGCGAGGACGACGACGGCGTGCCGCTGATCGCCCCGGAAAGCGCCGGCCGCCGCGGCCCGCTGCCCGAGCTGATCCGCACCGACACGGCCGGCGCCCAGCTCGATGCCTTGATCGCCCAGTTGCGCGACGAGCACGCGCACGGCCGTCCGTGGAGCGACATGGCAGTGATCTATCGCAACAACTGGGAAGGCGAGAAGCTGCACGAGGCACTGACGCGCATCGACATCCCCTCCAGCCTCGCCGACGAGCGCGGCAAGCAGGCGCTGTTCGTGGTGAAGGACAGCGTGAAGCTGCTCACCATGCACTCCTGCAAGGGCCTGGAATTCCCCTTCGTGATCGTGCCCGGCCTCGGCTCGCTGCCGCACGAAGGCCAGCGCGAAGTGGACGAGGCGCGCCTGCTCTACGTGGCGATGACCCGCGCCACCGAACGGCTGGTGCTGATCCACCACCTCGACTCCGTTTTCTCCAAGCGCATCCGCGATTCGATCAACCAGGTACAGGGGCAGTTGGCGCACTGATCCCGATAGACTGCGCGCACCTCACCCGGGAATCCCATCATGCGCCGCCTGCTTCTCGCCGCCACGCTCGCCTTCGCTGCCGGCGCGCCGCTGCCCGCGCCGGCGACGGATCAGGTCACCCTGCTGCAGAAAACCGACCTGGTGGTCGGCACTGGCACGGTGGCGCGCGATGGCGACGTGGTACGGGTGAATTACACCGGTTGGCTGTACGACGCTGGCGCGAAGGACCACCATGGCGCCGAGTTCGACAGCTCGGAGGAAAGCGGCGAGCCGATCAGCTTCACGCTGGGTGCGGGTGAAGTGATCGCCGGCTGGGACCAGGGCATCCAGGGCATGCACGTAGGCGGCAAACGCACCCTCGTCATCCCGGCGCGACTGGCCTATGGCAGCCGCGGCGCGGGTGACGCGGTGCCACCGAACGCCACGCTGGTGTTCGAGGTCGAGCTGGTGGGCGTGCATTGACCCGCCGCGCACGGAACCATCCGCCGACCGCGGCGTCCAAGCCTGTATTCCCCAACATCGGCTCGCGCGTTGGAAGCGGCAAGCCCCGGAGTTCCCCATGAAGACCACCCGCACTGCCGTTGCCCTGCTCGCCGCCTGCCTGCTCGCCGGCACGGCCTGGGCGCAGACCTCGTCCAACCAGGCGCCGCCGCCGCTCAACCTCAAGCTGCCGCAGGTCAACAACATGCCCTCCGACCTGCCGGCCGCCAGCGGCAGCTCGGCCAAGCCCGCCAACAGTTCCGGCGCGGCCAGCGCTCCCGGTGCGTACTACGGCGATACCAGCGGTCGCATGGGCAACGCCGACACCCATACCGCCAGCGCATCGCAAACCTGCGACGACTCCACCTACAACCAGCCGCAGGTGCACGGCGACGTGGGCATGGGCGTGATGTCCGGCAACCACACGAGCGGCAGCTACCAGAGCGGCGCGGTCAGCGTCACCAAGAACCTTGGCGACTGCGATCACCCCAGCGGCGGCGTCAGCTTCTCCGTGGGCGTGAGCCAGGGGCAATTCCATGGGCGCGGGTGGTAGCAGCGCTAGCCGCAGCCTCAATGCGGGAATCGATGTTCGATCACGAGCGGGCACCAAAGCGGTTGCGTGGGCCGCGATGCCGATACCCACGCTCCACATCGGTTCGTGCAATTCCTTAAGGAAACTGCCGCGGAATTTCCGGTCTAGCCGGTGACCGTGTGTCCTGCGGCGGCAAGCAGTCGTTTCCCGGCTTCCAGATCCTCCGACTTGAGCAGCAGGCAATCGCCATCGAACGTGGACACGAGGAAAACGCCCAACCCGTTTTCCGACAGTGGCTTCACGACGGAGAGCACGATACCCGTTTCGCCAAAGGCGAATGGCCCCACGAACCTCAGGCAAACCCAATCCAGGTCGGCACGGACGCCCGCCGGGATCCGCTCGACCCGGCAGGTGATCGACAACTCATCGCCATTCCGGGTGATCGAAACAAACCCCGCACCATCGGCCCACGTCGGAATGGCCGCATCGCCGTCCAGACGAACGATGCCGTGGCGACCCTCCAGCACCTGCAGTTCAATCATTTTGTCCATGCCCCACCCGAGATACGCGGATTGCAACGCCGGATACTATTTCGCTATCGAATGCAGGAAAGCCATCACGTCCGCCACGCGCCCTAGCCTGACCAGTTCGTCGGCCGTGCAGGAACCGAACCGGGCGATGGGCGTTTCCTGGTACCACGTCAACGCACGGCCGGGATCGGGTTCAACTTCGCCGGCGACCCGCAGTACCGCAAGCCTGTCCGCAAGGGTTGCCTGCGTGTCGCCGCAGGAGCGTTCGGTAGCCAGGGATACGCTCATGGCACATGCCTCGCCCGCGGCGCCTCTGGATTCGGCGGACCGAGCTCCAGCCGCATCCGCCCGAAATCGACCGACCACCACTCGAACGCGCCCAGTACGTCCTCGCCAAGCACATTCGGTGCAGTGTCCGCATCGCCGGCCAGTTCCACGTCCATGCGGGCCAATGTCGTCGTGCGGTCGCCCACGCGCACCTGCACGGCGGGCCAGATCGTCGTACGTCGCTCCACCGCGCCGCCGGCGCCCGCCACGTGGGCGCGACGTGACGGCAGGCCCTTCAGCAACGCCGCATGGCGCCGGGCGAAACCGGCGGACAGCGCGGAACTTGCCGCGCCGCTGTCCAGATGCATCGCGACCGACGACGCACCGCCGACGTTCGCCTGCACGTACATGTCGTTGCCGACCATCAGCAGGTTTCCCGTTTCCGCCGCCGCGGGATTCGCCGTCGACAGCGACGGCTCCAGACGCCCGGCGGCAGTGATGCGGAACCGCTGCAAGGCACGCAGCACGGGGAAGCCCAGGATGGCATCGATCCGGTAGCCGCCCGGCACCGGCATGGCCAGTTGCGCATCGTCCAGCACCAGGAACGGCACATCGTGCAGGGTGAGCCCGGCGAAGCTCAGGGTATCGGCCAAGCCCAAGCGCACCGCCACCGCGTCGCGACTGGAACTGCCCACGCTGGCGCCGCCCTGTTGCAGGTGCAGGCCCAGCCGGCGCGCGGTCGACAACGACAGCACCGACAGATTGGCGCCGGTATCCAGCACTACTTCCTGCACGCGACCGTCGATGCTCGCCGTCGCACGCGGCAACCCCACCTTGTCCCTGCGCACCGGTTCCGCCTTCGGCTGGTATGCGACCTTCTGCTGCATCGGCAATGCGGCCAATTGCACGGCCATCGCCGCCGTCTGGGCGGCGCCGGCCTGCTCCGCCGCGTCGGCGCGGGATGCCACCAATGCGGCTTGTAGTTGCTGCGCCGCCTTGGCCGCACGTGCGTAATCGCCATCGGCGAAGGCAGCGTCGGCGGCGATTTCCCAGGCGATGGCGCGCTGCCGCGGATCGGACGCTTTGCCGGTGGCGAGGAACTGTTCCACCAGTTGCGCCGATCGCCTGCCGTCCAATCGTGCCGCTGCGACGCGCGCCCGGGCCAGCAGCGCCAGCGGAGGTTCGATCTGCGGCAAGGCCGTGCGCAAGGCGAAGATCTCCTGCGCTGGCGCAGCCAGCATCGACTCCACGCTGGCGACTGGCTCGGGCGGCATCGGTGACGCCTGCACCGCCATCACGCTGACGCTGGCGCCGCCCAGCGACAGCAGCATGCCGACGACGAGCGCCGCCCCGCGGCAACCCCACGCACGAACGAACCGGTACGGCATGCTAGATTCACCACTGTCTCATGAACATAATTTATTGTATTACAGAAATAATTATGCGATCAACAACAAATTCAAACATCGTCAGGACCGCTCGCATCCTGCGCATGGCCGCCTGGGTGGGCGCCGCCGCCTGCGTGCTCGTCACCGTGGTCGGCGTGCTGGTGCCGCCGGGCGCCACGGCACCGGTCGCCGCCACCTTGACCGGCAGCGACCTGCCCCATGCCTGGGCTGCAGGCATCGTGCTGGTGTTGGCCCTGGTCAGCGCCGCCGCCCTGATCGAATTGGCGCGCATGCTGGGCCAAGTGCGGGAACACGCCCTGTTCGCGCCGGCGGCGACGCGCCACTTCCGCCACTTCGCCGGCCTGCTGGCGCTGGCGGCCGCGCTGCGCGTCGTGCTGCCGGCGTTCGCCGCCATTGCCGCGGCCCGCCAGGCGGGCCGCCATGCCGCCACGCTGACATTCGACGGTGGCGACCTGCTGGCATTGCTGATCACGGCGGTGTTCTTCCTCGTGGCGCGACTGTTCGACGAAGCAGCACGCCTCGAAGACGACAGCCGCTCGATCGTGTGAGGCGCCAATGGCCATAGTCGTCCGACTCGACGTGATGCTCGCGCTGCGCAAGATCCGCTCGCGCGACCTGGCCCAGTTCGTGGGCATCACGGAATCCAACCTGTCGCTGCTCAAATCCGGGCACGTGCGCGGCGTGCGCTTCGAGACGCTGGGGAAGATCTGCGAATTCCTGCAATGCCAGCCCGGCGACCTGCTGGTCTGGGTGCCCGACGACGAAGCGGAAAAAAGCGGCAATTAGGCTGGAAAGTCGGTCTGGAGTCCCGGCAACTGCAATCAGCTCACTGGCACGGCAGAGGGAACGTGCCGAACCGGTCCAGGGTACGACCCAGTTCCTCGCGCAATTCGCACGCGGGTGCGGAAAGGTCGCCCTAACCGTCGCAGATCACCACGGCGACAATGCGAATCACGGCGTTCCGCTCACAAGCGCGTGTACGACCACGACTGCATGCGCCCTTCCTTGTACGGCATCACGCCATGGAAGGGGCGTGCGTCGTCGTCGAACACCAGCGGCAGGAAGTGGCGATCGCCCTCCCACATCGGCAGTTCCATCAGCTTGTCGCGCGCCACCCATTCCAGCGTGCCTTCGGGGTTGCTCGCCAGCGGCGTGCCCTCGTAGCGGTCGATCAGGAAGATGAAACCCAGCCAGTCCTCGCCCTGCTTGCCGAAGCCGGGCCAGTTGAGCGTGCCGCGCAACTGCATGGAGAGGCATTCGATACCGGCCTCCTCGCGAATCTCGCGGCGCATGCAGGCAGCGATGTCCTCTCCCGGCTCCATCTTGCCGCCGAGGCCGTTGTATTTGCCGAGGTGCTGGTCGTCGGGCCGTGCGTTGCGGTGGATCATCAGCACCTGGCCGCGGTCGGGTGAAAGCACGTAGCCGAGGGTGGCGACGATGGGCGTATAGGGCATGGCGAAATTGCTGGGGAAAGCGGCCATTCTAGCGTCTGCCAACGCGGCCGCGCCGCAGGCTTGCATCGACCCGCACCGGGCATGCGACCATCGGCAGATGTGCACGACGTTTCGCTCCCGCTTCGCTGCCTGTTTCCCCCGCCAGTTCGTGTTGCTGGCGCTGCTCGCCGGCACGGCCGCCTGCGGCGCGTCGTCGCGCATACCGGTGAGCCGCGAACTGGTGTTCGATGGACAGAACTATCGCGTGGTGTCGCTTGATCTGAAGCATGATCCACTCAGCCTGCATTGGCGCGACCCGGACAGCGGCGATGCCTTTGGCGATGTCGAAACCCTGCAACAGTGGGGCGAGTCGCGCGGCCAGCACCTGCTGTTCGCTGCCAACGCCGGCATCTACGACCGCCAGAGCAAGCCGCTGGGCCTGTACGTGGAAGACGGCAAGACGCTGGTGCCGCTGAACATGGCGCACGGCAACCCGGCCTCGGGCAACTTTTCGCTGCTGCCGAACGGCGTGTTCGCGATCTACCCCGACGGCCACGCGGCGGTGCGCACCAGCGCGGCGTTCAAGGCCGACGGCAAGCCGGTGCGCTGGGCCACCCAGTCCGGCCCGATGCTGGTCATCGACGGCCAGCTCAACCCCAATTTCGTGGACGACTCGGGCAGTCTGAAGTGGCGCAGCGGGGTATGCGCGAAATCGCCCACCGAAGTGGTCTTTGCGGTGAGCGAAGTACCGGTGAATTTCCACGGCTTCGCGCGGTTGTTCCGCGACAAGCTCGGCTGCCGCGACGCGCTGTATCTCGACGGCAGCATCTCGCAGATCTTCGTGGAAGGCGAAGGCTATGCCGGCGCACCGGCCTTTCTCGTGAAGCCCTATGCGGGCATCTTCGCGGTATTCGTGCCGCAGTGATTCCGCATCACGGCAGCTGGTAGTCGAACGTGTACGAGTGACCGCCCTGCGCATCGATGTGGATCGCCAGCGTGCCGGTCAATCCGGACAATTCTTCGGTGCCCGAGTCCGGCACCACGCTCACCAGCAACGCGGAAGCGCCGCGATCCATCGTGCCCGAATGCTGCAGCACGAATGTGCCATGCCGGCCGTGCAGCGCGCCCGCCACGCGCTCCATCGCGACGTAACCTGCCGAACCGTCCACCGCGCTGCGGTAAGCCAGCATTTCGCCCAGGCTGTGCGCCTCGAGGTCACCGCTGAACCGCTTGTCGATGCCCATGCGGCCCAACCCGCTGTCGGCATGTGCAGGCGATTGCGGTTCGAGTTTTACCGTGAAGATGCCGCTGGCTTGCATGGTGAATCCTCCGTAGGGGTGGCGGCCGCTGCGACGAGACCGGGTGGCGAGACAGGGCTGCGACGAAACCATCGTGTCGTGGCGAAGCCTCTGCGATGATCGTGGCTGGCACCTGCACATTCCAGCACCGCCCCGCCGCCGATGATTGGAAAAACGCGACACACCGACTCCATCGCCACCGATGCGCCGCGCGGTGTGCTGCACATGCGCCTCGGCGATGGCGCGTTCGGGCATGCACGGCAGGCGCCCGCGCCGGCGCTGGCCGCCTTCGTCGAACACTACTGGTGCGTGCGCTGGGACCTGCGCGATCGTCCGCCGCAACAGCAGGAGACGCTGCCGCACCCGAACGTGCACCTGGTGCTGGAACGCGGCGAAGCGAGAGTATGGGGCGTGCACGAAGGTCGCTACCGTCGCACGTTGGAAGGCTGCGAAACGGTGTTCGGAGTGAAGTTCGCCGCAGGCGGCTTTCACGCCTTCCTGCGCGGATCGGTAGGCGCGTTGGCGAATCGCTCGTTGCACGCCCGCGAAGTATTCGGAGCCGGCATCGACGACGTCGTGCCCGCCATTCCCGCCTGCACCGACATCGCCGCGATGGTGGCCCTGGTCGAACCTCTGTTGTTGGCGACGGCGCCCGCTCCCGACCCGCTCGCAGTGCAGGCTCGCGCCCTGGTAGCGCAGGCAGCGAACGATCGCGAACTGCTACGCGCCGAGCAACTGGCCGAGCGCGCCGGCATGGGCCTGCGCGCCCTGCAGCGGCTGTTCCGCGACTACGTGGGAGTCAGTCCGAAATGGGTGATTGCACGCTATCGCCTGCACGAAGCGGTGGCGCAATTGCAAGCTGGCCGCGAGCTGGCCTGGACCGAGCTGGCGCTGGCCCTCGGCTACTACGACCAGGCGCATTTCATCCGCGACTTCCGCCGCCTGGTCGGTTGCGCACCGGCGGATTACGCGCGGCGCCAGCACGCGGATTGAGTCAGACCTCCAGCCGCATGCCCGGCTGCGACAGCGTTACCGTGATACCGAAGCGCTGCTTCAGCATCGCCACCAGCGCTTCGCGCGCGGGGTTCTCGCCATGCGCCAGTGCCACCGGCGGATGGCTGGGGCTGTCGCCGTACCACTCCAGCAAGCCTTGCTGGTCGGCATGCGCGGACAGACCGCCCACGGTATGGATGCGCGCGCGCACCGTAATCTCCTCGCCGAACAGGCGCACCTGCTTCACGCCGTTGACCAGCAGCCGGCCCAGCGTGCCGGCGGCCTGGTAGCCCACGAAGATCACGTGATTGCGCGCGAAGGCGAGGTTGTTGGCCAGGTGATGGCGCACGCGCCCGCCGTTGGCCATGCCGGAGCCGGCGATGACGATGGCGCCGCCATGGATGCGGTTGATCGCCTTGCTGTCCTCCACGCCCGCGCTGACGCGCAGGTTAGGCAGCTTGAATGGCTTGATGCGCCCTTGCCAGACCTTCGCGGCATCGGCGTCGAACAATTCTTCGTGGTGGTCGTAGACCGCCATCACCTTGGCCGCCATCGGGCTGTCGAGGAAGATCGTCCACGGCGCGAGGTTCCAGTCTTCGAAGTGTTCGGCGAACCAATAGAGCAACTCCTGGCTGCGCCCCACCGCGAACGCGGGGATCACCACGTTGCCGCCGTCGGCACGCGCCGCGGCGAGGATCTGACCCAGCTCGGCCACGGTCGCGGCGCGATCCTTGTGGTTGCGGTCGCCGTAGGTGGATTCCATCAGGATCAGGTCGGTGCGCGGTGCCGGTGCCGGGTCGCGCAGGATGGGCGTGCCGCGCATGCCGAGGTCGCCGGTGAACAGCACCGAACGGCTGTCCGCGCGCAGCTCCAGCATCGCCGAACCGAGGATGTGCCCCGCCTCGTGCAGGCGCAGCGTCACGCCGGGGAGGATGTCCGTGTCGGCTTCGTAGGGCAGCGGATGCAGCTGCGCTTGCGCGGCGATGACATCGGCGGCGGTGTAGAGCGGCGCGACCTCGGGTTGGCCGGATGCGTGTTCGCGGTTCGTGCGCTCGGCGTTGTGCTCCGACAACGAGGCGGCGTCGAGCAGCATGATGGGAAACAGGTCGCAGGTGGCTGCCTGCGCATAGATCGGACCCTTGAAGCCGCGCTTGACCAGCAGCGGTACGCGGCCGATGTGGTCGATGTGCGCATGGCTGATGACCAGCGCATCGATGGAGGCCGGGGCGAACGCGAACGGCTCGGCGTTGCGCGCGTCAGCCTCGCGGCCGCCCTGCACCATGCCGCAATCGAACAGGATGCGCTTGCCCGCCGCTTCGATGAGATGGCATGACCCGGTGACCTCGCCACCTGCCGCACCGTGGAACTCGATACGCATACCGCCTCCGTCTGTCGCGTAGTCAGATCGCCAGCATCCGCTCGCAGATCGCCTGATACAAGGCCGGCAGGCGCTCCAGCTCGGCGACGTCCACGCACTCGTCCACTTTGTGGATGGTGGCGTTGACCGGGCCGAGCTCCACCACTTCCGCACCCAGCGGCGCGATGAAACGACCGTCCGAAGTGCCGCCCCCGGTGCTTTGCTCGGGCTCCGTGCCGCACAGTTCGCGGCACACCGCCACCACGGTTTCGCGCAGGCGGCCGCCTGGCGGCGTGAGGAAGGGTTCGCCGGAGAGGTTCCACGCCAGCGTGTAGTTCAGGCCGTGCTGCGCGAGGATGGATTCGGCGCGCGCGCGCAGGTCCTCGGCGCGACTCGCGGTGCAGTAGCGGAAGTTGATGAGTGCGGTGAGCTCGCCCGGGATGACGTTGGTCGCGCCGGTGCCCGCGTTGAGGTTGGAGACCTGGAACGAGGTGGGCGGGAAATCGGCGTTACCCTGGTCCCAGCGTTCGGCGGCGAGCGCCGCCAGGGCCGGCGCGAAGGCGTGGATGGGATTCAGCGCCTTCTCGGGATAGGCCACATGGCCCTGCACGCCGCGCACGGCAAGCGTGCCCGAGAGCGAGCCGCGCCGTCCCACGCGGATCAGGTCGCCGAGCCTCTCCTTCGCCGAGGGTTCGCCCACCACGCACCAGTCGATGCGTTCGCCGCGGACGCGGAAACCTTCGGCCACCTTGCGCACACCGTCGAGGTTGGTCGGACCTTCCTCGTCGCTGGTCAGCAGCAGCGCCACGCGGCCGGCATGCCCGGGATGCGTCGAAACGAAGTGCTCCAGCGCCACGGTCATCGCCGCCACGGAACCTTTCATGTCGGCGGCACCACGTCCGTACAACTTTCCTTCGCGGATCGACGGTTCGAACGGCGCGCTTTGCCACGATGTTTCCGGCCCGCTCGGCACCACGTCCGTGTGACCGAGGAAGGCAAGCGTCGGTCCGCCGGCACCATGCACGGCCCACAGGTTGTCCACCTCGCCGTGGCGCAGGTGCTCGATGCGGAAGCCCACGCGCTGCAGGCGTGCGGCCAGCAGCGCCTGGCAGCCGGCATCTTCCGGCGTCACCGAGCGGCGGCGGATCAGTTCGCAGGCAAGGTCGAGGACATCGGACATGAAACAGGCCACCGCAGGCATTCGTGACTCTGCAGCATAGCAAGCCGTTCCTAGCCGGCGATCACCGTGCCGAGCAGGTGCCCCACACCGTAGGTGATCGCCGCCGCGGCCACCGTGATGGCGAATTGGCGCGCGATCGAAAACAGCATGCTGCGTCCGGTGAACAGCGAGGTCCCCGTGCCAATCAATGCCAGCCCCACTGCGGCGGCAGCGGCACTCCCAAGCAACGCGGCATGTCCGCGCAGGAACAGGTACGGCGCCACCGGAAACGCGGCGCCGAACGCGAACAGGCAGAACGAGGAGATCGCCGCACTCCAGGCCGAGCCACCCAGTTCGGAGGGATCGACGCCAAGGTCCTCGCGCACAACGGTATCCAGCGCGGCGCGCGGCGTCTCGGTGAGGTGCTCGGCCAGGTGTTCGGCCTCGGCGTGGCCCAGGCCCTTTTCGCGATAGATGCCGGCGATATGGCTCACACCGTCCTCGGGCGCCACCGCGAGGCGCTCCGCCCGCTCGGTGATCTGCGCCTGGTAGAACTCGCGCGAGCTGTTCACGCTCAGCCACTCGCCCAGCGCCATCGAGCAGGCGCCGGCGACCAGCCCGGCCAGGCCGGCCAGCAATACGGCGCGGTCGCTGGCGGAGGCACCGGCCATGCCCATCACCAGGCTGACGTTGGAAACCAGTCCGTCATTGGCGCCCAGCACAGCGGCGCGCAGCGTGTTGCCGCTCTGCGCCCGGTGGCTGTGGCCGCGCACGGTGCGCAGGTGCGGCGGCAGGAAGTGGTCGCGGTGGCCGCTACGGTCCACCGGCGTCGCATCGTGGTCGGCATGTTCCAGCCGCACCACGGTGGGCATCACGAATTCGGTGCCGAAAGCCTGCGCGAACCAGCCCAGCACCCGTATGCGCAGACCGATGCGTGGCGACGGCACGGCGGCGCCCGATGCGCGCAGGCGCGATTCCCAAAAGGCCGCGTTGACCTGTTCGCCCTCCGCGATGCGCCGGTACGCACGCGCCAGCCGCGGGTCGGCAGCCAGCCCGGCCAGCCGCGTGTACAAGGCGGCGTTGTCGCGCTCGATGCGCAGATTGATGCGGTAGTGGCGGATGCGGTGGTCGCTCATGCGTCAGCCTTCCAGTTCGTCGTCGCGCTGGCCCAGCCACAGCAACATCGCCAGCAGCACGATGGTGAAGCGGAACGCGCTGGCGATGCCGTTCCACTGGCTGGACATCCACATGCCGAACCACTCGCCGCCGATCGCCACGAAGCCGCCCAGCCACAGCAGCACGCCGGCAGACAGCCCCAGCACGGCAATGCGCTTGGCGCGCTGGAACGCCGCGGCCGTGCCCCGCCGGGTGCGCCACAGCTGCCACGTGCCCAGCCAGCACAGCAGGGCGGCCGACACCTCGACCGCGATGATCAGCGCATAGGCCGCATGCTGCAGCAGCGGCGAATGGATGGCGCGGTAACGGATGTTTGCGTCGGGGAAGATCGTGTCCATCGCCAGCACATGTTGTACGAACGGCCAGTTGCTGCCGTAGTCGCTGAGGTTGCCGAAGGCCACCAGCGCGATCCACAGCGCGATCGCCGCCAGCACCGCGATCTTGCACAGGCGCAGGAGCATCCGTCAGCGACCGAACAGTTTCTTGAAGCCGTTGTCGCTGAAACCGACGCTGACGCTGCCGTCTTCCTGCAGCACCACCGGGCGGCGGATCAGTGCCGGATATTCCTTCAGCAGCAGGGTCCACTCGGGATCGGTGCCGGGGTTCTTGCGCTGTGGCAACAGGCTGCGCCAGGTGGTGGAGGACTTGTTGACCAGCGCCTCCCAGCCGCCGAGCTGCTGAGCCCAGGTCTTCAGTGTGGCCGCCGGTACCGGGTTGGCGCGGTAGTCCACGAACGTGTAGGGCACCGTAAAGCGGTCCAGCCAGTTGCGCGCCTTGCGGCAGGTATCGCAGGTTGACAGGCCGTAGACGGTCGTGCTCATTCGCCGCTCCGCAGCAATTCGTTGATCGAGGTCTTGCCCCGGGTCTTCTCGTCCACCTGCTTCACGATGATCGCGGCGTACAGGCTGTGCGAACCGTCCTTCGCAGGCAGACTGCCGGCCACCACCACGCTGCCGGCCGGCACGCGGCCGTAGCTGGTTTCGCCGGTGGCGCGGTTGTAGATGCGGGTGGACTGGCCCAGGAACACCCCCATGCCGATCACGCTGCCCTTCTCCACCACCACTCCCTCGACCACTTCCGAGCGCGCACCGATGAAACAGTGGTCCTCGATGATGGTGGGACTGGCCTGCAGCGGCTCAAGCACACCGCCGATCCCGACCCCGCCGGAGAGGTGCACGCCCGCGCCAATCTGCGCGCAGGAACCCACCGTGGCCCAGGTGTCCACCATCGTGCCAGACCCGACATGGGCGCCGATATTCACGTAGCTGGGCATCAACACCGCGTCCTTCGCGATGTGCGCGCCGCGGCGCACCAGCGCGCCTGGCACCACGCGCGCGCCCAAACCCTCGAGTTCGGCGTCGCTGCCGTGGGCAAAACGCAGGGGCACCTTGTCGAAAGCGAGCGCCGGGCCTCCGTCGACCACGCGATTGCCGTTGATGCGGAAGTACAGCAGCACCGCCTTCTTCAGCCACTGGTTGACGTTCCAGCCGCCCTGCCCGTCCGGCTCGGCCACGCGGCGCTCGCCGGATTCGAGCAGGTCCAGCACCTGTCCCACCGCTGGGCGCAGATGGGTTTCGACCTCGGCCTGGGTCAGCTCGTTGCGGCGCTCGAAGGCGTCGTCGATCAGGGATTCAATGCTCTGCATGGCGAATGGACGTCCAAATCGTCGCGGGGGAATGCCCATTGTGCCCGCCCGCACGGCGTAGCGAAACCGGCAGACATCGCCAGCCCACTCAAGATTCGTGCCCGGCGGCCGATATGACCTTGCGAGAAGAGCCAGCCAACACGCGGCCTGCCGCGAGGGTGCAATGGATGAAAGGGTCGCCGCCATAGACAAGCAAATGCAACGCCTCGCCCGCGCGCTGGCGTTGGTTGCGTGTTGCCTGCTGGCCGGCATGGCATGGATCGCACCCGCGCTGTCCGCCACCGCGACGGCAGCCCACTACGAAGGCGGCCGCCACTACATCCACAGCTTCAGCCCCAAGAGCTACGGCGGCGCCGCGCAGAACTGGGCGCTGGCGCAGGACAAGCAAGGTGCGATCTACGTAGGCAACGACGATGGCACCGTGCTGGTCTGGGACGGTGCCCGCTGGCAACACATCCCGGCTCCCAAGCAGGCCACCGTGCGCTCGCTGGCACTGGGTGCGGATGGTCGCATGTACATGGGCACCGTGGGCGACCTGGGCTATCTGAAGCCGGATGCCACCGGGCAACTGGCCTTCGTTTCCTTGCGGGACAGGATTCCGCCGAGCGAACGCAACTTCGCCGACGTCTGGGCCACCCATTCCACGGCCGACGGCATGGTCTTCGTCACGACGACGACGCTGTTCCGCTATCGCAACGGCGCAATGCAAACATGGAAGCCGCGAGCCGTCTTCCATACGAGTTTCGTGGTTGACGGCCGGTTCTACGTCCGCGAGACAGGCGTGGGCCTCATGCAACTGGACGGCGACAAGCTGGTGCCGGTACCCGGCGGCGAGCGCTTTGCCAACGAGAAAGTCTACGCGCTGCTGGCATGGCGCGGCCCGGGCGCACAGCCGGGCGACCTTTTGGCAGGCACTCGTACGCAGGGTTGGTTCGTCAGCCATGGCGGCGCATGGCATCCCTGGATTACCGAGGCTGACGACGCGGTCCGGCAAGGCCAGTTGTATGACGCCATCCGACTGGCCGACGGCCGGCTCGCCGTCGGCACCTTGCGCAGCGGCCTGCTCCTGCTCGACGCACAAGGCCATCTGTTGCGCACCCTGACCCGCGACAGTGGCCTGACCTCGAATGCGGTGCTGGCGCTGATGCAGGATCGCGAGGGTGGCCTCTGGATTGCCGGCGGCTACGGCATCACCCGCATCGACATCGGCAGTCCGCTGACCATCTTCGACCGGTCCAGCGGACTGCCGGGCAGCGTACAGGCATTGCATCGCCATGCCGGCACGCTTTACGCAGGGTCCACCGAAGGCTTGTATCGCCTGGCGAGCGGCACCAACCCCCATTTCGAGGATGTGACGCAGGTGCCAGGAGTCATCTGGGGTTTCGCCGAGATCGGCGACCAGATGCTGATCGCCAGCGACAGCGGGGTGTTCGCCGTTTCCGGCGGCACGTTCCAACAGCTGCTGGCTCCGCAACAGTCCCAGCTCTCGATCACCGCGCTTTCCCTGCGGCAATCCACCACCGATCCCTCGCGCGTCTTCGTGGGCCGCACGGACGGCGTCAGCACGCTGAAATACGAGAACAATCATTGGATCGACGAGGGCCACATCCCCGGCGTGCGGAACGAAGTGCGCACCATCCGGCAGGACGCAGCGGGCCATGTATGGCTGAGCCTGTGGGGCGGCGGCGCGATTCGCCTGGGCCTGCCGCCGGACTGGCAGGGGCCCGGCGATCCCAGGACCCTCAAGATCGAGCGCTACGGCAACGAGGCGGGCCTGCCCGCCGAGCAGAACGATATCGTCGTCATCGACGGCACGTTGCACTTCACCACCGCGCACGGCATCTATCGATTCGACGAACGAAGCAATCGCTTCGGACCCGACCCCGCGCTCGCCGACCTGTTCCCGGATGGGCCGCCGCAGATCGATGCACTGCATCAGAACAGCAACGGCGAATTGTGGATGTACACCGGCCATGGCGATGGATTGAAAGAGGTCCGCCATGCCGTGCATACCGCCCGAGGCTGGCGTTGGAAGGCCGCCCCGCTGCAGCCGCTGGCGGGGACCAACATTTCCACGCTATTGGACGACGCCGACGGCATTCTGTGGATGGGTGGCGACGCGGGCCTGTTCCGTTACGACTCCACGCGCGTCATACCGCAGGATGCACAGCTGAGCACGTTGCTGCGCCGCGCGACCGGTCCGGACAATCACGTACTGTTCGCCGACAACTTCGCGACAGCCGGTTCGCCCGACATACCCTGGGAACAGAACTCGATCCGCTTCGAGTTCGCCCTGCCCAGCTATACCCTCTCCGACGCCACCCGCTACCAGATCTGGCTGCAGGGGCTTGATCGCGACTGGTCGGCATGGAGCGAAAGCACCTACCGCGACTACACCAATCTCCCCGATGGCCATTACCGCTTCCACGTGCGTGCGCGCAATGTCTATGGCCAGCAGGGCCGCGAGGCCACGTTCGACTTCCGCATCCTGCCGCCGTGGTACCGCTCTACCTGGGCCTGGCTGTTATGGATCGCTTCGGCCTTGCTGGTGCTGGCCCAGCTCGTGCACTGGCGCTCGACGGCGCTGCGTCGGCGCAACCGCGCGCTGGCAACGCTGGTCACGCAACGTACCGCCGAGTTGGCGCAGGCCAACGAAGCATTGCAACAGGCCAATGAAGCGCTCGCCCGGCAGGTTCTCATCGATCCGCTCACCGGCCTGAAGAACCGCCGCTACCTCAGCGAGCACATCGAGCCCGACCTGGCCAGCGCACGCAGATATCACCAGGACGCGCTGATGCATGGCCTGCCGCCGATGCACCTGTTGTTCCTGATGGTGGACATCGACCACTTCAAGCGGGTCAACGACACCTGGGGCCACTCCAGCGGCGACCGCGTGCTGCAGCAGTTCCGCGACATGCTGCTGTCGGCCACCCGTGGCGCCGACACGCCCGTGCGCATGGGTGGCGAGGAATTCCTGATCCTGGCCCGGTCCGCCCCGCCGGACGCCGGGCCGCAGTTCGCCGAACGCATCCGTGCGGCCGTGGCCGCCGAGCGCTTCGACCTGGGCAACGGCGAGCACGTGCACCTCACCTGCTCGATCGGCTTCGCCAACTACCCGTTCTTTGCCGGCGAACCGGAAAAACTCCGCTGGGAACAAGTAGTGAACCTCGCCGACGAGTGCCTGTACGCGGCCAAGCGGCAAGGCCGCAATGCCTGGGCCGGCGTCCCCCCCGTGGCCACTCCGTCGCCGGCTGGCGACACCGCCGATGCGCTGCGGGAAGCGCTTGCCCGCCTGCCCGGGCCTGGGCCGCTTCCCATCCTGGCGTCATGGGCTGGTGCGGGACCGCAGGAGGCGATGAAGTGAACAGCCTCTCCACCACCTCAACCGAATCGAAGGAGGATCCGTGCCGCGGCGTCCCATCGACACTAGCGAGCTGATCGTCGGCCGCCCCATGCGCTTCAACGCCTACGATGCGCGGGGCAATCTGCTGCTGTGCTCAGGCCAGGTCATCGTCAGCGAGGCGTTGCGGGACATGCTGTTGCAACACGGCCTGTTCTACGGCTCCGAAGAGGAATGCCGCGGACCGTTGCCGCTGGAGTCGCAGGAGCCCCCGCCATCGCCACTGGCACGCGTGCTGGGCGCTCGCCGGAGCCTGCATGCCTTGCTGTCCAACCCGGCGCGTGAGAACTTCTCGGCCACACTGGCGAACATCGCCACGCAGGTGCGTGCTGCCTGCGAGGCAAACCCCGATGTGGCACTGGCCAGCGCCCTGCTGTGCATCAAAGGGCCTTACAGCAGCCGCCACGCGGTGAACGTGGCCATCGTCTGCCAGATCACCGGCATCGCACTGGAGCTGGATGCCGACGAATTGGCCTCCACCGTCTGCGCCGCCTTGACGATGAACATCGGCATGTCCGCCCTGCACGATGCACTCGCCATGCATAAAGGCCCGATCAGTCACGCCCAGCGGGCGGCGGTGCGTGCGCACTGCGAACGCGGCGCAACGCGCCTGCGCGAACTGGGCATCGACGATGCGATCTGGCTGGACGCCGTGCGCGACCACCACGAACGCGGCGACGGCAGCGGCTACCCCGCCGGCAAGCATGGTGCGGAAGTCGGCCGACCCGCCCGCCTGCTGGCCATGGCGGACGTGTACTGCGCGCGCATCGTCGGCCGCGACCACCGCTCGCCACTGCCACCGAAGCAGGCGTTGCGCTGGTTGTTCCTCAACGAGAACGCCGTGCTGGACGAACAACTGGCCCGGGTGTTCATCAAGACGCTGGGGATCTATCCGCCCGGCACCGGCGTGCGCCTGCGCAACGGCTCGGCCGGCATCGTGGTCCAGCGCGGCATCGCCGGCCACCAGCCCGTGGTGGCTTCGCTCACCACGCCGGAGGGCCTGCGCCTGGTTTCGCCGATCCGGCGCAGCGGAGACGTGGAATCGTTTGGCATCGTCGAGGTGGCGGACCTGTGGAACCTGAACCTCGACGTGAACATGGAAGCGCTGTGGGGTGCCGACGCAACGGATTGAAGTTTCCCCCGGGGACGCGTTCCTTGTGCGGAAACCCGTCGTCCACAGGAGCCACTGCAAGGCTAGCCCAGCCGCTCCAGCAAGGCCCGCCGCAGTCGCTGTCGCCGCGCTTCGTCCAACGGAGCATCATGGCGATCGGTGAGCTGGAAGAAATCCTCCACGCGCTCGCCGAAGGTGGCGATGCGGGCGTCGTGCACGCGCGCATCGCAGGCCACCAGCACCTGGGCCACCGCAGCCAGCAGGCCTGGGCGATCGCTGCATACCAGCGCCATGCGCGTACGCCCGCTCTCCTGCCGGAAGTCGATGCGCGGCGGCATCTGGAAGTGCTTCAGCTGGCGCGACATGCTGCGCCGCGGTGGCAGGATCCGCCCGCCCTGCGCCAGCGCGCGCTGCATGCGCTGGTGCAGTTCTTCCGCACGATCCGCGCTGGCCGGATGTTGGCCATCCGCCTCCAGCAACAGAAAAGTGTCCATCGCCATGCCGGCGTTCGAACCGAGGATGCGCGCCTCCACCACCGAAAAATGCAGCCGGTCCAGCATCGCGGTGACGCTGGCGAACAGGCCGTCGCGATCGGGCGTGCAGACGAACAGCTCGGTGCTGCCGCGCACCGAGAGCGGATGCACGGCGACCAGTGGCCACACGCCGCCCGCGCGCACGATGGCCGCGGTCTGCCAGGCAATCTGCTCGGGGCGATGACGCAGGAAACTGGATGCCGGGAATGCTCCCCACGCCTGCTCGGCAGTCGCCGCGGCGATACCGTCTTCCTGCAGCAGGATCAGCGCCTGCGCGCGACAGGCGTCGATGCGTGCCGCTGCGTCGTGTCCCGGCCGCGTGTCGCTGCGCAATGCCTGCCGTGCCGCCACGTAGAGATCGACCAGCAGGCGATCCTTCCAGCCGTTCCACAGCTTGGGGCTGGTGCCGATGATGTCGGCCACGGTCAGCAGGTAAAGCCGGCCAAGTCGCTCGCGGTCGCCCACGGCGTCGGTGAACTTGCGCACGACGTCGGGATCGGTGATGTCCTGCCGCTGCGCGGTGGTGCTCATCAGCAGGTGCCAGCGCACCAGCCATGCCACGCGCTCGCCGTCGGCAGCGGGCAAGCCCAGCCTGGCGCAGAACGCGCGTGCATCGCTCTCACCCAGCACGGAATGGTCGCCGCCTCGCCCCTTGGCGATATCGTGGAAAAGGCCAGCCAGCAGCATCAGTTCCGGCTGCCCCAGGCTGGACCAGACATCGCAGGCGACAGGGAATTCGCGGCGCGCATCCGGATCGGCGAAACGCGCCATCTGGCGCAGCACGCGCAGCGTGTGCTCGTCCACGGTATAGACGTGGAACAGGTCGTACTGCATGCGCCCGAACACCTTGCCGAACGCAGGCAGGATCGCGGCGAGCAGGCCGTGCCGGTTCATCCGCCACAGCGCATCCACCGCTGGCGCGCCGCGCTTGAGCAGGTGCAGGAATGCCGCCAGCACCGCGGGATCGTCGGCCAGCTTGCCGTCGTGTTGCGCGGTAGCCTGGTGGATGCGCCGCATGGTGTCGGCGGTGAAGCCGATCAGGCCCGGCTCGTCCAGCCGCGCGATGAAGATTTCCACCAGCGCCGCCGGCCGCTGCGCGAATAACTCTGGATCGCGCGCCGCCAGCCGCGTGCCGTAACGCACGAAATGCTCGCCCACCGGCTTCGCTTCGCCGGGCGGCTCCAGCAGCTCGACGAAACGTTCGGCGATCTGCACACCCAATCGCTCGACCTGGCTGGCCGCGCGGTAATACCCCTGCATGAACTGCTCGACGCCGAGGTTCTTTTCGTGCTCGTCCTCGAAACCCAGCTGCACGGCGAGCGCGCGCTGGTAGTCGAACAGCAGGCGCTCTTCCGGCCGCGCGGCCTCCTGGTGCAGCGCCCAGCGGTAACGCCGCAGCGTGGTTTCGGCATCGCACAGGCTGGCGCGCTCGGCGGGATCCAGCAGGCCCGCATCCTGCATTGCCTCGAAACCGCCGGCATGCGCGAGCCGGCGCCCCAGCCAGCGCAGCGAATCCAGCGTGCGCAAGCCGCCGGGGCCGTCCTTGAGATTGGGTTCAAGATTGCTCGCCGTGTCGCCGTGGCGCGCATGGCGCGCGTCGCGCTCGGCCAGTCGCGCGGCGAGGTAATCGCGCGGCGGCCACAGCGAGGGATCGTCCACGATGGCGCGCAGCGCGACTTCCAATGCCGCATCGCCCGCCATCCATTGCGCATCGAGAAGGCTTGTGAACACGCTGGCATCTTCGGCCGCCAGGGCACGGCACTGTGCCGGCTCGCGCACCGCATGCCCCACTTTCAGACCCACGTCCCACAGCGTGGCGAAGCATTGCTCCAGCGCACGCAGGCGCGCCGGCTCGGGCTGCGTGACGAGCACCAGCAGATCCACGTCGGAATGGGGAAACAGCAGGCCGCGACCGAATCCGCCGACCGCGAACAGCGCCGCGCCGCTCACTTCGCCGAGGCAGGCCGTCCACACATGCACGACGATGCGCGCCACCGCCTCGGCACGCCGTCGTGCCAGCATGCTGGCATCGGCACCTTCGCGGAAGACGGTCGCCAGGTCGCGGTCCACATCACCGAGCAGTTGCCGCAACGCACGCCGCGCGTCCACGGATACGCCGGAACGCGGCACGGCCGGCGGCAGACGCGGTAAGGGAGGCAAGGGCAACCGAGGCGCAGTCGTCATGGCGCCCAGTACAGCACGGCCTCAGCACCAGTCAAACGTTTCCGCGCCGCTGGCGCCATACGATGGCGGCGCCGGCGATGCCGGTCAGCAGCAGGATTGCCAGCGAATAGCCGGCAGGATTGGTCAATCCGGTCGCATCGGCCGCCCAGATCAGAGCCGCAGCGACCAGCAACTGCGACGGCATGACGACGCGCAATACGCGATGCGGTTGCGGCACTCCCATGCGACGCAGCAGCAATGCCGCCGACCATGCTGGCAACCAGAGGATGCAGAGCGCGATTAATACCAGGGAAGCGAGAAAGACGATGATCACGCCTGATGCCACCTTGCCGCACCCACGCTTTAGGCATCCGGCCAAGGCGTGAGGATTTCGAAGCCGTCGGAGGTGACCGCAATGGTGTGCTCCCACTGCGCGGAAAGCGAGTGGTCCTTGGTAACCACGGTCCAGCCGTCGGGCAGCTGCTTGGTCTGCGGCTTGCCGGCGTTGACCATCGGCTCGACGGTGAAGGTCATGCCCTCCTGCAGCTCCACGCCGGTGCCAGGCTTGCCGTAGTGCAGCACCTGCGGCTCGTCGTGGTAGACCTTGCCGATACCGTGGCCGCAGTACTCGCGCACCACGCTGAAGCCGGCGGCTTCAGCGTGCTGCTGGATCGCATGGCCGACGTCGCCCAGCGTGGCGCCTGGGCGCACCGCGCGGATGCCGCGCATCATCGCCTCGTGCGTGGTCTCCACCAGCCGCTTGGCCAGTACCGAGGGGGTGCCCACGAAATACATGCGGCTGGTGTCGCCGTGCCAGCCGTCCTTGATGACGGTGACGTCGAGATTGACGATGTCGCCTTCCTTCAATGCCTTGCCGGGACTGGGGATGCCGTGGCAGATCACGTGGTTGACCGAGGTGCACAGCGTCTTCGGGAAGCCGTGATAGCCCACGTTGGCCGGCACCGCCTTCTGCACGTTGACGATGTGCTCGTAGGCCAGCCGGTCCAGCTCCTCGGTGGTGACGCCGGGCTTGACGTGCTCCTTGAGCATGGCCAGCACCTCGGCGGCCAGCCGGCCGGCCTCGCGCATGCCTTCAAGGTCCTTCGGGGATTTCAGCGTAATGGCCATAGTGGGAACCCAGATGGCGGCGTCCTTGTGCCGATCAAGCCGGCATCGCAGGCAACTTGCCGCCGCGCCGGCGTACCGGCTACAATCTCACAGTTTTGCAGACCGTCATCGAGGCTTTCGACCGGTGCGCACTGCAAGGCGAAACGGGATTGTAACCGCGCCGCGGCAGCATCCCAAACCCAACGCCACACACGCATCGGCACCGTTCTTCGGGGTGCCGCGCGCAGCATTCGCTGCCGCGGTCGAAGCCGGGGATGCGTGGAGGTCCCAACCCCCGGGCCGCCTACACAAGGCCCAATGCTTTAAGGAGTTACACCATGGCTCAAGTCACCATGCGCGAAATGCTCGAAGCCGGCGTGCATTTCGGTCACCAGACCCGTTACTGGAATCCGAAGATGGGTCCGTACATCTTCGGCGCCCGCGGCAAGATCCACATCATCAACCTCGAAAAGACCCTGCCGCTGTTCACCGACGCGATGAACTTCCTGTCGGGCCTGGCGCAGAAGCGCGGCACCATCCTGTTCGTGGGCACCAAGCGTTCCGCTCGCGAGGCGCTGGCCGAGGAAGCATCCCGTGCTGGCATGCCCTTCGTCACCGCGCGCTGGCTGGGCGGCATGCTCACCAATTTCCGCACCGTGAAGCAGTCGGTGGCCAAGCTCAAGGAGCTGGAAGCGGCCGAAACCGACGGCAGCTTCGAAAAGCTGGTCAAGCACGAAGTGCTGGCACGCCGTCGTGAGCGCGAGAAGCTGCAGAACTCGCTGGGCGGCATCAAGAACATGAACCGCCTGCCCGACGCGCTGTTCGTGATCGACATCGGCCACGAAGACATCGCCGTGCAGGAAGCCCGCAAGCTGGGCATCCCGGTGGTGGCGGTGGTCGACACCAACTACAACCCGGAGCTGGTGGACTACGCGATTCCCGGCAACGACGACGCGATCCGCGCGATCCAGCTGTACGCCCGCGCTGCCGCCGACTCGATCCTGGAAGGCAAGGCCGCTGCCCCGGCTGCCGCCCAGGGCGACGCCGACGAGTTCGTCGAGCTGGACGAGGAAGGCAATCCGGTCGCCAAGGCCGAGCGCAGCGAGCGCAAGGCTGCTCCGCGCCGTGACCGCGATGCCGCCCCGCGCAAGGGTGCCGGTGCGCCGCGTCGTGACGGCGGTCGCGAAGGCCGCGCTCCGCGCGACGCCAAGTAAGGCGACGTGACGGCGGGCGACCGCCGTCGCTTCGACAACGACGAAGCCCATCCCGGCGTCGTGGCGCGATCCGCCACGACGCCTCAAGCATTCGAGGAATACCGATGAGCAATATCTCCGCCCAACTCGTGAAGGAACTGCGCGAGCGTTCCGGCGCCGGCATGATGGAGTGCAAGAAGGCGCTGGTCGAGAACAACGGCGACATCGACGCCGCGATGGAATGGCTGCGCAAGACCGGCATGGTCAAGGCCGAGAAGAAGGCCGACCGCATTGCCGCCGAAGGCCGCATCGCCGCCGCGCAGGCCAGTGGCAAGGCCGTGCTGATCGAGGTCAACAGCGAGACCGACTTCGTCGCCAAGGCGCCGAACTTCATCGAGTTCACCAACGCCGTCGCCGAGGCCGCGCTGAAGGCCAGCGCCGGCGACATCGACGCCGTGAAGGCCGCCGCCTTCCCGGGCGCCGCCAGCATCGAGGAAGCCGCCAAGGCGCAGACCGCGACCATCGGCGAAAAGATCGAAGTGCGCCGCGCGGCGCGCGTCGAGAACGATGGCCCGCTGGCCACCTACTCGCACGGCGGCAAGATCGGCGTGATCGTGGCGCTCAAGGGCGGCTCGGACGAGCTGGCCAAGGGCATCGCCATGCACGTGGCGGCGATGAACCCGCCCTACGTGAAGGCCGAGGACGTCCCTGCCGACTTCATCGCCAAGGAAAAGGAAATCGCGCTGGCCGCGATGTCGGACAAGGAAAAGGCCAAGCCGGCCGACATCCTGGAAAAGATCGTCTCGGGCAAGATCAACAAGATCGTCTCCGAGGTCACCCTGGTCGGCCAGCCCTACGTGCTGGACACCAACGTCACCGTGGGCGACGCGCTGAAGAAGGAAGGCGCCGACGTGGTTTCGGTGGTGCGCCTGGCCGTGGGCGAAGGCATCGAGAAGGTGCAGGAAGACTATCTGGCCGAAGTCGCCAAGGCGATGCAGGGCTGAGGAGCGCGCTCGTGCGCTCCCCGCTCTGGAATGAGCGCACGCGAAGCGGAGCCTGATTCGCCCTGCGAATCAGGCGAGTCAAAAAAGAGCAAAAGTCCCTTTTTGACCATCAGGCACGAATGCTCTTGCTCTAGCCTTCCAAACGCCCGTAAACAAAAAGCCGCGGACACCCGCGGCTTTTTCATGCCTGAAGCGACAGGCAGTTTAGCCGTGCAGCGCTTCCACTGTCGGCGCCACCTGCGCTTCGCGGTTCAACTCACGGCCCAACACTTCCAGCCGTTGTGCCAGTTGCACCGCGTCCGGCGCGCAAACCGTGGCGTGCCCCACTTTGCGACCGGCACGGGCCGACTTGCCGTAGTCATGCCAGTGCGCATCGACGCCCCGCAGCACGGGCGCCGGGTCGGGCAGCTCGCCGATCCAGTTGAACATGGCCGACTGCCCGCGTGCGCCGGTGTCGCCCAGTGGCAGGCCGAGCACGGCGCGCACGTGATTCTCGAACTGGCTGGTATGCGCTCCCTCGATGGTCCAGTGCCCGGAGTTGTGCACGCGCGGTGCCATCTCGTTGCCCAGCAGCTCGCCATCCTTCACGAACAACTCGAGCGCGAACACGCCCACGTAATCCAGATGCTCGGCCAGCGTGCGCGCCAGTGCAGTAGCGCGCGGCTGCAGCTCGTCGATCTGCGGCGCCGGAGCCAGGCTCATCGACAACACTCCATCCACATGCCAGTTGCGGGTCAACGGCCAGGTACGGAAATCGCCGTCGCGGCCACGTACCGCCACCACCGACAGCTCGCGCTGGAACGGTACGAAGGCTTCCAGAATCAGGCCGTGCTTCGCCGCCTGCGCCCCCAGCGCGGCCCAGGCCGCATCGGCGTCAGCCAACGACTTCAGGCGAAACTGACCCTTGCCGTCGTAACCCAAACGTCGCGTCTTGAGGATGGCCGGAACACCCACCGCGGCCAACGCTCGATCGAGGCCGGTTCGATCGTCCACCGCCATGAACTCGGGCGTGTGCAGGCCACACTCGCGGAACAGGGTCTTCTCGGCGAGGCGATCCTGCGCCACCGCCAGGGCGCGCGGGTTCGGGAATACCGCCACGCGCTCGGCCAGCCACTGCGCTGTCTCGGCCGGCACGTTTTCGAAATCGAAGGTAACCACGTCGACCTTGCGCGCAAACTCTTCCAGCGTGGCGTAGTCGCCCCAGTCGGCCTTGACCAGCGGCGCCACCTGGCCGGCGCAGGCATCGGCGGCACTGTCCACCACCAGGCTGTTCACGCCCAGTGGCGCCGCCGCCAGCGCCAGCATGCGCGCCAACTGGCCTCCGCCGAGGATGCCGAGCACGGGTTGGCGCGACTCGCTCATGCACGCGGGTCCGGCTGATCGAGCACGGCCTGCGTCTGCTTGGCGCGCCAGTTCTCCAGCGCCTGCGCAAGGCGGGTATCGTGCAGCGCCAGCACCGCGGCGGCGAGCAGGCCTGCGTTTACTGCACCGGCGCGGCCGATCGCCAGCGTGCCTACCGGGATACCGGCCGGCATCTGCGCGATGGAAAGCAGGGAATCCATGCCGTTCAGCGCCTTCGACTGCACCGGCACCCCGAGCACCGGCAACCGGGTCTTGGCCGCCAGCATGCCCGGCAGATGGGCAGCACCGCCGGCACCGGCAACGATCACCTGGATACCGCGCCCGGCTGCATGCTCGGCATAACGAAACAACAGATCCGGCGTGCGGTGGGCGGACACTACCTGCACTTCGTGTGCAACGCCCAGCTCGGTCAGCACCGCGGAGGCGTGCTCCATGGTTTCCCAGTCCGAGCGCGAGCCCATTACCACGCCCACCCGCGGCGTTTCCGTCGTTGCTGTCATGGTTCGGCCGTCCAAAAGGGGTTATTGTACGGGCTTTCCGGTTTCGCAACGATTTTGCCCCATGGACAAGCGTCTGCTCGACATCCTGTGCTGCCCCGTAAGCAAGACACCGGTGCGCCTGCTCGGTCGCGCCGAGCTGGGCGCGCTCAACGGCGCCATAGCGGCCGGCGGCCTGGTGACGACAGCCGGCAACACCGTGGGCGAGCGTCTTGAAGAAGGCCTGATCACCATCGACCGCAAGCTGGTTTATCGTGTCGCCGACGGCATCCCTGTAATGCTGCCGGAGGAAGGGATCGCCACTATCCAACTGCACGACTTCCCGACCGCCGCCTGAGCCCCCCCCTTCCCTCGCCACGAACCCGCCGATGGACCGGCCCGCCCGCAAGACGCCACCTAGCCAACGACAGACTCCCGGTATGGCCATGACCGACGCCTTCGAACCGCCCAAGATCGTGCCGCTAGGGCCACGTCTCGACGCCAACACGGGCGAACGCGTGGGCGAGTTGCTCAACGCCGTGCGCGGCATTGCCGGCAAGCGGCTGCAGCAGTGCCTGGGCAACCTGTTCGAGCATGTGGACGACGCGCTGTTCGATCTCGCCGAAAAGGCCGAGAACAACGCCACCCAGACGCATTACTTCGACGGCATGCGAGAGGTGCGCAAGCGCCGGCCGGCGGTCGAACGCAGCTTCCTCGCCACGGTGAACCGGGAGCTGGGCGGTCTGACCGGAAATGCCACCACGGCATCCGCCACGCCGGCGCCAGCGATGGCCGAGCTTTCGCTGGTGGCCGATGCCGACCTGGAGGAGTCGCTGGCGATCACCAGCATGGGCAGCAAGCACGAGAGCCGGCTGGCGCGCGACCTGTTTGCGATCAACCAGCGCCTCTCGGTGATCTGCGGCGGCCGCAAGGTCGAGGACTCCAGCAACCCCATCGCCCCGGCAGCGCTGTCGCAGGCCTTTCGCCTGGCGCTGAAAGAGCTGGCCGCGGACATGCGCGTCAAGCTTCTGATCTACAAGCTGTTCGACCGCTACGTGCTGTCCACGCTGGAAGAACTGTACGCCGATGCGAACGAAACGCTGGCGCGCGCAGGCGTGTTGCCGCAGCTGCGGGTGGCGGCGCCGCGCGGCGGCACCGCTACGCGCACCGCCACGTCAACGGCATCCGCGGCCACGGGTGGAACCGGCACGGACGAAGCTGCCGATCCCGCTGCCGTCGAACTGCTGCAGACCCTGCATAGTCTGTTCGTCGCCCGCCGTGGCGGCGAAGCACCGGCATCGTCTCATGCAGGCCATGCGGGTGGCCCACCGCCTTCCGCCGGCGAACTGCTGGGTGCGCTCAGCGTGCTGCAGACCCAACTGGCGGCCGGTAGCGCCCAGCAGTCACCGTCCATGGTGGACGGCACCGGCAATTTCGATCGCGAAGCGGTCTCGCAGCTCAAGGAACAACTGCTGGGCCAGCTCGGGGCGCTGCGCGGTATGCGACCCAGCCATGTCGCCGGGGTCGACGAGGACACCATCGACCTGGTCGGCATGCTGTTCGAGTTCATCCTCGACGACCATACCCTTCCGCCCGAGATGCAAGCGCTGCTGGCGCGGCTGCAGATTCCCTACCTCAAGGCAGCGATCCTCGACCGCAAGCTGTTCGCCCATCGCCAGCATCCGGCGCGCCGCCTGCTTGACGCCCTCGCCGAGCAGGCCAAGGGCTGGTCGCCGGAGTCCGATCGCGACAATCGCCTGCACGACACGATCAAGAGCATCGTCGACCAGTTGCTCCACGAGTTCGACGACGATCTCGGCCTATTCGAGCGCCTGCTGCAGGGGCTGCAGCAGTTCCACGAATCCAACCGGCGCCGCTCCGAACTGGCCGAGCAGCGTGTGGCCGAGTCCACGCGCGGCCGCGAAAAGCTGGAGCAGGCGCGCCGACGCGCCGCCCGCGAGATCGTCGAACGCATCGACGGCCGCAAGTTGCCGCCGCTGGTGCATGAAGTGCTGGCTCGCGCCTGGGCCAACCATCTGGTGCTGGTGCTGCTGCGCCAGGGCGAAGAGTCGGGCGAATTCCGTGACGCCCTGCGCTTTGTGGACGACTTCATCGCCAGCACGCGGCCCGTGCCGGACGCCACCTCGCGCCAGCAATTGCGCCAACTGCTGCCTGCCATCGAACGCGCGCTGCGCCAGGGCCTGGCCAATGTCGCTTTCCAGCCGCAGGACATCGAGCGCCTGCTGGCCCAACTGCGCGACTGGTACGGTCAGCAACTGGGCGAGCCGGCGCGCGTCGCCGCACCCAACGCACCAACAGTCGCCGAAACGGCCCCTGTCGCCGCGATTCCGGAAAGCATCCAGCCCATCGTCGAGCAGCACGCCGAGCCGGAGGAATTGCCCGAGGAAAGCGTACCGGTCGACACCGACAGCCCCGAATGGAAACAGGTGGAGGCATTGCAGCCCGGCATATGGCTGGAGTTCCAGCTGCCGGACGAACCGATGGTGCGCGCCAAGCTTTCCTGGGTCAGCCCGATGAGCGGCCGCTATCTTTTCGTCAACCGGCGCGGGCTGAAGGTGGCCGATTACTCGCCGCAGGAACTGGCCGTGCTGCTGGCCAGCGGCCACGCCCAGGTATTGGCCACCAATGCGCTGTTCGACCGCGCGATGAGCGCCATCGTCAGCCGCCTGCGCCAGCCCGACGCACCCAACAGCCCGGACGCCGGATGAATTCTGGTTTCATGTTCGACCCGCCCAGCTCCGAGTTGATCGCCACCGACGTGGAACGCGCTTTTGCCGAGGATTTCGGCAAGGGCGACGCCACCGCTGAATTGCTGCCGGCCGACGCCGTGGCCGATGCCGTGCTCACTTGCCGCGACAACGCGGTGATTGCTGGCGCGCCATGGTTCGATGCCTGCTTCCGGCGCCTGGATCCCGCCGTGCAAATCCATTGGCAGGTGCGCGAGGGTGAGCGCGTGGCACCGGATACCACGATCTGCCGGCTGTCCGGCCATGCCCGTTCGCTGGTGAGCGCCGAGCGTTCGGCGCTGAACTTCCTGCAACTGCTCTCCGGCACCGCCACCGCTACGGCCACCTACGTGGCAGCTGTGGCCGGAACCCGCACGCGCGTGCTCGACACCCGCAAGACCGTGCCGGGCCTGCGTCTGGCGCAGAAATACGCCGTGCGCTGCGGCGGTGGCCACAACCACCGCATCGGCCTTTACGACGCGATCCTGGTCAAGGAGAACCACATCATCGCCGCCGGCGGGATCGTTCCCGCGGTGACGGCCGCGCGCCGTCTGCATCCCGACCTGCTGCTGGAAGTCGAAGTGGAGAACCTCGACGAACTGGAGCAGGCGCTGGACGCAGGCGTGGATCGCATCATGCTCGACAACTTCGACGTGCCGCTGATGGACGAGGCCGTGCAGCTCACCGCGGGACGCGTACCGCTGGAAGCCTCCGGCAACGTCGACCTGCGCACGATTGGCGAATACGCACGCACCGGGGTCGATTTCATCTCGGTCGGTGCGTTGACCAAGCACGTACACGCGGTTGACCTTTCGCTGCGCCTGCGCATTTCCTGAACTTGCACGCCGCGCCGCCTGCCCACACACTGCATGCATGGGCAACATCCATGACCTCCTGATACTGCTGGCGCTGGTCGCCGCGATAGCGTTGTGGCTGAAGTTGAGCGCCGCGCGCGACCGCGCGGCCACCGAAGCGCGCCTGCAGTGCGAACGCTACGGCCTGCAAATGCTGGACGAGTCCGTGGGATTGCGTGCATTGCGGCTGCGTCGCGTGGCCGGCCGCCAGCGACTGGAACGCTGCTACGGCTTCGAAGTGAGCATCGACGGCGCGGATCGCGAACAGGCTTCGTTGTGGGTACTGGGCGATACACTCAGCGAGCTGCGGCTGCCCACGGTCGTGCTCTCGCCGTCGGATCAGCTCGATATCCCGGCCGCCGGCACGGAAACGTGGCATCCACCCACCGAGCCGGGCGCACCTCACGCGGACGGCGCTGCCGGCAGCAATGTGATCCCGCTACGTCCACGCCGCCGCTCCAGCGGCGGCAACACACTGCACTGAGATCGATCGGCACCCGGAGCCCGGTACGCTCGTCGAGCGCCCCGCATCCGGGAACATTGTCTTATTTGATGACCCGCAGGAACGGTGCACCGCGCTTGGGTTTGTCGCCGCCCGCACCACCCTGACTGGATGGCGGCTCGTCGGGCGCTGGCGCGGGCGGTGGCGTATCGCCACCTTCCTCGTCGGTCGGGAACATCATCCCCTGCCCGTTCTCTTGCGCATACAGCGCGAGCACCGAGCCGACCGGGATGCGCACCACCTGGCTGACGCCAGAGAAGCGCGCAGAGAACCCAATCCAGTCGTTGCCGAGTTCCAGGTTCGCCACCGCGCGCATCGCGATGTTGAGTACCACCTGGCCGTTCTTGATCACTTGCGGCGGCACGCGCACGCCTTCGCCGCTGGCGTCGATCAAGAGGTACGGGGTCAGGCCGTTGTCGCTGATCCAGTCGTAGATCGCCCGCAACAGGTAGGGGCGATTGGAAGTCATCGGTTGCGTTGCTTCGCTCATCAGGGTCGCATGGCCTTTTCTTGCTCGGTCATGCTGCGCGCAAAACCCTGGCTGTGGAATAGCCGCTCACCATAATCCAAGATCGGCTTGCCCTCGCGCCCCAGATCCACGCCCAGCCACGGCAAGCGCCAGACCACCGGCGCCACCAGGCAATCTGCCAGGCTCATCTCGGGATTGAGGAAGAACTTGGATGCCTTGAACAACGGCAACGCCGCCAGCAGGTGCGCACGCAGGCGCTTGCGCGCAGGTTCGGCGGTGCGCCCGCCGGCACGAATGGTATCCACCTCAACCAGCCAGTCTTTCTCGATGCGCACCGCAGCGACGCGCAGCCTGGCACGCGAGAGCGGGTCGATCGGCATCAGCGGCGGGTGCGGGTAGCGCTCGTCGAGGTATTCGCACACCACGGCCGCGTCGTACAGGGTCAGGTCACGATCCACCAGGGTGGGCGTGCTGCCGTAGGGGTTGAGGTCGCGCAGATCCTCCGGCGGCTTGCCCGGCTCGACCAGTGCGCGCTCGTAGCTGACGCCCTTGGCGGCCAACACCAGCCTGGCACGATGGCACTGGATGTCATCGGCCGTGGTGTAGAGGGTGAGTGCATTGCGTGAGCGGGCGCTTGGAACCATGCGCGATATTCCTGTTGCGGTTGCGCGAATGCGGCAGCCCCTGGCCGCCGCATTCGATGGTATTGCTGCCGGGAATCAGTGGACGTCTTTCCAGTATTCCTTCTTGAGCAGGTAGGCCAGCAGGGTGAACAGCGCCAGGAACAGCAGGACCCAGACCCCGTAGTGATGCCGCTGCAGGGCCGCCGGCTCCGAAACGTACTCCAGGAAGTTCACCAGGTCACGCGTGGCCTGCTGGTATTGCCCAGGGGTCAGCTTGCCGGGATGCGCCAGCTCCAGCTTCTCCGCTTCATCGGAGCCGGGTTTGGTCACCGCCACCTGCTCGCCCTGCAGTTCCCACAGCGGGAACGGCATCGCTGCGTTCGGCAGCGTGGTGTTGTTCCAGCCGATCGGGCTCTTCGGGTCGAGGTAGAAGGTATTGAGGTAGGTGTAGACCCAGTCGGCGGTCTTCGCACTCACTTCCAGCGACAGGTCCGGCGGGGCCTTGCCGAACCACTTCGTCGCGTCCTCCGCCGGCATGTGCGAGATCACCGGATCCTCGAACTTGGCGCCGGTGAAGTTGAGGTTCTGCATCACCTGCTGCTCGGTCAGCCCGAGATCGTCGGCGATGCGCGAGTAACGCATGTACTTCAGCGAGTGGCAGCCCACGCAGTAGTTGAAGAACAGCTTGGCGCCGCGCTGCAGGGAGGCCTGGTCGCGGATGTTGGAGCCGGACGCCATCAACTGCCCTTCGCCTTCGGCATGCGCCACCGGCTGACCGGCAAACAGCAGGCCAAGAGCCAGCGCAAATGCAGGAAGGAGTCGCTTCATCAGGAGCTCGGGCTTCATCAAGAGCGTCGGCTTAGTCATGCGTCGTCACCCGATCCGGAACCGGCTTGGTCTTTTCCCAGCCGAAATGTGTGTAGGCCCACAGGAAAGCGAAGAAGCCGAAATAGATCAGCGTCATCGTGCGGCCGAACGCGTTCTCCCACGTGGTCAGGTCGACGTTGCCGAACCATGCGGGGATCACCTCCGCGGTGATGCCCGCACCCACCGCACCGAGGCCGAAGAACGCGATCACGAACAACGTCAGCGCCACCTTGTAGCCGGTGCCCCGGTAGCGGACCGACTTGACCTGGCCACGGTCGAACCAGGGCAGCAGGAACAGCACCGCGATTGCGCCGAACATCGCCAGCACGCCCCACACGGCCGTGCCTGCGAATGACGGGATCATGCGCACGATCGCGTAGAACGGAGTGAAGTACCACACCGGCTTGATCTCTGCCGGGGTAACCAGGTTATTGGCCGGGATCGAGTTGTCGTGCTCTAGGAACCAGCCGCCGAAGGTCGGCGCGAAGAAGATGATGAAGGCTGCCACGATCAGGAAGAAACCAACCCCGAACAGATCCTTCACCGTGTAGTACGGATGGAACGGGATGCCGTCGGCCGGCTTCAGCGCGTCCCAGCGGTTGCCCTTGGGGCCGTGCTTGACGTCGACGCCGTCGGGGTTGTTGGAACCCACCTCGTGCAACGCGGCCAGGTGCAGCACTACCAGCAGCAGCAGCACGATCGGCAGCGCGATCACGTGCAACGCGAAGAAGCGGTTGAGCGTGGCGTCGGCGGGCAGGAAGTCGCCCATGATCCACTCGACCAGGTGGCTGCCGATCACCGGGATGGTGCCGAACAGCGACACGATCACCTTGGCGCCCCAGAACGACATGTTGCCCCAGGGCAGCACGTAGCCCATGAAGGCCTCGGCCATCAACACCAGGAAGATCAGCATGCCGAGCAGCCACACCAGCTCGCGTGGCTTCTTGTACGAGCCGTACATGAGGCCGCGGAACATGTGCAGGAACACCACCACGAAGAACAGCGATGCGCCGGTGGAATGCATGTAGCGGATCAGCCAGCCCCACTCCACGTCGCGCATGATGTACTGCACCGAGTCGAAGGCGCCGGCCGCGCTCGGGTTGTAGTTCATCGTGAGGAAGATGCCGGTGACGATCTGGTTGACCAGCACCAGGATTGCCAGCGAGCCAAAGTAGTACCAGAGGTTGAAGTTCTTCGGCGCGTAGTACTCGGTCATGTGCTTGCGGTACGTCGGCGCGAGGCCGGGCGCACGCTCGTTGACCCAGTCGCCGATGCGGACGAATACGTTGGCCATCACGCGCCCTCCTTCGGATCCACGCCGATCTGCACGGTCGTATCGTCGATGAAGTGGTACGGCGGAATTTCCATGTTCTTGGGCGCAGGCACACCCTGGTATACACGGCCGGCCATGTCGTAGCGCGAGTGGTGGCAGGGGCAGTAGTAGCCGCCTTGCCAGTTCGGGTCGAACGGCTCGGGCTTGAGGTCCGGCACGTAATTCGGCACGCAGCCCAAGTGGGTGCAGATGCCGATCATCACCAGCCACTCTGGCTTGATCGAGCGCGTTTCGTTCTGTGCGTACTTGGGTTGCTGGGCGGCGGAGGCGCCGTCGGATTTCGGGTCGACGAGCCGCGCGTCCTGCTTGGGCAATGCGGCCAACTGCGACGGCGAGCGGTTGACGATGAATACCGGCAGGCTGCGCCAGCCGACGATCAATTGCTGGCCTGGTTCTATCTTTTTGAGGGATTGGGTGACCGGAGCCCCTGCGGCTTTGGCTCGCGCGCTGGGTTCCCACGACTTGATGAAGGGCACGGCTGCCGACACGATCCCCACGCCACCGACCACTGCGGTGGCCGACGTGAGAAACCGGCGGCGGCCATGATCGACGACTTCGTTCGCCATCAGGCTCTCCGGTACTTGCTGCGTCAAGAAGGGCTCGCGCCCAGCAATCAGATTGGAACCCCTGTGAATCGCGTTAGTCTAGCGTCAGCCCCCACACCGTACAATAAAAGGGCTGCGGCTATTCGACGCTGCTCGTCGTCGCCAGCCTAACCCACCGCCAGCCCGCCCGTCACGGACTCGTAGCACGACATGAAACATGCCGCCGGCACGCTCGCCTTCCTCGCCCGCTGTGTCGTCGCCGGCTTGGCCGCGGCCTTCGTGATCGGCCTGCTCTGGCCGGCCAGCGGCGAGCGCCTTCGTGCGCGCCTGCACTTGCCTGTCGCGCAGACCAACGACGCACCGCCCCTCCATGCCCCCGCGTCCTATGCCGATGCGGTCGCCGCGGCGGCGCCCTCGGTGGTGAACATCTATGCCGACAAGATCGTCAACGAACGGGCGATCAAGATGTACGACAACCCCATCCTGCAGCAGATGCTCGGCGGCACGCTCACTACTTATGCGCGCCGCGAACAGACGCTCGGGTCGGGTGTGATCGTCAGCGCGCAGGGCTATGTGCTCACCAACTACCATGTGATCTCGCACGCCACCGACATCCAGGTACTGTTGTACGACGGCCGCGTGGCCAAGGCCACCCTGGTCGGTGCGGACGATGAAACCGATCTCGCCGTGTTGAAGATCGACGCCGGCAACCTGCCGGTGATCCAGCTCGCCGAGCAGAACCTGCGCCCCGGCGACGTGGTGCTGGCGATCGGCAACCCCCTGGGCCTCAACCAGACCGTGACCATGGGCATCGTCAGCGCAGTGGGGCGCCAGTTGAACGCCTCCAGCGCCGAGGATTTCATCCAGACCGATGCGGCGATCAACCTCGGCAATTCCGGCGGCGCCCTGGTCAACACCACGGGCCAGCTGGTGGGCATCAACACCTTGCTGATCAACCAGACCACGAACACCAAAAACATCGGCTTCGCCATTCCGGCCGGGACCGCCAAGAAAGTGCTGGATCAGATCGTCGCCACCGGTCACGTGGTGCGCGGCTGGCTGGGCGCTGATTACACGTTCGTGCCGGTGGACGCCAACAGCGGCCTGCCGCCGGCGGCGCGCGGCGCCTCGGTCGTCGACGTTTACCCGGGCAGTCCCGCAGCGCTGGCCGGCATCCAGCCGCGCGACATCCTGCTGCGCATCGGCGACGACGACATCCGCGACCCGGCAGACCTGCGCCGGCGCGAAGCGGCAATCAAGCCCGGCACCAAGGTGGAAATCTCCGGGCTGCGCAACGGCAGCCCATTCCATGTCACGGCCACGCTGGCCGAACGGCCGCCGATGAGCGCGGCCGCGGCGACCGACAACGGCGAGCAGCAGTGACTCAGCCCGAGCGCTCCGCCTGCGGCTCGTGCAGCTTCGCCTCGTAACGTTTGCGCAGGGTATCCACACGTTCCACGTACACCTGCGTTTCCGCATAGGGTGGTACGCCGTTGTACTTCTCCACCGCCCCGGGGCCGGCGTTGTAGGCCGCAGCGGCGAGGTGCTTGTTCCCGTTGAAGGTGCGCAGCAGCAAGGCCAGGTAACGCGCTCCGCCGCGGATGTTCTGGCTGGGGTCGAACGCGTCGAGGACCCCCATGCTGACAGCCGTGCCCGGCATCAGCTGCATCAATCCCTGCGCCCCCTTGATCGACTGCACGCGCGGATTGAACGCGCTCTCGGCGTGGATGATCGCCCGGATGAAGGCTTCGTCCACGCCCGATTCCCGGCTGGCCAGCTGGATGGCATCCGCGTAGTCGGCCGTGTTGAGATGCACGGTGTCCCAATGGATATTCGAGTGCAGATCGCAGGCGATACAGGTGAGTATCATCAACACGTTCTTCGTCAGCACATCGCCGTTTTGCCGCATGGGTATGGAATCGCCGAAATACACACTGCCGTCGGCGTGCACTACTTTGTAGTAGTGCGTTTCTATGTAGTGGCGCGTCTGTTGATCCTGTGCGGGGTTAGCGCCTGGACCGCTGTCTGCCGCCGAATTTGTCTTCGGCATGGCCTCGGCTGCAGCGACTCCCCTCATTCCTTCCGATGCTGGCCGGGCCGTGGTGAATACCTCGCTGGTTACCTGCGCCAGCGATGCCAGAGGCAATCGGTCGATGCTCGCGCTGTACACGCGCCCCGTCACGCCGGACAGGGACGCCGCCGGTTTCGCCACGGCACGACGCGGCGCCGGACCTTGGGGACCCGCTATGCGGCTGCATCCCCGAAAGCCCACCGTACTGGTGGTATATGCCACTTCGCCGCTGGCTCCGGTGCAGCGGTACAGGGTGCTGGCGTGCGCCTTTGGCAGCCAGAATGCTGCCAGCAGGGCGCAGCCCAGCGCGATCCGTGCAAGGATCATGCTGGTCGTTGGGGAACCGGGAACAGGCCGGCCGGCGTTCCCCCTGTGGCGCACGGCTTCAAACATGGCGGCAGTGTGCCGCCGTGCGACTTCCGCGCCAAGAGCGATCGCATCGTTTCGTGCACCATGCCCGCGCAACGAACCGCCTCAAGTATCTGATCCGACAAGCCCGCTGATGGCAGGTAAGAGCCAGCCGGCGTAAAATGCGCGGTTCGGCGCAATCCGCGCCGCGCCTCGCGCAACCACGGTAACCAGCACCATGAGCGGCAAGCTTTTCATCAAGACCCACGGCTGTCAGATGAACGAGTACGACTCGGCCAAGATGGCCGATGTGCTCAAGGCATCGCACGGCCTGGAGCTGACCCAGGACGAGTCCGAGGCGGACGTGATCCTGGTCAACACCTGCTCGATTCGCGAGAAGGCGCAGGAGAAGGTGTTCAGCCAGCTCGGCCGCTGGAAGGAACACAAGCAGGGCGGCAGGCCAGTGCTGATCGGCGTGGGCGGCTGCGTCGCCTCACAGGAAGGCGAGGCCATCATCAAGCGCGCCCCCTACGTGGACCTGGTGTTTGGCCCGCAGACCCTGCACCGCCTGCCCGAGCTGATCGAGTCGCGCCGCGAAAGTGGCAAGCCGCAGGTGGACATCTCCTTCCCCGAGATCGAGAAGTTCGACAAGCTGCCCGAGCCGCGCGCCGAAGGCCCCACCGCCTTCGTCTCGATCATGGAAGGCTGCTCGAAGTACTGCAGCTACTGCGTGGTGCCCTACACCCGCGGCACCGAGATCAGCCGTCCGTTCGACGACGTGCTGGTGGAAGTGGCGCAGCTCGCCGAACAGGGCGTTCGCGAAGTGAACCTGCTGGGCCAGAACGTCAACGCCTACCGGGGCCCGATGCACGACGGCGGCATCGCGGATCTTGCCGTGCTGATCCACGCTATCGCGCAGATCGAGGGCATCGGCCGCATCCGCTTCACCACCTCGCATCCGCTGGAGTTCTCCGACTCGCTGATCGAGGCCTACGCCAGCGTGCCCAAGCTCGCCAACTTCCTGCACCTGCCGGTGCAGGCCGGCTCGGACCGTATCCTCGCGGCGATGAAGCGCGGCTACACCGCGCTGGAGTTCAAGCAGAAGATCCGCAAGCTGCGCGCGGTGCGCCCGGACATCTGCGTGTCGTCCGACTTCATCGTGGGTTTCCCCGGCGAAACCGACGAGGATTTCGAGAAGACCATGAAGCTGATCGAGGACGTGGGCTTCGACCAGAGCTTCAGTTTCATCTTCTCCGCTCGCCCCGGCACCCCGGCGGCCAGCCTTGCCGACGACACGCCGATGGCGGTGAAGCATCAGCGGCTGGAACGCCTGCAGGCCGCGATCAACGCCAAGGCAAGGGCCATCAACGAGGCGATGGTCGGCACCGTGCAACGCGTGCTGGTGGAAAAGCCCAGCACCAAGAACCCGCACGAACTCGCCGGTCGCACCGAGAACATGCGCTACGTGAACTTCCCCGGCGACGCGCGCATGATCGGCCGCTTCGTGGACGTGCTGGTCACCGAGGCCATGGCCAACTCGCTGCGCGGCCGGGTGCATCTTTCCGAGCACCAAGCTGCCTAATCCCGTATGTCCAATCCCCTGCCACCCGTGCTCTACCATCAGCCGGACAAAACCCGTCACATCATGATCAAACGCGCGCTGGTCGCGGGTAGCCTGTTGGTCTACGCAGTGGCGCTCTATATGGATCCGTACCAGCAAGTGGGACCTGCCAACGACGGATCCTGGGGAGGATTAGCTCTCCTGTTGATAGGCTGGCTCGGCGTGTTTATGGGCATCGTCCCTTGGCTGGCCAATCCTTTCCTGCTGCTTGCCTGGATACTGTCGTTCAGGCAGCGCGGACAAGGCGTGGTGTACGCCAGCGCTAGCGCTATCGCCTTCGGACTTAGCTTCCTGTTCTATCGTGAAATTCCCACGGACGAAGCCGGCCATTACGCGGCTATCGCACACTATCAGGCCGGTTACTGGCTATGGCTGATCAGCATGATCCTGATGCTTGCCACCGGCCTGATCGTCGAGGCGCGCTATCGATCATCGCTCCAGGTTGTCGGGCATCCATGAGTGGCTCCTTGCAGGTCCACGAAATTAGCCCTATCGGCCTCTATGCCATGCATCACCTCCCTCTAAGAGCGCGTCCATGCCCAATGATCTAAACCAACGCGATTTCGCCCTAGACCCGGAAGACAACGCCCGGCTCGCCAGCCTGTGCGGGCCGTTCGACGAGCACCTGCGCCAGATCGAGCTGCGCCTGGGCGTGGAGATCGACCACCGCGGCAACCTGTTCCGGGTGATCGGTGAGGAAACCGGCGCGCGCGCCGCCGAGAAGGTGCTGCGCGCGTTGTACGTCGTCACCGAGAACGAGATCCTCAACGGCGCGAAGATCAATCTGCACCTCGCCGAGTCGGGCGTGGATTCTCTCACCGACGACGCGGGCGAGGGCGCACAGGAAGTCGCCATCAAGGTGAAGCGCGGCGTGATCAAAGGCCGCGGCGCGAACCAGGCGCGCTACCTGCACGCCATCGCGCGCCACGACATCAATTTCGGCGTGGGCCCGGCCGGCACCGGCAAGACCTACCTCGCCGTGGCCAGCGCGGTGGAGGCGCTGGAGGCGAACCGCGTGCAACGCCTGCTGCTAGTTCGTCCTGCCGTCGAGGCTGGCGAGAAACTGGGCTTTCTGCCCGGGGACCTCTCGCAGAAAGTCGACCCCTACCTGCGCCCGCTGTACGACGCGCTGTACGAGATGCTCGGCTTCGAAAAGGTGGCCAAACTGATCGAGCGCAACGTGATCGAGATCGCGCCGCTGGCGTACATGCGAGGCCGTACGCTCAACGACTCCTACGTGATCCTCGACGAGGCGCAGAACACCACCGTCGAACAGATGAAGATGTTCCTCACCCGCATCGGCTTCGGCTCGGTGGCGGTGATCACCGGCGACGTCAGCCAGGTCGACCTGCCCCGCAATGTGCGCTCCGGCCTGCGCCATGCCGTGGAAGTGCTGCGTGGCGTGGACGGCATCAGTTTCACCTTCTTCACCTCGCGCGACGTCGTGCGTCACCCGCTGGTGGCGAAGATCGTGCGCGCCTACGAGGCCTTCGAGCAGGCATCCGAGGAACAAACGCGGTGAGCACGACGACTCTGCATGTGGGCTATGCCGTACCACGCGCCGGCATCCCGTCGTCCACCAGCTTCCGCTGTTGGGTGGAAGCCGCCCTGCGTGGGGCCAAGCGGCGCAAAGCCACCGAGCTTTCCATCCGCATCGTCGATGCCGGCGAAGGCCGTGCGCTCAACCGCGATTACCGCGGCAAGGACTACGCCACCAACGTGCTGTCCTTCGAGGCGGAACTGCCGCCGGGCATGAAGTTGCCGCTGATCGGCGACATGGTGATCTGCGCCCCCGTGGTGGCACGCGAAGCCGCCGAACAAGGCAAGCGCGCACACGACCACTGGGCCCACCTCACCGTGCACGGCGTGCTGCATCTGCTCGGCCATGACCACATCGTCGAGGCCGAAGCCGTGGCGATGGAGGCGCTGGAAACGCGCATCCTCGCAGGCCTGGGCATCGCCGATCCCTATGCGTGACGGCTGCCCATGATTTCCAAACGCTCTGCGCCGGAGGCTGTTTGCGTGCAGGCCAAGGAAGAGCGAAGGAGTGGACGTGCGTCCACGACCGAGCGATGACGCAAGCCTACGCGCAAACAAACCCGGCCCTTCGCGTTGTCATCGATTGAGCGCCATACGGCAGCGCGCGGCTTGACCTGACAGTAGTCTGGCATTGCGCCACGCACTTCCACCGGACGCCCAATCGATGGCAACGCGGGGGTGCTTGGAGATCGTGAGCAGGCTCTTACACCCTGAACTGTCACGCTTTTTCCGCTAGACTCGTGCTTCCGCCCGCATCCGGGCAGTTGCAACCCGAGTAATGAACGACGACCCCGGCAGTACCAGCGGCCCGGCCCATCGCAAATGGTGGGATCGACTGGGCCACCTGTTTTCCGGCGAACCGCGCAACCGCGCGGAACTGATCGACGAGCTGCGCACCGCCCAGGCCAACGGCTTGCTGAGCGCCGACACGCTGCCCATGCTGGAGGGCGCGCTCAAGGTCACCGAGCTCACCGTGGACGACGTGATGGTGCCGCGCGTGCAGATCGTGATGATCGCCGCCGACGCCCCGCTTTCCGACATCCTTTCCGCCGTAGTCGAATCGGGCCATTCGCGCTTTCCCGTGCACGGCGAGGACAAGGACGAGATCCTCGGCGTGCTGCTGGCCAAGGACCTGTTGAAGTACTTCGGCAACGGTGCCGATTTCGACATCCGCGCGATCCTGCGCCCCGCGGTGCTGATTCCCGAGTCGATGCGCCTCAACGTGCTGCTGGCGGAGTTCCGCCGCAGCCGCAACCACCTGGCGATGGTGGTGGACGAATACGGCGGCGTGGCCGGCCTCATCACCATTGAGGACGTGCTCGAGCAGATCGTCGGCGAGATCGACGACGAGCACGACGACGCGGAAGAGCCGGCGCAGATTCATGTCCAGGCCGACGGCTCATGGCTGGTCAGCGCGCTCACGCCCATCGAGGACTTCAACGAGGAAATCGGCGCGGACTTCTCCGACGAAGAGTTCGACACCATCGGCGGCCTCGTCACCGCCGAGTTTGGCCATCTGCCCGAAGTGGACGAGGAAACTACGGCAGGTGAATTCCGGTTCCACGTCACCGAAGCCGATGACCGCCGCGTGCAACAGTTCCACGTAACGCGCCGCGCGTCGGACGCCTGAACCACGCATCTGCTGTGACCAATGGGCTATGGCTTTCACCCCTCCCCTGGTTGCAGAGGAGGGGTGCGGCGGGATACACCTCTCGTCACAAGCCTTCCCTTGTCCCATGCTTTCCCTGCGTTCAGGGGAAGATGAAAAGCCCGGAACCCATGCGCCCTACCACCCGCCTGCTCACCTTCCTTGTCCTGCTCCTGTTGGCCGTCTTGCCTGCCCATGCCAGCATCGCCAATGCTCCTGGCGCCAACCTGGAAGTCTCGCTGGTCACCTATGGGCCCGGCGACGTGTATTGGGAGCGCTTCGGCCACGACGCGCTGGAGCTGCGTGACACCGTCAGCGGCGAGGCGATGAACTTCAACTACGGCGTGTTCGACTTCAACGAGAAGAACTTCTTCCTCAACTTCGCACGCGGCCGCATGCACTACCTGATGGATGCAGAGCCCACCGAGGACGAGGAGAGCTACTACGTGCAGGTAGGCCGTTCGATCACGCGCCAGCATCTCGCCCTCTCGCCGGGGCAGGCTGCCGCGCTGCGCGACTTCCTGCTCTGGAACCTGCGCCCGGAAAACGCCGGCTACAACTACGACTACTACGCCGACAACTGCACCACCCGCGTGCGGGATGCATTGGACAAGGCGCTTGGCGGTGTCATCAAGGCGCACCTGACTGCACAAGCGGCCGGCATGACCTACCGCCAGCAGACCGACCGCCTGATGAGCGCCCAGCCCTGGCTCATGTTGCTGCTCGACCTGGGACTCGGCCCCTATGCCGACCAACCGCTCAATGCGTGGCAGGGAAGCTTCCTTCCCGCCGAGTTGCAGGCGAACCTGCGCGACGTCCGCGTAACCGACGATCAGGGTGGCAAGCGACCATTGGTGCAGGACGAGCAACTGCTGTCACCCAACCATGTTTCGGTGCCGCCGGCACTGGCACCCGATCTACGCATGCCGCTCGGCATAGCCGGCTTGATCTTCGCCATCGCGCTCGCGCTGACCGCGCAACGCTGGCCAACGGCGCACGCACTACTCAGCACACTCTACCTCTTCGCCGCCGGCCTCGTCGGCGTCGTGTTGCTCGCGCTATGGACGCTCACCAGCCACCACTCCGCCTGGGCCAACGCCAACCTGCTGTTGTTCAGCCCGCTCGCTTTCCTGCTTCTGCGCTCACCAATGCGTACACGATGCGGAACCACACCCACGCGTTTCGCCAACACCGTGCTGGCATTGCAACTGTTCGCCACGCTAGTCGCAGTGCTGCTGCACCTGCTGCCCGGTACCGTGCAGCAGAACCAGCCGTGGATCCTGTTTGCGTTGCCGGTGTGGCTGGCAGTGGCGAGGGGCTTGCGGACAAACAAGCCCCGACTGAAACAATGAGTATCAACGCGTAACCGAAGGCTTGGTGGAGGACGTTCCGGCTGCTTCGCCCTTGCTTGCTGCGTCGAGCCCGAGCATTTGTGCCAGAACCGGCCCGAGAGATGCAGCAAAGCTTCCGGTCAGATGCTGTGAATCACGAAAAACTACTAATCCTCGCTGTTCCGCCGAGCACATCCCATTTGGACAAACCAGCTGGTTCATATCCAGCATGCTGACGTTACCGTAGTGGGCCGCAACCTGTTCTAACCACAAATACACCTGATATGCATTCGGATTCGCTGCCGGGGCACTGCAGTTATGCTGCAGCCCGAGCCATGACGGGCGCCCCGCATGCTCTGCCAGACAGTCCGGCCCATCGAAGGGCAAGGTCGGCGTATCACGCAAGATGTAGATGTGACCTGTAGCAGCAGCCAATATGCCAAGTACCTTGCCCGTACCGACGATCCATTGCTCTCTGGTGAAGCCATATTCGGCGCTGCCAAGCATTACAACATCTGGCTTGATCGCAGCAACCTGCTTCAGTGCATTTTCCCTCCAAACCGAGCACACGGTGTACTCCTTCCCGATGCGTGCGTAGAAGAACGGCTCATCCACCATCGGGCATGACGACTTGGTCAGCACTAGCAGGCGCCAACCTGGCCGATCAAAAGCCTTGGCAACTGCGGGAAACCACTGCCCGACATGACTGTCGCCAATCAGTACCGCCGTATGCCTCGCGTCGGCTGGACCGAATGCACAGATGTGCACTTGATCACTGTGATACCAGTCATCACAGTGCATGCCATAAATTGCCGGTCCATCGAAATGTGCTGCAGCGTAGCGCTGCACGATGGGTAGTTGCACTCGCTCGGAAGCTTGGTTGTACCAGTGCTCACACAAGCTGGTGGCCAACAGCATTAGCACCAAAGCACCGAAGATCGACATGCGTGGGTGCACCAGCCACTCACGCAGATTGCGGATCGGCGTCTCGATAAATCGACAGGAGATCCAGGCCAACAACAACGAAAGCAGCACCCAGCATGCACGATATAACGGCGCATTCGAGCCCGTGATCGCTCGACCGAGCAGCAAGATCGGCCAATGCCAGAGATACCATGAATAAGAGATGCTACCGAACCACTGCAGTGGTCGCCATGACAGTAGTCGCGATGCACCAACTGGCGCTGCGGTTACGGAACCGGTCGCGACGACACCGATCGCACCCAGTGTCGGCAGCAACGCGTATGCGCCGGGATATGGAATATCGGCACTGAACCGCCATCCCGTCAGCACGATTAATGCCAGCCCTAGCCAACCAGCCGTATGCGACCACATCACGTGGCGATCCCACCACGGTGTGGCCGTCGATGCGCCGGGCACCTTGAAACACAGCCAGACCAGTGCACCTGCGGCGAACTGCCACGCGCGCATCGGCATCATGTAGAACGCCAGCTGCGGCGCCTCATAGCTCAGCCACACGCACGTAGCAAAGCTGGCGGTTGCCACCACGAGCATGCCGACCTTTAGACGCGACAGGCCGCGCTCACCATCACACCCAAGCAACCATACCAGCAGCATCGGCCAGATCAGGTAGAACTGCTCTTCCACACCAAGCGACCAAGTGTGCAGAAACAGATTAGTTCCGGTGCCGGGCGCGAAGTAATCCAGTTGAGCAAATGCAAAATGGATATTGCTCAACCACAACGCCACCATCGCTGCGGTGCAAGATTGCTCCTGCTGCTCAGTTGGAGCTAACAGGAGCGCTGCGCATACCCCAACCACCAGCAACATCGTCAGCAGCGCCGGTAGCAAGCGGCGCAGACGGCGCACATAGAACTCCGCGAAACGCAGCCGCCCCGTATTCGACACCTCCTGTACCAGCAAGCCGGTGATCAGGAAGCCCGACAGCACGAAGAACACGTCTACGCCGACGAAACCTCCAAGCAGCCATGGCACGCCTGCGTGCATCGCTACAACCAACAGGATGGCCACAGCGCGCAGACCCTCCAGATCAGCTCGATAACCCAACCTGTAATCGCGATCCTTCATCGCCTCAACACCCCTGCTCCCGTTGCAAATGTAGTTCGGAATGGTACAGGTTGGCACTCTTAACGGTAGCTCACCCATTATGTGAAATGCGCGGCAATCGGCGGCAATACCAGGCCGCGTCAGCATTGCCCGGATGTGTATCGAGGCGGCATCATGCAGATATGCCCATGCCCTCAATCACCTCAATCGATGCTCATATGGAGATCAACTGCGTCGCCTATCAAAACAATGGCACACGCATCGGCGACGTGAGCATCGACTCGATCAGCGACGTACTCAAGGAGCCGGACACCTTCGTGTGGGTGGGACTGAACGAGCCCGATGAAGCGTTACTGCTGAAGCTGCAGGAAGAGTTCGACCTGCACGATCTCGCCATCGAGGATGCGCAAAGCGCACACCAGCGCACCAAGATCGAGGCCTACGGCAACTCGCTGTTCATCGTGGTGCAGACGGCGCAGTTGGACAACGGCCACATCGCCTTCGGCGAAACGCATATCTTCCTGGGGCCACGCTACCTGGTCACCGTTCGCCACGGCGCATCGCTGTCGTACGCCCCGGCGCGGCGCAGCTGCGAACACACGCCGGAACTGCTGGCGCTGGGCCCCAGCTATGGCCTGTACAGCGTGCTGGACTTCATCGTGGACAACCTGCTGCCCATCGTGCGCGACCACCGAGAGGAACTGCAGGAGCTGGAGCAGAGCATTTTCTCCGAAAACTTCAACCGCGATACCGTGCGTCGCCTGTACGACATGCAGCGCGACCTGATGACGCTTCGTCTTGCCGTAGCCCCGTTGCAGGACGTCATCAGCCAGCTGGTGCGCCTGCATCCGCAACTGATCCCCGACGAGCTCGCGGTGTATTTCCGCGACGTGCACGACCATGTGACACGGGTGAACGACTCCATCAACGCCATGCGCGAGATGCTCGCCGCAGCAATCAACGTGAATCTTTCACTGGTCACTTTCGGCCAGAACGAAGTGATGAAAAAACTCGCCGGCTGGGCCGCGATGCTCGCCGCCCCCACCCTCATCACCAGCTGGTACGGCATGAATTTCCAACACATGCCCGAACTGTCCAAGCCGTGGAGCTACCCGCTCATCATCGGAGTGGTGGCCTGCCTGGTCGGCGGCATCTACATCGGATTGAAGCGGGCGAAGTGGCTGTAGGGGCGCGTCTTGCGCGCCCCTACAGGCCAGCCCTTATTGCTGCGGCTCAGCGGTCCACTTCTTCAACCACTCATTCACCGTGTCGTGCCAGAGCACGCTGTTATGCGGCTTCAGCACCCAGTGATTCTCGTCCGGGAAAGTGAGGAACTCGCTGGGGATACCGCGACGCTGCATCGCGGTAAACGCCCCCAGGCCCTGCGTGATCGGGATGCGGAAGTCGTCCCCGCTGTGCACCACCAGCATCGGCACGCGCCAGTCCTTGACGTGATCGATCGGATTGAACTTCTCGTAATTGTCCGGCACCTCGAACTGCGGGCCACCGTTCTCGTGTTCCTCGAACCACAGTTCCTCGGTGGCGTAATACATCATGCGTGCATCGAACACGCCGTCGTGGTCGACGAGACACTTCCACGGCTGGTTCCACACACCGGCGATCCAGTAGGTCATGTAACCGCCGTAGCTCGCTCCCAGGGCGCACGCGCGATTGCCGTCGAGGAAGCCGTACTTGCCCAGCGCGGCCTGCCAGCCGAGCTTGAGATCCTGCAGCGGCTTGCCGCCCCAGTCGCCCGAGATGGCATCGGTGAACTTCTGCCCGTAGCCGGTAGAGCCGTGGAAATTGACGGTGACCACCGCAAAGCCCTGCCCCGCATAGGTCTGCGGGTTCCAGCGGTAGCTCCAGCTGTTGGTCATTGCGCCCTGCGGGCCGCCATGGATGATGAAGGCCACCGGGTACTTCTTGCCTGGCTGGTAGCCCACCGGCTTCACCACGTAACCCTGCACGGTTTCGTCGTTCCAACCCTTGAAGGTGAAGAACTCGAAGTCGCCCTCGTGCGCGTTCGCAAGCATCGCAGCGTTGTAGTGGGTGACCTGTTTGAGATCCTTGCCGTCGGCATCCACAGTGTAGAGATCGGTGGGACGCTTCAGATCGTTGCGCGCAATCAGCAAGCGCGAACCGGCCAACGAATAGCTGTCCACTTCGCCATCGCCCACTATCTGGCGCACCTTGCCGCTGGCCGCATCGACGGCGAACAGCGGATGCTGACCATTGTCGTCGGCGGTGACGTAAAGCGTCTTGCCGTCCGCGGAAATACCCATGCCACCCGGCGAGCGATCCCACTGCGGGTCGATCTCGTGCGTCGCACCCGTGGCCAGGTTCAGCGCCATGATGCCGAAGCGGTCCGCCTCGAAACGCGGCGTTTTCATCGCAAGGTAGTACAGCGTCTTGCCGTCTGGCGAAGGCACCGGATAGGCATCCCAGGCCTTGTTCGCAGCAGTGAGGTTCACCGGCGCCGCGGAACCATCGGCCGGCACCTTGTATATGTCGAAGTTGGTGGACCACGGTTCGCTGTTGCCGGCGACGCGCACGTCGAAGTACACCGTCTTGCCGTCGGGTGAGAACGCGAATTCGCCGTCGTCGCCGAAGGGCTTGCTTGGGATGTCACCATCGATGCCGCGCGAAAGCAGGGTCGGCTCCGCGGGCAGCTGGCCTTTGGCATCGAAGTGCCCGAGGTAGAGCTGATTGCGCGTGCCGTCGGCCCAGGTATCCCAATGCCGCACGAACAATTTCTTGTAGATCGTGCCGCTGGCCTTGTCCGCCGCACGCTTGTCCTGCATCTGCTTGGTGCAGGCAAGCGTGCCGCAATCGGTGAACACCGCGTAGGAAAGCAGCACGCTCTTGCCATCCGGCGCCAGCTTGTAGGCCTGCACGTCCAGCGCACCATGGCTCACCTGTATCGGCGCCTTGTGGCCAGCGAGGTCCAGACCACCGTTGCCCGCCGCGAAATCCAGCCGCCACAACTGCGCCACGGCACCGCCCGGCGCTATGTAATAAAGGCTTCTGCCGTCAACCGACCAGCGCGGCGACGAAGCCCCCTTGTCCACCACTGTCACCGGCTTGCCGTCGTGCGACAGGTCCAGCACCGCGAGGGCGTTGACGCCCTTGTTCGCCGCGTAATCCGTGCTGCGCACGCCAAATGCGGCGTAGCGTCCGTCCGCCGACAGCTGCGGGTCGCTCACCCGCTGCATCATCACCAGGTCGCGCACGTTGAACGAATGCGGCGCGTGGTCCACGGTGATCGCGGTGTCCACCGACGCAACGGTGTCGGTATCCGCCGCCAGCGCGGGAGAAGTCGCCAGCGCTAGCAATAGAGCGGTAATCAGGGTGCTCTTCATGATGATTCCCAAAACGGATTGGCAAAGAAGCAAGGTAAGCAGAGTACGAATGCTGCGCAAGCCAAGATCAAGAACCCTCGACCATATGCCTGGGACGACATGCGTCAGCTCGATCAACCACGAACTGACAAAAAACGTCACATGCTGACCATATGAGCCGCGTACCGTGAAAAAGTCCCAATCTCCAGGGGCCGCATATAGCTATCCAATTCCATATTGGAGACGGAAGGCTTTCGTGATCACACGCACAGCACACATGCACCAAAAAATGAGGCAATATAGCCGCGGTAGCCGTGGCACGTTAGGTGCTTTGATACTGCCAGCTTCCTGGTTGTTCCTGACCATGAGTCGTGAGGGTTCGATCCCGCCTAGGGGGTATCGGGGCCGGAACCCGGGGGGCCACAACGCTAGCTAGCCAACAGAGGAACCACCATGAAGAACCTGCAGAAAGGCTTCACCCTGATCGAACTGATGATCGTGGTCGCGATCATCGCCATCCTGGCAGCCATCGCCATCCCGCAGTACCAGAACTACATCACCAAGTCGCAGTTCTCGGAGTCGCAGACCATCGCCGATGGCCTGAAAACCCCCATCGTGGAGTACTTCAACCAGACCGGTAACTGCCCGACCAACGGCCAAGGCAGTGTCGCCGCTGCTGGCGCCAGCTACGTAGGCAAGTATGTCGCGACGGCCACGGCTGGTGGTACCGCCCCCTCTTGCACCATTACGGTTGCGTTCAAGGCCCAAGGTTCGGTATCCACCCCGCTGGGTAGCAAGACGGTGGTCTTCACCGGCACGAACAACGGCGGCTCCTTCTCGTGGGTGTGCGACAAGAGCCACGCCAGCGGCATCCCCACCCAGGATGAACCGACTGCCTGCGTGGGCAACTGATAGATTCAGAAGGGCATTATTCGCCCAACCCAAAAGCCCCTCATTCGAGGGGCTTTTTTTTGCGACGCAAAACACGTTTGAACCCGGCCGCTGGCGTGCCAATTGCTTGGTAATTCATATATACAAGGGGCACTACCGACATGAAACATGTACGCGGCTTTACCTTGATTGAGTTGATGATCGTGGTGGCGATCATTGCCATCCTCGCCAGCATTGCCATATCGGTCTATGCCAACTCCATTACTAAGGCACAACTGAGCGAGGCCTTCACTATCGCCGACGGTGTCAAATCCAATATTTCGGATTACTACACGCAGAACGGAAACTGCCCTACGCTGGGTACGGACCTTCCAGCAGGCGCCAGCTACAGCGGCAAATATGTGGCCAGCATCAGCGTCGCTGCTGGCGGCTCGGGATGCGCCATCACCGCATTGATGCGTAACAATACAGTCGCCCCCCAATTGCAGGGCAAGCAGGTCACGTTAACCATGAGCGGAACCGGTGGTGCTGTGAGCTGGCAATGCAGCAGCAACGCAGCCCCCATGTATTTACCCAAAACTTGTCAGTAGCCTCCATCGCCGCGCCTTCAATCCGACGCACTCCATCAGGACTTTTGATGCCTGCACGAACACGCGCCCTGCTCGCGCTGACGATCACGGTACTCGTATGCCTAGCGCTGTATTGGCCGGCCATGCATGGTCCCTTTCTGTTCGATGATTTCCCCAACCTAGCAGCGCTGGACAGCATCGATCATGTGTCGAGCTGGCGGGACTTGGGCATATACCTTTCTCAGCCACGTAATTTTCCGGGTCGACCGGTGGCCATGTTGAGCTTTCTGCTGCAGAAGGCTTCCTGGCCGGATCACCCGTTCCCGTTTCGCCTGGTCAACGTGAGCATCCATCTGCTCAACGGTGTGCTGGTGTTCGCGCTGGTTTATCGCATTGCACGCCAGTGGCTTGGTAGCCGAACCACGCCAGGTTCACTCGACAACAGCGCTTACCTGGCTGCGTGCCTGACGGCGGCGGCGTGGTTGCTCAACCCAATCCAGCTTTCGGGCGTGGTGCTTGTGGTTCAACGCATGACCCTTTTGATGGCCATGTTCATGTTGTTGGGTTTATTGGCGTACATACAAGGATTGCTGGCCACAGAATTGTCCACTCGGCGACGTGGCATGTGGATGGTGCTTGGGCTGGGTGCATGCATGGGCCTCGCTTTCCTGAGCAAGGAAAACGGCATTCTGCTTCCGATGTACGCGCTAGTGCTGGACGCCACGCTGCTGCGTACGAACGTACAACGGCTGCCACCGATGTTGGCATGGCTGCGCCGGCTGTTGATCTGGCCTGCCGTGGTGTTCGTTGTCGGCTACTTGATCTGGATACTTCCCGCCGCGTGGGGGCACCATGATGCCCGTGATTTCACCGTCGGGCAGCGGCTTTTGACGGAACCCCGCATCTTGTGCGACTACCTCGGCAAGATTTTCCTACCGCGCTTTGGCCTGTACGGCCTGTATCACGATGGTTATGTCGTATCGCACAGCCTCACTTCTCCGTGGACGACATTACCTGCACTGCTAGCCCTGCTCTGCTCACTAGTAATGGCGGCGTTGGGCCTACGCCGCTGGCCGCTGCTTGCCCTAGCGGTGCTCTGGTACCTTGGCGGCCAGTTGCTGGAAAGCTCCACGGTAATGCTGGAACTGTATTTCGAGCATCGCAATTACGTGCCGTTGATCGGCCCGTTGATGGCCTTGGCACTGGCCTTAGCGCAGCTGCCCCAAGGGCATCAGCAACGCATGCTGACCATGCTTTCGGGCCTCTGGTTACTGGCCTGCTGTATCACGACCACGCTCAGCGCTCGCGTGTATGCGTCCGAGGATCACTTGGCCTTGGTCTGGGCCAATAGTCAACCGGACTCGGTGCGTGCCCAAACCTATCTGGCCGAACGCCTCTACAAGCACGGCCAGTCAGCTGCGGCGCTGCAGGTCATCGACAAAGCCGCCCAACTGCATCCGAACGACGCCTCCTTGGCCGAAAATGGCGCGTTCCTCAAATGCGAACAAGGCAACCTGACACAGGCTGACCTGAGCAAGCTGGATGTGCTGCTGCGCACCGCCATTTTCGACCGCAGCGGCATGGAAGGCATAGAAACGCTGCGCCAACTGGCTGCTCAAGGGAAATGTCCAGCTCTTACGCCAGCGACCTGGTTGAGCCTCGCCGATGCGCTGTTGGCCAATCCGGAATATCACAACAACGGCCTCGCGTCAGGCTTCCTGCACTACCAGCGGCATAGCTGGGCGGTGAGCCAAGGTAATCTCGGCATGGCCATCCACGAACTGGAGGCAACCTGGCTGAATGACCCAGACGCAGAGATCCCGCGTCTGGAGGCCAAATATATGGTCAGCGCCGGGCTGTATGACCAAGCCGTCAATGTGCTGCGCGATGTCGACTACAATCGCCTGCCGTTGCTGCGCCGCCTGCTCGTGAATGATCGCGCCATCAATGCAGCAGACATCGTCGAAATCGAGAAGATGCGCAAGACTGCCGAGGGCAGGGCTACCGGCAAGGCCCCATAAAGGTCATTTGGCGCTCCATGCGCCACAATAGTGGCCCCTCTCACGATTTCGATGAAATGAGCTTTTCTTGGAAAACGCGTGCAGCTCGCTGGTTGTTGCCGATTTCGCTGCTGGTTGTCACGATCGTCTATTGGCCGGGCCTGCTCGGATACTGGCTGTTCGACGACTACCCGAATATCGTGGACAATCCAGGCGTGCAACCGCACCAAGTCACCATACCAGTCTTGGTGCGCGCCGCTCTTTCCTCTCCGGCTAGCGCGTTCTTCAAACGCCCGCTGGCCTCACTAAGCTTCGTAGCGAATTATCTGGCCGACGGCCTGGATCCGTTCGGATGGAAGCTAGTGAATCTCATCATTCATCTGTTGAATGGCGTGCTTGTATTCGTTTTGGCGCGACGCTTAGTCACCGCCACGACGAAGGCCTCGGCCACAGCGGTTAGCCACATAAGAGCCGCGGATGCCCCTCCTAACGGAACCGTGATTGCCGCATTGATCGCCGCCGGCTGGATGCTACTGCCAATCAATCTTACCGCCGTGCTGTATGTAGTGCAGCGCGAAGAAAGTCTGGCGAATCTGTTTGTGCTGCTTGGGCTGATCGGCTACGTGGCTGGACGGCAAAGAATGTTGCGCGGCAATGGCATTACTGACTTCTCATTTACAGATGAAGTACGAAATGGACGGAGCGGCTTATGGCTGTGTATTGTCTGTATCACGCTACCCACTGCTATTGGTCTGCTCGTCAAAGAAACAGCAGTAATGCTTCCGCTGTATGCGTTCCTGATCGAATGGCTCGTATTCCACTTTCGACAACATTGCCCGACCTCCGCGGGACCGCGGGATAAACGCATCACGACCCTGTTCGTACTTGTACTGCTCTTGCCAATGGCCGTCGGCTCGGCGTGGCTATTGCCGCAAGTACTAGGCGCCTCCGGCTGGGCCACTCGTAATTTCACCCTTGATTCGCGATTGCTGAGCGAGGCACGCATTGTTTGTGGCTATCTAGCATGGACGCTGCTGCCCACGCCCCACGCGTTGTCGTTTTACCATGACCAAGTCCGTGTCTCGACCGGCCTGCTGACACCGTGGACCACCCTTGCCAGCCTGCTTGGCCTGATCGCACTTGTCGCCGCGATGTTCCGGTTGCGTCGTCGACAACCGCTGGTTGCGTTGGGCATCGCCCTCTACCTCGGGTGCCATCTGCTGACAGGCACCATCCTGCCACTGGAACTGGTATACGAACATCGCAACTATTTCGCCAGCCTCGGCGTGCTGTTGGCAGTCGTGCCATGGCTAGCAGAGGCAGGGCGAGAGGCAACGGCTTGGCTGTGGCTGCGCCGCATTGCGCTTGCCAGCTTGATGCTGTGGTGGACGGTTCTCACCGCCATCACTGCCTTTGCCTGGAGCAACCCGCTGCGATTGGCGCAGGAGCTAGCCGAACGTGCGCCAGATTCGCCCCGCGCGCAATACGAGCTCGGCCGCACCTACATCATCTATTCCCATTACGACCCTGCCTCACTCTATACCCGACTAGCCTATGCACCGCTGGAAAAGGCCGCGAGCTTTCCCGAATCCTCGATCCTTCCGCAACAGGCACTGATCTTCATGAACTCGCGCATGGGCCTGCCGCTCAAGACCGAGTGGTGGGACAGCATGATCGCCAAGCTGAAGGAACGGCCTCCTGGCGTGCAGGACGAGAGCTCCCTTGTCGCCCTCGTTCAGTGCTCCCGGGATGGCGCGTGCCCGTTGCCCACCGATCGCATGATCCAGGCTTTCCAGGCAGCGCTTGCGCACCCAACACCGCGTTTGCAGGCCGCCTATGCCGACTACGCATGGAATGTGCTCGACGACCATGCCTTGGGCATACGGATGATCGAATCCGCCGTGAAGGGGGCCCCTAGCGAACCTGCCTATCAGGTCACCATGATCCGTATGCTTGCCTCGCAGGAGCAGCGGGACGAAGCGATCAAGGCTCTGAATAGGCTACGCTTGCTGGATACTGGTGGCAGGCTGGACAGCCAATTGGGCGAGCTCAGCAACCTCCTTCGCTTGCACTAAGGCAAAGAACTCTTCAATGAAGCGCGCGCTGATCTCGGGTATCACGGGCCAGGATGGGGCATATCTAGCCGAATTCCTCTTGGCAAAAGGCTATGAGGTGCACGGCATCAAGCGCCGTGCATCGTCTTTCAACACGAATCGCATCGACCATCTCTATCAGGACCCGCACGAGCCGGAACGCCAATTCTCCCTGCACTATGGCGACCTGACGGATGCCACCAATCTGATCCGTATCGTCCAGCAGGTACAGCCTGACGAAATCTACAATCTCGGCGCCCAGAGTCACGTACAGGTGTCGTTCGAGACACCCGAATACACCGCCAATGCCGATGCCCTGGGCACACTGCGCTTGCTGGAAGCCATCCGCATCCTGGGACTCGGCGACAAGACGCGCTTCTATCAGGCATCGACCTCGGAACTGTACGGATTGACCAAGGAAACGCCACAGCGGGAAACCACTCCTTTTCATCCGCGCTCACCTTATGGGGTAGCCAAGCTTTACGCCTACTGGATTGCCGTCAATTATCGCGAGTCGTACGGGATCTATGCCTGCAATGGCATCCTTTTCAATCATGAGTCCCCCTTGCGCGGCGAAACATTCGTGACCCGCAAAATCACCCGTGGTCTGGCACGTATTCACCGAGGCCTTCAGGAGTGCCTACATCTCGGCAACCTCGACGCCAAGCGTGACTGGGGCCACGCACGCGATTATGTGGAAGCGCAATGGCTAATGCTGCAGCAGCCGCAACCTGAAGACTTCGTGATAGCGACCGGCGAGCAGCACACTGTTCGTGAGTTTGTTGAACGCGCCGCGCGCGAAATGGGTATCACGCTCGATTGGCGCGGCGAGCGAGCCGCCGAGGAAGGTATCGCCATCGATGTACCGCCGGATTCGGCGGTCAAACCAGGCCAGCGCATCGTGGCCATCGATTCACGCTACTACCGCCCTGCCGAAGTCGATTCGCTGCTCGGCGATGCCAGCAAGGCGCGTCAGCGCCTGGGTTGGTCGCCCCGTATCGGTTTCTCGCAACTCGTCGCCGAGATGATGCATTCCGACATGGCATTGGCAAAGCGCGACGCCCTCATGCATCAGGCCGGTTTCCAAACCCATTCGGCGCAGGAATGAAGCAATGAACTTGCTGCACGGGCGCATCTATGTCGCTGGCCACCGGGGCCTGGTCGGCAGCGCTATCGTTCGTTACCTGGCATCCGTTGGTGCACACGATGTGATCGTGCGTACACATGATGAACTGGATCTTTCGTGCCAGGCTTCTGTCGATAATTTCTTCGCCTTCGAGCGCCCGGATTATGTGTTCCTTGCCGCCGCCAAAGTCGGCGGCATCCATGCCAACAGCACGTATCCTGCAGAATTCATCCGCGACAATCTTGCCATTCAGACCAATGTCGTCCACTCGGCATGGAAGCATGGCGTCAGGAAGCTACTCTTCCTCGGCTCATCATGTATCTATCCGCGCGACTGCCCTCAGCCCATCAAGGAAGACTATCTCCTGACAGGACCGCTGGAGCCAACCAATGAACCCTATGCGATCGCGAAAATCGCCGGGTTAAGGATGTGCCAGGCCTACCGCCTTGAACATGGCTTCAACGCCATTGTGGCCATGCCGACCAACCTGTACGGGCCTGGCGACAACTATCACCCGGAGAACGCCCATGTCGTTCCAGCGCTGATCCGGCGTTTTCACGAATCGAAACTGTCGGACAGCCAAGAGATCGCGATCTGGGGAAACGGCACCCCGATGCGCGAATTTATGTATGTCGACGATCTTGCGAAGGCGCTGGTTCTACTCATGGAGCGATATAGCGGCATGGAAATCGTCAATGTGGGCTCTGGCCATGAAGTCAGCATCGCCGAGCTGGCGAGCACGATCGCCACCGTGGCTGGGTATGCAGGAAAGATAACATTCGACTCCAGCAAGCCCAACGGTACACCGCGAAAGCTGCTGGATTCCGGCCGTATGCGTTCGCTGCTCGGCCCAATGGACATGACCTCACTCGAGAACGGCCTCATGAAAACCTACGCCGACTATCTTGGCAACACTGCAAAGAGGGACGTGGATGCAGGCAATGCCAACACTGTGGATGACGGGGCATGAAAGCCGTCCTTCTTGCTGGCGGTCTCGGGACGCGCATCAGCGAGGAAACCGTCGTGCGCCCCAAACCGATGATAGAAATCGGCGGTATGCCGGTGCTGTGGCACATCCTCAAGATCTATTCGCACTATGGCATTAACGACTTCATCATCTGCCTTGGCTACAAGGGCTACATGATCAAGGAGTACTTCGCCAACTACTTCCTGCACATGTCGGACGTCACCTTCGACCTGTCCACAAACAAGCTGGAAGTGCACCACAAACATGCCGAGCCTTGGCGCGTCACCCTGGTCGATACCGGCGACACGACGCAGACCGGTGGACGACTCAAGCGCGTCGCTCCCTATCTCGATGGCGATACGTTCTTCTTCACTTACGGCGATGGGCTGGCCGATATCAACCTCGATGCGGAGCTAGCTCTACACCGCGAAAAGGGCATGTTGGCGACTATGTGCGCCGCTCAACCTCCGGGGCGCTTCGGTGCCATCGACATCGATGGCCATCGCATCACCCGCTTCGAAGAAAAGCCTGCGGGCGACGGCACATGGATCAACGGCGGCTTCTTCGTGCTAGAGCCAGGAGCCCTTGACTATATCGAGAACGATGCAACGATCTGGGAACGAGACCCGCTGGAGCGCCTCGCGCGCGATGCGCAATTGTCGGCCTACACGCATCGCGGCTTCTGGCAGCCGATGGACACCTTGCGTGACAAGATCAAACTGGAGGAACTCTGGCAATCCGGCAAGGCACCGTGGAAGGTATGGCCTTGAAACTGTTCGGTGACGTTTACGTCGATCGGCGCGTGCTGGTCACCGGCCATACCGGCTTCAAGGGCTCCTGGCTGACGCTGTGGCTGCATACTCTCGGAGCTCGAGTCGCCGGTCTGGCGCTCGATCCATACATGCAGCCATCGCACTGGTCGTTGCTTGGTTTGCATGACGTTTCTGACCATCGGGTGGACTTGCGCGACGCACAGGCTGTTCGCAAAGTCTTCGACGAACACCGTCCCGAATTCGTATTCCACCTGGCTGCCCAACCGTTGGTACGGCATAGCTACCGCGATCCTGCCGGGACATTCGCCAGCAACGTTATGGGCCTCGTCAATCTGCTCGAAGCCGTCCGCAGCTGCCCCTCTGTGCGCGTGCTGGTCAACGCCACGACCGATAAAGTCTATGCTGAACGCGCTGCCACCGAGGGCTATCGCGAAACCGATCCGCTGGGCGGCCACGATCCTTACAGCAGTTCCAAAGCATGCGCGGAACTGGTCTCGGATTGCTATCGCAAATCCTTCTTCACCGCCCCGGATTCAACAGCGCGCATCGCCACCGCGCGCGCCGGCAACGTAATCGGCGGTGGCGACTGGGCCGAAGACCGCTTGGTGCCGGATCTGGTGCGTGCGGCCGTTTCGGGCCAATCGCTGCTGGCCAGGAGTCCGTCGTCGATACGCCCTTGGCAGCATGTGCTGGAGCCGCTCTCCGGCTACCTTCGACTTGGGCAAGAGCTGTGGAGTGGCAAGGATTTCGCCGGCGCATGGAACTTCGGGCCTGGCACTTCAGGTGAAATCAGCGTCGATCAGATCATCACGCAAATGAAGACGCACTGGCCCGCCCTGCGCGTCGAGCATGATCGGACTGTGCAGCCGCACGAAGCGACCATTCTGCGCCTGAACTGCGATAAGGCGGCGCAGCGACTTGCTTGGCGCCCCGTCTGGAACGTCGGCACCATGCTGACCAGAACCGTCAACTGGTATCGAGGCTTCCACGAAGCAGGTCAAATTGGCAGTACCGACGACCTCAACGCTTATATCAATGACGCCCGGCGGCTCGGTCTGGAGTGGGCAGCATGAAATTGCTCACCACGCCACTCGCAGGTCTGCACGAAATCCGCACTACGCCAATATGCGATGCACGCGGGCGATTCACTCGCCTGTATTGCGAGCAGGAGCTCACGGCGATTCGCCCTGGCCTGCACTTCACTCAGATCAACCTGTCCGAGACCCGTGGGCTTGGCACTCTGCGGGGGCTTCACTACCAGAAAGCTCCGGCAGCCGAAGCCAAGTTTATCCGCTGCTTGCGCGGACGCGTGTTCGACGTAGCCGTGGACTTGCGCACAGACTCCCCTACCTTCCTGCACTGGCACGCGATGGAGCTTGCCGAAGACAACGACCGCGCAGTGTTCATTCCCGAAGGTTTTGCACATGGTTTCCAGACACTGACCGACGAGGCCCAATTGCTCTATATGCACACCGCGCCCTGGACTCCGGCTTGCGAGGGCGGCCTACGCCATGACGATCCTCGCCTGGCAATCGCCTGGCCACTGGCTGTGACCACGACCTCCGATCGCGATCGCAGCTATGCCCTCATCTCCAGCGAATTCGCCGGTGTATCCGCATGAAATGCCGGTACTGCAATACTTCTCTGCATGACGTATTCCTGGATCTGGGCAGTGCGCCGCCGTCCAATGCCCTCCTGAATGCGACCGACCTCGACGCACCTGAGCTGCACTTCCCACTGCGGCTTTATACCTGTAGCAACTGCCACCTGGTGCAGGTAGACGAAGTGCAGAGGCACGACGCGCTGTTTTCCAGTGACTACGCTTACTTTTCCTCGTACTCGCGCACTTGGCTGACACATGCCGAACGGTACGTGGCATACGCCATCGGGCGGCTTGGTTTAGGCTCGCATAATTTCGTGATGGAAATAGCGTCCAACGACGGCTACCTGCTGCAATACGTCAAGGCATGCGGCATCCCATGCATTGGCATCGAACCAACCGCCAGCACAGCGGCGGCGGCACGAGCACGCGGCATCGAAACCATTGAGCTTTTTTTCAGCGAACGCTTCGCGAGCGAATTTGCGGTTACGCGTCAGAAAGCTGATCTGATCATCGCCAACAACGTGCTGGCGCACGTACCTGACCTCAATGACTTTGTTGCCGGACTCAGCGCTGCTCTTGCTCCTGATGGCACTATCACGGTCGAGTTTCCGCACCTGCTGCAGCTGCTAGAGCACTGCCAATTCGATACCATCTATCACGAGCACTTCTCCTATTTCTCGTTCCATACCGTTCGGCAGATTTTCGTCAGCCACGGCTTGCGCATCTGGGATGTGGAAGAACTGCCCACCCATGGCGGCTCGCTGCGCCTGTGGGCCTGCCATCTCAATGCAACACAAGATGAAACATCTGCTGTCGACGCGTTGCTGGCCAGAGAATCCGCCGCTGGCATGATGGATATAGGCCACTATCTGGGTTTCCAGCCCTTAGCTGACGGCATCAAGAACGCATTCCTGGCCTTTTTGCTCGAATGCAAGCGAGATGGCAAACGGGTCGTTGGTTACGGAGCCGCGGCGAAGGGCAACACTCTGCTGAATTACGCCGGGGTGCGACCCGATCTGCTCAACTACGTAGTTGATGCCTCACCGCACAAACAGGGTCGTTACCTACCCGGCTCGCGCATCCCGGTCGTCGACGAAAAGCATATCCGTGAAGACCGGCCCGACTATGTGGTGATCTTGCCTTGGAACCTGCGAGAGGAAATCACGACTCAGTTGAACTACATCCGCGAATGGGGCGGAAAATTCGTTACTGCCGTGCCTGCCTTACGGGTGGAATAGACCCATGCGAATCGCCGTATCCGGGGCCACTGGCTTCATTGGTCGGTATGTACTCCGGGAGTTGCAGGCGCGCGACGTCGATATTGTTGCGCTTACTCGCTCTGCTCCTCCGCGCGCCATAAAGTCCGAGACTTTCAGGTGGGTAGCGTTGGATATCGCGAATGCGCCAGCCAACCCGTACAAGGCCATGGGTTCGCCAGATGTTCTGATTCACCTCGCATGGAGCGGACTGCCGAATTATCAGGCCAGTCGTCACGTCGAGATCGAGCTGCCCACACAACTGGCGTTCCTTACTTCGTGCGTCAGGCACGGGCTGAAAAGACTAGTGGTGACTGGAACCTGCTACGAATACGGGCTTGCCTCAGGTGGCCTCATAGAAGACACCCCGACGCGACCGTGTACGCAGTATGGCCTAGCAAAGGACAGGCTGCGCAAGGCGCTGTTCGACCTGCATACGCAACACGGCCTGGACTTGGCATGGCTGCGGCTGTTCTACCTGTATGGCAAAGGGCAATCCGAGAAATCGCTTTACCGCATGCTACATGCTGCGATCGATCGCAATGCAAAGGCATTCGACATGAGCGGCGGCGAACAGCTGCGTGACTTTCTCCCAGTCCACGAAGCAGCACGCATCATTGTCGAGGTTGCACAGCACGAGAAATTGAACGGGATCTTCAACGTCTGCAGCGGAAGGCCGATTGCCGTCCGCGAACTGGTGCAATCCTGGATAGAGGCGTCTGGCGGGAAGATCGCAATGAACCTAGGAAAGGTACCCTATTCAGCGTACGAGCCGATGGCCTTTTGGGGCAGTCGCGAGAAGCTGGATGCTATCGTCGACAGCACGGCTCAGCCAAATAAAGACACGCCGGACCGTCCTGCCCCGGCACCGGTCACCCCATCAACGAACCCAGGATAATTTCAATGGAATTCGCTCTCGAAATTGAAGGACGCCTTCAAGCGAACAGGAAAGACAAGGTCCTCCAGGCCACATCCCACGAATTCATGGTTGCCTCGACGCAACCAAAGTACTCGTACAACTTCTCAATGCTGGGCCGCCCGATCATCCAGTACCCACAGGACATGGTTGCTCTCCAGGAACTGATCTGGAGGGTCAGGCCCGACCTCGTCATAGAAACCGGTATCGCGCACGGCGGCTCGCTGATTCTGAGCGCATCGATGCTTGCTTTATTGGACTACTGCGACGCAGTCGAGGCTGACCAGGCACTGGATCTAAGGAAGCCGCGCCGCCGGGTAATTGGCATTGACATCGACATCCGTGCCCACAACCGGACAGCCATTGAGGCTCATCCGATGGCACATCGCATCGATATGATCGAGGGTTCGTCAATCGCGCCAGAGATAGTGGACGAGGTTCTCAGGCGAGCAGCCGCTTATAACCGGATCCTGGTGATTCTCGACTCGAACCACACGCACGAACATGTGCTCGCAGAACTAAATGCATACTCCCCCTTGGTCAGCCCGGGTAGCTATTGCGTGGTGTTCGATACCGTAATCGAGGACCTGCCAGCTGGCATGTACCCTGATCGTCCTTGGGATGTAGGCAACAACCCCAAGACGGCAGTGCACGAATTCCTGTCTCGCAACCACGACTTTGAGGTGGATGAGGATATGGAAGCCAAGCTCCTCATCACGGTAGCCCCAGGCGGCTATCTGCGCCGCCGTCCCTGATGACCAGCGATACAGCGAACGTCGACCCTGTGCGCCATATCAATCGCAACCTGCTCGCCAATCTCTTGGGGCAAGGCTGGTCTGCATTGATGGCGCTGCTCTTCGTGCCGTTCTATCTCCACTTTCTGGGGGCAGCAGGGTACGGCCTGGTCGGATTCTACGCGACCCTGAGCGCGCTGCTGGCAATCATGGACGGAGGACTGGGCGCCACCGTCACCCGGGAGGCAGTTGCCTATCCAAGCAGCAACGGCACGGAACGACAGCACCTGATCGACATGTTCCACACCATCGAGACCCTGTTCCTGGCTGCCGCATCCGTGCTGGGCGTCATCTTGATGCTACTGGCACCAATCCTAGCTACCCATTGGCTGCATGTGCCTGCAGCGAGGCTTGACGATACCCGTCGCGGACTGGCTCTAGCCAGCATCGCCATCGCCTTGCAGTTCGTGCTGGGGTTTCATATCGGATGCCTGGTGGGGCTGCAACGCCAAGTAAGCCTGAATGCAGCAAACGCCATCGTGTCTTCCTTGCGAGGCACCGGGGCAATCTTGCTGCTATGGCTGTACTCGCCCAGCATGACCGTTTTTTTTGCATGGCAATGCGTGGTGGGCGCGTTGGCTCTCGTCTGTTTCCATATCATGACCTGGAGATCGCTCGGGCGACCGCCTGCACGATTCAGATGGGGTTCGATACGCGGCACGGGACGGTTCACCGCAAGCCTAGGCATCATCAACATCCTGGGGCTGGTCCTGACGCAACTCGACAAAGTCATCCTGTCCCGCTTGCTCTCGTTGGAATACTTCGGGTACTACATGATCGCATGGTCGGCTGGCACGTTGACCCTGCGCGCCACCGGGCCCGTCTTCAACGCCTATTACCCCAGAATTGCCGAGCTGGCCGATGTACCAGGGGAGAAATCCGATCTCAGACAAACGTATCTCCAAGCCAGCGCACTGCTCGCGGTGATGGTGGTTCCGGCGGCAATGGTTCTCGCTTTCTTCGGGCAAGTATTGTTGCGCGCCTGGACTGGAAACCAGCTCATCGCCGACCTCGCCTGGCTGCCCCTGGCAGCCATTTCCCTGGGCACCATGTGCAACGCCTTCATGCATATGCCATATGCATTACTGCTGGCGTACAGAAAGACCAGTCTGCCCTTGGCACAGAACATCATCGCCGCAGCATTGCTGCCACTCCTTACCGTGGCGTTAGTAAGGCACTACGGACTTGAAGGTGCGTCTGGCCCATGGCTTGTCTTGAATCTGGGCTACATCCTGTTTTCGGCGCCACTGGCTTTCAATGGCCTGCTGGAGAAAGCACGAAAACCGTGGTTCGTGAAATGCGTGCTTCTTCCCGTTGTTTTGTCGACCCTGGTGATATTGCCACTGTTCGCATTGTCTACCCACTTGTCCACCATGACCGGACAACTGGCACTCGCTGCCGCGGCCTTCCTGGCGGCAACGGTGGCCTGCGCATGGCATGCGGGCTGGAAGCAGATTGCGCCCCCCTGGCTCTCTCGGTAAATGCCCCACATGTCCGGTACCAATCAACCTCGCGTAGCCATCGGCATGCCAGTCTTCAATGGCGAAAAAACCTTGGCCGACGCCATCGAATCGGTTGCGCAACAGACCTATGGCAATTTCACGCTGATCATCTCGGACAATGCATCGACCGATGCCACACCGAAGATCTGCCAAGCCATGGCAAGGCATGACTCACGCATCATATACATCCGGCAAGAGAGCAACATCGGGGCCGAGGCCAATTTCGACTACGTACTGCGCGCTGCCGAATGCGAATATTTCATGTGGGCGGCGGCCGACGATGTGCGCTCACCCGACTTCCTCGCACTGTGCGTCGATTTTCTCGATCACAACAGTGACTACATCGGTGCAACCTGTCCAACTCGATTCACCGGATCGCAACCCGACCCCGTAGCCATGGGAGATCGCACGTTGGACGACGACGATCCAAATGCTAATATCGCCAGCTTTTTTGACCACTGGCACGCTAACGGCAGGTTCTATTCGTTGTTCCGTCGAAGCACACTGTCGTTCTGGCTGGCGCAACCAAAAAACTTCTTGGGCGCGGATTGGGCACTGATCATCCATCTGCTCAAACGCGGCAAATTCCGACGCCTGGAGTCTGGCCATGTGCAGCTTGGCCGGGACGGAGCAAGCAATCAGCTTTACATTTTTTCGAGGTACCGTTCCCGTCTTGCCCACTGGATTGTGCCGTTCCTGGATCTGTCACGCCTCGCGAACGGCTTGCTCGACAAGGGCGATCGAAAATACAAACGACTGCTCTTTCGGCGACTTTTTTGGCTGAATGTCCGAGCCGCGAGAACTCAGGTCGTCTATGAAGCGAGAATCTTGCTGGCGGTCTTCACACGCAGAATAAACAAGCTTTGGCGAAAAACAAGCCATCATGCGAATTGAAGAGCGCATGAAAATCATTTATGACCACCGAATCTTCGCGCGCCAGAAGTATGGCGGAATATCGCGCTATTTTCTTGAAATTGCACGCCGAATGCCTCTTGGAGAGAGCAACAGTGCAAAGATATTCGCCCCTTTTCACATCAATGCTTACCTTGAATCCGACCATGCAGCCCGAGGCATGCGACTGCCGAAATTTCGAGGATCGACTCTCGCCATCGACACAGTAAACAGCATTATCGGACACGCACTAATAAAATCGCAAAGAAATATTAATATTTTCCATAGCACGTATTATGCAAAAGGAAGCTACGCACCGGCGTGGTCAAAACGCGTACTTACAGTTTTTGACATGATACATGAGCGCCTCCCCGAATCGTTCGCGGATGGCGGAAAAACCTCCGCACAGAAGCGCTCTGCGGTTCAGAAAGCCGACCACATCATCTGCATTTCGGAAAACACCCGTCGTGATCTGATCCATTTCTTCGGCGTCCCACCGCACATGACTTCCGTCGTGTACCTCGGCCACTCCTTGACCAGCGTCGCAACGGACAGCAGGCCTTATCGATTACCGCAAGACACCCCATATTTGCTCTACGTCGGCAATCGATCCGGCTACAAGAATTTCGCCAATTTGGTGGCGGCGTACGCGCAATCGATCGACCTTCCAAAGACCTACGCCTTGGTTTGTTTCGGCGGCGGAAAATTCACGCGAGAGGAACGAGAACTCGTGCGCTCTCACCGTCTGCCAATCGAACACGTCGTTCATGTCGAAGGCGACGACAGCTTGTTGTCTCGCTTGTATAGCGGGGCGGCGGCATTCATCTACCCGTCCTTGTACGAGGGTTTTGGCATACCGCCACTTGAAGCAATGGCGCACAACTGCCCGGTGCTATGCTCGAATACCAGTTCGCTTCCAGAGGTCGTCGGTGTGGCAGCGGAGCTTTTTGACCCAAACGACCCGGATGATATTCGCTCTGCTATCGAACGAGTCGTGTCATCTCGGGTCGTATCGACATCACTGATCGCTCGCGGCCGCGAGCGAATTGCCCAGTTCTCCTGGGACAAGTGCGCCAGCGAAACTCTCGATATTTACAAGCAACTTATCCGAGGCTGAAATAGTATGAAAAGCGCGCTTATATGCGGTGTGAGCGGCCAGGACGGCAGTTATTTGGCGCGGCTTCTTATTTCGAAAGGATACGAGGTCTACGGCAGCTCGCGCGACGCCCAAATGCAGTCGTTTGACAACCTGCGAGCCTTGGGCATCAAGGACAAAGTAAACCTCGTATCGATGGCCACAACGGACTTTCGAAGCGTCTTGCATGCCGTGTCACACGTGGCGCCCGACGAGATATACAACCTCGCAGGGCAAAGCTCCGTGGCAATGTCGTTCGAGCAGCCTTTACAGACGATGGAAAGCATTGGCATCTCCACTCTCAATCTTCTTGAAGCCATACGTTTCACAGCGGCCAATACAAAATTTTACAGCGCAGGCTCGAGCGAGTGCTTCGGGGCATCGGCCAAGCAGCCTTGCGATGAAAACACGCCATTTCGCCCGCGCAGCCCCTATGCGGTCGCCAAGGCAGCCGCATTCTGGTCGGTGGCGAACTATCGCGAAGCGTATGGGCTGCACGCCTGCACCGGAATCTTGTTCAATCACGAATCGCCGCTGCGACCCGAGCGCTTCGTCACCAGAAAAATCATCGCCACCGCGGCGCGGATTGCTTCCGGAAGCAACGAAAAGCTCCATCTCGGCAACCTTTCCATATCCCGCGACTGGGGCTGGGCTCCCGAGTATGTCGAGGCAATGTGGATGATGATGCAATTGGATCAAGCACAGGACTTCGTGATAGCTACCGGCCAGACCTGCACCTTGGAAGAATTCGTCGATGCGGCGTTCGATGCCGTGGGACTGCACTGGCATGAACATGTCGTCGTTGACGAAACCCTGTTTCGCCCAGCCGATCTGGCCGAAAGCAGAGCGAATCCGGCAAAGGCCCAGTCGGCACTTGGCTGGCGCGCCAGGCACGCTGCCAGGGATGTCGTTCGCATGATGCTGGACGCAGAACTTGGAAAACCTGCAAGCACTACCCGCTGAGCTCAACGCCGATGTCGACCAAGATCGCGGATCCACGCTCGCAATCGACGGTACGGAAGATATAGCCACCAGTACACGCTCAAAACGCGCTGCAACAGGGGCGTATCCGCGTATTTCTCATTGACACGCTTCTCCTCGGAAAACCGTGTACTAAGAGATGGCCAATCCATGCGGCTGCTGATGCCCCCATCGCTCATGCAGCTCAGCACGGGCATATCCGCCGTGAATACATGCGCCCCGGCTAGCACAGCCCTCGCAAGGTGTTCATAGTCCATGCATACCTTGAAGCTTGTATCGAACCCTCCCAAGCGGCAGAACAGCTCGCGGCGCACAAGCATTCCCTGATGGCACATTCCCATTTTGAAGTGGGTTAGAGGACCAACCGGCCTGGGGCGCAATAGCCTACGTCTCCGGCCCTCTCCAAAAAGCACCGGGAACGCGGCTATGTCGGCATCGGCTGGGACTTTTCTCAACGCCTGCGCGAGAACATCTGGGCTCGCCAAATTGTCATCCGCATGGATGAATGCCACCCATTCGCCAGCAGCATGCCCCACCCCCTTGTTCATGGCGTCGGCAATACCGGCATCGGGCTCGGAGCACCAATACGCCAGATCCGACGCGTGTTCACGAAGCGTTTCCACCGTCCCGTCCGTTGAGCCGCCATCTATCACGATGTGCTCGCATGTCACACCGACCTGCCCCGCCACGCTGAGCAGGCATCTCCCGATGGATGCATTCGCGTTGTATGTTGCGGTAACGATTGATACATCCGGAGCATTCAATACACTCATTTCTTTTTGATCCCCTCGAATTACCTTCATGGCACTACTCAAGCAGCCATCGACAATCGATACCTCGCTCACTTGTCGCGCAGACATAACGAGCGCGTCACGGCGTCATGTATCGTTGCCCGAACTGTTGATGCACCAAGGGCGTTTGTCATGACGGAAGTCGTAAGCGTTGTCGTTCCGGTCTATCGCGACTGGCAACGCGCATCGTCGCTCATTGCATCGCTCCAGTCCCAGGCATTGCCATCGGAGACCAGGCTGGAAATCATCATCGTCGATGATGGCTCCGACGACGGTAAATCGTCCGTTATCGACACCACATCGAATACCACTCTTCTGACGCTCCTCAAAAACGCCGGACGCGCCGCCGCCCGCAACGAAGGCTTCACCAAAGCCAGTGGTCGCATCGTTGTCTTCATGGACTGCGACTGCCTCCCGGGGAGCACCCGCAGTCTCTGGGGACATATCGACGCCATGACCCAAGGCGTCGTGGCCAGCACAGGTCACGTATTCGGCATAGGCCATGGATTCTGGGATCGTTATCAGCAACGTGCATCGTGTCGCAGGGCGTCCGCTCATGCCGCAGGGCAGGTGTGGATGGGAAGCTCACAGAACATGGCCGTGCTGGCCGACGCTTTTCGCGATGTGGGGGGGTTCGATACACGTTACCGCCAATACGGTTTCGAGGACCGCGATCTGCTGCTGCGACTCGCCCGAGTGGGTGATATCGCATGGAGCAAAGAAGCACCAGCCATACACACGGACAAACTCTGCCTTGAGGGCGTCGCAAGAAAGATGGTGGAGGCTGCGCGCCACTCGGCGCCGCTGTTCGCCAAAGATCATCCGGATGCCTATCATGCATTGGGCTACGGGAATCTCGATACGGAAGCACATCATTGGCTGCGCATTCCTGCACGCACCCTGGGCCCTTTAGCGCTTCCCTTCGCCCGACGTATCGACCCTCACCTGCAGCGCTTGCCGTTTACTCTTTCCGCCTTCTTCGTGGCATCGGCCAGCGCTCTCGCCTTCATGTACGGGAGCGCGACCCGCTCAGTCTCGCAGGATAGCTCTAACGATCGCTCGCGACGATGAGACAGTTCATGACAATTTCGGCGAGCCTGTCCGATAGGCGCCTATGCCTCCCCCGCGACGCACTCCTTGAGGATGGCCCCGTAAGCCTCGGCCACCCCATCCCAACCGAATCGCGCTGACACCCTTCCACGTAACCGTTCCGCTCGTTCGCACGCAATCTTGGGGGACTCCAATGCGGCGACTATACGGGCCGAAAGCGCCCCTGCATCTCTGGGGTCGACCACGTGTTCAGCCCAGGCCTCGCCGAAAATGTCGACCGCCGCAGGCGCATCCCCCGCCAGGACTGGGCAGCCGCAGCCTATGGCCTCAACGAGCACAAGCCCAAGCCCCTCTCCCTTGTCGAAAGGCGCAACAAACAGAGCGGCTCTTCGATACAAGGCAGGGAGCTCGCGCTGGGCGATGGCACCGAGGAAATCCACCCTGCCGGACACACCGAGCCTCTCACTCTGCTCTTTCAGTGCCGTGAACATCGGACCGTGGCCTGCGACGACCAGTTTTGCACCCGGCACGCGTCGTAGCACCTCTGGCATGGCATCCAGCAACCGATCCACGCCTTTCTTGTCTACCAACCGCCCCACAAACAGGATCTCATTCGCAGAACGGCGACTATTTCCGTCTGGTACAAAGCGGCCATCGAGATCGACCCCCATTGGAAGTACGCGGATTTTCGACGGTGATACATCCGTGCTCCCTAGAGCATCCCGAAGCATATTGCTGACGACTGTAATCCTCGAGGCCTTCCGTGCGACAAATCGGCGCAATGCATCCATGGCAAGACCATGCAGGGCCTGCAGGTCACTTCCGTGTGCCGTAGCTACGAATGGGACTCTGGCTCCAGGCAAGCATTGGAGTAACGCGGCAATCAAGCCTTGCGGAATCAACCAATGGGCATGGATGGCTTCAATATTTTCCTTGCATAGTATTCTCCACGCATGCCAAACCTGGGCCAGCACGAATCCCGGCACCAGCAGATATTTCCAGCGGTTGAGTCGCAAGTTATTGACGATGCCGCCGTCATTGACCAAAGTTTCCCAGCTCTCCGGTGCATAGCGATAACGGACAACTTCGACACCGTCCAGGATTTCGTGCGGCAACGCACCAATCGCATGAGGGCACAATACGATCACGCGGAAACGATCAACTAGCCGCCTCGCCAGTTCATGCACGAATCCGGGCTCATGGTCGTCTTTCCACCGCGGGTATGTAGAAGTCAGCACCAGTACGGCGGGACGGACACCGGGTGTCACGCGTCAACTTCCGAGCCACGACAGTGTGATTGAGGCGCGCAGTGGCTTGCGAAAATAATCAGGTGATCACGATGACCGGGCATTGGAATCACGCGCCGCCAAATAAGTGAGGCTGGTAATCTGCTCCGAAACCAATCCAATAAGAAAAATGATCACAGCCGCACTCAGCATCAACATGCTCATGTTAGTAAAGCGACCTCCCATGCGGAAGGTCCATCCATACCACCCGAGACCTGCGATAGCAAAGCAGGCAGCCACCGGAGCAAACAACTTCAACGGCGAATACAGCGTTGCTATCTTGAAGATGATCATCAGGAAGCGCACTCCATCCCTGAGTGGTCTGATGTGGCTCTTACCCACGCGCTGCGCCGCTTTGATCGGCACATAGACCACCGGATAGGCGCTACGAAAGAAGGCCATGGTGCTGGTTGTGGGATAACTGAAACCATTCGGCAGCAGGTGGATGAACTCGCGGAACTTGTCCGCACGCACGGCGCGAAAGCCGGAAGTGAGGTCGACCACCTGGTGTCCGGTCATCCGTGTGGCCAGCCAGTTGTATAAGGTATTGGCGACACCGCGCCCCACACCCGCCTGGCTGCCCCAGTCACGGGCCCCGACCACCATGTCGTAACCTTCGTCAAGCATGGACAGCAGGCGACCCACGTCGACCGGGTCGTGCTGGCCGTCGCCGTCCATGAATACTAGTACATCGCCTTGGGCCGCCCGCGCGCCGCGCTTGATGGCCGCTCCGTTGCCCATCGAGTACGGTGAAGAAAGACAAGTGACGCCTGCTTCGGTACAGACCCGCCGAGTGTCATCGGTGGAGCCATCGTCCACCACGATGACCTCCGCATCGGGTTGAACTAGGCGCAAGCGTGACAGCAACCCGGCCAGCGCAGGCGCTTCGTTCTTGGCGGGCAGGATGATGCTGAGTCGGCTCAACGGCTATTCCCCCTGAAGTCTCCGCGAATCATAACGTGAAGCAGAGGGCGCGACTGCACTCCGAGTTGCATCGCACGGGTGACCTACAGGGCGGACTGGGGTAGATTCGGCCGCAGATAAAGGGTAAAGGGGCTCCATTCATGTCATCGACAATGCAAACACCGCTCATGGGACTGACCGGGCTTGCTCGCCGCCTGGTAACCGAAGAATTGTTGCCCGAGGCAGATGCGCGCCGCGCCGTGCAGGAAAGCACTCAACAACGGGTCACTCTGACGTCGTGGCTACTAGATCGGAACCTAGTTGACGGTCTGCGCCTTCTACGGCTCGCGTCGCAGGAGTTCGGTATGCCGGTACTGGATGTGACGACAATGAACCCCGCGCAACTACCGATCAATCTAATCAGCGAGGCGTTGTTGACCAAACACCGAGCCCTACCGCTCTTCCAGCGCGGCAAGCGTCTGTTCGTGGGCATCGCCGATCCTATGCAACTGAATGCGCTGGAGGAGATCAAGTTCCACTCCGGCTGCATGGTGGAGCCGATTCTGGTCGAACGAGCCCAGCTCAATCGAGCCATCGACATCGCGCTAAACAGCATGCACGACGTGATGCCAGACATGGGCGGCGAGGACTTCAGCGACCTTGATACCGAAGGTGGCGACGGCGAGGAGGGCTCGACTGGCATCGACGCCAATGCCAACGACGACGCCCCAGTCGTGAAATTCGTCAACAAGATATTGGTGGATGCAATCCGCCGCGGCGCTTCGGACATCCATTTCGAACCGTTCGAAACCCAATATCGCGTGCGCCTGCGCATGGACGGCATGCTGCGCGCCGTGGCCAGCCCACCGCTGAAGATGGCCAGTCGCATCAGCTCTCGCTTGAAAGTGATGGCGCAGCTCGACATTGCCGAAAAGCGTGTACCGCAGGATGGCCGCATCAAGCTCAACCTCAGCAAGAACCGCGCGGTGGACTTTCGCGTCAGTACGCTGCCTACGCTGTTCGGCGAGAAGATCGTGTTGCGTATCCTCGACGGTGCGGCGGCGAAAATTGGCATCGAGAAGCTGGGATACGAAGCGGATCAGCAGAAGCTCTTTATTGATGCCATCCACAAACCCTACGGCATGGTGCTGGTCACCGGCCCTACCGGCTCCGGCAAGACGGTGTCGCTCTACACCGGTCTGAATATGCTGAACACCGCAGAGCGCAACATCTCCACGGCCGAAGACCCAGTGGAAATCCGCGTCGAAGGCATCAACCAGGTGCAACAAAACGCCAAGCGCGGCATGACCTTCGCCAGCGCACTGCGCTCCTTCCTGCGCCAGGATCCGGACGTGATCATGGTAGGCGAAATCCGCGACCTGGAGACCGCCGAGATCGCGATCAAGGCCGCGCAGACCGGCCACATGGTGCTCTCCACCCTGCACACCAATGACGCGGCGCAGACCATCTCGCGCCTGATGAACATGGGCATCGCGCCGTATAACATCACCTCTTCGGTCACTCTGATCATTGCCCAGCGCCTGGCGCGCCGTTTGCATAGCTGCAAGCGCGAGCAGCACCTGCCGCCGCAAGCCCTGTTGGCCGCCGGCTTCACCCAGAAAGAGATCGATGAGGGGTTCACTCTCTACGAGGCAGTGGGCTGCAACGAGTGCAACGAGGGCTACAAGGGGCGCGTCGGCATCTATCAGGTGATGCCCATGCTGGAAGAGATCCAGAAGATCGTGCTGCAGGGCGGCAACGCGCTGCAGATCGCCGAAGTCGCCAGGGCAGCTGGCATCAACGACCTGCGTGCGTCAGCCATGCTCAAGGTAAAACAGGGCCTTACCAGCCTTACCGAGATCGATCGCGTAACCAAAGATTGACCTTGGCCCACCATAAAAGCCAGACAGATATAAGCAGCGAAGCTGCGGCAGCCGCCACGGTTTTACAGCAGGAAAATGACGTAAGCTACGGTATCAGAACGACTCCGTGGCTCAACGGCCTGTCGGAACGCATCATGAGGGGACATATATGGCTACGGTATCCGTCACCGTAAAAAAGGACACGCGCGCACTCGGCGCCGAGCGTGCCGTGATCAGCAAGCTCACCACCTATGATTGGGTAGCTCTGGACAAGCGCGGCAAGCTTATGAAGGGCGAGATGCCGGCGAAGAACGCTTCGCTAGTGAAGGCGGAGCTGCGGCGCCAGGGGATGAACCCGCAAAGCGTGAAAGAGCGCGCCAAGCCTCTATTCGGATCTGCTGGTAGCACGGTGAAGCCGCGTGATGTAGCAGTGTTCAGCCGCCAGATCGCTACCATGATGAAGTCCGGCGTGCCGTTGGTGCAATCCTTCGACATCATTGCCGACGGCCAGAAAAACATCCGCTTCAAAAACATATTGATGGATGTGAAGCAGGGCCTGGAAGGTGGCCAATCACTGCACGAGGCATTGGGGCGCTACCCCGTGCAGTTCGACGAGCTGTATCGCAATCTAGTTCGCGCCGGCGAAGCTTCTGGCGTGTTGGACACGGTGCTGGATACCGTGGCTACGTATAAGGAACGTACGGAAGCATTGAAGAAAAAGATAAAGAAGGCGTTATTCTATCCGATTATGGTGATCGCAGTGGCTTTCTTGGTCAGTATGATCATGCTGCTGTTTGTCGTGCCTGTATTTGCACAAACCTTCCATGACGCCGGTGCCGCTCTGCCTGCGCCCACTCAAATCGTAATCAGTGCATCGAATTTCATGAAAAGCTGGTGGTGGCTGGTACTGCTCATCATCATCGGCAGCGTGGTCGGTTTGGTGGAGGGTAAGCGTCGTTCGGTGAAGTTCGCTCATTTCATGGATCGCGTAACACTGAAATTACCGGTGTTTGGCAAAATCATGCGCGAATCAGCCATCGCACGCTTTGCCCGGACTTTGGGTGTGACTTTTCACGCCGGCGTGCCGCTGGTGGAGGCACTAGACTCGGTTTCGGGCGCCACCGGCAGCGTGGTCTATGGCGATGCTGTGAAGCAGATCCGCGACGACGTTTCGGTAGGCCATCAACTACAACTGGCGATGAGGCAAACCGGTCTTTTCCCAAATATGGTGGTGCAGATGACCGCAATCGGCGAAGAATCAGGCGCGTTAGACAGCATGTTGTTCAAGGTCGCCGAGTTCTACGAAGAAGAAGTCGAAAACGCCGTCGATACCCTTTCCACCCTGCTTGAACCTATGATCATGGTGATTCTTGGTGTGGTCGTGGGCGGCATGGTGATCGCGTTGTATTTGCCCATCTTCAAGTTGGCCGGCACGTTCTGATCTTCCCGCTGTAGATGTGTGCCTTAATGCTTAGAAGCACAAATCGCATGCGGGCTGCGCTATCGCAGCCGACACCGTAAGCTCTGAACGCCATATACACTTTACCTAACGCGCATGCTCGATTTGCCTCTTTCCATATGGATAGCCCTAGCCAGCGTGCTCGGCCTGCTGGTTGGGAGCTTCGTTAACGTGGTGATCCTGCGCCTACCCGAGCGCATGGCAGTCGAATGGCGGCGCGAAGCACGTGATGTTCTGGAGTTGAAGGCCATCGACGAAGCACTGCCACCCGGCATCGTGCACGAGCGTTCTCATTGCCCTCACTGCAAACATCCACTATCAGCTGCAGATAACATCCCGTTGTTCGGTTGGCTGTTGCTGCGCGGGCGTTGCCGTTACTGCAAGGCGAAGATCTCGATCCAGTACCCCCTAGTGGAGCTCTTGAGCGGCTTGCTGAGCGCCATCGTGGTATGGAAGTTCGGCGCGACCTGGGGTGCACTGGCCGGACTGGCGTTTACCTGGACGCTGATCGCGCTCTCGGGCATCGATTTCCGAACCCAATTGCTGCCGGACCAACTTACCCTGCCCCTGCTGTGGCTGGGTCTGCTGCTTGCGCTGAAGGCCATGTTCATCGCCACGTCCGCCGCCATTGTTGGCGCGGCCATCGGCTACCTCAGCCTGTGGAGCGTGTACTGGCTGTTCAAGCTGCTCACCGGCAAGGAAGGCATGGGCCACGGCGACTTCAAACTGCTGGCCGCACTGGGCGCGTGGATGGGACCGATGGCGCTGCTGCCTATCGTGCTGATCTCCTCGCTGATCGGCGCGATCGTGGGCGGCAGCCTGATCGCTTTGCGCCGCCACGAAAGTGGCGTGCCCATGCCCTTTGGCCCCTTCATCGCCATGGCAGGCTGGGTCTGGTTCGTAGCCGGCGATAGCTTGCTGTACACCTATCTACAGCTCACGGGCTTGCGATGAGCAGTGACGTTATCGCGCTCACCGGCGGCATCGCCGCGGGCAAGAGCGCGGTAACGCAGCGATTCATCGCGCTGGGCGTGCCGGTACACGATGCCGACGTGGCCGCGCGCGAAGTAGTCGCACCAGGCAGCGAAGGCCTGGCTACCGTGGTGGCTGCTTTCGGGGACACGGCACTGGATGCCGAAGGTCGACTGGATCGCCCTGCCATGCGCCGCCGCGTGTTCGCCGATCCTGCGGCGCGGGAAACGCTTGAAGCCATCGTCCATCCGCGCGTTCGCCAATGGCTGCGCGAACGGGCGCTGGCAGATACAGCGCCGTACTGCCTGCTGGCGATCCCGCTGCTGGTCGAAAACCTCGACCACTACCGCTGGATCGATCGCGTGCTGCTGGTCGATGCGCCGGTCGAATTGCAACTGGCACGGCTGGTTTCCCGCGACGGCATCGACGAGGCTCTGGCCCGGCGCATGCTGGCGCAACAGGCCAGCCGCGAGCAACGGTTGGCGCTTGCCCACGATGTGATCGACAACAGTGGCGACGAGGTCGCGCTGGACGCGGCTGTGGCTGCACTGCACCAGCGCTACCTTGCACTCGCAGCGACCCGGTAGGAGCCACTCGTGCGAGAGGTCTCGTGGCTTCGATCAAACGCCTGAGCCATCGCACTAGGGTACGCTACCACCCAAATGCGGGTAGCTCGAGAATTCCAGCCTCGCCTTGCCGCCATTCGCGCGCAATCGCGCCGGCACGCCGAATGGCAGCGTGAACTTGTCCGGCACATGGCCGAACGGCAGACCTTCCAGCACGGGGATGCCGATGACGCGGCGGATCTGCGCCAGACCTGCAGCCAGGTCGTAGCCGTTGTCGTGAATGCCATGCCTGCATTCGGTGAAGTCGCCAAGCAACAGGGCACGCTGGCGCCCCAGCACACCGGAAAGATGCAACTGGTACAACAGCCGTTCGATGCGGAACGGCGGCTCGCCCACGTCCTCCACGAACAGGATGCCGCCGTCGATGCGCGGGAAATACGGCGTGCCAAGCAAGCTGCACAGCATGGCGAGGTTGCCGCCCCATAACGGGCCTTCGACCTCCAGTTCGCACTCGGCACTGCTGTTCCACTCGGCGCATCCCTGCGTCGAACGAATCGTGCGCCAGAAATGCGGCAAGGTCAGTTCGCTCGGAACGTCGGCGTCGAAATCGGGATCGAACATGGGCCCGCCAAAGGTGATCAGGCCGCACCTGGCATGCAGCGCCAACTGGATTGCGGTGAAGTCACTGTGTCCCACCAGCACGGTGCCGGCGCCCGCCAGGCGCTCGCGCAACGCACCGTAGCGCAGGTGTTCCAGCAGGCGCGTGGCGCCGTATCCGCCGCGGATCGCCAGCGCGATGTCGGGCAAGACATCCAGCGTGGCAAGCGCGTTGATGTCGGCGGCACGCTCGGCATCGCTGCCGGCGTAGCGTTGTTCGATGCGATCCAGCACGTCCAGACCGTCCAGCGTGCAACCGGCCTCGCGCAGGCGATCCACGCCGCGTGCCACCGCGACGCTGTCGCGCGGATAACCGGAAGGGGCAATCAATCGGACGCGGGTCGCGGGCATGGCCATGGTCGATCAGCTGGGATTCCCGGATTATGCGGGCAGGCGGCGCGCAAGATATGGCGTGCGCGTGGCACGCCGCAGGCAATCGTGCAGGAGCGCCCCGTGTACGTTTGACGGCGTTTCGTGGCTTCGACCAAACACAGGACTATCGCGCGCGCGGCACTCCTATACGTGTTCGACCACTTCAAGGCCGAAGCCGCCCAACCCCACCAGCTTGCGTGGCGTACCCAGCACGCGCAGCTTGTGCACGCCGAGGTCGGCCAGCATCTGCGCACCCAGGCCGAGTTGGCGCCATTCCTGCTGCTGCGCTGCTTCCGGCTCCAGCGTCGTGGGCTGGCGCCTGAGCCGGGCCAACAGCGCATCCGGGGTGTCCTCGCCGGAGAGCACCAACAGCACGCCGCGCCCTTCGTCGGCGATGCGGCGCAACGCGCTGGTGACGGTGAGGCCCAGATCGTCGCGCTTGAGGTGCAGCACATCCGACAAGGTGTTGCGCACGTGCACGCGGCTGAGCACCGGCGCGCCATCGTCCACCGTACCGCGCACCAGGGCGTAGTGCAGGCCATGGCGGATCGCGTCGCGCCAGGCGATGAGCCGGAACGGACCGAACTCGGTGTCGACGTCTTCTTCGTGCTCGCGCTGGATGGTTTTCTCGGTTTCCAACCGGTAGCGGATCAAGTCCGCGATAGTGCCGATCTTGAGGCCGTGCTTCTGCGCGAACACCTCCAGCTCCGGGCGGCGCGCCATCGAACCGTCCTCGTGCAGGATCTCGATCAGCACCGAGGCCGGCTCCAATCCGGCCAGCGCGGCGAGATCACAACCCGCCTCGGTGTGGCCAGCGCGGGTCAGTACGCCACCGGGTTGCGCCGTGAGCGGAAAGATGTGCCCGGGTTGCGAGAGATCCTGCGGCTGCGCGTCGCTCTTCACCGCCACCTGGATGGTGCGCGCGCGATCGTGCGCGGAAATGCCGGTGGTGACGCCCTCGGCCGCCTCGATCGAGACGGTGAAGTTGGTGTGGTACGGCGACGTGTTGTCGCTGACCATGGGGCGCAGGCCAAGCTGCCTCGTGCGCTGCTCGGTGAGCGTGAGGCACAGCAGGCCGCGCGCCTCGCGCACCATGAAGTTGACGTCCTCTGGCCGCACCATCTGCGCAGCCATCACGATGTCGCCTTCGTTCTCGCGGTCCTCGTCGTCGAGGATCACCACCATGCGGCCGGCGCGCAGGTCGTCGAGGATTTCGGGGATGGTGTTGAAGCTCATGGGGAATCCAGATGATTCAGGAGTTTGTTTTTCAATCATGTCGGCGCGGCCGGCATCCAGTAACGACAACGCACGAGATCACGATCAGCCGGAAGCAATGCACGCCGTCGCCTGGCGATGCCTTCTTGTCACTGGATGCCGGCCTGCGCCGGCATGACAAGCTGGGGCGTCAGGCGAAGCCGTGCTGCTTGAGGAAAGCCTCGTCGAGCTTCGGCGCATCCCCACTAGCGACCAGCCGCTCGACATAGCGCGCGATCACGTCCACTTCGATGTTCACCGCGTCGCCCGCGCGCTTCGCGTGGAAGGTTGTGCGCTCGACGGTGTGCGGGATCAGGTTGACGCCGAAGCGATTGCCGGCGACCTCGTTGACGGTAAGGCTGGTGCCGTCGATGCACACCGACCCCTTCGCGGCGATGTAGCGCGCCAGGCTGGCCGCCACTTCGAAGGTCCAGCGCTGCGAACGGCCATCGGGCGTCACCGACACCACCTTGCCGAGGCCGTCGACGTGGCCCGAGACGAGATGGCCACCCAGGCGGTCGGCAAGGCGCAGCGCCTTCTCCAGGTTCACCGGATCGCCCGCTTTGAGCCCGCCCAGCGTGGTTAGCGACAGTGTTTCATTCGAGACGTCGGCAGCGAAACCGCGCGCTTCCAGCGCCACCGCGGTGAGGCACACGCCGGAAACGGCGATGGAATCGCCCAGCTGCACATCGGCAAGGTCGAGGTTGGCGGTATCGATGTGCAGACGCAGGTCGCCGCCGCGCGGTTCGAGCCGCGCGATGCGGCCCACGGTCTGGATGATGCCGGTGAACATCAGCACAGCCTCCCGGGGAAGGCCGCCACGGCATGGGGCACAAACAGGATCATGAAACGTTCTCCGTGGAAACGAGCGAGAACGCCCCAAGGCATGAGGCCGCCGCACGGCAAGGCCGCGCGTCGAACCGTCTTCTTTCATCCGGACTGTGCGCCGCCCCGGTGAACCGGGATGGCCTGACCGTCGGCTCCGGCGTCGGACCGGATCTGCTGACCCTTCGTCTTGCGGCGAAGGCGCTCGCGGGCTCGTGTCCGCGGGGACACCTACCGCCGGTGGGGAATTTCACCCCGCCCTGAAGACGTTGAACATAACGCCGGCCTCAAGGGCCGACAGCGAAAGTCTAGCATCAATGCCCCTGGCAGCCCTGATCGGCGGCATGACACAGCGTTTCCGCTGGCGCACGACACCAGGATCAACCCGCCGGAGGCGGCGCAAACTCCAGCACCGTGATCTCGCGGCCCAGCGCCGTTGTTTGCTGCGGATGACCGAGTGCCGCGAGCTTCGCCTCGAAACCCGCAAGACTTTCGCGCTGTCCCAGCGCCGAGCGTCCGTTCACCGCCCATACCCGGCTGCCCTGCCTCCAGCGCGCCACAGCCAGATCCAGCCGGCCAGTCACCAGGGCCTTGCTGGCCAACGGCGGCTGGCTGCGTGGCTGCAGGGTCGACAGCATCGCGGGGGCATTCGGATCGTCCACGTAGATCGTGTCGCCGGGCCGAGCGACTGTCGCCAACATGGCGGCGGTGCGATCCCAGCGCGGCTTGGCTTCGACGCGATACACCGGCCACAGGTTGAGCAGGCACAGCAAGGGCAACGCTACCGCGATGATCGGCCGCCACCGCTGCGGCAGCGCGGCAGCGCCCACGCCAGCCAGCACGAAGAACGCCAACGCGCTCCACAGCAGGTAACGCGGCACCAGCATCGGCTTGACCAGCGACACCGCCAGCAGCAGCAGGGGAAGCACGGCGAAGGCCAGGCCCAGCACGCGTCCTTCCATGCGCCCGCGCAGACGGAACAGCCCCAGCCCGCAGAGCACCACCACGCAAGGCGAGAGCACGGCCGCCCCGGCCGGCATCAGGCCGAACTGCACCACCTCGGCCGGGCGCATCAGGTAGATGCTGCCGGCCGCCACCCACAGCCCGCGCCAGCTCAGCGCGGGTACCCAGTCGAAGACATCAAGCATGCGCGCGTTGCTGGCGACGCATATCGCGACGTAGAACGGCAGGCAACACGCCAGCACCAACGCCTGTATCCACAACCAGTTACGCAGAAATCCATGCGCCAGGGCCGGTGGATGCGTCACGCGCAGGTGCCGCCAGATGCAGAACAGCGTGCCGTTGGAGGCCAGCAGCCAGGGCATCGCATCGCCCAGCAGGTCCAGCGCACCGATGGTTCCGGCAAACCAGGCCGCCCACTCCAGCCACAGGTTGTCCGGGCGGCGCCAGCCCAGGGCGGCGCGTACCGGCTGCTGCGCCAGACCTATCAGGCCCCACAGCGCGATCGCGACCAGCAACAACAGCAGCGCATACGAACGCGCTTCCTGGCCGTACTGCACCTGAGTGGGCGCGAGCGCCATCAACAGCGCGGCCATGCAACCTGCAAAACGCCCGGCGGCCCGTCGCCCGATCGCGAACACCACGCCGACCGACAGCGCGCCGAACAGCGCCGAGGGCAGGCGCAACGCGGCGAAGTCCGGCTGCGCCGGCATCAGTGAGCGCAGCAGCAGGAAATAATTGGGCATGTGCCGGTTGGCGAAGCTGTCGGCGATCAGCGTCGCGGTGTCCAGGCGGATGCGTTGGTAGGTGAAAACCTCGTCCAGCCAGAACGGCTGGTGGCCCAGGCGGATGCAGCGAGCGGCCAAGGCCAGCAGCGACAGCAGCACCAGCCACGTCCAGTCGCCGCGGGACCAGCTGGCGCCGACCATGGGGCGAGGCTCCCGCATGAACGACGGCGAAGCGGGGCGCAAGACGGTATCGGCGTACATCGACGGCATGGCGGACGGCAAGATCGGCAGGATTCCCCAGCCATCCAACGCCACCAATGTTTCAGCGTTGTCTCCGTTGTCGTGGACGTTGGTCGCCGTTCAGTCCGGCGAGACCGCCCATGGGCGTGCTGGCTGTGGCCGCAGGCGCAGCCGCCAGTCCACGCCAACCTGGCGTTGCTCGACCACGGCAAGCCGCCAGCGTTCGGCCATCGACGCCAGCGGCGGCAGCTCCAGCAGCGGGCATGCCAGGTCGCCCAACAGGACTGGGGCGACGTACAACAGCAGTTCGTCGACCAAGCCCGCAACCAGCAGAGCGCCGCCGAGCCGGGAGCCCGCTTCCACGTGAAGTTCGTTGACTTCGAGGCGTGCCAGCAGCGCCAGCACGGCGTTCAGATCGAGCCGCCCGTTTCCGTCCAGCAGCACGCCTGCATGGCGCACGGACGCCGGCGCAACGGTTGGCGGCGCCCGTTGCGCATCGTGGATGCACAGGGTGGGCGCGGTGGCATCCATCACGTGAAAGTGCGCCGGCACGCGCAGGTCGCGGTCCAGCACCACCCGCAACGGCGTCGCGAAGGCTTCGGCCACCGGCAGGCGCACAGTGAGATGGGGATCGTCCGCCAGCACCGTGCCGCTGCCAGTGAGAATGGCGCTTGAGCGCGCACGCCAGCGGTGCCCGTCGGCGCGGGCGGCTTCGCCGGTGATCCACTTCGACTCCCCATTGGCCAATGCGGTACGGCCGTCCAGGCTCATCGCCAGCTTCAGCCGCACGAAAGGGCGACCGCGCTCGAGGCGGCTGAAGAAGCCGACGTTGAGTTCTCTCGCTTCGTCACGCAGCAGACCGGCGTCCACGGTCATGCCGGCGGCGCGCAGCTTTGCGATGCCACGACCGGCCACCTGCGGGAAGGGATCCTCCGCCGCGATCACCACGCGCGCCACGCCGGCGGCGACCAGTGCATCCGTGCAGGGTGGCGTGCGGCCGTGATGGGCACAGGGTTCCAGCGTCACATAGGCGGTGGCTCCGCGTACGCGTTCACCCGCCTCGCGCAGTGCATGCACCTCGGCATGCGGTTCGCCCGCGCGCCGGTGCCAGCCACTGCCGACCACCTCGTCGCCGTGCGCGATCACGCAACCCACGCGCGGGTTGGGTTGCGTGGTGTACAGGCCACGCTCGGCAAGGCGCAGTGCGTGCGCCATGTGCTGGTGATCGAGGGCGGTGAAGGCTTGGCTCATGCTGATCCTCCTCGCCGGGGAGAGCGGCAAGGTGACTAACCTTTGCGGGAGCGGCGCGGCTCCGCACCTTCGCCGCTGCCCAGCAGCGACAACTGCAGCTTTTCCAGCTCGGGCAAGTCGTGCTCCAGCCGTGCGATTTCTTCGAGGAAAGCCTGCACGTCCTCGAACTTGCGGTAGACCGAGGCGAAGCGCACGTAAGCTACCTGGTCGAGCTTCTTCAGCTCGCGCATCACCAGCTCGCCGACCTGGCGCGAAGGCACCTCGCGCTCACCGCTGCGGCGCAGGTCGTTGATGATCTCGCGCACCGCGCTGTCCACGTTGTGGCTGGCCACCGGGCGCTTCTGCAACGCGCGCTCGAAGCTAACCCTGAGCTTGCGCTCGTCGAAGGCCTCGCGTCGCTCGCCGCTCTTCACGATGGCAGGCAGCTTGAGCTCGGCCGTCTCGAAAGTGTTGAAGCGTTCGCCGCACTGCGGACACTCGCGACGACGGCGCACGGTGGAGCCGTCGTCGGTGAGGCGCGAGTCGATCACGCGGGTGTCTTCGTGCTGGCAGAAGGGGCAATGCATGTCAGCGAGTGTCGATCATTGCCTGCACGAATGCACGTACCGGCGGCGGGAGCCGATCTTGCAGCGCACCACGCTCGTGCTGGAACAGCGTGACGACGAAAAACGGATGGTCGTCCAATTCCAGGCCACGCACGTCACCGACGCGATCCACCGCGTTGATGCGCAGCGGGCCATCGGCGAGTGCTGTGTGGAATTCCGGGTTCAATCCGTAGTTGCAGTGGTAACCCTCGGCGGCCTCGGTGACGCCATAGGCTTTCGCCAACCGGGAACCCTCGACCAGTCGCAGGGCATCGGTCACCTCGACCAACGGACACGAGAGCGGCACGATGACCTGGCGCTGCGCGTCGGGCGCGGTTTCGGCATGCTCTGCGTCGCGCCATCCCAGTACGTTGCGCGCGTATTCGATCACCGCATGCTGGAAGCCGCCGCACGTGCCCAGGAAGGGCACGTGCCGCTCACGCGCCACGCGGATGGCCGCAAGCGCAGCATCCATGTCGCGATAAGGGCTGGCCGGTACGCACCAGAGTCCGTCGAACTCGGCCAATGCAGCCCCATCGCCGATCGTATCGGTCGGCAGCCAAACCGGCTCGACCGTCATCTCGCAAGCCTCGGCCGCCTTCTGCAGCGCCAGTGGGATGGCGCGATGGGCGATCACCCCGTCGTTGCGATCGCCGATCAGTCCTACCTGCAGGGCTGGCATGCCGGATCGCTCAGCCGTAGACCGGAAACTTCCTGCACTGCGCCTCGACCTTGGCGCGCACGGCGGCGATCACCGCCTCGTCGTTCGGCGCGTCGAGCACGTCGCAGATCCAGTTCGCCAGATCCACGCAATCGGCCTCCTGATAGCCGCGAGTGGTGACGGCCGGGGTGCCCACGCGCAGGCCGGAAGTGACGAAGGGCTTCTGCGGGTCGTTCGGCACGGCGTTCTTGTTGACCGTAATGTGCGCCTTGCCCAGCGCGGCTTCCGCGTCCTTGCCGGTGACGCCCTTGCCGATCATGTCGATCAGCATGAGGTGGTTCTCGGTGCCGCCGGAAACGATCTTGTAGCCGCGCGCGATGATGGTCTTGGCCATCGCCTGGGCGTTCTTCACCACCTGCGCCTGGTAGTCCTTGAAGGCCGGTTCCAGCGCTTCCTTGAAGGCCACCGCCTTGGCGGCGATCACGTGCATCAGGGGGCCGCCCTGGATGCCGGGGAACACGATGGACTGCAGCTTCTTCTCGATCTCCTCCGCACCCTCGCCCATGCCCTGCTTGCTGGCGACGATGATGCCGCCGCGCGGGCCGCGCAGGGTCTTGTGGGTGGTGGAGGTAACCACGTGCGCATGCGGCAGCGGACTGGGGTATACGCCCGCGGCGATCAGACCGGCGACGTGCGCCATGTCCACGAACAGGTAGGCGCCGACCTTGTCGGCGATGGCGCGGAAGCGCGCCCAGTCCATCACCTGCGAATAGGCGCTGAAGCCGGCCACGATCATCTTGGGCTTGTGTTCGAGGGCGAGGCGCTCGACCTCGTCCATGTCGACAATGCCGTTGCCGTCCACGCCGTACTGCACGGCGTTGAGGATCTTGCCCGACAGGTTGACCTTGGCGCCGTGGGTAAGGTGGCCGCCGTGCGCCAGGCTCATGCCGAGGATGGTGTCGCCCGGCTGCAGCAGCGCGAAGTACACCGCCTGGTTGGCCTGCGAGCCGGAGTGCGGCTGCACGTTGGCGTAGTCGGCGCCGAACAGCAGCTTCACGCGGTCGATGGCCAGCTTCTCGGCCACGTCCACGTACTCGCAACCGCCGTAATAGCGCTTGCCCGGATAGCCTTCGGCGTACTTGTTGGTGAGCTTGGAACCCTGCGCTTCCATCACCCGCGGACTGGCGTAGTTCTCGGAGGCGATCAATTCGACATGGTCTTCCTGACGACGACCTTCATCAGCAATGGCCTTGGCCAGCTCGGAGTCGTAGCCGGCGATGGTGCAGTCCTTCGGGAACATTCGAACCTCGTGGATCCGGGGATGGGAAAGGGGCCGCCCATGATAGCGCAGCCAGTGCATCCGGCTGCGAATAGCCGTCCGGACACGATTTACTGCTTGACGAACAGCCCCACGGTCAATGCGATGCCGATGCACACCACGACCACGCGCAGCACCTTCTCGTTGACCCGGCGCAGCAGGTAGGCGCCGATCTGGCCGCCGACGATGGCCGGCACCGCCACGCAGGCGATCAGCCGCCATGGCAACGTGTGTGCCTGCACCATGAAGATCACCACCGCCGCCGCGTTCATCACCGCCGCCAGCACGTTCTTGGTGGCACCGGCCACGCGCACGGCCAGCCCCGCCGCCGTCAGCGCCGCCAGCATCAGGATGCCGATGCCGGCGCCGAAGTAACCGCCGTAGATGGCGATGCCGACCTGCGCTGCCAACGCCGCCTTGTGGCCCAGCGCAGGCGGCTCGCCTTCCTTGCGCGGCTTGCGGAAGAAGCTGCCCCAGGCAAATACCACGGTGGCGAACAGCACCAGGAACGGCACCAGCCTGGTAAACACGCTGACCGGCGTCACCAGCAGCAGCACCGCGCCCGCCGCGCCGCCGGCCAGACTGATCCAGAACAGGATGCGGAACGACAGGCCCTCGGCGCCGGAAACCTGCCTGCGCCCTGCCAGTCCGGTGGTTACCTGTCCCGGGAACAGCGCGATGGTCGAAGCGATGTTCGCCATGCGCGGATCGAGGCCGGCGAACAGCAGCGCCGGGAACGTCATGAACGAGCCGCCGCCCGCCAGCGCGTTCTGCACGCCGGCGGCAAAGGAGACGAGGATGAGCAGGGGCAGCGACCAGGCGGCGGGCATCGGCATCGGGTCCATAGGCACGAGACGCCATTCTGCCAGCGCGGCGCGCCCGCCATGGCGGGAAAAGGGGCTATCGGCGATAATTGGCGGTCTTTGTTTTCCCCTGCCTGCCCAGACCGCCTTCGCGGCCTGCGGGCTGCCCTGAGGAGCACCCATGCAATACATCTACACCATGAACGGGGTCAGCAAGATCGTCCCGCCGAAGCGCCAGATCATCAAGGACATCTCGCTGAGCTTCTTCCCCGGCGCGAAGATCGGCCTGCTCGGCGTCAATGGCGCGGGCAAGTCCACCGTGCTGAAAATCATGGCCGGCGTGGATACCGACTTCCAGGGCGAGGCGCGTGCGCAACCCGGCACCAAGGTCGGCTACCTGGCGCAGGAGCCGGACCTGAACCCGGAAAAGACCGTGCGCGAAGTGGTCGAGGAAGGCGTATCGGTGATCCTCGATGCGCAGAAGCGGCTGGAGGAAGTCTATGCCGCCTATGCCGAGGACGGCGCCGACTTCGACGCGCTCGCCAAGGAACAGGAACAGCTGGAAGGCATCCTGGCCGCGAACGACGCCCACGCGCTGGAACGCCAGCTCGAGGTGGCCGCCGACGCGCTGCGCCTGCCGCCGTGGGACGCCAAGGTCGGCCCGCTGTCCGGCGGCGAGAAGCGCCGCGTGGCGCTGTGCCGCCTGCTGCTGTCCAAGCCGGACATGCTGCTGCTGGACGAACCGACCAACCATCTCGACGCCGAATCCGTCGACTGGCTGGAGCAGTTTCTGCACGATTACCCCGGCACCGTGGTGGCGGTCACCCATGACCGCTACTTCCTCGACAACGCAGCCGAGTGGATCCTCGAACTCGACCGCGGCCGCGGCATCCCGTGGAAGGGCAACTACACCGAATGGCTGGAGCAGAAGGACGCGCGCCTGAAGCAGGAAGCCAACCAGGAGAAGTCGCGCCAGAAGGCGATCGAGAAGGAACTGGAGTGGGTGCGTTCGGCCGCCAAGGGCCGCCAGTCCAAGGGCAAGGCGCGCCTGGCCCGCTTCGAAGAACTGAACTCGGTCGACTACCAGCGCCGCAACGAAACCAACGAGATCTTCATTCCGCCGGGCGAGCGCCTGGGCCAGGAAGTGATCGAGTTCAAGAACGTCACCAAGTCGTTCGGCGACCGCGTGCTGATCGAGGACCTGTCGTTCAAGGTGCCGCCGGGCGCCATCATCGGCGTGATCGGCCCCAACGGCGCCGGCAAGTCCACCCTGATGAAGATGATCATGGGCAAGGAGACGCCGGACTCGGGCGAGGTGAAGCTGGGCCACACCACCAAGCTGGCCTACGTCGACCAGTCGCGCGACGCGCTCGACCCGAAGAACAACGTGTGGCAGGAAGTTTCCGGCGGTTCGGACATCCTCACCATCGGCAACTTCGAGATCCAGTCGCGCGCCTACATCGGCCGCTTCAACTTCAAGGGCACCGACCAGCAGAAGATCGTCGGCAGCCTGTCCGGCGGCGAACGCGGCCGCCTGCACATGGCCAAGACCCTGCTGCAGGGCGGCAACGTGCTGCTGCTCGACGAACCGTCCAACGACCTCGACGTGGAAACCCTGCGCGCGCTGGAAGATGCGCTGCTGGAATTCCCCGGCGCGGCGATCGTGATCTCGCATGACCGCTGGTTCCTCGACCGCATCGCCACGCACATCATCGCGTTCGAAGGCGACTCGCACGTCGAGTTCTTCCCCGGCAACTACAACGAGTACGAGGCGGACAAGAAGCGCCGCCTGGGCGACGAGGCCGCAAAGCCGCATCGTGTGAAGTACAAGAAGCTGGCGTAAGCACGACTCTTTGCGTTTGCCTCCTCTCCCCTCTGGGAGTGGGGAAGGGCCATGGATGGCCCTGCTCTGAGGAGCGCGGAAGAGGATTGAGGTGAGGGGCCAAGGCTGGCCTCGATCTCCGGAAGAACAGCACCACCATCAGGCGGCAACGCAAGATTGTCCTTCACCCCAACCCTCTCCCGGAGGGGCGAGGGAGCAAACCAAAGCGGCGACGAGGAAATTCCGATGCACTTCATGCAGTCCCTGCAAAACGCATGGCAGCGCCACCGTTCTCTCGTCTGCGTCGGCCTCGATCCCGAACCCGCAAAATTCCCGGCGCACTTGCAGGGTCATACTGACGCGGTGTTCGAGTTCTGCCGCGACATCGTCGACGCCACCGCCGACCTGGCCTGCGCGTTCAAGCCGCAGATCGCGCATTTCGCCGCCCTGCGCGCGGAAGAGGCGCTGGAACGACTGATTGCGCACATCCACGCCCGGCACCCCGGCGTGCCGGTGATCCTCGACGCCAAGCGCGGCGACATCGGCAGCACCGCGCAGCACTACGCCAGCGAAGCGTTCGAGCGCTACCAGGCGGACGCGGTGACGCTGAATCCCTACCTTGGCCGCGACTCCATCGCTCCCTTCCTCGAGCGCGCCGATAAGGGCGCGATCCTGCTATGCCGCACTTCCAACCCCGGCGGCGCGGATTTCCAGGCGCTGGACTGCGGCGGTGCGCCGCTCTACCTGCGCGTGGCCGAAACCATCGCCCGCGACTGGAATGCGCACGGCAACTGCGCACTGGTCACCGGCGCCACCTGGCCGGAGGAACTGGGCCAGGTGCGCGGCGTGGTGGGCGACATGCCCCTGCTGGTGCCCGGCATCGGTGCGCAGGGCGGCGATGTGGAAGCCGTGCTCAGGCATGGCCTCACGGCCGGCGGCAGCGGCCTGATGATCTCCTCCTCGCGTGCCATCCTCTACGCCGGCAGCGGCGAGGACTTCGCCCAGGCCGCGCGGGCGGCCGCGCAGGAACTGCGCGACAACATCAACCGGCACCGCCGCGCCTGATTGCTCCTCCATAGGAGCGCACCCTGTGCGCGATGGCTTTTGCTCCGATCAGTACCAGAGCCATCGCGCACAGGGTGCTCCTACACAAACCCACCAGCCGCCTCCTGGCATGTCGAACACGCAACTCGGCCACCGCACGCACCAGCCCGCGCCCGCGAAGCACGCGCTCTGCCTGCTGGCGCACGACGTGCGGCGACCTGCGAACGTGGGCGGCCTGTTCCGTCTCGCCGACGCGCTGGGCATCGAGAAGATTTTCCTGACCGGCGGCTCCTGCACGCCGGCGCACCCGAAGGCACGCAAGGCCGCGCGCACCACCGAGCAACGCGTGCCGTTCGAGCAGGCCGACGATCCGCTGCCGATCGTGACCGGGCTGAAACGGGCCGGTTACCGCATCGTCAGCCTGGAAATCAGCTCGACCAGCATCGACCTCGCCGAGCTCGCCATCACGCCCGGCGAGCGCATCTGCCTGGTCCTCGGCAACGAGAGCGCCGGCGTCTGCCAGCCGCTGCTGGACGCCTCGGACGCCACCGTGCACATCCCGATGCGCGGCGAGAATTCCTCGATGAACGTCGCCAGTGCCTGCGCCATCGCCACTTACGTCATCGCGCGAAAGCTGGAATGATCCTCGAAGGAAGCGTCGCCACGGCACCTGGCTGAAGTCGCCACCCCGCATCGAGGTCCACTCATGCGCACCAACCGGTCCATCCCGAACGCCACCATCATCCCCGTGCTCGGCTACGCCGACGTGCACGAGGCCGCCGATTGGCTGTGCCGGGCTTTCGGGTTCCGTACCAGGCTGCGCATCGGCGACCATCGCATCCAGCTTGTCTACGGTGACGGCGCGATGGTGGTCAGCGACGCCGGCCCGGAAAGCGACGAACAGCCGCCGCGGCAATCCGTGATGGTGCGGGTGGAAGATGCCGACGCACATCATGCGCATGCCGTCGCCGCGGGGGCGCGCATCGTCCGCGAGCCGGCCAGCTGGCCCTTTGGCGAACGCCAGTATTCGGCCATGGACATCGGCGGCCACCTGTGGACGTTCACGCAGACGGTGGCCGATGCGGACCCTGCCAGCTGGGGCGGCGAACTGGTCGAGCATTGAGCTTGCGCCCGCCTGGCGACACGACCGCCGGCGGTTCCGGCGCTTTGTCAGTTCCGCCCCCGCACCCGTACAATTCAGGGCTTTGACGCCAGATTCCGCACCCGGCCGGTGCGCGCCATCGCGAGCCCCCATGGAAAAGAGTTTCGAACCCGCCCAGATCGAGTCGACGTGGTACGCCCGCTGGGAAGCCAGCGGCGCGTTCAGGCCGTCCGGCCAGGGCGAACCCTACTGCATCCTGCTGCCGCCGCCGAACGTCACCGGCACCCTGCACATGGGCCATGCCTTCCAGCAGACCGTGATGGACATGCTGGTGCGCTACCAGCGCATGCGCGGCATGAACGTGCTCTGGCAGGTAGGCACCGACCACGCAGGCATCGCCACCCAGAAGATCGTGGAGAACCAGCTCGCCGCCGAGGGCAAGACGCGCCACGACCTGGGACGCGAGCCGTTCGTGGAACGCGTGTGGCAGTGGAAGGAGGAATCCGGCTCCACCATCACCAACCAGATGCGTCGCATCGGCGCCGCCGCGGATTGGTCGCGCGAGCGCTTCACCATGGACGAAGGCCTCTCCGCCGCGGTGCGCAAGGTGTTCGTGGAGTGGTATCGCGCCGGCCTGGTCTACCGCGGCAACCGGCTGGTGAACTGGGACCCGGTGCTGGGCACCGCCGTCTCCGACCTCGAAGTGAACAACGTGGAGCGCGACGGCCACATGTGGTCGATTCGCTACCCGGTCACCGGCAGCGACGAATCGCTGGTGGTCGCCACCACGCGTCCGGAAACCATGCTGGGCGACGTCGCCGTGGCCGTGCATCCGGAGGATGAGCGCTACGCGCACCTCATCGGCAAGATGCTCACGCTGCCTCTGTCGAACCGCGAGATCCCGGTGATCGCCGACGACTATGTGGACCGCGAGTTCGGCACCGGCTGCGTGAAGATCACCCCCGCGCACGATTTCAACGACTACGCCATCGGCCAGCGCCACAAGCTCGCGCCGATCACCATCTTCACGCTGGATGCAAAGGTCAACGACAACGGGCCGGAAGCCTATCGCGGCCTCGACCGCTACGACGCACGCAAGCGTGTGCTGGCCGACCTCGAAGCCGCCGGCCTGCTGGTCGAAACCAAGGCGCACAAGCTGCAGGTGCCGGTGAGCCAGCGCTCGGACGCTGTGATCGAACCGATGCTTACCGACCAGTGGTTCGTCGACCTCACGTCGGACATCCAGGCGGACGGCCGTCCGGGCGGCCGCAGGGCGATCACCGAACCCGCGCTCGACGCCGTGCGCTCGGGCGAGGTCAAGTTCGTGCCGGAAAACTGGAGTACCACCTACACGCAGTGGCTGGACAACATCCAAGACTGGTGCATCAGCCGCCAGCTCTGGTGGGGCCACCGCATCCCGGCGTGGTACGACGAAGCGGGCAGCATCTTCGTGGGCGAGGACGAGGCGGACGCGCGCGCGCATGCCGCCGTCGCGCCGGTCGGCGCGCTGAAGCAGGACGAGGACGTACTGGACACCTGGTTCAGCTCCGCGCTGTGGCCGTTCTCCACCCTTGGCTGGCCACTGGATGGCCCGGTGAAGAACGAGCGCGGCGAAGTCATCGCCAACTGGCAAGCCGACAAGATCTTCCTGCCCAGCGCGGTGCTGGTCACCGGCTTCGACATCATCTTCTTCTGGGTCGCGCGCATGGTGATGGCGACCAAGTACTTCACCGGCCAGGTGCCGTTCCGCGAGGTGTACATCAACGCCATCGTGCGCGACGCCGAAGGCCAGAAGATGTCCAAGTCCAAGGGCAACACGCTGGACCCGCTGGACCTGATCGACGGCATCGAGCTGGAGCCGCTGGTGGCGAAGTCCACCCGGTCGTTGCTGATCCCGCAGGTGCGCGAGAAGGTGGAAAAGCGCATCCGCAAGGAATACCCCGAGGGCATCAAGGCCATCGGCACCGACGCGCTGCGCTTCACCTTCGCCGCGCTGGCCAGCTACAGCCGCACCATCAACTTCGACCTGAAGCGCGCCGAGGGCTACAAGGCGTTCTGCAACAAGCTGTGGAACGCCGCACGCTTCGTGCTGATGAACCTGCCCGAGGGTCGGATTCCCGCACCCGCCGGTGCGCCGGCAACCGAAGCCGAACGCTGGATCCTCACCCGTCTCCGGCAGACGCTGGCGGCAGTGGAGCAGCATTTCGCCTCGTACCGCTTCGACCACCTGGCGCAGGCGCTGTACGAATTCGTGTGGAACGAGTATTGCGACTGGTTCCTGGAGCTGTCGAAGCCTGCCCTCAACGGCGAGGATGCGGCAGCGGCCGCGTCGACGCGCCACACTTTGCTGGTAGTGCTGGAAGCGGTGCTGCGCGCGCTGCACCCGGTGATCCCGTTCATCACCGAAGAGATCTACCAGGAAGTGGCGCCGCGCCTCAGCCTCGCCGAATCCAGCGTGTACGCGCGCCCCTACCCGTGTGCTGCGGACTTCGCATCCGATGCCGCGGCCGCCGCCGAGATCGAGTGGTTCAAGGCCGTGCTCTCCGGCATCCGCAGGATCCGTTCGGAAATGAACATCGCACCGGGCAAGACCATCCCGCTGCTGCTCGCCGGTGGCGAAGCCACGGATAGCACGCGTGCCGCGAAGTTCGCCGCGCAGATCGCCTTTCTGGCCCGCACCGAATCGCCGGCGTGGATCGAACCAGGCGCAGAGGAACCTGCCGCAGCTGCCGCCGTGGTCGGCTCCCTGCGCGTGCTGATCCCGCTGGCCGGCCTGATCGACCTCGGCGCCGAGCAGGCGCGCCTCGCCAAGGAAATCGCCCGCGTCGAAGGCGAGATCAAGAAGTGCGAGGGCAAGCTGGGCAACGCGAACTTCGTCGCCAATGCACCGGCGGAAGTGGTGGCACAGGAGCGCCAACGCATCGTGGACTGGAACACCCAGCTCGCGGCGATGCGGGAGCAGGCGGGAAAGCTGAAGGGTTGACTGACTTTCCCCCTCTCCCCCTGGGGAGAGGGTTGGGGTGAGGGGCCAATCTTGCGACAGAAGCAAAGCACCCTCGCCTATTTCCCAATATGGCCCATGGCCGTATTGGGATCGAGCTCCATCACGATCGCGTCCTCGCGTCCGTCCTTCGCAGGGTAATAGCGCGGCCTGCGACCGATCTCGCGAAAACCCACCGATTCGTACAACGCCTTCGCCAAGGGGTTCGAGGGTCGCACCTCCAGGAACACGCGCTGGGCGCCGCTCCAGCGCGACACGTCCAGCAGACGGCCCAACAGGTGCCGGCCCAAGCCCTGCCCGCGGTATGCGTCGGCGATGCAGATGTTGAGGACGTGCGCCTCGCCCGCGCCTGCCGAGAGGATGCCGTAGCCGGCCACTTCCTCGTCGACGCAAAGCACCCAGCAGGGATGCCCCGCCCTGATGCAGTCGGCGAAGATGCCACGCGTCCACGGAAAGTCGTAGGAAGCCTGCTCCACCGCCGCGACCGCATCGAGGTCGTCCATGCGCATCAGGCGCATGTGGCTGGCCGGTTTGGCCACCGCGACCATTGCGCCTACCGTCCCGCCGCAAGACCGCGGCGCAAGGTGCGCAACGCGATCCACAACCGCCGCTTGGCCGAAGGGTCGCCCAGCAGGCGCACGGGCTCGTCCACCAGCACGATCTGCGCCCGTGCAGTCACCTGCATCGGCAAGCTGCGCCCCAGCGCGTGCGCCTGCGCTTCCCCACAGGCCAGGTAGGCGCGCGCCTGCGGCATCGCCGTTTCCGCTTCGCCTGGCGACACCCGCACGCGCGCGGCACGTGCCAATGCCGCGCCGCCGCTGGTCAATGCACGGCCGAGCAGATCCAGTTCGCGTGCATCGCAGGCAGCCGGCAACAACACCACGCAATCGGTACTGGACGCAGGCGACGGCAGCGCTTCAGCGGCCATGACCGGCGCGTCGGCAACGGCCTGCTGCCGGCGCTGCCAGGTCTCCAGCCCCAGGGCGCGCAACACGCGCTCGCGATGCGCGGCGGCAGACATCATCCGACTCCCCCGCGCCGTGCGCGCCGGCGATGCAGGGCCAGCCCCCACAACGTCATCACCGGGCCGGACAACAGATAGATGCTGAAGCCGACGAACAACACCCGCGGCGGGTCGAGATACAGCAACACCAGGATCAGCAGCGCCGTCACGATCCATCCGAACGGCACGTGCTGGCGGTCGCCCAGCGGCAGCGACTTGAAGCTGAAATAGCGGACGCGGCTGACCATGAGCAGACCGGTGATCACGGCGATCCACGGCGTGACGAAGCACAGTTCGGCACCGGGAATCTTGAACTTGTCCATCGTCCACACGAAGGACATGCACACCGCCGCCGCGGCCGGACTGGCGAGTCCCTGGAAATAACGCTTGTCCGCCACGCCTACCTGCGTGTTGAAGCGCGCCAGCCGCAGCGCGGCGCAGGCGGCATAGATGAAGGCGGCGGCCCAGCCCAGCTTGCCCAGCAGTGGACCGAAGTCGTGCAGCGTGGACAGCGACCATGTATACATCACCAGCGCCGGCGCCAAACCGAAGCTCACCAGGTCCGACAGCGAGTCGTACTGCACGCCGAACTCGCTCTGGGTGCCGGTAAGCCGCGCCACGCGGCCGTCCAGCCCATCCAGCAGCGCGGCGACGAACACCGCCACCGCCGCATCGGCGTAACGGCCGCCGATGCTGGCCAGGATCGCGTAGAAGCCGGCAAACATCGCCCCGGTGGTGAACAGGTTCGGCAACAGGTAAATGCCGCGATGCCTTGGCTGGCGGGCGGGCAGCGAGTCGCTCATGGAGCTATCCGTGACAGGGTGCAGAAAGTGTAAACCATCACCCGCTTGAGTCCCGGCCGCGCGGGAGTTCTACTAATGCACCTGTGCGGGGTGGGGAGCCCCGCCCAACCTAGCCTCTGGAGAACCCCATGTCCCGTTCGCTGATCGCCGTGGCGCTGCTGTTGCTCGCCCCGCTGGCTACCGCCCAGCAAATCTACAAGTGGACCGATGCGTCGGGCACGGTGCACTACTCGCAGTCGGCGCCGGCACAGGGCACCAAATACCAGCAGGTGAAGCTGGCCGGCGGGGTGGAATCCGCCGATGCCGACGCACCGGCCCAGCAACCGGCTGCCGACAACGCCTCCACGCAGGCCGACACTCCCCCCCCCGCCCCGTCCGCCCCGATGGCCGACACGCCCGACAACCGCGCCAAGCTGTGCGCCACGCTGAAATCCAACCTCACCACCCTGCAGGGAAGCGGCCCGGTGGTGATGCAGCAGGGCGGCAAGCCTGCCGTGCTGGACGACGCCCAGCGCAAGCAGCAGGTCGATACCGCCAACGCGCAATACCAGCAGTACTGCGCAGGCAAATAACCGCAAATGATCGCAGCTGGTGCCGTGCCTGCAACGCAGGCACTCGCTGCGGGAACGGCCGCAACCTCGACCGGCACCGGAATCTCCCCTGCCATGCCTATCCGCGGAGCCGTCGAGTGCGGCCCGCGGGTGCGGTTGCGCGCGCCGCTATAATCCGGCTCTTTCAACGCCGGAAACCGCCTGCATGCGCCTCAGCCAATTCCATCTGGCCACCGTCAAGGAAGTACCCGCCGACGCCGAGATCGCCAGCCACCGGCTGATGCTGCGCGCCGGCATGATCCGCAAACTCGCCTCCGGTCTCTACACCTGGTCCCCGCTTGGCCTGCGCGTGCTGCGCAAGGTGGAAAACGTCGTGCGCGAGGAAATGAACCGCGCCGGCGCCATCGAAATGCTGATGCCCACGATCCAGCCCAAGGAGCTGTGGGAGGAAACCGCCCGCTGGGCGAAATTCGGACCGCAGCTGCTGAAGATCAAGGACCGCAAGGAGCAGGAATTCTGTTACGCGCCCACCGCCGAGGAAGTCGTCACCGATTACGCGCGCAACGAGCTGAACAGCTATAAGCAACTGCCGGTCAATTTCTATCAGATCCAGACCAAGTTCCGTGACGAGATCCGCCCCCGTTTCGGCGTGATGCGTGCACGCGAATTCCTGATGAAGGACGCCTATTCCTTCCATCTCGGCCAGGAGTCGCTGGCCGAAACCTATCAGGCGATGTACGACGCTTATTCGCGCATTTTCAGCCGGCTGGGTTTGCAATTCCGCGCGGTACAGGCCGACACCGGCGCGATCGGCGGCAATGCCAGTCACGAATTCCAGGTGCTGGCCGCTTCCGGCGAAGACGCCATCGTGTTTTCCGATGGCTCCGATTACGCGGCGAATGTGGAAAAGGCCGAGGCATTGGCGCCCACCACCACACGCCCCGCTCCCGCCGCCGAATTGAAGCGCGTCGATACACCCACCCAGAAGACGATTGCCGAAGTGAGCGCATTTCTCGGCGTATCGCCGATGCAATGCGTGAAAACCCTGCTGGTGAAAGGCCGCGACGGCCTGGTGGCGCTGTGCCTGCGCGGCGACCACGAACTCAACGAAGTGAAGGCCGGCAAGTTGGCCGAATTGCCCGATGAGGTCGTTCTGGCCAGCGAAGCGGAAATCCTCGCCGCCACCGGTACGCGCCCCGGCTTCATCGGACCGGCAGGTTTGCCAGCCACCATTCCGGTGATCGTGGATCGCAGCGCAGCCGTGCTGTCCGATTTCGTCTGCGGCGGCAACGCCGACGGCACGCACCACGTCGGCGCCAATTGGGAGCGCGACGCACACATCACCCGCATCGAGGACGTGCGCCAGGTGGTCGAGGGCGATCCCTCGCCCGACGGCAAGGGCACGCTGCACCTGGCCCGCGGCATCGAGGTGGGCCATGTGTTCCAGCTTGGCAGCAAATACGCCGAAGCACTGGGCGCCACCGTGCTGGACGACCAGGGCAAGTCCCAGGTGATGATGATGGGCTGCTACGGCATCGGCATCAGCCGCATCGTGGCGGCGGCTATCGAACAGCGTCATGACGATGCCGGCATCGTCTGGCCGGAAGCGATGGCACCGTGGCGCGTGGCCGTATGCGTGATCAATCCCAAGGGCAATCCGGATATCGCCGCTGCCGGTGAATCGCTGTACCAGGAACTCGCCGCGCGCGGTATCGAAGTCGTGCTGGACGATCGCGGTCTGCGCCCCGGCGCGATGTTTGCGGACATGGAACTGGTCGGCATTCCCCATCGCGTGGTGGTCAGCGAACGCGGCCTCGCCGCCGGCACGCTGGAATACCGTGCGCGTCATGAAGCGGAAAGCCGTGCCGTGACGCGCGACGAGTTGATTGAAATGCTCGGCTGAAATCGGTTTCAAATGCAACGACAAACGGCCGCCTTGTGCGGCCGTTTGCTTTCATGGCCATGTCGGGGATTATCCGGATAATTGCCAAAATGCATGCAATGGCCAATCCGGAACCATTTTCTTTGCAAAATGTCGTTTATTCAGGTAAGAATAACGCCGCGCCGGCAATGCCATTCGTCCGCATGCTTCCGGGTCGCCACAAATCCATCCTGTCACTGGAGTCTCCGATGGCCGCCATCGATATCAAGAACCTCAACCATAACCAGCTCAATGACCTCATCACCAAGGCACAGTCGCGCCAGCATGAATTGAAGAAAGAAAAGGTCTCCAAGCTGCGTGAAAAGGTCCATGCCCTGATCAAGGCCGAGGGCTACAGCTTCGACGACATTTTCGGCGGCGTGCGCGGCAAGCGCCGCAGCGGCGGCGTAGTGCCCCCGAAGTATCGCAATCCGGCGAATGCCGAGCAGACCTGGTCCGGCCGCGGCAAGCGTCCGCGCTGGTTCAACGATGCATTGAAGGCCGGCAAGAAGGAAAAGGACCTGCTGGTCTGATTCGCCTCTCTGCATGACATGAAGACGCCGGCTTCCGAGCCGGCGTTTTTATTACTGGCGCAAGCGGATTCTTCCCGGATTATCCTGGCGCGAAACAGGTGGAATGCACCGGATGGGTTCGCCACAGGCCGGATGCAAAACCCAGGCCCCGATCAGGACCGTCGCTCCCTTCAAAGAGAACGACGCGGCGAAACCAGCAATTCGCCGAACAGCAAACCCGCCACCAGCGATACCAATAGGGTAACCAGCAGCAGGGCCGTATCCATGCCCAGCGTGGTGTCGCGTTCGAGCAGGAAGGACATGCTGCGAAACCCCACGCTACCCGGTACCAGCAACAGGATGCCCGGCTCGCGGATCACCGCACCCGGCCGGTGCCGCGTCCGCGCATAAAGATTGGCCAGCGCACTGACCACCAGACCGCCGACGAATACGCCGAACGGCGCACTGGGCAAGCGACCGGAAAAGGCACCGCCCCAACGCGTGGCCAGGTAGCCGACGATCACCGCCACGATCACTGCCGGCCAGTCGCGCCTGGCCGCACGGAACAGCATCGCAAACGCCACGGCGGCCACCAGCAGGGCGGGCCAGTCTGTCCAAGCCGGCAACGGCGGCAAAACGGCATTGTTCGGCTCGATGCCAAACGCGGCGCAAACCTCGGTGGCCGCCACCGTGCCAAACACCAGCTTGAGCAAGGTCGCGGTGGCGCCTCCCATGCGCGCCATGCCGGACACCAGATGCCCGCTGGAAACCTCGCGCACCGCCGTGGTGAGCGACATGCCAGGCACCAGCACGATCAGCGCCGCCAGTACCACCGACTTGATCGCCAGCGGCACCACGAAGGCGCTGACCAGGATCGCCACCGAGGTCGCCACGATGGCGCTGATCGCATCGCTGGCGGCGGCCACGCGCGGGCGGGTGGCGGAGAGCAACGTGATCGCACCGATCAGCATGCCGACCACCGCGGCCACCGCGAGGTCGGCCCAGGAACTCTGCAGGAACAGCGCCGCGATGCTGGCCGCGGACAAACCGTAGCTGGCGACCACATAGGCCTTCGCCTTGCGCGTATCCGGCGCGCCGAGGGTGCGCAGCAGGCGGAAGCCTTCGCGCAGATCCAGTTCGCCCGCGATAACACGGTCGGCGATGGCGTCCACGTCGCACAGGCGTGCGAGGTTCACGTCGCCGGGCGCAAGCCGCATCACCTGCGTGGTCTGCGCCACGCCCTCGTCGCCCAGTGCCAGATCCGCGAAGGAGATGATGATGGCGGTGGGACTGGACCACACATCGGCTTGCAGGCCCAGCCGCCGCGCACATAGGTCGATCGACATCTCCAGACGGGGTGCCGAGGTGCCGTACTGATGCAGTCGCCGTGCCAGTTCCAGCAGGAAAGCGATGCGCGTATTCGCAGTGGCGGCCGCGAAGCTGGCGCTCATGCGGCGGCGCGCACCTTGAGCGTGGTGCCGTCCACCGCCACCACTTCCACCGTGCTGCCCAAGGGCAAGTCCGGCCCGCTCACCAGCCATTGGCCGTCACCTACACGCACCTTGCCGCGACCGTTGACGATGGGTTCGATCAAATCGTAGCGCTGGCCGATCATCTGCTCGCCACGGCGGTTGAGCCGTTCGCCACCAGGGGCGCCACGCTCGATCCGCGGCCGCAACCAGCGCGCATAGGCAACGCATGCGGCCAGCGCCAGCAGGGCGAACAGTACCGCTTGTGCGAGCAGGCCCAACCCAGGGAACAGCCAGAGCAGCACGCCCATCGCCGCCGCCGCGATGCCGATCCACAGCAGGAAATAGCCGGGCATCATCACCTCGCCGGCGATCAACGCCAGGGCGAGGATCCACCACAGGTAATGCGTTGCGATCTGTCCGAGCATGGAGGTATCCAGAAGATTGGTTTCCACTCCTGCTTAGGGGAGTGGGCTCGCTTGTCCTGATGGCGAACGATCATAGGCCAGATTGGGCAGGTTGATCAGGCGTTTCTCGCATTGACCGGGCTTTTCTCGGATATGTGGTTGGCGTTGCTTTCCGTGGGTGCGGCGATGCGGCTTTCGATGCCTGGAGCAAGGAGCAAAGCGGTGTCGGTCACCGACCGGCCCCGGGTCATCTCTCTTTGCTGGTATGCATGAACCGGCCGAATCCGCAATCCGCCGAAACTACGAGCAAGCCGTGTCGAGGACTTGGAGGCCACTCTCGCCTGCGCGATAGACAGGACGGCCACACCGCGCGATACCCAGATAGCGAGGATCCACGCGCTCGTCATTCCGGCGTAGGCCGGAGGAGCTTTACAACAACGAAGCTGGTCGTCCACTGGCGCGACGGCATGGACAAGCTTGGTCGCCACGGGATCCCGGCCTGCGCCGGGATGACGAGCAGAGCCCCGAACGCCTCGCTCCGCTCTGCTTCGGCTTAGCCCTCGTCTGGCCATTGCATCAGCGCGCTGCTCCCTGGAAGCCACTATGCGACGGAGCCGCATGGATCAGGCTGCGCAACGGGAGTCGCCAAGGAGGGATGGCAACACCTTTTCGACCGAGCAGGACGTCCGAAGAGCACCTCCGTGGAGTGCCCTTACCCCTTGGCCACTTTTCTTTGGGCACGCAAAAAAGACGTAGTTCGGGCGCCGGCAGGCACACGAAATCACTTCGTCGCTTGCCAACCACAAGAAAACAAAGCTCCCACCGCGGGAGGGAGGCCTGCGCGTCACCGTGCCGGCGGCATCGCCTTCGCGGCAGCCTGCTGCTGCCCCAGCGACTCCTTGGCCAGCTCCGCGATGCCGGCCATCGCACCGATCACACCGGTGGCTTCGATCGGCAGCAACAGCATCTTCTGGTTGGGCGAGGCCGCCATCGCCTTCAGCGCCTCGACGTAGTTGTTGGCGACGAAGTAATTGAGCGCGTTGACGTTGCCGTTGGCGATCGCGGTGGACACCATGGTGGTGGCCTTGGCCTCGGCTTCGGCCGAACGCTCGCGCGCCTCGGCGGCGCGGAACGCGGCTTCCTTCTCGCCTTCGGCGGCGAGGATCACCGACTGCTTCTCGCCCTCGGCCTTGAGGATCGCCGCCTGGCGGAAACCCTCGGCATCGAGGATGTTGGCGCGCTTCTCGCGCTCGGCCTTCATCTGCCGCGCCATCGCGTCGACGAGGTCACGCGGCGGCGCGATGTCCTTGATCTCGATGCGGTTGACCTTGACGCCCCACGGATGGGTGGCCTCGTCCACCACGCGCAGCAGCTTGGCGTTGATCGCGTCGCGCTGGCTCAGGCTCTCGTCGAGGTCGAGCGAGCCCAGCACGGTACGGATGTTGGTCATGATCAGCGCCAGCGTGGCCTGTTCCAGCTGGGCCACCTCGTAGGCGGCCTTGGCCGCGTCCAGCACCTGGTAGAACACCACGCCGTCCACGCGCACCACGGCGTTGTCCTTGGTGATGACGTCCTGGCTGGGCACGTCCAGCACCTGCTCCATCATGTTCATCTTGCGGCCCACGCCCTGGTAGACCGGAATCAGCAGGTGCAGGCCCGGCGTGAGCGTGCGCGTGTACTTGCCGAAAGTCTCCACCGTCCATTCGTAGCCCTGCGGCACGATGCGCACCATCTTGAGCAAGGTGACGACCACCAGCACCACGATGACCAATGCAAGAACCGATCCCATGACTTGCCCCTCTTTCCGGTGAGGAAGGCAGTATAGGCGAGCGCGATGACCGCCGTAGGAGCGCACCCTGTGCGCGAATGTTCCGGTGTCTGGCCGAAGCCAAGAGCCGTCGCACACAGGGTGCGCTTCTACGGGTTTGTGCCTAGCGCGAACCGTATTGCGGCAGCCGCAGGCTCACGCGCAGGCCGCCGCCCTCGCGATTGGCAAGCAGTACGCGTCCGCCATGCGCCTCGGCGATCTCGCGTGCCAGGGCAAGGCCCAGGCCGGTGCCGGAGCGCTTGGTGGAATAGAACGGCAGCAACGCCTGCGCCAGCACGGTTTCGCTCATGCCAGGGCCACGATCGGCCACTTCGATGCGCAACTCGCTGCCGGCGTCGAGGATGGCGAGGCTTACCCCGTCCTCGGCGCTGCCGGATTCGTGCGCGTTCTTGATCAGGTTGATCAGCACCTGCTCGATCTGCACCGGGTCGAAATGGCTGGGGTGCGCAGGCACGGGCGAAGCGAGCTGGTAGCGGCAATGCAAGGCCAGCGAGGCAAGGAACGGCTCCCACTCCACCGCCTGCGGCTGCGGCGCCGGCAGTTTGGCGAAGCTGGCGTAGCCGGCGATGAAGCCGTGCAGATGCCGCGCGCGTTCGCCGATGGTGGCGAACACGCCGGGCAGGCGTTCCAGGTCGCCGCGACGGGCCAGTTCTGCGCCGGAATGCGCCAGCGAAGAAATCGGCGCCAGCGAGTTGTTGAGCTCATGACTGATGACGCGGATCACCCGCTTCCAGGTCGCCACTTCCTGCCGCGACAACTCGCGCGTCATGCGCCGGAACAAGTGCAGGCGATGCGGCCGACCCTGCAGGCGGAACGCCCGCTGCGACAGGTGGAAGGTTTCCTCGGCACCATCCAGTTCCACGCTGAGCAGCGCGTCCTCGCCGCTTTCCACCGCACGGGACAGGGCTTCCGGGGCAGCTGTCAACGTGTCGGCGAAGTTCAAGCCGTTGAGGCTCTTGCCATCGTTGAACAGATGGCGCGAAGCGATGTTGGAGTACACCACGCGGCCGCTGATGTCGGTGAGCACCAGCGCCACCGGCGTGTTCTGCACCACCGTCTCCAGCAACAGCTCGCGCTGCACCAGATGCTGGCGCTGGTCGCGCAGGGTCTGGCCCAGCGCGTTGTGCATGCGGATCAGCTCGCCCAGTTCGTCGCTGCGGCGTGCTGCGATGGAGAAGCTGAAATCGCCGTCCCGGTAGCTCGCCACCGCGCCTTCCAGCGCGCGCAGCAGCCGACTCACCGGCGCCATCACCTGATAGGCCAACCCCCATGCCAGCGGCAACAGCACCAGTACGCTGACCACGAGGCCGCCATACATGCCCATCTGCGCTGGCGTCCGCAAGGACACCGCCAGATCCTTGTGCAGCCACCCGATCAGCTGCGGCAGCGGCCACTGGGTAAGGCCCACATACACCAATGCACCCGCCACCGCGGCCACCGCGAGGAGCATGGTCAGGCGGAACTGCAACGAATTCAGGTGACGCCACATAGGAGCCTGCTCAATGGCACGCGGGATCGTGCGGCGTCTGCGCGCAGCTCACCGGCGGCTGCCCGTTCTGCCAGGGGCGTTCAGTACCCATCACCGCGTTCTGGTCGTTGGCGCGCGGCGGCGGAGGCTCCTCCTCCCATGTCTTGCGTTCGGCCTTGAACTTGAACGGCGAAGGCTTGGCCGCGGCATCGTCGCCCTGCGAACGGAAGTCGTGTGCGGTGGCGATGCTGGCGGCTGGCGCGGGCGTGGTCCACTGGTCGGATGCCGTCTGCGCCGTGGCCGCGAGGGACGGCAGGCAGAGCGACAGGAGTGCAAGGCTTCGGATACGCATGGGATCCCCCGGTGGAGCAGCGCGAACGTCACGGCAGCTTTCCATGCCGCCACCCTGCCCGCAAGCGACATAGGTCACGCCGGTGCCGTCAGTCCATAACGCTCCATGCGCCGATACAACGCCTGGCGCGACAGACCCAGCGACTGCGCCGCGCGGCTCACCACGCCATCGGCCAGATGCAGCGCACCCTCCACTGCCTCGCGGCTGGGTTCGTCGAGGTTGCGCGCGACGGCCGGCGCGACCTGCGGCAGGTTGAGAAGCTCAGGCGTGATCGGCTTGCCGCCGGCCAACAGCGCCGCGCGTTCGATGGCGTTCTTCAGCTCGCGCACGTTGCCCGGCCATGGGTAGGCCAGCAATGCCTCGCGCGCGGCGTCACCCAGCACGGCGCGACCGGCGAGGAAATGTTCGGCCAGCGGCAGCACGTCGTCCGTGCGCTCGGACAGCGGCGGCAGGTTCACTTCGATCACGTTGAGGCGGTAATAGAGATCCTCACGGAAGGTGCCTGCGCGTATCATCCCCTTGAGGTCGGCATTCGTGGCGGAAAGCACGCGCACCTTCGCCTGCCGCGTACGCCCGGAACCCAGCCGTTCGAACTGCCCGGTTTCCAGCACCCGCAGCAGCTTCATCTGGCCCGGCAACGGCAGGTTGCCGATCTCGTCGAGGAACAGCGTGCCGCCGTCGGCCAGCTCGAAGCGGCCTTCGCGCGCCTTGTTCGCGCCGGTATAGGCACCTGCGTCGGCACCGAACAGCTCCGCCTCGATCAGCTCGCCCGGCAACGCGCCGCAGTTCACCGCCACGAACGGCCCCTTCTTCACCAGCGAGTTCGCGTGCACGATGGCGGCAATGCGCTCCTTGCCCGCGCCGTTCGGCCCGGTGATGAGGATTGGCACTTCGGCGCGCGCCACCTGGCAGGCCAGGTCCAGCGTGCGCGCCATCGCCTCGGAAGCGAACACCAGGCCGTCCAGCTCGTAGGTGTTCTGCAACACCTCGCGGCGGCGGCGGCGCTCGCGCCGCACGCGGCTTGCCTCGCGCGTGGATTCGGAAAGCTCCAGCAGGTTCTCCACCGTCGCCAGCAGCTTGTTGTCGTCCCACGGCTTGGCAAGGTAGTCGGCGGCGCCGGCCTTCACCAGCTCCACCGCGGTTTCCAGGTGCGTCCAAGCGGTGAGCAGGATCACCGGCAGGTCGGGGTGCCGCTCGCGGATCGCGCGGAACAGCTCCACGCCCTCCTCGCCCGAGGTGGTGTCGGCGGTGAAGTTCATGTCCTGGATCACCACATCCACCCGCTCGCGCTCCAGCGCAGCCAGGCCATCGGCCTGGTTCAGCGCCACCAGCGGGCGGATGTCATGCAGCGACAGCAGCAGCGACAGCGCCTCGCCCACGGCGGGGTTGTCATCGACGATCAGTACGGTACGCATCTTGTTCCTGCACATGTCCGCATGGATGCGGCTCCAAGGGAAAAGGTTGCCATGACCATCGACCTAGATGCACGAAAAATTCTGCATCACACGCTGCGCGTGGCTACCACGGGCGGTACGCGCGCAGCGCGTAGCGCGGGCGAAAGCACCGAAAGCTGCCCCAGTACCCACAATACCAAGCCTCCCAGGGGCAGATACCAGAGCGGCAAGCGCGGCAATTCGTAGCGCATCATCAGCAACAGATTGAGCAGCACAGCCAGCACCGCGCCAAGCACGATGCCCATCGTGACGATCAGTAAATTCTCAGCCTGAAAATAGCGCCGGATGTCGCCGCGCGTGGCACCAATAGCGCGGCGGATACCGATGCTGCGCGTACGTTGCTGTACCCAGAAATTCGCCAGCCCAGTGATACCCAGTGCAGTAACGAACAAGAGGCACAGCGCCGAAGCAACGAGCAGGCCGACCATGGTGGTGTCGCGCTGGAAATAAGCGTCGCGGATCTGCGAATACGTCTGCACCTGATCCTGGTCGATGACGCGTGTGGGATCGACCTTGAACAGCGCTGCCTCCGCTGCCTTCAGGATGCGCTCGCGATCACCCGGCGCCCCACGCAGCACATAGACTTCGCTGGTGCTGTCCGGCAACTGCGGCGTGATAACGCTCAGGTAGCCATCCCCCATGCCATGCAACTCCGGACGCGCCAACGTAGCGACAACACCAACCACCTGCAAGGCATTGCCGCCCAGAATCATCACCTTACCGAGTGCATCCTGCCCCGGATAAAGCTTGTCGGCCAGCTCGCGACTGATGATCGCGACGGACGGATTGTTTTTCGCCGTGTATTCCCCCGGAAGGAAATCGCGCCCCTCCACCAGTTGCAGCCCCAGCGTGCGGAGCAGGCCGGGTGTGCCATCGTAAAAACTGGACAACGGGCAATCGCCCCCCTTGAACAACGATGACGTGCGCATCGCCTGGTCGAACACCTGCCGACTGGGGCACGCGGGGCCAAACGAGTCGTTACGGTTCAACGGCAACGCACTGCTCACCGCCACGGCGGATTCCACGCCTGGAATCGCACGCAATGCCGCGAGATCGGTTTCATGCAATGCCTGCGCGTTCTGCTTGGTGTCGGTGCCGATGCTCTGGATCGTGGACAGCCCGCTTTCAGCAATCCCCGTAGGCATCAAAACATCCGCGATGCGGTTGGCGATCATGAAAGCCACGTTGCAGACGATGGCGCAGGTAAGCGCCACCTGCAGCGTCAGCAGCATGGCCGTGAGTTTGTGGTGGCGCAGGGTAGAAAGAATCGGTCGAAGCTGCATGGCGATCTCCCCTCAAAGTGTCTTGAGTTGCAGCGCGGGCACCACGCGGCAGGCCCGCCACGCGGGAAGCAAGCCAGCCATCGTGCTGGCGAAAACCGCCAACGCCAGCGTCGTCAACAGCATCGACGCGTCCATGCGCGCGATGTGGGCGTAGTCGTCGGGTCTGTGCCGCACGCTCCACAGCCCGAGTTCCGAGATCAGCACACCAAGCACGCCGCCGGCCACGCCAATGACTGCCGACTCGATGCCGAACTGCACGAAGATGTCACGCCGCCGCGCACCCAGGGCGCGGCGTACGCTGATCTCGCCGCTGCGGCGCAAGAACTTCGCCAGCAGCAAGGCCAAGACATTCACCATGCACACGAGCAGGAAGCCCAGCGCCAGCCACATTTGCAGGCGCACGTCGCCGGGCACGAGGTTTTCGTGCGCCAGCCAGCCCATCAGGCTGTACAACGTGGCATCGGTCGCCGGGCGCTGAAATCGGCCCAGCGATTTCTGCTCTGCGGAGTAGTCGATCAGGAACCGCTTGTACGCAGCCGCCTGCGTGGGTCCATCGAGTTGCACCCAGAACTGCAACCATGCAGTGGTTGCGCTGCGCATATCGCCATTGGGCATTTTTCCCCAACTGTCCACGCTACCGTCGGTGTTCAAATTCAAATCCACTGCCGTGGACAACGGCAGGAAGAACAGGTCGCGGTCGGCGTACCTCTTGGCCCTCTCGTCGGCATAGAACAAGGGCGACGGATGCCAGTCGGTAGTTATGCCAACCACGCGAAAATCGTTTTCACCCAGCCTGACCATCTTGCCGATGGCATCGGTGTCGCCGAACAGCTTGCGCGCAAGCGAATCGGCCAGCACCACCACATGCGCGTTGGCCGAATCCTCAGCCTCGTTCCAACTACTGCCATGCTCGAAAGGCACGCCGAACATGGCGAAGAAATCCACCGTGGTGTAGCGGCCGCTCACGTAGAACGTCCGCAAATCCGCAGCCGCTGGACGCACCAGCAAATAACCCGCCGCCAGCGCCGCCTGCCGCCGGGCACGATGCGCCTTGAGCAAGGCCATCGCATCCGGCCAGGTGAGGTGGTCGGAGGGATCATAACCATTGGCGAAAAAGTTGCCCTTGAGCGGCAACGGATTGAGATGCGGCACATACAGCTGTGCGCTGCGCCCAGGCATCGGATCGTCGGTCATCACATGCAGCACCGTGAGCATGGTCATCGACGCTCCGATACCCAATCCGATCGCCAGAACCATCAGGCCGGTGAGGATCGGCGTGCGCTTGAGGCTGCGCCAGGCCAGGTCGAGGTAATAGCCAAACATATGTCGCTCCCTTTCGCTTTCCCACGGGAATGCACCGTGCGGTCGATGGCTCATAGCTTCGATCTAGCGCCAGTGCACTCGCGCATTGGCACGCTCCTTCTAGCCGACCTTCATACCGACCGCGTCGCCACCACCGGTGGCACGCGCGCAGCGCGCAATGCGGGCCCGAGCACGGCGAGCTGGCCTAGCAGCCACAGCACGACGGCGCCCGTAGCCAGCCACGCCAGCGGCATGTGCGCCAACTCGTAGCGCTGCATCAGCCACAGGTTCAATCCGACCGCACCGAGCGAGCCGATCACGATGCCGGCGGTGACGATCAACAGGTTCTCGAACTGGAAGTAGCGCAGGATGTCGCGCCGCGTGGCACCGATGGCGCGGCGGATGCCGATCTGCCGGGTGCGCTGCTGAACCCAGAAACTGGACAGACCCACCACGCCAAGCGCGGTCAGTGCCAGCAGGCAGCTCGTGACCACCACCAGCACCCAGATCATGGCGCGGTCGCCGTGGTAGAAGTCCGAGACGGTATCGGAATAGATGTGATCTTCGGTGACCATGCGCAGTGGATCGATGCGGGTGAGCACCTCGGGCAAATCGCGCTTTACCGCACCGCGCGCACCCGGCTTTACACGCAATACGTAAAGACCGCCCCGTACCATGGCCACAGGCAGGATGAAGCTGCGGTCGATGCCTTGCGCATTGTTGATTTGCGGATTGAGCAAGTGGTCCACCACGCCTACCACTTGGAGGGCATCCTTACCGTTGCTGTCTTGCCAGAAGGTCTTCCCCAGTGGATCCTGGCCCGGCCACAGTTCTTCGGCCAACGTACGCGTGATGATGGCTACCGTCGGCGGCAGCTGACCTTTCTTGAACGGATCATAGTCAACGTGTTCCTTCGGCAGGAAGTCGCGTCCTTCTGACACCTTGATGCCAAGGGTGCGGAGCATGCCGGGCGATCCCATGTACTCGACGACGTTGTCCAAACTGCTTCCCTTGTCGCCAGATCGGCGATACACGGATCTACTGAACATGTCGCCGGACAACGGCAACCCGCTGGTCGTCACCACCGATTCGACACCGGGCATGCCTTGCAACGCGGCCATATCCGCAGCCGTATCGTCTCCTGCCTTGCCTCCCTGTCCCAGATCGAGACCACTGGTTTGGGCCCACACCAGTTCGTTGTCGGATACACCGGTAGGAGCGCGTATGGCCGCCACGCGATCTCCTATCAGAAACAATGCGTTGGTGACGATGGCGCAAGTCAGCGCGATTTCCAGCGCTACTAGAACAACGGTGGTCTTGTGGTGCTTCAGTGCGGAAATGATCGGATGCATGGTCATGGCCTCACTGCGTCTTGAGCAAACGGGCCGGTACGATGCGGCAGGCGCGCCACGCCGGAAACAAGGCCGCCAGCAAGGTGGCACACACCGCAAGTGCAATGGTGGCGCCGAGCATCGCCCCATCCATGTGCGCCAACGCGGCGTATTCCACCGGCTGCTGACGCACGATCCACAAGCCGAGGGCTGCAAGAAGCAGCCCGGCGACACCACCTGCCGCTCCCACCAGTGATGCCTCCACCAGCAATTGCGCGAACACCGCGCGCTTCGACGCCCCCATCGCGCGACGCACGGAAAGCTCACCACCGCGGCGCAGGAACTTGACCAGCAGCATGGCCACCGTGTTGACCAGGCATACCAGCAGGAAGCCCAGCGCCAGCAGCGTTTGCAATTGCACGCTGCCGGGCAACACATGGTTGTAGTCCAGCCATGCCATCACATCACGCAGGCGTGTGTTCGGCGACCGCGCAAAGCGGCCGAGTGCTTTTTGCTGTTCCGAATAATTGACGAGGAACTCGCGGTAGGCGGCGACCTGCGCTGGCGTGTCCAGCTCCACCCAGAGAGTCATCCAGCCGCAAGCAGTCGCCTTGCGCATGTCGTTGTCGTCAGGAAAATATCCGCCACCCCAGCAAGTGATGCTGTTGTAGGTACTGAGTTTCAAATCCAGCCCGGCATGCAAGGGCAGATACACCTGTTCCGGTTGGTTGGTGTAGTTGCCCATGCCCAGATCGTAGAAATGCGGCGATGGGTTCCATTGGTCGATCACGCCAACGACGCGGAAGGCGTACTTGCCAAGCTGCAACATCCGGCCGACGGCATGTGGCGTACCGTAGAGCTTGTCGGCCAGATCACGCGCTATCACCGCTACGCGGGAACGCTGCTCGTCGTCGCGTGCCGTCCAGCCACTGCCGTCAACGAAAGGCACATCGAACATCGGAAAAAAATCTGCTGTGGTGGATCGCAGTGGAACGAAAAAGGCGTGCGAAGCGCCTTGTGGCGGAATCACCGTCACGCGCCCCCCGCTCATCGCAACCTTGTGCACACCCTCACTGGCATGCAGCAGGTTCATCGCATCGATCCATGTCAGTTGATCCGGCGGATCGGGTGTCGTGTTGTCGCTGTCCATGGGACGCGGATCGACCTGCGGATAGAACAGTTGTCCGCTTCGCCCCGGTATCGGATCGGCCGTCATCACGTGCAGCACGGTGATCATCGTCATGCTCGCGCCGATACCCAGTGCGATGGCCAGCACCATCAACGCGGTCAGCACCCTGTTGCGCTTGAGGCTGCGCCATGCCAGGTCGAGGTAGTAGCCGAGCATTCCTGTCTCCCTCAATCGCACCGTCCTCTCCCACCGCGGGAGAGGAGAAAAATCACACGCTTCTCGTCGCCACCACCGGTTGCACCGCCGCCGCACGCCGCGCAGGCGACAGCACCGAAAGCTGGCCCAGCGCCCACAGTGCCAGCGCGCCGACCGGCAGGTACCACAATGGCAGGCGTGGCAGTTCGTACTGCGTCATCAGCAGCAGGTTCAGACCGATGGCCAGCAGTGCGCCGATCGCCACGCCGGCGGTAACGATCAGGAAATTCTCGGCCTGGAAGTAGTGCAGGATGTCGCCGCGCGTTGCACCGATGGCACGACGGATGCCGATGCTGCGCGTGCGCTGCTGCACCCAGAAATTCGCCAGCCCGGCGATGCCCAGCGCGGTAACGAACAGCAGGCCTAGCGCGGAAGCGATCAGCAGGCCGATCATGGTGGTGTCGCGCTGGAAGTAGCCGCGGCGGATCTGCGTGTAGGTCTGCATCTGCTGGGGATCGACGATGCGGTTGGGGTTGGCCTGGAGCAACGCGGCTTCGGCGGCCGTGAGCACGCGCTGGCGATCCTGCGGCGCGCTGCGCAACACGTAGGTGACGCCGGTGTCGTCGGGCCGTTGCGGCCAGATCATGCTGTCGGCGTCGACGCCCGGCTTGCGCAAGGCAGGCCGCAGCAGGGTATCCACGATGCCGACGATGCGGATGAAATTGTCGCCGTCGTACATGTTCTGCCCCAGCGCCGGCCGCCCCGGATACAGCTTCTCCGCCAACGCACGCGTGACGATCGCAACCGCGGGCTTGCCCTTGCTCACGTATTCGCCTGGCAGGAAATCGCGCCCTGCAACGAGATGCAGGCCCAACGTGACGATCAATCCCGGCGTACCGTCGTACAAGGCAGGTTGCACGCAGCCGCTGCCATCGATCGAATTGAGCTGTATCGCCCGATCCAGCGCCTGCTTGCTGGGGCAGATGCCACTGGACGACTCGTTCTGGTTCAGCGGCAACGAATAACTGACCGCCGCGGCGGAACGCACCCCGGGAATCGCGCGCAAGGCCGCCAGATCAGTCGTTTGCCGCGCCTGCATGTTTTCGCCTTTTCCGATGCCGACGCTGTGGATCACCGACAGTTCGTTCTCAGCGATACCGGTTGGCACGCTGATGCGTTGCACGCGCTTGGCCACCATGAAGGCCACGTTGCAGACGATGGCGCAGGTGAAGGCCACCTGCAGGGTCAGCAAGGTGGCGGTGAGCTTGTGGTGGCGCAGGGTGGAAAGGATGGGTCGGATTTGCATGGTCAGCCCCGTGATGCATTCGTACCGTCATTCCGGCGCAAGCCGGAATCCAGCGGCCGTGTGGTCTGTACAGGCGTGGTCGCCACTGGACCCCGGCTTGCGCCGGGAGGACGAACATGAGAAATGGCGATGCTTCGCGCCATCACATCGCTTTCAGTTGCAGCGCCGGCGGCACGCGGCAGGCACGCCACGCCGGCAGCAGGCCGGCCAATACGCTGGCGACGACGGCGAACATGAGCGTGCCCAGCAGCATCGATGCGTCCATCTGCGCCAGTCTGGCGTAGTCGTCCGGGCGCTGGCGGATGCTCCACAAGCCCAGCTGCGCAATGGCCACGCCCAGCGCGCCACCGGCCACGCCGATCAGCGCCGACTCAATGCCCAGCTGCACGAAGATGTCGCGCCGCCGGGCGCCCAGTGCACGGCGCACGCTGATCTCGCCGCTGCGGCGCAGGAACTTCGCCAACAGCAGCGCCACGATGTTGACCATGCACACGAACAGGAAACCCAGCGCCAGCCACAGCTGCAAACGCACGTCGTTGGGCACCAGATTCTCGTGCGCCAGCCAGCCCATCAGGCTGTACAGCTTCGCGTTGGTCGGCGGCCGCTGGAAACGACCCAGCGCCTTTTGCTGCGCGGAGTAGTCGACAAGGTACTGCCGATATGCCGCGATCTGTGCCGGCGTATCCAGTTGCGCCCAGAACTGCAGCCAGCTCATGTTCGCGCTGGTCAGCGCAGTCTCGTCGCCCTTGGCCCAGCCAGACCGATTGCCGCTGACCTGCAACTTCTGGCTCACCGCCGCCGAGAGCGGCAGAAAGAACAGATCGGCGTCGCTGTATTGGGTGCCGGTCTGGTCGGCATAGAACAGAGGCTTCGGCACCCAATGGGCGGCGACGCCGATCACACGGAAGTCGTGCTCGCCCAAGCGCACCGTCTGGCCGACCGCGTTGCCCGTACCGAACAACTTGCGCGCCAGCGTTTCGGTCAGCACCACCACTTGCGCTGCGGCCGCATCGTCTGCCGCGCTCCAGCCGCCGCCGCGCTCGAACGGCACGCCGAACAGCGCGAAGAAGTCTGCTGTGGCGTAGCGCCCGTTCACATAGAAAGGACGCAGATCGCTGCGACCCGGCCACAGCAGCAACGAGCCGCCCGCCATCGCCGCCTGCCGCACGCCGCGATGGGCTTTGAGCAGCGCCATCGCATCGGGCCAGGTCAGATCGTCGGTGGGATTGGGACTGTCGTCTCTTAGTTTGTACTCAAGCGGCAGCGGATCGAGATGCGGCGTGTACAGCTGCGCGCTACGCCCCGGCAGCGGATCGTCGGTCATCACGTGCAGCACGGTCAGCATCGTCATCGACGCGCCGATGCCGAGCCCGGTTGCCAGCACCATCAGGCCGGTGAGGATCGGCGTGCGCTTCAGGCTGCGCAGTGCGAGATTCAGGTAGTAACCGAGCATTGGTTCCCCGTCCAGATGCTTACTACAGACTTCTCCCGAGGCCGCCCGCGATGCCGAAGCATCGCGGGAACCTCGCCCAGGATCAGTGGTTGCGCTCGGTCTCGGTCGGCGCCGCATCGCCGGCCTTCTGCGCATACGGCAACACGTCGTCCACCAAATGAACCAGGAAGCGACCAGGCTGCTCCAGCATGATCATGTGCGCCGAATCGGCGAACACCACCAGATGCTTGGACGGTGCCTGGAGCTTGTCGAACCACTGCTCGGCCAAGGTGTGCGAGGTGGTGTTGTCGTGCGCGCCGACGAACAGCACCACCGGGCAGCCGAAGGTGGTGGTGCGATCGAAATCGACCGACAGCAGCGGCTTCAGCAGATGCTTCAGCGAGAAAAGGCTGCCTTTGCCGACGGCGTCCACATCGCTTTCGCTGTAGTCGGGCGACAGGTCCCAGGTGTCCGCCGCGAACTGGTAATCCTGGCGCCCCCAGGCGAGGCCGCCGTAGTACATCTCCCATTTGTCGCGCACGCTGATCTGGTCAAGCGTGATGTCCTTCGGCCCCGGATAAGGGGCGATCGATTCCAACTCGTGCACGGCGGCGGCATTGCCATGCGTCTTGGCCTCGCGCATGGCGAAGGCGTAGCCGTCCTCTTCGTTCCGGCGCATGTTCACGACCTGGCCCACGCCGACATAGGCGTAGAGCCAGTCCGGATGGCGCTGCGCCAGTTCCACGCCCAGCACGCTGCCCCAGGAGTGCCCCATCACGAAGATCTTCTGCTTGTGGAAGCGCTGGCGCAGGTAGTCGACGAGCTGCGCCGCATCGTCGGCCATCCCCGCGATGCTCATGCCCGGTGCCATCTGCGCTTCGGTATTCGCGGCATAGGTCTTGCCCGCGCCGCGCTGGTCCCACTCGACCACGGTGAAGTAGTCCTGCCACGGCGACTCGAACGTCCAGGCCTGCGGCATGTCCGTCGAAGCCGGGCCGCCATGCAGCACCAGCAGGATGGGATTGCGCAGGTCGCGGCCGCGTATCGTCAGCCACTGGTCGATGCCGCCGATGCGTACCTTGATCTGCTCCTGGATGCCGTTCGACGAAACGATCTTCTGGTTGGCGGCGATGACGCCGGTGACCTGGGCACGTGTCATCCAGTGCGCGGCATCCTGCTCCGCCGGGGCGGCATTCGCGGCACCTGCTGTTACGAGCACGGCCGTAGCCAATACGGTGCCGATTGCCCGCCGAATCTTCTTCATGCATCACTCCATCAAGGTCAACGATTGGTGGCGGCTTCCCGCCCATTTGGAACATCACACGGATCGCGTCGCCACCACCGGCGGCACCGCCGCCGCGCGCAGGGCCGGACCCAGCACCGCGAGCTGGCCAAGCATCCATAGCGCAAGCGCGCCCATCGGCAGGTAGTACAGCGGCAGGTGCGGCAATTCGTAGAACTTCATCAACACCGCATTCAGCACGTAGGCCAGCAGCATGCCGAGGGCGATGCCGAAGGTGACGATGAGGAAGTTCTCGGTCTGGAAGTAGCGCAGGATGTCCCCGCGCGTCGCTCCGATCGCACGGCGTATGCCGATCTGCTTGCGACGTTGCGCCACCCAGAAACTGGTGAGGCCGACGATGCCGAGAGCGGTGACACCGAGCATGAGGGCGACCACGCCCAGCAGCAGGCCGATCATGATGCGGTCGGTCAGGAAGTATTTCGTGCGCAGGTCGCTCAAGGTCCTGCTGTTGTCCTGGTCCAGAACGACGTCGGGCGCGATCTTCTGCACGGCACCACGCGCCACCTGCAGCACGCGCTGCACATCCTGCGGCCGGCCCCGCAGCAGGTAGGTGCCGGCCAGCGAGCCACCCGGCACGACCGGCGTGAACACGGTCCACTCCCCCTGCTGCATCTCGTACTGACCGGGTTGGGCGCGGGCGAAGTGATCGACCACGCCCATGACGCGGAAATGCATCTTGTCGCACCAGAAATCCTTGCCCAGCGGGCTTTCGCCAGGCCATGCGTGTTCCGCCAGGGCGCGGGTGACCAGCACCTGCACATCCTCAGGAGCGAAGCTGGTGGCAGGCTGGTAGTCACCGGGCTGCGGCAGGTGCCCTTCGACCAGTTTCAAACCGAGCGCCTTGTACGTGCCCGGTCCTGCCATCACGAAATCCACCACGCCGATCAGGTCCTTGAACCCGCCAGCATCTGGCGAGATGCCGGCTGCACCTGTTTGCGGTCCGAACGGCACCTCGCTGATGAGGGTGGCCGACTGCATCCCCGGGATCGCCCGCAAGCCGGCCAGCATGCGCGCATTGACGTCGGCGGCTTGGCTCGGTTCGAAGCCGTTGACCGTCAACACCGCCAGCGAACTCTCGTCGACGCCGCTGTTGATCTGGATCATCGTCCAGCGCCGCGCCACCAGGAAACAGGCGTTGCACAGCACGGCACAGGCGAACGCGATTTCCATCGCGATCAGCAAAGTGGCCAGGCGGTGGCGGCGCAGTGCCGCGAGTATCGGTTTGATCTGCATGTTCGGCCTCCTCACAGCGCCTTGAGTTGCCAGCCGGGAACCACGCGACTGGCGCGCAGCGCCGGTATCAGCCCGGCGATCAGGCTGGCACCGATGGCCATTGCGAACGTGACGAAGAACATGGCGGTATCCAGATGCGCGAGATGGGCGTAATCCACAGGCTGCCGCCGCACCAGCCACAAGCCGACCAGGGTCAGCAGCCAGCCGAAGAAGCCGCCGAGCAAACCGATCAAACCGGCTTCGACCAGGCACTGCGCGAAGATGGCGCCACGACTGGCACCCAGCGCGCGGCGCACGCCGATCTCGCCGCTGCGGCGCAGGAATTTCGCCAGCAGCAGGCCTACCGCGTTGAACAGGCAGATGACGAGGAAGGCCGACGCCAGCCATGCCTGCAAGCGCACATCGTCGGGCACCTGGCCGCGATCGGTCAGCCATGTCATCAGGTCGTGCAAACGCGCGTGCTCGCTGCCCACCGCAAATCGGCCCAGCGACTTTTGCGTGTTGGCGTAGTCGTCCACGAAACGCGCGTAGTCGCGCACCTTGGCCGGGCTGTCCAGTTCGGCCCACACCCATACCCATACGCAATCGGCATCCTGCAGATTGCCCATCGACGGCGGCACGTGCCAGCAGGTGTAGGCCTGGAAGTTGCCCTTGTTGATCTCGAGGCTGCTGCTGAACGGAGCAAAGACATCTTCCGACTTGCTGAAGTTCTGGCTCCACGGGTCGTAGAACAGCGGCGTGGGGCGCCAGGGCTTCAGCACACCCACGATGCGCATGTCCGCATCGCGCACGCGCAGGATGCGGCCCACGCTGTTGGCGCCGCCGAACAGCTTCTGGTTCAGGTCGGCCGAGATCACCGCCACGCGTGCACGACTGGCGTCGTCGTCCGCACTCCAGCCCGAGCCGTACTGGAACGGCACGTCGAACATCGGGAAAAAATCCGTCGACGTGGAGAGCATGCTCAGCATCAATGGCGGTTGACCACTATCCGGCAGGCGCACTTTCACGGAGCTGCTGGTGAGAATCGCCTGACGGTCGGCTCGGTGCGAACTCCAGATGTCGACTGCTGAACGGTAATCCATGGCCGGCCATGGATTGCGATGCAGCGAGAGCGTGACCGGGTTTTCCGGATCCACCTGCGGGAAAAACAGCACGCTGCTCTTGCCGGGCATCGGATCGCCCGACAGCAGATGCACCACCGTCAAGGTGGTCATGCTGGCGCCGATGCCCACCGCGATGGCCAATACCATCAGCGCGGTGAGCACCCTGTTGCGCTTGAGGCTGCGCAAGGCGAGGTCGAGGTAGTAGCCAAACATTGCATCTCTCCTTTGTTGCATTTCCTTCCACGCGCGCGAGGAAGGGAAAACTCATGCGCTACGCGTCGCCACCACCGGCGGCACGGCTGCCGCACGCAACGCAGGGCCGAGCACAGCAAGCTGGCCGATGGCCCACAGCGCGACCGCGCTGACCGGCAGGTAGTACCAGGGCATGCGCGTTATCTCGTAGTACCGCATCAGGTACAGGTTGATGCCATCGGCCAGCGCCGTGCCGAGCACCACGCCGGCGGCGCTGAGCAGGAAGTTCTCGGTCTGGAAGTACTGCATGATGTGGCCGCGGCTGGCGCCCACCGCGCGGCGGATGCCGATCTGCTGGCGCCGCTGCCCCACCCAGAAGCTGGTGAGGCCGACGATGCCGAACGCGGTCACCGCGAGCATCACGACGCAGACCAGCACCAGCATCCACACCATGCTGCTGGTGTCGGCGAAGTAGTCGGTGCGCATGTCAGCGTAGGTCGTTCCATCCACCACCGCGCCAGACTCCAGTTTACCCAGCAGCTGCGCCGCCTCGCGCACGACGCGTGCGCGGTCCTGCGGTGCGCTGCGCAGCACGTAGTCGCCCATCACCCCGTCCGGATGCAGCGGGAAGAACACGCTGGAGTAGCGGCCGCCCGGCCCGCTGAACCTGGGATCCTGTGCCAGCACGTCGGCGACCACGCCGATCACCGTCCAGCCGGTGTCATTGGTGTACAGGGTCTTGCCCAAGGCGCTCTGACCCGGCCACAAGCGTTGCGCGTCGCTTTGCGTGATCAGCACGACGTGACCGGTGGAATTGAAGTCCTTGGAGCCGCTGTCCGCATACTCTTCGGCATTGAAGAAGCGCCCCTCCAGCAGGTGCAGGCCCAGTGCCTGCTCGCCGCCGCTACCGAGGAAATAGATCGAGGTGTTCACCGTGGTCTTGCCGTTCGGCGTGGCGGTGAAGTCCGACAGTGCCCCGTTGTGATCCAGCGGCATGCTGGTCGCCGCGGCCACTGCGGTCGCCCCGGCAATTCCGCGCAAGGCGACGAGGTTGCGCGGAATGTCGCTGACGGCAAGCTTGGGATCGGCGCCGTTCACGGTGACCACCGAAATGCCCTGCTCGTCGATCGCGTTGGGCCAATGGATATCGGCAACGCGCTGGCCGATCATGAACACCGCATTGCACAGCACCGCGCAGGCCAGTGCGATCTCCAGCACGATCAGCGCGGCCGGAATGCGGTGCTTGCGCAGGCTGGTGAGTATCGGACGGATTTCCATGATTGGATTCCTTTGAAAAATGCGGCCACGGGTGACCGCTTTCTGCACAGGGAAAGTGCATCAGTTGGCTTTCAATTGTGGAGCCGGCGCCACCGCACAGGCGCGCCACGCGGGCAGCAGACCGGCGACCAGGCTGGCTGCCAGCGCCACCACGAAGGTGAACAGGAACATCGGCAGGTTGAGGTGCGCGAGGCTGGCGTATTGCGCCGGCTGATGACGGATGCCCCACAGCCCCAGCTCGGCAAAGACGAGCCCCAGCGCGCCGCCGGCCACGCCAACGATGGCGGCCTCGGCCATGAACTGCCCAAAGATCGCGCTGCGCGAGGCACCCAGCGCGCGGCGCACGCCTATTTCGCGCGAGCGACGCAGGCATTTCGCCAGCAACAGGCCCACCGTGTTCACCACGCAGATCAGCAGGAAACCGAACGCCATGCCGGTCTGCAAGCGTGCATCATCCGGCACCACATGCTCGTTGCGCAGCCACTGCATCAGTCCCGACAAGGCCGTGCGCGACTTCTGGAAGCGTCCCAGCGCCACCTGCTGCTGCGCGTAATCGGCAAGGAACAGCCGGTAAGCCGAAACCGCGGAGGCATCCGGCAGCTCCAGCCACACGCCCAGCCAGATCGAGGGCGAAGTCTCCAGGTGCTCCATGCTGGCGCCGGGGCCGTAGGACATCATCATGCTGGGACCGATGCCATCCGCGCGCGCACCCAGTAGCGGCATGAACACCCCTTCGCCGTTGCCGTAATCGCGGCCGCCCAGATGCAACCCGTAGAAACGCGGCTGCGGCGCCCAGGGCTTGAGTACGCCGATGACGCGGAAATCGTGGTCCTCAATGCGGATCATGCGGCCCACGCTGTTCGCACCACCGAATAGCTTGTCATTGAGAAAGCCCGCAATCACCGCGACCTGCGCGCGGCTGTCGTCGTCGGCCGCTGACCAGCCAGCCCCGTACTGGAACGGCGCATCGAACATCGGGAAGAAGTCCGCCGTCGTCATCACACTGTCCGCGTAGAACGGCTTGCCCTCCTGCGTCTTCGGCATCACTTTGACCCGCGACCGCGCCAGTGCCGTCTGCCGCTGCGCCTTGCCCGCATGCAGCAGGTTCATCGCATCGACATAGCTCATCAGCCACGGCATCTGGCCGCTGCGCGAGAAAGGCTTGCCCGCCGGATAAGGGTCCACCTGCGGGTAGAACAGCTGCGCGCTCTTCTGCGGCAGCGGATCGCCGGACAGCAGCCGCAGCACGGTCAGCGTGGTGATCGTGGCGCCGATGCCCAGCGCCAGCGCCAGCACCATCAGGGCGGTGAGCACCCTGTTGCGCTTCAGGCTGCGCAAGGCCAGATCGAGGTAATAGCCGAACATCTCATACTCCTCCATCGATTGCTCCCCTCTCCCCAAGGAAGAGGGGAAGAGCCGTCACGCGCTACGCGTCGCCACCACCGGCGGCACGTTCGCCGCGCGCAGTGCAGGGCCAAGCACGGCCAGCTGGCCCAGCCCCCACAGGACGATCGCGCTGACCGGCAGGTAGTACCAGGGCAGCCGCGTGATTTCGTAATGCCGCATCAGATACAGGTTGATGCCGTAGGCCAGCGCCACGCCGAGCACCACGCCAGCGCCGCTGAGCAGGAAGTTCTCGGTCTGGAAGTACTGCATGATGTGGCCGCGGCTGGCGCCCACCGCGCGGCGGATGCCGATCTGCTGGCGCCGCTGCCCCACCCAGAAGCTGGTGAGGCCGACGATGCCGAACGCGGTCACCGCGAGCATCACGACGCAGACCAGCACCAGCATCCACGCCATGCTGCGCATGTCGGCGAAGTACTGATCGCGCATGTCCGAGTAGATCGCGCTCTTGGTCACGCCGTTGGGATTCAGTTCGATGAGCTTCTGCTCCGCCGCGCGCATCACGCGGTCGCGGTCGCCCGGAGCGCTGCGCAGCACATAGCGCCGAAGATTGCCCTTGGAGCCCTCCGCGCTCATCGGGTAGAAGGCGCTGAAGTAATTGCTCGCTTCGCCCTGGCCATCGATGTTCGGCCGCAGCACGTCGGCGATCACGCCGACCACAGTGTAGTAATGCGACGTGGTGTAGTAGGTCTTGCCCAGCGCCGACTGCCCCGGCCACATGCGCTCCGCGATGCTGTGCGTCACCAGGGTCACGTGCGTCTCCGGCAGGGGCGCGCTGCCGAACGAGCTGTCCGCGTAGTCGTCGGCGTTGAAGAAGCGTCCCTCCAGCAGCCGCAGGCCCAGCGCCTTGTCGGCACCTTCGCCGAGGAAGAACAGCGAGAAATTGACCGTCTTCTTGTTGAAGATCGACTCATCTGGCGAGGTGCCGAAGCTCCATCCCCAGTTGTTGTGGCTGAGCGGCAAGGTGCTGATCGCCCCTACCGCCTGCACGCCGGGAATGCCGCGCAGCGCCGCGAGGTTGCGCGGGATATCGCTGCCGGCGGTTTTCTCGTCGGTGCCGCTCAGCCCGACCGTACTCAGGCTGTGCTCGTCGATGGCATTGGGCAAGCGGATGGCGCTCACGCGCTGGCCGATCATGAAGACGGCATTGCACAGCACGGCGCAGGTCAGCGCGATCTCCAGCACGATGAGCACGGTCGGGATGCGGTGCTTGCGCAGGCTGGCGAGTATCGGAAGGATTTCCATAGGTATCTCCTCAGCTGGCCTTGAGTTGCGGTGCCGGCGCCACCGCGCAGGCGCGCCATGCGGGCAGCAGCCCGGCGACCAGGCTGGCCATCACTGCGACCACGAAGGTAAACAGGAACATCGACAGATCCAGATGCGCGAGGCTGGCGTACTCGGCGGGCTGGTGGCGTATCCCGAACAGGCCCAGCTCGGCGAAGCAGAGTCCGAGCACGCCACCGACCAGGCCGACGATGCCGGCTTCGACCATGAACTGGCCGAAGATCGCACCGCGCGTGGCGCCCAGCGCACGACGCACACCGATCTCGCGCGAGCGGCGCAGGCACTTGGCCAGCAGCAGACCGACCGTGTTCAGCACGCAGATCAGCAGAAAGCCGTACGCCAGGCCGGCTTGCAGCCGCACGTCGTCGGGCACTACCTGCTGGTCGCGCAGCCAGCCCATCAGATCCAGCAGCGCGGTCTCGTCGCGACTGAAGCGACCCTGGGCCACCTGTTGCTTCGCATAGTTGGCGAGAAACGTCCGGTAGTCGGCCACGGCCGCCTGGTCCGGCAGTTCCGCCCACACGCCCAGCCACATGCACGGCGCGGCCGCGAGGTTGTCGACATCGGTGACTGCGTTGTAGCACTCGATGTCCTGCGGCCCCATCTTCAGATCCATGGCGGTCTTCAGCGGCAGGAACATCGCATCGCCATCGCCGCCGTAGTCATGGCCGCCCAGGTCCAGCGCATAGAAGCGCGGCTGCGGCGACCACGGCTTGAGCACGCCGACGATGCGGAAGTCGTGGTCGTTCATGCGGATCGTCTTGCCCACGCTGTTGGCGCCGCCGAACAGCTTCTGGTTTAGGAAGCCCGCGATCACGATCACCTGGGAGCCGCCCTCGTCGTCCGCCGCCGTCCAGCCGCTGCCGTACTCGAACGGCGCATCGAACAGGCCGAAGAAATCCGCCGTCGTCTGCACTCCGTCGCTGTAGAAGGGCCGCTCGTTGGCCCGCTGCGGCGCGATCTTGCCCGAGGTCAGCGCCACCGCCGCCTGCCGCTTCGCGCGGTGCGCGTGCAGCAGGAACATCGCGTCGACGTAGGTCATCGTCGCCGGCGGCTCGGTCTGGCCGGCGATATAGCCTTCTTTGGCGTTGGGATCGACCTGCGGATAGAACAGCTGGCCGCTCTTCTGCGGCAGCGGGTCGCCCGAAAGCAGTCGCAGCACGGTCGTGGTGGTGATGCAGGCGCCGATGCCCAGCGCCAGCGACAGCACCATCAACAGGGTGAGCACCTTGTGGCGCTTCAGGCTGCGCAAGGCGAGATCGAGGTAATAGCCGAACATATCCTTTTCTCCTTACTGCATTCCCTTCTTCCGCAAACGGAAGAAAGGAGAGGGAAACTCACACGCTGCGCGTCGCCACCACCGGCGGCACGTTCGCTGCCCGCAGCGCGGGGCCGAGCACGGCCAGCTGGCCGATGCCCCACAGCACCAGGGCGCCCACCGGGAAGTAGATTCCGGGCAGCCGCGGCAATTCGTAATGCAGCATCAGGAACAGGTTGATGCCATAGGCCAGCACCATGCCGAGCGCGATGCCGAAGCTGGCCAGCAGAAAGTTCTCGGCCTGGAAGTAGTGCAGGATGTCGCCGCGGGTAGCGCCCAATGCGCGGCGCACGCCGATGGTGCGGCGACGCTGCCCCACCCAGAAACTGGCGAGGCCCACGATGCCCAGCGCAGTCACGGTGAGCAGCGCCAGGATCACTCCCACCAGGATGCCGGCCATCGCACGGTCACCGGCGAAATACTCTCGGCGCGCATCGTCGTAGGTGCGCTTCACCAGCACCACGCGGTTGGGATCGAGTTGCTTCAGCTTGGCCACCGCGGCCTTGAGTATCGCTTCGCGATCCTGCGGCGCCGTGCGGAGGATGTAGCTGGAGCCGTCGGCTACCGTCATGCGTATCGGTAGTACCGCGCTGTACTGGACTCCCTGCTCCAGCTGTTTCGGCCGCGCCAGGCTCGCGACCACGCCGATGACGCGGAACGGCAAGGCGTCGCCGAAGTAAACCGTCCTGCCCAAGGCTTCCTGTCCCGGCCAAAGGCGTTCGGCAAGACCTCGGGTAAGAATGATTTCCTGCGGCAGGCCACGCGCATTGCCATCGTGCAGCGCCTGCACCGCCGCATCGAAGTCGACGTATTCGCTGGGCTGGAAGTCGCGCCCTTCCACCAGTTCGGCTCCAAGCGTGCTCAGCAAGCCGGCGCCGCCCATGAACTCCGCGACCTGCGCGGTCCCTTGCTGCTGGTGCGGATCGAGCATGATGCTGCCAGTGGAATCACTGCAGCAGCTGAAGGGCATCTGGTTGGTCATCGCCGCCTGCCGCACTCCGGCGATCTGCCGCAGGGCAGCCAGATCCGTGGCCGATTGCGCTTTGGCATCGGCGTTCTTGCCGATGGGGCCCAGTTGGATCTGCACCAGCTCGTGCTCGGCGATGCCACTGGGAAGATCCATGCGCTGCAGGCGCTGCCCGATCAGGAACACCGCGTTGCAGACGATGGCGCAGGTCAGCGCGATTTCCAGTATCAGCAGCCACGCCGTGGTCTTGTGCCGCCGCAGGGTGGAAAAGATCGGTCGCAGCTCCATCGTGGCGTCCTCAGTTGCTCTTCAATTGCAGGGCGGGCGTCACCTGGCAGGCGCGCCATGCGGGCAGCAGGCCGGCCAGCAGGCTCGCGCCCAGTGCCAGCAGGAAGGTGGCCAGCAACATCAGAGGATCGAGGTGCGCCAGCGGCGCGTATTCCGCCGGCTGCCGGCGTACCAGCCACAAGCCAACCAGCGCCAGCAACAGACCGCCCACGCCGCCGATCAGCCCGACCACGCCGGACTCCACCAGCAGTTGCGCGAACAGTGCACGACGCGAGGCACCCAGCGCCCGGCGCACGCCCAGTTCGCCGGCACGGCGCAGGAACTTCGCCAGCATCAAGCCCACCGTGTTCACCAGGCACACCAGCAGGAAGCCGAAGGCCAGCCCCGTCTGCAGGCGCACGTCGTCGGGCACCACTTGCTGGTAGTCCAGCCACTGCATCACGCTGCGCAGCCGGACGTTCGGCGACCGCTGGAAACGCCCCAGCGCCCTCTGCTGCTCGGAATAGTGGACGAGGAATTCCTTGTAGGCGGCAACCTCGGCCGGGCTGTCCAGTTGCACCCAGAGCTGCATCCATGCGCAGGGGGAATCGTGGTCCGGCGCCTGACCGGCGCCGCCGTTGCCCCAGCAGTTGACGCTGCCGTCGTGGGCCATGCTCAGGTCCTGCGAGGTGGACAGCGGTATGAACACGCCTTCGTCCTCGTTGTAGCTTTTGCGGTTCAGGTCGTAGAAGTTCGGGTTGGGATGCCAGTCGCCGGTCACGCCGACGATGCGGAAGGCCGCACCATCCAACCGCAGCGTCTTGCCGGTGCTGTCGCCGCCGCCGAAAACCTTGTCGTTGAACCGGCTGCTGATGACCGCCACCCTGGCATGCGCCTCGTCTTCCGCGTCGCCCCAGGCGTGGCCGTACTCGAAGAGCACGCCGAACATCGGAAAGAATCCGGTCGTGGTGAAGCGCGTGTCCTCGTAGAACGGATCAAGCGTGCTGTTGTCGGGTTGCACCGCCACGTCGCCGCCGGTCATCAGCGCCTGCCGATCGGCGCGTTTCGCCTGCAGCAGGTTCATGCCATCGATCCAGGTCAGCTGGTCCATCGGCTCCACCTTTCCAGGCACGTAACCATGGCCATCGCGCGGATCGAGTTGCGGGTAATACAGCGATCCGCTGCGTCCAGGCAGCGGATCGCCTGACAGCACGTGCAGCACCGTGAGCGTGGTCATCGACGCGCCGATGCCCAGCGCGATCGCCAGCACCATCAGCGCGGTGAGCGCGTTGTTGCGCCTGAGGCTGCGCAGTGCCAGATCGAAGTAGTAGCCGAACACGCTGTGCATCTCCCCGGTTGGCCCCTCTCCCATCTGCGGGAGAGGGGGATACAGCGAAAGCTCAAGCCGCCCGCGTAGCCACCACCGGCGGCACGTTGGAGGCGCGGCGCGCAGGATTGAACACGGCGCCCTGCCCCAGCAGCAGCACCAGCACCACGCCGACCAGCACGTAGAGCACGGGCATGCGGTCCATCGCGTAGTGCTGCATCAGCAGCAGGTTGAGGCCGATGGCCAATGCCACTCCGATCACGGCGCCGATGCCGGCGATCAGCAGGTTCTCCATCTGGAAGTAGCGCAGGATGTCCACTTTGCGCGCACCCAGCGCGCGGCGTACGCCGATCTGGCGATGGCGCTGGCCCACCCAGAAGCTGGTGAGGCCCACGATGCCGGCCGCGGTGACGCCGAGCAGGATCACGCAGATCACGCCCATCAGCGCGGCCATGCCCACGTCGGCGCGATAGGCGTCGCTGCGTATGTCGGCGAACGATTTGACGCTGTCGTCGTCCAGCACGCGCAGGGGATTGACCTTGTACAGCAGGGGCGTGGTGGCCTTCATCGCCGCCAGCAGGCGACCCGGCTTGGCGCGCACGGCGTAGCTGGACGAATTGCCGTTGAGGCGCACCGGTTCGATCGTCGCATTCCAGGCGAAGCTGCCGGCCCAGCTGCCCGTCGAGGGCACCTGCAGGCGTTCGACCTCGCCGATGATGGTGCTGGGCGTACCGCTGCCGTCGAGGTAGACGATCTTGCCCACCGCATCGCCCTTCGGGAACAGCTTGTCGGCCAGCGCCTTGGTCACGATCACCACGGCGGGTTCGCTGGTGTTGCGGAAGCCCTTGTTGGTGACGTCGCCTGCGTTGAAGTCGCGTCCGGCGATCAGGTGCAGGCCCAGCGTATGCACGAAATTCTCGTCGCCGAAGTAGTAGGTGGTCCGCGCATTTCCGTCGAGCAGCTTGGCGTCCGCATTGAGCGACATCGCGCCGTTCCAGCTCTGGTTGAGCAGTGGCAGCGAATTCGTCGGCGTCACCGAGGCCACGTCCGGCATCGCGCGCAGCGCGGCGAGATCCTCGCGCTGCATGGCGTCCATCTTCTGGATGCTGTCCGCATCGTCGCCGGTGGGCGCACCTACCCATTGCTGGGAGACGAGGTACAGGTCCTGCTCCTGGAGGCCGGTGGCGCGATTCACGCGTTCCACGCGATGGCCGATGATGAAGACCGCGTTGCAGACGATGGCCAGCGTCAACGCGATTTGCAGCGCGATCAGCACTACGCCTGCCTTGTGCCTGCGCAGCGCCGAGATCATGGGATGCAGTTTCATGGCGCTCTCCTCAGTTGCTCTTCAGCTGCCACGCGGGTTGCACGCGCGAGGCTCGCCAGGTGGGATACAAACCGGCCAGCACGGTGGCGATCACCGCCACCACCAGGGTCATGGCCAGCAGCGACACGTCCAGCCTCGCCAGCGCGGCGATGTCCTTCGGCAGCACCCAACCCACGCAGGCCACGCCCACGCCGGTGAGCAGCAGGCCCAGCACGCCCCCCGCCGCACCGACCATGCCCGCCTCGGTGAGGAACTGCGCATACACCGCCGCGCGCGGAGCACCCAGCGCGCGACGCACGCCGATCTCGCCGCTGCGGCGCAGGAACTTCGCCAACAGCAGCCCTGCCGTGTTGACCAGGCAGACGATCAGCAGGCCCAGCGCCACCAGCAGCGACACCTTGGTGTCGTCGGGCACCACGTGCTCGGAGTCCAGCCATGCGGGCAGGTCGCTCAATTTGTATTTGGGCGCCCAGTTGAAGCGGCCGGCCTGTTGCTGCTGGCGCATGTAGCCATCGAGGTAGTTCTTGTAGCTGTCGACGTCGGTGGCGCTGTCCAGCTCCACCATGTAGGCGATCCATACGCAGCTCGAATGCTGCAGGCCGATGAAGCCCGCTTCCTTCGGGATCTCGTTGCAGTTGGTGTTGCCGTTGTTGGGCATGCCCACGTCGATGGCGGTATTGAACGGCAGGAACACATCCTCGGCGCCGTCGCCGACGAAGCCGCCGGTGTTCACCACGTCGTAGTAGCGCGGCTGCGGATTCCAGCGGTCGACCACGCCGACCACGCGGTAATCCTTGCCCTCGATGTTGACGCTCTTGCCCACGCTGTTGACGTCGCCGAACAGCTTCTGGTTGAGCTTGTCGCTGAGCACCAGCACGTGCGAGCGGTTCTGGTCGTCCTGCGCGCTCCAGCCGCTGCCGTACTTGAACGGCGCCTCCACCATCGGGAAGAACTCGCTGAACACGGCATGGCCGCTGACGTTGATCGGGTGCTTGGCGGCATCCGCCGGCACCACCGACGGCGACACCTGGTACATCGCCGACTGCAGCTTGCCGCGGTGGTCGCGCATCAATGCCAACGCGTCGGTGTAGTCGAACGCATCGGAGATATCGGTATAGCCACCCTTCTTGCGGCTGTCCGGTCCCCAGATGTCGAGCTGGGGCACGAACAGCCGGGACGACTTCCACGGGATCGGATCGCCCGACACGGCGCGGAACACTGACCACGTGGTCATCGATGCGGCCACACCGAAGCCGATGGCGAGCACCATCAGCAGGGTGAGGCCGGGGCTGCGTTTCAGGCTGCGCAGTGCCAGGTCAAGGTAGTAGGCGAACATTTCGTTCTCTCCGGGGTTTGTCTCCTCCTGTTCATCAGGAGAAGACGTTTGCCTTCCCTCCCCTGCAGGCAGGCGAGGGATCAAAAACGTCACACCGAGCGCGTCGCCTCGACCGGCGACACGCGCGAGGCGCGCAGCGCCGGCGCCAGCACGGCACCCTGTCCCAACAGAATCAGCACGAGCACACCAACGCCCACGTAGGCCATCGACATGGGACTCATCGCGAAGCGGGTCACCGTCCACAGGTTGAAGGCGATCGCGAGCACGGTGCCAAGTGCCACGCCCGCCGCACTGATGAGGAAGTTCTCGGTGAGGAAATACGTGAGGATGTCGCGTTGCCGTGCGCCCAGTGCGCGTCGCACGCCGATCTGCTTGCGGCGCTGGCCGACCCAGAAGCTGGTGAGCCCCACGATGCCCGCGGCGGTGATCGCCAGCAGTACCACGCAGATGATGCCCATCAGGATCGCCATGCCGCGGTCGCTGTCGAATACCTTGCGACGGATGGTGGCGTAGTCCTGGATGCCGTCCTTCGGGTCGATGATGCGCATGCGACTTTGTGCATACAGCGCCTGCGGTGCTTCGCGCATCGCAGCGGCGAGCTGACCGGGTTTGGCGCGCACCATATAGAAGATGCCGCGCGAATCGTCTGCCCGCAGCGGCCAGATCAACGCCTGCCCGGCATAGCCGTTGCTGTATTGATCCACGCCCTGGCGGTGCAGCGGATCGACGATGCCGATGATGGTGCTCGGCGTGGGGCTCATCGCATAGAAGCTCTTGCCCAGCGCATTGCCATCGGGAAACAGCTTGTCGGCGAGTGCCTTGCTCACAATGGCCGCGGCTGGGGTGATGGATTGCTGGGTGCCCATCACCATCACCTCGTCGGGCCGGAAATTGCGCCCGGCGATGAGTCGCAGGCCCAACGTGTCGATGTAATGCTCGTCACCGGTATATACCGCGGAATCGGTGACCGGCTTGGGCTGGTCAGGCGTCAGCGTGACGAAGTTGTCCCAGCCGCCGCCCGACAGCGGATAGCCGCCGCTGACAGGCGTGGCGTCACGCACAGCAGGCAGTTGCCGCAGCGCAAGCAGATCGGCTTTCACCTGTGCATCGACCTGCGGCGTCGGCCAGTCGGCCGCCCACTGGTTGCGGATCACGAAGACGCTAGATTCATCTACGCCGCTGACTTCCGACAGGTTGGTCAGCCGCTGGTGGATGATGAACAGCGCATTGCACACGATGGCCAGCGTCAGTGCGATCTGCAACGCGATCAGCAAGGTGCCCGCCTTGTGCCGGCGCAGCGCGACGAGGATGGGCCTGATCTGGATGTTCATGGCGTCTTCCTCAGCTCGACTTCAATTGCCAGGCCGGCTGCACGTGCGCCGCGCGCCACGCCGGATAGAACGCCGCAAGCACGGTGGCGACGATGGACAGGGCAAACGTGAGCGCCACCAGCGACGGATCGAGCTTCGCCAGCCTCGCGATCTCGGGCCGGAATAACACGCCCACACCACCCACTCCCACCGCAGTGAGCAGCAAGCCGAGCACGCCGCCGGCCAGGCCTACCGTGCCGGCCTCGATCAGGTACTGGGTATAGATTTCGCCGCGCGTTGCGCCAAGGGCACGGCGCACGCCGATTTCGCCGGCGCGGCGCATGAACTTTGCCAACAGCAAACCGATGGTGTTAACCAGGCAGATCAGGAAGAAGCCCAGCGCCACCATGAGCGATATCCGGCTTTCCGGGGGCACCACCTGCTGGTAGTCCATCCACTGCGCCACGTCGCGCAGGCGCATGTTGGGCGCCCAGCCGAAGCGGCCTGCACGCTGCTGCTCGGCGGAATAATTGGTTAGGAAACTGCGGTAACTCGCGACTTCCGCCGGGCTGTCCAATTCCACCCATGGCGAGATCCACACGCAATTGCTTTGCGTGTAATCCGTCCAATTTGTGAAGCTGAGCTTGCCGCGGCAGCTGTTGCGGGCACCGGTGTACATCTGCAGGTCCAGTGCACGGCTGAACGGCATGTAGAAATCGGGCTCTTCGGCGAAATCGTCGTTGTCGAACAAGTCGTAGAAGCGCGGTTGCGGGTTCCAATGACTGGCGACGCCCACGACACGATAGTCATGGCCGCCGAAATTAATTGTCCGCCCCACGCTGTTCGCACCGCCGAACAGTTTTTGGTTGAGGTCCGCACTGATGACCACGTCGGCCGCGCGCGACTCGTCATCCTGCGCACTCCAGCCGCCGCCATAGCGGAACGGCACTTCGAACATGGTGAAGAAGTCGCTGCCCACGGCGTAGCCACTCGCATTCAACGGCAGATCGCGATTGGCATCCGGCATCACGGCAAGCTGCACCTTGTACAGCATGGTCTGGCGCTTCGCCGCATGCGCATGCAGAAGCGCTACCGCGTCCACGTAATCCAGCGCATCAGGTGGCTCGTTGCCCTTCAGGTTCTGCTGCGGCCCCCAACTGTCCACCTGTGGGGTGAACAATTGCGCCGACTTGTCGGGAATCGGATTGCCCGATACCGCGCGGAACACGGAGTACGTGGTCATCGACGCAGCCACGCCGAAGCCGATTGCCATCACCATCAACGCGGTAAGCGCGGGATTGCGGCGCAAGCTGCGCAGGCCGAGTTGGAAGTAATAGGCAAACATGCCCTCGCTCCTTGGTTGATTCCTCTCTCCCGTGGGAGAGGCCCGTTGCTTCTCTCTCGACTGCGAGAGAGCTTTGGCGTTACTGCAGCAACCCGTTCACCGCTTCCAGGTCGTGCATGTCGATGGTGCCTGCGGCCTGCTTGAGCAGCAGCTTGTCGAGGACGAACTGGTACCTGGCCGCGGCGTACTGGCTCTGCGTCTCGGCCAGGTTCTGGATCGCGAAAACCACGCTGGTCAGGGTCTGCGTACCGATGGAATAACCCGCGCGCATCGAGGTCAGCGATTTCTGCGCAGCGTCCACCGCGTCACGCGCACTGCCCACCTGATCGATGCCGTCGTTGACCAGGTTGAAATAGTTGGCGACGTCACGCGCAGCCTGACGGCGCTGGCTTTCCAGCGTGCCGAGATCGGCATCGCGCTGGTAAAGCGCCTGCTTGACCTGCGCATGAACCAGGCCGCCGCTGAACAGTGGAATGTTGAGCGTGAGGCCCACGGTGGTGGTGGCCGGCCCGTAGGCGGCGGTGCCCGGCATGCTGTTCGACCACTGGCCGAATTTGTTGTAGCCCACGCCCGCGGTAAGCGTGGGCAGGTGGCCGGCGCGCGCGGCCGACACCTTGTGCTCGTCGCTGGTCACGGCGTAGCGCGCGGCAAGCACGGTGGGGTTGGTCTTCATCGCCGCGTCCACCCACGTCTGTTCGTCGTTCGGCTGCGGTGCCTGCATGGGCATATCGTCGCGCAACTTCTTCAACGCATCGGTCGGTTTGCCGGTGATCTGTTCCAGTGCGCGACGCGCGTCCTTGAGATTGTCCTCCGCGCTGATCCGCATACCTTTGATGTACAGGTAGTACGACTTCGACTGGTTGACGTCCGCCTCCATCGACAAACCGCTCTTGAAGCGCGTGGAAGTCTGCTCGAACTCCGTCTTGTAGCCGTCCTCGTAGGCGCGGTCGATGTCCAGCATGTCCTGTGCCTGCAACACGTTGAAGTACGCCGTGGCCACGCGCACGTAGAGGCTCTGCAACGCGGCCTGGTAGGTCTGCTCCTGCGAGTCGCGTGCGGCGTCCGCTGCACGCAGGTTGTTGATGGCGGACAGGTCGAGGATGGACTGGCTGAGGTTGCCGGAGAGGTTGCGGTCACGCGTGTGACCGCCGCTGCCGGTGCTCACGATGTTGCCGTTGCTGCTGGTGGTCTCACCGCCACCGCCGTGGATCTGATCCACCTCCAGCGCGCCGGACAACTGCGGCAGCAACGCCGCGCGCGCCACCGGCACGCCCTCGGCCACCATCAGCCGCTGCGCATCGGCCGTGGCCAGCACCGGATCGTTGGCGATGGCCTGCCGGTAGGCATCCATCAAATCCTCGCCGTGCCCCGCGACGGGGGCGACGGCGAGCAGGAGCAGCACGGGCAGCAGCTTCAGGCGCATGGATGAGACTCGCGATTGATGGATACGTGGACGGCCATGCGCGCTCAGGCCTGACTGGCGTTGCCGCGGGCGGCGGCCACGCTGGCGTGGAAGCGCGGATCCTCGGACAGGTCCACCACCTGGCCGTCGATGATGTGCACGTTGCGCTGCGCGCGTGCTGCCAGTTCAGGATCGTGCGTCACCATCACGATGGTGGCGCCGTCGCGGTGGATTTCCTCCAGCAGCTCCATCACGCCACGTGCCATCTGCGTGTCGAGGTTGCCGGTGGGTTCGTCGGCGAGCAGCAGACGGGGCGAGCCGGCCAGTGCACGCGCGATCGCCACGCGCTGCTGCTGGCCGCCGGAGAGCTCGGCCGGGTAATGCTTGAAGCGCGAGGCCAGGCCCACGCGCTCCAGCGCGTCCATGATGCGCTGCTTGCGCTCGGGCGCCTTCATGCCGCGGTAGCGCAACGGCACTTCCACGTTGTCGAACACGTTGAGGTCGGGGATCAGGTTGAACGCCTGGAAGATGAAGCCGATCTTCTCGTTGCGGATCTTCGAGCGTGCGTTGTCGTTGAGCTGGCTCACCTCGATGCCGTCGAGGTGGTACTCGCCTCCGGTGAAGGTTTCCAGCAGGCCGGCGATGGTGAGGAAGGTGGTCTTGCCCGAGCCGGACGGACCAGTGACGGCGACGAACTCGCCTTCCTTCACGTCGATATTGAAATCGCGCAGCGCGTAGGTCTCCACCACTTCGGTGCGGTAGACCTTGGACAGGTGGGTCATCTTCAGCATGGTTCACGTTCCTCGGTGGTGGTGGATGGTTCTTTGAAGCCCCTCTCCGCGAGAGAGGTTGGGGGAGAGGATTCGGCTGGAACGAGACGTTGTGCTCCGCCCGTACCCTCTCCCGCCCCGCGGGCACCCTCTCCCGATGGGAGAGGAAAAGCCCTTACCTGCTAATCGCTACGCGCTGCGCGCCCTTGAAGCTGTCGGTACCGGAGATCACGATGCGGTCGCCTTCCTTCAGGCCCTGCAGGATCTCCACCTTGTCGATGCTGCTTTCGCCGACGCGGATCGGAGTCTTGGTGGCGATGCCGTCGGTGACGACGTAGGCATAGCTGCCGCCGGACTCGTCGACGAAAGAGCCACGCTGCACGGTAAGCACGTTGCTGCGCTGGTCGAGCAGGATGCGCACGGACAGGCGCTGGTTCTGGCGCAGCTCCTTCGGCGTGGTGCCTTCGAAGCGCACGCGGGCGGCCACTTCGCCGTTCACCACTTCGGGCGAGATCGCGCTGACCAGGCCCTTCCAGGTGGTGCCGTTGCCGCTGATCTCGCCACCCATGCCGATGGCAAGGTCGCGCGCGAAGCTCTCGGGCACCTGCACTTCCACTTCCAGCGCGGTGAGGTCGATCACGCTGAGCAGTTGCGCGTCCTTCGCCACCGTGGCCACCGGCGCAATGAACAGCTGGCCGACCTGGCCGTCCACCGGCGACTTCACGTTGAGGTTGTCCACCTGGCGCTGCAGGTCCTGCACCACCAGCATCTGGTTGTCGTGCGCCAGCTTCTTCGCCTGGATGTTGAAGTTCAGGCTGTCGTTGTTCATGCCGAGATCGGCCTTGGCGTGGTCCAGCGCGATGCGCGCCTTTTCCAGATCGTCCTTGGCCTTGTCGACCGCGACTCCGGTGGAGGCGCCGGCGGCGTAGGCCTTCTGCTCGCGGTCGAGGTTGTTGGCGGCGCTCTTCGCGTCGATCTGCGCGTTGTCGTAGGCCTTCTGCAGGTCGCCGCGCTTGGTACGGGCGTCCACCTGCGCCTGCAGGTAGTCAACCTGCATCCCATCAGCCTTGGACTGTTCCTGCGCCAGCTTGTTGCGCAGCTCGGGGCTGTCCACCACGGCCAGCACCTGGTTCTTCTTCACCACGTCGCCGGCGTGCACCAGCAGCTTCACCGCGCCGCCGTAGGTGGCGTAGAGCGTGGGGCTGTTCGCCGCCACCACCTTGCCCTCGGCGGCGATGTCGCGCACGAACGGCCCGCGCTCGACGGTGGCGAAGGCCAACCGCGACGCGCTCACCGAGGCATCGGCGGAGAAGAGGCGAAGGATGCTTGGCATGACGAACGCCAGCACCACCAGCAAGGCCACGCCACCGCCAATGAACAGCAGGCGGCGCTTGCGGTTGGGCTTGACCTCGACGATGCGGTCTTGCGCGGAAGTGTCGCGGATCATCGTGTATTCCCCGGCCGCGGACAGTGCGACCCTGCCCTCATTTCAGCAATCCGCATGCCAACCCGAAACTCCACAAAAACACCTTTGATTACTGCAACTTGCGATCATGACACCGAGGCCACCCGGTGTCCGCGGACACTGCGCGGACAACGGACAGGGCAGTGCGGTCTGGTGCCGAAAAGCTCGGTGGACGCAGCAATTCGCGGTTTGAGGGCGTCGGATGGTTTGCCGATCCGCCTTGAAGCGGCTTGAAACGGCTTGCCTGATGTCCGGAAAGTGCAGGACTGCACTTTCCGGGCTCGCTGCACCCAGACCGGGTCCGGGTGCAGTTCCACCGGTCAAGCGTAGCGCTTGACCGGTGTGCGATCCGTCCGTGGATCGCCCTGATCGGCGGCCTGCGGCCGCCGATCAGAAGTCCTGCTTGAAGCGGACGCCGAAGGTGCGCGGCTGGCTGTAGCCGGTATAGACCTGCCCGTCCGGATACAGCGACGATGCGCCGTGGGCGCCGCAGATATCCACGCCGCACTCGGCGAACTTGTACTGTGCCGCGTGTGCGTTGAACGCGTTGTTGAGGTAGAGGCTGGCCGTCCAGCTGCCCTTCTCGAAACCTGCGGAAAGGTTGACCAGGTTGTACGCCGGCAGGTCGCCGAACAGGCTGTTCTCCTCGACTCGCAGGTCGGTGCTGCGCTCGCCCACGTGCACCAGGGCGCCCTGCACGTAGGCATCGTTGTCGCCCAGGTCGAAGGTGTAACGCGCGACGAGGTTGCCCTTGAAGCGCGGCGTGATCGGAAGGTGGGTGCCGGTGGGCGCCTCCGGCCCGGTCACGGCGTCGCCGGTTTGCGGGTTGATGGTGCCGGCCGGGCAGTTGGTGACCGGGTTGCCTGCGTTGTCCGTGAAACCGCAGTAGTTCGAGGTCAGCTTGGCATCGTAGAACGCGACGCCTGCGCTGAGATTCAGGTGGTAGCTGGCCTGCCAGACCAATTGCGACTCGAAACCGTCGATGCGCGCGGAGCCCGCGTTCTTGATGATGGTCAGGCCGTTGGGGCCGAGGATGTTGAACTGGAAGTTGTTCCAGTTCTCGCGGAACACGGCGCCGTTGAACGAGAGGCGGTTGTCGAGCCAGGAGGTCTTCCAGCCGAATTCGAAGTTGGTCAGGAAATCCGCTTGGTAAGGCGGTGTATCGCCCGCGCGGTTGATGCCACCCGGTCGAAAACCCTCCGAGTGGGTGAGGTAGATCATCGCGTCGTGCGAAATGTTCCAGGTCAGGTTCGCCTTGCCCAGCGAACCGCTGTCCTTGACTGACTTGTTGAAGTCCAGGCATGGCGCGCCGAGGAAGGGCGAGGCGTTGATGCAGCCGGCCTGACCGTAGCTCGAGGTGGGGTCGAAGCCGGTGCTGTAGCCGTAGAAGCCGTAGAGGTTGTTCTTGGTCCGGTAGTAGCGCTCGCCGATCGTCAGGGTGAGCACGTCGGGAATGAAGTCGTAGGACAGCTCGCCGTACACCGCCTCGTTGTAGTCGTAGCGCATCTGCCGGGTCAGCCAGATCGTGTTCGGCCAGCCGGGCACCGACAGCGAGGACGCCAGGCCGTCGATCTGGTAGTCCTGCATGATGTCGTGCTTGTCCTTCTGCCAGAACGCGCCGGCCACCAAGCGCAAGCGGTCGTCGCTGGGCGAGGCGATGCGCAGCTCGTGGCTGCTGTCGGTGTAGTGGTCGCGGTCGGTGATGAACTGGGACGGATTGATCAGCTGGCCACTGTTGTCAGTGATATAGCTGCCCCAGCCCTCCAGCGTGTCGTACCAGAAGGAGTAATCGCTGTAATCGGTCGCTTCCTCCTGGTTGCGCTTGAGATGCGAGTAGTTGTAGGTGAGATCGAAATCGCCGATCTTGCCCTGCACAGTGAGCGCACCCTGCCACCAGCGGTCGTCGACATATTCGGGATAGAAGTGGGTGACGTCCTGGTAGCCGACGGTCGGGTCGCTGGCGAAGGTGCCGTGCGAAATGGTCTGCTGACCCATCAGGGTGGGGGTGATCGACCAGTTGTCGTCCAGGTCCACCTTGAGCGCGGCGCGGCCGCCGCTGGTGTTGACGTCGTTGTAGTCGTTGCGGGCATGGCCCACGCACTGCAGCGTGGCGCTGGGCACGCAGTTGTCCGCGTTGCTGATCGTGATGCCGGAAGTCGGGTAGGTGCGGGTGCCGGCCACGTTGTCGACATAGCCGGCATCGTGCTCGTGCCAACCCACCAGGCGGATCGCCGCGTCGCTGCTCAGCGGAATGTTGAGCATCCCCTCCACGGTCCCGCCGATGCCGCCGTGCGTGACCGTGTTGGTATCCAGCGAATAGTTCGCCGCGAAAGCGCTGGCGTCGGGCTTGTTGGTGATGATACGCAGCGCACCGGCCTCGGCGCTGGCGCCGTACAAGGTGCCCTGCGGTCCGGCCAGCACCTCGATGCGGGCGATGTCGTACATGTGGATGTCGAGCGGCCCCTGGATCGTGGTGATCGGCTGCTCGTCGAGGTATACGCCCACGCTGGGTTGCGAACCGGAGTGGTTGGTGTTGCCGCCGCTGGCCACGCCACGCATGTAGATCGAGGCGAAGCCCGGTCCGGTGGCGATGCCGCCGCCGCCTTCCTGGAAATCGACGCTGGGCAGGTATTGCACGTAGTCCTTGAAGCCCTGCACCTGCAACGACTGGAGCTGGTCGTTCTCCAGCACGTTGATGCTGATCGGCACCTTCTGCAGGTTCTCGACGCGCTTCTGCGCGGTCACCGTGACCTCGCTCAGGGTGGTGGTCTTTGGCTTCTTCGCCGGCGGCGTTGCTTGCTTCGCCGTCGCCGTCGCCGTCGCCGTTCCGCCCTGCCCGGCAGGTTGCCCTGTGTCCTGGGCAATGGCCGGCGCGGCGATGGCCAGGCAGATAGCCGCCGCCAGCGGCAGCCGGGCTACCCGGACCCGCCGCATCCCCATGATCCGTTTCAATCTACTCGTGTGCATAAACCCTCCCCAGGCAAGTCCACGACTGTCGATCGTTGTCGAACTGCTACTCCCCTTCCGGCGCCTCCGGATAACTCTCCAGCACCGGCCCCAGTGCCGATGCCAGCGGCTCCAGCCACGCCATGTAATGCCGCCAGTGATCCAACCCCTCCCGGTAGATCGGCTGACGTACCTGTTCCGAGCTGGGCGTGCGCACCGGCCGCGGATTCTTAAAAAAGCGCAGACACGCGTCTTCGAACGGCAGACCGCAGTAGTCGAGCAGCCGGCGTACTTCGCCCTCGGTGTCCTCGACCATGCGCTCGTACGCCACGCGGTGGACGCATCCAGGCAGCACGGCGTCGAAATGCGCCATCAGCGCCACGTAATCGCGGTAGTAGCGCCCTACGTCCGTCAGGTCGTAACTGAAATGCTGCCCGCGCGCGAAATGCTGCTTGAAAGCCGAGAAGCCGCAGGCCAGCGGATGTCGGCGCGCGTCGATGATCTTCGCGTTCGGCAGCATCAATTGGATCAGGCCGATGTGCATGAAGTTGTTCGGCATCTTGTCGATGAACAACGGTGCCGGAGTCTTGCGCTGGATCCGGGTGTGCGCCAGGTAGCGCTCGCCGAGCGCGCGCAGCGCGTCGGCATCGAGCGCCGCCAGCGCAGCGTGATAGGGCATCGCCTCGTCGGTGTCGCCCTGCTGGCGCAGCAGGCGGGTGATCGAGATGATCTCCGGCAACTCCATCGTGCCTTCGACCTGGCTGTGACTGGAGAGGATCTGTTCGATCAGGGTGGAGCCGGCACGCGGCAGGCCGACCACAAAGATCGGATCGGGTGCCGTACTGCCGCCACCGGCGCGCGCAGCGAAGAAATCGCGGGTGTAATGCTCGCGGATGTAGCGCACCCGCGCGCTGGTGTCGTCGGCGCTGTAGTGCAACTGCGCGCGGCGGATCGCGTTGCCTTGCGCGTAATGGCGGAACGACGGTTCGTACTCGCCGGCATCCTCCAATGCCTTGCCGACGGCGAACTCCAGATGCAAACGGTCGCCCTCGGCCAGATCCGCGCGCGCCAGCTGCGCGCACATCGCGGCCAGTTCGTCTGCGCCGAAGCGGAAGGTCTTCAGATTGGCCAGGCTCCACCAGACTTCGCCGAACGAGGGTTCGAGTTCCAGGCTGCGGCGATAGGCGGCGACGGCGCGTTCGAGATGGCCGGCAGTCTTCAGCGCATGGCCGTAGCTCACCCACAGCTTCGGCGTGTCCGGATAGCTCTCCACCAGTTCGGCGTAGATGCGGATGGCCGCTTCGTAGTCGCCGACCCGGCACAACACCGCCGCCTTCAGGTTGCGGCAACTGGCGTCGCCGGGATCGGCCGAGAGCAGGCGCTCGATCTCGGCCAGAGCCTGCTCCGGCAGATTGCTTCGATGCAGGACCAGCGCGTAGTTGCGGCGCGCCTCGCGGAAACCGGGCGCCAGCTCCAGGCAGCGCTCGAGCAGTTGCAGGGCGTCCTCGTTGCGGCCCAGCCGGGCGGCGACCTCGGCGAACATGCGGATCGCCGCCACATCGGTGGGCACCTGCTTCAGGTGCGCGCGCAACTGTTGCTCGGCCTCGGGAATGCGGTTCTCGACCAAGGCGACGGCGGCGGCCATCAATTGCGGATCGCGGGTGGAATGGCGCACGTGTCTGGCATACGCCGCATCGCCAGCTTCCTGCTCGCCGGCCGCCATCAGGCAATCGCCGAGCACGCGCCAGGCCTGCGGCAGATCCGGCTTCAGCATCACCGCCCGGCGCAGCGCGGCGATGGCTTCCTGCCCGCGGCCGCTACGCGCCAGGGCCAGGCCCAGGTCGAAGTGGATCGCCGCCCAGTTCGGCTGGGCGCGCGCCAGCGGCGCGAGGACGTCCAGCGCGCCAGGCAAGTCACCCTGCAGCGAGCGCGCCGTCGCCAGCAATTGCAGGGCGCCCGGGTGACCGGGAGCCGCCTGCAGGATCTCGTCGAGCTGCCCGACCGCAAGCGCCGGATCGCGCTCCAGCAAGCGCGCGGCGTGAACCAGGGCCTGCTCCAGCGTGCCGGTGACGACGACTTCCGTCATGCGCCGGCTTGCCGCGACGATGCGACAGGTACCTGTGGGGCAATCCCCGAACGGCACGGCAGGAACACAGCGCGTGGCATGGGCAACGGCAGCTCCTCATTGGGTTCGCGGCAATCTAGCATTCGAATCCGGCCGGCAGATAGTGGCACGACGGTGGCGCTGCGACGATGGACACACTCGCCGTGATCGGACATACACTGCCGGAACGCGCCGAGCGGGGACGCCGATGAAGACGATGGCCCGTTGCGCCCATGCCACCGGGGAATCGAAGCCGTCATGACTGCCGACACCAGGGTCGAGGAACTCAATCGCGCGCATGCCCTGCCCGCCCGCTACTACGCCGGCGAGGCGATGCTGGCGATGGAGCAGCGCGCGGTATTCGCACGCAGCTGGCAGTTGGTCGCGCAGCAGGGGCAACTGGCCGAGCCGGGCGACCACGTGGTCGAGCAGGTGACCGGCGTTCCCATCCTGCTCGTCCGCGGGCAGGACGGCGTGCTGCGCGCCTTCCCCAATGTGTGCCGCCACCGCGCCGGCCCGCTGGCGCTGTGCGACGGCAAGGGTATCCGCGCGCTGCATTGCAAATACCACGGCTGGACCTACACGCTGGAAGGCCAGTTGCGCAGCGCGCCGGAGATGCAGGACGCCTGCGACTTCAAGGTCGAGGACATCCGCCTGCCGCCGCTGCGCGTGCAGGAATGGCAGGGCCTGGTGTTCGTCGCGCTGGCCGCGGAGGTGCCGCCATTCGATGCGGTCTACGGCGGCATCGCCGAGCGCATCGCGCCGATCGACCTGTCGGCGATGCGCTACCTGCGCCGCGACACCTACGACATCGAATGCAACTGGAAGGTCTACGTCGACAACTTCCTCGAGGGCTACCACCTGCCGCATGTGCACCCCGGCCTGTCGCGCGTGCTCGACTATCGCGCCTACGACACCGAGCTGTTCCCGTGGCACTCGCTGCAATCCTCGCCGCTGCGCAACAGCAGCGAGATCTATGGCGACGGCGAGGCGTTCTATTACTTCGTCTATCCCAACGTGATGCTCAACATCATGCCGGGGCGGTTGCAGACCAACCGCATCCTGCCGCTGGGGCCCGGTCGCTGCCGCGTGGTGTTCGACTACTACTACGCGCAGGATGCGGGCGCGCAGGCGCGCATCGCCGCCGACCAGGGTTTCAGCGATGAGGTGCAGCACGAAGACATCGCCATCTGCGAGGCGGTACAGAAGGGCCTCGCCTCCGGCCGCTACGTGCCCGGCCGGCTGAATCCGAAACGCGAGAGCGGGGTCTGGCATTTCCAGAACCTGCTGCGCGCGGCCTACGCCGGGCCTGCCGGGGAGTCCGCATGAGCAACAACGCGGCCGCCGCGCACGGCGAGCGCAAGATCGGCTTCTGGACCTGCACGGCGCTGGTGATCGGCAACGTGATCGGCATGGGCATCTTCGTGCTGCCGGCATCGCTGGCGCCTTACGGCTTCAACGCGCTGATCGGCTGGGGCATCGTGCTGGCGGGCTGCCTGGTGCTGGCCCGCGTGTTTTCGCAACTGGCCCAGGCGTTGCCGGACGTTGGCGGCCCTTACGGTTACATCAGCCACACGCTGGGCAGGCTGACGGCGTATCTGGCGCTGTGGTCGTACTGGGTGTCGGTGTGGCTCACCAATTCCGCGCTGGCGACGGGCGTGGTCGGCTATCTGGTCGTGGTGTTCCCGCCGCTGGCCGCGCTGCCGCCCATGTGGTTCGCGCAAGGCCTGTTGTGCGCGCTGGTGGCGGTCAACCTGTGCGGCGTGCGCAGCAGCGGCGGCATGCAGATCCTCACCACCGTGCTGAAGTTGTTGCCGATGCTGGCGATCGCGTTGCTGGGCGGCTGGGTGCTGCTGACCTCGCCGGCAAGCTACACCGCGCACCTGCCCGCCACGCCGATCACCCTGGGCGGCGTCACCGCAGCCTCGACCATCGCCCTGTTCGCGATGATCGGCATCGAATCGGCCAGCGTACCGGCGGCACGCGTGGACGACCCGGCACGCACCATCCCGCGCTCCACCATGGTCGGCGCCATACTCACCGCGGCCATCTACATCGTCGTCTCGGCCGTGCCCTTGCTGCTGATCCGGCAGCAGGAACTGGCCGACGCCAGCGCGCCGTTCGCGCTGCTGATGGAACGCTATGCCGTCGCCGGCTCCGGACGCTGGCTGGCACTGTTCGTGGCGATCAGCGGGCTGGGCGCGTTGAACGGCTGGACCTTGCTGGTGGGCGAGCTGACCTGCACGATGGCCGGCAACGGCGTCTTGCCCGCCGTCCTGGCGCGTCACAACCGCCAGGGCACCCCGGTGGTGGCGCTGCTCGTCACTGGTGCGCTGGCTTCGGCGATGATCGCGATGAGCTACAGCAAGTCGCTGGTGTCGGCGTTCACCTTCCTCACCCGGGTGGGCACGGCCGCCAGCCTGCCGCTCTACCTGTGCTGCGGACTGGCGCTGGCCGTGTTGTGGCGCAGGCGCAACGCCGCCTGCGCCACGCGCCGGACCATGATTGTCGCGAGCGTCTGCGTGCTGTTCGTGGTGTTCGCCTTCGTCGGCACCGGCCGCGAACCTTTTCTGTACGCACTCGGGCTGATCGCCGCGGGCCTGCCGCTGTACGCGCTGATGCGCCTGCGTCGCCATGCCGGCCCGACCATCGGGGTGCTGCCGGAATGAGGGACCCGCGCTACGACATCCTGTTCACCCCGCTCAGGATCGGCCCCGTCACCGCGAAGAACCGATTCTTCCAGGTGCCGCACTGCAATGGCATGGGCCACGCGATGCCGCTGGCGCATGCGGCGATGCGCGAGACCAAAGCCGAAGGCGGCTGGGCAGTGGTTTCCACGGAGGAATGCGAAATCCACCCCAGCGGCGACCTCACGCCTTACGTCGAGGCGCGGCTGTGGGACGACCGCGACATCCCCGCGCTGGCGTTGATGTGCGACAAGGTGCACGCGCACGGCGCGCTGGCTGCGCTGGAGCTGACCCACAACGGCCCCACCGCGTCGAACCTGTATTCGCGCGAGGTACTGCTCGCACCTTCAGCGCAGCCCACCAAGTACGGTTATCCGCACCAGGCGCGCGAGATGACGTTGCACGATATCCGCGAGTACCGGCGCTGGCACCGCGAGGCGGCGATCCGCGGCAAGCGCGCAGGCATGGACATCATCTACGTCTACGCTGCGCACGACCTGTCGCTGGCGATGCACTTCCTGCAGCGACGGCGCAACCGGCGCAGCGACGAATACGGCGGCCCGCTGGAGAACCGCGTGCGCCTGCTGCGCGAGGTGCTGGAGGACACGAAGGATGCGGTGGGCGACCGCTGCGCGGTGGCGCTGCGCTTCGCCACCGAGGAATTGCTTGGCCACGGCGGCGTGGAACTTGCCGAGGCACAGGACATCGTGGGCATGCTGGCCGAACTGCCGGACCTGTGGGATGTGAACCTGGCCGCCTGGTACAACGACTCGGTGCCTTCGCGCTTCGCCGCCGAGGGTGCGCAGGAGCCCTTCATAGCCTTCGTCAAGAAGAGCACGAGCAAGCCGGTGGTGGGTGTTGGCCGCTTCACTTCGCCCGACACTATGGTGTCGCAGCTCAAGCGCGGCGTGCTGGACATGATCGGCTGCGCGCGGCCGTCGATCGCCGATCCGTTCCTGCCGCGGAAGATCGAAGAGGGCCGCATCGACGACATCCGCGAATGCATCGGCTGCAACATCTGCGTCTCCGGCGACATGACCATCTCGCCGATCCGCTGCACGCAAAACCCGACCATGGGCGAGGAGTGGCGCAAGGATTGGCATCCCGAACGCATCGCGCCAATACGCACCCCGACCCGCGTGCTGGTGGTCGGCGCCGGCCCTGCCGGACTGGAAGCCGCGCGTGCCCTGGGCCTGCGCGACTGTGATGTGAGCGTGGCCGAGGCACGCCGCGAACTGGGCGGACGCGTCACCCGCGAGTCGCGCATGCCGGGGCTGGCCGAATGGGCGCGCGTGCGCGACTGGCGCGTCGGACAGATCAACAAGCTGGCAAACGTGGCCGTCTATCTCGACTCGGCGCTGAGTGCCCAGGACGTGCTCGACTTCGGTGCCGAGCACGTGGTGCTGGCTACCGGCTGTCATTGGCGCCGCGACGGCTACGGCCGCAGCAACGGCTTCGACATCCCCGGCTTCGCCGACAACCCGTGCGTGTTCACCCCCGACGACCTGATGGACGGTCGCCTGCCACAAGGCCGCGTGGTGGTGTTCGACGACGACGGCTTCTATCACGGCAGCGTAGCGGCCGAACTGCTGCGCCTGCGCGGCTGCGACGTGGTGCACCTGACCCCGGACGACGGCATCGCGCCGTGGAGCCAGCACACGCTCGACTACCGGCATATCCGGAAGCGGATGGCCAAGCTGGGAATCGAGCCGCTGGTATCGCACGACATCGTCGGTTACGACGGCGGCACGCTCACCGTCGAGGACGTCTGGACCCATCAGCGCCGCGAGCTGGCCTGCGATGCGGTGGTCACCGTCACCGCCCGCCTGCCCGACGATGCGCTGTACCGGGAATTGAAGCAGCGTGAGGCTGAGTGGTCCGATGCCGGCATCCGCAGCCTGCGCTGCATCGGCGACGCCGAGGCACCAGGGCTGATCGCGCACGCGGTCTACGCCGGCCATCGCTACGCCCGCGAACTGCAGGAACCGCGCGCCGGCGAGGTCGCATTCAAGCGGCATTTCCACACACCTGACGCCGACGACCTGCTTCGCTCGCGCTAAGAACCTTGTTCGCGATCTCCCTGCCCTGCCTGCGCACCCACGATGCGTCCGAGCAGTTGGCGACCCAAAGGCGACTACCGGGCAACCGTTTCGCCGCGCAGCAAATCAAGGCCATACAGCCGCTGGCGATGGAAGCGCAGCGGATGGGCGTCCAGCGCCCGCAGGTGTGGCGGCGGCGGCACCGATATCGGTTTGCCAAGCGCCAACAGGCGGTCCCAGCCCAGGTAGTCGGTATCCGGCAGAAGATGCAGGCGCAGGCAGGGATGCCCCTCACGATCGATGCCGTCGATCCACTCGCGCGGACCATCCGGTGCGATTTCGCTGGCCGCCAACAGCCAGTCCACCCGCAGCAGCGGCGCCAACTCGGGTGTCGCCACCAGCACCTTGCACGACCGCTGCGGCAGATCCTGGCCGCAGACAACCAGCGGCATGTACAACACGCTGCCGAGTGCCGGCAGCGCGGCGGCCAGCGTCGCCGGCGTCATGCGCAGATGGCGTCGACATACGTCCCCGTGTGCGGCCTGCAGGCATCGCGTCAATCGTTGTCGCCACCATGGACCATGCATCGCCCGCCTCCAGCGTCACGAACGCGTGCCATCCGATCCGCAATAGCGCGCGCCGTCGCCCGCTGCGCCTGCGAACGCCGGCCATGCGCTTACTTGGTGAGGATCAGCTTGTCGTTGCGGGTGAGCCGCAGGTGGTATTCGCTGCCCTGGTGCTGGATCACCAGTTCGCGCCCGCCTTCCAGCAGCGACTGGCTGCTGATGCGGCGCACGGCGGCTGTCGTTTCGTCGGCACGGGAACGCAGTGAAAGACGCGGCAGCTTGCGGATGCTGGCAGCCGGCAAACTCAAGGTAGTGGCGATCGACATGGATGACTCCGCTGTGAGCTTCAAGCGAAGTTTATGATAATGATTCTCATTAACATGTCAATCGACGCGATTGGCAGAGCCGGTCGCCGGCCTTACGCGACTGCCTGCGCCACCCGCTGACGCATCGCCTCGTCCAGCTTCGGCAACACGTCCAGCGCGTCTAGGTTGTGCTGCAGCTGTTCCAGCCGGCTTGCGCCCAGCATCACCGTGGACACATGCGGATTGGCCACGCACCAGGCGATCGCCAGTTGCGCGGTGCTGCAACCCAGCTCGTCGGCAAGCGGCCGCAACCGCTGCACCTTCGCCACACGCTGGCCATGCTCGCCGAGCACCGTGTCGTGCAGCCATGCATAGTCTGGGTGCGCCAGTCGCGAGTCGGCAGGCACGCCGTCGTCGTACTTGCCGCTGAGCAGGCCCGAGGCCAACGGCGACCAGATCGTGGTGCCCATGCCGAAGTCCTGGTACAGCGGCGCGTATTCCACCTCGACCCGCTCTCGGTGCAGCAGGTTGTACTGGGGCTGCTCCATCGTCGGCGCCGTCAGGTGGTTCTCGCGCGCGATGCGATACGCCTCGCGGATCGCATCGGCGGGCCACTCGCTGGTGCCCCAATACAGCACCTTGCCCTGGCGTACCAGGAGATCCATCGCCGCCACGGTCTCTTCGATCGGCGTGTCCGGGTCGGGGCGATGGCAGAAGTAGAGATCCAGGTAATCCACGCGCAACCGCTGCAGCGCCTGGTGGCAGGCTTCGACCACGTGCTTGCGCGACAGCCCGCGCTGGGTCGGCTTCGGATGATCGCTGGCACCGAAGAACACCTTGCTGGACACGCACCAGCTGTCGCGCGGGAAGCGCAGGTCGGCCAGCACATCGCCCATCAGCGACTCGGCCACGCCGTTGCCATAGGTCTCGGCGTTGTCGAAGAAATTCACCCCGCGATCCCAGGCCAGCGCCAGCATGTCGCGCGCCAGCGAACGCCCCACGCTCTTGCCGAACGTGGCCCAGGCACCGAAGGAGAGGACCGAAAGAGGCAGGCCGGATTGGCCAAGGCGGCGGTATTGCATGGGGGACTCCATCGACAGGCAGGGGCGATCGGTGTGTGCCGATCCTTCCGCATGCTGCGTCGGCGCATCGAACCAATGCAAGTCTTGCGCGTGTACGCGGCGTGCTTTGCATGAGCGATGAGGCCAGGCACCGGATGCAGTCGCCGGAATGGATCATATTTGAACAATATGGTCATATTTGAATATAGTGGCCTACCGGATGCCATGGCATCGCTCGCGGAGGTTCGCCCATGGATCGTCGCCGTTTCCTGCTCGCCGGCTCGGCCGCCGCTTCGATGGGCGCGCTTGGCCTGACCCGCACCGCTCGCGCCGACGCGACGGTCGCACCCGTCACCGTCGGAATGCGCCCGCGCCCCACGCCGCAGCAGTTGCGCTGGCAGCGCGACGAACTGGCCATGTTCGTGCATCTCACGGTGAACACCTTCACTGGCAAGGAATGGGGTGATGGCACCGAATCGCCCGGCATCTTCAATCCGCGCAAGCTCGACGCGCGGCAATGGGCGCGCACGGCGAAGCAGGCCGGCTTCCGCAGCATGATCCTCACCGCCAAGCACCACGACGGCTTTTGCCTGTGGCCAACCGCCACCACCCAGCATTCGGTGAAAAACAGCCCATGGCGGAACGGACAAGGCGACGTTGTGCGCGAGTTCACCGACGCCTGCCGCGCCGAAGGTCTCGGCGCCGGCCTCTATCTGTCGCCGTGGGATCGCAATGCGAAGGTCTACGGCAGCGGCGAGGCCTACAACGACTACTACATAGCGCAACTCACCGAACTGCTCGGCAACTACGGCAAGATCGTGGAGGTATGGTTCGACGGCGCCAACGGCGAGGGCCCGAACGGCCGCAAGCAGGCCTACGACTGGCCGCGTATCCACGCCACCGTACGCAAGCTGCAACCCGACGCGGTGATGTTCTCCGATGCCGGCCCCGACGTACGCTGGATCGGCGACGAGAAAGGCGTAGCCGGCGAAACCTGCTGGTCCAGCATCGCCCCGGCCAGCGTGCCCTATCCCGGCTACGACCGCCCCTGGGTCGGCGACCTGCTGGGGCACGGCGACCCGCACGGCAGCGCGTGGCGCCCGGGCGAATCGGACGTGTCGATCCGGCCCGGTTGGTTCTGGCACCCCGAGGAGGACGACGAGGTGCGCTCGCCCGACGCGCTGATGGAGCTTTACTTCAGCTCGGTGGGCCGCAACAGCAAACTGCTGCTCAACGTGCCGCCGAACCGCGACGGGCTGTTCGAAGATACGGACATCGCGTCGCTGCAAGGCTTCACCGCCAAGCGCACCGCGTTGCTCGCCGCCAATCTGCTGCAAGGCGCCAGCGTGCACGCCAGCAGCAGCGACATCGCGCACCCGGCCTCCAACGTGCTCGACGCCAATCCCGACGCGTACTGGAGCGCCGCGCGCAGCGTGCGCAATGCGTGGCTGGAATTCGAACTGCCGCATGAGGTCGAATTCGATACGCTGGAACTCGGCGAAGCAATCGCGCTGGGCCAGGGCATCGCCAACCATCGCGTGGAAACCTGGAACGAGGGCGCGTGGCAACCGTTGGCCTGGGGTACCACCATCGGCCACAAGAAACTCACGCGCTTCGACCCGGTGCGTACGAGCAGGCTGCGCATGTTGCTGGAATTCGCCTACGACACGCCACGGCTTTCGCGCGTGGCGGTCTACCGTGGTCCGGATCGCCGATACGGGCCGGGACACAACGAGAAGTGACGGCAACCGGTCATGAAGACGGGCGCAGCCAATGATCCAGGAAGGCCAACAGGCGCGCCCGGTACTCCATGCCGCCGTACTTGCAAAGATCGACATGGGCCGCGCCGCGGACTACCCATAATGCCTTGGGTTCTGCCGCTGCCTGGTACATCGCCATCGACTCGGCCAGGCGCGTGTGCTGGTCGGCATCGCCGACGATGAGCAGCTTCGGTACGCGAATCTGACTGATCCGGTCGATCGGTCGCATCTGCTCCATTGTTACGCCAAGACGCGGCTTGACAGTGACAGCCAGCAAAGGTGCAAGCCAACGCCCTACAACACCCGCGTGCAACTCCAACCGATCATCCAGCGCCTGGGACAGCGTGGGATAAACCTGTTCGAGCACTATCGCATTGGCATCCAGCGGCGGGTCGGCCAACAAGATCGCCGCACCACCCATCGACGTGCCCACGATGCCCACACGCTCGCCCGGAGCCAGTCGCTTCAGTTCGGCCAACGCCGCGGCCGCATCCCGTGACTCCAGATAACCGAAGGTGATCCCGCTGCCACTGCTTTCGCCGGAAGCCTGGAAGTCGACGAGCATCACGGAATAGCCGGCGTCATGCAGGAACCTCGCCCTGTCCAACATGCTCAGCCGATTGGCGCGTACGCCATGGAGCAGCAGCACCGCACCCTTTCCTGATCCCGGTGCGAACCAGCCGTGCAGGAGTGCGCCGGAGGCGCTCTCGATCGACACATCGCGCGCAGGAAAGTCCGCTGGCGGCGCACCGATGATGGCACGCGCCGGATGCGTCAATACGACGCCCGCGATCCAGATGGCCGCCGACAGCGCGAGTACCACGGCACCCACTCCGATCGTGACCGTTTTCAGGGTCCGTCGCTTCGACATGAATGCATCCAGCCAGCCATCAAGCGACACGCGCATTGCACCAACCAATGCGCAAAGTGCAATACAACCGCAATCACGTCACCCCGCCATTGCTCCCTTGCAACGACTGCCGCGCGCACGAGTCGATGCTCTGAGCGCACTCGGCCCGCATTTTCGATACGGGCCGTGTGCGCTCTGAAAAGCGACGAACCTCAGTTGACGGTGAAGTCGGTGACCTTGAAGGTGATGTGCGCCGTGGCGTTCTCGCGATCAAGCAGCATGGCAATGCCGTACTTGTCCAGATAGGCGTAATGCGACCTGCTGGTCGTCACACCATTCCTGTTGATGAAGTCACAGTCGAGACTGCGCGCGGAACCGGCAATCTTCGGGTTCAGATCCGCCGCACTGAATGCGGCGCCCATGGTGCACTTGGTCTGGCTGTCGACCGATCCGCGCGGCTGCCCCTCGTAGGTTTCGGTGAACTCATAGTCCAGTTGGTTGCGGCCGCTCGAGACGGCATCGAAATGGGAAATGGCGTTGGTCTCGATGATGCGTGGGGCGTAAGTCTGGTCCAGCCGCACAAGCTGAGAACGCAAATTGAAGATGTTCCGATAATTGAGATTCAGCGCCAAGTTCACGGGAATGCCATTGGCCGACATCGTCACGACGCTGCGCATCATGCCGTTTCCCTGATTTTCAACCACCCAGTGGTAATCGAATTGAGAAACATCGGTGCCGCCGATCTTCTTGTTGATGGTCTGCCCTTCCACAACGATCCGACCGAACCCGGCGGGACTCGCATCCATGTTGACGACATCGTTGCGAACCTCGGCAGACAACTCATACGGCGAGAACTCGCGGCTCACATAGCCATCGGTGTCCTGCATGATCGACTTGACCGTCGTTTGCCCCTGTGTGACTGGCGGCCGCACCGCGGAAGGCGGCACGCAACCCGCCAGCAAAACGGCAGCCGTCGCCGTAAACACGCCACCTACGATCTTCCCTTGACGCATATCGCTCCCCCTGTGAACACGATGCAAGAAAGCTGGTGTGGGTGCATGGCTTCGACCATTCCACACCACCGAAACCAGTTCGCCGATATTACCGATAAACGCCCGTTGCCAGCCAAGCCGACGATCAAAATGCCCGCAAGCCGCGCGACAAAGGTTCTGGCTCAACCGCTGCGAAAAACTGGCAACCATATCGCCCGCCGTCCTGCCCAGGCACAACGGGAAGTGGAGCGGCCTCAGGCGCTCTCGGCCGCGTAGGCCGCCAGTGCCTCGAACAGGTAGTCGTAGACCAGCCGCACGCGACGGTTCGCCCGCTGGTCCTCGTGCATCACCAGCCAGGTGTCCAGGTCCAGTCCGAATGCCTCGGGCAAGACCGGCACCAGTTGGCGTTCGCGGCGGGCAAGCGCGCGCTGGCATGCACCTATGCCGTAGCCGGCGCGCAGTGCCGCCAGTTGCGCCAGCCCGCTGTCGGTGCGCAACGCGAAATGCTCGCGCGCAAACACCTCTCCGCCCGGTGCGCGGCCGCGCATCGCGCGCAGGGCCGGCGTCTCGCGATCGAAACCGATCAATGCGTGCCGATGCAGATCGGCCAACGTGTCCGGCGTGCCGCGTTCCTTCAGGTATCGCCGGTGGGCATACAACCCCAAGCCGATGGCACCCACGCGCCGCGCCACCAATGCAGCCTGGCTGGGCCGCAACATGCGCACGGCGATGTCGGCGTCCTTGCGCAGCAGATCCTCGGGCGCGTCCGACAGCGAAAGCTCGATCACGATGCCGGGCTGCTGCCGGCGCAGGCCGGCCAGTATGGCGGGCAGCACCTCGCCGCCGATCACCTCGCTGCAAGTGATGCGAACCACACCGCGCACCTCCTGCCGGCTGCCCGAAGCCGCGCGCCGCAGCGCGGATGACGCGGCGGCCATGCCGCGCGCATGTTCCGCCAGTTCGGACCCCACCTCGGTCAGCATCAATCCCTGCGGGGAGCGCGTGAACAGGGCCACGCCCAGCGTCGTTTCCAATTGCCGCACGTGCCGCCCCAGGCTGGGCTGGGTCATGCCCAGCATGCGCGCAGCCGCGGACAGGCTGCCTTCGCTCGCTACCGCGAGAAAGGAACGGTAGAGGTCCCAACCCGGCTCGTTGACATCCATACATTTATTTATAGCAAACATTCGACATTAGGCAATTTTCAAATATGCAGTCCTGTACCAGGCTGGCTCCACCCATCCAGGAGTACCGCCATGAACACATCGAAGACAACCCTGATCCTCGGCGCCACCGGCGGCGCTGGCGGCGCGATTGCCGCGGCCCTGCTGCGCCGTGGCTGGACGGTGCGCGCGCTGGTACGCAACGCTGACCGCCCCGGCCTCGATCCACGCATCGAATGGCGCGAAGGCGATGCGATGCACGCCAGCGACGTGGCGCGAGCCGCCGCCGGCGTAGACGTACTGGTCCACGCGGTGAATCCGCCGGGCTACCGCGACTGGGACAAGCTGGTGCTGCCGATGCTGGACAACAGCCTTGCCGCAGCGCGCGCCAATGCGGCACGCCTGGTGCTGCCGGGCACGGTCTACAACTACGGCCCCGACGCCTTCCCCCTGCTTGCCGAGGATGATCCGCAGCAACCGCTGACCCGCAAGGGCGCTATCCGCGTGGTCATGGAACGGCGGCTGGCCGAGGCCACCGACGTGCGCAGCCTGACTCTGCGCTGCGGCGACTTCTTCGGGCCGCGCGCGGGCAACAACTGGTTCGCGGCGATGATCAAACCGGGGCGCCCCGCACGCAGCCTGCTTTACCCGGGGCGTCATGGCCTGCCGCACGCCTGGGCCTATCTGCCCGACGTGGGCGAAACGGTGGCGCGCCTGCTGGAGCGCGAAGGCGAGCTGGAACGCCATGCCCGCTTCCACTTCGCCGGCCATCACGTGGACGAAGCCGCCCTGCTTGCCGCCGTGCGTCGCACCACCGGCAATGCCGCGCTGCCGCTGCGTGCCTTCCCATGGTGGCTGACATGGCTCGCCGCGCCGTTCGTGGTGATGCTGCGCGAACTGCGCGAGATGCGCTACCTGTGGAGCGAGCCGCTGCAACTGGACAATCGCCGGCTGCTGGCGTGGCTGGGCGAGGAACCGCACACCCCGCTGGAGCAGGCCGTCGAAGCCACCTTGCGCAGCTTCGGTTGCGTGGAGTGAGCCCTACATTGCCTACGCTGATCTGATGTGATCAGCGCTCTGATGGTTCGCGGTCTCTGGAGTGACCCTGGGCCGTTCCTGTACCGAGACTCAGTTCGCCGATGCGGTCGGGATCTTGACGACGCTGATGCAGTCAGCATGGTCCCGTAGAAAAGTGGCAGGTCATTGGCGCCTCACCGCCTACCAGCGAGACGCCTTAACCTTTACTCAGCCGAGAAGTGAGCCAAGGTTTTGCTGAATTCGCTGACCATGGTCTTGGAGTGCATCAAGATGGCGAGACCATACTTTTCCAGGTAGCTATAACGAATGGTACTCATCGCAATCCCGTTCGCATTTAGCACCTGACAGTCCACATCGTGAGCCTGCCCCTGGATATCTGGGTTGAGTTGCGATCCTGGATAAGAAGCACCCGCCTTGCAGTCGTAGCGAAGTTGCTCCGTTACCCCACCCCGGATTTGGTAGCCAAAATGAGCACCGCTGATGGATCCATCGGAATACTGGAAATCGGAGAGGTTTATGATTCGCGGCATCGCCGTCGCGTTAGCCGGAACCGTCTGTGCACTGAGAGTGATCAAGCCCTGATACGTCAGCGCGAAGAGGTCGCTGACTTCGAAACCATTTGCCTTTGTCACCACCAATTGTTTGACAAAGCCATGGCCTGCACCCACATACAAGTCGCTACTTTCCATCGCCTGCGGCACGGCAGCTCCCGCCTTGTCGTATACGACCTTGGCGTCAATGCTGATGCGCTTGAAGTCGTTATGGCCCGACTCGCTTCGCACAACAGCGCCGATAAGCTGCTTGGGCAACATCTCGGGCGTGAACTGCCTTGCCAGATACGACTCCTTGTCGTGCAGAACCGCCGCGACGGAAGGACTGTCCAGCCCCCCAACGGTCGAACCGGTGGCTTGAGCACATACCGCCGTCGCCGGCACTGCAAAGGCAAGAACAGCCCACAATTTCTTGCTGACAGAATCCATTTGCTTCCCCTGGTTTTGAAGGCCTTCCCGACTTCACGACGCAATGGCGGCCAGCAGTATGGCGCGTAATCCATACCATGATCTTCATTGCACGACACCGATCTCGGCATCTTGCACAAGGGTGTCCTGACCTTGCAAGAGGAAGGATTCGGGCCTGTCACAACCGATTAGCAGAGTACGCTGTGCCCTTCAAAGCAAGTTGACGACCGCCAGCAGGGTCAAGCCAGCAAACACGCCGGCGATCACATCGTCCACCATCACGCCCATGCCACCCTTGAGGCGTCGGTCGAACACGCGGATCGGCCACGGCTTCCATACGTCGAACAGGCGGAACAGCGCGAAGCCGAGGATCACCGCCCACCATGGCGCCAGCAGCGCGGGCAGCAGCGCGATCCATTGGCCGATGAACTCGTCCCACACCAGGGCACGATGGTCGTCCACGCCCAGTGCTCGGCCAGCCACCTCGCAAGCCCATACGCCCAACGCGAAACCCAGCACGATCACCAGCAGGTTCAGCGGCAACGACAGCTCGCGCAGCAACAGCCACGGCAGGATCGCCGCCAGCGAGCCGAAGGTGCCCTGCGCCACCGGCGCGAGGCCGGAGCCGAGGCCGCAGGCGATCCAGCCCGCGGGCGTGGCAAGCAGTGCGCTGCGCTGCGCGGCGGTGAGTGCCTTGCGTTCAACGGGAGTATTCATGCGGCGAAATGATCCCAGCCCGCACGTCCGGGTTCCAGCCAGCGGCCGTCCGCATCACGCACGCGCACGCCCTCGCCCGCCACGATGCTGCCGATGCGCGTGGCGCCGCAGCCCAGCCGCGCCAGGTCGATCTGTACCTCGGCCACGCGCGCGACAGGCACGGTGAAGCACAACTCGTAGTCGTCGCCGCCGCCCAACGCGAAATCGCGTGCGGCCACTTCGTCGAACAGACCCAGCAATGCAGGCGAGCGCGGCAGCAGGGCCGCGTCGATCTCCGCGCCCACACCGCCAGCGTCGCAGAGATGACCGAGGTCGGCGAGCAGGCCGTCGGACACGTCGAGGCAGGCACTGGCGCGGCCACGCAGCGCCAATCCCGCCGCCACCCGCGGCATGGGGCGATTCAGGCGATCGATCAGCACATCGCGCATGGACGTCCGGGCGTCCGTCTGCATCGGCCCTTGCAGGCAGCGTAGCCCTGCCGCCGCATCGCCCAGCGTGCCGGTGACCAGCACGGCGTCCCCCACGCGCGCGCCGGCGCGTGTCAACGCCTGTCCCGGCGGCACGAAGCCGTGCACGGCCACGCTGAGCGTGAGCGGACCGCGCGTGGTATCGCCTCCCACCAGCGCCAGCCGATGTGGCTGTGCCAATTGCGCGAAGCCGTCGGCAAGACCGTCGATGAAGGCCGCATCGGGCTGCGGCAAGGTCAGCGCAAGCAAGGCCCAGGCCGGTACGGCCCCCATCGCGGCGAGATCGGACAGGTTCACCGCCAGCGCCTTCCAGCCGATGTCGGCCGGCGCGGTGCCCTGCGGGAAATGTACGCCCTCGACCAGGGTGTCGATCGCCACCGCCAGTTCCTGCCCCGCAGGTACGGCCAGCAGTGCGGCGTCGTCGCCAATGCCCAGGCGCACGTCCTCGCGCCCCAGCGCCGTGCGCTCGCGGATACGGTCAATGAGGCGGAATTCCATGGCGGATCTGCAGCAGGGATGACCCAAGAGCAGAGCATCCGCGCGCACGCGACGCAAGCCCGTGACCTGCGGCGCATGTGCCGGGGCCGCATGCGTGCAAGGCTGGCTGCACTTCCCCGCCGGAGCTTGCCGCCATGCACTGTGCCCGTTTCCGTCCTGCCGTCCTGCCACTTGCCCTGCTCGCGGCCGCACCGATGCTGGCTGCAGCCTCGCCATCCGCACCCGGCGACGCAGCCGTGCTGGCGCCGGTCCAGGCCTTCTTCGCGGCCATGTCGCGCTACGACCAGGCAGGCATGCGCGCGCAAGTGTTGCCTGCGGGCATGGCTACGCTGATGCGCCACGGCAAACCGGAACAAATCGCGCTGGGCGACTTCGTCGACCATGTGAAGCCGGGCAAGGCGAGCATCGAGGAACGCATCCGCGACCCGCAGGTGCGCGTGGACGACAACATCGCCGTGGTATGGGCGCCCTATGTCTTCCTGCTCGACGGCAAGCCGCACCACTGCGGCACCGACGTCTTCAACCTGGCACAGGTGGACGGGCGCTGGCTGATCACCGGCATCGCCGACAACAGCCGCGATTGCCCGGCGAGGTGAGTCGCCCGCTCAGCGGGCAAACACCAGGGCAGGCTCGCCGTGGTAGGTGGTGCGCCGCCACTCGCGGAAGCCGGCTTTCGCGGCCACGCGGATGGAGGCGGCGTTGCCTTCGTTGATGAGGCACACCGCACGCATACCCGGCAGATGCACATCGGCCCAGGCAGTCGCCGCAGCGATCGCCTCGCTCGCATAGCCATGGCCATGGGCTTGCGGTGACAGCACCCAACCGAATTCCAGCATTCCGACCAGCGAGGGCTCGATCTCGCGACGGAAGTCGCCGAAGCCGATGTCGCCGACGTAACGGCCGCCGGCCTTTTCCTCGACGGCCCAGTAGCCAAACCCGAGCATGCTCCACATGCCGCGCGAACCCAGCATGCGGCGCCATGTTTCCTCGGCGGTGAACGGCCGGCCGCCGATGTAGCGCACTACCGCCGGATCGGCCCACATTGCCGTGCAGGCGTCATGGTCGTCGGGACGATGCGCGCGCAGGCGCAGCCGCGCAGTTTCCAGCTCAGGCACGGACGAGACGCCCATGCCGGTCATCAGCCACGCTTCTCGGTGCTGCGCAGTTCGGCAGCCAGCTTGTCCAGCACGCCGTTGACGTAGCTGTGGCCGTGGTCGGCACCGAAGCGCTTGGTGACCTCGATCGCCTCGTTGATGACCACGCGGTACGGAACGTCGGGACGGTGCTTCAGCTCGTAGGCGGCGAGGCGCAACGCGGCGCGCTCGATGGGATCGACCTCGGCCACTTCGCGATCGAGGTAGGGGCGCAGCGAGGCGTCCAGCTCGGCGACGTGCTGCTCCACGCCATGCAGCAGATCCTCGAAGTAGTCGAGGTCGGCCACTTCCATGTCCTGCTCGTGGCGGAACTGCTCGATCACCGCATTCATGTGGCTGCCGGAAAGCTGCCACGCATACAGCGCCTGCAGCGCACGGCGGCGGGCGCGCGAGCGCGCGGCAAGGTCGATGCCTTCGGGGCGCGCGTGCATCAAAGCTGGCCGTACAGGTTGACCATCTCCAGCGCGGCCATCGCCGCGTCGGCACCCTTGTTGCCGGCTTTGGTGCCGGAGCGTTCGATGGCCTGCTCGATGGAGTCGGTCGTGAGCACGCCGAACGCCACCGGCACGCCGGAATCGAAGCCCGCCTTGGCCAGCCCCTTGGCGCACTCGCCAGCCACATAGTCGAAATGCGGCGTCGAACCGCGGATCACCGCGCCCAGTGCGATCACCGCGGCGTAACGATTGGCGCACTCCCGGGAGCCATTGAGCAGCTTGTGCACGGCGGCAGCGATCTCCCACGCGCCAGGCACGCGGATCAGGTCGATGTCGTCGTCTTTCACGCCATGGCGCACCAGCGCATCGCGCGCTCCGGCCACCAGCGGCTCCACCACGAAGCCGTTGAAACGGCCTGCGACGATGGCAAATCGGCCCTTGGGCGTGGCGAAATCGCCTTCGATGGTCTTCATGTCAGCAGCAATCCTTGACGGGCCTGGCGCCCATGCGAGAAGGGTATTTTACGGGTTTGGGGGCAACGCTGCTTGGAATCCCTACCTCAGTCCTGAAGACGCTTACACCCATCGCAGCTCATGAGTAACCAAGAAAGACAGCTGTCAGCGCTAGTCACGAATCGCGTCGCCAACGCAGACCTTGGCTTTGGACGATCCCGCACCCATGGTGCACACCTGGGAAGTGCTCACCGCCAGGGTCGCCACAATGACCAAACGCATACTTCACGTCGTCACCAACGTGACCCACTACGCCGACCCATCCGAGCCGACCGGCCTGTGGCTGTCGGAACTGACCCACGCGTATCAGGTCTTCGCCGAGCGAGGTTGGGCGCAGCGGATCGTGAGCCCGAAGGGTGGCATCTCGCCGCTGGAGCCGCGCTCCCTCAAATGGCCGAACATCGACGCGACCGCGAAGGCATGGCTGACCGACGATGCCCGCATGGCACTCCTGTCGGAAACCGCCCAGCCCGACCAGATCGATCCGGTGGAGTTCGATGCGATCTATTTCACGGGCGGACACGCGGTCATGTGGGACTTCCCCGATGACGCAGGGCTGCAGCGGATCACGCGCGACATCTATGAGCGCGGCGGCATCGTTTCGTCTGTCTGCCATGGCTATTGCGGCCTGCTGAACACGAAGCTGTCGGACGGCACGCTACTGGTCGCCGGACGACGGATCACCGGCTTTGCATGGGCAGAGGAAGTGCTGGCCGGGGTCGCCCGAAAGGTGCCCTACAACGCCGAGCAAGCCATGAGGCAGCGCGGCGCGCACTACGAGAAGGCGTTGCTGCCGTTCACTTCGAAGGTCGTCGCCGACGGCCGACTGGTAACCGGCCAGAATCCGCAATCGGCCAGGGCGACGGCGAAGAAGGTTGCAGCGCTGCTCTGAGCTCGATGCACGCCGACGCCTTGCACGCACCTTGCGGTTGCCGACATCCGCTTTGAGGAGAGGATCGCCGCACGATCGTTGCATCCGGGAAAAGCTGCGGGATTAGGCCTTGGGAATAGACAGCGCGACCTGGGGGAATGGTTGATCTGTATAGAAAGCCATCCATGACTGGAGTCCGCAGGTCGGGATAAGCTGCAGAACTAGACTTCATTCAACAACCGAATCCAAGTTAAAACTCAATGACTCCTCCCCGCAAAGTTGTTCTTCATTCGCTGCACGGCTATCGCACTGAGCTCGATGGAATCGTTGCGCAATGGATCAAGGAACAGGTCGGCCATGTCGGAGTGGTTGGAGTTGACGCGGCAAGGATCGAGGGCGCCATTGACGAGCTGTGCGTCGGAGACGGTTCGCACCCCTACTTCATGCTCACCGCTTCCCACGACACAAATGAAACTCTTCAAGACGCAGTCCTTCTCGCAGAACAGCTTTCAGGCGAGCTCGCAGGCCATGTACGCGTCGTAGAGTTCTAACCTTTCATCCAAGTTGGACGGCTCCGCCGCCGCTTAACTCCAGAGTCATGAGCAATCCATATGAAACTCAGCGATCTTGAAAAATCGGCGCTGCAGCTGAATGAGCTCTACGAGCAGCTTGAGATCAAGAAGTATGGACGCGCCTGGACCACGGAAGAACTGATGCTTGGTTTCGTAGGGGACGTGGGCGAACTGGCGAAGCTCATCCAGGCAAACGCCGGCATCCGGGATATTGACGGCTACAAAGCAAAACTTGGCCATGAATTGTCGGATTGCTTGTGGTCGATCATGGTTCTTGCAAGCAAGTGTGACATTGATTTGGAGGCGGAGTTTGTCAGAAACACCCGAGAACTGATCGAATATGTATCTGGCGAGCTTGGCACATAGCAATTCATCCGGGCCGGCACCGTTTCGCGGAGCGCTTTGGTTCAGGCGTCGGCCGTCAAGGGAGATTTCGCATGAATGAACGAACCGACCCGGTTGTACAGATACTCGACTCGTACAAGGCAGCCGTCTTTGCCAAAGACGTCGACGCATTCGCAGCTCTCTATGACGATGACGTGCATGTCTTCGACATGTGGGGCACATGGTCGCTTCACGGCATCCAGTCGTGGCGAAACATGGCGGATGGCTGGTTTTCTTCCCTCGGCACCGAACGCGTTGTTGTTGATGTCAGAGATGCTCAATCCACTGTGGCCGGGGCGTTGGCCATTGGGCGCGCGATCCTTACATACACCGCGGTATCAGCCGAAGGGAAAGAGCTGCGATCGCTCAGCAACCGCATAACGATAGGGTTAAAGCGCTCCGACGAGTCATGGAAAATCTTCCACGAGCACACGTCCGCACCGATCGATCAAGAATCCTTGAAAGCCATACTGAACTATTCGGGTAACGACTGATTATTCATCCGAGCGGACGCCCTGTCGCCGCTTAAATCAAGCGTCGGATGGCGGCGGCGAGATCGAAGGAGAATCCCGTGGCGAAGACGGAAATGATCCATGGCTCCTGCCGCTGCGGCATTGTTCGATGGCGCTTCAAAGGAGTGCCCGAGTCAGCTACGGCGTGCAACTGCACCGCATGTCACCGCTATGGCGCGCTGTGGGCCTATGCTTATGAAGAGGAAGGCATTGACGTCTCGGGCCCTACCCAAACCTACACGCAGGGAAGATGGGTCGTGTTTCATTTTTGCGCCGTCTGCGGCTGCGTGGCCTACTGGCGCGGTTTGAAGGACGACAACAATAGGCTGCGCCCCATGGGGGTCAACCTGCGGCTGGCCGACCTGGAGAGCGTTGCGCAGATTCCCATCGTCCGTCACGACGGGCTTGCCACTACGGATGACTTGCCACGAGACGGTCGATGCGTCGCTGACTATTGGTTTTGAATCGTTCTCCCTGTCATGGGCAGCATCTGGGGGACGCGGGAGGATGTCGGGTAGACGGTGCTGCCTGCCCGTCGAGTTCTGCAATGATGATTCTGCCGCTTGCGCTTGCGCTTGCGCTTGCGCTTGTGCCAAGGCGAGGCAAGGCAAGGCAAGGCAATCATCTAATGCTTCGTTCAATGCGGATGGCTTCGCCACCGCTTAGCTCAGTCGCCAGCCACAGGAAGATGAGTCGTATCGGTCACAGGCAGGCATTCGACCGGGATTGATCGGGACATGTACCGATCCGAGTCCGTGCAGGCACGAGCACTGAAACGCCAGCCCGCGCAGTCGCGGGCTCTCGCACGAACAGGCACCCAGAAATTCATCGTAGGAGCGACCATGATGCGTATCTGCCTACTCGCCTTGCTGTTGTTCGCCGCTCCCCTCATGGCGCGCGAGCCCGGGGCACTCCCTGCGGGCAGTGCCATCGACCGGCAGGTCGAAAAGCTTATGGAGCACACGGGCGCCAGGGGCGTGGCCATCGCCGTCATCGACCGCGGCAAGGTGATCTACATCAAGGCCTATGGCGACCGGAACGCCAAGGGCGACCCGCTGCGTACCGACACGGTCATGTACGGCGCTTCGCTGACCAAGACCGTTTTTGCTTATACGGTGATGCGACTGGTCGACCAGCACCGCATCGATCTGGACACGCCGGTCGCCGCATATCTCGACAAGCCGCTCCCTGCCTACGACACCGAGGCGATCTATCGGGACAAGTACGGTCCGTACAAGGACCTCGCCGACGACGAGCGCTGGAAGAAGATCACCCCGCGCATGGTGCTGACCCATTCGACGGGCTTCCTGAACTTCTATTGGCTTGAGCCCGACCACAAACTGCGCATCCATTTCGAGCCGGGCTCGCATTTCAGTTATTCGGGCGAAGGGATGATCCTGCTGCAGTTTGCGATCGAGAACGGCCGCAAGTCACAACACCTCGGCGTGGACGTCGGCGACCTCGTGCAGGAGAACGTGTTCGAGCCGCTCGACATGAAGCGCAGCTCGCTGATGTGGCGTGCCGACTTCGCCGGCAATCTCGCTGACGGCTGGAACGACAAGGGCGAGCCGCAGCCGCATGACAGGCGCTCGAAGGTCCGTGCCGCCGGCTCCATGGACACGACCATCGACGACCTCTCGAAGTTCGCCGCGGCTCTGGTGAGCGGCAAGGGCTTGTCACCCGCTTCGCGCATGGAGATGGTCAAGCCGCAACTGCACATCGGAACGCGGACGCAGTTCCCGACGGTCCAGAAGGACCTGCCTGTCGACCAGCAGCGCAAGGACCTGTATGCCGGGCTCGGCGTGGTCGTGTTCGATGGCCCGCAGGGGCACGGCTTCTTCAAGGGTGGCCATGACGAGCAGACCGGCAACACGCTTGTCTGCATCGAGGCCCATGAGCGATGCGTACTGATCCTCGCCAACGACGTGCGAGCCGAAGCCGGCTTTGCCGATCTTGTCCGCTTCATCCTTGGCGACACCGGTGTGCCCTACGAGTGGGAATACGGCGATCAGGCGGGGAAGTCGAATTAGAAGTGCGCTGGCGAGCCCTCGATATCGGGCCTATCTTCCAGTGCACGGCAACAGCGTCTGCGGTGCTTTTCTCGTGCAATAAGGGCGGCAGTTCATATGAGCCGACGCCATTTCGCGGCGCGGATTGATTCAAACATCAAGCATTCCGAGGCTTCGCCATGAAAGTGCAAATCCAAGAGCTCTTGGAAAAGGTCCAGAGCACCGCAGACTTCGGTTTCGTGCCGTTCCACTCGATCAACGATACGAATGCATCAACGATACGAATGCCCTGGGGGACAATGCGCTTCATTGCGTCTGCGTCTGGGGAGATCTCGAAGCCGCCAAACTGCTCGTCGAAAGCGGCATCAATCTGCATCAAAAGGGCGAATTCGGCTTTACTCCACTTCGGGTAGCCTCCGACTTCGGGCACTCGGCCATCGTGGCGTACTTGCTTGCCGCAGGTGCAGATCCTTCGACACTCGATGCTCCGGAAGTCTTTGATCACGAGGCCAATGCGAGACACATGAATTCGCTTGGCGAGCAAATCAAAGGACTGGAAGATCAAGTTGCGCATTGTGCTGCCGGCGCGCCCGGCAGCGCGGCCTAGCTACGCGCTCGACCCTGCCTGCAGGGGCTGGCTGCCTGCTCGATCAAATTCTCCGGTGGCAAAAGCCGCGCAACTCAGGCGTTACGCGGCAGTCCCGCCCACCGTCATCGCATCGATCTTCAACGTGGGCTGGCCCACGCCTACCGGCACGCTCTGGCCGTCCTTGCCGCAGACACCCACGCCCTCGTCGAGCTTCATGTCGTTGCCGATCATGGAGACGCGGGTAAGCACGTCGGGGCCACTGCCGATCAGGGTGGCGCCCTTCACGGGAGCGGTGATCCTGCCGTCCTCGATCAGGTAGGCCTCGCTGGCGGAGAACACGAACTTGCCGTTGGTGATGTCCACCTGGCCGCCGCCGAAGTTGGGGGCATAAAGACCCTTCTTCACCGAACGGATGATTTCCTCCGGCTCGTGGCTGCCGCTGCGCATGTAGGTATTCGTCATGCGCGGCATCGGCAGCGCGGTGAAGGATTCGCGACGGCCGTTGCCTGTAGGTGCCACGCCCATCAGGCGTGCGTTGAGCTTGTCCTGCATGTAGCCCTTGAGGATGCCGTCCTCGATCAGCACGGTGCAGTTGGTCGGCGTGCCTTCGTCGTCCACGCTGAGCGAGCCGCGGCGACCGGGCAGCGTGCCGTCGTCCACCACGGTGACGCCGGGCGCAGCCACGCGCTGGCCGAGGCGACCGGCGAAGGCGGAGCTGCCCTTGCGGTTGAAGTCGCCCTCCAGGCCATGGCCGATCGCCTCGTGCAGCAACACGCCGGGCCAGCCGGGACCGAGTACCACGGTCATCTGGCCGGCAGGGGCATCGACGGAATCCAGGTTCACCAGCGCCTGGCGCACTGCCTCATCGGCGAAGGCCAGTGCGCGGCCGTTCTCGATCAGCTCGCGGTAGCCGTAACGGCCGCCGCCGCCCGCATAGCCTTGCTCGCGGCGGCCGTTGGCCTCGGCGATCACCTGCACGTTGAGGCGCACCAGCGGACGCACATCGGCCGCGAGCGTGCCGTCGGAGGCGGCGATCAGCACGGTGTCGATCGTGGCGGCGATGCTGACGATGACCTGGGTAATGCGCGGGTCGCGCGAGCGTGCGTAGGCGTCCACCTCACGCAGCAACGCAATTTTGTCCGGATTGGGCAGGCTTTCCACCGGGTCGATGGCCGGATAGAGCTGCCGCGCGTTGCCCAGCGCTAGCGGCTGGCCGGCACCGCGACCATCCTGCGCGATGGCGCGCGCGGCCCTGGAAGCTTCCAGCAGCTGCGGCAGCACGATTTCGTCGGAATAGGCGAAACCAGTTTTCTCGCCGGAAATCGCGCGCACACCCACACCCTGCTCGATGGAATGGCTGCCGTCCTTGACGATGCCCTCCTCCAGTGTCCACGACTCGCTGCGCGAGTGCTGGAAATACAGGTCGGCGGCATCGATGGACGGCCCCATCAATTGCGCGAATACGCGCTCCAGGTCGCCAGTGGCGAGTCCGCCGGGGGTAAGCAGCCGGCTCTGGGCCTGGGCGATCAGGGAATCCATGGGTCTTTAGTGTCGATGCGGTGAGAGTCGTAAGAATGGGGGCGCAACGCGTGAAATCAAAGCCGTGTCAGCGACCGGTCGAGGACGCCGCGGCGGGCAACGCCTGCGACGGATCGCGCAGCGGCATCGTGATGGCGGGACTGGACGACGACGCGGCGGGCAACAAGGGCGGTACGGTCACGGGGGCCGATGCGGCGGGCACATCGTTCTTCTCCACCAGGGTCATCACCGGTTTGTCCCAGCTGCCGGTGACGTGATAGCGGTAGCGCGTACTGGCGATCTTGTTGAGGCCCTTGCCCAGGATGCCCTGCACGGCCAGGCCTGCGGCGGCGCCCACCGGACCGCCCACCACCGCGCCGATGACCGGCAGGCTGTTGCCGATATGCGGAGTCGCCTGCACGTACTGGTCGTAGTCCTTGGCGCGCAAACCGGTGCGACCGGTGATGCTGATCTGCACGGCCGGCCCCTTGATGGCCAGGTTGTTGGTGGTGGCATTGCCGTCGGCGAGCTGGAAATCGCCCTTGATCGAATCGAAGCCGAGGCCCTTGCCGAACACGTCGCCGAAATCCAGCGTCAGGCGGCGCGGCAATTCGGCCAGCGAGATGAGGCCGAACAAACGCCCCATGCCGGGCGCCACTTCGGGGATACGCCCATCGCTGACGTCGACAGCCAGCGTGCCGGTGGCGTTGGCGAGGCTGAAGGCGGAGGGGGAGCCAGGCCAACTCGCGTCCAGTTGGTCTTCCGTCTTGCCGCCGTTGACCAGACCGGTGTAGCCGAACGCGGCAAGCATCTTGCCGAGGTCGTCGGCGGCGAAGCCGATGTGCATGCGGGTGTGGCTGTTGGCAGGCGTGCCGTTCCAATCGCCGCTGCCGGTGATCTGCACGCTGGGCGACAGCGCGCGCAACTGGTCGATGTGCATGCCTTGCGTCGTGGGCCAGGTTTCCAGCCGGGCCTCGCCCAGCTTGGCGTCGCCGAAACTCAATTCGCCCACCCACAGGTGCAGCGGCGGCAGCGCGGCGGGATTGATGCCGGTGTTGGCGGGATCTTCGACGGGCTGGTTGGCGGCTGCCTTGCCGGCAGGTGCAGGCGGGTTGGGCCAGTGCAGATGGGTGAGACGCGCGGTGATGCCGCGTTTGTCGAGATCGTTGTCGGGCACGGTGAAGCGGCCTGCCAACGCCGCGCCGTCCACGTCCACCTGCAAATGGCCGACGGCTGGCGTGGCCTGCAAAGTCATCGCGCCCAAGGGGTGGTCGAACCACTCGGCGTGGTCGGTGCTCACGTCCACGCTTTCCAGCGCGGGGCCGCTGCTCGTACCCGCTGCGCTACTCGCACCCACTGCGCTACTCGTGCTGCCTGCGCTGCCCGTGGCGGCGCCGCTGTTGCCGGAGGTGAGGGCGACGGCCTGCTGCACCCAGCCGGTCACGTCCAGCTTGGCCGCATGACCGCGGATGCGCAGACCTTGCGCGGGCAGCTCGGCGGGCATCTGCGTACCGAACGCCAGCGTGCCGGCCAGCGGCTTGCTGCCATCCGCCAGGCGCAGATGGCCGCGCGCCTGCTCGCCCAGCTGCACCTTGAGATCGGCGCCGCTCACCGGCAGTGCCAGCACGAGATGCAGCGGCAACGCGGTCGCGGCGTCCTTCTTCAGCGGCACCGGCACCTTCAACACCATGCCGGTCAGCGTGGAGTCGATGGTGAGGGTTTGCGCCAGTTCGCCGCCATCGGCCGGCGCAGCGAGGTTGAAACCGATGTTGAAGACGCTGCGGCCCTCGCCCAGCGGCGCCAGCCAGTCCAGCGAGGGATAGCCGTTGGTGATGTCGGTCAGGCTGTAGATGCCGCTCAGCTTCGCCGCCACCACGGTATTCGGATTGCCGGTCGCGCCGGCAATGGCCAGGTCCAGCGTGGAGGGCTGGCCGTGTGCACTGCCGTTCAATGGGCCGGCATGGAAGCCCTTGCCGTCGAAGGTGGCCGGACCGTTGAGCTTGTCGAGCTTGAGGCTCCAGTCCTCGTCGTTCACGTCCACATCGTTCAATTGCGCATTGCCAGCGAGCTTGAAGTTCTGCGGCGCGCCCAGCGGCAACGAGAGATGGAAGTCGAAGCTGCCGCTGCCGCCCAATGTCAGCTTGGCCAGCTGGTCGGCCTGCTTGCTCGCGATGGGGCTCTTCAGCACGAAGCCCAACAGGTCGGCGCCGTTGCCATGGCCATCGACGTTGAGATCCAGCGTGCCGTTGGCGAATTCCGGGATCAGCGCCACCACCTTGTCGGCCTTCACGCCGAGCGACTGCCCGGTATCGGCCTGCACCAGCATGCCGCTGTCGATGAAGCTGGCGATGGCGTGGACACCGGTGGCCTCGGGCCAGTCGGCGGCGTAGCGGAAGCCGAGGCCGCTGATTTCGGCGCGCGCTTCGAAACGACCTTCGTTGTGCTGGAACGGCCAGTCCCTGAGGTCGCCACGTACCAGCGCTTCGGCGTGGTCAATACTGCCGCCGACCAGCGCACGATCCAGCCATGCCACGGTAGGCGGCGGCATCACATTGACCGGCCAGAACAGCTTGGCGGCAACGACGTCGGCATGCGTCAGGCTGGTATAGATGTCGAGGAACGGCGGACCGCCGGCGTCATGCAGGCGAATCTCGCCGCGTGCCTGGCCGCCGTAACCCTGTCCCTCGAAATCCAGCGCATCGACGCCGACATGCCAGTCGTCGTCCGCATGCCAGAACGCCAGCGTACCGGCCACGTTAGACATGACGAAGGGTTGGCGGAACACGTGCGTGGCGCGTACCGTCGTCGCCTGTGCGGGCAGCTCCAGCGATACCGCCTCGCTGTCGCCGCGCAACGTGCCATCGAGGCCGTCCACGCCGGGCAGCGTGCCGACCGGATCGATGGCAAGACCGCTGAACGTGGCGCCCAGGCGCTGCAAGCCGCCGGCCTGCGACCATGCCAGCGACACGTTGTCGAACTTGCCGCGTGGCCGCCCGCCGCCCAGCCATGCGGCCAGCGCGGGCGACAGTTTGGGAGCGAGACCCAGCCAAGGCATCAACGGCGCGATCTGCAGGTCGCGCGCAGCGGCCTGCACGGAGAGCCGAGGCGTGCCGGGATCGTGCAGCCACACCGCAAGCGCACTGCGGTCGTCGCCAGCCCAGCGCAGTTCATAACCATTGGCAGTGCGCGTGAGTTCGGCCTCGCCATGCAGCGCGGGTACCTCGGCACTCCCGTTCGTGCCGGTGATGCGCATGCCGTCGAGATCGAAGCGGCTGAGGTTGCGCACCACCTTGCCCTGCTTCCAGTCCAGCCATGCGGCCACGTCGCCCTTGCCGCCCTGCACGGTGTAGCCGCCCAGATCCACTCCTGCAAACAGCGCGGCGAGGTCGAGCTGCCGCCCCGACAGCCACACCCTGCCGCTGCTGCCGTCGTCGCGGAAATCTCCTGCACCGTGCAGCACGCCCGGCGCACCCTCGCGGCGCAGCAGCGCGCCGACGCGGATGTGGCTGCCCCGCCGGCTGAGCCGCAGTTGACTGGCGATCAGGCTGTAATGCTTGCCGCTGGCCTCCTCGGTGATGTCGAGCCGCAGATCGTCCAGCCACAGTTCCACCGAGAGCCGGCCGAAACCGGGCTGCTGCGAACTGCCGCCGGTGCCGAGGCCGTTGACGTGCCAGCTGCCGTCCCTGGCGTGACTGAGGTCGAGCTGCAGGCCGTGCGTGCGCAGGTTCAGCAGGTGCCGCGTGGGCAACCAGCCGCCAAAATCGATCTGCAATTCGGATTCGGGAATGTGGATGGTCTTGCCTGCGCCCCCCGGCGGCACGCCCACGGTGACATCGCGCAGCACGAACCGCGGACCGGAGCCGCTCCATCCGCTTTGCAGCGAGGCGAAGCTGATCGGGCGCTCCAGCTTCGCGGACAACTCGCGCGCCACCCACTCGGGATGCCGTGCCACCAGCGGCACCAGCAACTGCGCCAGCGCCATCAGCACGGCCAGCGCGATCACCGCGATGCCGGCGAACCAGCCCAGTGCGAGCGCGACAAAGTGCAGCCGCCGCTGCCAGCCGGCGTTCATCGGGGGGCCACGGCCATGGCGACTGGGTTACAGCAGAACCACATCAAACTGTTCCTGCGAATAATGTTCCTCGGCTTGGAAGCGTATGCTTTTGGAGATGAACTCCTCCAGTTCGGCCACCGCGGCGGACTCTTCTTCGAGGATGCGGCCGACCACGGCGGGGCTGGCCATCACCAGCAGCTTCTCGGCGTTGAACTGGCGCACCGCGCGGGTGATCTCGCGGAAGATCTCGTAGGTCACCGTCTCGGCGGTCTTCAGCGTGCCGCGCCCGCTGCAGGCCGGGCACGGTTCGCACAGCTGGCGTTCCAGGCTTTCGGTGGTGCGCTTGCGGGTCATCTCCACCAGGCCCAGCGAAGACATCGGATATACCGTGGTCTTGGCGTGATCCCGCGCCAGCCCCTTGGCCAGCATGCGCAGCACCTGGCGCTTGTGCTCCTCGTCGACCATGTCGATGAAATCGATGATGATGATGCCGCCGAGGTTGCGCAGCCTGAGCTGCCGGGCCGCCGCCTGCGCCGCTTCGAGATTGGTGCGGTAGACGGTTTCCTCGAGATTGCGCGTGCCGAGGTAGGCGCCGGTGTTCACGTCGATGGTGGTCATCGCCTCGGTCTGATCCACCACCAGATAGCCGCCCGACTTCAGCGGCACCTCCTTCTTCAGCGCGTGCTGGATCTCGTCCTCCACGCTGTACAGGTCGAAGATCGGCCGCTCGCCGTCGTAGTGCTCCACCCGGTCGTCCAGGCTGGGCATGAACTTGTGCACGAACTTCACCACCTTGTCGAAGGTTTCGCGCGAGTCCACGCGCACCTTCTCGATGTCGTCGGTGAGCATGTCGCGCAGGCTGCGCAGCGGCAATGAAAGCTCCTCGTACACGCGCTCGCCCACGCGGGTCTTGGCGATGTTCTCCTGCACCACGCGCCACACTTTGCCGAGGTAGGTCACGTCGAAGGCCAGCGATTCGGCGCTCTGCCCTTCCGCATTGGTGCGCACGATGTAGCCCAGCGGGTTCTCGCCGACCAGGCTGCCCATCACCTCGCGCAGGCGCGTGCGCTCGGTCTCGTCCTCGATGCGCGCGGAAATGCCCATGGTATGGGCGTACGGCAGCAGCACCAGGTAACGCGAGGGAATCGACAGATGCGCGGACAGGCGCGCCCCCTTGCTGCCGATGGGATCCTTCACCACCTGCACCACGACCTCCTGGCCCTCGTGCACCAGCTCGCTGATCGACGGCGTATGGCCATTGCCGTGGCCGTTGCCCTCGGCGCCTTCCGGCAACGCCGGGCGCACGATGTCCGAGGCGTGCAGGAAGGCGGCGCGATCCAGCCCGATCTCCACGAACGCGGCCTGCATGCCCGGCATCACCCGTTGCACCCGGCCCTTGTAGATGTTGCCCACGTAGCCGCGCTTGGAGGCGCGCTCGACATGCACTTCCTGCAACATGCCGTTCTCGACCACGCCCACCCGCGTCTCGCGCGGAGTCACGTTGATCAGGATCTCTTCGCTCACTGCGTAACTCCCCGAATAGAAAGCCTTTATAGCGGTTGCCTGGCATAACTGTCGATGCGCGGCGCAGGGTGCAAAAAGCCGAATGTTTTGCTAAGCCCGAACGGCGACAATAGGCCTCCCCGTCCCGGCTTGGACAATGGACCTGGCATGAAATTGCTGCTGGTGGAAGACTCCGAACGCTTGCGCCAGACCCTGCGCCACGGCCTGCAGGGCGCGGGTTTCACCGTGGATGCCGCCGGCGACGGCATGGAAGCCTGCGGCTTCCTGACCAGCTACGACTACGAACTGGTGGTGCTGGACCTGATGCTGCCACGGCTGGACGGCATCGGCGTGCTGCGCAGCCTGCCCGCCAGCGGGCGCCGGCCGCGCGTGCTGGTGCTGTCCGCCCGCGACCAGGTGCCCGACCGCATCGAGGCGCTGAACGCCGGCGCCGACGACTACCTGGTCAAACCCTTCGCCTTCGACGAACTGGTGGCCCGCCTGCACGCGCTGTCGCGGCGCCCGCAGCAGGCCCGGCCCGACGTGCTCAGCCATGGTGCGCTGAGCTGGGATCCGCGCTCGCACAGCACCAGCGTCAACGGCCAGCCGCTGGCGCTGACGCCACGCGAATTCGCCGTGCTCGGCCTGCTGCTGCGCCACCGGGGCCGCGCCTTCAGCCGGCAGGAGATCCTCGACCGCACCGCGGGCAGCGACAGTGAGGTGTCGGACCGCAGTGTGGAGGTGCTGGTGTTCGGTCTGCGGCGCAAGCTGGACGCGGCGGGCGTCGCCGGGTTGATCGAGACGCGGCGCGGGGCGGGGTATTTGATCCCGTGAGGACGTTTCATTACTCGCTTGCGCTCATTCTCCCTTCTCCGGCTTGCGGGAGAAGGGTTGGGGTAGAGGGTGCTTTTGCTTTGGCTGCGTTATGGCAAGTAACAGAGCGGTTTCGTCCACCTGCCGGTGGCCGAGTTCTTTTCTCTTTGCGTGCCCAAAGAGAAAGGGCACCCCGATGGCGCGCCCTCCGGGCATCCTGCCCTGCGGGTGCGCGGCTGGGCTGCGGGCTTTTTCGACGGGACTCCTGTCCCGGCGAAAAACTGGCCCGCATCCATGCGGGCCACCCTGCGGGCTTTCCTCCACCCACCCGCCGCACCATAGGGGCCCCGGGTAAAGCAGCGCGCTCCAGGCGCGCACTTCTGGAAAGAGCAAAAACCAAAGACTCAAGCCAAGTCAAAGCCAAGTCAAAGCCAAGACCAGGCGCGAAGCGCTGCAAGTTCACGATGCACTTGCTTCTGTTTCTGTTTCTGGCGCGCACGATGCGCGCCTGCTCTTCCGGGCCCTCTCGGTGGCGGTGAGGCGAGGACGATCAGGCCGCGCAGCGGGCGAGGCCAGGGATGGACTCGCCTTTTCGACCGGGCAGGAGGCCCGGCCGAAAAGCCCGGCCGCGCCTCACGGACTCGGGGGGCAGGATGCCCGGAGAGCGCCACCGCGGGGTGCCCTTTTCTCTTGGCTACTTCTCTTTTGGGCATGCAAAAGAGAAGTAGCTCGGGCTGCGGCAGCAGCACGAAACCGCCTTGTTCCTTGCGATAGCGCGAAAGCAAAAGCCCGTCGCCCCAGATACCTCTCCCCATCCCTCAAAGCGGACGCCATCCATGGCGCCTTCCCGCGTGCCCACAAACGGCCGGCGAGAGCAACGCCCCCGACCGCAAACCGAAGCCGAGCATGAAGCCCGCCTCCCTCTCCGCCCGCGTCACCGTGCTGCTGGCCATCGTCTGCCTGCTGGTGCTGGGCGGCGGCGCAAAGCTGATGGACTGGCGCATCGACCATGAGCTGTCCAGCCGCTTCCACCAGAACCTGCTCGACCAGGCCCGCGCGCTCGGCAGCATGCTCGCCCAGGAACAGGCCGCGCCTTCCGGCCACGTCGTCGCCGGCCCGGCAGGCGACGATGCCTGGTACGAACTCCGCTGCGACGGTACCCCACCGCAACGCAGTGACCCGCCACCGCCAGCCGTGCCGCAGGGCTGGCCCGACAACGTGGATGCGAAGCCACGCTACGCACGGCTCGGCCACCACCAGCACCATCTGGACACGGTGCGACTGAGCTTCGCCCGTCCCGGCAGCACCGCGCCCGGCACCTGTCGCCTGCTGTTCGTACAGGACCGCCACTCGCTCGACGAACTGATGCTGGCGTTCGACTGGATCCTCGCACTGGGCCCGCTGCTCGCCGCCGCCATCGCCCTGATCGCCGTGCCGCTGGTGGTACGCCGCGGCCTGCGCCCGATGAGTGCACTGGTGGATCACATGGGACGCATCGGCCCGCAGGCCCCAGGACAGCGCCTTGCGCCCATCGGCCTCAAGGAACTCGACCCGCTGGTGGCGCGCTTCAACGATGTGTTGGCGCGCATGGACGACGGCCTTGCACGCGAGCGCCAGTTCGCCAGCGGCCTTGCCCATGAAACACGCACGCGTCTCGCCGAGCTGCGTGCGCTGGCCGAGGTGGAGGCGCGCTACCCCAGCGGCCGCAGCCTGCCTGATCTGCTGGCGGAGATCGGCAGCATCGGCGCGGAGCTGGAAGCCACCGTCACCGCCCTGCTCCTGCTCACGCGCCTGCAGTCCGGGCTGGAGCAGCCGCAGTGGCAACAACTGTCGCTGGCACCCTGGCTGGAGCGCCAGCTGCAACGTCAGCACGCAACGGTCGCCGCGCGCGGCATCGCGCTGGTGATCAAGGGGACGGCGCCGGCCGAACTGCATACCGATCCCGCCCTGCTGGAGGTGATCGTCGGCAACCTGCTGGGCAACGCCTGCGCCTACGCTCCCGAAAGCGACACCGTGCGGCTCAGCATCAGCGAACGCGGCCTCGCCATCGACAACGCCGCGTTCGGCCTCACCGACGCCGACCTCGCCAGCTTCGGCCAACGCTTCTGGCGCAAACAGCTGCCCCATGCAGGGCACGCCGGGCTCGGCCTGGCGCTCACCGCCGCCGCCGCACGCGCGCTGGGCATGGCACTGGACTTCCGCCTCGATCCGCAACAACGCCTGCATGCCACACTCGATTGGCAGGCAGCCGTCATCCGGGAAACGACCACGCCATGAGCGACACGCCCACACCCATCCTGCTCGCCTGGAGCGGCGGCAAGGATTGCCTGATGGCCCTGCAGCGCCTGCGTACCGATCCTCGCTGGGAGGTGGTCGCCCTGCTCACCACGATCAACCGCAACTATCAGCGCATCGCCATGCATGGCGTGCGGTACGACGTGCTGCAGGCGCAGGTGGCCGCGCTGGGCCTGCCGCTGGTGGAAGTGCTGCTGGATTGGCCGGGCAGCAACGAATCCTACGAAGCCGCCCACGCACAGGCACTGGCCGAGGCACGCATGCGCTGGCCCGGCATCCGCCATTGCGCCTTCGGCGACCTGTTCCTGGAAGACGTGCGCGACTATCGCGTGCGCCAGCTCGGCCGGGACAACTGGCGTGCGGTGTTCCCGCTGTGGGGCGAGGACACCGCTGCGCTGTCGCGCCGTTTCGTGGCCGAGGGACACCGCGCCATGTTGTGCTGCGTGGATACGCAACAGCTCGACGCCGCGTTCAGCGGCCGCGCCTACGACGCCAGCCTGCTCGACGCGCTGCCCGCCGGCGTCGACCCCTGCGGCGAGCGCGGCGAGTTCCACACTCTGAGCTGGGGCGGCCCGCTGTTCCGCCAGCCGGTCAGGCTCAAGCGCGGCGAATCCGTGCTGCGCGACGGCCGCTTCCAGTTCACCGACTTCCTGCTCGACGATGACGCGCAAGGCTAGGAGCTTGTCTCTACACGTCCTGCCCGACGCGCTGCAGCCCGGTCTCGCGCTGGTGTTCTGCGGTACCGCGGCCGGCAAGCGCTCCGCCGCCGAAGGCGCCTACTACGCGCATCCGGGCAACCTGTTCTGGCGTGCGCTGCACGAAGCCGGCATCACCGCACGCCTGCTTGCTCCCGCGGAGTTCCCTCTGCTGCCGCAATTCGGCATCGGCCTCACCGATCTCGCCAAGCGCCACAGCGGCAACGACGACGAACTGCCGCCCGGGGCGTTCGACGTGCCGGCGTTGCGCGCGAAGATGGAACGCTATGCGCCTAGGGTGATCGCCTTCACCAGCAAGAACGCGGCACGCGCCGCATTGGGGCACGCCGTTTCGTATGGCCTGCAGGACGAGTGCATTGGCACGACAAGCGTGTTCGTGCTGCCCTCACCCTCAGGACAGGCGCGAGGACATTGGGACATCGAGCCCTGGCGCGCGCTGGCCGCGCTCGTCTCCCTCTCCCCTCCGGAAAAAGGGATGGAATGAGGACAGGTGGCTCGCGACAAGTTTTCACTTTCGCAACTTGGCTCGCCTGCGGCGGGCTTTCGATCGCCTGCCGCGGTGTAACCCATGTCCTGGCACACCTGTTACCAATGTCTCCGGTCCATACAGCCGCGCAGAGAAAAGGCCGCGACAGCGGCTCGAAATCGCTTTGAACCTTGCGAAAACATCAACCGATAAGAAAGCCCTAAGCGCCTCCCTGCAATCATATGCAGCATGATTTCCGACGTGCGCCCACGCCCATTTCTTCGCGCTGCCCTGCTCGCCACGGCAGCTCTGCTGTGCAGCTGCGCCACCTATCACCCACTGCCCTTGGGCAACGGCGAGGGTGCCGCCAGTGCCACGCAACTCAGCGTGCCGGCCAACACGATGCCCGTGCCGGAACTGGCGACGCATCGTTTCGATCCGGCCGATGGCCTCGACGTCACCGAGGTGGCGATGCTGGCGGTGGCGAACAATCCAGACCTCAAGACGCAGCGCGATGGACTCGGCATCGCGCGCGCGCAGGCTTTCGCCGCGGGCCTGCTGCCCGATCCGCAATTGAGCTTCGGCGAGGATCTGCCGCATGGCGATGGCGGCGAAAGCGGTGTCACCAGAGCCTACAGCCTCGGTATCGCCGAGGACGTCAGTTCCATCCTGCTGCGTTCCTCGCGCAAGCACGCGGCAAATGCGCAGGCCGAGCAGGTGAACCTCGACCTGCTGTGGGCGGAATGGCAGACCATCGCACAGGCGCGGCTGTTGTTCGAGCAAGTGCAGAATCTGCGCACGCAGCAGGCCGAACTCGATGCCGAGCAGCAGGCGTTGGCGCCAGTGGACCAGGCGGTGCAGGCCGCCGTGCGTGCCGGCAACCTGAGTTACGACGGCGCCAGCGCAGGGCTCAATGCGATGGCCGACGCGCGCAAGCAGGCGTCCGACAACGCAGTGGCCTTGCACCAGGCGGAAAGCGACCTGCGCCAGTTGCTTGGCCTTGCGCCCAACGCCCCGTTGGACCTGGTAGGCCAGCCATATCGCGCCGATCCGGATGACGCGCAGTTGCAAGAGGCATTGGTCGACCTGCCCAAGCACCGTCCCGACCTGCTCGCGCTGCAAGCCGGCTACCGCGCGCAGGAGGCCACCTTGCGCGGCGCCATCCTCGCGCAATTCCCCGCGATCAGCGTGGGCCTCAACAACGCTCGCGACAATACCGGCATCAAGTCCAACGGCTTCAGCATCAACCTCAGCCTGCCGCTGTTCGACCGCAACCGCGGCAACATCGCCATCGAGAAAGCCACGCGCCAGCAGTTGAAGGACGACTACGATGCGCGCCTGCTTGCCACACGCGGCGACATGCGCCGTCTTGCCGCCGACCTGCGTACGCTGGATGCGCAGCAACAGGCGCAGGCCGTGCATGCAAAGCAGCTCGATGCCGCGCGCGACGCCGCGCAGCAGGCTTGGCAGAAAGGCCTGATCGACTGGCCGACGTATCTTTCGATACGCGCCAACGCACTCGCCGCCGACACCGACCTGATCGCGGTGCGGCAATCGCGCTCCGCCACGGCCATCGCGCTGGAAGCCCTGCTGGGCCGTACGGATTTCGTCATGCAACGGACACCCAGACAATGAATCGATCCCTGTTCGTACGCTGTGCTGCGCTGGCCGCCACAGCCCTGCTGCTGGTTGCCTGCGGCGGCAAGGGAAGCGACGACGATCAATCCGGCGACGCCAAGGGCGTGGCACTGGTCACCACCGTGATGCCGGCGCAGCAGCGCTTCCACGACAGCGTGGAGGCCTGGGGCAGTGCAGTGGCCGACCCGCACCACGCACGTACCATCAGCCTCGCGCACGGCGGCCAGGTGATCGCGTTGAAGGTCAGCGCGGGACAGACGGTGAAGCGCGGCGACGCGCTGCTGACGATTGCGCCCGATCCGGTCGCGCGCAGCGCCTATCAGCAGGCGCAGGGCGCGCTGACCCTGGCCGGCAGCGAATTGCGGCGCACCGAACAGATGGCGGCACAGCACCTGGCCACGCAGTCGCAGGTCGCCACCGCGCGCAAAGCGTTGTCCGACGCGCAATCCGCCCTGGAAGCGCAGCAGGCGCTGGGCGGCGGTACTGCGCAGGAAACTGTCGCGGCGCCGGACGACGGCGTGGTGGCCGCCGTGTCGGTGGCGCTGGGCGACCGCTTCGCCGCGAACGCGCCGCTGCTGAACTTCATGCCCGCGCACGCGCTGGTCGCCGAACTGGGCGTGCAACCCGACGCCGGCGCGCTACTCCACGCGGGCATGCCTGTGCAGTTGCACGGCGTGTACGGCGACGGCAAGCCGTTCGCGGGCAAGCTGACGATGGTGGGCAGCGCGATCGATCCGCAGACTCATCTGCTGCCCGTGCAGGCGGAAATCGCCGCCAGCGGCCATGCGGCGCTGGTGGCCGGTGTGGCGCTGGCCGCCACGATCCAGAGCGACGACTACACCGCATGGGCCGTGCCGCGCGCCGCCGTGCTGAACGACGAGCAGGGCGACTATCTGTTCCAGCTCGACCACGACAAGGCGCATCGCGTGGACGTGCAGCTGCGCCAACCGGAAGGCGATACCGTGGGCGTGCTGGGCAAGCTCGACGCAAGGCTTCCGGTGATCGTGCAGGGCGCCTACGAAATCGACGACGGCTCGGCGGTGCGCACGGGCGACAGCAAGGCCGACGACGACCAGACAGGCGACAAGGCCGGCAGCGAGAGCAAACCGTGATCGCCACGCCATCGACGATCACCGACTGGATGCACCGGCATCGCCGCTCGCTGTTGTTCCTCGCCTTCGTCCTCGCCATCGGCGGCATCCTCGGCGCGTTCAATCTGCCGGTATCGCTGTTCCCCGACGTGTCGTTCCCGCGCGTACGCGTGACGCTGGATACCGGCGACCAGCCCGCCGATCAGATGGTGGCGATGGTCACGCGGCCGGTCGAGGAAGCGATCCGCCAGGTGCGCGGCGTGCGCGAGTTGCGTTCCACCACCAGTCGCGGCAGCGCCGAGATCAACATCGGTTTCGACTGGGGCGCAGACATGGGCCGCGCCCTGCTCGACGTCGACGCCGCCGTCGGCGAAGCGCTGCCGCACCTGCCGCCCGGCGTGGACGTGCAGGCGATCCGGCTCGATCCCACCGTCTTCCCCATCCTTGCCTACAGCCTGCGCTCCGACACGCTAACGCCCGCGCAATTGCACGACATTGCCGAATACCAGCTGCGCCCGCTGCTCTCCGGCGTCGCCGGCGTCGCGCAGGTGGACGTGCAGGGTGGCGAAGTCGCGGAGTTCCATGTGGATGTGGATGCGGCGAAGCTGCGCGCGCAAGGCCTCGCGCTCACCGACGTGGAGCACGCGGTGGCGAACGCCGCCACCATCCAATCGATGGGCCGCCTGCAGGACCATTACAAGCTGTACCTGCTGCTGGCCGACAACCAGCCCGCCACCATCAAGGCGCTTGGCGACATCGTGCTGCGCGCCGACGCGCACGGCCTGCTGCGCCTGGCCGACGTGGCCACGGTAGTCATGGGTCACGAGCCGCAGTGGGTACGCACCACCGCCGACGGCCACGATGCCGTGTTGATGCAGGTATTCCAGCAGCCCGACGGCAACAGCGTACAGATCGCCAACGACGTGAAGCAGCGGCTGGCCGAGTACCAACGGCAGGCGCCGAAGGGCCTGCACATCGCCAACTGGTACGACCAGACGCAACTGGTGCTGGGCGCGGCCGGCAGCGTGCGCGACGCGATCCTGATCGGCATCGTTCTGGCGGCCCTGGTGCTGTTCGTGTTCCTGCGCAACGTGCGGGTGATCCTGGTCGCGCTGATCGTGGTACCGGCCACGCTGGCGGTCACCGTGCTGCTGCTGACCGTGCTGCACATGAGCTTCAACATGATGACGCTGGGCGGCATGGCCGCCGCGGTGGGCCTGCTGATCGACGATGTGATCGTGATGCTGGAACACATCATGCGCCGGCTGCGCGACGGCGGCGCCGGCGAAGTGCGCGAACGCATCGCGGGCGCGGCGCTGGAATTCACCCGCCCGCTCACCGGTTCCAGCGCCGCCACGGCAGTGATCTTCCTGCCGCTGGCTTTCCTGAGCGGCGTCACCGGCGCGTTCTTCAAGGCGCTGTCGCTGACCATGGCCAGCGCGCTGGTGATCTCCTACCTGCTCACCTGGGTGGCGGTGCCGCTGCTGGCCGAATGGCTGATCGACGAACGCCATGCCGCGGAACATCCGCCAGGCCGCTTCTCGCAACGCATGCTCGCCGGCTACGAACGTACGCTGGGCCGTCTGCTGCAGCGCCCGGCGCTGGTGCTGATCGGCGTGATCCCGTTGCTGCTGGCTGGCGCGCTGGCGTACCGGCAAGTCGGCAGCGGCTTCATGCCGCAGATGGACGAAGGCGGTTTCACACTGGACTATCTCTCGCCGCCCGGCACCTCGCTGGACGAGACGGATCGCCTGCTGCAACAGGTGGAAAAAATCATCCGCGCCAACCCCTACGTGGACACCTATTCGCGGCGCACCGGCCTGCAGCTCGGCGGCGGGCTCACCGAGGCGAATACGGGCGACTTCTTCGTGCGCCTGAAGAACGGCTCCCGCCCCGCCACTGCCGACGTGATGGAGCAGATCCGCCAGCAGGTCGCGGCACGGGTGCCGGGCCTCGACGTGGACGTCGCGCAGCTGATGGAAGACCTGATCGGCGACCTCACCGAAGTGCCGCAGCCCATCGAGATCATGCTCTACGGCGACGACGAGACGCAGCTGGACGACACCGCGAAGAAGGTGGCCGCCGCCATCGGCAAGGTCGATGGCATCGCCGAAGTGCACAACGGCATCAATCCCGCAGGCGACGCGCTGGACGTGCGCGTGGATCCGGCAAAGGCCGGTCTGCTCGGCCTCGATCCGGCGACGGTGGCGCAGCAGGTGTCGGACGCGATGGGCGGCAACGTGGCGGCGCAGCTGCCGCAGGGACCGAAGATGCTCGGTGTGCGCGTATGGCTGCCGCCTGCCTCGCGCGCGCAGGTGGAACAGCTCGCCACGCTGCCGATACGCGCAGGCGACGGCCACGTCGTCCCGTTGTCCGAACTCGCCACCATCCGCGCGGTGCAGGGCCAGCCGGAAATCAACCGCGACAATCTCAAGCGCATGATCGCCGTGACTGCGCGCATCGTGGGCCGCGACCTAGGCTCCACCGCCAACGACGTGAAACAGGTACTGGCCAAACCGGGCCTGCTTCCACCCGGCATGTACCACGAGCTGGGCGGCCTCTACGCGCAGCAGCAGACCGCCTTCCACGACCTGCGCCTGGTGATGCTGGCGGCCATCGCGCTGGTGTTCGCGCTGTTGCTGTTCCTGTACGAGAGCTTCCGTGTCGCGCTGGCGATCATGGTGGCGCCGTTGCTGGCGCTGGCGGCGGTGTTCGTGGGGCTGTGGATCACCGGTATCGAACTCAACATCTCGGCAATGATGGGCATGACGATGATCGTGGGCATCGTCACCGAGCTGGCGATCTTCTACTTCACCGAATTGCGCGAAGCCGAGCAAGACATGTCGCTGCACGAAGCGTTGCGTCACGCCGGCCACCACCGCATGCGGCCGATCCTGATGTCCACCATCGCCGCCATCCTCACCTTGCTGCCGCTGGCGCTCGCCATCGGCGAAGGCTCGCAGATGCAGCAACCACTGGCGGTGGCGATCATCGCCGGCATGCTGGTGCAGGTGCCGCTGGTATTGCTGGTGCTGCCGGTGGTTTACTCGGTGCTGCGCAAACCGTCGAAGAGCGCAGACCACCCATAGGCAATACCTGTTTTGCGGGAGCCCCGCGATGACCATCACGATTACCGCCTTTGAACGCTCGCCCGATGGCGGCAAGGGACTGGCGCGCGACACGCGCGTCCGCTGGGCGCTCGAGGAAACGGGCCTGCCCTACGAAGTCCGCTTTGTTTCGTTCGGTGCGATGAAGGAGCCCGCGCATCGGCGCCTGCATCCCTTCGGCCAGATCCCGACCTACGAGGAAGGCGATCTCGCCCTGTTCGAAACCGGTGCGATCGTGTTCCACATCGCCGAACGCCATGCGGGCCTACTGCCGGACAATGCCGATGCCAGGGCGCGCGCGGTCATGTGGATGTTCGCCGCGCTCAACACCGTGGAGCCGCCCATCCTCGACCTGCAAACCGCCAAGTTCATGGAGGGCGACAAGCCCTGGGCCGCGGAGCGCCTGCCGCTCGTCAAGGATCGCATCCGCCACCGGCTGCGCGAGCTCTCCGTTCGCCTTGGCGATGCCGACTGGCTCGACGGCGCGTTCAGCGCAGGCGACCTCATGATGGTGTCGGTGCTGCTCAGGACGAGATCCTCGGGCATCCTGGACGAATTCCCGGACCTAGCCGCCTATGTGGCCCGCGGCGAAGCACGCCCCGCGTACAAACGGGCGTTCGCCGCCCAACTCGCAATCAACGCAAGCCCACCTCCCGCAGGCTGACCGGGTTCGACCCTAGTCCTCGGGAGTATGCCGATACCTTCCCACATCCTGCGGGCTCACGGCGCCCGCGTGGTTGCCCCAGGCTTGACGGATGTAGCTGACCACGGCAGCCACTTCGGCATCGTCGAGCTGCTGCGCATACGGCGGCATGGAATACGGCCGCGGGTTGGCGACGGTGCTGGGGGCGAAGCCACCGAGCAGCACCATGCGGATGGCATTGATGGCGCCAGGCTCAACAACGGAGACGTTGCCGTCCAGAGACGGATAGGTGCCAGGCGCGCCATGGCCGTCGGCACCGTGGCAGTCGGCACAGCGTTGCCGATAGACGTCCTTGCCCTGCTGCACCAGGCGGGCAGCGTCGGGTGGCGCTGCCGGTGAGACCGGCAGCTGGCGCGACGGCAGCATGGACAGGTAGTCGGCCATCGCGTGCAGATCCGCGTCGTCCATGTGCTGCGTGCTTTGCCGCACCACGTCGGCCATCGGGCCGAAGGCGGTGCCGCGCGCGGACTGGCCGGTCTTCAGCAGGTCGACGATGTCCTGCGCATGCCAGCCCGCGAGGCCGCCGTTGGCCTGCGTGGAAAGATCGGGGGCGTACCAGTGCTGCGCGGGTATCTCGCCGCCGGCGAGGAAACGATCGGGCATGACCGCGCCCAACGCATCGCGCGGTGCGTGGCATTCGTTGCAATGGGCGAGGCCCTGGACGAGATAGGCACCGCGATTCCATTGGGCAGTCCGTTTCGGATCGGGTCGATACGTGCCTTCGCGGAAGTGGAGCGCACGCCACGCCACCAGCAACCGGCGGATGCTGTATGGAAACGCCAGTTCATTCGGAATGTCCGTGCGATGCACCGGCTGCAAGGATTGCAGGTATGCATAGATCGCCAGTGCGTCGTCGCGCGTGAGCAGGGTGTACGAGGTGTACGGGAATGCGGGGTACAGCGGCTCGCGCTGCCGCCCGATGCCGGAATGCAGCGCCTGCCAGAAATCCTCGAAGCTCCAGTCGCCGAGTCCGGTGGCTCGATCGGGCGTGAGGTTGGTCGTGGCGATGCTGCCGAACGGCGTCGGCAGCAGGCGGCCACCGGCAAAGGGCACCCCGCCCTGCGCAGTGTGGCAGGCGGCGCAATCGCCGGCGACGGCGAGTGCCGCGCCCCTTGCAATCAACGCCGGATCGCGCAGGCTCGCCTCGCTGACGGCACTCTCTCCGTGCGATACCGGCACATGCCCGAGTGGATGCAGCAACCAGCACGTCAGCAACACCAGCGCCAACACGAAAGCCAAGGACAGGACACGCAGCAGCCGCTTCATGTACCCGCTCCATTCCCGGCGAGCACACCGCAATGCAGCGGCGGCCGCACGCTGCCGGCCGGTTGCGCATGCATGTCGGCGGGCAGCTCGCGGCTGGAGAGCCATGCCGACACCGCAGTGATGTCGGACTCGCCCAGGCGCGCCGCCACTTCCGCCATGCAATCCGGTGCCACGGTGGCACGGGTATGCGTGCGCCACGCGCCAAGCTGGGCGCTGATGTAGTCGTACGGCAGGCCCACCAGACCGGGAATGTCCGGCTGCACCCCGGTGAGCTGGTTGCCATGGCATCGTGCGCACGCGGGAACGCCGCGCGCGGCATCGCCCAGCGTGACGAGCTGCTCGCCGCGCTGCATTGCTTGCGCAGGCACGGGCGGCAAAGGCGAGCGCGTGTATGGCACCTGCTGCGCCGCGAAGTATTCGGCGATCTCGTGCAGGTAGTCCGGACTCAAGCCGCGCACGGTGTATTCCATCGGCGCGTACTGGCGCAGTCCGTTCTGGAAATCCATGAGCTGGCGCGTGAGATACCCGGCCGGCTTGCCGGCAAGGCGCGGGAAGAAGCCGCTTCCGGGCGAACCTTCGCCATGCCCTCCATGGCATGCTACGCATGCGGCGATGCGCTGCTGTAGCGTATCGGGCACCGCCGGCGCCATCGATGCCTGGGATCCGGCAAACGCTGGCGACAGCAGCGACGACAGGGCAAGCACCATCGCGCACCGGACGATGCGTATGACGACGGCACGCGCCATGCAGAAGGGTGGCTGATTCATGCGTCGAGTATAGGCAGATCGGGTTGCCCAACCGGGCTATGCTCCGCGCATCGCGACACCACGTCGCAGTGCCTGGGGGACGCCATGACATGCCAACTGTTCGCTCGCCCACTGCTCGTCGTCGCCCTGCTCGCCAGCATGCCGCTGGCCGCGCAGCAGCACGACGACGACTATGCCTCCATCGCCCAGCTGCAACAGCGCATGGATGAGGGCAACCTGAGCAGCAAGGGGCTGACGCGGGATTTCCTCAACCGCATCCAGCGCATCGATGGCAGCGGCCCCGCATTGCACTCGGTGCTGCAGACCAATCCCGATGTGCTGAAGATCGCCGCCTCGCTCGACGCGAAGCGGACGAAGCAGCATGGGCCGCTGTACGGCATCCCCGTGCTGCTGAAGGACAACATCGATACCGGCGACCGCGAGCAGACCACCGCCGGCTCGCTGGCCTTGGCCGGCGCCCCGGCGCCGCACGACGCCACCGTGGCCGCGAAGCTGCGCGCGGCCGGCGCGGTAATCCTCGGCAAGACCAACCTCAGCGAATGGGCCGACTACCGCTCCAACCACGCCTCGAGCGGCTGGAGCGGTGTCGGTGGGCAGACCCGGAACCCCTACGCGCTGGACCGCAACCCCTGCGGTTCCAGTGCGGGTTCCGCCGCAGCGGTGGCCGCCGGGCTGGCGACGGTGGCCATCGGCAGCGAGACCGACGGCTCCATCATCTGTCCCTCGTCGATGAACGACCTGGTCGGCATCAAGCCCACGCTGGGCCTGGTGAGCCGCGCCGGCATCGTGCCGATCAGCACCAACCAGGACACCGCGGGGCCGATGGCGCGCAGCGTGGCCGACGCGGCCGCCCTGCTCTCGGTGATCGCCGGCAGCGACGAGCGCGACCCGGCCACTGCGGACGCCGACCAGCACGCCACCGATTACACTCAGTTCCTCGACCCGAACGGTCTTCGCGGCAAGCGCATTGGGGTGGTGCGCGCACTGGGCGGCGTCGAGCCGAACGCCGACCGCGTGCTCGACGAAGCCATCGCCGCGATGAAGGCGCAGGGCGCGATCATCGTCGACCCGGTGCAGCTGCCGCACATCAACGAACTCGGCGACGCCGAGTCCATCGTGATGCAGTACGACTTCAAGCACGACATCAACGCCTACCTCGCTACGCGCACCGGGCTGAAGGTACACACGCTGGCCGACCTGATCGCCTTCGACAACGCGCACGCCGCCGAAGAGATGCCGTGGTTCGGGCAGGAGCTGTTCGAGCAGGCCCAGGCGCACGGCCCGCTCACCGATCAGGCCTATCGCGACGCGCTGACGAAGGCAAAGCAGCTCTCCGGTCCCCAGGGCATCGATGCAGCACTGCAAGCGCAGCACCTCGATGCACTGCTGGCACCGTCTTGGGGACCGGCCTTCATGACCGATCCCGTGCTGGGCGATCACATAGTCAGCGGCGATCCAACCATCGGTGGCCCCTCGCAACCCGCCGCGGTGGCCGGCTATCCCTCGATCACGCTGCCCGCCGGCTGGGCGCACGGCTTGCCGGTGGGCATCGTGCTGTTCGGCGCGAAATGGAGCGAGCCCACGCTGATCTCCATCGCATACGGTTTTGAGCAGCACACGCATGCGTGGCAGCCGCCGAAGTTCCTGGACACGGTGGACGGCAAGCCGGTGGCATCGCCGAAATAACGGGCAACGGATACCTCACATGGAACGCCAGCCGCACATCCACTGCCCGCTCTGCGCCTGGGAGCCGCGCCCCGGCAGCCGCTGGAAGTGCACATCGAGCGAACCCGGCTCCGGCTGCGGTACGGTGTGGAATACGTTCTGGACGGCCGGCTGCTGCCCAGGCTGCGGACATTACTGGTCGATGACGCAATGCCTGTCTTGCTGCAGGGCCTCTCCACACGAGGCGTGGTACCACTTTCCGCCGCCGGCAGATGCTGATGCGCGCGAAGCGGAAGACGCATTCGAAACGACGGGCTGAGTCCGTCGCAACTCGACTCAACCCGCCTCGCTACCCTGACCGCCCACCGACTTGCGCACGATCAGCATCGCGAGCTCCAGCGACTGCTCGTAGTTGAGCCGCGGGTCAACCATCGACTTGTACGCGCGCTGCAGGTCGGCTTCCGACAGTCCACGCGCACCGCCGGTGCATTCGGTGACGTCCTCGCCCGTCAGCTCCAGGTGCACGCCACCCAGTCGCGTACCGGCCGCAGCGTGAATGTCGAACGCCTGGTCCAGCTCGCCACGGATATTGTCGAAGCGGCGCGTCTTGTAACCGTTGGAAGTGCTTTCGGTATTGCCGTGCATGGGATCGGCAACCCACAGTACGCGCCGGCCATCGCGCCTCACTGCCTGCAACAGCGGCAGCAACGCCTCGGCGATCTTCGCATTGCCCATGCGATGGATCAGAGTGAGCCGTCCAGCCTCATTCTGTGGGTTCAGCGCGTCGATCAACGGCAGCAGCTGGTCCGGCGTCACCGAAGGGCCGACCTTTACGGCGATCGGGTTGCGGATGCCGCGGAAATACTCCACGTGCGCGCCGTCCAGCGCCGCGGTGCGCATGCCGATCCACGGAAAGTGGGTGGACAAGTTGAACCAGCCCCGATGCCGCGGCACCTGCCGCGTGACCGCCTGCTCGTAATGCAGCAACAGCGCTTCGTGCGAAGTGAAGAAATCCACCTTGGTGAAGCCGGCGATCGGCCCCGCCAGGGTTTCCATGAAGCGCAACGAATCGCCGATACCGGCCACCATGCGGCGGTATTCAGCGGCCAGCGGCGAGTGCTCGACCCATGCCAGGTCCCAGTATTCCGGGTGGTGCAGGTCGGCGAAGCCGCCGTCGATCAGCGCGCGCACGAAGTTCATCGTCAGCGCGGAATGCGCATGCGCGCGAATCAGGCGCTGCGGATCGGCGCGCCGCGCCGCAGGGGTGAATTCGGGCCCATTGACCACGTCGCCGCGGAAGCTGGGCAACGCCACGCCGTCGCGCGTCTCGGTATCGGCCGAACGCGGCTTGGCGTACTGGCCCGCGAAACGTCCTACCCGCAGCACCGGCTGTTTCAACCCGTGCACCAGTACCAGACTCATTTGCAGCAACACCTTGAGCCGGTTCGAGATGATCGGGCTGCTGCAGTCGGCGAAACTTTCCGCGCAATCGCCACCCTGCAAGAGAAAGCGCTTGCCCTCCTGCGCCTCGGCCAGCGCCTGCTTCAACGCCAACACTTCCCACGAAGTTACCAGCGGCGGCAGCTGTGCCAGTTGTGCCGTGGCCTGCGCCAACTCGGCGGCGTCTTCGTAGTGCGGCTGCTGCAGTGCCCTGCGCTGCTGCCAGGACGACGGCGCCCAATCCTCGCTCTGTGTTCCGTTGCTCATCGCACCATCACCTTCGTGCGGCGCAGGCCGGCCAGGACTGCCCACAGTCCGAGCAGCGCGAACCAGATCAGCGACCACCACGGCATCGACAAACCAAGGATGGGCTGCACTCTGGCGCATTCGCCGGAACCGGTGAGCACCTTGAGCAGCACATGGATCAGGCCCCCGTTGCTGGCACGGGTCTCCAGCAGATAGCCCAGCGGGGCCCCACAGCTCGGCACTTGGTCCAACGGCAGCGACTGGATCCACAGGTGACGGGCGGCGATGCCGATGCCCACCAGCGCGACCGACACCAGCAGCGCCACGTAAAGCCAGCGGCTGCCGCCGCGCGGCGCGTGCAGGCCGCCGACCAGGAACACCACGCCGAGCCCAATGAACGCCACGCGCTGCAGGATGCACAGCGGGCACGGGTCCATCTGCAGCACGTACTGCGCATACAGCGCAAAGCCGATCAGACCGGCACAGACGAGAAAACCTGCCAGCAGGCATATGCGAAACGACCAACGCATGGGATTCATGGGCGAGAGGAAGTGGAGCGGAGACACGACATTACCCGCTTGCCGGCGGCCTGTCAGTATCGTCACGCCACGCTCCCGGCCGCGCAAACGAAAACCCCGGCAGGTCGCCCGGCCGGGGTTTCGTTTGGATGTCTGGATGTCCGCGAACGCGACGCTTACTCGGCGTCGACAGCCTCGGCCTGCGGGCGACCGACCAGCTCGACATACGCCATCGGGGCGTTGTCGCCGTCGCGGAAGCCGCACTTCAGGATGCGCAGGTAGCCGCCGGGACGCTCGCGGTAACGCGGGCCCAGCTCGACGAACAGCTTGCCCACCGCTTCCTTGTCGCGCAGGCGCGCGAAGGCGAGGCGGCGGTTGGCGACGCCGTCGGTCTTGGCCAGCGTGATCAGCGGCTCGGCGACGCGGCGCAGTTCCTTGGCCTTCGGCAGGGTGGTACGGATCAGCTCGTGCTTGAACAGCGACGAAGCCATGTTCTTGAACATCGCTTCACGGTGGGCGCTGGTGCGGTTGAGCTTGCGACCGGATTTCATGTGGCGCATGGCGAATACTCTCTATGTAGGTCTGTTGTTATGAAAAGCCGGCACTCATGTCCGGCTTCCCGCGGTTGCCCGCTGATGAGGCCCTTGGTGATACGGGCTTCTATTCAGAGCGCGGCCATGGATGGCCGCTTCTGGCGCCCGGTGACAACACACGACATGTGCCCACCGAACGCGTATGGCGCAGCGATCACGGACGATCGCAAAAATTACGCCGCGGCCATGAGTGGCCGCTTTTGACGTTCGGCCAAGGCGCTATGCACGCCTTGGCCGATGTCTTGCTGCATGGCGATCAAGGACGATCGCACTAGTAACTATCAACCCAACTGCATGCCGTGCGAGAGGCCGGCCGGCGGCCAGTTCTCCAGCTTCATGCCCAGGGCCAGGCCGCGCGAACCAAGGACATCCTTGATTTCGGTGAGCGACTTCTTGCCCAGGTTCGGCGTCTTCAGCAGCTCGACCTCGGTCTTCTGCACCAGGTCGCCGATGTAGTAGATGCTCTCAGCCTTCAGGCAGTTCGCCGAACGCACGGTGAGCTCCAGATCGTCGATCGGGCGCAGCAGCAGCGGATCGAACCCGCTCTTCTCGGCCTTGTCGGTGGCGCTCTCGCGACGCGAGAAGTCACCGAACACCGACAGCTGGTCGTTGATGATTTCGGCAGCCTTGCGCACCGCGTCCTCGGCACCGATCGTGCCGTTGGTCTCGATGTCCAGCACCAGCTTGTCGAGGTTGGTGCGCTGCTCGACACGAGCGGCGTCCACTTCGTAGGCCACGCGCAGCACCGGCGCGAACGAGGCGTCGAGCTGCAGGCGACCGATCGGACGGGCTTCGTCGTCCGGATGGACGCGCGAGCTGGCCGGCTGGTAACCCACGCCGCGACGCACCTTCAGGCGCATGTTGAGCGCGATGTCCTTGGTCAGGTGGCAGATCACGTGCTCGGGGTTGATGATCTCCACCGAGTGGTCGACGACGATGTCGCCGGCCGTGACCACGCCCTTGCCCTTCTTGGACAAGGTGAGGGTGACTTCGTCGCCGGTATGCTGGCGAATCGCCACGTCCTTGAGGTTCAGCAGGACTTCGATCACGTCCTCCTGCAGCCCCTCAAGCGTGGTGTATTCGTGCAGCACGCCGTCGATCTCGACCTCGACGATGGCACTGCCGGGGATCGAGGAAAGCAAGACGCGACGGAGCGCGTTGCCCAGGGTGTGACCGAAACCGCGCTCGAGCGGTTCGACCACCACCTTGGCGCGATTGGCGCCAAGCTGTTCGACGCTGAGGCCACGCGGCCGCAGCACGCTAGTAGACGAAACTGCCATGCAAGGCTCCGATGATTACTTCGAGTAAAGTTCGACGATCAGGGCTTCATTGATGTCGGACGGCAGGTCGCCGCGATCCGGCACCGCCTTGAACGTGCCTTCGAACTTCTTGCTGTCGACTTCGACCCAACCCGGACGCAGGTCCATGGTGTCGAACACGGTCGCCGCTTCCTGAACGCGCAGCTGGGCGCGGGCACGCTCGGTCAACGCAATCGCGTCGCCCGGCTTGACCTGGTAGGACGGGATGTTGACCTTCTTGCCGTTGACCAGCACCGCCTTGTGCGAAACCATCTGGCGGGCCTGGGCGCGGGTGACCGCGAAACCCATACGGTAGACGACGTTGTCCAGGCGGCTCTCGAGCAGGCGCAGCAGGTTCTCGCCGGTGTTGCCCTTGAGGGTCGAAGCCTTGGTGTAGTAGTTGCCGAACTGGCGTTCAAGCACACCGTAGATGCGCTTGACCTTCTGCTTCTCGCGCAACTGGACGGCGTAGTCGGACATACGCATGCGCTTGTTGGCGCCATGCTGGCCGGGCTTGTTCTCCAGCTTGCACTTGGAGTCGATTGCGCGGGCCGGGCTCTTGAGGCTCAGGTCGGCGCCTTCGCGGCGGGCGAGCTTGCAGGTAGCTCCACGATAACGTGCCATGGTTGTGCTCCTTAGACTCGACGCTTCTTGGGGGGACGGCAGCCGTTGTGCGGAATCGGCGTGACGTCGATGATGTTGAGCACCTTGTAACCCAAGGCATTCAGCGAACGCACGGCCGACTCACGACCCGGGCCCGGGCCCTTGATGCGCACTTCCACGGTCTTCACGCCGTAGTCGCCAGCGGCACGGCCAGCCTTCTCGGCGGCGACCTGGGCAGCGAACGGGGTCGACTTGCGCGAACCGCGGAAACCCGCGCCGCCGGCAGTCGCCCACGACAGGGCGTTGCCCTGGCGATCGGTGATGGTGACGATGGTGTTGTTGAAGGAGGCCTGCACGTGGGCCACGGCATCCGTGACAACGCGCTTGATCTTCTTCTTGGTCTTGACAGGCTTGGCCATATTCTCGATCCGTTACTTCTTGATGGCGCGACGCGGGCCCTTGCGGGTGCGTGCGTTGGTACGCGTGCGCTGGCCGCGCACCGGCAGGCCACGACGATGGCGCAGGCCGCGATAGCAGCCCAGATCCATCAGGCGCTTGATGGCCATGCCCACTTCGCGGCGCAGATCGCCTTCCACGACGTACTTGGCGATTTCCGCGCGAAGCTTTTCCACTTCGCCTTCGCTGAGCGACTTGATCTGGGTGGTAGGAACCACGCCAGCGTCCACACAGACCTTCTTGGCCCGGCTGCGGCCAATGCCGTAAATGCTCTGCAGACCAACCCAGACATGCTTCTGGACCGGCAAATTGACACCTGCGATGCGCGCCATGATGTGCTTTCTCCGAGTGCTTTCGTGCGCGGTAAACGCGCAATTCTATCTTGAATCAACTTGTCAGGAAAGTCCTGCAGCGCTCAACGCCGCCTGACCCTCCGGGTTTTCGACCCGTCTCCCGCGCCCAGCAGCCACTAGTTGCGACGGAGATTGGCCTTCTTGAGCAAACTTTCGTACTGGTGGCTGACCAGGTGCGCCTGCACCTGCGAGGTGAAATCCATCACCACGACCACCACGATCAGCAGCGACGTACCACCGAAGTAGAACGGCACATGCCAAAACTTCTGCATGAACGACGGCACCAGACAGACCAGTACCAGGTACAACGCACCCACTCCGGTCAAGCGGGTGATCACGCCGTCGATGTAGCTGGCGGTGGCGCGACCCGGGCGAATACCCGGGATCAGTGCGCCGGAACGCTTGAGGTTGTCCGCCGTCTCTTCCGAGTTGAACACGACTGCGGTGTAGAAGAACGCAAAGCCGATCACCAGCACCGTATAGACCAGCGCCCACAGCGGTTCGCCCGGGCTCAGGGCCTGGGTCAGGTCCTGCAGCCAGCGCGACTGGTGGCCGGCGCCGAACCAGCTCACCGCTGTCGCCGGGAACATCAGCAGACTGGATGCGAAGATCGGCGGAATCACGCCCGACATGTTGATCTTCAGCGGCAGGCTGGAACTCTGGTTCTGGTAGCCGCGCTGGCCACCGGAACGCCGTGCATAGTTGACTGTGATCCGCCGCTGCGCGCGCTCCATGAACACGCAGAACGCTGTAACGCCAAGCACGATCGCAAACACGACCAGCAGCATCAGCACCGAGAGCTCACCGTTGCTGGACATGCCCAGGGTGTGCACCACCGCGCCCGGCAGGCCAGCCACGATGCCGGCGAAGATCAGCAGCGAGATGCCGTTGCCGATGCCGCGTTCGGTCATCTGCTCGCCCAGCCACATCAGGAACATGGTGCCTGCGGTCAAGCCCACGACCGAAGCCAGCACGAAGCCGAAGCCTGGCATGTACACCACCGGCGCTCCGCCCGCGGCGACCTGCTTCTGCAGCGCTACCGCGATGCCGAAGGACTGGAACAACGCCAGGCCCACGGTGCCGATGCGGGTATACATCGTCATCCGCCGCTTGCCGGATTCACCTTCCTTGCGCAGCGCCTGCAGGCTGGGGATCACCGAACCCATCATCTGGATCACGATGGATGCCGAGATGTAGGGCACTACGCCCAGCGCGAACACCGAGAAGCGCGCCAGTGCACCACCCGAGAACATGTTGAACATGTCCATCAGGCCGTTGCCCTGAACCAGGTTGCTCATCGCGTCCGGGTTAACGCCCGGCACCGGAATGAACGAACCGAGGCGGAACACCACCAGCGCACCGATCACGAAGAAGATGCGCTGGCGCAGCTCGGTCAGTTTGCCGAGCTTGCCGAGTGCGTTGCCTTTGGCCTGGGCCACGCGATTACTCCACGCTGCCGCCGGCCGCTTCGATGGCAGCCTTGGCGCCGGCCGTAGCCAGCAGACCCGAAAGCTTCACCGCACGGCCGATTTCGCCCTTCAACACCACCTTGACCTTCTTGGCGCGACTGTCGATCAGGCCGGCCTTGTGCAGCTCGATCGCGTCGATCACGTCGGCCTTGAGGTTGGCGAGCTGGTACAGGAACACCTGCTGGCTCTCGGCCTTCAGCTTGGAGCGGAAGCCGACCTTGGGCAGGCGACGCTGCAGCGGCATCTGGCCGCCTTCGAAGCCGTATTTGTGGGTGCCGCCAGCGCGGGCGTGCTGACCCTTGTGGCCGCGACCGGCCGTCTTGCCGAGGCCCGAACCGATGCCACGACCCACGCGCAGACGCGTCTTGCGCGAACCGGCGGCGGGCTTGATGTCGTTGAGACGCATGATTATTCCTCCACCTGGACCAGGTAGTAGACCGTGTTGATCAAGCCACGCACCTGCGGGCTGTCCTTCAGCTCGCTGACGTCATTGGTCTTGTTCAGGCCCAGCGCCTTGACGCTGAGGCGATGCCGTGCCTGCACGCCGCGCAGGCCCTTCACCAGGCGCACGCGCACGGTGCCGGCGGTTTCGTTCTTCTTAGCCATTGCCCAGCACCTCTTCCACGGTCTTGCCACGCTTGGCGGCGATCTGCTTCGGCGAAGCGACAGCCTGCAGGCCCTTGATGGTGGCGCGCACCAGGTTGATCGGGTTGCGCGAGCCGACGGCCTTGGCCAGCACGTTCTTCACGCCGACCACTTCCAGCACGGCACGCATGGCGCCGCCGGCGATCACGCCGGTACCTTCGGAAGCCGGCTGCATGTAGACGCGGGCAGCGCCGTGGTTGGCCTTGATGGCGTACCACAGGGTGCCGTTGTTCAGATCGATGTTCACCATGTTGCGGCGGGCGCGCTCCATGGCCTTGGAAATGGCGACCGGCACTTCACGCGCCTTGCCATAGCCAAAGCCGACCTTGCCCTCGCCGTCGCCGACCACGGTCAGCGCGGTGAAGCTCATCTGGCGGCCACCCTTGACGGTCTTGGCCACGCGGTTGACGGCAATCAGCTTCTCGAGCAGGCCGTCTGAATTTTCACGATCAGTCGAAGACATAGTCTTTTCCGTATGCCCGGATCATCCGGGACTTTTGCTTGCGGCTGGGCCGCTTGGAGTTTTTGTGGTCGATTCAAGACACGGCGTCCATGCCGCGAAAACTGTCCGGCCGTCATGGCCGGATTCCTCAATCAGAACTTCAGACCGGCTTCGCGGGCAGCGTCGGCCAGCGCCTTGATGCGGCCATGGAAGCGGAAGCCGGAGCGATCGAACGCCACCGACTCCACGCCGGCAGCCAGCGCACGCTCGGCCACGGCCTTGCCCACCGCGGCAGCGGCGGTCAGGTTCTTGGTGCCTTTCAGGCCTTCGGCAACCGACTTCTGCACGGTGGAGGCAGCGGCCACCACTTGCTGGCCGTCGGCGGCGAACACCTGGGCGTAGAGATGCTGACCGGTGCGATGCACCGACAGGCGCGCCACACCGAGCTTGCGGATGTGCGAACGCGTGGACTTGGCGCGACGCAGGCGTGATTCGTTCTTGTTCATCTGTCTGTTCCTCGAAAGCGGATCGGCAATAGTTACGCAGTGCTCTTGTGAGTAGTGCAGCCATGGATGGCCGCTTCCACACGCAGGGAAAGCGTACTCAGGCCTTCTTGGCTTCCTTCAGGGTGATCTTCTCGCCGGCATAGCGCACGCCCTTGCCCTTGTAGGGTTCGGGTGAGCGGAAGGCGCGGATCTTGGCAGCAACCTGGCCCACCACCTGCTTGTCGGCACCCTTGATCAGGATTTCCGTCTGCGTGGGGGTTTCCAGGGTGATGCCCTCCGGAGCCTCGAACACCACCGGGTGCGAGAAGCCCAGGCTCAGGTTCAGCGCCTTGCCGGTCATGGACGCGCGGTAACCCACGCCGACCAGCTCCAGCTTGCGCTCATAACCTTCGGACACGCCCTTGACCATGTTGGCCAGCAGTGCGCGCGCGGTACCGCCGAACTTGTCGTCGGCGCCTTCGGCCAGCTGGATGTTGACGGCATCGCCTTCAACCCTCAGCGATACGCCGGGCAACACATGAATGGACAGCGTGCCCTTCGGGCCCTTCACGGAAACACCGTCGGCGGCAGCCTTCAGCTCCACGCCCTTCGGCAGGTTGATCGTCTTCTTGGCAACACGTGACATCGTCGGCTCCTTAAGCGACCTGGCCGATGACTTCGCCGCCCAGACCCTTGGCACGGGCCTGTGCGTCGGTCAGCAGACCGGCGGACGTCGAGATGATCGAGATGCCCAGACCGCCGAGCACCTTCGGCAGTTCATCCTTGCCGCGGTAGATGCGCAGACCGGAACGGCTGACGCGGGAAATGGACTCGATGGCCGGACGGCCTTCGAAGTACTTCAGGCGAATTTCGAGAACGGGCTTGCCTTCCGCCTGGGCGGACTGCACGTCGAGTACGTAGCCTTCGTTCTTGAGAAGGTTGGCGATGGCCACCTTCAGCTTCGACGACGGCATGCTCACCGTGTGCTTGCCCATCAGCTGGGCATTGCGGACACGCGTGAACATGTCGGCGATGGGATCAGTCATGCTCATGAAAACATCCTTCAGAGTGCACCGATATCCGATAAAACCGGAAATCTTCTAGATTGTGATGCTGACAAAGCGTCAGCCTGCGTTGCGCAGACCGACGACTATAACAGCTTTTTCCGGCTTTGCGAATATCGGCACTGGAATTGCGCCGACGGCGGCAGCCCTCAAGGCCTGCCGCCGCATCGGGCGAGGCGGACTCGTCCGCCCTGCCCCAGTTTGGGTCTTACCAGCTGGCCTTGCGCAGGCCCGGCACGTCACCACGCATGGTGGCTTCGCGGAGCTTGTTGCGGCCGAGGTTGAACTTGGCGTACACGGCGCGCGGGCGACCGGTCAGCGCGCAGCGGGTGCGCTGGCGGATCGGGCTGGCGTCGCGCGGCAGCTTCTGCAGCTTGCCCTGCGCTTCCATCTTTTCCTCGTAGGAGGCAGTGGTGCTCAGCACGATCGCCTTCAGTTCGGCGCGCTTGGCGGCGAACTTCTTGACGAGCTTGGTCCGCTTGATGTCGCGGTTGACCATCGAGGTCTTTGCCATTTGATATATCTCTCGCGTCTATCAGTTGCGACGTGCTTAATTACGGAAGGGGAAGTTGAAGGCTTCCAGCAGCGCCTTGGCCTCGGCATCGGTCTTCGCGGTCGTGGTGATCGCGATGTCCATGCCGCGCATCGCATCGACGGCGTCGAAGTCGATTTCCGGGAAGATGATCTGTTCCTTCACGCCGAAGTTGAAGTTGCCACGGCCATCGAAGGCGCGGCCCGACACGCCGCGGAAGTCGCGGGTGCGGGGCAGCGAGATGTTGATCAGGCGATCCAGGAATTCGAACATCTGGGCGCGGCGCAAGGTGACCTTGCAGCCGATCGGCCAGCCGTCGCGGATCTTGAACGAGGCCACGGAAACGCGCGCCTTGGTCGTGATCGGCTTCTGGCCCGAGATCTTCGCCATGTCGGCCACGGCATTCTCGAGGATCTTCTTGTTGCCCGCAGCTTCGCCCACGCCCATGTTCAGCGTGATCTTGGTGATGCGGGGAACCTGCATCACGTTCTGGTAGCCGAACTTCTCGGTGAGCTTCGGCACTACCTGCTCTTTGTAAAACGTCTCAAGGCGCGTCATGTCATTAATCCTTACGCGTCCACGACCTCGCCATTCGAACGGAACACGCGGACCTTGCGCCCATCAGCGAGCGTCTTGGTGCCAACGCGTTCACCCTTGTTCGTGGCGGGGTTGAACAGCTGCACATTGGAGAGATGGATCGAAGCTTCGCGCTCGACGATGCCGCCGGCCTGGTTGGCCTGCGGATTCGGCTTGGTATGACGCTTGATCAGGTTCACGTTGGAGACGAACACACGCTCGCCTTCCACGCGCAGCACTTCGCCGCGCTGACCCTTGTTCTTGCCGGTGATCACGAGGACCTGATCACCCTTGCGGATACGGTTCATGGTTTGGTCTCCGCTCAGAGCACTTCGGGCGCGAGCGAGACGATCTTCATGAACTTCTCGCTGCGCAGCTCGCGGGTGACCGGCCCGAAGATACGGGTGCCGATCGGCTCGAGCTTGTTGTTGAGGAGCACCGCTGCATTGCCGTCGAAACGGATCAGCGAGCCATCGGGACGGCGCACACCCTTGGCGGTGCGAACCACCACGGCGTTGTACACCTCGCCCTTCTTCACCTTGCCACGCGGAATGGCGTCCTTCACGGTGACCTTGATCACGTCACCGATCGCGGCGTAACGGCGCTTGGAGCCGCCGAGCACCTTGATGCACATCAGTTCCTTGGCACCGCTGTTGTCCGCCGCGGAGAGCGTGCTTTGCATCTGGATCATGTCTGCACCCTCCTCTTAGACGGCCGCGCGGGTGACGATTTCGACCACGCGGTGATGCTTGGTCTTGGACAGCGGACGGCACTCAGCGATGCGCACGAGGTCGCCCTCGTTCGCGCCGAGGTCGTCCTGCGCGTGCAGCTTGGTCGACCGGCGCACGATCTTGCCCAGCAGGCCGTGCTGCACCTGGCGCTCGATCAGGACGGTGACCGTCTTGTCCATCTTGTTGCTGATGACGCGCCCTTCGAGGGTACGCGCCTGCTTCTGGTTGTCGCTCATATCGGCGGTCCCTTACTTCTTGCCGCCGAGCACGAACTTCGTGCGGGCGATGTCGCGCCGGACGCGGCGCAGCTGATGCGGCTGGTTGAGCTGGCCAGCACCCTTCTGCATGCGCAGGTTGAACTGTTCCTTGCGCAGGTCCAGCAGGTGCTGATTGAGCTCTTCGGCCGACTTGGTGGTCAGATCTTTGATGGCCATATCACATCACCGCCCGGGTCACGAACTGGGTCTGCACCGAGAGCTTGGCGGCAGCCAGGCGGAACGCCTCGCGCGCCGACGCCTCGTCGATGCCCTCGATTTCATAAAGCATGCGGCCGGGCTGGATCGGGGCGACCCAGAATTCCACGCCGCCCTTGCCGGCGCCCATGCGCACTTCGATCGGCTTCTTGGTGATCGGCTTGTCCGGGAACACGCGGATCCACAGCTTGCCGCCACGCTTCACGAAGCGGGTGATGCAACGACGACCGGCCTCGATCTGGCGCGCGGTCAGCGCGCCGGTGGTGGTCGCCTTCAGGCCGAATTCGCCGAAGCTGACGAGGTTGGCGCAGTGCGCCAGACCGTCGTTGCGGCCCTTGAACTGCTTGCGGTATTTGGTTCGCTTGGGTTGCAACATGGCAACTCTCCTTACTTCGCCGCACGCTCGCGACGGCCTTCGCCATCACGATCGCGACGCGGTTCACGGTCACGGCGGCCTTCGCCACCCTCGCGGCGCGACGACGGCGCCGGGGACTCGTCCTTCGGTTCCTGGCCGATCTGGGCCACGTCGAAGATCTCGCCCTTGTAGACCCACACCTTGATGCCGATGATGCCGTACTGCGTCTTCGCCTCGGCGGTGCCGTAGTCGATATCCGCACGCAGGGTGTGCAGCGGCACGCGACCTTCGCGGGCCCATTCGGAGCGGGCGATCTCGGCGCCGTTCAGACGGCCGGAAACGTTGATCTTGATGCCCAGCGCGCCCAGGCGCATCGCATTGCCCACCGAGCGCTTCATCGCGCGACGGAACATGATGCGGCGCTCGAGCTGCTGCGCGATCGACTCGGCCACCAGCTGGGCGTCCAGCTCGGGCTTGCGCACTTCGTTGACGTTGATGTGCGTCGGGACGCCCATCAGGTCGCTGACTTCCTTGCGCAGCTTCTCTATATCCTCGCCCTTCTTGCCGATCACCACCCCCGGACGGGCGGTGTGGATCGTCACGCGCGCGGTCTTGGCCGGGCGCTCGATCTGGATCTTCGAGATGCCGGCGGCAGCCAGCTTCTTCTTCAGCATCTCGCGGACCTTGATGTCTGCCACGAGATACTTCGCGTAGTCGCCCTTGTTGGCGTACCACTTGGCATTCCAGTCCTTGGCGATGCCGAGGCGGATGCCGGTGGGATGAACTTTGTGACCCATCGTCTTCTTCCTCTTACTCGCCAACGACCACGGTGATGTGGCTGGTGCGCTTCAGGATGCGGGAACCGCGGCCTTTGGCGCGGGCATACATACGCTTCATCGCCGGACCTTCGTCCACGAAGATGCGTGAGACCTTCAGCTCGTCGACATCGGCACCGAGGTTGTTCTCGGCGTTGGCGACGGCAGACAGCAGCACCTTGCGGACAATGTGCGCGGCCTTCTTGTTGGTGAACTGGAGCACGTCGCTGGCCCGGCCCACGGGCATGCCGCGGACCAGGTCTGCCACCAGGCGTGCCTTCTGCGCCGAGATGCGGGCGCTGCGCAGGATCGCTTTGGCTTCGGTGCTCATCACTTGCCCTTCTTGTCGCCGACGTGGCCCTTGAAGGTGCGCGTCACCGCGAACTCGCCGAGCTTGTGCCCGACCATGTTCTCGTTGACTAGCACCGGCACGTGCTGGCGGCCGTTGTGGATGGCGATGGTCAGGCCCACCATTTCGGGCAGGATCATCGAGCGGCGCGACCAGGTCTTGATCGGACGCTTGTTGTTGGCGGAAACCGCGGCTTCCACCTTCTTGGCGAGGTGAAGGTCGACGAACGGACCTTTCTTCAGAGAGCGTGGCATGTCGGGTTCCTGTTACTTGCGGCGACGCACGATGAACTGCTGCGTGCGCTTGTTGTTGCGGGTCTTGTAACCCTTGGTTGGCGTGCCCCACGGGCTGACCGGATGACGGCCGCCGGAGGTACGGCCTTCACCACCGCCGTGCGGATGGTCGACCGGGTTCATCACCACGCCGCGCACGGTCGGGCGGATGCCCATCCAGCGCTTGGCGCCGGCCTTGCCGAGCTTCTTCAGGCTGTGCTCGCCGTTGCCCACTTCACCGATGGTGGCGCGGCACTCGACCGGCACACGGCGCATTTCGCCGGAGCGCAGACGCAGCGTGGCATAACCGGATTCACGGGCCACCAGCTGCACCGAGGCGCCGGCGGAGCGGGCGATCTGTGCACCCTTGCCGGGCTTCATCTCGATGCAGTGGATCGTGGAACCCACCGGGATGCTGCGCAGCTGCAGGCAGTTGCCCACCTTGATCGGCGCATCGTGACCAGACAACAGGCGGTCGCCCACCTGCACGCCCTTCGGCGCGATGATGTAGCGGCGCTCGCCGTCGGCGTAGCACAGCAACGCGATGTGCGCGGTGCGGTTCGGATCGTATTCGATGCGCTCGACCTTGGCGGCAATGCCTTCCTTGTCGCGCTTGAAATCGATGATGCGGTAAGCCTGCTTGTGACCGCCGCCGCGATGACGCGTGGTGATGCGACCGAAATGGTTGCGACCACCCGTCTTCGACTGGCTTTCGGTCAGCGGCGCGTAGGGCGCGCCCTTGTGCAGCCCCTCGGTGCGGACGCTGACGGCGTCACGACGACCCGGCGAGGTTGGCTTGTGATTGATTAGTGCCATCTCGAGGAACTCCTGGCTCAGGCCTTGGCCGACACGTCGATGGACTGGCCATCAGCGAGGCGCACATAGGCCTTGCGCTTGCCCTGGCGGTTGCCAGCGCGGAAACGGAAGGACTTGACCTTGCCCTTGCTGTTGACGAGGTTCACCTGCTCGACCTTGACGTCGAACATCTTCTCCACCGCCTCGCGGACATCGGCCTTGGTCGCCGTGGGGGCAACCACGAATACGTACTGGTTGTGCTCGCTGACGCGAGCCGATTTCTCGGAGATGTGCGGCGCGCGCAGCGTGTCGAGAATGCGTTCGTTGCTCATGCCAGCCACTCCTCGATCTTCTTCACGGCGTCGACCGTCATCACCACGTGGTCGGAACCGACCAGGCTGACCGGGTTCAGCGCCATCACGTCCAGCACATGCAGATAGGGGATGTTGCGCGAAGCCAGGTACAGCGCCTCGTTGGCATCCTCGGAAACCAGCAGCACGCGACCGGAAACCTGCAGCTCGGCGAGCTTGGCAACCATCGCCTTTGTCTTGGGCTGCTCGACGCCGAAACCGTCGACCACCTTCAGGCGACCCTGGCGGTTCAGCTCGGAAAGGATCGAGCGGATCGCCACGCGGTAGGCCTTGCGATTGACCTTCTGCTCGTAGCTGCGCGGCTTCGCGGCAAACGTCACGCCACCGCCCACGAAGATCGGGGCGCGGTAGTCACCGTGACGGGCGCCGCCGCCCTTCTGCTTCTTGAACTTCTTGGTGGTACCCGACAGCTCGCCACGCGACAGCTGCGCCTTGGTACCGGCGCGACCGCCGGCCTGGTACGCAACCACCACCTGGTGAACCAGGGCTTGCTTGAACTCGCCGCCGAACACTTCGTCCGACACGCTGAGCGGCTTGGCGCCAATGACATTCAGTTCCATGGCGTCTCTCCTCAACCCTTGGTGGTCGGACGGATGACGACGTCGCCACCGGCCGCACCGGGGACAGCACCCTTCACCGCGATCAGGTGACGCTCGGCGTCGACCTTGACCACTTCCAGACCCTGTTGCGTGCGGTTCACCGCACCCATGTGGCCCGACATCTTCTTGCCCGGGAACACGCGGCCCGGCGTCTGGCGCTGACCGATCGAACCCGGTGCGCGATGCGACAGCGAGTTACCGTGCGTCGCATCGCCCATCTTGAAGTTGTGGCGCTTGATGGTGCCCTGGAAGCCCTTGCCCTTCGAGACGCCGGCGACGTCGACGATCTGGCCGACCGAGAACACCTCGTCCGCCTTGATCTCCGCGCCCACGCTGTACTTGCCGAGGTCGTCGGCGGACACGCGGAACTCCCACAGGCCACGACCCGGCTCAACCTTGGCCTTGGCGTAATGACCCTTCAGCGGCGCCGTCAGCAGGCTGGCGCGCTTCACGCCCGCCGCGACCTGCACCGCGCTGTAGCCATCGTTGTCTTCCGTCTTCAGCTGGGTGACGCGGTTCGGGGTCGCTTCAATCAGCGTCACCGGAATCGAGCGTCCGTCTTCAGTGAAGAGCCGGCTCATGCCGCACTTGCGGCCTACCAGTCCGATACTCATGTTCGTATCCTGTCTATCGCTCAACCGAGCTTGATCTGAACATCGACGCCAGCGGCGAGATCAAGCTTCATGAGCGCGTCCACGGTCTTGTCGTTGGGATCGACGATGTCGAGCACACGCTTGTGGGTACGGGTCTCGTACTGGTCGCGTGCATCCTTATCGACGTGCGGCGACACCAGAATGGTGTAACGCTCGATCTTGGTCGGGAGCGGGATGGGGCCGAGCACCGTGGCGCCCGTGCGCTTGGCCGTCTCGACGATCTCGCTGGCCGAACGGTCGATCAGACGATGATCGAACGCCTTGAGCCGGATGCGAATCTTCTGGTTCGCCATAAACCGTGTCCTGTTATCAAAAGAACTTGAATGTGCAACGAAGCGGCTTCTCACCGCCTCGCACTGCTCTTTGGAACCATCGGAATCGCGCCAAGGCGAAATCCCGACCCGAAAAACGCCAAGCGAGCATTGGTCTGCTCGCCTGGCGCAAATCCTGCTGCGCAATCTGGCTTGACGACGGGGTAACCCCGGAATCAGACCGAATGCGATGGCCGTCCACGGCCTGCGAACTCGAAGCACTTCCTGCGCCTCATTTCGCGGTGAGTCGATCGAAACCGAGTTCGAACGACTAGGGAGCTGCGAATTATAACGACAAATTTCCCGTATGGGAAGAGCTCGGCGTTATCCGTGCTCACATCCGTGTTCGCGAAGATCAAGAGCCGGCCATCCTTGGCCGGACTTTTTACCAAAAGCCGCTATTCCAACGGCGTTTTGGCCAGTTATTACTTGATGACCTTGGCCACCACGCCGGCGCCAACAGTGCGGCCGCCTTCGCGGATCGCGAAGCGCAGACCCTGGTCCATCGCGATCGGGTGGATCAGGCTCACCACCATCTTGATGTTGTCGCCCGGCATCACCATTTCTACGCCTTCCGGCAGCTCGATCGCACCGGTCACGTCGGTGGTGCGGAAGTAGAACTGCGGACGGTAGCCCTTGAAGAACGGGGTATGACGGCCACCCTCGTCCTTCGACAGCACGTACACCTCGGCCTCGAAGTCCGTGTGCGGGGTGATCGTGCCCGGCTTCGCCAGCACCTGGCCGCGCTCCACGTCGTCGCGCTTCAGGCCGCGCAGCAGCAGACCGGCGTTGTCGCCCGCCTGACCCTGGTCCAGCAGCTTGCGGAACATTTCCACGCCCGTGACGGTGGTCTTCTGCGTCGGACGGATGCCGACCACTTCGATTTCGTCACCCACCTTGATCACGCCGCGCTCGATACGGCCGGTCACCACCGTGCCGCGACCCGAGATCGAGAACACGTCTTCCACCGGCATCAGGAACGGCTGGTCGATCGCGCGCTGCGGCTCCGGAATGTAGGTGTCCAGCGCCTCCACCAGCGAGATGATCGCCGGCACGCCGATTTCCGACTGGTCGCCTTCCAGCGCCAGCTTCGCCGAACCCTTGATGATCGGGGTGTCGTCGCCCGGGAAGTCGTACTTCGACAGCAGCTCGCGCACTTCCATCTCGACCAGCTCGAGCAGCTCGGCGTCGTCCACCATGTCGGCCTTGTTCAGGAACACGACAATGTACGGCACGCCCACCTGGCGCGACAGCAGGATGTGTTCGCGCGTCTGCGGCATCGGGCCGTCCGCGGCCGAGCACACCAGGATCGCGCCGTCCATCTGCGCCGCACCCGTGATCATGTTCTTCACGTAGTCGGCATGGCCCGGGCAGTCCACGTGCGCGTAGTGGCGATTCGGCGATTCGTATTCCACGTGCGCCGTCGAGATCGTGATACCGCGCGCCTTTTCTTCCGGCGCCGCGTCGATCGCGTCGTAGGCCTTGAATTCACCGCCAAAACGCTCCGCACCGACCTTCGTCAGCGCCGCCGTCAGCGTCGTCTTGCCGTGGTCCACGTGACCAATCGTGCCCACGTTCACGTGGGGCTTGGTGCGCTCGAACTTGCCCTTTGCCATGAC
>NZ_JACYXL010000004.1 GCF_014842995.1 Rhodanobacter sp. 7MK24
CACGATGGCGAGTCGGGTGTTTTCCAGCTTCCGCATACAGTCATCCCGAGGTGTTTTGGGTAGCGTCTGATGCGCATGCAGCGCGTGTCGGCCGATCGACGGGGACGCACGCTTGCGCTGGGGCGAGCGCGGTGCCGACTATGCGAAGGTATATCGTGCGGAGGACGTGTAGGATCCTGCGGCCGAGATGAAGTCATCTCGAGTTAATGTGCAATGTCGTTCGATTGGGCGGCAATTACTTCAATTCGTTGCGCGCGTCATTGCCGCATATCCACCGCACTTGCGACTGCCGGGATGCGTAGCGCGCTTCGACCATCGAGCCGATGCGTCACAGACCATCCTTCGATGTGCGCCCGCGAGCGCCTGGCGCCGCGACGAACCGGCTTGCAACGGCTTTGCGGCCCGAGCCCTAATCCAGGATCAATGGAGAATGCCCATTTGAAACATTGCCCAGCCCGCCACCGCACTGATCGTCAGGCAAACAATGAGCCAGAATCCGCGGGAATTTTTCCCCCAGAACGGCTTCTTCTCGTTGTTTTCCATAGTGTTTTGCATCCGCAATGATTTGGCTGGACGGGCTGCTGAGGGTGCTTGCGTGAAGCCAGTATCGTGCCAAACCGCAGCATATGCGCGCCTGGACTTCACGCCATGTGATACAGGGCAGGAATTTGCCGTCGGGCATCGCGATCGGGTTCGAATACCGGTGAATTGCGGCGAGTGGCACCCGTCCTGGTTCGGCGCGCCGATCCTCAAATGGCACGGCAGGCTTCTCGGCACATCGTGGGCATCGAGCGCGCGGTGGCACTGCGAGTCATCTAGGGACAAAAATTTGTCAGCAACATGGATGCCCGGAATAGAGGGCTCGTCCCGCTCGGCTTGCGGTCAGCTGCATGCAAGTTCGGGGCAATTGGAAAATTCTGTTCTCGACGTCCTGGAGCCGACAGACGAGGTAGTCATGACGGTGACGCCGGGTGCACGATATTTTGTAATAGGGAATAGGTTGGGACCGATATAAAGGGATTTTTGGTTGACGGCGTAATTAGGTGTACGGCTTCTAAATGTGATTGGCGATTGTGATGCTTCTTTCACGTCCTGTATGGCATCACGGAATGTGGCGCTGTGATCTTTCACCCGCAGCGGCTGGTTTTCTACGCGGCAATTGATTTAAGTGATCGGATTCGGCTGGTTGCCATCGAAAGGCGGATTTTCGCCTTCCGAGGAGCTTCTGTGCGGGCGAAAAATACAAGTGCGGGATTATGCAGCGCCGCCAGCTGACTGTTCAGTTATTCCCGGCAAATCGAATATTCGAGGACATGTTGATCATGAAAAAGACTTGTGCCTTTACCGTTCTTGGCTTCGCGTTGCTGGCCAGCGGTTGTGTATGGTCGCCAGGGCAAAATATGTCCGGGCAGGGCCTGGTTCGCGGCACGCCGACCGATAACAGCCAAATACAGCTGGTAACCATTACTCCGCAGCTATTGGCGGAGAATCAATCGCCGATGTTGACTGCATCGGTGCCGGAGGCGCTGCTGTCTTATCAACCGGGTCCTTATCGCATCGGGCCGGGAGACGCGCTTTACATCACCGTCTGGGATCACCCGGAACTGACTTCACCGGCGGGCACGCAACAGCAGACCGCGGCCAATGGTCGCCTGGTGCGCTCGGACGGCACCCTGTTTTATCCCTATGTGGGCTCCATCAAGGTCGCTGGCATGACCATCGAAGAGGTGCGCCAGGCCATCGAATCGAAGATAGGGAAGTATGTGGAGAAGCCGCAGGTGGACGTCAGCATCGTCGGCTACAACAGCCAACATGTGACGTTCCAGGGCGCCTTCATGAAGACCGACCCACAGTCGATCACAGCGGTTCCGTTGACCTTGGGGCAGGCGCTCGGAACGGCAACCATCAATTCCGATCAGGCCAACATGTCGGGTCTGATACTCAACCGCGATGGGCAGAACTACCACCTGGATCTTGCCGCCTTGTACGACAGCCGGGGTCTGGCGAAAGACATTTACCTGAAGGCCGGAGATCGTCTGTTGCTTGCCTACAACGATTCCGAGGAGGTGTACGTGATGGGCGAAGTGATGCGCCCTCAGGCGGTCACCTTCAGGTCGCTTCCCTATATCACGCTGACCCAGGCACTGGGTCGTGTAGGGGGGCTCAATCCGGTCACGGCCAATGGCCGGGCAGTCTATGTCGTTCGCGGTGCGGACGATCTGAAGAACGCTCCGGCCAAGGTCTTCCAGCTTGATGCACGTTCGCCGGCGGCATTCGCCCTCGGAGACGGCTTCAAGTTGAAGCCGGGCGACGTCGTATTCGTCGGCGCGGCCGGCATTACCCGCTGGAACCGCTTCCTGAGCCAGCTGCTGCCTTCGGCGACTCTGGTTACCAGCGCTGCCGCTGCGAATTACAGCGCGACCCATTAAGGCGATCCTGAATCTGCCGGGTCATCGTCGGGTTGGACTCGAACCTTGGTCATCACCGCCGTTCGCGTGTTGATGGCCAAGGTTCGAGGGCGCAGTCGAGGCCACGGGCGAGGCGCATACGGAATCCGATGCTCCAATCGCATCGAAATGCGTGTTGCACCACCTTTCCTGAAGAGGCATGGATGGGTCACTTATACGGCGTGGCCTGATCGCATCTTGGCCCTGGCGAATTTTTTTTAGCTTTTGCGGAGCCGTCTGGAGATTAAGGAATTCATGGCAATTCGTGCATCTGGGTCGCTAAATCACGGAAGAGCTGGATCTCCCGAAACACCATTTGAACAAGCGGTTCATGCGGCGCTTATATAAACCGGTTTTGTCTGAATAAGACATTCACGCTGTACAAGATTTGTCATCTTAAAGATGCTAGGTTCGAAGGCCCGGCGTGAGTGCCATTTCCTTTTTCATAGCAGTTGCTGTCGTGTCATTTATTTTTACTGGATTGATCCAGGCATGCATGAAATATCGGCCAGTCGTATTCGCGGTTCGTAGATAGCAGGCTGTCAAGGCCTTTGCCGCTCGCCGGCTGGACCATCCACAACATGAACTTGCGCGGACCTTGGGGGACCGCTCGAGATGGGTAGGAGGCGAAGGTCTCATGCTGGAACTGCGATTGGTTCTCGATGGTTTGGTAGCCGCATCCACATCTGCGGTAGCCATTGCTGTTATGCGTCCGTTTGCCATAGTGCTTGGCTTGGTCGATCACCCGGATCACCGCAAGCAGCATCTTGGCGAAATACCGCTGGTGGGCGGTCTGGCGATTTTCATCGGGATGGTCGCAGGAGCCGCCTGCTACGGTGCCTTCCACGGGTTCGAGGGAGTCTTGCTCGGAACCGCCGCGGTGCTTGCCCTGCTTGGCGCGCTGGATGATCGCTTTGGACTCAGCGTTCGCGATCGTCTGCTGACGCAGACCATCGTGATACTGACGGTGATCTCCAGCACTGGCGTGTACATCCACACGCTGGGGCATCTTTTCGGCCACGACGTGGTGCTTGGCTGGCTTGGCGTACCGATGACCGTAGTCGCCGTCATCGGCCTGGTGAATGCGTTCAACATGATGGACGGCATCGACGGTCTTGCCGGCAGTCTGACCCTGGTCAGCATTGCCGCCGTCGTCCTGTTTGCTTCTCCTACTTCCTTGCGTGGGATCATCATGTTGCTGGCCCTGCTGGCTGCGGCAACGCTGCCCTATCTGGCCGTCAACCTCGGTCTCCTGGGCGGAAAGGTTTTCCTGGGCGACGCGGGCAGCACACTGGTCGGCTACCTGCTGGCCTGGGCGCTCATCCGCTTGAGCCAGCTGCCGCAGACGCATTTGTCGCCGATCGACGTGTTGTGGTGCGTGGCGCTGCCGGTGTTCGACACGCTTGCGGTGATGTGCCGGCGCATGCGCGAGGGCCGCTCGCCGTTCAAGCCGGACCGTGGCCATATCCACCATATCCTGCTGGGGGCGGGCCTGGGGCCGCGCGCCACCTTGGCCACGCTCGTCATGCTTGCGGCGGGCCTGGCGTCGATCGGTGCGATCGTCAGCAGCGTGGATCATTCGGCGGGCGCGAATCTCATGGCGTTTTGCCTGATTCTCGGCGTCTACATGGCGACAGTCATGCGCTTGTGGCTGCGCCAGGAGGCGCGTCGGCAAGGCGCATTTGCCCCGCGTCCGGGACCGGGGGCGAAGATCCATTCGCTGGAGGCAGAGCGGCACTCCGCGGCCTCCGGCCTAGCTGCGCGAGGCAGGGACCACCGGGCGGAGAACGGAGGCAGCGAAACAGAGGCATTCCGCCGCGCGGTAGAGCGCGCCGACCGGCGTTGATCTTGCGCGGGCAATCGGGCCTCGAAATCTGCTGCGCTGGGGTGGATGAGGCGCCGCACCATGCGGCGGCGGCTATCGGACGGCCGCGCTCACTTGAGTCCGACCAATTGGATCGATGCCCCGTCCGCGATCGTGGTTACGCCGCTTTCGATGTCGTTGGCGTACTCGATGGAATGCTTCACCACCAGATTGCCGCGGGTGATGCGCATCTGCCTGCTCGTGCTGAGGAATGACATCACGGCGGCACCGGGTGCTGAGCCCCTGCCGCGCCTGACCTTGTTTCCGGAGATGATCACCGCTTCGATGTCCCGGCTGTTGTCCGGGGTATTGTCTTCGGCGAAGTTGATGCAAGAGCCGTAGATGTCGATGAACACGTTTCCTGCGCATACCACCCGGTTGGCGCCAAGCACGCCGATCGCTCCCATCTGCGGGCGTATGCCGATGAACGTGTTGCCCGTGATCACCGTGTTGATGGCGTTTTCGCTGGTCCGATAAGCGAAGGATCCCAGCCTGACCGCATCGCCGCCCGGTCCGGATCCCGCTGGCGAGCGCTGGAAGGTGCATCCGCTGACCTGCGTGCCGCTCAGGCCGTTGACCGCGATGTCGACGCGGATCGAATTGAGGAAGTGGCAGTTGCGCACGGAGAGGTTGTCGGCGACATCCGCGATAGTCTTGGCTTTCGTCGCGGTATCGATGCCCCAGTAGCAATTCTTGAACTGGCAGTCGGACACGACCCAGTCGTGGATGTTGTCTCCGGCCTGACGGCCGTTGAAAAACGTGATGCCTGCCGTGTTCACGGTGTCGATATCGATGAACCTGCATTGCGCGATGGTCACGTGCCGATACACGCTCCACGGGTGATCCGGCTCGAAATCGATGCCGCCCACCGAGTGGGAGAGTTTCGCGTTGCCGATGTTCTGGAACAGGCAGTTCTCCACCGTCAGCTGATCGCAATCGATGATGGAGAGGCCGTTGCGGTTGTCCTTCACCGCGCCGTCGAACACGCAGTCGCGTACGGTGATGCGCTGGTTGTGGCGTTCGGTGCTGCGGAGCGTGCCCGAGCCGACATACATGCCGTCGCCGCGAAAGCCATAGAAGCTCACCCGCTCGACGGTCAGGTCCGAAGTGGCGTTGACGGCGAGCAGATAGAAGTACTGCTGGTAGCCGAACTCCGCCACGCGTCCGTTGAGTTTGAGATCGTGCAGACGGATGTTTCGCATGTTGTCCGCGACATTGGCGCTGCCGCCATCGCGGACATAGGTGGCGAGCATGAATTCGCAGGCCAGCGAACTGTCGTACGCCCGCAGCTCGCTGGTCTGTCCATCGCCGTACAGCTCGATGTCCGACTTGAGGTTGAGTTGCTTTACGGGATAGATCCCGGCGGGTACGAAGACCTTGCTGCCGCCCTTGTCGATGGCCGCCTGGATGCCGCTGGTGCAATCGTACGAGCTGTTGCCCGTGCGGAGGGCGGCGTGTTCCGTCGCGGGCAGGAAGTCCAGGACATTCGTCACTTGCGGCGAGGATGGCATGGCAGAGTCTCCGATCGCGTATGGCCGCGGGAAGGCAGGCGTGTCCCGGCCAAACTCGGCAGTCGATTCCTTGGCGGGGATGCGGTTCTCCGAACGGCGCATGTGCTGTGTCGCGGCGGGATGCGTACGGCACGAAGGTGGATTTCTATGGGGACGACTCGGCCGGCGCCGCCAGCGGATCGCACAATTCGGCATAGACTTCCAAGGTGTGCTCGATGACGATGTGTTCATCGAACTGCGTCCGCGCCTTGAGGCGGGCCGCCTCGCCCAGCCGCTGCGCGAGCCCGGGGATTTCCAGCACTCGTCGGATGGCATGCGCCAGCGCTTCGCTGTTGCCCTTGGGGACCAGCAAACCGTCGACGTCATCGGTCACCACTTCGCGGCAGCCCGGTACGTCCGTGGTGATCAAGGGGAGTCCACAGGCGGCGGCTTCGACCAGCGTCCTGGGCAATCCCTCCCGATAGCTCGGCAGTACCACGACATCGACCGAAGCGAGCAGGCCGGCCATGTCATCGACGTGACCGAGCCAGGTGACCAGCCCCTCTGCTACCCAGCCTCGTATCGTTGCTTCCGGAACCGTGGCAGGGTTGCCGGGATCCGGCGTGCCGGCGAGCAGGGCATGGAGGGAACAGCCTTGGAGGCGTAGCTGCCGGATGGCGTTGACGAATTCGTCGAGACCCTTGTCCCAGAGCAGCCTGCATGCCAGCAGTACACGCGGGTGTTCGTCGTCCGCGCTTCGCGTACGCGTTGCCAGGGCGAACTGCGCGCAATTCACCCCCGAGCCGCGAATCAGGCGGATGTGTTGTGGATCGACCAGGCCGGCCTGCTGGAACAACGCGACGTCGTCCGCGTTTTGCAGTATGAGCCGCGCGCCGCGACCACCAAGCGCGAGGCGCAGCAAGCCACGCACCACCGGGCGCAGCAATCGCGCCTTCATCTGCGAGCTGGTGAACACATAGCCCATGCCTGCCACCGCATTCACCCGGGCCGGCACACCGGCAAGCCGCGCCGCCAATGAGCCATATACGGCGCACTTGATGGTGAATCCGTGCACCAGTACCGGCTGTTCGCGCCGCAACAGACGGACAAGATGCCATAGCAGCGCCGCTTCGCGCAGCGGATTGAGGCTGCGTCGCGCCATCGGCAAGGGCTCCCACCGCAGGCCCAGGGCGCGGAGCTTCGCTCCATAAGGCCCCGGCGGGGAAATCAGCAGGACGTCGTATCCCTGCCGTCGCAGCGACATCGCCAGCGAGCGGCGGAAGTTGTACAGGTACCAGTCCGTATTGGCGAACAGGACAGCTTTCACGGGTGTGTCTCCTGCAGGACGGCGGGCGCACCGGGCAGTCCGCGAACGGGAGGGCGGGGCGCGCGGTTTGTGCGCGGCGACGTCATGGCGATGTCCCCCGGTTTTCATCCAGCCATGCCTGGAACATGAGCACCGGCCATAGATGGTGCTGCCAGTTGTGGCGGCCGCTCAGGTGTTCGTTCCATTTCTGCCGGATCGGTGTCGGATGGAAATAACCTTCCTGGCGCAGTCGATTCTCGTCGAGCAGTGCTTCCGCCCAGTCGCGCAGCGGGCCGCGCAGCCAGCTGTCGAGCGGGATGCCGAAACCCATCTTGGGCCGTTCGACCAGCTCCCTGGGCACGTGTCGGTACAGCACCTGGCGCAGCAGCCATTTGCCTTCGCCGTCGCGTATCTTCTGGTGCAAGGGGACGCGCCATGCCAGTTCGACCACGCGGTGGTCGAGCATGGGCACGCGGGTCTCCAGGCTATTGGCCATCGCAGCCCGATCGACCTTCACCAGGATGTCGTCGGGGAGGTAGCTCTGCGCATCCATCGCCATCATCCATTGCGCCAGGATTTTGGTGTCCGGCCATGCATCGGGATCGGTCAGCAGGGTTGTCGGTTCGTGCGCGCCGATCACGATGCCGCCCGGGTTCTTCCACTGGCTGGCGAGGTGGAGGAAAAAAGCGTGGCCGCTCGACAGCGGAAGCACGCCGGCCAGCTTCTGCGCCTTGTCGCCCGGTGTGGCTACGTGCCAACGCTTCGGCAGCAACGGCTTGATGCGCTCGAACCACCGGTTCCATGCATCCGGCGATACGGAGCGCAGGATCCCGGCGCCGGCGGTCCGCGCGAACGGCGGCAGGCGCCGCATCCGTTCCCAGGTCGTGCGGGCTCCGAGATAACGGTTGTAGCCGCCGAAGAGCTCGTCGCCGCCGTCGCCGCTCAGGGCCACCGTCACTTCGCGGCGGGTCAGCTGGCTGACCAGGAAGGTGGGAATCTGCGAGCTGTCGCTGAAGGGTTCGCAGAAGATCGAAGGGAGCTTCGGGATGACGGCCAGGGCATCGTCGGGGCGCACGTAGAGCTCGGTGTGCTCGGTACCCAGGTGCTTGGCCACCGCCTTGGCGTGTGCGGCCTCGTCGTAGCCGGCCTCGCCGAACCCCATGGTGAAGGTCCTGATGGGGCGGCTGCTGCGCGCCTGCATCAGGGCCACGACGGTGCTGCTGTCGATGCCGCCGCTGAGAAACGCGCCCAGCGGCACGTCGGCCAGCATCTGCGCGCCGATGCTGGCGCCGAGTTGTTCCTCTAGCGCATCGATCGCTTCGGCGTCCGAGCCCGGGAGCGGATTGCCGAGGCCTGCGCGAACGGCATCGTTGTAGCGCCAATACGCCTCGGGTGCCGCATCTCGGGGCGTATCGGCGGCGATGCGCAGCAGATGCCCGGGACGAAGCTTGAAGACGCCCCGGTGGATGGAATACGGCGCAGGGATGCAATCGTGGCGCAGCAGCAAGGCCAGTGCGTCGCGGTCGACATCCGCCCGGAAGGCCGCATGCGCCTTCAGGGCCTTGAGCTCCGAACCGAACAGCAAGGTATCGCCTTGCCATGCGTAGTACAGCGGCTTCTCGCCCATGCGGTCGCGTGCGAGCGTGAGGGCCCGCTGCTGGCGATCCCACAGCGCGAACGCAAACATCCCCACGCAGACGTGCAGGGTTCGCTCGACGCCCCAGGCGGCGAAGCATGCGAGCAGGGTCTCGGTATCCGAATGCCCCCGCCACGCCGGTGCCGCGCCTTCCGCAAGCAGCCGCTGGCGCAGGTCGAGATGGTTGTAGATTTCGCCGTTGAACACGACGACGTAGCGTCCGCAGGCCGAGAGCATGGGTTGATGGCCGGCAGGCGAGAGATCCTGGATGGACAGGCGTCGCTGGGCCAATGCGATTCCCGCCGATTCGTCGCACCAGTTGCCGCCGTCGTCGGGCCCGCGATGGATCAAGCGCGTCGACATCGACCGCACCTGTTCCAGCAGGGAGTCCCGCGTGCCGCCACCCGGCTGCCAGAAGCCGGCCACGCCGCACATCAGTGGCCTCCCGCGCTGTGCAGCACGTTCGCGAGCCGCGATGCCTGCACGGTCACGTTGTATTCGTTCTCGACGCGCGCGCGCCCTGCCAGGCCCATGCGCGTGCGCAGCCGCCGGCTGAGGATCAGCTGCTCGAGGTCATGACGCCATGCATCCGTCCCCGTCGCCAGAAAGCCGTTCTCGCCGTGCCGCACGATGTCGACGTTCGCGCCGACCGTTGAAGCGACCACCGGCAGGCCGCACGCCATGTACTGGATGATCTTGTAGCCGCACTTGCCACGCTCCCACGGGCCGTCGCGCAACGGCATGATGCCGATATCCATCCGGGCGATCATGTCGGCCTCGCTGTCCTCGGACCACGCCACCACCTCTGGCACCAGGCTGCCGAACTGGCCCGCGACCTCCGTTCGCGGTCCGACCAGGAGCAGGCGGGCGTTGTGTTTGGCGCAGACCTGCTCCAGCACGTCGCGGTTGTCCAGCAGGTATTCCTCGGTGGCCGGCGAGCCGACCCAGCCGATGACCGGCCGCCCTTCGTCGACGTGGTTCACCACGGTGTAGCGATGCTCGTCCACGACGGTGGGAATGACCTCGATCCGCGTGGCACCTGCCTGCGCGGCGCGTGCGGCGAGGTAGTGGTTGCCGGCGATCACGCAGGCGGATCCGCGCATGACCTGGTCGATCTTGCGGCCCAGCACGCGCCGGACCAGCGGACTGGACGACATGTCGTACTTGTGGAACAGCGCGTCGTCGTAGTCCACGACGTACGGCCTGGCGGAGCGCGCGAGCAGCGACTCGAGCCAGTGCGGCAGATAGGGGAAGAGCTCGCCCTCGACCCAGGCGAGATCGTGCGTGTCGCGACGCAGGGTCTGTCTGATCCGCCGGGCGTAGTATTGCCAGGCGATGCGCCGTGCGGAGGCGGGGCGGTCGCCATATAACTTCTCGAGATAGGCGTCGGGGAACAGCGCATGCACCTCCACGTCGATGCCGCGATCGCGCAGCAGGGGCAGATACTGCAGGCTGCGTAGCCGGGTGCTTGGCCCCCGCCTCGAATACCTGGAAAACAGCAGCACCTTGAGGCGCCTCATTCGGGTGCCTTCCTGAGGCATTCCGGATACTCGATGAACAGTGCCACCAGCGGGACGACGTACATCCACTGGAAGGCGAAGGCCTCGATATAGGGGTTCGTGTTGGTCGCGAGCAGCGCACAGACCAGGCCGCAGAACATGAACTTGTGCCGTGTCGGAAGGCGACGGATGAGCGCCAGCCGGAGCGCCATGAGGATATAGAGCACAAACGGCAACGCGTAGATCACCGTGCCGAGTATTCCGACCCGGTAGAGCGTGGCCAGCCACACCAGTTCGTAGCGCCAGGGATGGATGGGGTCGCTGACGTACGGGACGCCGACGCCCTGGCCGGAGCCCAGACCGCCGTTGTCGAGAACGCCCGCGAACAGCGAATGCCCCATCTGCACCCGGGCCATGCCGCCGCCCGAGGCGAGCTTGTCCGTGACGACGTTCAACACTGTGCTCAGGTCGATTTTCGTGTAGGCCTGCAGCAGGGCAAGCGCGGCCACCGTCGCGACCACCATGGGCAGGCCATAGCGGATGATCCTGATGAGCGGCGAGCGATGCGGGCTTTCGGTCGTGCGCGATGCCAGCATCATGCCCAGCAACCAGCCCATCGGCACCGAGAGGATCAGCGCGGAGCGGCCGGAAGTGAGTGCGCAGATCAGCAGCGCCGCCAGCAGGGTCAACCGCAGCAATCGCCTCCTGATGAGTTCGGGCGAACTGAAGAAGCCGCCGCACAGGAAGATCAGCGAGCCATACACATGCATGGTGGCGCCGGAAAACCCCTCGTTTTGATTGATGTTGGCGCCCTGGAAGAAGAAAGCCACGGCCGCAGCGCCACGGCTGAAGTAGAGGTAGAAGAACAAGGCCACGCTCACGGCGCAAAGCAGGCTCAGCAGGACGAACCAGCCGATCAGCTTTTCGGCTCCGAGCCGCCTCAGCAAGGCTTCGGCAATGACCGTCCACGCCAGGGGCGAAAGGATGTAGATCGCCGTCACCTGGGCAATGGCGAGCAGTGGCGCATCGTGCATGCCGCCCACGACGAGGTAGGCGATCGTCACGATCACGGTGCAGGCATACATCGCCAGCAGGTTCCTGAAGCCGTTGCCGATGCGCAGTCCCGGCAGCGCCAGCAGGAACGCCAGGCCCATCACCACCGCGGTGGGAACCGGCAAGGAGTTAGGTATGACCACGGCAAGGAACAACAGCAGGAAAGCCGTGCCCAGGAACATGTGGCCCACGGTGATCCGGTATCTGCCAGCGCCGGACAGCGCCGCCGGTGGCAGGAACAGATCTGCCGACGATGTCGACGATGGATCGTGTGCATAGCTCATGAGTGCACCATGTCCGAGATCCAGCGATCGAGCATGCCGGCCTGCGACTGCTTGCTGTAGGGACTGATGTCGCGGTGCGTGTCGGCAGGGCGGGGCGACAACGCGGAGCGCAAGGCCTCGCCGGCCGATGCTCCCGCACTGGTCAGCACGCTGCAGCCTGCTCCCGTCTCGGCGAGGATGGCGGTAGCCGCGTTGCGCACGCCGGAAACGCAGACGATGTCCGCTCCGGCGGCGAGGTACTCGAACAGCTTGCCGGTGGCGCAGCTGGCACGGGAGCCGGTCAGCAGCAGCAGTTTGTCGCAGCGCTGCATGAGCTGGAGCGCCAGCGTACGTTCGACTGCCCCGGGCGCACTGACCGAAAATCTGGCCCGTTCCAGCGTCGCGCGCTCGGCCGCCGTCAGTTCGCCGACGAACATCACGTGATTGCCGGCCACCACTGCCGGGGACTCGTTGAGCGCGTCGACGAAGAAATCGAGGCTCTTCGAGGCCGATCCGTCGCTGGCGCCGATGCGCCCGAAATGCCCTATCAGTCGTGCGCCGGCCGGGACGTGCCGGGCAAGCATGGCGGCGACCCGCGTATCGTCATCGATGGGCTTGTCCGCGGCGACGAAGTCGGCCGGGTCGTAGCCGTTGGGCAGGATCGCCGCGGCCTTGCCTGGATAGCGCCGCTGGAAATCCGCGACGAGGGGAGGGCTTACCGAGGTGATCAGGTCGGCAGCGGCCACCACGCGCCCTTCGACCAGGCTGCGCACCCAGGTCCGCAGCGAGCCGGGCTTGCCCAGTGGTTCGAATACGAGCCCGTCGCGGAAGTCCTGCAGGCAGCCGATGCGATGTCTGCTGGCCAGGCTCGCGGCGGCGACCAGGGAGTCGATCGGCGAATACGTGCCAATGGCCACGCAGCGCTCGCCCGCATCGCGTTTTTCGACGCAGAGCCGATCGGCCGCCGCCAGTGCGTTGACCAGCCACGGCTGCCCGCGTTCGGCGCTCCCGGAAAGCAGGAACGGCAGCGGGCGCAGGAAGGCCGACGCCATGGTGAGCAGCGAGGCCGCGGTAGAAGACTCGCTGCCCACACAGTGTCCCGGCAACGGGAAGACGGTGATGTCGGCGGTCGACATTGTCGTGGACGCGCTCGCGCTCACTCCCGCTGCGGGTTCGCGGGCGAATACGAAGATCCGGTATTTCGCCGGGTCCAGATACTTCAACAGACCCTTGAACCGTTGCGCGGCGATGTTGCCGGCCAGGTGATGCGCCGCAAAGACGAACACATTGATCTTCGCCATCATCGTGGCCTCGACTTAGCCGTGGTGGTCACGCCACGCGCAGTGGCAAGGCCGCACGGCAGCATTGCTGCAGGAAGCCGGCGTGACCCGTCGTGGCAGCGCGGCACGCAACGGTGCGCGGGCCTGGTCATGACAGAGCCTCGGGTTCTTCGCTCGGCTGCGGGTAGCTGCGCTTCGCCTTGAGCGCATCGAGCAACGAGCGGTACATGTAGTTCCATTCGTTGCGGAAGCACCAGACGACGACCGGAAGCAGCGCCACCCAGACCAGGCTGAAATGGACGGCGACGCGAGGGCCGTACACCAGCGTGGCGATGGAAAGGCCCACGCCGACGGTGACGAACGCATACAGCCGCGCTCGCGGGAAGGGCCGCCAGACGTAGGCCGAAGCTTCGGTCCGCGCCACGAAGAAAACCAGGAACGCGATGGCGTTGGCCACGACGGCGCCGGCAGCGCCATGGCCCGGCACCAGCCACACGCTGAGGGCGACATTGACGACCAGTCCGGCGACGGTGGACCACAGCGACAGCATGGACCGGCGGGTGATCCCGATGCCCACGCAGGTCACCTCGGAGAGGGTGTAGAGCAGCGGCTCGCCGATGCAGCACAGCATCAGGTACTTCACCTGGGAGTAATGCGCTGGCAGCACGAAGTCGGTCAGCCACGACAAGGCGCCGCTCAGGACCCAGATGGTGCAGACCACCGCCAGTGCCTGCTGGGCGATGTGATCGACCCGTCGCATGTCCACGCCACGGGCCACCCATTTGTAGACCATCGGCGCCCACAGCACGGTGAAGATCGTCTGGAAGACCACGCCCACGCCGGCAAAGCTCATGGATACCGAATAGATCGCCAGTTCCGGCAGGGTCGAGAGCGAACGCAGGGCCAGCGTGCTGGTGGCATCCAGCCCCCAGTAGGCCACACCGGCAAAGATCAGCGGCACGCCGTAGCCGACCAGGCCGCGGACCTGTGTGCGGGAAACCGGGGCCAGCAAGGCCGGACTCCACTCGCGCCAGGTATTCACGCTGTAGGCGAGCAGGACGGACAGCAAGGAAGCCAGATAGGCCGCCTCCAGGGCGCCGAACGACTTCGAGAAGGCCGGCAGCGCCAGCATGCCCACCGCCAGCAGCAGGACCACCTTGGGCAATACCTGGCTCAGGGAGAACGCTATCCCGCGATCCTGCATGCGCAGGATGAGCGACAGAAACCGGGATATGAAACTCACGATCACGCAGGCCACGAGCGTCCAGTAATACGCGGCATGCCCAAGGCCGAACAGCCAGTCGGTCAGACGCGCGTCGAACGGCAGCGTGACCAGCACCGCCAGCAGCAACAGCACGAATCCCGGAGCGAAGCAGGCTTTCAGCAAAGCCCCGCGATCGCTCCATTCGTGGTATTCCCGCACATAGGCGCGATCGAGCCCGAGGTTGAACAGCAGGACGCCGAACGACACCGCGATCTGCACGATGTTCAATCGCCCCACGTCGGCGGGAGGAAAGACCCAGGCAATCGCCGGCACCGTCACCAGGCCAAGCCCGGCGGTGGCGATGGGGCCGATGGCAAATGCCAGTACGGTTCGTATGTTCACCCGTCGACCTGTGTAGTTGAGCTGTTGTCACGATCACCGTCTTGTCGCCTGTCGGATCCGGTATGCAGCCGGGCGAAGCGGCGGCGCCGGTTGCCTGTCGCCGGATGCGCCGATGGCGATCACGTCCGCGACGAAATCCCGGTAGTTCCGGGCGGCATCGAAACCGGCCTCGATCATCTGGCGCGCATGCGCGCGCCGGGCATCGCGTCCGTCCGCGAACGCCACCCGCTCCATCGCTTCGGCGATTTCCTGCACGTCGGGGCAGGGCCCCAGCAGCGCGCCGCAGCGATCGGATACCAGGCTGGAAATGCCGCCCACGTCGGGGGCGACGGCCGGCACCCCCGCGCTCATGGCTTCCATGATGGAAACCGGAACACCTTCGGATTCGCTGGCGTTGATCAGCATGTCCACCGGGGTATCGAGGTAATACACCTTGACGGCATGGTTGGGCAGTTCGCCGAGGAAAGCGCAGACAATGTTTTTCAGGCTGTTCAACTGCGCCTTCGCCAGCGCCGTGATCTCTTCCAGCAACGGGCCGCCGCCGATATGCGTCCAGGTCAGGCTGATCTCCGGGTGACGGCGGCCAAGCAGAGCAACGGCTCCCACGATCTTGTCCAGCCGTTTCACCCGCAGGCAGAAGGAAACCGACACCACATGCAGGCGCCCCGCCGCGCTCGGGCGCGCAAGCCCATCGGCCAGCGGCACGCCCAGCGGTGCGATGCGGACGTTCCCCGGCGCTGCGCCGTAGGTCTGCTGCAGGTAGGCGCGTGCCTCGCTCGACAGTGCGAAGATCGCGTCGTAGGCGGCAATGAACTGGCGCTTCAGCGGCATGTAGCCGTCCCTGCGGCGCGCTTCGTACAGATCGAAACCGTGCACGCGGGAGACGACCCTGCGCACCGCGCCTGCATCCCTGGCAAGCACGGCTGCGTAGGCCTGCGTTTCGTTCCAGTAGCAGTAGGCCACGTCTGCCGGACCGTGCGCCCGGGCGTATCGCCGCAGCTGCGCCGCCTGCTCCAGCACCTTCGACGTATGCAGCAGAGCCCGTGCGACGGTGTGCGGGCTCGTCTTCCGCAACCGGTGCAGGTAACCCAGCTCGCGTCGCAAGATCGCGGAGCACAGCGCCAGCAGCATGAACCACAGCCGCCCGAGTTTCGTGGAGCGCGCCATGCCAAGATCGATCGAGATGCCGGCAGGTATCGGGCGCGGCGTCCCCGCCGCGAGCGCGGGCAGCAACGTCACGCTGACGCCGGCGCACGTGGCCCAATAGCCGATCTCGTCCTCGATGAACTGCTCACCGGGAAGATAGGGGTAGGCGTTGGTCAGGATGACGATCTTCATGGCCGCGCAACCATGTCCGCCACGACGATGTCGGTCACGCTGCTCTGGTAGACCGTGTGGTCCACCTTGAAGGGAATGCTGATCTTGAAGCGACCGGCCGTGGCAAGGCTTGCCGTCAGCACCCGCCGCCAGTTCGCGGTGACTTCTTCCATCGTCAGCATCGGCGGGTGCGCCGTGACCAGCGCGTTGTAGTGCTCCCAGTAGAGATGGTCGTGGAAGACGCTGTATTCGGCGCTGATGACGGCGATCGTCATGTCGACGCTGTCGGCCAGGCTCAGCTCCGACATGCATATCGCGGGCACGTCTTCGCGTATCACGTAGTACAGGCAGGACAGCGGCGCCGAAGCGGGATCCACATGGCGATACAGCCGGTCGGGCGACATCTTGCGTCGCACCTTGGCGGAATTCATGCGGTTCTTGATATTGAAATGGATGCGGTCGATCCATCCGCGACCCGCGAGAACTTCCTTCTTCATCGCAGGGCTGCTGCAGTTGTAGCCGTAGATCTTCGGCCACGCCATGTTGCCGGTGACCTGGGCGGCGTCGGACACGACGACGATGTCGTCGCTGACGAAACCGACATCCTCGCGATTCCTCAGCGCAAGCACGAGCGAAGACTTGCCGACCCCGCTGGTGCCGGCGAGCAGGCAGGCTTTTCCGCCTATCGTCACGGACGCGGCGTGGATCAGCGCCACATCCTTGAAGAAATAGGATGAGGGCGCGAGCACGAACTCATGCAACATCTGCTCGAAGTCCTCGACCTTGCGCGAGTACTCCATCGACAGCAGGTTGTGCAGCATGCGCCGGATGCCGTGCCGCGCCTTGATGACGACGTCCACCTCCAGGGACTCGCCGTCGTCGCGTTTCCAGTAGACGTCGACCGCGGGGAACGAGGTCAGCATCCCGTGCGCGAATGTCTCGTGGGCCTTCGGGTTGATCGCGAAGGGCTTGTGCGCGGGCACGGTCTTGCCGATGCGGATGTTTACGTCGGGCCTCCGGCTGCCGGCGTCCGCGTACAGATTCAGGGTTTCCGCGAGCAGAATTTCCAGGTCCGCATCGCCGGAAAACGCATAGCATTTGCCGAAGATGATTTTCTTCATGCGTGCCGATTCCGCCTTTTCCGCGACCACGGCTTGCGTTTGCTCGTCCGGAAAGCTGCCGCTGATATCGCCAGGCTCGAGCGGGGGCGCGGGTGGGGTGAACGCTGCATGCATGTCACAGCTCCTTGATGACTCGCGCAGGGACGCCGGCAATCACCCGGTTGTCCGGTACCGATCGCGTGACCACGGAATTGGCGCCGACGATCACGTTGTTGCCCAGCGTGACGCCTTCACGGATATAGACGTTGTCGCCGATCCAGCAGTCGTCGCCGATGACGATGTCGCGCTCCAGATGGATGATCGGGCCCGCTGCGTTGTTGGTCGGCTTGCCCAGCGAATGGGTGATCGCCTTGATCGACACGTTGTAGCCGATGGCGCAGCTGCGGCCGATGACGACCCTGGAATGCGGTCCGCACGAGAGATGCGCCTGGTTGAGATAGCTCATCTCGCCGACCAGGAAATTTTGCTTGGGGCCGATCAGTTTCGAGCCCAGGCCGATCGTGGCGCGCGGCGATATGCCGCCGTACCCGCGCATCCGTCGGGCGTGGCTCCTGCGCTGGGCCCAATCGACCGAGCCGCTTATCAACCTGGCAAGGAGATCGAGCATGTCCGGACCTGTTTCATCGATGCCGCGACGAGCTTTCCCACGACCAGGTTTGCCTGCGGTTCCGTCAGATACGGGTGCATGGGCAAGCTGAGTACCCGTGCGGCCACGTCGTCGCCCACCGGCAGGCGCGCGCCGGCGTCCGCGACCGCCGGTTGTCTGTTGATCGGAATCGGGTAATGCACCGCGGTGGGAACGCCCGCGTCCTTCAGTTGCGCCTGCAGTGATTCGCGTTCGTCCACGCAGATGGTGTATTGGGCGTAGACGCTGGAGTTGTGCGGCTCGACATGGGGCGGAGCGGCGATGCCGGATCGCGCGATCAGCGCATCGTAATGGGCTGCGACCTGCTGCCGCATGCCGATTTCGTCTTCGAATACTTCCAGCTTGGCCAGCAGGATGGCCGCTTGCAGCGTATCCAGCCGGCTGTTCACGCCGACGCGGATGTGGTGGTAGCGGCGATCCTGGCCGTGACGCGCGATCTGCCGCATCACGAGGGCAAGTCGGTCGTCGTTGGTGAAAAGCGCGCCGCCGTCGCCGTAGCAACCCAACGGCTTGCTGGGGAAGAAGCTGGTGCAGGCGACGGTGCTCAGGTTGCACGAATGACGCCCTTTGTAGAGCGCGCCGAAACTCTGCGCGGCGTCTTCGATCACCGGGATGCCATGCTTGTTCGCGATCGTGTTGATGGCGTCGAAATCCGCGCACTGCCCGTAAAGCGAAACGGGAATGATCGCGCGCGTCCGCGGGGTGATCGCCGCTTCGAGCCCGATCGGATCGAGGTTGTAGGTGCGCGGGTCGATGTCCACGTAGACCGGCCGCGCGCCCAGCAGCGCAACCGTCTCCGCGGTGGCGATGTAGGTGAAGCCGGGCATGATGACCTCATCGCCGGCGCCGACGCCCAACGCCATCTGCGCGATCTGCAACGCGTCCGTTCCGTTTGCGCAGCTGATGCAGTGCCTGGCGCCCACGAAGGCGGCAAGTTTCACTTCCAGTTCGGTCACTTCCGGCCCGAGGATGTACTGGCCATGTGCCAGCACGCGGGCGATGCCGGCATCGAGGCGATCCTTGATGCGGTCCTGCTGGGCCTTGAGGTCGATGAAGTCGATCACGCGGCGGGCTCCTCCTTGTGCAGCACCCGCCCCCTCAGCACATAACGTGCGCCGGTGTGCGCGCAGATGGCTTCGCCACGTCCGTCCGGCGGCAGGGGGAGCTGCTCGCCGAACTCGCTCATCCACCCGACTTGTCGTGCCGGCACGCCTACCATCAGGGCATACGCGGGCACGTTCCGGTTGACGACCGCTCCGGCGCCTACAAAGGCGAACTCGCCGATGGTGATGCCGCAGACGATGGTGCAGTTCGCACCCAGCGTGGCGCCCCGTTTGACCAGGGTGTCGCGGTATTCGTCCTTGCGCCCGATGAGCGAGCGTGGGTTGTAGACATTGGTGAAGACCATGCTCGGACCGCAGAAGACGCCTTCCTCGAGCGTCACGTTGTCGTATACCGACACATTGTTCTGGATCTTGCAGCGGTCTCCGATAATTACCTTGTTGCCGACGAACACGTTCTGGCCGAGCGAGACGTCCCTGCCGATGCGGGCGCCGCCGCAGACGTGCACGAAGTGCCATACGCGGCAGCCCGCGCCGATCCGGGCGCCTTCGTCGACGATGGCAGAAGGGTGCTGGTAGTGGTCCATGCTGTTCGCTCTTCAGGCTCGCCGTTGCAGAGAAGGGTGGCCGTCGTTCGCTGCGGAAACGATGCCGCTGGTGCGGATCGTCGACACGGTTTCGATGGCGACGCGGTTTTCATCGAGGCCGAAACCACGGCCTGCAAGGATTTCTTCGTAGCTGCGGTTATGCAGGTCCGCAAAGCCGCCGGAGAACTCGATCTCCTCGCCGTCCACCGTGATCGATCGATAGGTGCGTTGCCCGCTTTCGCGCACCGGAATGGGCACGTCTTCGACGTCCACCGACAGGAACCAGCGCACGCGGGCGTTTTCGTATTCCAGGTAGCCCGCCGCCTTCGTGTCGCTGCGCAGGTGCACGACGTTGGCCTGCAACGCGCCGAAGATGTAGTGCAGCATGTCGAAGAAGTGCACGCCGATGTTGGTGGCTATGCCGCCGGACTTCTTCTGATCGCCTTTCCAGCTTTGCAGATACCAGTGGCCGCGCGAGGTGACGTAGGCAAGGTCCACTTCGTGCTTGGTGCCGCGTCGTCCATGCCGGACCCGGTTGCGCAGGGCGATGATCGCCGGGTGCAGGCGCAATTGCAGGATCGTATTGACGCGCTTGCCGGTCTCTCGCTCAATTTCCCGCAGACCATCGATGTTCCACGGATTGAGTACCAGCGGCTTCTCGCAGATCGCATGTGCGCCGGAACGCAAGGCGAAGCGCATGTGCGAGTCATGCAGGTAATTCGGCGAACAGATGGAGACGTAATCGATCTGGCCGCCATCGCCGGCGCGCCGGCGCAGATCGACGTGCCTGTCGAAGCGTTCGAACTCGGTGAAGAAATCGGCATCGGGGAAGTGGCTGTCGATGACGCCGACCGAATCGTTCGGATCGAAGGCGGCCAGTAGCCGGTTGCCGGTGGCCTTGATGGCCTGCATGTGGCGGGGAGCGATGTAGCCGGCTGCACCGATAAGGGCGAAGTTCTTCGACGGAGTGGTCATGAAAACGGGTCCTGGGGCTGCGCGGTCTCTGCCGGCCCATATGCGATGGATGCTTCTGTCCACGGGCGGCGGGTTTGCGGCGGTCGCCATGCGCAGTTGCAGCGCGCCCGACCCTGTGTCGTTGTGCGCCTGCGCGGCTGGCCGTACCTGACATCGGTTGTCGTCGCTTCGAGGCGGCCTTTTCTCATGCGGTCGCCTTGCCGACGCCGTAGTAGGCGTAGGAGTAGTAGCCGCTGCTGCGCTTCTCCACGGCGTTGAAGATGGCGCCCCGGAGGTGGATGTTGTTCTGCTCGAAGCGTTGCCGTGCCAAGGCGACTTCGCGCACCTGGTTGAGCCCGAAGCGCACCACCATCAGGGCGGTGCCGGCATGGTGGCCGATGATGGCCGCATCGGTTACCGCCAGGATCGGCGGGGTGTCGATGATGACCAGGTCGTACACCTTCTTCACGTGGTCGAGCAGCGTGGAGAAACGGGAGTTCATCAGCAGCTCGGAAGGGTTCGGCGGAATCTTGCCGCGGCCGATGAAGTGCAGGTGCGAAGACGGAGCGACCGGTTGTATTGCCGCTTCCAGGTCGGTCTGGCCCGAGATCAATTCGGAAAGGCCGACCCCGGCCTGGCAGCCCACGATCCTGTGCAGCGACCCCATGCGCATGTCGCCGTCGATCAGCAACACGCGCTGGTTGCCCTGGGCGACCAGGGTGGCGAGGTTGGCGGAGACGAACGTCTTGCCGACATCCGGACTGGAACCGGTGATCATCAGCACGTTGTTTTTCGCCTCCAGGCGGGCGAAATGCAGGCTGGTGCGCAAGCTCCGCAAGGCCTCGGTGGCCATGTCAGCCGGCGCGTCCATGACCAGCAGGCGTTGCTTGCCGTATCCGCGGACGCGCTTGTCGTGCAATGCCTGCTCTCGCAGACTGACCGGGATGGAGGCATACACGGGCAGGCCGATGTTTTCGATGACGGCCGGATCTTCGATGCCACGGTTGAGCGCCTGCCGTATGAAGACGCACAAGAGCGCCACGAAGCCACCGAGGAACGCGCTGCCGAGCACCACGATGGTCTTCTTCGGCCATATCGGCTGTGTGACGTCCACCGCCGCGCTGTCGATGATCCGTACATTGCCGACCGTGCCCGCGCGGGCGATGTCGAGTTGCTGGGCCTGGTTGAGCAGGCCGGTGTAGGTGTCGTTGCTCACCTGCACATCGCGGGTCAGTTTCAACAGCTCCTGCTGGGTATTCGGCAGGTTGCCGACCTGCTTGTCTATCCCGCCTTTCTGCGCCTCCAACTGGCCTATCTGTTTCATCAGGGCCTTGTAGGCCGGATGCTCGGGTGTGTACTGGCGCTGCATGTCCGCCTGCTGCAGGCGCAACTGCTGGATGTTGGTCTGGATGGAGACCTCCTGGTCCAGCAGGCTTTGGGTCTGCATGCTGATGTCGACCGAGCGAGCGCGGAGCTGGTATGCGTTAAGCGCCGCTGTGGCCGTTTCAAGCTGACTGCGGACCTTGGGGAGCTGCTCACGCACGAACTCCAGGCTGTTCGCCGCCTCCGCGGAATTGCGATCCACGTCCTGGCGCACGTAGAGCTCGCCCACCTCCCGCAGCACATTCGCCGCCAACACCGGATCGGTGTTGGCGTAGGTCATGTCGAGGATGCCCGAATCCTTGCTCTCTTCGTTGACCTTGATGGCCTTGCGAAGCCGGTTGGTCACGGTCAGTCGGCGATGGCGGAACACGCGGAAGTGGGTGCCTTCATTGGCAACCAGCGTCTTGACCTGGATGGTTATGCCCTGGCCAGTGGAGGATTCCCCCGTATGGCCGGTGACCAGAAGGTTTCCCTTCTCGTCGACCAGGATGTAGCCGCCGTTCTCGCCTGCGATCAGGGTCAGCGGCTTGTCCAGGAGATTATCGGGTACGTCCAGCTGGAAAATGTCCAGCTTCGAGCCGCCCCAGTCGTAGCCGGTCATCCCGAACCAAGGCGTCGCCACCTTGCCGGCATTGTGCGAGGCGTAGAGGTGGGCGATGAAATTGCCGAACAGGGGAAAGCGTTCCGGGCTGCTTTCGACCGCGAGCTTGAGCTTGTCGACCACTGCGCCGACCACCATGCGCGAAGTGATCAAGGCCGATTGGGTGCTCGCTTCGGGATCTTCCGCCCCCAGCGTCTGGCTGAGTGCGCTCAAGCCGGGCAGATCCGGAACCTTCTGTTCCACCTGCGCTGTCGACGTGGCTTGATAGATCGGTGTTGCAACTACAGCATAGATGATGCCGAGTACGACAAAAATCACGGTAATGCGGCAGATAAGCCACTTGTTGTCGCGAAGCGTGCCAAGCAATTCGCTCAGATCGATTTCGTTATCGCGTTGCAGAGGGGCCAGGGTGCCGGTCATATGGATTACCATCTCGTGACATGAGAACAGGGATCACAGATAAAGCTGCCAGCTATCCACTCCTTTTGTGATCATTTCGTGTACGTATTCGAATGCAATACGCTCTTGGCGATAAGGGTCGGGTATATCGTTTTCATTCAACCATTTATCGAGCAGATAAACCTTGCCGCGAATTTCGGGGGCAAGTTGGATCATCGCCGCGACATGACTCTTTTCCATGCCAAGCACCAAATCGGCCTCGTGCAGCATGGCGGGTGTCAACTGGCGGGCACGATGCAACGTGCCGTCAATGCCGCTTTCGGCGAGCAATTGCAGGGAAGTCGCATCCATGGGTCTTCCGGCAGGCGCATAGAGCCCCGCGCTGCTGAATGCAACGTGGCGTGATCTCGTGCGCTGTCGAAACAGGTATTCTGCCGTGGGACTGCGGCAAACATTACCCATGCAGACAATCAATATCCGCTCAAACACAGCGCCGTCATACTCCCGAATCCTAAGTCAGCGTCGATCCAAGGATGCTAGAAATGGCGGTACGGCCTCCTGTCAAATTTCAGGAAAACCCACAATATTGTGTGAGTTTCGTGGCCCTGTTTTGAATGTAAATCGCGAGTCTCAAAAAGAGACCGAAAAGCGGCGACACGCAGGGCGTATGCCTGCTTATTATTCGCATCCGTCGTCACACGAATATGTCGACGTGTCGAACGGATTCCGGAGTTCGTTTGTCGTCATTGAACGAAATAAGAGCATCGATCATTGCACGTCCGGATTGCTTGTCAGTGAACAGCAGCCAAATGATCCGGCCGGTTGCGTTGAATCAGTTGCGGGCACTGAATTGGCGCCTGCATCGCGTGTACAGCGGCATGAATGCGGAACTTCACGTCATGCGTTCTGGATCGTAGAGACCGTGGATCGAACCTTGTCTGAATCTATGGTCGGGAATCCGGTCGATCGATGCGTGCGCATCGGGCCGTCCGCGGGACGGCGACAGGGATCCACCTTCGCGAGGCGCGAGCTTGGCAACACATGCAATGCGTGGGCCATCTCTCGATGGCCGTCAGGCTTCGGAGTCGTGCCGCGGCCGAGGCCTTCACAACTTCGAAAGGCTATGGCTCGCAGCGGCAACGGCAACCGTTCCATGCTGCGTCAGTTTGCCGGGATGCTACACGGTCGGCGTGTGAGTGCTGGGACGCAGCGGCCAACCGCCCTTGTCAACGGTGGCGGGTGCCCTTTGGATCTTTGGGGTTCACCGGTGCTTGGCCAGTGTGTTCGGGATCGCGCGCGAAGCGTTTTGTCGATTGGAACTTCGTTGCGTGCTCTACGACGGAACCGATCTTCTTGCTGGAATACACGGAGTGGATGGCTGCGACCGTCAGAACCGGAGGCGATTTGCTCATTGGGGCGACTCGTGGCGAGAGGGATACGGCGACCATACTCCTTAATCGTTGGTCGCGTGGGAAAGGGTGTGCGGCGGCATGCCTTCAGCGCCTCCACCGGGTCTCGACGTGCGGGAGCTGCTCCGTGACCGGATCGCGGCTGGCGGGCTCGCAGCACAGCGCGTTGCGGGAGAATCGAGTCGGGCGCTTTACTTCGGAGCCTCGGTGGAAACCGGATCCTGCGCTACCGCTTCAATGAATTCCTTGGCCGGCATCGGTTCGCCAAGCATGAAGCCTTGCAGGCTGTCGCAACCGATGCGGGTGAGGAACGCTTTCTGCGCGGCGGTTTCAACGCCTTCGGCGACAATCTTGAGGTTGAGCGTCTGCCCCAGCGCGACGATGGCCGACACGATGGCGGCGTCCTCGGTGCCGATGGCAAGGTCGCGCACGAAGCCCTTGTCTATCTTCAGTTCGGTGGCCGGCAGACGTTTCAGGTAGAGCAGGCTGGAGTAGCCGGTGCCGAAGTCGTCGATGGAGATGTTCACCCCCATGTCCTTCAGCTGCTGCAGCGTCGCCAGGCTTGCCTCGACATCGGACATGGCGGTGGACTCGGTGATTTCCAGCGTCAGAAAGCGCGGGGCGAGCGCATGGCGCGCCAGCGTGCCGCGCACCAGCTCGATAAGTCCATCGTGGCCGAACTGCACTGCCGACAGGTTCACCGCAATCGTCCATTGCGGATGCCCGGCGTCATGCCACGCGCGCATTTGCCGACATGCTTCGTCGAGCACCCATTCACCAATCGGCACGATCAGGCCGGTTTTCTCCGCGATGGGAATGAAGTGGCCGGGCAGGATCATCCCGAGCGTGGGGTGCGACCATCGCAGCAAGGCCTCTGCGCCGATGACGGGACCGTTCGGCGCGTCGAATTTCGGCTGATAGTGCAGCGTCAGTTCACCGCGTGCAGAGGCTACGCGCAGTTCCCGTGCGATCTGCATCTGTTCGTGCGCATCGGAGTTCATCGAGGTTTCGAAAAAAGCATAGCCTTTTTGTCCCGACGCCTTCGCGTGGTACATCGCCGCGTCGGCATTGGTCATCAGCTCCTGCTGGGTGGCGCCGTCGCCAGGGTAGAGGACGATGCCGATGCTGGAAGTCACATGCAGCTCGTGCTTGGCGATGAGGATGGGCTCGCCGATCGCCTTCATCAGGGTCTCGGCGATACGGGCAGCATCCGTCGGTTCTTCGATACGGGCCAGCAATACGAATTCGTCGCCCCCGATGCGGGCGACGGTATCCTCGTTGCCCACGTTGGCGCGTATGCGCTGGGCAACTTCGACCAGCAGCATGTCGCCGGAGCGATGTCCAAACACGTCGTTGACGGCCTTGAAGCCGTCGAGGTCCAGGAACATGAGCGCGAAACGGCTCTTGTCGCGATCGGCGATCAGGATTTCATGTTCGAGGCGATCGTGCAGCAACACGCGGTTCGGCAACTTGGTCTGGCTGTCGTGCAGGGCGAGATAGGTGAGTTCCTCGTTCGCCTCGGCGAGCGAGCTGACCAGCACTGCCGTGCGCGACTCCATGCGCACGTCGAACGCAGAGACGGTGAGCGTCGCCGCCAGTACTGCCAGGGTGACGACGATGACGACGACGGCCAGCCAGTTCGTGTTCACGCCATGATGTGCTGCCCCGCAGATGCTGCCCAGCGGGAATTGCGCGGCGCTCATGCCGGTGTAATGCATGCCGACGATGGCGAGGCCCATGACGACGGCCGCGCCGAGCCGTTTCCGCCATACGTGCGATGAGTCCTTGCGCAATTGGAAGGCGATCCACAGAGCTGCACCCGCTGCCATGATGGCGATCGCCACCGACAGTGCGAACAGCCACGCGTCGTACTGGATGCCCGGGCTCATGCGCATCGCTGCCATGCCCGTGTAATGCATGCCGGCAATGGCCGGCCCCATCAGCAGGGCGCCGCCGACCAGGTGCGTCCAAGGCAGCGTTTGCCGGCAAACCAGCCACAAGGCGAATGCGGAAGAGGCAATGGCGATCAGCAACGACAGCAGGGTGATCAGCGGGTCATAGCCCAGCGGAATCGGCAGGCTGAAAGCCAGCATGCCGACGAAATGCATCGACCAGATGCCCAATCCCATCGCGCAGGCGCCAGCAAACAGCCACCAGCGCGCGCCGGAGTCACGTGCCGTGGTGATGCGGCCGGCCATGCCCAGTGCCGTGTAGGAGGCGAAGATCGCCACGAGCAGGGAACACACGACGAGCAACGGGTTGTACGAACTGGCCAGCATTCAACGAACCCTTGAGTCCTTAGGCCTTGCATGTCGCACGAAGGTGGCCTGATCGTAGCGTGGCTTTGCAAGGTTTGGGCGTCGGGTTTCTATCGGCCTGCAGGCCCGGATCTTGACCGTGCAAGGCTTTGACGCTACCTGGAGCCGCCCGTTTGCGGCTCGTGACCGCCTGTGGGCGGCGGATCCCGCAAATTCGCGGCGAAGAAACTTGCGTCGGGATTCATTCACCGGTAATCGACTAGTCGCATGCTGGCCGCTCCATTCCAAAGCGGAGAACGTCATGGGAATCCTCGATACCTTGGGTGAAGTTGCCGGCGCCGTGGCGGCAGTCGAAGGCGCCGAGAAGCTCGATCCGAATGCGGGCCTGCTGACGAAGGGCATTGCGGCCATCGCCGGATTCAAGGGCGCCGGTGCGCTGGAAGAAATGGTAGGCAAGAAGGAAGACGAGGCGGATGCCGCGCCGGCTGACGACAGCCAGTCCTGAGTTCCGTTCACGCTGACGGGGCCGCCTATCGGGTGGCCCCGCTTTTCGCGCCGTCAACCGGTGGTGGTGTGCTGCGCACAGGTTTTGGCGCGTGCTTGCAACAGTTCGCGTTCGCGGGCGTTGCGGGTGAGCGCCGCGGCATGTTCGAACTCCGTGCGGGCCTCACCGTGGCGATCGAGCTTCTGCAGCAGATCGCCGCGCACTGCCGGCAACAGGTGATAGTTCGCCAGTGCCGGTTCGTCGCGTAGCGTATCGACGAGCGCAAGGCCTGCTGCTGGCCCGCTGGCCATCGCCACGGCCACCGCGCGGTTGAGTTCCACCACGGGCGATGGCGTGACGCCAGCCAATGTGGCGTACAGCGCCGCGATGCGGTGCCAGTCGGTTTGCTCCGCGGTATTGGCGCGGGCGTGGCAAGCGGCGATTGCTGCCTGCAAGGTGTACGGCTCTTCGTGGTCGCCCAGCCGTTGTGCGCGATCCAGCGCGGCTAGGCCACGCTGGATCAGCAGCCGATCCCAGCGCGCGCGGTTCTGTTCCAGCAACAGGATCGGCGTTCCGTCCGGTGCGCTGCGCGCATGCGTACGCGAGGCCTGCAGTTCCATCAGTGCGAGCAGGCCGAACACGGAGGCCTGCTGCGGCATCAGTCCGGCGAGGATGCGGCCCAGCCGCAGGGCTTCCTCGCACAGCGCGGGCCGCATCCAGTCGTCGCCGGCGGTGGCGGTGTAGCCCTCGTTGAAGATCAGGTAGATCACGCCCAGCACCGCGTCCAGGCGTTCGGCGAGCTCTTCGCCACGCGGAACCTCGAACGGCACCTGTTTCTCGGCCAGCGTGCGCTTCGCGCGCACGATGCGCTGGGCGATGGTGGGCTCCGGCTGCAGGAAGGCGCGGGCGATCTCGGGCGTGCTGAGGCCGCCCAGCAGGCGCAGGGTGAGCGCCACGCGCGACTCGGCAGGCAGCGCGGGATGGCAGGCGGTGAAGATCAGCCGCAGCAGGTCGTCGCCGATATCGTCGTCCAGCATGGCGTCGAAGCGGGGCATGGCATCGGCCTGTTCGGCCTCCAGTTCGCGGGCGATTTCCTCGTGCTTGCGCTCCATCAGCTGATGACGGCGCAGGCGGTCGATCGCGCGGTGTTTCGCCGTGGTCATCAACCACGCGCCGGGATTGTCCGGCACGCCGGTCTGCGGCCATTGTTCCAGCGCAGTCACCAACGCGTCCTGCGCCAGTTCCTCCGCCAGGCCCACGTCGCGCAGCATGCGGGCGAGGCCGGCGATGATGCGCGCCGATTCGATGCGCCAGATGGCCTCGATGCTGCGGGGGATGTCGGTCGCCGTCATGGCGACCGATCAGACCATCATCGCTCCGTGGGAGCAAGGCATCATGCAGCGGGCGGGCAGTTGATCATCCATGGCACGCCGTAGCGGTCCACCAGCGAGCCGAAGCGCGCGGCCCAGAAGGTCTGCTGGATCGGCATCTGCACCGTGCCGCCTTCGGCCAGCGCGTGGAAAATCCGCTCGGCCTGTTCCGGCGAGTCGAGCTGGATCGACACCGAGCAGCCCTTGATCGGCGTATAGGGACATTGCGGCGCCATCGCGTCCGAGGCCATCAGCACCTGGTCGCCGACTTCCAGCCGCACGTGCATCATCTTGTCGCGCATCTCCGCAGGCATGGGCATTTCAGGCGGCGCGTCGCCGTAGCGTGCCCGCATGGTGACCTTGCCGCCGAAGCAGCCGGCATAGAAATCGAAGGCGGCCTCGGCATTGCCGTCGTAGTTGAGGTAGGCGACGAATTGCATGGCGGTACTCCTTGCAGGGTGGGGTTTATGGGCGGTTGCCGATCTGCGCGCGCAGGTTTGCTTCCTGCTCGCGCAAGGCATCCGTGAACTTGTCGCCGAAGTCTTCGGCCTCGAATACCGGGCGGATCTCGACTTCGGCGCCGGTGTCGAACGGCGCGCGTTTCAGCCATTCGATGGCTTCGGCCATCGACTTCACCTGCCATAGCCAGAAGCCGGCGATCAGTTCCTTGGATTCGGTGAACGGGCCATCGATCACGGTGCGCTGTGCACCGTCGAAACGCATGCGGGCGCCGCGCGAACTGGGATGCAGGCCTTCGCCGGCCAGCATCACGCCTGCCTTCACCAATTCTTCGTTGAATTGGCCCATCGCGGCGAGCCGATCGGTGCTCGGCATCAGGCCGGCCTCGGTGTCTTTGGTCGCCTTCACGATCACTATGCAGCGCATCGGTTCGCCTCCTGTGGCCGGGATGAATCCGCCTTCAAAGGTGCGACGAACGGCGGGGTGCCGGATCGACACCTTGCACGAAGTTTTTTTGCGATGCCCGCAAGCCGAACAGGCAGAACGCGGTCAGGACGCCCGATTGTGCGAGCGCATCGTGCGCTGTTTTTCGATCTGCCAGTCGCGCTGCTTCTCGGTGTCGCGCTTGTCGTGTTCCTGCTTGCCGCGGGCCAGGCCGACTTCCACCTTCACCTTGCCGTTCTTCCAGTACATCGCGGTGGGCACCAGCGTGTAGCCCTTGCGCTCCACCGCGCCGATCAACTGGTCGATCTCCTTGCGGTGCAGGAGCAGCTTGCGCGTGCGGCGGTCTTCGGCGATGACGTGGGTGGAAGCGCTGATCAGAGGGGGGATCGAGGCGCCGACCAGGAAGATTTCGCCCCTGATGACGATGGCATAGCCGTCGCCGAAGTTGATCCGACCCGCACGCAGCGCTTTCAGCTCCCAGCCTTGCAGGGCGATGCCGGCCTCATAGCGCTGGTCGATGTGGTACTCGAACCGCGCGCGCTTGTTGAGCGCGATGGTGCCCGTGCCCTTGGTGGTGTCCTTGTCCTTGCTCTTGGCCATGTCCGCTAAACTTCAGTGACTGCATGCTCCCATCGGAGCGGTGCTTTTATATTTAGAGTGCGCCCATGGATGGGCGCCCGTTTGACTCTCGCATTCATGGATGAATGCAGTAACTACTCTGGATGCCCGTTTGATCTTCGCATTCACGGAAGAATGCAGTAACCACCGAGTGCGTCCATAGATGGGCGCTCGTTTGATTCTCGCATTCAAGCATGAATGCACCAGGATAGAGGCTACCGTGATCGAGATACGCCGCAGCGCGCTGGTACGCCATTCCCCGGAACAGATGTTCGATCTGGTCGATGGTGTGGAAGCATACCCAAAGCGTTTCCCGTGGTGCTCGGCATCCGCGGTGGTCGAGCGCAGCGACAATGTACTGGTGGCGCGCCTCGACCTGCATTTCATGGGCTTGCGGCACAGCTTCACCACCCGCAACACTGCCGAGCGGCCGCATCGCATCGACATCCATCTGGTCGACGGCCCGTTCCGTTCGCTGGACGGTCACTGGAGTTTCACCGCGCTGGGAGACGACGGCTGCAAGGTGGCGCTGGCGCTGGATTTCGAATACGCCGGCATCGGCGGCAGCGTGCTCAAGCTGGGTTTCCAGGGACTCGCCAACCGCATGGTGGACGATTTCTGCGTTGCCGCGGACCACCTGCATGGCTGAGCCGACCATAACGGTGGAAGTAGTGCATGCCTGCGCGCAGCGCATACGGCGCAGCCGCGTTTCGTTGCCGGATGGAAGCACTGCTATGCAGGCAGTCGTGGCGGCAGGTTTTTTGCCGTCGCTTCCTGCCGAGGTGGCGGAGCCGCTGCGATTGGGCATCTTCTCGCGCAGGATAGACGCCGATCATGTGCTGCGCGACGGCGACCGGGTGGAAATTTACCGGCCGCTGACCCTTGATCCCATGGCCTCGCGCCGGCGCCGTGCCGGCCAAGGCTGACGCAGGCGCTACCCGCAGTTTAGTTGTTGCTGCTGCCGGAGTCGTTGCCGGAGTCCGAACCGCCGCCGGAATCCTTGCTGTCCTTGCCGCTGGTGTCCTTGTCGCCCTTGGTGTCGTTGACCGGGTAATCGACGTTGTACTTCTTGCTTTCCTTGAGCAGGTTCTTGTTGTTTTCGAGGTAAGGGCTGCCCTCGATGCGCGCCAGGATGTCGTCATTGAAGTACAGGGTCATGGTGCTGACCTGCATCGGGCCGCCGCGGTGCGAATAGGTGGACACGTAGTCCCAGCGGCTCTGGTTGAACGGGGAGGCGACCGAAGGCGTGCCGACCAACAGCATCACCTGGCGCTTGGTCAGGCCGGGCTTGAGCTGATCCACCGCCTTCTGGTCGATGGTCTTGTCGAGCAGGTTGCCCTGGCGCACGTCCTGCGTGTAGACCAGGTGGCAGCCGGAAACGGCAAGCGCCAACAACGCGACAACCGGCAGGGTGATCAGCTTTTGCATGCGTGAAACGTCCAGATCGTGGAAGAGCGGATGATACACTACCGGTTCGGCATCGCCGCGCCGGCGTGAGGTGGCAAACGATGGAACAGGAAACTCAGGAACTGCGTCGGGTCGGTCTCAAAGTGACCCATCCGCGCATGCGCATTCTGCAGATCTTCGACGAGGAGGAGGGCAACCACCTCACTGCCGAGGACGTCTACAAGAAGCTGCTCGCCCATCAGGAAGACATCGGCCTGGCGACGGTGTATCGCGTGCTGACCCAGTTCGAGGCAGCCGGCATTGTCGTCAAGCACAACTTCGAGGGCGGGCAGGCCGTCTACGAACTCGATCGCGGCAAGCACCATGACCACATGATCGATGTGGACAGCGGAAAGGTGATCGAGTTCGTCAGCGAAGAGATCGAGCGTCTGCAACGCGAGGTCGCGGCGCGCCATGGTTATGTGATCGAGGATCACAGCCTGGTGCTGTACGTCCGTCCCAAGAACCGCGGTACGCGCAAGGGCTGATCACCGCCATCCGGGCATCCGGGCATTTCTTGGGCACAAAAAAATCGCGAGGGAGGACTCCTGTCCACCTCGCGATTGCCTCGTACCTTCTGGGTTTCGGCATGGCGAGTTGCTCGTCCAGGCCTGTGTCCAAGGTAACGACCAGACGGCCTCCTGCCGTCTCTCCGGAGTCACCGTCCCCACGAGGACTCCGGTACGCCATCTCACGATGGCGGCTCCCCCACATCGATGGATCGATGCTAACGAAGCCTTCACGTCCTGTGTATCGGAAAAATTCCTAGACAGGCCGAAATGTGACGGGCAAGTCGTTATTGCTGCGCAGCAATACGCGCAGATGCACGCCGCGCGGTGCCGGGCGCAACTGGAACAGGCCTCCCAGCGAGGTGACACGGTCGCGCATGCCTTGCAGGCCGCGGCCACCTCGTGGCGGCCGCTCGGGCAATCCGACGCCGTCGTCGCGCAAGTCGAGCAGGGCGAGTATTGCGCCGTGGCGTTCACCGATGCGCAGGCGCAGGCGGAATTCGCTGGCCCTGGCGTGCTTCACTGCATTGGTGGCGCTTTCCTGCGCCAGTCGATAGATCGCGGTGCGGGTGTCGTCATCGAGCAGGCGCGGGTCGCCATGCAGGTCGGTGACATAGTGGATGCCAGCAGCCTTCAGCAGGTCGCGGATCGGACCTTCGTCCAGCGCGCGCAGCAGGCCGAACTCGTCCAGCACGGCGGGACGCAGGTCGTCCAGCAGGCGATGCAGGGCGCGACGCATGTGCGCGAGGATGCTGTTGATCGAGGTGCCGATATCTTCCAGTCCGGCCTGTTGCAGGCGCGCCTGCACCAGTTTCACGTGGGTCTGGATCGCGGTGATGTTCTGGCCCAGCTCGTCGTGCAGCTCGGCGGCCATGTGGCGGCGCTGGTTTTCCTCCGCCTGCAGATTGCCGCGCGCAGCGGCTCGCAGTTGCCGCGCCAGTTGGTCCAGCCGTCGGTTGACTGCCGCCAGGTGGGTATTCTGCTCGGCTACCTGCAGCTTGCTGCGACGCAGAGCATCCGTGGCTGAGCCCAGCATCAGCGTTCCGGTGCCGGCCACGGCCAGGAACAGATAGCCGGCCGCCGAAGGGGCGTGGCCGAGGCGCTGATCCAGCACCGTCATCCCGAAACTGGAGATGGTGATGGCCAGACTGGCGCCGCGCCAGCCATGGCGGAATGCAAAGAACAGCACGGGGGCCAGCGATAGCGCACGGGCGAACTGCGGCTGCGACGTGGCCTGTTCGGAAAGCAGCAGCAGGATGGCCATGGCCGGCAGCATCACCTGCAGGCCGTCCAGGGCCAATTCCGCCAACGCATGGCGGCTGGGAGGGGCGCGCAGCAGCAGCACCATCACCGGCACCATCAGCAGCACGCCCAGATAGCCGCCCAGCAATTCGTTGCCCAACATGTGGATCAGCGCGTCTTCGGCCGCGGCCGTGTGGATCACCGTGAGCAGGCCGATGTCCACCGCCGTGGTGGCGAGCACCACAAGCATCGCGGCCAGCAGCAGGCGGGCCGTTTCCTGAGGGTTGTGCAGGCTGGTGCCGGCATGCGGATTCAGCCTGCGCAGCAGCCACAGGCTGGCCGCGGTTACCAGCGGTTCGGGCAGGTCGCCGAGGAAAAAGCCGCTCCAGCCCATCGGCAGTCCATCGTGCATGCTCATGCCGGCCGAGGCGATCAGTTCGGCGCCCAGCAGCCAGCCCCAGCGACGCACGGGCAGCAGCAACAACGCGCCGAAGCGCAAACCGTAGGGGAGTGCCCAATAGGGTTGCTCCGTCGGCCACAGCAGCAGCCATAGCAGGACGTAGATCGCCCCCAGCAGCGGGCCGGAGTGCAGTGGGCGGAAGGGTTTCAGGCGCATCCGCGGATGGTACACGGGCGTTTGGCAGTGCCGGCGCAGACCGGCGCCCGTCCATATACAGTAGGGCCATGTACAGCATTGTCCTGGTCGACGACCACGCCATCGTGCGTGAAGGTTTCAAGCGGCTGATCGGGCTGGAGCCCGATCTCCAGGTGGTGGGCGAGTGCCGCTGCGCCGACGACGCGGTGGAGGCAGTGGCGCAGCACCGGCCCGACCTGGTGGCGCTGGACCTGTCGTTGCCCGACGGCAGCGGCCTTCCCTTGATCGAACACCTGGGCAGCGTGTCGCCCGGCACGCGCATCGTGGTGTTGAGCATGCACGATGGCGAACCCTACGTGTCCGAAGCCTTGCGCCGCGGTGCCAGCGGCTACGTGACCAAGGGCGTGGCGCCGGAGGAACTGGTGGCGGGCTTGCGCGCGGTGATGCAGGGCGAGCAGTTCTTGAGTTCCGACCTGCGCCAGCGCCGTGCGGAGCAGCCGGAATCCGCGCTCGATCCGCTGCATCGCCTGACCACCCGCGAACACGAGGTGTTCCTGCTGCTGGCCTGCGGGCGCACGCCCAAGCAGGTGGCGGCCGAGCTGGGCATCGGCCAGAAGACTGTCTACATCCACCGCGCCAGCGTGATGGGCAAGCTCAATGCCGGTTCGGAACTGGAGTTGTATCGCATGGCCAGCGAGCGTGGGCTGCTGCCCGCCAGCGGCTAGAATCTGCTCGGCATTTCCCGGCGGCTAGCGTCACGAGTTTCGTGCTCTCAGGCCTGCGCGCGTTCCAGCATCTGCTTCGCGTGAGCCCGCGTTTCGCGGGTGATCTCCACCCCGCCCAGCATGCGGGCCAGTTCGTCGCGTCGGCCATCGGCGCCCAGCCGCTGGATCTGCGTACGGGTGTGGCCGTCGTCGCTGTGTTTGCTCACGAACAGGTGCGCGTGGCCTTGAGCGGCGACCTGGGGCAGGTGAGTGACACACAACACCTGGCGCTGGCCGCCCAGTGCACGCAGCTTCTGGCCCACCACCTCGGCCACTGCGCCGCCGATGCCGCTGTCCACTTCGTCGAACACCATGGTGCCCACGCTGTCGTTGCCCAGCGTGGCGACTTCGATGGCGAGGCTGATGCGTGCCAGTTCACCGCCGGAAGCCACCTTGCGCAGCGCCCGCGGCGGCTGTCCGGGATTGGTGCTGACCAGCAGTTCGCAGCGTTCGCGGCCTTGCGGGTCGGGCTCCTCGCCTTCGACAGGTTCCAGTTCAACCACGAGCACGCCGCCGGCCATGCCCAGCTCGGCCATCAATGCGCCGACTTCCTTGCCCAGCTTGTCTGCCGCTTTGCGACGTGACTTGCTTAGCTTGTCTGCTGCCTGCACGTAGTCAGTGCGGGCGCGCTCCCGCTGGACGGCGAGTCGTTCCAGTGCTTCGCCGGCGCCTTCCAGCTCGGCCAGTTCGGTGCGCAACGCGGAGGCCTTGTCGTGCAATTCCGCGATGGGAAGGCGGTGACGGCGGCCGAGTTCATGCAGACGGGCGAGGTGAGCGTCGACTTCGGCGAAGCGCTCGGGGTCGAGATCGACGTCCTGCGCGTAGCGGCCCAGCGTGTCGGCGGCTTCGCCCAACTGGATCATGGCGTTGTCCAGCAGCTCCAGCGCGGGATTCAGCGCTTCGTCCAGCGTGGCCAGCCTGCCCAGTTCGGCATGGGCGCGACCCAGGGCGCGGCGCAGCGCGAATTCGCTGTCGCCGTCCAGCAGCTCGACCACGCCGGCGGCGCCTTCGGCAAGCCGACCGGCGTTGGCGAGGCGCTTGTGGCTGGCTTCGAGTTCGGCCAGCGCGGCGGACGGTAGCGTCCATTGCTCCAGTTCGGCCAGCTCGTGGCGCAACAGTTCCAGCCGCTGTTCGCGATCCGCGCCACCGCTGAGGCGACTGATACGCGCACCCAGGTCGCGCCATTGCGTGGCCAGCTCGCGCACCTGGCCGGCCAGCGAGCCGTGGCCGGCGCAGGCGTCGAGCAGGGCGAGCTGGTGCGCGCGCGAAAGCAGGGCCTGATGCTCGTGCTGGCCATGGATTTCCACCAGCAGGGTGGCGAGTTCGGAAAGCTGGCCGGCGCTGGCGGGACGGCCGTTGATCCATGCGCGCGAGCTGCCTTCGGCGCGGATCACCCGCCGCAATTGGCAGGCTTCGCCATCGTCCAGCTCTTCCTGCGCCAGCCATGCGCGGGCCTCGGGCAGGGCGGCAAGATCGAATTCGGCGGACAGTTCCGCGCGGTCGCTGCCGGCGCGCACCATCCCGCTGTCGGCGCGGGCGCCGGCGAGGAGCAGCAGCGCATCCACCAGCAGCGACTTGCCGGCGCCGGTTTCGCCGCTGACCACGGTGAGGCCGGCGCCGAAATCGACTTCGGCCTGTTCAACGACGGCGAATTGGCGGACATGGAGCGAGATGAGCATGGCGGGCTGACGGCAGTCCGTATGGGATCGGGCGATTGTAATAGGAGCCTGCGCGGCAGATGCCGCAAGGGCCGCAAAGACCGCCGCGCGATCCATCTTTCCGCCACGTTCCTGGTGAACTGTCGAAAAGCGAGGCTCGCGCAGCAGCCCTTTCGCCACAGACGGCTTCGGCCCCGCAGGCTCCATGCCTCCCGCTACAATGCCGCGGCGCTTGCATGACAGGCGCGCAGACCCTATCTCTTGGTCGTCTCACCGATTGCTACTGCGCATGTCCCGTCTCCACTCCCATGAACTCGATGCACGCACCCGGCGCCTGCTGCGCAGCCTGATCGCGCAGTATCTGGTCGATGGCGAGCCGGTGGGGTCGCGCACGCTGTCGCGATCGTCGGGTCTGGACGTGAGCCCGGCGACCATCCGCAACATCATGGCCGACCTCGAGGAGGCTGGCCTGGTCGCCTCGCCGCATACTTCGGCGGGGCGTATTCCCACGCCGCGCGGCCTGCGCCTGTTCGTGGACAGCCTGATCGAATTGCAGCCGTTGCCGCACGAGGAAATGGCTCGCCTGCAGCGTGAATTGCCGCCGGGGCAGACCACCACACGCGACCTGTTGGGCAATGCCTCGGCCCTGTTGTCGGCGATGACCCGTTTCGCCGGCGTGGTGACCGTGCCGCGACAGGTGGATTTCCCGCTGCGCCACCTCGATTTCGTGCCGCTGCCGGACGCACGGGTGCTGGTGATCCTGGTGTTTTCCGACAACCAGGTGCAGAACCGCGTGGTGCAATTGGCCAAGCCGCTGGAGGGTCGCGAGCTGGAGCAGGCGGCGAACTACATCAATACCCATTTCGTCGGCCTGCGCGTGGACGATATCCGCGCCCACCTGCTGGCCGAACTGCGTGCCGCGGGCAGCGAGCTGAACCGGCTGGTGGCGAATGCCACCGAGCTGGCCACGGCCTCGTTCGCGCCACACGCCGACGGCGACGACGTGCTGGTCAGCGGGCAGACCAACCTGATGGCTTGCGCCGAGCTGGCCGACCTGCAACGACTGCGCGAGCTGTTCGAAGCGTTCCAGCAGAAGAACGGGCTGCTGCAGTTGATGGAGTCGTGCGCGCGGGCGCCCGGCGTGCGGCTGTTCATCGGCGAGGAATCCGGTTTCGCCGCGCTCGACGGTTGCAGCGTGGTTACCGCCAGCTATGGCACGCCGGGGCGGGTGCTGGGCGCGGTGGGCGTGATCGGCCCCACGCGCATGGCCTATGAGCGGGTGATCCCGGTGGTGCAGGCCACCGCCGGGCTGCTCAGCGATGCCTTGAATCGAGCCGCGACGGCCTCATAAGTCGCCACGGGAGCGGGTTTGCCCGCATTTTTTGGATGGGTCGGCGCAGATGGCCGGCCACGGACGAGGTTTGGAGTCACTCATGCAGAACAACGACCAGCACCCGGCACCGGACGCCGATGCCGTCAGCGCGGCGAACAGTGCCGACGTGGAAGCGCTAAAGGCTCGCGTGGCCGAACTGGAGGCGGAAAAGATCGAGCAGCGCGAGTCCGTGCTGCGGGAGAAGGCCGAGCTGGAAAACCAGCGCCGCCGTCTGCACCGCGATCTGGAACAGGCCCGCCGCTTCGCCAACGAGAAGCTGCTGAACGAGCTGCTGCCGGTATTCGATGGCCTGGAAGGCGGCCTGGCGGTGGAAACCGCCGATGTCGCGGCGATGCGCCAGGGTCTCGGCCTCACCCTGAAGTCCCTGCTCAAGGTGGGCGAAAACCATGGCCTGGCACAGGTCGATCCGCTGGGTCAGCCGCTCGACCCCGAGCGCCACCATGCAGTGAGCATGGTCGAGTCGCCTGGCGCGGAGGCCGGCACCGTGGTCAGCGTGCTGCAGAAGGGCTATGTGTTGAACGATCGCCTGCTGCGCCCCGCCCTGGTGGCCGTGGCGAAGGACTGAACAACGCGTCACCGGACGCGACACATCCGGAGCTCCGTCGGTATTGATTCGCCGTACGCGGGCCCCATCTGGAAAACCATTGCGCGGCCATGGGGCCGCATACGAGATTCGGGAGCTAACACATGGGCAAGATCATCGGCATCGACCTGGGCACGACCAATTCCTGCGTGTCCGTGATGGACGGCAGCACCACCAAGGTCATCGAGAACTCGGAGGGCGATCGCACCACGCCGTCCATCGTGGCCTTCAGCAAGGATGGCGAGGTGCTGGTCGGCGCGCCGGCCAAGCGCCAGGGCGTGACCAATCCCAAGAACACCTTCTACGCGGTGAAGCGCCTGATCGGCCGCAAGTTCACCGATGCCGAGGTGCAGAAGGACATCCACATCGTGCCGTACTCCATTGTCGCCAACGACAACGGCGACGCCTGGGTAGCGACCGCCGACGGCAAGAAGATGGCGCCGCCGGAAGTCTCCGCGAAGGTGCTGATGAAGATGAAGAAGACCGCCGAGGACTATCTCGGCGAGCCGGTCACCGAAGCCGTCATCACGGTGCCCGCCTACTTCAACGACAGCCAGCGCCAGGCGACCAAGGACGCCGGCCGCATCGCCGGCCTGGAAGTGAAGCGCATCATCAACGAGCCGACCGCGGCCGCGCTGGCCTACGGCCTGGACAAGAAGGGCGGCGATCGCAAGATTGCGGTGTACGACCTGGGCGGCGGTACCTTCGACGTGTCGATCATCGAGATCGCCGAGGTCGACGGCGAGAAGCAGTTCGAAGTGCTGGCCACCAACGGCGATACCTTTCTCGGTGGCGAAGACTTCGACATGCGCGTCATCGACTACCTGGTCGAGGAGTTCCAGAAGGACCAGGGCATCGATCTGCGCAAGGATCCGCTGGCCCTGCAGCGCCTGAAGGATGCCGCCGAGCGCGCCAAGATCGAGCTGTCCTCGTCGCACCAGACCGAGGTGAACCTGCCGTACGTGACGGCCGACGCCTCCGGCCCCAAGCACCTCAACATCAAGCTCACCCGCGCCAAGCTGGAAGCGCTGGTGGAAGACCTGGTCAAGCGCACCATCGAACCCTGCCGCACCGCGCTCAACGATGCCGGCCTGCGCGTGTCCGACATCGACGAGGTGATCCTGGTCGGCGGTCAGACCCGCATGCCCAAGGTGCAGGAGTCGGTGAAGGACTTCTTCGGCAAGGAGCCGCGCAAGGACGTCAACCCGGATGAGGCCGTCGCTGTGGGCGCCGCGATCCAGGGTGGCGTGCTGGGCGGTTCGGTCAAGGACGTGCTGCTGCTCGACGTCACCCCGCTGTCGCTGGGCATCGAGACCATGGGCGGCGTGATGACCAAGCTGATCGAGAAGAACACCACCGTGCCGACCAAGGCGGCGCAGACGTTCTCCACCGCCGACGACAACCAGACCGCAGTGACCGTGCACGTGCTGCAAGGCGAGCGCGAGCGCGCCAACGCCAACAAGTCGCTGGGCAAGTTCGACCTGCAAGGCATCGAGCCGGCGCCGCGCGGCATGCCGCAGATCGAGGTGACCTTCGACATCGACGCCAACGGCATCCTGCACGTGTCGGCCAAGGACAAGAAGACCGGCAAGGAACAGAAGATCGAGATCAAGGCCGGTTCGGGCCTTTCCGAGGAGGAGATCGCCCGCATGGTGGCCGACGCCGAGGCGAACAAGGAAGAAGACAAGAAGTTCCACGAGCTGGTGAGCACCCGCAACAAGGCCGATCAGCTCGTGCACGCCACCCGCAGTGCGCTGAAGGAACACGGCGGCAAGGTCGGCGCGCAGATCGGCAGCATCGAAGAGGCGCTGTCGGAGCTGGAAAAGGTCAAGGACGGCGATGACAAGGCGCTGATCGAGTCGAAGATCTCCAAGCTCGAGCAGGCTGCCCAGGCGCTGCAGGAGGCCGCCCAGGGTCAGGGCCCGGCCGATGCGGGTGCGCAGCCCGGCCCGCACGGGTCGGCCCAGCCCGACGACGTGGTCGATGCCGAGTTCACCGAAGTGAAGGACGACAAGAAGTAACCGTACCTAGAACCGGAACGGGCGCCGCGCGAGCGGCGCTCGTTTTTGAAAGTGCGGCCAAGGTGGCGCCCGTTTGACTTTCGCGTTCATGGATGAGCGCACAAGCTTTCTCGAGGGGAAGGTGATGGACAAGGGGCGCCTGGAAGCCTTCAGCGACGGTGTGCTGGCCATCATCATCACCATCATGGTGCTTGAGCTGAAGGTGCCGCACGGCGCAGGCTGGGACGTGCTGGCCGCGCAATGGCCGGTGTTCCTCAGTTACGTGCTGAGCTTCGTCTACGTGGGCATCTACTGGAACAACCACCACCATTTCCTGCATGCGGCGAAGCGGGTGGACGGCAGCGTGCTGTGGGCCAACCTGCATCTGCTGTTTTGGTTGTCCCTGATGCCGGTGACCACGGGGTGGATGGGCGAAAACCAGTTCGCCCGGTTGCCGGTGGCGGTCTACGGTTTCGTGTTGCTGATGTGCGCCATCGCCTGGCTGCCGCTGCAATACAGCCTGATCTGCGCCAACGGCGGCAAGACCTCGCTGTTGGCGCAAGCGGTGGGTGGCGACTGGAAAGGCAAGGTCGCCGTCGCCATGTATCTGGGTGGCATCCTGCTGGCCTTCGTGGCGCCGTGGGTGTCGTGTCTGTTTTATGCCACGGTGGCAGCGATCTGGTTCATTCCTGATCGGCGCATCGAATCGCGGATCAAGCAATGAGCAAGCGTGATTACTACGAAGTCCTGAGTGTCGAACGTACCGTCACCGAGGTCGAGCTGAAGAAATCCTTCCGCCGCCTGGCGATGAAGTACCACCCCGACCGCAATCCCGACGATCCCGCGGCGCAGGAGAAGTTCAAGGAGGCCAAGGAGGCCTACGAGGTGCTTTCCGACGCGCAGAAGCGCGCCATGTACGACCAGTACGGACATGCGGCCTTCGAGGGCGGCATGGGCGGCCGCGGTGGCGGCGGTTTCGGGGACATGGGCGACATCTTCGGCGACATCTTCGGCGACATCTTCGGCGGTGGGCGCAGTCGTCAGCCGCGACGCGGCGCAGACCTGCGCTACATCATGGAACTCGACCTCGAAGAAGCCGTGTTCGGCATCGAGCGCAAGATCGAGATTCCGTCACAGGTCAACTGCCACCACTGCAACGGCAGCGGCTCGGACGATGGCAAGACCACGCAATGCAAGACCTGCCACGGTCACGGCCGCGTGCGCATGCAGAACGGCATCTTTTCGATCCAGCAGGCCTGTCCGCATTGCGGCGGCAGCGGCCAGGTCATCGAGAAGCCCTGCAAGAAGTGCCACGGTGAAGGCCGGTTGGAAGAAACCCGCACGCTGTCGGTGAAGATCCCCGCCGGCGTGGACAACGGCGACCGCATCCGCCTTACCGGGCAGGGCGAAGCCGGCCCGGCAGGCACGCCGGCGGGCGACCTATATGTGGAAGTGCGCGTGCGCGAGCATTCGATCTTCCAGCGCGAGGGCAACGACCTTTACTGCGAAGTGCCGATCCGCTTCTCGCAGGCGGCGCTGGGCGCGGAACTGCCGGTGCCCACGCTGGAAGGCGAGGTGCCGATCACCATTCCGCCGGAGACGCAGACCGGCCAGAGCTTCCGCTTGCGCGGGCGTGGCGTGAAGTCGGTGCGCAACGGCCGCGCCGGGGACCTGATCTGCCGCGTGGTGGTGGAGACCCCGGTCCGCCTCACCAAGCAGCAGCGCGAATTGCTCGAGCAGCTCGAAGCCAGCTTCAACGACGGCAAGGCCGAAGAACACATGCCGCGCGCGCACAACTGGTTCGACGGCGTGAAACAGTTCTGGTCGAAGGTGACTTCGTAAGCTAACTTTGGACGTCCGTTTGCCGTTTCTGCCGGGATGTCCATCATGACCAGTTCGCCGATCCGCCTCGCCATCAGCGGCGCCTCCGGCCGCATGGGCCAGGCCTTGCTGTCGCTGTTGCATGCCGATGGCCGGTACGAGCTGGCGCATGCGGTGGTGTCGCCGGGCTCGGTGCATGACGGCGAGCCCGTCTGGCTGGGGCAGGGCTTGCGCTATGCGCACGATTGGTCGCGCGCGCCTGTCCTCGACGTGGTGGTCGACTTCAGCGGCCCCGTCGGTCTGGCGGCAGCGCTGGACCATTGTCTCGCGCACGGCATTCCCCTGGTGAGCGGCACCACTGGACTCGACGCTGCCCTGCTGGCACGACTGGACACCGCCGGGGCACGCATCGCGCTGCTGCGCGCGGCGAACTTCAGCCTGGGCGTGGCACTGCTGACGCGTCTGCTGCGCGAGGCCGCTGCTGCGGTGCCGGAATGGGATCTGGAAATCGTCGAAGCCCATCATGGGCGCAAGCAGGATGCGCCTTCGGGCACAGCGCTGGCGCTGGGGCAGGCTGCTGCTGCCGCGCGCGGCACCACACTGGAAGCCGCGGCGGTATACAGCCGCGAAGGTCGCACGGGCGAGCGCATTCCCGGAAGCATCGGTTTTGCCGTGGTGCGCGGAGGTGACATCGTAGGCGAGCATCAGGCGCTGCTGGTGGGGCCGGGCGAGCGGCTGGAGCTGGGGCATCGTGCGACCGACCGCACGATCTTCGCCCGTGGGGCGCTGCAGGCGGCACGGTGGCTGATCGGTCGCGCCTCCGGACACTGGCGGCTGGAAGACGTGCTCGCTCCGCCGGTTTGACCACGCAAAAACTTGCCATGTCCAGCGGCGGTCGCTAGCATCGCCAGCCTGTCATTGGGGAGTAGCCAGCCTCTTCCCCGAGGCGTTCGCGTCAACAGACTTGGTTGCCCTCGCGGCGCCATGGTGCGAACGGTAGGCGTCGCCTTCGACGCGTTGCCCGGCGAGACCTTTGGCCAGCGATGCGTTCACCCGGCCGGGCGAACGCGTGTCGTTGCGCCATGGGTTCACCTGTTCGCCCGGCCTGTGCATCCCATGCTGCTTATCTTCATCCTGTTCTTTGCCTCGGCGGGCGCGATCTATCTCGCCTGCGAATACTTCGTCAATGGCGTCGAATGGCTGGGTCGCAGGCTCAAGCTAGGCGCCACGGCTACCGGTACCGTGCTGGCTGCGTTCGGCACCGCCCTGCCGGAGAGCGCCGTCACCTTCGTCGCGGTCGTCTTCGGCAAGACGCCTGCAGTGCGTGACATCGGCGTGGGTGCGGCGATGGGTGGGCCGCTGGTATTGGCCACCATCGCCTATGCCGTGGTCGGTGTCGCGTTGTGGCTGCATCGCAGGCGCTTGCAACGCACTGACGGGCTGGTGCGGGTCGATCATCGACGGCTGGCCCGCGACCAGGGATGGTTCCTGGCGATCTTCGCGCTCAAGGTCGGCCTTGGCCTGGTGGCTTTTGCCTTCAAGCCTGCGTTCGGCGGGGTGTTCCTGCTGGCCTATGCACTCTACGTGTGGCGCGAAGTGCGCAGCGGGGACACGGCACCCGTTGAAGAGGAGCTGGAGCCGCTTAAGTTGCGCCCGGGTCAGGCGGAGCCCTCGTTGGCGTGGGCGCTGCTGCAAACGGTGGCCGCGCTCGTGGTGATCGCGGCGGCCTCGCGTGTGTTTGTGGGCCAACTGGAAGCCATCGGCGTATTGCTCGCCTGGCCGCCGCATCTAGTGGCGCTGGTGTTGAGCCCGGTGGCGACCGAGTTGCCGGAGACGCTCAATGCGCTGATCTGGGTGCGCCAGGGCAAGGAGCGTCTGGCGCTGGCCAACATCTCCGGCGCCATGATGATCCAGGCCACCATCCCCAGCGCACTGGCGATCTTTGCCACGCCGTGGCTGTTCGATGCCTCGCTGATCGTGTCCGGTGCGCTCACTGCCGCCGCCATTGCCTACCTGTGGTGGCTGTTCCGGCGCGGTCGCGCGGACGCGCGCCGGCTGTTGCCCGTAGGTTTGCTGTATGGCGTGTTCGCCGCCTATGTGATCTGGCATTTCACCCGTTGAGGGGTGATCAGTCCCGGTGCGCGGCGTTGCGGTCGCGGCCGGCGCCGTACTGCGTGTCCAGCTTGCCGAACAGCTTCTTGAACAGGCGCGAGAACTTGCCGCGCTTGGTCTTGCGCAGCTTTTCCTCCTCGCTGGTAAGCCAGGCCACCTGGATCACCCGGCGCTCGCCCTCGTAGGGCAGGTGGCCATGGAAGGAGTTGTCGCAGCGCTTGAACACGGCGAACTCGCCGTACAGCGGCGGCAGCTCGGGGGCCACGGTGGAGTCGATATCGTCGATCTTGCCCAGGAAGCGCAGGCAGCCATCGCTGGTGTCGGGCCACTGCGGGTTGAGGTAGAGCAGGGCAGTGGCCACCTTGGACTTGCTGTCGGTGTGGATAGTGCCGTGCCGCTTGTTGAGCAGGCGGCACAGCGTCACCAGGGTCGGATATTGGCCGAGATTGTCGATGCCCAGCTTTTTGCCGACCAGGGTGGCGAAGTCCGGCGTGGTGAGCTGTTCGACCAGTGCATTGATCGAGGGGCCGCAATCGGTCGGATCCCACGGGAAGAAACCGGCGCTGGGGTAGCGCGGGAAATCGCGACCCAGGTCACCGCGCGCGTCATCGGGCAACTGGCCATGGGCCACCATGAAGGGAAACGGCTCCCGCTGCACCAGCGTGTCCGGGCGATCGAAACGTGCGGCATCGAGCAGGGCGTCCGGACTCATGGTTGGGCTTTAGCTTCCTTGGGAAAACGTCCTGGCAGTGTAACGTCGTGAGGAGTTGTGACGTTGACGAGAGTGCGAGATCTGCCTCTGCCAAAGTGGACAGCAAGCGCCTTGACGCCTATCATTGTTACCCGCCCGAACGTCCTCCCCTCCAAGGTTCTCAAGCCTGCTTTTCGCGGCTTGCGGACTTTGCTGCACCTGAAAGGCGGTTCCCCATGCCCATTCCTGCTCTGCTTGCCCTCGAAGACGGCAGCGTGTTCCACGGCCACGCCGTGGGCGCCACCGGCGAAACCGTCGGTGAGGTGGTTTTCAACACCGCCATGACGGGGTACCAGGAGATCCTCACCGATCCCTCGTACTCACGCCAGCTTGTCACTCTTACCTATCCGCACATCGGCAATACCGGCATCAATGCCGAGGACGCCGAGTCCACTGCCGTGCATGCCGCCGGCCTGATCGTGCGCGACGTGCCGCGCCGCGCCAGCAACTGGCGCAGCAGCGAAACTCTGCCGGATTACCTGAAGCGCCACGGCATCGTCGCCATCGCCGGCATCGATACGCGCCGGCTCACCCGCATCTTGCGCGACAAGGGCGCGCTCAGCGGTTGCATCCTGGCCGGCGAGACGATCGACGCCGAGGCCGCACTGGCGAAGGCGCGCGCCTTCCCCGGCCTCAACGGCATGGACCTGGCCAAGGTGGTCAGTGTCACCCAGTCGTATCCGTGGAACGAGGGGGTCTACGACCTCGACCACACCCGCTTCAACCAGCCAGCCAGGCGCTTCAAGGTCGTGGCCTACGACTTCGGCGCCAAGCACAACATCCTGCGTCTGCTGGCCGAGCAGGGCTGCGACATCACCGTGGTGCCTGCACAGACGCCTGCCGCCGAGGTGCTGGCCGTGAAGCCCGATGGCGTGTTCCTCTCCAACGGTCCCGGCGACCCGGCCGCTTGCGATTACGCGATCGCCGCCACCAAGGTTTTCCTTGACGCGAAGATCCCGCTGTTCGGCATCTGCCTCGGCCACCAGATCATGGGTCTGGCGCTGGGCGCGAAGACGCTGAAGATGAAGTTCGGCCACCACGGTGCCAACCATCCGGTGAAGGACATGGACGACGGCCGCGTGCTGATCACCTCGCAGAACCACGGCTTTGCCGTCGACCCGGCCACGCTGCCGGGCAACGTGCGCGTCACCCACACCTCGTTGTTCGACGGTTCGCTGCAGGGCTTCGCGCTCACCGACCGTCCGGCCTTCTGTTTCCAGGGTCACCCGGAAGCGAGTCCCGGACCGCACGACATCGGTTATCTCTTCGACAGGTTTGCAAAGATGATGTCCGACAAGCTGATGCAGGAGGCCCGCTGAGATGGCCAAGCGTACCGATATCAAGAGCATCCTCATCATCGGTGCCGGCCCGATCGTCATCGGCCAGGCCTGCGAGTTCGACTACTCCGGCGCGCAGGCTTGCAAGGCGCTGAAGGAAGAGGGTTACCGCGTCATCCTGGTGAACTCCAACCCCGCCACGATCATGACCGACCCGGAGACGGCCGACGCCGTCTACATCGAGCCGATCAACTGGCAGACGGTGGAGCGCATCATCGCCAAGGAGCGCCCGGATGCGGTGCTGCCCACCATGGGCGGACAGACCGGCCTCAACTGCGCGCTCGACCTCGCCGACAACGGCGTGCTGGAGAAGTACAACGTCGAGCTGATCGGTGCGTCGCGCGAAGCCATCCGCATGGCCGAAGACCGCGAGCTGTTCCGCGTCGCCATGAAGGAAATCGGGCTGGAATGCCCGAAGGCCGAGGTGGTCCGCACGTTCGAGCAGGCGCTGGTGACGCAGGCGAAGGTGGGGTATCCCACCATCATCCGTCCGAGCTTCACGCTCGGCGGCTCCGGCGGCGGCATCGCGTACAACCGCGAAGAATTCGAAGAGATCGTCAAGCGCGGACTCGATCTTTCGCCGGTGGGCGAAGTGCTGGTCGAGGAATCCGTGCTCGGCTGGAAGGAATTCGAGATGGAAGTGGTCCGCGACAAGGCGGACAACTGCATCATCGTGTGCTCGATCGAAAACCTCGACCCGATGGGCGTGCACACCGGCGACTCGATCACCGTCGCGCCGGCGCAGACGCTCACCGACAAGGAATACCAGCGCCTGCGCGATGCCTCGATCGCGGTGCTGCGCAAGATCGGCGTGGACACCGGCGGCTCCAACGTGCAGTTCGGCATCAATGCCGAGAACGGCCGCGTGGTGGTCATCGAGATGAACCCGCGCGTGTCGCGTTCGTCCGCGCTCGCCTCCAAGGCCACCGGCTTCCCGATCGCCAAGATCGCGGCGAAGCTGGCCGTGGGCTACACGCTGGACGAACTCAAGAACGACATCACCGGCGGCCTGACCCCGGCGTCGTTCGAGCCGACCATCGACTACGTGGTTACCAAGATCCCGCGTTTCGCGTTCGAGAAGTTCCCGTCGGCTGACGCGCGCCTCACCACCCAGATGAAGTCGGTGGGCGAGGTGATGGCGATGGGTCGCACTTTCCATGAGTCGCTGCAGAAGGCGCTGCGAGGACTGGAAATCGGCAAGACGGGCCTCAACCCGACCGGTCTGGATTTGACCTCCGACGAAGGCATCAACGCGCTCAAGCGCGAGCTGCGCGAGCCGCGTCCGGATCGCGTATTCCATCTGGCTGACGCGTTCCGCGCCGGCCTGTCCCTGGAAGACGTATATGGCCTCAGCCGTGTCGATCCCTGGTTCCTCGCCGCCTTCGAAGACATCGTGCTGACCGAGAAGGAAGTGCAGCAGCAGGGAGTCACCGCGCTCGACGCGCCGCGCATGCGCGAGCTCAAGCGCATGGGCTTCTCCGACGCTCGCCTGGCCGAATTGCTCGACACCAACGAAGCCGCCATGCGCCATCTGCGTCGCACGCTTGGCGTGCGTCCGGTCTACAAGCGCGTGGATTCCTGCGCGGCTGAATTCGCCACCACCACGGCCTACATGTACTCGACCTACGAGGAAGAGTGCGAAGCCAACCCGACCAACCGCGACAAGATCATCGTGCTGGGCGGCGGTCCCAACCGCATCGGTCAGGGCATCGAGTTCGACTACTGCTGCGTGCACGCGGCACTCGCGCTGCGCGAGGATGGTTTCGAAACCATCATGGTCAACTGCAATCCGGAAACCGTTTCCACCGACTACGACACCTCCGACCGCCTGTATTTCGAGCCGCTCACGCTCGAGGATGTGCTGGAAATCGTGGATCTGGAAAAACCCAAGGGCGTGATCGTGCAGTACGGTGGCCAGACGCCGCTGAAGCTTGCACGTGCGCTTGAAGCTGCCGGCGCGCCAGTGATCGGCACCTCGCCGGACAGCATCGATCTGGCGGAAGACCGCGAGCGCTTCCAGCAGATGATCGAAAAGATCGGCCTGAAGCAGCCGCCGAATCGCACGGCACGCACGCCGGAAGAAGCGCTGGCCTCGGCGCGCGAGATCGGCTATCCGCTGGTGGTGCGTCCGAGCTACGTGCTCGGCGGCCGCGCCATGGAAATCGTCTACAGCGATGCCGATCTTTCGCGCTACATCCGCGACGCGGTGCAGGTGTCGAACGATTCGCCGGTGCTGTTGGACCGCTTCCTCGATCATGCGGTCGAGGTGGACGTGGACATCATCGCCGACGCCGAAGGCAATGTGCTGGTCGGCGGCATCATGGAGCACATCGAGGAAGCGGGCGTGCATTCGGGCGACTCGTCCTGCTCGCTGCCGCCTTACTCGTTGACGCCGGAGGTGCAGGACGAGATGCGTCGCCAGGTCACCGCGATGGCGAAGGAACTGAAGGTCATCGGCCTGATGAATACCCAGTTCGCCATCCAGGGCGACACCGTGTTCATCCTCGAAGTGAACCCGCGCGCCTCGCGCACGGTGCCGTTCGTATCGAAGGCCACGGGCGTGCCGCTCGCCAAGATCGCCGCGCGTGCCATGGCTGGACGTTCGCTCAAGGCGCAGGGCGCGACCAAGGAAGTGATTCCGAGCTACTACTCCGTGAAGGAAGCGATCTTCCCGTTCCTGAAGTTCCAGAACGTGGATCCCATCCTCGGCCCCGAAATGCGCTCCACCGGCGAGGTGATGGGTGTGGGCCGCAGCTTTGGCGCAGCCTTTGCCCGCGGCCATGACGCCGCCGGCATCAAGACACCGCCGAAGGGCAAGGTGTTCGTGTCGGTGCGCGACGCGGACAAGGATCGCCTGCTGCCGGTGGCGCGCGAGGCGCTGGCGAAGGGCTTCAGCCTGGTCGCCACCGAAGGCACGGCGAAATACCTGGCCGAGCAGGGCGTGGCCTGCGAGCGCATCAACAAGGTGGCCGAGGGCCGCCCGCACATCGTCGACCTGATCAAGAACGGCGAGATCGTCTATATCGTCAACACCACCGAGGGCAAGCAGGCCATCGCCGACTCGTTCTCGATCCGGCGCGAGGCCCTGCAGCAGCGCGTCACGTATTCCACCACCGTTGCAGGCGCGCGTGCGCTGGTCCATTCGCTGGACTTCCACAACAGCGCGGACGTGCACAGCCTGCAGGAACTTCACAAGGAATTGAGCGCATGAGCAATCGCGCCCCCATCACCAAGGCAGGGTCGGAACGCCTGCGCGCCGAGCTGGACAGGCTGAAGTCGGAAGATCGCCCGCGCATCATCGCGGCCATCGCCGAGGCGCGTGCGCACGGCGATCTGAAGGAGAACGCGGAATACCACGCCGCACGCGAGCTGCAGAGCTTCATCGAAGGCCGCATCGGCCAGCTCGAGGCGCTGCTTTCCACCGCGGAGGTGATCGACGTGTCGCGCCTCAACCCGGGCAGCAAGGTGGTGTTCGGCGCCATCGTGGACCTGGCGGACGAGGACAGCGGCGCCGAGGTGACCTACCAGATCGTGGGCGACCTCGAAGCCGACATCAAACAGGGCCTGATCGCAGTGTCTTCGCCGATCGCGCGCGCCCTGATCGGCAAGAGTGAAGGTGACAGTTTCGAGTTCACCGCACCGAACGGCGTCAAGCATTACGAAATCACAGGCGTGCGCTATTCCTGAATGCTAGGCTGCGGGTTTGTGCGAAACGGCTGGCCACCGAGGTGGCCAGCCTGGCAAGCCAACCGGGGGCGTGGCCGCTCCCGCCGACGGTCACCTGACAACGGTTCGCCCCATGCCGCAGCAGAAAATCCTGTTTCTCAGCGTTTCCGCCGGAGCAGGCCACATGCGGGCCGCCGAGGCCTTGCGCCTGAGCGCCGAAGCGGTGCTGCCGCATGTCGAGACCCGGCACCTGGATGCGATGGACTACGTGCCGTCCGCATTCCGCAAGCTCTATACCGATTTCTACATCACGCTGATAAGCAGTTACCCAACCCTGTGGGGGCTGCTCTACCAGCGCAGTTCGGAGGCCGATCCGAACGGGCCGATGCAGAAGCTGCGGCGGGCCATCGAGCGGCTGGGCACGGGCGATCTGCGCAAGGCGATCAATGTGTTTGCGCCGGACGCCATCGTCTGCACGCACTTCCTTCCCGCCGAAATGCTGATGCATGAGATCCGGCGCGAGCGCTTCACGGTGCCGGTGTGGGTCCAGGTCACCGATTTCGATTTGCATGGCATGTGGGTGATTCCGCGCATGACGGGCTTTTTTGCCGCCAGCGATGAGATCGCTTTCCGCATGCAGGCCAACCATATCGAGACGGAGCGCATCCACACCACCGGCATTCCGGTGATGCCGGCGTTCACCCAGCCACAGGACCGCCGGACCTGCGCCGGGCGCTTCGGCCTGGACCCGGCGCGGCAGACGATCATGCTGATGGGCGGCGGGGCCGGGGTCGGCAAGCTCGATGAGGTGGCTGCCACCCTGATGCGGCTCGAAGAGGACTTCCAGCTCGTCGTGCTGGCCGGGCGCAACGAGGCGGCGCTGGCCAAGTTGAAGTTGCTTGCCGCGGAACATCCGGGACGCCTGTTCCCATTCGGCTTCACCAATGAAGTGCCGCAGCTGATGGCCTGCTCGGATCTGGTGATCACCAAGCCGGGCGGGCTGACCACGTCAGAGTGCCTGGCGATGGGCGTGCCGATGGTGGTGTATGCGCCGGTCCCGGGCCAGGAAGAGCGCAACGCGGACTATGTGCTGGAGCAGGGGGCGGCGTTGAAAGCGATAGATCTGGTTTCGCTCGAATACCGCGTGCGCCAGCTGCTGGCCGAGCCCCAGCGCCTGGCGCGGATGCGCGAGCATGCACGTCGCCTCGGCCAGCCGCAGGCGGCGCAGCGTGTACTGCAGATCGTGCAGGCCCAACTCGAAGGCCGGCGGCCAGTAACCGGGTCAGTGGAGCATTGAGCATGCGCCAGATGGATCAACGATTCCTGCATGCAGGAGAGGACTCTGTTTCCATGCGTCCGCTGGTGCTGGTGCTGACCTTGGGTTGGACCGTGCTGCTGGCTTTCTTCTTCGCAAACGTGGAGATCCAGATCGAAGGCGCCGCCGGCTGGGCGGCGAACCTGCCGACCTGGCGCATCGAGCATCACTGGCTGCTGGATATCTTTTGGGGCGGCCGGCCCATGACCGGATATCACGCGTGGCTGTTTCCCTGCATGGGGCTGTTTTTCCATTTCCCGCTGATCTTCACCGGCCGCTGGAACTGGCGTGCCGAGGCGCGCGTGTTCGCCTGCATCATGCTGTTCTGGATCACCGAGGACTTCTTGTGGTTCGTGCTGAACCCGGCCTATGGCGTAGCGCATTTCGCGCGGCGCTATATTCCATGGCATATCCACTGGTGGGGACCGGCACCCAGTGACTACTGGGTGTCGTTGTCCATATCCGCAGTGCTGTTCTGGTTGTCGTGCCGGCGACCGAAGTTGAAGACCTGAAGAACGGGCGGTCTGCCTCCCTGGCTCCCGCCTCGTAGTCGGGAACAAAATATCCCCGGGAGCGATTTTTGACATCGCGCTAGCGCTGGCCGAAGGGTGGCTGCCAGGGATGCGGCCACAAAAAAGGCCGCATCGACGCGGCCTTTCTTATCGACACGTCATGCTGTGCTCAGCGCTGACGAGCCTTGAAACGCGGATTGCTCTTGCAGATCACGAACACCTTGCCGCGACGACGCACGATCTTGCAGTCGCGGTGCCGCGCCTTGGCGGACTTCAACGAGTTAAGCACCTTCACGGCGAGCTCCTGATACCAAACGGAAAAAATCAGCGGGCAAGTATAACCTGCTGAATCGCCAGTCACAAGTTGCCGGAATCGCGGGCGAATTCGTCCACCGTGGACAGGAATTGCGTCAGCACCGGCGATGCCTCGTCGGCTCTGCTGGCGACGGCCAGCAGGAGTTCGGCCCCGTGGTCGGCCAGCGGTACGTAGCTGACCCCTGCCAGATGCACCGCGCGCATCGTCGCCGGCACCAGCGCCACACCCAGGCCGGCGGCCACCAATGCCAGCAGGCCGCTGACCTGTTGGGCCTGCTGCACGGTGCGGGGCTGGAAACCGGCGGCGTTGGCCAGCGTGGTGAGCTTGTCGTGCAGGGTGGCGGCCATCTCGCGTGGCTGCGTGACGAAGGCCGCCCCGGCCACTTCGCTCATGTGCAACCTGTCGCGGGCGGCCAGCGGATGGCTTGATGGCAGGGCGAGCATCAGTCGCTCACGGTCGATCATGCGCAGCCGCAGTTTGCGGGCGTCTTGCAGGTGGCGGGGTTCGGTGCGCACGAAGCCGACGTCGATCTCGTTGGCCAGAAGGGCGGCGAATTGCGGCGCGTTGTTCATTTCACGCAACTGGACGTCCACGCCTGGCGCCATCTGGCGATGGCGCAGCAAGGTACGGGGCAGGGCGGGGTGGAACGATACCGACAACGTGTAAGCCAGCCGCAGCTGGCCGCTGTGGCCGGCTGCGGCATCAGCGGTTCGAGTGCGAGCCAGCTCGGCCTGGGCGAGGATCTGGCGTGCTTGCTCAAGGAAAACCTTGCCGGGCTCGGTCAGCGCCACCTTGCGCTTGCTTCGTTCCAGCAGCAGGACGCCGAGGTCCCGCTCCAGGGCTTGGATCTGCTGCGAGAGCGGGGGCTGGGAGATGTGCAGGCGGAGCGCCGCACGCGTGAAGCTCAATTCCTCGGCGACCGTGACGAAGTAGCGCAGCTGGCGGAAGTCAAACATATAGGGATCGCATATAAATATCGATCCAAATATATATTGGATACTTGAATGTGTCGCTCATAAAATGCCCCCGTCCCACCATCCTCCCCCCTCCCCCGATGGTGGCGACCCACGCCTCGCGGCGACGCTGGATTCGAACGGCCATCCCCCTCCCTGGCCCTTTCGATGCGTCGCACTGCGAGGCGTTTTTTTGGGTGGTGTTCTTGTGCGATCGATCCATGATCGCGAAGATCTGACGGGCGGCCACTCATGGTCGCACTTTCAAATTTTCCTCGCGGCCGCCTTTGCTTACGCTCAGAGCTGGCCGGCCAGTCGTGTTCCCTGGTCGATGGCCCGCTTCGCATCGAGTTCGGCAGCCACGTCGGCACCGCCAATGAGGTGCGCCGTCATGCCCATGCTGGCCAGTTCGTCGGCCAGGCGGCGATCCGGCTCCTGGCCGGCGCAGATCACCACGTTGTCGACGGGCAGGAGTTGCGGCTGGCCATCGACGGTGATGTGCAAGCCTTGGTCGTCGAAACGTTCGTAGCCAACCTGGCCCAGCATGGTCACATGCTTTGCCTTCAATGTGGCGCGGTGCACCCAGCCGGTGGTCTTGTTGAGTCGTGCGCCGGGGCGGCCTTCACTGCGCTGGAGCAGCCAGACTTGGCGCAGCGGCGCTTCCGGTTGCGGTTTCAGCAAGCCGCCACGGTGCGACTGCCGGATGTCCACGCCCCATTCGCGCGACCAGCGCTCCACGTCGGTGGCGGGGGAGGGGTGGTGTTCGACCAGGAATTCCGCCATGTCGAAGCCGATGCCGCCGGCACCGATGATCGCCACGCTTTGCCCGATCGGCCGGTTGTGTGCCAGCACGTCGAGGTAGCCGAGGACGCGCGGGTCATCGCTGCCTGGAAACCGCACCTTGCGCGGCATCACGCCAGTGGCGATCACTACTTCGCTATAGCCGGCTGCCTTGAGCGAGGCGGCATCGGCCAACTGGCCTAGCTTCAGCTCGACGCCTGCATCGGCAAGACGATGGCGAAAGTAACGCAGGGTTTCGTGGAACTCTTCCTTGCCGGGAATCCGCTTGGCGTAGTTGAACTGGCCACCGATTTCCGCGGACTTGTCGAACAGGGTAACCGCATGGCCGCGTTCGGCCAGTGTGGCGGCGCAAGCCATGCCGGCGGGGCCTGCGCCGACCACGGCGATGCGCTTTGGTCGCTCTGTCGGCGCGACCACCAGCTCGGTTTCGTGGCAGGCGCGCGGATTGACCAGGCAACTGGCGCGCTTGTTCTGGAACACGTGGTCGAGGCAGGCCTGATTGCAGGCGATGCAGGTGTTGATGTGCTCGCTGCGACCAGCCCTGGCCTTGTTCGCCCATTCGGGGTCGGCCAGCAGCGGACGTGCCATCGAAACCATGTCCGCGTCGCCTTCGGCCAGCACACGCTCGGCCACTTCGGGCATGTTGATGCGGTTGGTGGCGATCAGCGGAATGGAAACTTCGCCCCTGAGCTTTTTCGTCACCCACGCAAAGCCGGCTCGCGGCACGCTGGTGACGATGGTTGGCACGCGCGCTTCATGCCAGCCGATGCCTGTATTGATGATGCTGGCGCCGGCGGTTTCCACGGCCTTGGCCAGAGTGACGATCTCATCCCAGCTTTGGCCGCCTTCGACCAGGTCCAGCATCGACAGCCGGTAGATGATGATGAAGTCGCGGCCTATCGCCTCGCGCGTACGGCGCACGATTTCCGCGGGCAGGCGCATGCGCCGTTCAGCGTCCCCGCCCCATGCGTCGTTGCGCTTATTGGTGCGGGCAGCGATGAACTGGTTGATGAGGTAACCCTCCGAACCCATCACCTCGACGCCGTCGTATCCCGCCTCGCGGGCAAGCTCGGCGCTCCGTACGAAGTCGCGGATGGTGCGGTCTACGCCTCGCGCCGAGAGCGCCTTTGGCGTGAAGGGGGTGATCGGCGACTTGATCTTCGATGGCGCCACCGACAACGGGTGATAGCCATAGCGCCCCGCATGCAGGATCTGCATGCAGATGCGGCCGCCTTCGGCATGCACGGCGTCGGTGAGTCTGCGATGGCGCGCCACGTGCCAAGGCATCGAGAGGCGGCCGCCGAACGGCTTCAACCAGCCGCGGATACTGGGCGCGATGCCACCGGTGACCATCAGGCCCACGCCGCCGCGGGCGCGTTCGGCGAAATAGGCGGCCAGCTTGTCGTAGTCAGCCGCCTTGTCTTCCAGGCCGGTGTGCATCGAACCCATCAGGATGCGGTTGGGCAGGACGACGTGGCCCAGATCGAGCGGGGCGAACAAATGGGGATAGTTCATGGCACGACCGTGTTCAAACGATCGTATGAATGTGCCTGTTGCCACACTCGGACGCAAGCGGCACCTGCATGGTTCAGGCCTGCAGCTGATCCACCAGTGCGATATAGCGGCGCATTGCCTCGTCTTGCGGCAGGCCACGCAATTGCGCCCATGCCTCGTGCTTGGCGGTGCCCACGAAATCGAAGAACCCGGGCTGGTCGCCGTGCGCGTCGCCCTCCGAACCCTGTTTGTACAGCGCGTACAGCTTGAGCAGGGTGTCGTTGTCGGGGCGGTAATCCAGCCGTTTCACGGCCTCGGCGGCCTGCTCGAATGCGTGGCGGAGATCGTTCATGGCGGATCGGCGGGGGAATGGCCCGGAATTTCGCCATGGTACGCGATGCCGCTGGGGCTGGCGCGATACCATGCCCGTCCCGTTTGATCAGGAGCTGCCATGAGCCGAACAGCCGCCGTCCCCGTGTTGACCATCGACGGTCCCTCGGGCTCTGGCAAGGGCACGATCAGCCGGCGCGTGGCCGAGCATCTGGGCTGGCGGCTGTTGGACTCCGGTGCGTTGTACCGGGCGGTGGGCTATGCCGCTGGGGCAGCGGGTCTGGATCTGTCCGATGTCGAGGCGGTGACCCGCTGCGCGCAGACCACCAAGATCCGTTTCCAGGCCAGTGCCGACGGCAGCGATACCCACATCCTGGTCAACGGCCATGACGCCACCGCCGAACTGCGTACCGAAACCGCCGGCGCGGCAGCCTCGGCGATCGCCTCGATTGCCCCGGTGCGGCAGGCCCTAGTGGAGCTGCAGTTGGGCTTCCGCAAGCAGCCGGGCCTGGTCGCCGACGGGCGTGACATGGGCACGGTGATCTTTCCCGATGCCCCGTTCAAGGTGTTCCTTACCGCCAGCGCCGCCGAGAGGGCCAAAAGGCGCTATAAGCAGTTGAAGGAAAAGGGGCTCAGCGTTACACTGTCGAGTCTGCAGCGCGAGATCGAGGCGCGTGACCATCGCGATGCGTCGCGTTCGGTCGCGCCGCTCAAACCCGCGCCGGAGGCCGTACTGGTGGACACCACCGGCATGGGTATCGACGAGGTCGTCGCAAAAGTTCTTGCTGTCGTGCAGCCCTGAACGGGTTGTGCGGCGGTTTTCGTTCCCCGGTCAATGACGGCCGGGGCTCAGCCATGGTGACGAGGCGTGCCCCGCAAGGGCGCTCCGAAGGCACCCCAACCGGTGGGCCGTTGCCGTTGCGTTTCCAGTCCGGAGCGCCGCAACCGTCCTTTCCCATTCTGGAATCAACATGACCGAAAGTTTTGCCGAACTGTTTGAACAGAGCCAGCAGGCCATCGCCAAGCTGAAGCCCGGCGCCATCGTCACCGGCATCGTGGTGGAAATCCGCAACGACGTCGTCGTGATCAACGCGGGCCTGAAGAGCGAAGGCATCGTCCCGATCGAGCAGTTCAAGAGCGAAGACGGCACCCTCGAAGTGAATGTCGGCGACCACGTGAAGGTGGCCCTCGAAGCGCTCGAGGACGGCTTCGGCGAAACCAAGCTGTCGCGTGAGAAGGCCAAGCGTTCGATGGTGTGGGACGACCTCGAAGAGGCGTTCGACAAGGAAGAGACCATCAAGGGCATGATCTCCGGCAAGGTCAAGGGCGGCTTCACCGTCGACATCAAGGACGTCCGCGCCTTCCTGCCGGGCTCGCTGGTCGACGTGCGCCCGGTGCGCGAACCGACCTACCTTGAGGGCAAGGAACTCGAGTTCAAGATCATCAAGCTCGACCGCAAGCGCAACAACGTGGTGGTCAGCCGCCGCGCCGTCGTCGAGACCGAGTTCTCCGCCGAGCGCGAGCAACTGCTGGAGCGTCTGGTCGAAGGTGCCATCATCAAGGGCGTGGTCAAGAACCTCACCGACTACGGCGCGTTCGTGGATCTGGGCGGCATCGACGGCCTGCTGCACATCACCGACATGGCGTGGAAGCGCGTGCGCCATCCGAGCGAAGTCGTCAACGTCGGCGACGAGCTGGAAGTGCGCGTGCTGAAGTTCGACAAGGAGCGCAACCGCGTCTCGCTGGGCCTGAAGCAGCTGGGCGACGATCCGTGGGTGAACATCTCGCGTCGTTACCCGGTGGGTTCGCGCCTGTTCGGCAAGGTCTCCAACGTCACCGACTACGGCTGCTTCGTCGAGATCGAGCCGGGCGTCGAAGGCCTGGTCCACGTGTCCGAGATGGACTGGACCAACAAGAACGTCAATCCGGCCAAGGTGGTGCAGGTCGGCGACGAGACCGAAGTGATGGTGCTGGACGTGGATGAAGAGCGTCGCCGCATTTCGCTGGGCATCAAGCAGACCCGCTCGAACCCGTGGGAAGCGTTTGCCGCCATGCACAAGAAGGGCGACAAGGTTTCCGGCCAGATCAAGTCGATCACCGACTTCGGCGTGTTCATCGGCCTGGACGGCGGCATCGACGGCCTGGTGCACCTGTCCGACATCTCCTGGCAGATGTCCGGCGAAGACCTCGTACGCAACTTCAAGAAGGGCGACGAGATCGAGGCCGTGGTGCTGGCTGTCGATCCGGAGCGCGAGCGCATTTCGCTTGGCATCAAGCAGATGGAGCAGGATCCGTTCGGCCAGTTCATGGGCAACAACCCGCGCGGCACCATCGTCACCGGCACGGTGAAGGAAGTGGACGCCAAGGGTGCGGTGATTGACCTGGGCGAGGGCGTGGAGGGTTACCTCCGTGCCAACGACATCGCCAAGGAGCGCATCGACGACGCCACCCAGCACCTGAAGGTGGGCGACAAGGTCGAAGCCAAGTTCACCGGCATGGACCGCAAGGGCCGCCAGCTGTCGCTGTCGATCCGTGCAAAGGACGAGGAAGACGTGCAGGAAGCGCTGGCCGAGTACTCCTCGGCGGCAGGTGGCACCACCAAGCTCGGCGCTCTGCTCAAGGAGCAGATGAACAAGGCCGACTAAGGCGTTGCAAGAATGGTCCGGGGCGGCATGAGCCGCCTCGGGTCAGCAGCGCAGCAACACATTCGCGGACTGGGGGAACATGACCAAATCCGAATTGATCGAGGCGCTGGCCAGGCGCCAGACCCATCTTGCGTTCGCCGATGTCGAGTTGGCGGTCAAAAGCGTGGTCGAGCAGATGAGCCAGGCGCTGTCGCAGGGCGAACGCATCGAGGTGCGTGGTTTCGGCAGCTTTGCGCTGCATTACCGGCCGCCTCGCATGGGACGCAATCCGAAGACCGGCGATTCCGTGGCGCTGCCCGGCAAGCATGTGCCGCACTTCAAGCCCGGCAAGGAACTGCGTGAACGCGTCAACCTGCGGCTGGAAGAAGCCGCGACCGGCTGAGGCGGAACGCCAAGTGAGTTCATGAAGGCAGGTAGGCGCGAGCCGATCCTGCCTTTTTGTTTTTGGGATGCCCCTTGATCGAAGAGATCAACGACGGCTCTTCGAAACTGCGTTTTCCATCTGTCTTTACGGCTGAATTGCAGCAACATGCCTCAGTCTGCTTGCTGTGCCGGGCGCGGACGATGGGGTAAAGTCCTCGGATGCGCTTGATCGTGATCTTCGTCCTCATCTTCTTCGTTGCCGCCGGCGTGGTAGTGGGCGCACTCAATGCCGGCCTGGTCGACTACGACTTCGCCTTCGCGCGCGTGTCCATGCCCAAGGGAGCTGCGCTGTTGGCCGCGTTGGTGCTGGGCTGGCTGTTGGGTGGCCTCACCGCTTGGCTCGGCGTGAGCCTGCGGCATCGCCGCCGACTGAAAGCCGGCAAGAAGCAGGCGCGTGCATGATGTCCTGGTACGTGTTGCTGCCGTTGGCGGTGCTCGCCTTTGGGCTGGGCTGGTGGGCGTCGCGATTCGCCAGCGCTAGGCGTTCCGGTGCGGCGGTCAATGAGCTCTCGTCCGACTATTTTCGCGGCTTGAACTACCTGCTCAATGAGGAGCAGGACAAGGCCATCGAGGTGTTTCTGCGCCTGGCCGAATACAACCGCGACACGGTGGAGACGCATCTTGCGCTGGGCAACCTCTTCCGCCGCCGCGGCGAGGTGGATCGCGCGATCCGGTTGCACCAGCACCTGGTTTCGCGGCCGAACCTGTCCGAGCCGACCAAGACCGTAGCCCTGCTGGAACTGGGCGAGGATTACATGCGCGCGGGCTTGCTCGACCGCGCGGAAGCACTGTTCGACGACCTGGTGGCGATGGATGCGCACGCGCCGTCGGCGTTGCGCCACCTGATCGCGATCTACCAGCACGAGCGCGACTGGAACAAGGCGATCGAGCATGCGCGCCGTCTGGAGGCGATGACCGGCGAGGACGAGTCGCCGATGATCGCCCAGTTTTATTGCGAATTGGCCGAGCGTTCGCGTCAGCACGGCGCGCGGATCGAAGCGCGCGATTACCTGGAGCATGCCTTCCGGTGCCAGCCCGATTGCGTGCGTGCCTGGATGCTGACGGGGCGTTTGCACGCCGAGGATGGGCAGCATGCCGAAGCAGTGCAGGCCTATGAAGCAGCGGTCGGAGCGGATATCGCCTTCGTACCGGAAATCCTGCCGCCATTGTTGAACAGCTACGCCTGCTCGCAGCAGATGGATCGCGCCGAGCGTTTCTTGCGCGAGCTGCTGGAGCGCTACCACGGCATCTCGCCGGTGTTGGCATTGACCAGGCTGTACCAGCAGCGTGACGGCCAGCGCGAGGCGGTAGGCTTCCTGACCGGGCAATTGCGCCTGCGTCCTTCGGTGCGCGGCCTGATGGCGCTGATCGATGCCACGATGGATCGGATCGAAGGCGAGGCGCGCGAGAACTTCTTGATCCTGCGCGATCTCACCAAGAAATTGCTGGAGGGGCAGGCGATGTATCGCTGCAGCCGTTGCGGCTTCGGCGCAAAAGCGCACCACTGGCAATGCCCCAGTTGCAAGAGCTGGAGCACGATCCGACCCATCCATGGCGTTGCGAACGAGTGACGCCGGTGGCTTGGGTTATCGGATGGTTGCTGCTCTCCTTCGCCATCGCCTGGATGTCGGCACGCGTGGCGATTGGTTACGCGCATCGCCGCGGCATGCTGGATCGCCCGGGTCAGCGACGTTCCCACACCATCCCCACGCCGCGCGGCGGCGGCATCGGTATCGTCCTGGCCAACTTGGTCTGTCTTCCCGGCGCCTTGCTTGGCACCTGGGCGCCATGGTCTTGGCCAGTGGTGGCAGCCTTGCTGGCGGCCCTGCTGTTGGTGGCGCTGGCAGGCTGGTGGGACGATCATCGCTCCCTGCCGATCCTGCCGCGTTTCGGCGCACAGTTGCTGGCCGTACTGCTGTTTGCCGTTGCGTTGGGCGCAAGCGGCATGTCCCGGTGGTGGTTGCTGCCCCTGCTGCTGGCCGGTGTGTGGAGCATCAACCTGCACAACTTCATGGACGGCATCGATGGCCTGCTGGCCCAGCAGGCCATGTTCGTGGGAGCCGGGTTGGCGTGGCTGGCGTGGAACGCCGGGCAATGGCCGTTGGCGCTGGCTGCCAGCTGCCTTGCCACGGCCAGCCTGGGTTTCTGGTGCCTCAATCGTTCGCCGGCGCGTATTTTCATGGGAGATGTGGGCAGCGGCAGCGTAGGGCTGCTGATTTTCGCGTTCACAGCGATGCTGTGGCGGGTCGATGCGAGCCTGTTGTGGCCGGCATTGATCCTGTCCTCGGCCTTCGTCGCCGATGCCAGCCTGACCTTGCTGACGCGTTATTTCCGGGGGCGACGCTGGTACAGTGCGCACCGCGAGCACCTGTACCAGTGGCTGGTCAGGCGCGGTTTGACGCATGCCTGGGGAGGGACGGTCTATATGACATGGAATCTGTTGTTCGCTGCGCCGATGGCTTGGTTGGCTTGGAGTCATCCACGGCTGGCTTTGCCGATTAGCATCGTCGCCTACCTGGCTGCGGCGGCGCTCTGGTTGATGCTCAAGCGACGTTGCCTGCGGCGCCACCCGACCAAGGACCGCCATGTCGCTGCGTAGGCTTGTCGGCTTCATCCATCCTCGCGTGGCGGTCATGTTGCACGACTTGGCCATGGCCGCGATCGCCTGGTGGGTCGCCAAGTTGTTGCGTTACGCGGTGCGGCCGGAAGATGTCGTGCATTTTCGCTGGTTCGAGCTGCCGATCGTGCTGCTCGCGCAAGGCTTGGTCTTCCGCTTGACCGGCCTGTACAAGGGCGTATGGCGCTTCGCCAGCCTGCCCGATTTGTGGAACATCCTGCGCGCCGTGGCGCTGGGTTCGGCGGCAATCTGGCTGCTGATGTCGATGTTCAACCGCTTGCAGGGCGTGCCGCGCACGATGTTGCTGTTGTATCCGGTGGTGCTGGCGCTGGCGCTGGGGCTGCCTCGGCTTGCCTACCGCTATTGGAAGGACAGTCGCCGCGGAATATCCGGGTTGAACTCCACGCGCCGTGTGCTCATTCTGGGCGCAGACCACGCCGGCGAGGTGCTTTCGCGCGACTTGCTCCGCAGCGGCGGTTACGCGGTGGTCGGCTTTCTCGATGATCGTCCCGCATTGCGCGGCGCCAGCATCAACGGACATCCGGTGCTGGGCCAGTTCGAGCAATTGCCTGCCATCGCGCGCGAAGCGGCGGTCGAGATGATATTGATCGCCTTGCCCAGCGCCACGGTGGGCGAGATGCGCCGTGTGGTGAGCCTGTGCGACGCCACCGATCTACCGTACCGGACGGTTCCAAGGCTGGACGACGTGGTCGCAGGACGTGCGCAGCCTGGCGAGATCAAGGAAGTGGCGATCGAGGACCTGCTCGGGCGTGATGCCGTGGAGCTGGATTGGACGGCGATCCGCGAGACGATAGGCGGCCGCCGTGTGTTGGTCACCGGCGGCGGTGGCTCGATCGGCTCGGAACTGTGCCGTCAGGTGGCGCGCCTGGGAGCGCTGTCGCTGGTCGTCGTCGATCACAGCGAATACAACCTCTACCAGATCACGCGGGAGTTGCGCGCCAACTATCCGGAACTGCTGCTCGAGGGTGTACTCGCCAGTTGCGTGGACTGCGTGCAGATGCGCAGGGTACTGGCCGAGGCGCGGCCGCAGGTGGTGTTCCATGCCGCGGCCTACAAGCATGTGCCCATGCTGCAGCACCAGTTGCGCGCAGCCTTCCTCAACAACGTGCTGGGCACGCGTGCCATGGCCGACCTGTCATGCGAGGCGGGCGTGGAATGCTTCGTGCTGATTTCCACGGACAAGGCGGTCAATCCCACCAGCGTGATGGGCGCATGCAAGCGCATTGCCGAAATCTGGTGCCAGAACCTCGACGCGCACGCCAGCACCCGTTTCATGACCGTGCGTTTTGGCAACGTGCTCGATTCGGCTGGTTCGGTCGTGCCGTTGTTCCGCAAACAGATCCGCGATGGCGGCCCGGTCACCGTGACCCATCCGGAAGTTTCGCGCTACTTCATGACCATCCCGGAGGCCTGCCAGTTGATCTTGCAGGCGGCCAGCCTCGGCAAGGGCGGCGAGATCTTCGCGCTCGATATGGGCGAGCCGATGAAGATTCGCGATCTTGCCGAGCAGATGATCCGGCTGGCCGGCAAGAAGCCGGGCAGCGAGGTGCCCATCGTTTTCACCGGCCTGCGGGCAGGCGAGAAGCTGTTCGAGGAACTGTTCCATCCGCTCGAACAGTACAGCGCCACCACGCACGCCAAGATCTTCCTGGCCCAGCATCGCCAAGTACCGTGGGAGCTGTTGCAAGCCACGATGCACAAGGCGGCCGACATGGTCGCAACAGATAACGACGAAGAGTTGCGGCGATGCGTGTCCGGCTTGTTGCCGTCGTTCCGCTGGAGCGAAGCGCCGCAACCCGACAACGTGGTGTCGATCCGCCGCCACGAAACAGGAGAGAAGTGAGTGAGCAAGCCCTTGCGCAAAGTGGTCTTCCCCGTGGCCGGCCTGGGCACGCGCTTCCTGCCCGCCACCAAGGTGGTGGCCAAGGAAATGCTGCCGGTGCTGGACAAGCCATTGATCCAGTATGCGGTGGACGAAGCGGTCGATGCCGGTGCCGATACGCTGATCTTCGTCACCAACCGCTACAAGCACGCCATCGCCGACTACTTCGACAAAGCCTACGAACTGGAGGCCAAGTTGCAGGAGAAGGGCAAGGACGCGCTTCTGGCGCTGGTGCAGGGCACGCTTCCGAAACACGTGCGCGCGATCTTCGTCACCCAGCCCGAGGCACTGGGCTTGGGGCATGCCGTGCTGTGCGCCAAGCCCGTGGTGGGCGACGAGCCGTTCGGCGTGGTCTTGCCCGACGACCTCATCTGGAACGGTGCCGGCAAGGGCGCGCTGCGCCAGATGGCCGAATTGGGCCAACGCGAAGGTGCCGGCGTGATCGCGGTGGAAGAAGTGCCGCAGAACGAAACCGACAAATACGGCATCGTGGACGCCACGCGAATCGACGAGCGCAGCGCGCAGATCCGCCACATGGTTGAAAAGCCCAAGCCGGCCGATGCGCCGTCGAACCTGGCCGTGGTGGGGCGTTACGTGCTGCCGGGCCGGATTTTCCAGTTGCTGGAGCAGACCACGCCGGGCGCGGGTGGCGAGATCCAGCTCACCGACGCGATCGATACCTTGCTGAAGGAACAGGGCAAGGTGCTGGCGTACCGCTTCGAGGGCACGCGTTTCGACTGCGGCAACAAGGCAGGGCTGGTACGCGCCACCATGCACATGGCGCTGCAGGATCCGAGCCTGGCGCCGGTGGTGCGCGAGATCGCCGCTACGCTCTGACCGCCGTCGCTGGTTGGCGCGGCATGGCCGTGCCAGAATCGCGGCTGCGTCCTGCCATATTCATGGTGCAGGATGCGCATGGGGAAATCCATCCAATCAGGCCTCGCATGCCGTGCGGGGCCTGATCATGTGGCAGGAGCCCCGACACCGGCCGCAAGGGCCGGCGTCATTCGACGGATGAATCGAGGGAAGCATCATGGATCTGCTGCGTTTCCTGCTCCTGTTGCCAGTGCGCCTGCTGCGCATGGCGGGGCATGTCCTTGGCTGGATCTTGCGGCCGCTGCTCGGCAACGTGCAATGGTCGGCGCCCGGCTGGATGCATGTCGTGCGCCGCAATCCGTTGCGTTCGGCCGGTACCTTGCTGGCGGCAGTCGTGTTGGCTGGCGGTGGCTGGTACGGCTGGCGCTGGTACCAGAACCGACCGCGTCCGCCGCAGCCGCAGCAGATCACCTGGACGGTGCAGGCACCGGCGCTCACCGACTACGGCAAGCAACCGGTCGTGGTGCATCCGCTGGAGCTCGCGTTCTCGGGATCGGCGGCGCCGATCGAGCGCGTCGGCAAGCCGGTGACCGAAGGCATTGCCATGAGCCCGGACACCAAGGGCCAATGGACCTGGGTGGACGACCATACCTTGCGCTTTACGCCCGCGGCGGACTGGCCGATCGGCCAGCACTACAAGGTGCGCTTCGACGTGCGCAAGACCTTCGCGCCGCAGGCCTTGATGGCGGATGACGGCTTCGAGTTCGACACTGCACCCTTCACCGCCACGCTGGGACGGGGCGAGTTCTACCAGGACCCGCAGGACGCCACCGCCAAGCAGGTGATCATGCCGGTGGACTTCAGCTATCCCATCGATGCCGCGCAATTCGAACGGCGCATCGCGCTGGCTCTGGCCGACAAGGATGGCAAGCGCGGCGACACGCTGAAGTACACCGTGACCTACGACCAGACCCGCCTGCATGCATGGATCCACTCGCAGCCGTTGGCCTTGCCGCACGACGACGGCGCGGTGGCGGTCACGATCGACAGCGGCGTGCGCAGCACGCGTGGCGGCATGGGCACCAAGGATCCGCTCAAGGCCAGTGTGCGCATCCCCGGCCTCTACAGCCTCACGGTGGACGATATTTCACCCACGCTGGTGAACAACGACAAGTACGAACCCGAACAGGTGATGGTGGCCAACTTCAGCGGCGCGGTACGCAGCAGCGACGTGGCTGACGTGACCCAGGCCTGGGTGTTGCCGGCGAACAAGCCGGGTGAGCGGGCTTCCTACGATGGCAAGCCTTACGAGTGGGATGTATCCGAGGTTGGCGAGGACGTGCTGCGCAAGTCGCAGGTGCTCAAGCTCGACGTGGTGCCCACCGAGAACGACTATCAGGAGTTGCAGAGCTTCAAATACCAGGCCACGCCGGGGCAGCGCGTCTACGTGCGCATTGGCAAGGACGTGAAGTCCTTCGGTGGCTACGTGCTGGGCCGGCCGGTGGCGCGCGTGTTCACCGTGCCGGATTATCCCAAGCTGCTGCGCTTCATGGCGGACGGTTCGCTGCTGTCACTGGGTGGCAGCAAGCGCGTCTCGGTGGTCTCGCGCAACATGCCTGGCATGCGCGTGGAGATCGGCCGCGTGCTGCCCGACCAGTTGCAGCATCTGGTCAGCCTCAATTCGGGCGACTACAGCCATCCGCAGTTGCCTTATGACTTCGACGAGGGTCACATCGTCGAACGTTACGAGATCAAGCGTTCGTTTCCGCAAGGCGGCCCGAGCCAGGCGCATTACGAGGGTGTCGACCTCGGTCAATACCTCAAGCCGGGACGTCGCGGCGTGTTCTGGCTGCACCTTTCCAGTTACGACCCGGCCGCCGCTGCCAAGCGCGCGGACGAGGCGGTGAAGGCACGCGCGCTCGCGCAGCAGGGCCTGGCGCCTGCACCCGGTCGATCCGCGGCGGCGCCGGCTGCTGCAACCACGGTAGCGGCAGCCGACGACGCTGCAGACAACGCAGGTGACAACAATGAAGGCGACAACGGCGATGGCAACAACGATGCCTCGCCCAGCGACAACCGCCTCATCGTGGTCACCGACCTCGGCATGTTGGTGAAGCAGGCGCTGGACGGGAGCCAGGATGTGTTCGTGCAATCCATCGGCAACGGCCAACCGGTGGCAGGCGCCAGCGTGTCGGTGCTTGCGGTAAACGGGCAGACGCTCTTCACGCAGACCACCGGCGCCGAAGGCGTGGTGCATTTCCCCAGCCTCAAGGGGCTGGACCGCGAGAAGAAGCCCGCGCTCTACGTGGTGAGCAAGGGCGAGGATCTTTCCTTCCTGCCGGTAGGCAGCTCCGACCGCCAGCTCGACTTCTCGCGCTTCGACATCGGTGGCGAGGCAAATGCGGCAAACGCCGGCCAGCTCAGCGGTTATCTGTTTTCCGACCGCGGCATCTATCGTCCCGGCGATACCTTTCACATCGGCCTGATCGTGCGCGCCGCGGAATGGGCGCGCAACGTGGCGGGCATTCCGCTGCAGGCCGAGATCGTCGACCCGCGCGGCGTCACGGTGAAGCAGCAGCCCTTGGCGATGGACTCCAGCGGCTTCGGCGAATTGAGCTACACGCCGGCGGAAACCGCGCCCACCGGCACGTGGGCGGTGAACCTCTACATCGTGCGCGGGGGTAAGGCCGATACGCAGATCGGCAGCACCACGGTGCAGGTGAAGGAATTCCTGCCCGACCGCATGAAGGTGAGCGCCAAGCTCTCTCAGCAGGTCGCCGAGGGTTGGGTGAAGCCTGACCAGCTCAAGGGCCTGGTCGATGCGCAGAACCTGTTCGGCACGCCCGCCGCGGATCGCCGCGTGGAAGCCTCGCTCACGCTGCGTCCGGCGTGGCCGGCATTCCACAGCTGGCCGGACTACCACTTCTACGACATCCGCCGTGCCAAGGAGGGTTACGAGGAGAACCTTGCCGACGGCAAGACCGACGACAAGGGCCATGCCGAATTCGACCTCGACCTCAAGAAATACGCCGACGCCACCTACCAGCTCTACTTCCTCGCCAAAGCGCACGAAGCGGACGGCGGCCGTAGCGTGGCCGCTGCCACGCAGACCCTGGTGTCCTCGAACGACTGGCTGGTGGGCTACAAGAGCGACGACGCGCTGGACTACGTGAGCCGCAATGCAGAGCGCAAGGTGCGCCTGGTGGCGATCGGCCCCGATGCGAAATCCATCGCGCTGGACGGTCTCAAGGCGCAATTGGTCGAGCGCCGCTACGTCTCGATACTCACCAAGCAGGACTCCGGCGTCTACAAGTACGAGTCCAAGCTCAAGGAAATCCCGGTGGACGAGAAGCCGCTGGCGATTCCCGCGGGCGGCATGGATTACGCGCTCGCCACGGACAAGCCCGGCGACTACGCACTGCTGATCCTGCGTGGCAACGACCGCAAGGAGGTCAACCGCGTCAGCTATTCGGTGGCTGGCAACGCCAATTTGTCGCGTTCGCTGGATCGCAATGCCGAACTGCAACTAAGCCTGGACAAGCAGGACTACAAGCCTGGCGACACCATCCATATCGCCGTGCACGCGCCGTACGCGGGCAGCGGCCTGATCACCATCGAGCGCGACAAGGTCTACGCACACGCGTGGTTCCATGCCGACACCACCAGTTCGGTGCAGAGCATCACCTTGCCCAAGGACTTCGAAGGCAACGGCTACGTCAACGTGCAGTTCGTGCGCGACCCGTCCTCCGACGAGGTCTTCATGAGTCCGCTGTCCTACGGCGTGGAGCCGTTCTCCGTGAACCTCGACGCGCGGCGCGATGCACTGACGGTGGACACGCCCGCGCTGGTGAAACCGGGCGACACCGTGACCTTCAAGCTGCACGCGGCGCAACCGGCCAGGGTGGTGCTGTTCGCGGTGGACGAAGGCATCCTGCAGGTGGCGCGCTACAAGCTGGGCGACCCGCTGCAGTACTTCTTCCGAAAGAAGATGCTCGAGGTGAAGACCTCGCAGATCCTCGACCTGATCCTGCCCGAGTTCGAGAAGCTGATGGCGCTGTCCGCCGCTGCCGGTGGCGATGCCGACGCGGCGATCAGCCGCCAGCTCAACCCGTTCAAGCGCAAGCGCGACAAGCCGGTGGCCTACTGGTCGGGCATCGTCGACGTCGATGGCGAGAAGGACTTCAGCTACACGGTTCCCGACTATTTCAACGGCCGCGTGCGTGTGATGGCCGTGGCGGTGTCGCCTGACCGCATTGGTACGTGGGAGGGCGCCACCACGGTGCGCGGCGACTTTGTGCTTTCGCCCAACGTGCCGACCACGATGGCCCCAGGGGACGAGGCCGAGGTGAGCGTGGGCGTGGCCAACAACCTCACGGACATCGGCACGAAGGCGGTACCGGTGGCAGTAACGCTGCAGACCGGTTCACAGCTGCAGGTGCTGGGGCCGGCCACGCAGGACGTGAGCCTCGCCTCGATGCGCGAAGGCGTGCTGCGCTTCCGCGTCAGGGCAACCGACAAGTTGGGTTCCGGCCATCTGGGCTTCGCCGCCAGCTATGGAGGCAAGTCGGCACAGCAGGGCATTGACGTGTCGGTGCGGCCGGCATCGGCCTATCGCACCCAGGTCGACGTGGGCCGCGTGGAATCGGGCAGCCTGGCCGACCTGAAGCCGCTGCGTCCGCTGTACGACGCCTACGCCTCGCGTGATGCGGCGATCTCCTCCTTGCCAGTCGTGCTGGCGCAAGGCATCACCAGCTATCTGGTGAACTACCAGAACTACTGCAGCGAGCAGATCGTGAGTTCGGCGATGCCGCGGCTGGTGGTGTCGAAGTGGCCGGTGGTGCCGGTGTTCGCGCACGCGTTGCAGCCGGCCTTCGGCGACAAGACCATCAGCAACGACCAGGCACTGGCGAACTTCCTCGACGTGCTGCACTCGCGGCAGAACGGTGCTGGCGGTTTCGGCCTCTGGTCGGCCACGCCGGATGCCGAACCGTTCGTCTCCGATTACGCGATGAACTTCCTGATCGAGGCGCGCGAACGCGGCATGGTGGTGCCGCAGGATATGCTCGACGCCGGCAACCAGTACCTCAGGCAACTGGCCGCCAACGACAGCATGGACACGCTGGACCAGCTGCGCGAGCGTGCCTACGCCGTGTACCTGCTGACCCGCCAGGGCAACGTCACCACCAATGAGTTGGCCGCGGTGCAGAAGCGTCTGCAGGACCAGTATCCGAAGGATTGGACGAATGACCTGGCCGCCGCATGGCTGGCTGCTTCGTACAAGCTGCTCAAGCAGGATGCCGAGGCGAATCGCCTGATGGCAGGGCCGCTCAAGCTGCTCACCCGCGCCAAGGCCGCCGAGGACTTCGACTATGGCTACTACTACGACCCGCTGACCCGCGATGCCAGTGTGCTTTACCTGATCGCCAAACACTTCCCGCAGGAGGCGAAGTCGCTGCCCTCGCGCGTGTTCGAGAACGTCTCGTGGCCGCTCGCGCACAACGACTACAACACCTTGTCGTCCGCGATGACCGTACTGGCGCTGGACAGTTACGCGCACGACACCGCCGCCGGCCTGGACAAGCTGGGCATCGCCGAAGTGCTGGCCGACGGCAGCGCCAAGCCCATCGGCCAGGCGCAAGGCGGCATGTTGCTGGGCGGTAGTTGGGACGGTGTGGCGAAGGCGCTGCGCTTCACTAACCAGGGCAGCCTGCCGGCATGGCGCATCGCCACGCAGGGCGGCTATGACCGCAGCAGCTCGAAGGAGGCGATCAAGAACGGCATCGAGATCGTGCGCGAGTACACCAGCACCGACGGCAAGGCACTGGACAAGATCACGGTGGGCGAGGAAATCGACGTGCACATCAAGATCCGCGCCACCGGCGACGAGGGCGTGGGCAACGTGGCCATCGTCGATCTGCTGCCGGGCGGGTTCGATCCGGTGATCCAGCCGCCACCTGCGGTACAGGCGGACAGCAATACGGCCGGCGACAACGGCAGTGGCGACGACAACAGCAACAGCGATGGCAGCGACACGCCCAAGCCTGCCGCGTGGCGTTCGCCCATCGGTCTTGACTCATCGACCTGGCAGCCCGAGTACGCGGACATTCGCGAGGATCGCGTGGTGATCTACGGCACGGCCACGCCGGACGTGCGTGAGTTCGTCTATCGCATCAAGGCCACCAACGCCGGCAAGTTCCAGGTCGCTCCGGCTTATGCCGAGCAGATGTACGACCGTGCCATCCAGGCACAGGCTCCCGGAGGCGCCGTGCTCGACGTGGTACAGCCGTGATCCACAACCGTGAACACCCCTTCCTTGCCGGGGCACGCGGAGAGCTGCCATGGATGGCCGTGGTACCGGGGAGCGAGGCGACGGGTGGGGCGAGGAGCGGGTGTTCGCCATACGCTTGCTAAAGCGCCTGCTCATCCGCTGGCAGAACGGGTTGGTCGGCTTTGCGCTGCTGGCGGCTGTGCTCGTGGCTTGCCGCCTATGGCCGCACCAGCCATTGCGCGAGCGCCTGCCCAGTTCCACTGCGTTCTACGATGACAGCGGCCACCTGCTGCGATTGACGCTTGCCAGCGACGAGCAATACCGCCAATGGGTGCCGTTGAAACAGGTCTCGCCGCAACTCGTGGAAGGCGTACTGTTGCACGAGGATCGCTGGTACTGGTGGCATCCGGGCTTCAATGCATGGGGCCTGCTGCGTGGCGGGTGGGTCACCTATGTGCGGCATCGCCATCCGCAAGGCGGCTCTACCATCACCATGCAGCTTGCGCGCCTGCTTTGGGGTCTGGATACGCGTACACCGTCGGGAAAATTGCGCCAGATCGCGCATGCGTTGCAGCTCGAGTTGTTCCATTCCAAGCGCGAGATCCTCGAGGCTTATCTCAACGACGCGCCCTACGGTAGCAACGTGCAAGGCGTGGGCGCGGCCAGCCTCGTGTATTTCGGCAAGCCACCCAGCGACCTCACCCTGCCGGAAGCGCTGACGCTGGCGGTGATTCCGCAGGAGCCTTCGCGTCCGCTGCAGAAGGGCGGCGTGCTCATCAATCCCGCCTTGGCGCGGGCACGCAACGATCTCTATGCGCGTTGGCTGCAAGAGCATCCGCGCGATGCCTCGTTCAAGCCGCTGTTCGACCTGCCGCTCACATTGCACCCCCTGGCCAGGTTGCCATTCGAGGCGCCGCATGCGGTGGACCAGTTGATCGCCGCGCAACGCGTGAGCGGCGAGCGCCTGCCGCCGCGCGTAGTCACAACCATCGATCTCGATTTGCAGCACAGCCTAGAACGGCAACTGTCCAACTATGTGCAGCGCAATGCCCCGCGCGGCATCCGCAATGCGGCTGCGCTGCTGATCGATACCCGCGATATGGGCATCAAGGCGATGGTGGGCTCGTCCAATTATTTCGACCCCGGCATCGAAGGGCAGAACAACGGCACGAACGCGAAGCGCTCGCCAGGCTCCGCACTCAAGCCCTTCATCTACGCATTGGGTTTCGATCAGGGTGTGCTGCATCCACAGACGGTGCTGCGCGACGTACCCAGTTCGTTCGGTCCCTATACGCCGGAAAATTTCGACGGGCATTTCCTCGGACCGATCACCGCCACCCAGGCGTTGATCCGCAGCCGCAACATCCCCGCCGTGTGGGTGGCCTCGCAGCTGCACCAGCCCAGCCTCTACGATTTCCTGCGGGAAGCCGGCATCAGCCGCCTCGCCAGCGAACAGCACTACGGTCTTGCCCTTGTGCTGGGCGGCGGCGAGGTGACCATGCAGGAACTGGGCGACCTCTACGCGATGCTTGCCAACCGCGGCGTGCTGCAGCCGTTGCGCCTGCGCGAGAGCGACCCGCAGGTGGGCGGCACGCGCTTGCTGAGCGATGCATCCAGCTTCATGGTGATGGACATGCTGCGGCAGAACCCGCGTCCCGATGCGGCCTTCGGTGCAGAGAACACGCGCCTGCCGGTGTACTGGAAAACCGGTACCTCGTGGGCCTTCCACGATGCGTGGACGGCGGGCAGCTTCGGTCCCTACGTGCTGGTGGTGTGGGTGGGCAATTTCGATGGCTCGGCGAACCCCGCCTTCGTCGGCGTGGACGCCGCTGCGCCGCTGTTCTTCCAGGTGGTCGATGCGCTGCGGGCGGAACGCCCGCATATGCAGGAACCGTCGCGGCACATGCCGGCCAATCTCAAGCGCGTGGAAATCTGCCTCGCCAGCGGTGACCTGCCCAGCCAATGGTGTCCGCAGCGCGGCTGGACGTGGTTCATTCCCGGCAAGTCGCCGATCCGCGTGGACACCATCCACCGTCCGCTGGTGATCGACGATGCGACCGGCTTGCCCGCTTGCCCGCCGTACGCAGACAAGCACACCCACGTGGAAGTGTTCGAGTTCTGGCCGTCCGATCTTGCGCAGGTGTTCGCGCAGGCCGGCATCCCGCGGCGAAAGCCGCCGCAGAATCCGGCTTGCGTCGATGCAGGACGCCCGATCGGCTCGCCGCCGCAGATCACCTCGCCGCTGCGCGCCAGCACCTATGCGATGCGTCTCGGGCAGCGGGACAGGACGGCGATTGCGTTCACGGCTAACGCTGATGCCGACGTGCACGCACTGTACTGGTTCGTGGACGATGCCTACGTAGGGCAGGGCAGGCCCGGCAGCAGCCTGTTCTGGCAAGCGCACAACGCAGGCGATTACCGCGTGCGCGTGGTGGACGACCACGGGCGCAGCGATGAGCGGCCGCTGCAGGCGAGCCTGGTTCAATGAGGCTGGCGCAATGAATAGGCTATGCTCGCTCGCCTTGCCGTCGCACAGGGGCGCTCGCGCATGAAGCAACCATCGGTTTCGTCGTACTACGCAGCCACGGCATCGCCATACGAAGCGTATGCGCCGCTGCAAGGGCGACAGGAAGCACGTGTAGCCGTTGTCGGCGGCGGCTACGCCGGACTCAACACAGCGCTGGGCCTGGCCGAACGCGGCGTGCGCGATGTGGTGTTGCTGGAGCGCGAACGCGTCGGCTTCGGAGCATCGGGACGCAACGGCGGCTTCGTGTTCGCCGGGTATTCGCTGGGCGAACAGGCGTTGCTTGATCAGCTTGGCGAAACGCGTGCACGTGCGCTGTTCGGCCTCACGACGGCGGCCGTCGAACGGATTCGCGCACGCATTGCGCGGTACGCCATTGCCTGCGATGCGGTCGACGAAGGCGTGATCTGGGCCAACTGGTTCCGCGATCCCGAGGTGCTGCGCCGTCGGCAACAGTTGCTGTCCGAGCACTATGGCGTAGGTTGGGACTGGCTGCCGCAGGAGCAACTGCGCGAACGCGTCCGCAGTCCCCGCTACAGCGACGGCCTGTACGAGCACAATGCATTGCACCTGCACCCGCTCAACTACGCCATCGGTCTTGCCTCGGCCGCTGCTGGGCAGGGTGTGCGCGTGCACGAGCAGAGCGAAGTGCGGCGACTCAAGCGCGAAGGTTCGCGTTGGCTGCTTGGCACGGCGCAGGGCGAGCTGCTTGCCGAGCAGGTGGTGCTCGCCTGCGGCGGCTACCTCGCCGACTTGTACAAGCCCATCGACCGCGCCGTGCTGCCCATCGCCACTTATGTGATGGCTACCGAGCCGCTGGGTGAACGGCTCGACGAATGCCTCGCCACGCGCGCGGCGGTGTACGACAGCCGTTTTGCCTTCGACTACTACCGGCCGCTGCCCGACAAGCGCTTGCTGTGGGGCGGCCGCATCTCCATCCGCAACCGGTCGCCGCAAGCGGTGCAGCGCCTTCTCCGGCACGATCTGGCGCAGGTGTTCCCGCAACTCAAAGGCGCGAAGATCGAATACGCGTGGTCGGGTCTGATGAGCTATGCGCGCCACCAGATGCCGCAACTCGGCCGTGGCGAAGGCGACGATGCGGGGTTATGGTGGGCGCAAGCCTTCGGCGGCCACGGCCTGGCGCCCACCTGCGCGCTCGGTGAATTGCTGGCCGCCGCCATCGCCGAGGGCGACGATGGCTGGCGTCAGTTTGCCGACTACGGTTTGGCCAATACCCACAAGCCCTTCGGCTTGCTTGCTGCACAACTCAACTATTGGTGGCAGCAAGCACGCGACGGATTGAAGACGAGATTGGAAGGATGAGCGAGACCACGGAAATAACCTGGGCGGACTTCGAGAAAGTGCTGATCGTGGCCGGCACGGTCACCAAGGTCGAGGCGTTCCCGGAGGCACGCAAACCTGCATGGAAAGTGTGGGCCGATTTCGGGCCCTACGGCGAAAGGAAGACCAGTGCGCAGATCGTGGCGTTGTACAAGTCCGAGAACCTGATCGGTCGGCAGATCGTTGGCATCATCAACTTCCCTGAGAAACAGATCGGCCCGTTCCGTTCGCAGTTCCTGCTGACCGGATTCCCAACCTCGGATGGCGTGGTGCTCACCGCCATCGAACGCCCGGTACCGAACGGCACGCGGCTGGCCTGAGATGGCCGCGCTGCGCACCGCGCGCGTCGATGACGCTATGGAAATCGCGCGGTTGGCCGGCGAATTGGGTTATCCGCTGGGCGTGGCCGCTATGGAAGATCGATTGCGCGCGATCCTGCCGTTGCCGCAACACCACGTGACCGTGGCGCAAGACGGGAATGGTGGGCTGCTCGGCTGGATCGCGATCGAGCGCCGTCTCACGCTGGAATCGGGCGAACGTATCGAGATCGTCGGGTTGGTGGTGGATGCGGCGGCGCGCGGCACGGGCATCGGGCGCGCACTGGTTGCCGATGGCGAGCGATGGGCACACGCGCAGGGCTTCGAGTCGATCGGCGTGCGTTCCAACGTGGCGCGCGAGCGTTCGCACCCGTTTTACGAAAATCTCGGGTATGCGCGGGTCAAGACGCAGCACGTATATCGCAAGGTACTGAAGTAAGGCTCGCGGCTTTCAGGCGTGGTGTGTCGTCAAGCGCGATCCAGCCAAACTTCCAGACCCTGCGCGTTCAATTCGATATCCATGGCCAGCAATGAAGCGAGCGCATCGCGCCCTTCGGTCCAGCCATGCGCGATGGCGCGCGCCGCATACAGTGCAGTGAGCGCCTCGACCAAACTCGCGTGCCGGTTTGGTTTGCCATGTGCGGCACGCGCAATTGCCACCATGGCATCGATCTGTGCATGCAGGTCGCCGGCCAGACGGCCAACTTCTTCGACGCGGCCGTAATGGGTGAGGTATACCGCCGATGGGTTCAAAGCAACCAGGCGGCGCAAGGAAGCGTGCAGTGCTTCGGGATCGAATTGCACCGGCGAGGTGGTGGGAAGCACGAAGGGACCGTTCGCCGTGTCGAACTCACGGTAGGAAAGGCCGAACACGTCGCCGGTAAAGCAGGCGTTGGTGCGTGCGTCATGCACTGCAAGGTGGTGCTTGGCGTGGCCTGGTGTGTCGAGGCAGTGCAGGCTCCGGCCGGCGAGATCGACGCTGTGACCGTCCGGTGCTTCGACCACCCGTTCGACGGGCACGGGGCGCAGCCGGCCGTAGGTCGATTCCATCACCTGTTCGCCGTATACCGCACTGGCTCCGGCCCATAGTTGGGATGGATCGACCATGTGCCGCGCACCGCGCGGATGCACCACCAGTTTTGCGTTCGGCAGGCATGCCATCAGTTCGCCAGCGCCGCCCGCATGATCCAGATGTACGTGGGTAAGGATCAGCCAGTCCACATCCTCTGGTCGGAGACCGGCGTCCTCCAGAGCAGCCAGCATGCGCGGCACTGCATGATTGGTGCCGCAATCGACGAATGCGCCACGCCCGTTTTCCACGATGAGATAAGCCGCGTCGAAGCGCGGTCGCACAAAGCCGGTATCGATGGTGTGGATGCCTTGCGTCATGGCAGGCTCCGTCGCTGTGAAGGCTGCAGCCTAGCAAACACACCAGCCAATCCCTTCGGCTCTTGGCCGATACGTTATATGTTGCGTTTTGTAAAGTGACATGACGCAGTCAACCGCGTACGATCTTGCTCGTTGGCGTACAGTCAGGTTTGTGTACGGCCGTTAAAAAGAGGTATGCATCAACATGCAGCGCATCTTCATCGTCGGCTGCCCTCGTTCCGGCACTACACTCGTGCAGGCGATGTTGGCGCGGCATCCGACGATTCTGACCATGCCGGAAACAGCGTTTTTCGAGCACCTGTATGGTGATCTGGCGTGGCGTTGGGGCGATCTTGATGCCAAGCCGCAGCGACGCCGCTTGCGACAGCACCTCGGCTTCGCACGCAAGCAGGCGCGCGGGGCGTTGCAACCCTTGCGCGACATCGATCCAGACATGTTCGCTCTCCCGGAGTGGCCGTTGCGCACCGGCAGTTGCGTGCGCGGTTTTATAAGATCGCTCGATGCACGGGCGCAGGCCGAGGGACGTACGGCCTGGGTTGAAAAAACGCCGAGCCACTTGCTTTACATTCCGGAGATCGAGCGACACGTGCCGGACGCGCGTTTCGTGCACGTGATCCGCCCTGGCGAGGACGTACTGGCTTCGATCACGGATGCGAGCCTGCGTTACGCAGGTTTCAACACCATGGGCATTGGCCTCGTGCCCTGGTCGCGTCGCTGGAACCGTGCCGCGCAGATCCATGCCAGGCACGCGCAGCAGCCGCACCACCATTTCGTTTTCCTGGACGACCTTACCCGCGACATGCACCACGAGTGGCAGCGCCTGTGCGCCTTCCTGCACATCGACGCCAGAGCCAAGCTTGGCGCCAGCTGCAACCAGCCCATTGCCGACCTGCGCAACGAACCGTGGAAGCACGACGCGGTGAGTGGTCTGCCTGGCAAGGCCAAGCGCAAGGCCGAGGGCCTGTTCGGGCCGCAGATGCGCGAATGGCTGCAACAGCAATTGGTGCCCTACGAGGAGCTCCGGCACAGCTGTGCCGGAAGCGAGCAGCAAGCGGAGTGCGGCGTCAGCTATCTGTTCAGTTGACGTAATCACGCGGTTCGCGGCTATTCCGCAAGTTCCAGCGTGAGTGATTCACACGACAAAGAGGCGAGCGGGTGCATCATCCGTCGTTTGGCGGCGACCCCGAAACGGCTGGAAATCCGAGCGCGGCACCCGCATATCGTGTAATCAGCCATAACTCGCGGAGGTTCCCATGGCGACCGGATGGGCCGGCGATGGCGCCGTACAGGATCAGATCGACGCCACAGTCGCCGATGCGGTGCAGCGTGCCCGCAATCAATTGAAGCGCGGTCCCAGTCTCAGCCATTGCGAGGAATGCGGCGCGTCGATTCCAGAGGCACGACGTACTGCGATAGCCGGCGTGCGACTGTGTGTGAGCTGCCAGCAGGCCCACGACGCCGAGCATGCTGCCAATCTCTACAACCGCCGCGCCAGCAAGGACAGTCAGTTGCGCTGAACACCTGCGTGGTCTGCATTCATGCAAGGCCAAGTGCGATTGGGCGACACTTCGCCTCTTTGTTCCAGACGAGGCGAGCCACTTGCCCGATTCCATTGCTAAACATGGCACGAGATTTCTGTTGATCGCGGCCGGAAGCCTGTTGATGCTTCCGCTTTTCGCGAAATCTCCGCCGACGGCGGCAGGTCCGCTCAACGTACATGTGCGCAACGACAGCATGACGCTGCGCGTGGCCAAGGCGCCGCAAGCCTATCTCGCCGGTACCATCAACGACGCGGCCGTGGCGCAGGTGCGGCAACTGCTGGACGCGGGGAAGCTGATGCCTGGCTCGGACGTGTATCTGGATTCGTCTGCAGGCGACATTGCGGCTGGCATGGAGCTAGGCAAGCTGTTTCGCACTTCGCGCTTCAACACGCATTTGGGAACCTGGCATACCGGCAATTCGCCGGCGCTTCCGGCCACCTGCCTTGACGCCTGCGCCTATGCCTACCTGGGCGGCGTGTACCGTTGGTCGCCCAGCGGCTCCGACCGCATTGGTCTGCACGACAACCTGCAGGCGAACCGTGCCACCGATCCTTCTTCGCAAGCGGCGGACACGGACAGCTATGTAGAGTCGATGGGCGTGCGTCCGGCCGATTTCGCACAGGTGGCCGGTCTGGTGGTGAATGGCGTTGCATGGTGGAACACGGAAAAGCTGGTTGCCACACAGGTGGCCAACAACGGTCGCTTGCCGTTGGAGGCGTCCTATCAAAAAGCACCGGGCGCGCCGCCCTCGTTGCTGCTGTCACAGATGGTGCACGGCAGGCAGAATCAGGTGACGCTGCAATGCTCGCCCGGGCAGGTCACGTTGACTGCCCGCTACGTCGTGGGTTCCGAGCGCACGGAGCTGCTGGCTGCGCGCGCCATGTATGCCTACTTCCAGGTGGGCGACCAGGCGTGGCAACAGCATCAGGGTGACCGCCCCCATGCGGATGGCGACGCATTGGTGTTCTCGCGCCAGATGCCGTTCACCCAGCTCACGCCGGTGTTACAGGCGATGTCACTGGGCATATGGTTCGAGATCACCGGTAGTCCGATTCGCGTGGGTTTCTGGGTTGCCCCGGCACAAGTCCAAAAACTCACACAACCCTTCTTGTCGGATTGCCAGGCCATGCAGCCCGGATATATACCCCCGAAGCCCTCCGATAGTCAGTCGCTGCAGACCAAACCTTCGTTCTGGAAACGGATGGTGGACAAGCTGCGGAACTGATCTTCCCGACACGAAAACGGCGCCCGATGATGGGCGCCGTTTTCGCTTTCGAAGAGTGCAGCCAAGCGTGGCCTTCTTTGACTTTTGCAGCCTGACGAAGGTCGCCAAGCTCAATGGCACCCGTCAAACCGCTTCGAAGATGCCTGCCGCGCCCATGCCGGTGCCGATGCACATGGTCACCATGCCGTACTTCTGCCTGCGGCGGCGCAGGCCGTGCAGAAGGGTGGCGATGCGTACCGCGCCGGTGGCGCCGAGCGGGTGGCCCAGAGCGATGGCGCCGCCCAGCGGATTGACCTTGGCGGGGTCGAGCTTGAGGTCGCCCATCACGGCCAGGGCCTGCGCGGCGAAGGCTTCGTTGAGTTCGATCCAGTCGAGCTGGTCCTGCGTGATGCCGGTCTGCTTGAGCGCCTTCGGGATCGCTTCCTTCGGGCCGATGCCCATGATCTCGGGCTTGACGCCGGCCACGGAGAAGCCCACGAAGCGGGCCAGCGGCTGCAGGTTGTATTCCTTGATCGCCTTCTCGCTGGCCAGCAGCACGGCGCCAGCGCCGTCGGACATCTGCGAGGAGTTGCCGGCGGTGACGGTGCCGCCGAACTGGCCGTTGCGGAACACGGTCTTGAGCTTGCCCAGCACCTCGGCCGTGGTCCCGGCACGCGGGCCTTCGTCGGCGGCGATGGTACGGCTGTCGGTGGCGATGCCGCGGGTGGCGAGGTCGGGGTAGCGGTCGTCGAGTTGGAAGGGACTGATCTCGTCATTGAACTCGCCGGCTGCCTGCGCGGCCAGCGCGCGGCGGTGGCTTTCCACGGCGAAGGCGTCCTGCGCCTCGCGACTGACCTTCCACTGCTTGGCCACGTTCTCGGCGGTGATGCCCATGCCGTAGGCGATGCCGATGTGCTCGTTGCTGAAGATCGCGGGGTTCATCGCGATCTTGTGGCCCATCATCGGCACCATGCTCATGCTCTCGGTGCCGCCGGCGAGCATCAGGTCGTCTTCGCCGAGGCGGATGCGGTCGGCGGCCATCGCCACGGCCTGCAGGCCTGATGAGCAGAAGCGGTTGATGGTGACGCCGGGCACGGTGTCGGGCAGGCCGGCCAGCAGCACGCCGATGCGTGCCACGTTCATGCCTTGCTCGGCTTCCGGCATGGCGCAGCCGATGATGGCGTCGCCGATGCGGTGCGGATCGATACCCGGCGCCTGGGCCATCACGGCCTTGATGACGTGGGCCAGCATGTCGTCGGGGCGGGTGTTGCGGAACACGCCGCGCGGCGCCTTGCCGACCGGGGTACGGGTGGCGGCGACGATGTAGGCGTCCTGGATTTGCTTGCTCATGGTGCTTGCTCCGTGGCGTCGCGCGGGTGTGCGGCGACGCGTCTTGGGTTGTCTTGTTCGTCATTCCGGCGTAGGCCGGAATCCAGTCGCAGCAACGATCGGTCTTCGCTACTGGATCCCGGCCTGCGCCGGGATGACGCACTGGTGGGATGCGATCAGTTCCTGAGCGGCTTGCCGGTGGTCATGGTGTGCGCGATGCGGGCCTGGGTCTTCTCGGTCTTGGCCAGCTCCACGAAGTGCTTGCGCTCCAGTTCCAGCAGCCACTCCTCGTCCACCAGCGAACCGCGCTCCACGTTGCCGCCGCACAGGCAGTCGGCGATGCGGGTGGCGATGGCGATGTCGTGCTCGGAGGCGAAGTAGCCGGCCTGTAGGTTGGCCAGCGAGGCCTTGAAGGTGGCGGTGCCCACGTCGCCGGCGACCGGCACGGAACGCTGATACAGCGGCGGTCGGTAACCGGATTCGGCCAGGGACAACGCGATCCTCTTCGCCACGTAGAGCAGTTCGTAGGCGTTGAACACGATGACGTCGCTGTCGCGCAGCAGGCCCATGTTCTTCGCCTCGATGGCACTGGGCGAGACCTTGGCCATCGCCACGGTTTCGAACACCTTCTTCAGCGACTCGAACGGATCGGCCGGATTGGCCTTGGCCGCGCGTACGGCCAGCTCATGCAGGCCGCCGCCGGCAGGCAGCAGGCCCACGCCGGCCTCGACCAGGCCGATGTAGCTTTCCAGCGCGGCCACAGTGCGCGCGGAGTGCATCTGGAACTCGCAGCCGCCGCCCAGTGCGAGCCCGCGCACGGCGGAGACCACCGGCACCAGCGCATGCTTGATGCGCATGCTGGTGCGCTGAAAGTTGGCGACCATCTGCTCGAAGTCGTCGAACTTGCCCGCCTGCAGCAGGCCCAGTGCACCCTTCAGGTCCGCGCCGGCTGAGAACGGCTCGCCGTTCTGCCAGATCACCACGGCCCTGAGCTTTTCCTCGGCGACGCCGATGGCGTGCTGGATGCCGTCGAGCACCTGGTCGTTGACCGTGTGCATCTTGGTCTTGAACGAGATGATGCCGACGCCGTCGTCGCCCAGCGTCCACAGGCGCACGCCGTCGTTCTCCCACACCGTGCTGCCCTGGTCGAACTTCTCGCCGAGGATGGGATCGGGGAACAGCTGGCGCTGGTAGACCGGGTGCGCGGAACGCGGCTTGTACTTGCCGTCGGCGGCCGACCAGGAGCCGTCCTTGCCGTGCACGCCGTCGCGGTCGTCCAGCACCCATGCGGGAAGCGGCGCGCTGCTCATGGCCTTGCCGGCGGCAATGTCTTCCTGCACCCACTGCGCCACCTGCTGCCAGCCGGCGGCCTGCCAGGTCTCGAACGGGCCAAGCTTCCAGCCGTAGCCCCAGCGAATGGCGAAGTCCACGTCGCGCGCGGTGTCGGCAATGTTAGCGAGATGGTAGGCGGTGTAGTGGAACAGGTCGCGGAAGGTGGCCCACAGGAACTGCGCCTGCTTGTCCTGCGAGGCGCGCAGCTTGGCGAATTTCTCGGCGGGGTTCTTGATCGCCAGGATGGCGGCGACTTCGTCCGAAGCCTTCTGCTCGGAGGCGCGGTAATCCTGTTTGGCGACGTCGAGCACCACGATGTCTTTGCCGGCCTTCCTGTAGAAGCCGGCGCCGTTCTTCTGGCCCAGCGCACCCTTTTCGATCAGCGCGGAGAGCCATGCGGGCGCCTTGAAGTAGGCATGCCACGGGTCGTCGGGCAGGGTGTCGGCCATGGTCTTGATGACATGCGCCATGGTGTCCAGGCCCACCACGTCGGCGGTTCGGTAGGTGGCGCTCTTCGGGCGGCCCACGGCGGGGCCGGTGAGCGCGTCCACCACGTCGAAGCCCAGGCCGAACTGTTCGGTATGGTGCATGGTGGCCAGCATCGAGAACACGCCGATGCGGTTGCCGATGAAGTTGGGCGTGTCGCGGGCGATCACCACGCCCTTGCCCACGGTAGTGACCAGGAAGGCCTCGAGGCCTTCGACCACCTTCGGGTCAGTGAGGCGGGTCGGGATCACTTCGACCAGGTGCATGTAGCGCGGCGGGTTGAAGAAATGCACGCCGCAGAAACGGTGGCGCATTTCTTCCGGGAGTGCCTCGGCGAGGCCATTGATGGACAGGCCCGAGGTGTTCGACGCCAGCACCGCGGTGGGCGAGACGTGTGGGGCGATCTTTTTGTAGAGATCCAGCTTCCAGTCCATCCGTTCGGCGATGGCTTCCACGATCAGGTCGCAGCCTTCCAGGAGGGCGAGATGCTGGTCGTAGTTGGCAGGGATGATGGCGGTGGCGAGGTTGGCGTCGGCCAGTGGGGCGGGGGAGAGCTTCTTCAGGTGTTCGATGGCCTTCAGCGCGATGCCGCTCTTGGGGCCTTCCTTCGTGGCAAGGTCGAAGAGCACGGTTTCGACGCCGGCGTTGGTCAGATGCGCGGCGATCTGCGCACCCATGACGCCGGCGCCGAGCACGGCCGCCTTGTGGATGCGCAGCGTCGGGGTGGTGGTGGATGAAGCGGTCATGGAAGTCTCCGGATGAAGGACAGCATGCGAAACGAAGTTGATCGAAGCGGCGGCGCAGCCGTGGCGGCGCGATAAGTCAGGTGGCGTTGAGTCCGGCGGCAGCGAAGCGGATCAGGTGCTGCACGGTCTGCTCGCGATGGGCGCGTTCGCTGACGTCGCTCTTGCGCTGGATGATGCCGAAGCCGGACATGGCATGAGTCAACGCGCCGGTCGCCAGGTCGATGCGCCAGTACAGTTCCTCCTTGCTCAGTCGCGGCAGCAGGCGGGCGAACTCGGCGGTGAACTGGCGCATCACATGCCCATAGTTCTCGGACAGGAATTTGCGCAGGCCGTCGTCGTGCTCCGCGAAGGCTCGCGCCAGCACGCGCATGAACAGCGAGCCTTCGTCCTCGTGCGACAGCTCCAGGGCGGGGCGGATGAAGGCATCGAGCACATCTTCCAACCGTGTGTCGGGTTTGCCTGCGACCTTGGCCAGTGCGGCGAGGCGCTGGGCGTTCAGCGCGTCCAGCCGGCGCCGGAACACCTGCTCGACCAGTTTTTCCTTGGAGCCGAAATGGTAGTTGACCGCCGCGAGGTTGACCCCGGCGGCACTGGTCAACTGGCGCAGCGAGGCCCCATCGAAGCCACGTTGAGCGAACAGGGTCTCGGCGGCGCCGAGTATGCGTTCCTTGGTGGAGCCGGTGCGGTTCACGGGTCGGGTCAATCCACGTGGCCAAGGGAAGGATTCAAACGATCGTTTGAGCATACGCGTGCGGATTGGTCGGCGTCAAACCATGAGGGGCGCCGGCCCTACTTCGGCTTGCGAATGGAATAGAATCTGTCAAACTTCGCGTTCTAAACCCGCATTCCAAGTCGGTTTTGGCCATTCCTGGCGCGATGCCGGCTTCACATTTCGATCCCCTTTACCGGAGCACACCCATGGCGCTGGAGCGCACCCTTTCCATCATCAAGCCTGACGCCGTCGCCAAGAACGTGATCGGCGAGATCTACGCCCGTTTCGAAAAGGCCGGTCTCAAGGTTGTCGCCGCCAAGCAGAAGCAGCTGTCGCGCGCCGAAGCCGAAGGTTTCTATGCAGTGCACAAGGAGCGTCCGTTCTTCAAGGCGCTGGTGGATTTCATGATCTCCGGCCCGGTGATGATCCAGGTGCTGCAGGGCGAGAACGCCGTCCTCAAGAACCGCGAGCTGATGGGCGCCACCAATCCGAAGGAAGCCGCGCCCGGCACGATCCGCGCCGACTTCGCCGACTCCATCGACGCGAACGCCGTGCACGGTTCCGACGCTGCCGAGACGGCTGCAGTCGAGATCGCCTACTTCTTCGCTTCTACCGAAGTGCACGCGAGGTAATGCGTTCATCTTTAGAACGCAAAGATCAAGAAGCGGCCGTCCACGGCCGCACGAGTTAAACCAAAGCGTTCATCCGTGAACGCGAAAATCAAAAAGCGGCCATCCATGGCCGCACTCTGAAACAAGGACATGAACCAGGTAGCCGCCATTCCATCCGATCAGCCCGGCGCCGCCGGCAAGGTCAACCTGCTCGACTTCGATCGTCAGGGTCTGCGCGATTTCTTCGCGCAGCTTGGCGAGAAGCCGTATCGCGCCGAGCAGGTGATGAAGTGGATCTACCACCACCTCGAGTCCGATTTCGGCAACATGACCGACGTGGGCAAGGCGCTGCGCGCCAAGCTCGAAGCGAGCTGCCACGTCGGCCCTCCGCAGACCCTGGTGGACAAGGCTGCTGCCGACGGCACGCACAAGTGGTTGCTGGGCATGGACGGCCGCAACGCGGTGGAGGCGGTGTACATCCCCGAACCCACCCGCGGCACGCTGTGCGTCTCCTCGCAGATCGGTTGCGCGCTGAACTGCCAGTTCTGCTCCACCGGCGCGCAGGGTTTCAACCGCAACCTCGCCACCGCCGAGATCATCGGCCAGATGTGGGTGGCGGCGAAGCAGCTGGGCAACGTCACCCACCAGAACCGCCGCATCACCAATGTGGTGATGATGGGCATGGGTGAGCCGCTGGCGAACTTCGACAACGTGGTGCGGGCGATGAGCCTGATGCGCGATGACCTGGGCTTCGGCCTTGCATCCAAGCGTGTCACGCTGTCCACCGCCGGCATGGTGCCGATGATCGACAAGCTGTCGGAAGTCATCGACGTGTCGCTGGCGGTGTCGCTGCACGCGGCCAATGACGAGCTGCGCACCGAGCTGGTGCCGCTCAACAAGCGCTATCCACTGGCCGAGCTCACTGCGGCCTGCCAGCGCTGGATCGCGCGCAAGCCACGCACCTCGATCACCTTCGAATACACCTTGATGAAGGGCGTGAACGATCAGCCGGAGCATGCGAAGCAGCTGATCCGCTTCATGCGCAAGCTGCCGACCTGCAAGGTCAACCTGATCCCGTTCAATCCCTTCCCGGGCACGCGCTTCGAGCGCTCCGATGCCGAAACCATCCGAGCGTTCCAGACCCAGTTGCTCAATGCCGGCATTCTCACCATGCTGCGTCGCACCCGCGGCGACGACATCGACGCCGCCTGCGGCCAGCTGGCCGGGCAAGTGAACGATCGCACCCGCCGCAGTGCGGGGATTCGCCAACGCGTGGAACAAGGGGAGGCGCATGCGCTGTAAATCGCTGGTTGGACTCAGCCTCATGCTGGCGCTGGCCGGCTGCGTGACAGTGCACAACGACGGCAACGGCCCCGGGCCGACCGACCATATCCCCAAGGCCAGCAAAGCCGATCAGCGCGAGGATGCAGCCCGTATCCATACCGACCTGGCCCAGCACTACCTGGCCGCGGGCAATCTGGAAGGGGCGCTGGACAAACTGAAGCTGGCGTTGCAGTTCGACCCGAACTACATCCCTGCTCACACCGTGATCGCGTTCGTCTACGAGAAGATCAACAAGCTCCCCGAGGCGGAGACCAATTACCGCCAAGCGGTTGCGCTCGCCCCGGACAAGGGCGATGTGAACAACAATCTGGGCCAGTTCTTGTGCAGCACCGGCAAGGAGCAGGAGTCCCTCGGCTATTTCAGGAAGGCCGTGGCCGACCCGTTCTACGCCACGCCGGATATGGCACTTACCAACGCCGGTATCTGCCAGTTGAAGATGGGTGATCAGGCCGGCGCAGAAGCGAGTTTTCGTGACGCAATCGCGCGAAATCCGGGCAATGGCGATGCACTTTTCCACCTTGCCGAAGTACTCTATACGCAAGGGGATGCATTTCGTGCCAGGGCTTTCATCCAGCGCTTCGATGCGTTGGGCAAGCCGACTGCGGCCTCCCTCAAGCTTGGTTACGATATCGAATCGCGCTTGGGCAATACGGATGCAGCCCAGTCTTATCTCGGGCGTTTGCAGGGCCAGTTCCCGGACTCGGAACAGGCCCGCGCCCTGAAAGCCACCGCCAGTCGTCCATGAACAACATGCAGCCTTCCCAGTCCGGCCAAGATCCGGCCGCGCCCGATCTGTTCGCCCAGCAGGATGGAAACACGGAAGCCAGCTTTGCAATGGTTGTGCAAGCCGACCCCGATGTCGCCTTCGGCAATCGCCTGCGCGCGGCGCGCGAAGCTCGCGGGCTTGAGCTGGGGGCTTGCGCGCATGCCTTGAGGTTGCCGCTGCGCATCCTCCGCAAGCTGGAGCATGGCGAGCACGACGGCATCGATTCGCGGGTCTACCTGGCCAGCTATATCGGCAAGTACAGCCAGTACCTGGGCATCGACGATACGGCGATCCAGGCCGAACTGGCGCGTGCCCACCATGTCGAGCCGGCACTTGTCGCCACTGGCGGCATTTCGCACTCGCGTTTCCTGTTCGACCGTTATGCCACCGCTGCCACCTATGTGGTGCTGACCCTGGTCATCGCGGTACCCACGGTTTGGTTTGGTGTGCGCAGCACGCTGGATCGCGACCTCAGCCACCTGACTCCGCTGGACGCCTCGCCGGTGGCCCAGCAGGACACGCAACAGGCTGCGGCGCCAGCCAAGTCGACTGCGCCGACCCTGGTGGCAAAAGCCCCAGATGCGCAACCTTCGGACGACCAGCCGCTGATGGCTTCGATGGCGCCGTTCCCGAGCATGGACAATGGCAGCTTGGCATCGCCGAAGGCCAGCGTACCAGCGCCAGCGGAGAGTGCAGGCGCCGCGGCGGCTACCGTCGGTACGGGTGGCCACAGCATCACGCTGAGCCTGACTGCTGCCAGTTGGGTCGAGGTGGTCGGGCAGGATGGCTCGCGGCTGGAATACGGTCTGCTGCCCGCCGGAACCAGCAAGACATGGCGCAGCGACCAACCGCTGGATGTGCGCATCGGCAATGCCGATGGTGCGCAGATGAGCATCGATGGCCAACCCGTGGCACTCGATGCGTTGCGCCATGCCAACGTGGCGCATTTCCGCATGCAGATTGCTGCCGGCAAGGCTACTGCAGCCGTTCTCTGACGCGCGCTGCCGCGCCTGCGAACCATTCATTTCGGTTATGCTTGCCCATTCTTCGTCCGACTTCGGGCGAAGGGTGAAGGCGAGCCGTTTTCTCGCCTCCGGCCGGCGTGCGCATAGCGCGCGGCACCCACGAACGGTGAAGCATGGCATTCGACGCATACGACGATTACGAACAAAGCGAACGTGTCCAGAAATGGCTGCGCGAAAACGGCCTCTCCATCGCCGTTGGCATCGCGATCGGCCTGGTCGGCATTTTCGGTCTGCAGCAGTGGCGCAAGCACCAGGCCAATAGCGAGGCCGCTGCGGCCACGCTGTACCAGCAGGCCGATGTGGCGATCGCCAGCGGCAAGCCGGATGCTGCAACGGCCTTCGTCGACGAGTTGATGAAGGACTACGCCAAGTCGCCCTATGCACTGTTTGCAGTCAGCGACCGTGCGAAGCAGCAAGTGCAGGACAAGCAGTTCGACAAAGCCATCGTTTCGCTGCAGTGGGCTGCGGCGCATGCCGCCAGTCCGGCGCTGAAGTCGTTGGTGCAGTTGCGCATGGCTCGCGTGCAATTGGCCAAGGGCGACGGTCAGGCCGCTTTGGCCACGCTGGAAGCCATGCCGGCCGGCGATTACACCGGCCTGAATCAGGAACTCCGCGGCGACGCACTGGTCAAGTTGGGACGCGCCGACGACGCACGCAGGGCATACCAGGCGGCGATGGCGGCATTGGGTGAGGACGCGCCGCAACACGCCGTCCTGCAGATGAAAATCGACGATCTGGCCGTGGCCGGGAAGCAGGGTGCATGAAAGACGTGGTGAAGAAGAGCGCATGGCTGCTTGCTTTGGGTTCGCTGGCGCTGCTGGCTGGCTGTAATTCGTTCAAGAAGAAGAACATCGAGCCGCCGACCCCGCTGGACAAGCACTTCACGCCCACCGTACAGGTCAGCAAGGTCTGGACGGCGCGCATTGGCGATGGCGCCGGCATCAGCGGTGTGCGCCTGCGTCCGACCGTGGTTGACGGCGTGCTGTATGCGGTGAGCACCGACGGCAAGATTGCCGCGTTCGACGCCGCCAGCGGCAAGCAGCTGTGGGAAAAGACCACCAAGGTCAAGAAGGGCTGGTTCGGCTTCGGCGGCAAGAAAGGGAAGGCGATTCCCGACGGCTCCTATGCCGGCAGCCCTGCCGTGGCCGGCAACCTGCTCGCGGTGGGAACACTGGACGGGTATGTCTACGGCATGAACCCGAAGGACGGCAGCCCGTTGTGGTCGTCCGAGCTGGATTCCGAAGTGACCGCCGCACCGGCGATCAGCGGGGATCTGGTGATCGCGCGCACCCAGGACGGCCGCGTGTACGGCCTCGACGCCGCCACCGGCAAGCGCCGCTGGGTTTACGACCAGGGTACCGTGCCCTCGCTCAGCCTCCGCGGCTACGGTACGCCGCTGGCAGCGAACGGCGTGGTATTCATCGGCAGCGACGACGGCAAGCTGGTCGCGCTGCGCCAGGACAACGGCGAGAAGCTGTGGGAACAGCGGCTGGCCAATGGCGACGGTCGTACCGATATCGAGCGTCTCGACGACGCGGACGGCACGATCCTGCTCGATGGCAGCACGCTGTATGGTTCCGCCTATCATGGCGACCTCACCGCGATCGACGGCCCCAGCGGCCGCCCGCTGTGGTCGCACCCGTTCTCCACCTACACCTCGCTGAGCCTGGGAGGCAGTGCCCTCTATGGCGTGGACGACCAGGGCGAAGTGTGGGCATTCGACCGCAGCAGCGGCTCCGACATGTGGAAGGACGCCAAGCTCAAGTACCGCTGGCTCACTGGCCCCGCGGTGCAGGGCAACTATGTGGTGGTCGCTGACGCCTACGGTTTTGTGCATTGGTTGCAGACCAGCGACGGCGCACTGGCCGCGCGCATCCGCCTGTCCAAGAAGCCGATCCAGGCCCAGCCGCTGGTAGTGGGCGACACTGTGTACGTCGAGGATGTGAAGGGCCATATCGGCGCTTACCGCCTCGCTGCGCACTGATCGCCGGGAACCATGCGCTGTCATGCTGCCCGTCGTCGCCCTGGTCGGTCGCCCCAATGTCGGTAAATCGACCCTTTTCAACGCGCTGACGCGCAGCCGCGACGCCCTGGTGGCCGACCTGCCGGGCGTCACGCGCGATCGCCATTACGGTATCTGCCATCTCGTAGAAGAGCGACCATTCGTGGTGGTCGATACCGGCGGTCTTTCCGGCGTGGAAGAAGGTCTCGATGCGCTCACTGCGCAGCAGGTGCGCCTCGCCATCGACGAAGCGCAGGCGCTGGTGTTCGTGCTGGACGCGCGCGACGGCCTGCTGCCGCAGGATCGCACCATCCTCGACGAGCTGCGCCGTAGCGGCAAGCCCATCATCGCCGCGGTCAACAAGACCGACGGCCTCGACGAGCAGGCCGCGCTGGCCGAGTTCGCCGCCTTCGGCATCGCCGCCACGCTGCCGTTGTCCGCCGCGCACAACCGCGGCACCGATCGCCTGCTCGCCACGCTGCAGCCGCTGTTGCCGGAGGACACGGACGGGGAACTTGCGCCGGACGAGAGCGACAGCATCCGCGTCGCCATCGTCGGCCGACCGAACGCGGGCAAGTCCACCCTGATCAATCGCCTGCTCGGCGAAGACCGGCTCATCGTCTCCGACGTCGCCGGCACCACGCGCGACCCGATCCGCGTGCCGCTGGAGCGCGACGGCCGCAAGTACACCCTGATCGACACCGCCGGCGTCCGTCGCCGCGCGCGCGTCGAGGAAGCGGTGGAGAAGTTCAGCGTCATCAAGACCCTGCAGTCGATGGCCGCCGCGCAGGTCGTGGTGATGTTGATCGACGCGCGCGAAAACCTCGCCGACCAGGACCTCACCCTGATCGGCCACGCGCTGGACGAGGGCAGGGCACTGGTGATCGCGGTGAACAAGTGGGATGGCCTCGATGCCTACCAGCGCGAACGCTGTCAGGAAGCGCTGGCGCGCCGCCTGCAGTTCGTGGAGTGGGCGAAGCACGTCTACATCTCCGCCTTGCACGGCTCCGGTCTGCGCGAGCTGATGCGGGCCGTCGTGCGCGCGCATGCTTCCGCGACCAAGGAATTGAATTCGTCCGACCTCACCCGTTCGCTGGAAAAGGCCTACCAGAACTACCAGCCGCCGTTGGTGCGCGGGCACGCACCCAAGCTGCGCTTCGCCCATCCCGGCGGCAGTAATCCGCCGACTATCGTGATCCATGGCAGCCGCACCAAGCACATCGCGCCGGCCTACCAGCGCTACCTCGAAAACTTCTTCCGCAAGCGCTACAAGCTCGAAGGCACCTCGATCCGCATCGTGTTCCGCGAAGGCGAGAATCCCTATGCCGGCAAGAAGAACGTGCTCACTGAAGGCCAGATGCGCAAGCGCCAGCGCATGATCCGCGAGATGAAGAAGCGCAAGAAATAGGCCGCTTCGATCGAACCGGCATCCATGGCACCCGTGCCGGTTGCAGGTCGCCACTTCGCGGAAAGCACAAACCCGCTTGGCCCGTTCGCCTCCTCTCCCTGCCGGGGTGAGGATTGAGGTGAGGGGGGGCTCGCAAAAGCACACCATCGAAGCACGCTTCGTAGCTCCTTCATCGCCAGCCCGTCTCCTCTCCCCCCCTCTCCCCGCTGGGGAGTGGGGGGGGGGCGGCGCGCTACACTTCGCGCATGCCTCCCCATACCCATCGCGACACCTTGCTGGCCGAGCTCCGCGGTCGCATTCCCGAGCTGTCTCCTGCCGATGCGCTCGCGTGCCAGACGCAAGGCGCCTTGCTGGTCGACGTGCGCGAGGACGGCGAACGCGCCATCGGCATGCCGGCGGATGCGCTGGGCTTGTCGCGTGGCTTCCTGGAACTGCGCATCGAGCAGGCCGAGCCGGATCGCGCACGTCCCATCCTCACTTTGTGCGGCAGCGGCGTGCGTTCGTTGCTGGCAGCGGAAACCCTGCAACGCATGGGCTATCGCGACGTGCGTTCTGTGGCCGGCGGCTTTGAGCGCTGGAAAAGTGAGGGCTTGCCCATCGTTACTGGGGCACTGGATGCCGATGCGGCCGAGCGGTATGCGCGCCAGTTGCGCCTGCCGCAAGTGGGCGAAGCGGGGCAGGCAAGGCTTGCGGAAGCGAAGGTCGTGCTGCTCGGCGCCGGCGGCCTGGGTGCGCCGGCGTCGCTGTATCTCGCCGCGGCTGGCGTGGGGCAACTCACGCTGATCGACGACGACCGCGTGGAACGTTCCAACCTGCACCGGCAGGTGATCCACGCCGACGCGCGCGTGGGCATGGCCAAGACCGAATCGGCACGTATCGCGCTGAGTGCATTGAACCCGCGCGCGCGCATCCGGACATGCAACGAACGCCTGCATGCAGGCAACGTGGAACGTCTGCTCGAAGGCCACGATGTGCTGATCGATGGCGCCGACAATTTCCCCGCACGTTACCTGCTCGCCGCGGCTTCGCAGCGACTGAAGCTGCCGATGGTCTACGGCGCGGTGGAGCGCTTCACCGGCCAGGTCAGCGTGTTCGATCCGCGCCGGGCGGATTCGCCGTGCTACCGCTGCCTGTTTCCCGAGCCGCCGGCGGCGGCCGATGCGCCGAATTGCAGCGAAGCAGGCGTGCTCGGCGTGCTGCCCGGCATCGTGGGCCTGCTGCAGGCCACCGAGGCGCTCAAGCTGATCCTCGGGTTGGGCGACTCCCTGGTCGGCCGCCTGCTGTCCTTCGACGCGCTGGGCATGCGTTTCCGCGAGACGCGCCTGCCGCGTGATCCGGCTTGCCCGGGCTGCGGAGTGGGCGCATGTTTCACGGGTTACGAAGACGTCGCCGCATTCTGCGCCGCGGCCGGCTGATCGAGGTCGGTCGGCACCAACCCGTAGACCACGGCATCTTCGGATTGCCCGTGCATCAACACGCGGCTTCTTGCAATACCTTCGCGCCTGGCGCCGATGCGCTCGGCACAGCGCTGGCTGGCGAGGTTGCCTGTGGCCGCGACGATCTCGATCCGCTGCAATCCCAGCGTTTCAAAGCCGAATACCGCAACAGCGCGTGCAGCGTGCGCGGCATACCCACGGCCGTTGACGGAAGTGCGCATCCAGTAGCCGAGATTGCCGCGCATATTGCGTTCGTCCAACTGGTTGAGGCCAACACCACCCGCCAGCCGCCCGGTCGCGTCGAATACCGCGAAGGCGTACTGGCCGCCTGCATCCCAGCCCTGCTTGCAGGCGGCGATGCGCTGGCGCGCGGCGTCCAGGTCATAGTTCACGTGGCACCACTGCAGCCATCGCCCCACGCTGTCCAGCGACTCCCGGATGGCCTCGTGCAAGGCTTGCGCGTCATCGTCCCGCCAGGGACGCAAGGCGAGTGGCGGGATAGCGAGCTCCGCGGGTCCAGGGGGATTTGGTAAGGGCATGGGCAAAGTAGGTTTGTGCGGGTGGCGGACAGTCAGGATAATGTTGCGCTTTGCAAACAGAAAAGCCCCATGAGCGCACGCATCCTCGACGGCAAACGCATCGCGCAGGAACTGCTGGACCGGATCGGCAGGCGCGTCGCCGAGCGCAAGGCCCAGGGCCGTCCTGCACCCGGGCTGGCCGTGGTGCTCGTGGGCGACGACGCGGCGTCCTCGGTGTACGTGCGCAACAAGCGCAAGGCCTGCCACCAGGTGGGTTTCCGCTCGTTCGACTACGACCTTCCGGCCAGCACGACCCAGGAAGAACTGTTCGCGCTGATCGATCGGCTCAACGCCGATCCGGAGGTGCACGGCATCCTGGTGCAGTCGCCGTTGCCGGAGCACATCGACGAGGATGCGCTGGTCGACCGCATCGATCCGGCCAAGGACGTGGACGGCTTCCAGGCGGTGAACGTGGGGCGCCTCGCGCTGCGTCGCTTCGGCCTGCGTCCGTGCACGCCCAAAGGTGTGATGACCCTGCTGGGCCACACCGACCGACCGGTGCGCGGACAGCATGCCGTGGTCGTTGGCGTCTCCAACCACGTCGGCCGTCCGCTGGCGCTGGAGCTGCTGATTGCCGGCTGCACCACCACCTGCTGCCACAAGTTCACCCGCGACCTGGAAGGCCATGTGCGCCAGGCCGACATCGTGATCGTCGCCGTGGGCCGTCCGGGGCTGGTGAAGGGCGAATGGATCAAGCCTGGCGCCGTGGTGGTCGACGTCGGCATCAACCGCCTCGACGACGGTCGGCTGGTGGGCGACGTGGAATTCGCACCGGCTGCCGAACGTGCCAGCTGGATCACGCCGGTACCCGGCGGCGTCGGCCCGATGACCGTGGCCACGCTGATGGAAAATACGCTGGAAGCCGCCGAAGCGCGTTGAGATTCAGCTGCCGCGCTGGCGGCATGCTGCAGTGCCGCGTATAATCCTCTCTTTGCAGCGGGGCATACCATGCGCATTCTCGCCGAGGCTCTCACCTACGACGACGTCTTCCTCGTTCCGGGCCATTCCACCGTGCTGCCGCGCGACGTGGACACCTCCACCCGGTTCACCCGCAATCTGCGCCTGAACATCCCGATCGTCTCCGCGGCGATGGACACCGTGACCGAAGCGCGCCTCGCCATCACCATGGCGCAGCAGGGCGGCATCGGCATCATCCACAAGAACATGACGCTTGAGCAGCAGGCCGCCGAAGTGCGCCTGGTGAAGAAGTTCGAGGCGGGCGTGATCCGCAACCCCTTCAGCGTGAGCCCGGACACCTCGATCAGCGAGGTGCTCAAGCTCACCCGTGCGCACAACATCTCCGGCGTGCCGGTGGTGGAAGGCGAGAAGCTGGTCGGCATCGTCACCAGCCGCGACATGCGTTTCGAGCGCAAGCCCAACGACCCGGTGCGCAACATCATGACCCGCCAGGAGCGCCTGGTGACGGTGAAGGAAGGCGCCAGCCAGGATGAGGTGCTGCAGCTGCTGCACAAGCACCGCATCGAGAAGGTGCTGGTGGTCAACGACGACTTCCAACTGCGCGGCCTGATCACCGTGAAGGACATCCAGAAGGCGCGTGACAACCCGAATTCGGTCAAGGACCGCAACGAGGCGCTGCTGGTCGGCGCCGCGGTGGGCGTGGGCGGCGACACCGAGCGCCGGGTGGAGGCGCTGGTCGAGGCCGGCGTGGACGTGCTGGTGGTGGATACCGCCCACGGCCATTCGCAGGGCGTGATCGATCGCGTGGCCTGGGTGAAGAAGCAGTTCCCGCAGGTGCAGGTGGTGGCCGGCAACATCGTCACCGGCGACGCCGCGCTGATGCTGCGCGACGCCGGCGCCGATGCGGTGAAGGTGGGCGTGGGCCCCGGTTCGATCTGCACCACCCGCGTGGTGGCAGGCGTGGGTGTGCCGCAGATCACGGCCATCGACATGGTGGCCACGGCGCTGAAGGATTCCATTCCGTTGATCGCCGACGGCGGCATCCGCTATTCCGGCGACGTCCCCAAGGCGCTGGCTGCGGGCGCAAGCTCGGTCATGCTCGGCTCGATGTTCGCCGGCACCGAGGAATCGCCGGGCGAGGTGGAGCTGTTCCAGGGACGTTCGTACAAGAGCTACCGCGGCATGGGCTCCATCGGCGCGATGCAGCTGGGCTCCAAGGACCGCTACTTCCAGGACAACGAAGCCGACGCCGACAAGCTGGTGCCCGAAGGCATCGAAGGCCGCGTGCCGTACCGCGGTTCGCTGCGCAACATCATCCACCAGCTGATCGGCGGCTTGCGTGCCTCGATGGGCTACCTCGGCGCTGCCACCATCGACGACGTGCGCAACAAGGCGCAGTTCGTGAAGGTGACTTCGGCCGGCGTGACCGAAGCGCATCCGCACGACATCCAGATCACCAAGGAAGCGCCGAACTACCGGCTGAATTCCTGACGAATGCGGGGGCGCTTGCGCTCCCTCTTGTCGTTCCGGCGCAGGCCGGAGTCCAGTGCCTCAGGTGCCGCGAAAAAAGTCACTGGATCCCGGCCCTCGCCGGGATGACGGTCATGAAGACATTCGCAGGTCAGAGCGTTGCGGCGTTCCGGCCTTTCTCTCTCGATTTCCGATCAACGCCGCCATGACCAACATCCATAGCGACAAAATCCTCATCCTCGACTTCGGTGCGCAGTACACGCAGCTGATCGCGCGTCGCGTGCGCGAGCTTGGCGTGTACTGCGAAATCTGGGCGTGGGATCACGACCCGGCCGAGATCGCCGCGTTCGGCGCCAAGGGCATCATCCTTTCCGGCGGCCCGGAATCCACCACGCTGCCAGATGCACCAAGCGCGCCGCAGGAAGTGTTCGACTCCGGTCTGCCCATCCTCGGCATCTGCTACGGCATGCAGACTTTGGCCGCGCAGTTGGGCGGCGCCACGGAAGCCGCCGACCAGCGCGAGTTCGGCCACGCGGAAGTGGACATCGTGGCGAAAAGCCGGCTGTTCGACGGTCTCTCCGATCACGGCGATGCGCACCGCCTCGACGTCTGGATGAGCCATGGCGACCACGTCAGCAAGGCGCCGCCGGGTTTTGCCATCACCGGCAGCACCGACCGCATTCCCGTCGCGGTGATGGAGGACGAGGCCCGTCGCTGGTACGGCGTGCAGTTCCATCCCGAAGTGACACACACGAAGCAGGGCAGCGCGCTGCTCAAGCGCTTCGTCACCGACATTTGCGGCTGCGCCACGCTGTGGACCGCGGCCAACATCATCGAAGACCAGATCGCCCGCGTGCGCGCGCAGGTGGGCAGCGACCACGTGTTGCTCGGCCTTTCCGGTGGCGTGGATTCCTCGGTGGTCGCCGCGCTGCTGCACCGCGCGATCGGCGAGCAGTTGACCTGCGTGTTCGTGGACACCGGCCTGTTGCGTTGGCAGGAGGGCGACCAGGTGATGGCCACGATGGCCGAGCACATGGGCGTCAAGGTCATCCGCGTCAATGCCGCCGAGCGCTATTTCAAGGCGCTGGAAGGCGTGGCCGACCCGGAAGCCAAGCGCAAGATCATCGGCCGCCTGTTCGTGGAGATCTTCGACGAGGAATCCGCCAAAGTCACCGCCGCCGGCCACGGCCAGGTGAAGTGGCTGGCACAAGGCACCATCTATCCCGACGTGATCGAGTCGGCCGGCAGCAAGACCGGCAAGGCCCACGTCATCAAGAGCCACCACAACGTGGGCGGCCTGCCCGAGCACATGAAGCTCAAGCTGGTCGAGCCGCTGCGCGAACTGTTCAAGGACGAGGTGCGCCGCATCGGCGTGGAACTCGGCCTGCCGCGCGCGATGGTCTATCGCCATCCGTTCCCCGGCCCGGGCCTGGGCGTGCGCATCCTCGGCGAAGTGAAGCCGGAGTACGCCGAACTGCTGGCACGCGCCGACGCCATCTTCATCGAAGAGCTGCGCGCCTGGGATCTCTACGACAAGACCAGCCAGGCCTTTGCCGTGTTCCTGCCGGTGAAATCGGTGGGCGTGGTGGGCGACGCGCGCGCCTACGAATGGGTGATCGCACTGCGCGCCGTGGAAACCATCGACTTCATGACCGCGCACTGGGCGCACCTGCCGTACGACTTCCTCGGCAAGGTCTCCAACCGCATCATCAACGAACTGCGCGGCGTTTCCCGCGTGGTCTACGACATCAGCGGCAAGCCGCCGGCGACCATCGAGTGGGAGTGAGTCTATTTATAGGTTCTGGCTTGCCCCCGAAAGCCGGCACAGTGCCGGCTTTCTCGTGATCGTTTACCGTTTGTCGACATGACCGAAGAAACCCGCCAGCCTTTCACCGCCGAAGACGAGGCCCACATGCGCCGCGCGCTGCAGCTCGCCGCGCATGCCCGTGACGCCGAGGGCGAGGTGCCGGTAGGTGCGGTGCTGGTGCTGGGCGGCGAAATCGTCGGGCTGGGCTGGAACCGCAACATCACCTTGCACGATCCCACTGCCCATGCAGAGGTGATGGCTCTGCGCGCGGCCGGCGAAAGACTCGCCAACCACCGCGTTGTCGGCGCCACGCTCTATGTCACGCTGGAGCCATGCGCGATGTGCGCGATGGCCTTGATACACGCCCGCATCGGCCGCGTGGTCTACGCGGCTACCGACCCCAAGACCGGTGCCGCCGGCAGCGTGTTCGACACCCTGATCGATCCGCGCCACAACCACCGCCTCGCCGTGCAGGGTGGCCTGCTGGCCGAAGAGTCGTCGGCCATGTTGCGGGAATTCTTCAAAGCCCGGCGCTGAGCCGTTGCGCCTCGCTGGTCAGGGCCGAGCCGTCGTTGGACTTCTGCACGACGGTGAATTGGCCCACGATCACAATGCACTGAAGAAGCTCCGGCAGTCGTTCTTCCAGCGGCAAACCAGCTGACCAGGATGCGCATGTCAGCCCGCGGAAGCGGCGGCCCGCGACGGGTCCCGTTCAACCGGCGCCTTGCTTGCTTCCCGCGGCGTGCAAGGTTGGCGGTTCAGGCAACGTGGCGATGGCCGCGGACGGTGGTCCGGGCGACGCCAGCGGCACATGTGCATCATTTGCTGACACGGGCGGAACAGAAGGCGCCGGTGTCGGCGAAGCCGGAGTATCGCGGTTGGACTGCGGAGCGTTGTCCACCATGCCGCGTGAAAGCGCCTCGGCCTCGGCTTCCTTGGTCATCACGATGATGCTGATGCGCCGGTTGATCGGATCACTGGGGTTGGCCTTGTCCAGCGGTACCGAGGCGGCCAGGCCCACCACCCGGGTCACCTTGTCGTCCAGCATGCCGCCGGCGATCAGGGCCCGACGCGCGGCGTTGGCGCGGTCGGTGGACAGTTCCCAGTTGCTGTAGCCATTGTTGTTGTCGTAGGAGGCGTCGTCGGTGTGGCCGGTGATGCTGATGTGGTTGGGCACGCGGTTGATGAACTTGGCCAGTTCCGCCAGCAGCGTTTGCGTGTAGTCCCGCAGCCGCGCGCTACCCAGGTCGAACATCGGCCGGTTGAGCTTGTCCACGATCTGGATGCGCAGTCCCTCGGATGTGATGTCCAGCAGCAACTGGTCCTTGAACGGCGCCAGTGCCTGGCTCTTCTGGATCGCTGCGTTCAGTTCGTCTTTCAGTTCTTCCAGGTGGGCACGATCGAGTTCGCGGGCGCGCTTTTCGATCTCGTCCTTCGAGGGAGCGCCAACCGGACCGTTGTGTCTATCCTTGCCTGGGCCGTGCGAGAGATCCATCGCTCCGCCCAGTTGGATCAGGGAGTCGCTGGCGCCGCCGGGCCCAGCCTTGCCGGGTGGCGCCACCGTGGCAGTGCCTGGCGTGGCGCTGGGGTTGCGGAAATATTCGGAGATCGCGGCTTTCTGCTCGCGCGTGCCGACGCCGATGATCCACATCACCAGAAAGAACGCCATCATCGCGGTGACGAAGTCGGCGTAGGCGACCTTCCAGGCACCGCCATGGTGACCGTGGCCGCGCTTCTTCACCCGCTTGATGATGATTGGCGGGGCGGCGTCGCTCACGCGCCGGCTCCGGAATGCACCTTGCCGAGATGCTCCTCCAGGTCCTGGAAGTTCGGGCGAGCGTGCGCGGAGAGCACCTTGCGGGCGAACTCGACGGAGACCTTGGGGTTGTAGCCGCGCAGGTTGGCCATCAGGCCCACCTTCACGCATTCGAAGGCCTTGCCGTCCTCGCGCACGCGAGCCTCCATGGCTGCCGCCAACGGGCCGATGAAGCCGTAGCACAGCAGGATGCCCAGAAAGGTGCCGACCAGCGCGCCGGCGATGTGCTCGCCGATCTTGGAGGTATCGCCAGAGAGATTGGACATGGTGGTGACGATGCCGAGCACGGCCGCCACGATGCCGAAGCCCGGCAGCGCGTCGGCCATCTTCGAAACGGCCATCGCGGGTACCTCGGCCTCCATGTGGTGGGTCTCCACCTCGGCGTCGAGCAGCGACTCCAGCTCGATCGCCTCCATGTTTCCGCCAACGATCAGGCGCAGGCAGTCGGTGATGAATTCAACCATGTGCCGTTCGCCGAGCAGCCGCGGGTAGGCCGCAAACAGCGGGCTCGATTGCGGGTCCTCGATGTGCGCCTCCATGCCGAGCAGGCCTTCCTTGCGCATGGCGCTGAAGATGTCGTACAGCAGCGAAAGCAGGTCCACGAAATCCTGCCGGCGGTAGGCCGGCCCCTTGAACAGGGCCGCCATGTCGTGCAGCGCGGCCTTCACCACCTTGCTGGAGTTGGCGGTGAGAAAGGCGCCGATCGAGCCACCGAAGATGATCAGCAGTTCGTAAGGTTGCCACAGTGCCAACAGATGGCCATGCGACAGCACGTAGCCGCCCAGCACGCAACCGATGACGACTAACGATCCGACGAGAACCAGCATGTATGACTCCGAATAGCGCGCGCGTTGCTGCCATGCGTATCGGTCGTTGCGAGCGAAGCTTGAGCGCGGAACGCTCGACCGCGGACGGTACGCGTGCGTACCGTTCCGTGTCGATAGGCTTCTCCAAAGCGGATGCCACGTCGCTCCGACGGCCGAACCTAAGCCTGCAGGCCGGCTCGCCGATGCCGGCGCAGTCCGCCTCGGACGAAGGATCACACCTGCAGGCGGTCGTCCTTGCGCGCGACGAGGCTGTACAGGGCGGGCATCAGGAAGATGCTGATTGCCAGCCGCGTGAACAGGCCGCTGACGATCACCAGCGCGAACGGCTTTTGCGTGTCGGTGCCGACGCCGACCGCGATGGCGGCCGGCAACAGGCCCAGCGCGGCCACGAGCGCGGTCATCATGATCGGGCGCAGGCGCAGGATCGCTCCCTCGCGGATGGCCTCGTCGATCGGCGTGCCGCCCAGGCGCAACTCGTTGACGTAGGAGATGTAGACCACTGCGGTCTGCACCGACACGCCGAACAGCGCCAGGAAGCCGATGCCGGATGACACGGAAAACGGCGTGTGCGTGAGCCATAGAGCGACGATGCCACCCACCGGCGCCGACAGCAGCACACCAAGCACGGTGATCAGCGGGAACTTGAAGTTGCCGTACAGCGCGAACAGCAGCAGGAAGATGACGGCCAGCGTGAGCGGCAACACGATGTTCAGCTGCCGGTGCGAGGCCGTGTATTCCTTGTATTCGCCGCCCCAGTCGAGACGGTAGCCCTGGGGCAGTTTCACCTGCTTCGTAACCTGCGCCATCGCATCCTCCACCGCGCCGGCGAGGTCGCGGCCCTGTACCGAGAACTGCACGCCGATATAGCGCGAATCGTTCTCGCGGTAGATGAAGGAGGCGCCGTTCTCGACCGTGATGTCAGCGAATTCCTTCAACGGGATCTGCTGGCCGCCCGGTGTCGCGACCGGGATGTCGCCGATCTGCTGCGGGTTGTTGCGGTACTGCGGGAGCAGGCGTACCACCAGGTCGAACTGCTTCTCGCCCTGTACCACCTCGGTGGCGACGTCGCCGCCGACCGCGGTATTGATCAGATTGTTGATGTCGTCGACGTTGATGCCGTAGCGCGCGGTCTTGGCGCGGTCGATCTTGATTGCGAGATTGGGCTGGCCCAGCTCGTGCACCAGCGTCACATCGGTGATGCCGCGCACTTTCTCCATCACCGCCTTGATCTGCTTGCCCTTGGCCTGCAGCGTGCGCAGGTCCGACCCGTACACCTTCACCGCCAGCGCGCTCTTCAGCCCGGTCTCGGCCTCGTCCACCGCATCTTCGGCGGGCTGGGTGTAGTTGAACTGGATGCCGGGGAATTTCTGCAGCTTGGCGTCGATCGCGGCGATCAGCGCCTGCTTGTCGCGGTAGGCGCCATGCCATTCCGAATACGGCTTCAGGCCGACGAAGAATTCGTCGTTGAAGAAGCCGGTGGAATCGGTGCCGTCATCGGGACGCGCCAGTTCCGATGCCACCGTGGTGACGACCGGGAAGGAGCGCAGAACTTCGCGGATCTGCGGCGAGATTTTCGCGGCCTCGTCGAACGAGATCGTGTAGGGCATCGTCGCGCGCACCCACAAGGCGCCTTCATCGAGCTGCGGCATGAATTCCGCGCCCATGAAAGGCACCAGCAGCAGCGACAGACCGAGCAGCGCGAGGGTGGCGATCGTGATGCGCCACGGATGCGCCAGGCACGTATCCAGCCATTTCGCATAGCGCGTCTTGATGGACTCGAAGATCGCGTTGCGGCGTTCGCGCACGCCCTTGCGCATGAACCACGCGCACAGCACCGGCAGCAGGGTCAGCGTGACGATCAGGGAGCCGACGATCGCGAAGATCATGGTGTCGGCCATCGGCTTGAACAGCGTGCCGGACGGCCCGCTCAGCACGTAGATCGGCAGGAAGCCGGCCACGATGACGCCCACTGCGTAGAACAGTGGGCGATCGACCTCGGCCGCCGCGTCGCGGATGACGCCGCCGATGTCCAGCGAGGTGCCCTGGCGCAGGGCGAGCTGGCGGTAGATGTTCTCCACCATCACCACCGCGGCATCCACCAGGATGCCGAAGTCCACCGCGCCGATCGAGAGCAGGTTCGCCGAGGCGTTCTGCAGGTGCAGCCCGCAGAACGCGAACATCAGGGCCAGCGGGATCGTGACCGCGACGATCAGGCCGGCGCGCAAGTCGTACAGGAAGAACACCAGCACCGCGATCACCAGCAGCATCCCGACCAGCAGGTTGTGCCGCACCACTTCCTTGGTCTGCTGGATCAGGTCGGTGAGGTCGTAGAACGGATGGATCTTGACGTCTTTCGGCAGGATCTCGTCGTTGAGTTCCTTGGTCTTGGCCTCGACACGCTGCAGCACGTTCTGGGTCTTGGCCCCGGTCAGCGTCAGGATCACGCCCTCGACCGCGTCGTCCTGGCCCATGTAGCCGAACTCGCCCAGGCGCGGTGCAATGCCGATCTCGACCTTGCCCACGTCCTTCACCAGCACGGGTGTGCCGTTGTGCACGGCCAGCACCACGTTGCCGATGTCCTCCAGCGTCACCATCCGCCCGAGTCCGCGCACGTAGAAGAACTGGCCGCCTTGCTGGTAGAAGCCGCCGCCGGCGTTGCTGTTGTTCGCGGTGAGCGAGGCTTCGATCTGCGTCACGCTGAGGCCCAGCGCAGCGACCTTCACCGGGTCGAGCAGCACCTGGTATTGCATGTTGCCGCCGCCGAACGCGGAATCGTCGGCGACGCCCGGCACCGACCGGTACTGCGGCGCGATCACCCAGTCTTCCAGGGTCTTCAGCTCCATCGGCGAGCGGTCGGAGCTCTGCAGCACGTAGCGGTAGACCAGGCCAGATGGCGGCGACATCGGCGAGAGCGATGGCGTGACGCCGCTGGGCAGGGTGATGCCAGGCAGGCGGTTGTACACCTGCTGCTGCGCGAAATAGTCGTCGACGCCGTTGGCATAGGTGAGCGTGACGTCCGACAGCCCGTAGAGCGAGATCGAGCGCTTGGTCACCAGGCCCGGGATCGCGTTCATTCCCAGTTCCACCGGCACCGAAATCAGGCGTTCGACTTCCTCAGCCGAATGGCCGGGCCACTGGGTGATGATTTCCGCCATGGGTGGCGACAGATCCGGATACGCATCCATCGGCAGGGAGTTGTAGGCCCAGATGCCGGCGACCGTGAGCGCGCACGACAGCAGTACGATGAGCAAGCGCTGCTGCAACGCGAAGGCGACGATGCGGTTGATGATCGAAGCGTCGCGCTTCGCTGCGTCGGGGGGCGGGGCGGCGATCATTGGGTCTGGATGAAATTGAGGAAGATCGCGCCGTCCATGACCACCTTGTCGCCGGTATGGAGACCTTGCGGGATCACGTAACGGTCGTCGATCCGCTCGCCCAGCGTAACGGGCATGCGTGCATAGCCGCCGTCCTGCGCGACCACGTAGACGAAGGGCAGGTTCTCGTCGTCGCGCAACACCGCCGACACGGGGACCAGGATGCCCGTCCGTGCGTCGCGCGACCGGATCCGCACCGAGACGTACATCTGCTGCTTCAATACGCCGTCCGCATTGTCGACCGCGACGCGGGCGGTCGCCGAACGCGTATTCGGGTCGATCACCGAGCCGACGTTGGTGACCTTGCCGGCGATGGGCTTGTCGCCGTCGCCGATTTCGACCTCGGCGGGATCACCTACCTTCACCGCACCGAATTCGCGGTCGAACAGTTGACCCATCACCCACATCTTCGAGGTATCGGCGATGGTGAAGCAGTCGGTGGTTCCCGCCGACAGCAATTGCCCGGGCGTGATCGACTTGACGACGACGGTGCCGGCGATCGGGGCGCGGATCACGCCGGAGCCGCCTGTGACCGGCCGGCCGGCCTGGATGTCGGCGATGGTTTTCGGGTCGACGTGCAAGCCGACCAGCACCTGCAACGCGGCGTCGCGGTCGGAATCGGCACCGGCCGCGTCGGATTGCGCCTGCGCGTATTCGCGCTGCGACACCGCCTGGTGTGCGTAGAGGTCGCGGTCGGTCGAGGCGATCTGGTCGGCCGCCTTGGCCGCGGCCAGGTTCTTGCGGTACGTGTCTATCGCGGCGGCGAAGTCGGGCGAATCCACGAGGGCCAGCGCCTCTCCCTGCTTCACCGTCTGGCCCAGCGTCACCAGCAGTTTCGCGACCGGCCCCGAGATCGGCGCGAGCACGTCGGTCGAGCGGTTGTGGTCGAAATCCACCATGCCGGTGGTGTTGATCACGGTCTGGTAGGACGAGGGTTCGACCGTGTACAGATGGATGCTCTGCTGCTGCGCCTGGGTCAGGGTGACGTTCTGCGGCGTCGTCGCAGCGGACTCCGGTTCGCCCGTATTGGACGAGCAGGCGCCAAGTGCGGCAGCCGCGAGCAGGACCGCGAGCGCAGCGCCATGGCGCATGGAGGCAGGGAAGGGCGAGGCAGGTTTATTCATCGTCACTGCGTGCTCAGATCGGAGTGGTGCCACCAGCCGCCACCCAGCGCCTGGTACAGCGCGGCCGTGTCGGCGAAGCGATTGGCCTGGGCTTGCACGAGGGTGATTCGTGCCTGCTGCCAGGTTTGTTCGGCGGTCAGCCATTGCAGGTTGCTGGCATAACCGGCCTTGAGTTGGTGCTCGGTGAGGTCCAGCGTCAGCTTCGCGGCCTGCTCGGCCTTTGCCGCGGATTGCAGTGCCTTCGCGTCCTGATCGAGTGCGACCAGCGTGTCGGCGACGTTCTGGAACGCCGCAAGCACGGTGCTGCGGTATTGCTCGTCGGCCTCGACAAAGGCGGCCTTCGCCGCGCGCTGCTGGTGCAACAGGGTGCCGCCCTCGAAGATCGGTGCGGTGATGCCTGCCGCCATGTCCCAGAAGCCGGTGCCCCCGGTGAACAGTTTGGAAAACTCCAGCGAGGTGCTGCCGGTGTCGGCGGTGAGCGTGAGGTTAGGCAACCGCGCAGCCGTGGCCACGCCGACCTCGGCGCTGGCGGCATGCAGGTTGGCCTGCGCCTGGCGCACGTCCGGCCGTTGCGCCACCAGGGCCGAAGGCAGGGAGAGCGGCAGAGCCTCGGGCAGGTGCAGGCTGTCCAGCGTGATCTGGTCGCCGGCTGCCTGCGACGGGAAGCGGCCCGCCAGCACCGCCAGCAGGTCGCGTTGTTGCGCCAGTTGCTTCTCCAGTGGCGGCAGTGTTGCCTCGGTCTGCGCCAGTTGGGATTCCTGCGCGGCCAGATCGACCCGGCTCGCGTAACCCTTGGCGAACTGGTAGCGCAGGATGTCGAGCATCTTCGTGTTCTCGTCGACCAATTGCCGCGTGGCGTCTATCTGCGCCTGCAGTGCGGCCAACTGGATCGCCGCCACTGCTACGTTCGAGGCCAGCGTGTTCCAGGCCGCGATCATCTGGAAGCGTGCGGACTGCTCCTGCGCCTTGAGCGACTCGACCGAGCGCCGGTTCGCGCCGAACACGTCGGGCGTGTAGGAAATCGAGAGCTGCGGCGTGTACAGGTTGTACAGGAAGGCATTGGAATCCGGCACGGGAGCCAGCGAACCGGCCTGGCGCTGGCGGCTGGCCGACAGGTTCGCCGACACGCTGGGGAAGAATGCGCCGCGTTGCGCCAGCATGTTCTCGTGCGCCACGCGCAGGGCTGCCTGCGCGGCCTTCAGGTCCGGGTTGTGCGCCAGCGCCTGCTTGATCAGCGCGTCGAGTGGCGCGCAATGGAACAGGGTCCACCAGTCGCCGGGAATGTCCGCGCCCGATTCGAAATGCTGGGCCGAGCCGGCTGCCACGCCTGGCGTGGCAGCCGTCGCCGCCACGGGATGCGGGGTGTAGCTGCTGACGGCTGGTGGCGCAGGCGCCTTGAAATTCGGGCCCACCGCGCAAGCCGCAAGCAGCATGGCGGCGGCCGGCACGGTGAATCGCAGGGCTTGCGCCACGGGGATGCGGACAAACGGCAAGGCAACCATGGCGAACCCGTACTCTCCTCATGCATTGTTCTGCCAAGCGGCATGGCCGCTTGAATTTGGCGAAAGACGAACTCCGCGTCCCCTCATGCTTCGACTCTGGACGCCGCCGCCGCGCGGACATCGCTTGGATGCATTGCGTGCGGCAGAAAGCTCAGGACCGGATCAAGAGGTGCAAGCTCCCGGCGCTGCTTGTCGCAGGCACCTCGAGCGAGCACAAGTCGCTGAAGATATTCCCTCATGGCAGGCGCGGCAACGATGAATTTTCTTGCGGTGGGGCCATCGCGATGGGGCGGGTATCCAGCCGTCCTTTCCTGTCCATTCTTTCGAGCTTGCGGCGCGGACGTCTGTGTCATTGCAAGGAACAAGGTGGTTTCAGATGCCTACCGGCGTCAGGTTTTCTTCTCTTTGCTGGCCCATGCCGCCGCGGGCGCGATGGCGAACGGCGAGGCAGGCCGATGGGTCGAGAGCAGGATGCTCTGACCAAAGAGAAGCAAGCCGGAGAAGCGGCTTGGCTTCAAGCCGCCGGGACTGCCGGCGCGTTGTGTCGTGGATTTGGGGATTGCTTTCGCCCGTGCGACAGACGATGCGCTGCGCCGCGTCTGGGAACCGGGGGAAAGTAAAGGCGCGATTGAAGCAAACGGCGCTGGCGGAGGCTAAGCTGCTCTCGGTGTCCGGCCAAAGGGGCAAAGATGTCAACGAACGAGGTTGCCGCACCCAGGTTGCAGGCGATGGGGATACTGGCCACCGCCGCGATGCTTGCTCTGCTGTACTTCGGGCGCGAAGTGCTGGTTCCCGTGATGCTTGCCTTGTTTCTCGGCGCGCTGCTGAACCCATGGGTGCGGCTTGGCTTGAGGCTTGGGCTCGGGCATGGCCTCTCCGTCCTTCTGGTGGTGCTCGTCACCTTGGGCATCACGCTCGGTATGGCTCTCGTGCTCGGTTCGCAGGCGACGCACCTGGCGCGAAGCCTGCCGCAGTATCAGTCCACCATCCACGCCAAGTTGCAAACCCTGCGTGGCCTGACGGTAGACCGTTTCGAAAGCATGCAAGGCGAATTGGGCCGCGTCATCGAGCCGGCGACCTTGCCTGCCGGACCGGAGCAGACTGCTGCCGTCGCGACAGCCCCTAGCCCAGCGGTCGTCACTTCCGATGCATCGGCCGCCATTCCGGGCACGTCGCTGACCATGCTTTCGCACCTGCTGACGGTGGCATGGGTGCCGTTGCAGACGGGCGGCATCGTGCTGGTGGTTCTGGCGTTCGTCCTGCTGGAACACGAATCCTTGCGCGACCGCTTCATCCGCCTGGCCGGGGGCGCCGACCTGCGCGCCACCACCATGGCGATCAACGATGCGGCGGAGCGCCTTTCCCGCTTCTTCATATCGACGTTCTCGGTGAATACGGCCGTCGGCGTGGCGATCGGGGCCGGCCTGTGGTGGATCGGCTTGCCCAATGCGCTGCTGTGGGGGGCGCTGGCGGCGATATTCCGGTTTGTGCCTTATGTGGGCGTGTGGCTGGTGGCCGGATTGACGGTGCTGTTTGCCGCCGCCGTGGTGCCGGGCTGGTCGCTGGTGGCGATGACGGCGATCCTGTTCGCCGTCGTGGAACTGATCGTGTCGCAAGTGATCGAGCCGCTGCTCTACGGACACACCACGGGACTGTCGCCGCTGGCGGTGGTGGTCGCCGCGATTTTCTGGAGCTGGTTGTGGGGGCCGATCGGGCTGGTGATGTCCACGCCATTGACCTTGTGCCTGGTGGCGGCAGGCCGGCACGTGAAAGCCCTGGATCTGTTGACCATTCTGCTGGGCGACGCGCCTGCGTTGACGATGCCGCAGCGGCTCTACCAGAGGGCGCTTTCCGGCGACGCCCAGGAAATCCTGGACGAGGCACGCCGCTATCTCAGGAGCAGAACCTTCGGTGCCTATTGCGACGCCATCGTGCTGCCGGCCCTGCAGTTCGGTCGCATGGATCTCGAACGCGGGGTGATTCGCGCCGAGCAGTTGAGGATCCTGCGCGAAACCATCGTGGCGGTGATCGAGACGTTGAGCGGGGAAGGGCGGACGCGGTCATGGCGCCGGCGTCGCCCGGGTGTCCTCAACGAGGCGAATATCGGGCGCCAGCTCCGGCAACGCCGCGAGGAGACGCATGGGCGCTGGCAGGGCTCGCTGGCGGTGCCCGCCGGTTCGATCGCGATTTGCATGGGGATGGGAACAGCTTACGACGACCTGACCACGGAGTTGCTAACGCGCGTGTTGCGCGGATTGCGTGTCGATGCGCGCCATCTGGCAATCGACGATCTGCAGAACTTCGACGACGAGCCGCACCCGGATCTCACCCCCGGTGCGGTCGCGTTGATCTATCTGGTCGATACCGGAACCGAGGCGATGCGCGAGCGCGTGGATGCGCTTGCCGCGAGACTGCGCCAGCGCATGCCCGGGGCCCGCATCATTGTCCTGTGCCTCCCCGGGTTGCTGGCCCCGAACCCGCTCGACTTGTCCGAATGCCCGCATGTCGATGCCGTGACCGGTTTGCTGGAAGAGGCGGCGCAGTACGCTCTTCCGGTCGCAACGAAGACCGGCGTCCAGGACGTGGCTTGAAGCGGCGACGAGGCGCCTTCTCCGGAGCAGGTCCGGGCGTGTGATCCAACCGCCCGGTTCGGAAATCTTGCAAGGAGCCGACGGGAAATCCTGAAGGCGCCAGAGGCGACAGAGAAGCCCAATGGCCAATCGGAAAGATGGCCGGGCAGCCGATCCACGTTTTGATGCGAAATAGCTGAGATTTTTCCGGGCAGCTTGTCGAATTCCGGCCGCGCCGTTCGTCGCTATGGCAAAGGTTGGTTACCCGTCCGGTCGATGCCCTGTCAGGAGACGAAAATGCCGCAATATTTGATCTCTACCTACATTCCCGATGACTTCGATCCGTCGCTTGTCACCAAAGAGACCATCGATGCCATCCACGCGCTCAATCGGGAAATGATTGCGGCTGGCGTCAGGAAGTTCGCGTGCGGCCTGAGCCCGAAGGCCGTAACAATCCGATCGCAGCCCGACGGTGAAGTGGTCGTTACCGATGGACCGTATGCGGAGGCGAAAGAGTTCGTGGGAGGTCTTTCGATACTGGAAACCGAGAGTCTGGACGACGTGCTGGCGTGGGTGCGCAAAGGCGCCAAGGTGATTCCTGGCGTGGCCGAGGTGCGGGAGATCTTCTTCAATCCGGCTCCCGCGGAAAGTTGAGCGACAACGTCGGCGGCGGGCGTAGTTGCGCGAAAAATCGGGCGTCGGCGCGTTTCTGCGCGGAATGGTCGATCTTCGGAAGCGGGTACTGTGCAAGAACAAGGTCGGCGCAACGGCTGTCACGAACTTCGCACCGCTAGCAAGGCTCCACACCCTCTTCCGCACGTTGGAAAGAAGATTTTGAACGGACTCCTGGAACAAGGGCGGGGCGGCATGGACGGAGAGAACGCCTCAGTCATGGACTGAACTCAAGGTCCTGGCGCCAGCCTTACGCGCACCCAAGAACTGAGGCCGGTGCTTCCACGACCAAGGCGCTTTCTCTCCCATGCGGAGACGAGAAAACGCCTATGCGACGTGGCTGTCCGTTGGCATCACGTTACGACTGGAGCTCCGCCTTCAGTGCGGCTGCCTGCCTTGGGTACCACGGGCCGTTGGCAGCCAGCACGTCGCTGGCGAGCTTCCTGGCCTCGGCATCCTTGTGCAGTGCCTTGAGCGCGCGTACCTGCTGCAAGGTTACGGCCAGGCGGTTGGCACCGTAGGACTTGTCCGCCGCCTTGTTCAAATAGGGCAGCGCTTCCGCCGGGTTGCCGCCATCCAGCAGGCTGCGGCCATAGCGGTAGGCGTAGACGTAATCGTCGGGATAGGCGGCGATCAGCTGCCGCTGCACGGCATCCAGTTCGTCCTTGCGTCCGGCGCGAACGAGATAGGCACGCAGGTTGTCGGCCTGGTTGCGATCGCTGGCGAGGTTGGTGCCGAGGTGCTGGCGGGTGAGTGCGATGGCGCGGTCGAGCACGGCCTTTTCGGCGGCGCTGTCGCCCAGCAGCTTGTCGACGTCGGCGCTGGTGAGCACGGCGCTGCGCTGGTCGGCGCAGGCGGGTGAAGGGACCAGCACCTGGGTGTTGACGTAATCGTCCAGTGCCGCGCGCTGCGGTGCCAGCAGCGCCTTGCGCCTGGCCTCGGGGAGCTTGGCGCTGGCTTCGAGCAGGTTGTCCAGCACATAGGGACGCTGGCAGCCGATATTCTGCGCCAGCACTTTCTGCGCGCTGCGTATCACGGCCGGGTCGTTGTTGGCGTCGCTTGCCTTGAGCAGGGTGAGCTGGTCGAGCGCCAGCGTGACGCGGGGCTGCTTGCGCGCGGCTTTTTGCGTGGCGGCCGGCAGGCTGGCGAACCAGCCCAGGCCTGCCACGCCGTCGTTGCGGGCCTGGTAAGCCTCCAGTGCGTTGGCGACGTCATCGACGGAACCCTGCCTGGCCTGCTTCTCGAAGTCCTGCAGCGTATCGCCGTGCGCAAGGATGGCGTCGATGCGTGCGTAGAACTTGTCGCGCGGCTGTTCTGCCGCGATGCGGCCAAGCTCGTTGCCGTTGGCATCGAGCACCACGTAGCTGGGCAGGAAGCTGATGTTGAGCTTCTTCATCCAGAGTTGCGCATCAGGCGAATCGGCATCGGATTCCACCACGATGGCTTTGTGCTTCACCGCATTCCATTCCGGCCCGGTCAGCACGTGACTGGCCATGTAGTAGCAGGAGTAGCACCACACCGCGGAGAAATCGACCAGGACCGGACGATGCTGCTGCGCGGCTTCCTTGAGTGCGTCGGCGACGGTGGCGGGCGCTTGTTCGTCGGCCGCGTGGGCCAGCGCCGGAGCCAGCAGTACGAAGGAGAACGCCAGCGTCGCCTGGCGGAGCAAGCTTGGGAAGCGCATGGGAATGGCCTTGCGGGTGGTGGCGTCAGAAATCATAGGTGGCGCTCAGGCGTGCGAAGCGGGGCTGCTGGCGTACCACGGCCGAACCATACAGCGGGTCAGGGGTGTTCGGCGAAATCTGGTAGTACGGATAGGCGTTGAGTATGGCCTGCGAATTGAACAGGTTGAACACGCTCAGCGACAGGCCGAGCTTGTGGTCGGCGAAGGCCGGGCGATACGTGACCCCCACGTCCACCTGCTTGTTCCACGGCAGGCGGTGCGTGCCCGGCGGCGAGGGCTGGCCGCCGCACCAGTGGTAATAGCTGCCGTAGCCGTCCGGGTCGGTCTGGTTCGGGCCGTAGAAGCCCAGGCAGTTGCGCGGGTTGCCCGACACCAGCGACAGGTTGCCCGACACCAGCCATTCCGGCGTGAACTGGTAGTAGCCGAACAGCTTGATCTGGTGCCTGTGGTCGTTGCTCTGCGCGCCGTTGCTGTAGGACATCAGTTCCGGGAAATCCCAGTCGATGCTGGTGGACGCCGCGGTCTGCTGGATGTCCGAGCGCAGTTGGCCCTCGGTGTCGCCGTAGCTGTGCGAGAGCACGTAGTCGATCTTGCCGTACCAGTGGCCGTCGAACGGATGCTCCAGGAAGGTTTCCAGTGCGTCGTACTGGCGCTTGAGCTGCGGGAAGCCGAACTCGGCATTGGACAGCGTGACGCTGCGATAGGCGCCACTGGTATCCACCACGGTGAAGGTATTGGCGCGCCCCGGGTTGATCAGATAGCAGCTATTGGTGGCGCTGACGTCGTAGCCCAGCGCCGCGGCCTTTGCTTCGATGGTGGCCACGTCGCAGTAGTCGTCGATGCCGTTGCGCAGCACGCGCCGGGTGAGCTTGGCACCGTAGGTCCACGCCTCGCCGAGGGTCTTGTTGAAGCCGAGGATGAATTCGTCCTGGTACTCCGACTTGATGTTCTGCGCCGTCACCGTCTTCGGGTCGGGCAGCACGCCGTAGGTGTTGTTGGGCGACACCGGATTGGAGAACGCGGTGACGCCGGTGGGCGTGCCGTCGGCGGCGATGCCGCTGTAGGTGAAGTATTGCTGGGTCGCCACATAGGCGCCCGCGGCGTTCAACGCGGGGTTGAGCGGCAGCCCCAGGTAGTAGCGGCCGGCGTTGCCGTAGACCTTGAAGCTGGCATCGCCGTTCACGTCCCAGCTGAAGCCCAGGCGCGGCGCCCATTGCGCGCTGCGCTGGCGGATGTAGGGCTGGCCATCGGCGTTGTAGTCGGTGAACTGGTCGTTGCGCAGGCCCAGCGAGAGCAGCCAGCGGTCGTTGAGCTGCCACTTGTCCTCGATGTACTGCGCGCGCTGTGCCGAGCGCACGCTGGCGATGGAGCTGTCGACATACTTGATGGCGTAATAGCCCGACGCACCGCCCGGGTAATTGGCCGGCGCGCCCACGCCGAGATTGGGGATCAGCGCGACGGTGGGTGTCGTGGTGTAGGCGTAGTCCCAGTAATAGCCGGGCCCGGAGGTCTGGCTGCCCTGGTCGATGGCGCGCGAGTTCTGGTTGTCGATGCCGACCGACAGCGTATGCGGGCCCAACTGGTAGCTCAGGTCGATGCGCAGGTTGTTGGTGGTGTCGTGGCGGTTCGGGTTGTACAGCGAGGAAGTGACCTGGCTGTTGCCGATGGGCGATCCACCGCCGAGGTAGGCCGGGTTCTGGTTCTGCGTGCCGGTGACGTAGGTGAGGTCGCTGTCGTAGTTGCCCGGCACGTCGTAGTTGGCCAGGTTCATCTTGCCGTACAGCGCCGAAAAGGTGAGGTCGTCGGTGACGTAGCTGGTGAACTTGGCGGTGTACAGGTTGCCGCCGGTCTTGGTGTTGTCCGCGTCGTTGATGAAGCTGCCGCGCGCCAGCGTGCTGTAGTCGTAGTTGTAGATGCTGCCGGAGGTCTCGTCCTTGTTGGACGCGGCGGTCACTTCCAGGATGTTGCTGTCGGTGATGTTCCAGTCCAGCTTGCCGTACCACTTCGGCAGGTCGTAGTGGTAGCTCACGTAGGGCGAGGCGCTGCTCACGTTGTTCACCGTGTCGCCTTCCTGCCTCGATGCTTCGGCTGCCAGGAACAGGAACAGCTTGTCCTTGATCAACGGGCCGCCGAGGTAGGCGTCGTAGGTGGTGGTCCATTCGCGGTTCTTGCTGTTCGGGTCGTACAGGCTGCCGGCGATGGGCGAGGCGGGCAGGCCGTTGGTGTAGTAGGTGTTGGTGCCATTGGCCTGGGCGAACTCCGGCTGCCACAGCACCTGCGCACCGAAGTGCCACTCGTCGGTGCCGCGCTTGCCGACCACGTTGATCACGCCGCCGTCCGACCGCCCGTACTGCGCGCTGTAGCCGCCGGTATAGATTTCCTGCTGTTCGATGGCGCCGTAGGGCAGGGTGAGGCCGCCCAGCCCGCGTTGCGGCTCGGTGGTGTTGAAACCGTTGATGTAATACGCGTTCTCGCTGGCCGACGAGCCACCGAAGGTCGCCAGCGACTGGCCGGTGGGGCCGGTGTAGCCGCCGCTGTTGTTGACCACGCCGGGCGCCAGCAGGGCGATCGCTTCGGCCGAACGGGCCAGCGGCAGGCTGGCCAGTTCCTGCGAGGTGATGACGGTGCGCGAGTCCACGGTGGTCACGTCGATGGCGGGCGTGGCATTGGCCGTGACGTTGACCGCGCCGAGGTTCCTGGCCGCCTCGAACGACACATCGGTGCCCGCACCCACGCGCAGTGAAATGTCATTGCGCGTGTCCACGACGTTGCCGCCACGCAGCAGCGACACCGCATAGGTGCCCAGGGGGAGTTCCGTCGCGTTGTAATGGCCATGGCTGTCCACCGTCACGGTGCGGCTGATGCCGGTGCTGCTCTTGATCAGCACGCTGTCGCCGCGGGCATCGGGCACCTGGCCGAAGATGCTGCCGGTGGTGGACTGGCCCAGTACGGGCGCAGCATTGAGCGCGAGCAAGGTGGCCACGGCAAGGGCGCCAAGACGAAGTCGGGGAAGGCTGGAGCGATTCAAGGGCTGATTTCTCTCGAGGGGACGGGACGTGGGGGCCGCCCGGCGCATCCATGCGCAGGGTGCAGGCTGGGTTGGCAATGCATGACCCCATGCCAGGAAGAGGGGAGGGAGCCGTTCCTGGCGGCCTGCCGGCTTGCCTCGCGTCACGTCGCGAGGTGCCGGGCTGGATGTCGATGTAATCGCATCTTTGAATCGGTTTAAAGGCCGGATGGCATGAAGATTCAGGCCGTTCATATAGCCATTGGTTATAGGGCGCCTGCCGTTTGCCGGGCGATGGGATGGACGTCCAAATGCCAAGTCACCCATCCAAGTCATCCATCCTGGACGAGCATTCGCATGTCCGGTCACGAAGAGAATCGGGACGGACGGATACCTTTTGCGGAACAGCCCGGCGAGCTGTCATCCGTTCTTGTCCGGCAGCGCCACGTCGGGATCAAGGAGGTCAACGGGATACCGTAACCATCCGGTGTCGACGTGGAATGAGGTGGACGCGGGCGGAAGGGGACTCGCAATTCGTCACGGCGAGGTGTACAAATGTCCACCATGTCCCCCGAAACCTCCAGACGCCATCAGATCCTCGCCTTTATCCAGCGCCGGATCGCTGTCGGGCAGCCGCCCAGCCTCGCGGAGATCGCCGAAACGTTCGGATTCGCCTCGCGCAACGCCGCGCAGAAACACGTGCTGGCGCTGGCCGAAGCCGGATTGATCGAGCTGGTGCCGAATCAGAAGCGCGGTATCCGCCTGCCTGGGGCGGGGCGGCCGGACGTGGTGGCGCTGCCGATCCTGGGCCGCGTCGCCGCGGGTTCCCCGATCGGACCGGACCCCGGCCAGGGCCAGGAACTCTGGCTGGATGGACGCCTGTTCGCCCGGCGCCCGGATTACCTGCTCCGGGTCCAGGGTGACTCGATGATCGACGATGGCATCTTCGATGGCGACCTCGTCGGCGTGCACCGCACGCCGGAAGCCCGGGACGGGCAGGTCGTCGTCGCCCGCGTCGATGGCGAAATGACGATCAAGCGCCTGCAGCGCAAGCGCGACGGTATCCGGCTGTTGCCGCGCAATCCGGCCTATGCACCCATCGTGGTCTCGCCCAGCCAGGACTTCGCGATCGAAGGCATCTACTGCGGCCTGGTGCGTCGGGGCTGACATGGCGGGTATTGCCGTGCTCGAATCCCTGTTGGCCACGCAGACCTTGTGGCATGCCGGTCGCGCCACGGCCGGCACCGCGGATGGCGAGTCTACCGGCCATGCGAATCTCGACGTGCTGTTGCCACAACGCGGGTGGCCGCGGCGCGCGCTCACCGAGTTGCTGCTGCCGGCCGACGGCGTCGGCGAGCTGTCGCTGCTGCTGCCCACGCTGGCGCGCTTCACCCGGGCCGGCGCCACAGTCGTCCTGGTCGCGCCGCCGTATCTGCCCTATGCCCCGGCTTGGCAGGCCGCCGGTGTGGACCTGCTGCAACTGGAAGTGATCGATGCGACACCGCGCGATGCGCTATGGGCGTTCGAGCAATGCCTGCGCAGTGGCGCTTGTGCAGCGGTCGTCGGCTGGCCGCTGCAGGCCGACGCCGCGGCGCTGCGCCGCCTGCAGGTGGCGGCCGACAGCGGTGGCTGCGTGGGCTTCGCACTGCGCGATCGCTCGCATGCGGACAACCCGTCGCCTGCGGCACTGCGCCTGGAATACAGCCGCGACGGTCAGCGCACCGGTGCCTGGCATGTGCGCAAGTGCCGCGGCGGCCCGGTGCCGGCGCAGGCCTTCGCCGCGGGGGCGTGGTGAGGCGCGCGCATGTTGTGGGCCTGCATACTGTTGCCGCAGCTGGCGCTGGACGCTGTCCTTCGCCGTCTGCCTGATCCTTCCGCGCCGCTGGCGCTGATCGGTGGGCCGGCACAGCTGCGTACGCTGCACGCGGTCAATCCGGCCGCGGCCGCGGCCGGCCTGCGCGCGGGCATGCGTCTGACTGCGGCCCACGCCTTGCTGCCTGATGTCGCGATGGTCGATCACGATCCGCAGGCCGAGGCGTGCTGGCAACGATTCCTCGCCGCCTGGGCCTATCGCCACAGTTCGCAGGTCAGTGCGCAGTGGCCGGGCTGCATCGTGCTGGAGGTGCGTGCGAGCTTCGGCCTGCTCGGACCCTGGCCGCGGATCGAGGCGCGATTGCGCGAGGAACTCGACGCGCTGGGTTTCACGCATCGCATCGCCATGGCGCCAACGCCACGTGCTGCGCGCGTGCTGGCCGGGCTCCGCGATGGATTGGCGGTTGTCGATCCCGCCGCCCTGCATGACTTGCTGGATCGCGTGCCGGCGCGTCGTGCGCTCTTGCCCGATGACGCGGGCGAGCGGCTTCATCGGATGGGCCTGCGCGAGCTGCGCGCCGTGCGGGCGCTGCCCGCCGACAGTGTGCGCCGCCGATTCGGCCTGCTCCTGCTCCAGCACCTCGATCGGTTGTACGGCAATGCGGATGATCCGCTGGCTTACTACGCGCCACCCGACCGCTTCGACAGCCGGATCGAGCTGGAGTGTGAGGTGGAGAGCCACACCGCGCTGCTGTTCCCGCTGCGCCGGATGATCGGCGACCTGTGCACCTGCCTGTCGATCCGGGACGGTGGCGTGCAGCGCTTCGTACTGCGGTTGGAGCACGAGGGAACGCACACCGACGTGGAGGTCGGCCTGCTGGCCGCCGAACGCGAGCCGGCGATGCTGTTCGAGCTGACCCGCGGTCGGCTGGAGCGGGTGCAGCTCGGCCGCCCCGTGGTGGCGATGCGGCTACTGGTGCGGGAACTGCCGCCGTTCGTGCCGGCGACACGGGATCTCTTTGAGGTGCGCATGCACCAGGCACTGCCGTGGTCGCAACTGCGCGAGCGCCTGCGTGCCCGCCTTGGCGACACGGCCGTGCACCGTGTGGCACCGACCAGCGACCCGCGCCCGGAGCGCGCCTGGCGACGCGTGGAAGGAGCGGCGGCATGCATCGGCCAGGCGCCGGTCCGCCCGTCGCGGCCGCTATGGCTGCTACCCAAGCCCATTCCGCTGCGCGATGCGCGCCTGCGCATCGTTGCGGGCCCGGAACGCCTGGAAAGCGGCTGGTGGGACGGCGACGAGGCGCGCCGCGACTACTACATCCTGGAGACTTCGCAGGGGCAGCGGGCCTGGGCGTTCGCACCGCCGGGCGAGCAGGGCGGCTGGATGCTGCACGGGTGGTTTGCGTGAGCGGGGACGAGCTGGTGAACGGTGTGGCACCCGATACGCCGGGTGGCCGCCCACCGCGCGCGTGGACGGTGGCGCAGCGGCTGCATCGGACGGCGGCCAACGACGATGTGCAGGCGGACAGCTTCCCGGCCTACGCGGAATTGCACTGCCTGTCGGATTTCTCGTTCCTGCGTGGCGCGGCCAACGCGGAAGAACTGTTTTCGCGCGCCACGCAATGCGGCTACGAGGCGCTGGCGATCACCGACGAGTGTTCGCTGGCCGGCATCGTGCGTGGGCTGGAGGCCGCACGCGCCACCGGACTCACGTTGATCGTCGGCAGCGAATTCACGCTGGCTTGCGGGCTCCGCTTCGTGCTGCTGGTCGAGACGCTGGCCGGCTACACCCGACTGTGCGAGCTGATCACCCTCGCGCGGCGTGCGGCGCGCAAGGGCGAGTACCAGCTGACGCGCGAGAACGTGGCGAGTGTCCTGGCGGCAAATCCGAAGGACGGGGCCGGCTGCGGGTTATTCGCGCTATGGCTGCCGGCGGCGGAACCTGACGAGGCGCAGGGACGCTGGCTGCAGGAACAGCTGGGCGAGCGAGCGCACCTTGCCGTGGAGCTGCACCGCGAACAGGACGATGCCGCGCGTCTGCGCCAGTTGCTGGGCCTGGCATCGCGGCTGGCCATGACGCCGGTGGCTGCCGGCGACGTGCACATGGACGTGCGACGCCGACGCGTACTGCAGGACACGATGACCGCGATTCGCCACAACATGCCGCTGGCGGACTGCGGCGAGCATCTGTTCCGCAACGGCGAGCACCATCTGCGCACGCGGCGTGCGCTGGGCAACATCTATCCACACGCCTTGCTCGATGCGGCCGTGAAGCTGGCGCGACGCTGCACCTTCCGCATGGACGAGGTGCGCTATGCCTATCCAGCCGAGCTGGTGCCTGCCGGCCACACGCCGACGAGCTGGCTGCGCGCCCTGACCGAAGCGGGCCTGCGCGCGCGCTGGCCGGAAGGCGCGCCGCCCGCGGTCGCGGCACAGATCGAGGACGAACTGGCGCTGATCGCGGAACTCAAGTACGAGGCGTTCTTCCTCACCGTCGAGGACATCGTTCGCTTCGCCCGCTCGCGCGCCATCCTGTGCCAGGGCCGCGGCTCCTCCGCCAATTCGGCGGTGTGCTATGCGTTGGGCATCACGGTGGTCAACCCCGCCGAGAGCCGATTGCTGATGGCGCGCTTCCTGTCGCGCGCGCGCAACGAGCCACCCGACATCGACGTAGATTTCGAGCACGAACGGCGCGAGGAAGTGTTGCAGTACGTCTATGCGAAGTACGGCCGTGCGCGTGCGGCGCTGGCTGCAACCGTGATTCGCTACCGCGGCAAGAGCGCGGTGCGTGACGTTGCCAGGGCCTTCGGGTTGCCGCCGGACCAGTTGGGACTGCTCGCCGAATGCTATGGCTGGGGCAACGGTGAGACACCGATGGAGCAGCGCCTGCGCGATGCCGGCTTCGATCCGGACAATCCGCTGATTGCGCGCGTGCTGGCGGTGACGGCCCAACTGCGCGGTCATCCGCGGCACCTGTCGCAGCACGTGGGCGGCTTCATCATCAGCGATGCGCCGCTGTCGACCGTGGTGCCGGTGGAGAACGCGGCAATGGCCGAGCGCACCATCATCCAGTGGGACAAGGACGACCTGGAGACGATGCGCCTGCTCAAGGTCGACTGCCTGGCGCTCGGCATGCTGACCTGCATCCGCAAGGCGGTCGAGCTGGTCGAGCGGCATCGCGGCTACCGCATCGATCTTGCCCGGCTGCCGCCTGGCGATCCGGCGACTTACGCGCTGATCCAGGCCGCCGACACCATCGGCGTGTTCCAGATCGAATCGCGCGCGCAGATGAGCATGCTGCCGCGTCTGAAGCCGAAGACCTTCTACGACCTGGTGGTCGAGGTCGCCATCGTGCGGCCCGGCCCGATCCAGGGCGGCATGGTGCACCCCTACTTGCGACGCCGGCAAGGCAAGGAGCCGGTGGTATACCCCTCCACGGAGATCGAGGACATCCTCAAGCCCACCCTGGGCGTGCCGCTGTTCCAGGAACAGGTGATGGAACTGGTGATCCACGCCGGCTACTCGGCGGAAGAGGCCGATGGTTTGCGTCGTTCGATGGCGGCCTGGGGGCACGGTGGCGACATGGAGCCCCATCGCGTGCGTATCCGCCAACTGATGGAGGGCAAGGGCTATTCGTCCGCCTTCATCGATCAGATCTTCGAGCAGATCAAGGGCTTCGGTTCCTATGGTTTCCCGCAGTCGCACGCGGCCTCGTTTGCCAAGCTGGTCTACATCAGCTGCTGGCTGAAGCGGCACGAGCCGGCCGCGTTCGCGTGTGCACTGCTCAACGCGCAACCGATGGGTTTCTACTCGCCCAGCCAGATCGTGCAGGACGCGCGCCGCAGCGCAGGGGCGCGACCTCCCTTGGAGATCCGTCCGGTCGACGTGACCCGCAGCGCCTGGGACAACACGCTGGAAGGCGGCCACGCGCGACAAGGCATGGACGACGATGGGCAGCCCGCGTTGCGGCTGGGCATGCGGCAGGTGGCAGGACTGTCGGAGACGATGGCGCAGGCGATTGTCGCGGCGCGTGCGCAAGGAGCATTCCGCGATGTGCGAGATCTGTGCCAGCGCGCCGGACTGGACGAGAAGGCACGCCGGGTACTGGCGGAGGCGGGTGCGCTGCAGACGCTGGCCGGGCACCGTCACGCAGCACGCTGGGCGGTGGCCGGCATCGAGCAGCGTCGCCCGCTGTTGCCAGGCAGCCCTGACGAGGACGAAGTGACCTTGTCCGCACCGACAACGGGCGAGGATGTGCTGTCGGACTACCGCATCACCGGTCTGACTCTGCAGGCGCATCCGCTTTCGCTGTTGCGCCATCGGCTTCGCCAGCAGCGCGTGCTCGATTCCAATCAGCTACGTGGCTTGCCACACGGCCGCATCGTCCGGGTGGCAGGTATCGTTACCCAGCGGCAGCGCCCGGGCACCGCCAAAGGCACGGTCTTCGTCACGCTGGAAGACGAGCACGGCATGGTCAATATCGTGGTCTGGCCGGACGTGGCACTGCGCCGGCGCAAGACCCTGGTGGGCGCGCGCCTGATGCTCGTGCGCGGGCGCTGGGAGCAGGTGGACGGAGTACGGCATCTCATCGCCTGGGACCTGCACGACCTGAGTCAGCTGCTCGGCGAACTGCGCACCACTTCGCGTGATTTCCACTGACCATGCGCGCGCTCTCCACCCTGACGGACGACCTGTTCGCGCCATCCATGCAGCCACTGGTATCGGATGCCGAAGGCGGCATCCGCTATTGGCCACGTTTTGTCGACATGGACACGGCCACGTTGTGGTTCGAACGCCTACGGGCGAATGCCGAGTGGTCTTCGCTGCAGCGCCCCATGTACGACCGCGTCGTCGACGTGCCGCGACTGCTCGCCGGTTACCTACTCGACGCGCTGCCCGACACGCTGCCTCTGGCCGACATGCTGGCGCGCGTGCAAGCGTTCGTGCCCGCGCCGTACAGCCATGTCGGCATGAACTTCTACCGCGATGGCCGCGACAGCGTGGCGATGCATCACGACAAGTTGCACTCATTGGCGGTCGGCCAGCCGATCACGCTGGTGTCGCTGGGGTCGACCCGCCGCATGCTGATCCGTGCCATCGGCGGCCGTCGCGAGACGCTCGCGGTCGACCTCGCGCCAGGCAGCCTGCTGTGCATGAGCCATGCCTCCCAGCTCACCCACGAGCACGGCATCCCGAAGACCCGGCGCGAACAGCCGGCGCGGATCAGCGCGGCCTTCCGCGTAAGGACCGCACCGGTGGCGCACGCCTCCTGGCCCATCTCGCGGGACGCATGAAGCCGGACCGGCGGTGAGCATCTGCTACCTCTACGTGCTGCCCCTGGCCTATGAGGACATCCTCAAGGTCGGGATCTCGCACGATCCGTTCGCGCGGGCGCTCGCGTTCTCACACCGCTACTACGAGTTCTTCGACCTTTCGCGCAGCGTGCTGGTCGAGTTCGATTCCCGCAAGCAGGCACAGGCACGCGAGACGGCGCTGCATCGCCGGCTGCGCGAATGGAACGCGATGCAGCCGATCACGGTGCCACGGGCTGCTGCCGGCAAGAGGGAGTGGTATCGCGGCGCTTACGAGATGGTGCTCGCGCAAGTTGAGACCGACGAGAGAGAAGGGCGTACCGTGCACCGGCCGGCACGGTCGTGGTGGCAGGCGCGGCTGTGCGCTGAACGCGAGAAGCTTTACGAATGGACCATCCAACTGATGCGCGACGAAGCATCTCCATTGTCGCTGCATGAGCGGCGCCAGCGACTGGCCGATGTGCTGGATGCCTATGCACAACTGGGCGTTCCACTGGAGGGCGTACTGCCTCGAGAGTGCCATGAATACGGAAGGTGACCAGGCAAGTCATCGACAGTGAGAGGAAGCGGTCGGTCAAACTGGCTCCGTTGAACGTGAAGCTCAAGACGAAAACGGTCAGCGAATACGGGCGCGCCGTATCCGGCGCAGCACCAGCCCCACTACATGGGCAGCGCGCCGCTCCAAGCTCAGGCGGGTGACTTTTACTGGGCTGCCTGCGCCAACAGCGCTGCTGCGCCTGCGATGTTGGCTGCGAGGGAAGAGGATAGGCCATGCCGCTGGAGCACATAAGCAGCGTCGTTATAGGCGATCCACACCGCATCCTGCTCGTCCTGCCAGACCAGGGCCTTGAGCGGGAGATCCAGGCCGACCGAGGGCGATGCCTGCAATAGGGGAGTGCCGGCCTTGGGGTTGCCGAAGATGAGCATCTCTTCCTGCCGCATCGACAGTCCCGCACGCGTGGCATCGCCGCTGAAGTCGATCCGCGCGAATACGGTGAGGCCATGGGCCTTGAAGATGTCTTCCAGACGTCGGAGCGTGGTAGGCACATCGTGTGCCGAACGGATCTGCACAATGCCTTGTGCTGTTTGTGTGTTGCCCATGGCTGCATGTCCTGATGGTTGGATAAGGCGGCAGAAAGCGAATGCCCGGCCCCTATGAGATCGGAGGGGTGGCATCCAGACGCCGAGTCGTCGGATGCCATTCATTACCGGTCCCATCAAGCATGGATCGGAAAAGCTAAGCACCTTCCGACGCATGGAGAGAGTGGGCCCGCCAGCCTACTTCAAACAGGTCGCAGCGCAGGCCCCCGCCTGAGCGCGGATCGTACCCACCCTGTCGGAAGGCACGGTGTCCCATGCAAATCATGTTGCCTCTGAATGTAATTCAATATACCCGCGTCATATCAAATTATCGACAAATATTTCATTACGTGAAATGCATTCTCCATTATTAACCGCGTCAACTCTTATTCTATAAAATTTAATATATCCGTTTATTAATTTCACAAATTCTTCAAAATTGTACATACGACTAGAGAAGACCACTCTCCCGCCGCTTAAGATGTGAATCTTTGATTTTTTTATTGGGTGTACATGAAAAAATCTGCTCACCTTTCCACCGGGCGCCACAATGGTTAAATCCTTAAATGATTTAATGTTTTCCCAGTCAAGCGACTGGAGCGTCTTACCCTTAAATGCCCTGGAAATGCCAGTATCATCGATAACAAGATCTGATTCCATAATAAACGCTGAATACCAGGCAATGGCCAAAAGGGGAAATAGACCTAAGACGGCAAGGGCGCCCTGACCAAAACCAGCACTCACCGTCACCGCTACCGTCACGCATGTGTATATAAAAAAAATCACAATAGCCCCGAGAGATAGGGATGGAAAATTCAAAAATTTAAACACCATATCTTCGATCCTTGTAGTGAATAGAAAGCAATCAACTATTTTTACGTAAAATATTGCTGATAGGTTATACCAACTCTTGAAGATTGTCCATTCGTTAATGATGCGCCTTGATGGCTAAATGTAGCGTTAGCCGAATTTAGATCTAACGCAATCCCGAGGAGATTATTTGACACGGCCGTGGCGCTTAATATCGCATCCGTCACTCGGTCTGCAGTTTCGTCATGCGTTAATTGTCCCAGCAGCCAAGCCAGAACCAAAGCCAACAAAAAGACCTTTCCAGCCTCCGGCCGCATAACGGCTGGCTTCGCCACTCGTAGCGCCAACTCTCGCCCTCAAGAAAGTAGCCTTCCGCTCAATTCTGGAACCCAACCTGTGGCAACTGAGATATTCAAAAATTCTTGTGCTGTTATCACTTGAAAAATCTGGCCTCCACTCTGGTTGTTGAAACTCGTGTAGCCTTGGCCATCGACACTGTTCGTGCCTGATCGTTGGACCTTGTCGGGGGGATGCCGCGGGGTTGCCAGCTTCAACATGGGTAAAGATGCATGCATGCCATCAGCCACATCACCTTCATGGCGCACGACCTGGATCGCATGAAGGCGGTCCTGTGCGAGGTGCTCGGGGCACGCGAAATCTACGACAGCATCGAACGCAATTTTTCTCTTTCGCGCGAGAAGTTCTTCCTGTTGAATGGCTTGTGGATTGCCGTGATGGAAGGCGATTCGCGCGAGCGCAGGTCTTATGAGCATGTTGCCTTCCGCGTTAACCGCGAGGATCTTGCAGCCTGTATTCCGAAGATCGAGGCAATGGGCCTGGACATCCTTCCTCCGCGACCCAGGAAGGATGGGGAAGGGGAGTCGCTTTATTTCTACGACTTCGACAACCATCTTTTTGAACTGCATACGGGGACGCTGGAAGAGCGCCTCGCCTGCTATGGGAAGCTGTCGCCGGCCGAAGAATGTTGAGGAAGACCGGGCGATATCCGGGACGCCATCGCGGTCTGCGCATCGGAGGTCGGCCAGGGCGGGATGCCGAAGCTTACCGCCTCGCTTTCGTACCGCCGTGCATGGGTCATCGGCCCGCGAAAGCGCCATTCGCCGGTGAGCGTCAAATGCGTTCAAGACACCGACGGTTCCGGCAGGCAACTTACGGCGCAATGAACATATCCTTCCTTGCCAACGATGCCATGCCGCTTGCTCCGAGCCCCTCCCGGTTGCGCTGCGACTTCCGAGTACGGGGAACACCTGTGGTGCGCAGTTCATGGTGGCGCACCGGATTCCGGCGCATGGGTCTGCTCCTGGCGCTGCTTTTTACCGGAGTGCTCCATGCCGCGCCGGACGCGGACAGTCCTGCGGCCATGCGTTGGGCACCGAGCCGGAGCTACCACGTCGAGAACTACAAGCTGCGGCTCCACTTCGACCAGGCCAGACGGGAAGTATTCGGTGACGAGATTGTCACCATCCGGCCCTTTGCTGCCGGGTTCGACCGGTTTTGCATCAACAGCGAAGACATGACGATCGAGTCCGTGGCGCTCGTTCGCACCGACGGTGCTGTCGAGGCACTGCCGCACGAAACGGACAACAGCTGTCTCTGGATCAGCTTGCAGCGCGCTTACGGTCCGTCGGACTCACTGGGTATCCGCATCGTCTATCACGGCGTTCCCAGCGCCGGACTTTACTTCGTCAATCCTGGCAAGGACGACCCGGGTGTGCCGCCGCAGATCTACACGCAGGGGGAGCCCGAGTTCAACCACCACTGGTTTCCGTGCTGGGACTATCCCAACGACATGGCCACCAGCGAAACGATCACCACCGTACCCGAAGGGCAAGTCGTCGTTTCCAATGGCACCCTGGAGAGCGTGAAGCATGCAGGCGGCCAGGTGACGTACGACTGGGTGGAGCATGTTCCGCATAGCGCATATCTGCTGTCCCTGGCGATCGGTCCATGGAAGCAATTGCATGACAGCTACGACGGCAAGCCGGTGGATTACTTCGTCGATCGGCGCGTCGACGACGCGACGGCGTTACGCACCTTCCATCTCACGCCCGACATGATCGGATTCTTCTCGCGCGCCACGGGCATTGGATATCCCTACGAGAAATACGATCAGGTGACCGTGCACGACTTCATTTTCGGCGGTCAGGAAAATGTCAGCGCCACGACCCTGGTCGACGAGGCGCTGCACGATGCGAGAGCCGAAGCAGACTATCCCAGCACCATCCTTGTCGCGCACGAGCTCGGTCAGCACTGGTTCGGTGATTACGTGCAAGGCCGGGACTGGGCCAATATCTGGCTCAACGAGGGTTTCGCCACGTACCTGACCGCGCTGTATACGCAGTACCACGAGAGCAACGACGCATACCGCTACGAAATCTACGGCGACCAGAAAGCCGCCCTTCATGCCGATGCGACGGAGAACAACCGTCCGATCGTCTATCGCAAATATGTCGATCCGATGGACATGCTCGAGCAGATCACCCACGAGAAAGGCGCTTCCGTGCTGGACATGATGCGCTACGTGCTGGACGGCGAGAGCGCCATGACGATCCCGGCGTCGCAGAACGAAATCATGTTCCACGCGCTCAACGATTACCTTGCCGCGCATCATGCCCAGACTGCCGATACGGCTGATCTCATCAGCAGTATCCGGTCCAGCAGCGGGCAGGACCTCTCTTGGTTCTTCTACGAGTGGGTGTTCAAGGGTGGCCACCCTGCCTATCGCGTCTCGGCGAGCTACGACCCGGCACGTCGGATGGAAATCGTGAAAGTGGCGCAGACACGGGAGGTGAATGCGAACACGCCGATCTTCGATATGCCGATCCATCTCGCCTTCTTCGGCGACAACAACCGGCAGGTCGACAGGCAGGTGCGAGATGATGCCGCGAACCAGGAGTTCGACATTCCGTTGGTCTTCAAGCCCAAGTGGGTCGATTTCGATCCTGACGACGTACTCTTCAAGACGGTCGCATTTCCCAAGCCGGACGAAGAGCTCGGCGTACAGGCGTTGCACGATCCGCACATGATGAGTCGCCTGTGGGCGGTCAAGCAGTTGGGCGAGCATGCCGCGGCAGACAAGGACTGTTGCGTGCAGGCCATCGACAGCGTGTTGAACAACGACGCGTTCTACGGGGTCCGCATCGAAGCAGCATCCAGCCTGGGGCAGAGCCATGCCGAACAGGCAAAGCGGGCGTTGTTATCCGCACTGGGACAAGACAATAGCCAGGTGCGCACCGCGGTGGTCGGCGCGATGGGCCATTTCCTCGGCGACCCGGGCGTGCGGCAGGCGTTGCTGAAGGCGATGCGGGACGACCCAAGCTATGCGGTGCAGGCCGCGGCGGCCGAGCAGATCGGCCGCTCCGGCAGTCCCAGGGCGTTTGATGCACTGCGGGCAGTGTTGGCTTCCACCCGGGATATCAACGTGACGATCGGTGCATTGAACGGGCTGGCTGCGATGAAGACGCCGCAGGCCACGCACGTCGTCTTCACCTATGCGAAGCCTGGACCTCCGAAACGCGTCCGCCTAGTCGCTCTGACGCACCTGCAGACGTTGAAGGACTCATTGCCTCCCGACGACAGGCAAGCGGTGACTCAGCTCGTCGGTGATGCCATCGAGGACTCCTTCCTGGAGATACACGAAATCGGCGTACAGCTGGTCGGCACCTTCGGGCTCAGGCAGTTCAGGCCGGAAGTTGAGCGCGATGCCAGGAGGGCCGTGATCATGGACGACCGCGTGGACGCGCAGCACGTGCTTGAGGGCCTGGACAAGAAGTGACCACCGCCAGTGCAAGGCATACCGGCGTCGTCCGGCCTCGATCGTCATCTCAAGTGTTTTCCATTGCCAAGCCAAGGGAGCGTCGCCCGTGACCAAGCTTTCGCTGATGTCCATGCCGCTGCTGATGGCAGCATGCCTGGCCTGTTACGCACAGGATTCGGGCACGATGACCCGGGAAGAGTTGGTGCGCCTGACACAGGAGCGCATGCATGCCGTCGATGCCGGAAACCCCAAGCCGTTCGACGAGCAGTTCGCCGACGATGCGCTGGTCTTCGATGAGCGCGGGCGCAGCATGGACAAGGCGCGCTTGTTGAAGGAGATCACGCCGCTGTCGAAAGGGGATGTCGGAACACTCGATCTGGTGAACCCGGTCAGCCGCACGGTCGGGGACACCATCGTGCTCGGCTACGACCTCAACGAGACGGAAACCATCTTCGGCCAGCTCAACACGGCGCGCTATCACGGGACGGATACGTGGATAAGGCGCAACGGGAAATGGCAGATCATCGCCGAGCAGACGTTTCGCTATTACGCCGATCCGAACCCGGGAGTGCCGGACATGGGCAGGTACCCGCGCTATGTCGGTCAATACCAGCTTGGTCCGGGTGTGACTCTCACGATCTCCCGGGAGGGGTCCAGTCTTTATGCGCAGGAAATCGGCAAGCAGAAACGGCAACTGATCCCCGAAGCGGCGGACATTTTCTTCAGCAAAGGTGTGGAAGGCCGCGAGCTCTTCAAATACGACGGCCAGGGCAAGGTGGTTGCCTATGTCGAGCGTCGCAACAACGAAGACCTTGTCTGGAAAAGACTCAACTGAGGTAGCGACGCCCGGTTGCGAGCCCGCGCCATGTCGTGGGCGAAAGGCCGGTAAGCCGATGGATCCATCGTGTCATGTGTGCCTGGTCGGCGAACCCCGCTTCGGCGGCGATCTCGCCGAGACGATCGTCTGCATGCGTGATGCGAAACAAGGCCGCCTTTGCCTTCAATTCGGCCCGGAACACTTCGGGCGTGGTGCCGTAGGCCTTTGAAAAGCCGCGCGACACCGTTTCGGGTGCCAAACCGTTCCTGCTCGCCCAATGGCCAAGCGACATTGACACGTCGTTCGCCAGGTCTGCAGCAAGCTGGTCCGGCCAGTCGTTGCGCAGTCCGCAGGGGATCGAGAGTCCATGGAGAACGGCATGGGCGAGGCGCTCGCTTGCTTCGGGCACGTCGGTTTCGGCGACGCGCGCCAATTCGTCCAAGTCCTTCAGCCTGTACAACCCGCCGGTTCCGCAGCGATCGATCCACGGCAACCGGATCAGCTTGACGGTGGATGAGACGTGGTGGTTTTCGTGGGCGTCGAGCTGCGGATGCACGAGCACGTCGCCGGCGGTCGCGCGGATGCGGCCGGCATAGCTGGATTCCTCGAAGGTTCCGCTGACGACCACGGTCGCATACGCGTCCAGATGGCGATGACGCGCTCGTCGCAGATTGTCGAGTACCTCGACCCCGTGCTCGACCTGCCGCAGCGGAGCATGCTGCGCCGACGGTCGCTTGCCATCGGTCTGTCCGGCAGGCATCGGCTTCCTCGAGACGAGTTGCATGGCAGGCTCGGCTTTCATGGGTCGCTGATGAAATACCGGCTCGGTTCGCTGTACCCGGGAATGCTCATCTCCGCTTCGAAGCGGAATCCGAGCTTTTCGAGCACGCGGATCGATGCGGCATTCCGTGGCGCGGTAATCGCCACGATGCGCGCCATATCCAACTGCCTTCTCGCATGTTCGAGCACGGCGGCGCAGGATTCGCTGGCATAACCACGGCCATGGTGGCGTTTCAGGAAGGCGTAGCCGATATCCGGATAGTCGAGCGTGTCACGGCGGATCAAGCCGCACATCCCCACCGGTTCTCCGTCTTGCTTCAAGCGCACCATGCAGAGGCCATGCCCGTGACTGGCATACATCGCCATAGGCCCGTCGCGCAGATACGCCTCGGCACCGGCGATGTCACGTACTCCCTTGTCGGCGATGTTCTCGATGAAATCGGGCTCGTTGAGCAGCTCGAGAACGAAGCCAGCGTCGTCGAGGGTGAATCGTTCGATGCGGAGCCGCTCGGTTTCAATGGGGGGCACGGGATAGTTCCGTAGAGTTTCGCGATCGAAGCGTGGCCAGCTCCGGCCGGGATCGTCACATTCGCTTTGCCGATCGAGATGTCGAATCCGATTTTCAGGTCGCCTGCTCCAATTTATTCCCCGCTGAGAGTAAGCCACCAATGCTCAAAGTCACGCATGCTGCAGGGGGCATTCACGGCAAGAAGACGGTATGGAAACTGTTGCTTGTTTCAGCTGCATCGCTGGCCATGGTCGGGAAATCGGGTGGCTGCGAGGGACGATGAAACGGGCAGTAGTGCAGGGCGATCGGGGGCGGATGCCAAGGTGTGCGAATCTCGCTGGTGACTAGTGAGGGAGCGCAGCGGATTCAATGCCCAGGCAAGTCATCGACAGGACGACGCCGTGCCGGAACCCGTGCATCCAAATGTGCCTCGACTCTGCTGACAGAACCTGTCAGTACCGCTTGCTAGCCTCACTCCCATCCAGCCAACCACCTGATGCCACGGTAAGGAGAAGATATGAGCAAGCCGAGTTCGCAGATCGAGACGCGCGATGGTGTTTCCCTGTATTGGCGGGAATGGGGGCAGGGAGCGCCCGTGCTCTTCGTGCACTCCTGGGCGCTGCAGAGCCGGATGTGGGATTACCAGTTCGCGTCGCTCGGCGACAGGATGAGGTGCATCGCTTTCGACCGCAGAGGGCACGGTCGCTCCGATTGCCCTCCCGGCGGATACGATTACGACACGCTTGCAGACGATATGGCGGATGTCATCGGTGCGTTGGATCTCCGGGAACTGACGCTGGTCGGTCACTCGATGGGCGGTTCGGAAATCATCCGCTACCTCACACGCCACGGCAGCAGTCGGGTAAAGCGTATCGTGCTCCTTGCGCCGGTATTGCCGTACCTGACGAAGAGCGCCGACAACCCTGCAGGCGTTCCGGAAGAAAAGTTCGAGATGGTCCGGGCCCTTTGGCGGACGGATTTTCCCCGATGGGTCGTCGACAATACGCCAGCTTTTTTCTCGCCCGAGACCTCGGAGCAGATGATGGAATGGGGCGCGAAACTCTTGCTGGAAACGCCGTTGCCCGTGGCGATCGAGTGCAACCGCGCCGTCACGGGCACGGACTTTCGCGCAGAACTTTCCAGGATCGAGGTTCCGACCTTGCTCATTCACGGGACTAAGGATGTATCCATCCCGATTGACCTGGCAGGGCCTCCCACGGCCGCCTTGATCCCACACTGCACGTTCAAGGTCTACGAAGGCGCGCCGCACGGTCTCATGTATACGCATGCAGAGCAGTTGCACGCCGACCTGCGTGCGTTTGTGGGTGTTTGAGAGCCAGAATGGCGGTCACACAGGAAGCGGAGTGTGCTTTTAGGAAGTGCACGACACCCTCGTTGCCCCATTCGCTGTGAGTTGGGCAATGCGAACGGATAAGGCGATCAGGGATGGGTCGAAGCCTGCCAGGACCCAGGACAGACAGGCAGGCCGAGATCCGCTGCAAGTTTTCCGGGTGTCGTCGCATTCCGATCGGTAGCCGCATCGTCAGGGCATCTCTACACCAAGGATCCTCCATGAAATACCTCGGCCTGGCCTACTTCACTCCCGAAAAATTCGCCGCAATGGCATCAGACGACGTCAAGGAACTGGTAAGCCAATGCCCTGCACTGGACGAGAAGATGCGCGCCACCGGCAAGGTCCTGGTTTCCGCGTCGCTGGGCGATCTGGACAACTGGCGGACGCTTCGTCCGCGCAACGGCAAGACACACGTCAGCGACGGGCCTTACACGGAGTCGAAGGAAGTGGTGGGCGGCCTGTTCATCATCGAGGCGGACAGCCATGAGGAGGCGTTGCGCATCGCCTCCATGCACCCGGCCGCCATGCTGGGCGAAGAAGGCGGATGGGCCGTCGAGCTTATCCCGATGGATTTCTACCTGGCTGGATGAGGACAGGGACGCCGGCCGCAAAAACTGCCTGGCGCCCTTTCTGCACGAACACCCACGCAGTTGCGATGAGTCATCGCGGTCGCCACCGTTTCCGGCCGAAAGCGAGTGCCGCGCAGGGCAATCACCTGGATGATCGAGGGCGGGCGCGGTGCCGGTCTTCGATCGAATCCGCTTCCGCAACAACGATCACCCACGACTCAGGCGTATGGCATCGAAGTGCATCGACCCGTAGCACAAAGGCCGAAGTTTCGTTCCCGCTCGACGATGGAGAGCGGCGCCACGAGTTGTCAGTCGCTTACTCGATCCGATTGAATCTCCTTCATTGTCCGCGAACCGACGCTCCAATGAGCATGGTCTACTTCGTTGATGATGATGGTCACCGCTTGTTCCGGCACGCATAGCGTGCGCTGCGCGATGACGGCGACTTCTTTCATGAAGTCATCTTTCTGCCTGACGGTACGGCCGGCGAGCATCTGGACATTGATGAATGGCATGATTCTTCTCGAAGGGGGGCTTAACGATGAAAGCCGACGCCGACTTTGCCTGCGCCTTGCAATGAGGTGACACGCGCGTGGAGCGACAGTGGATAGACCGAAGCGGATCGAACGATATGCGGGAGCAACCTGCCGGCCTCAATGGGCATCGCTGCTTCGCCAAGAGGTATCGTTGTGATGTGTTCGATGGAACAAAGTGGACGCTCAAAACCATCGGTAAAAGCAGAATCACTCTCGTAAAACGCAACTTTTACTCGTCTGAAATGTGGCGTGGGAAGACCTTTATTGCTTCACGAATTCTGTCTCGACGAGGATAGTCACGTCATCTGCTTCCAGAGGCACCCACTCGCTGACTCCGAAGTCTGATCGCTTGAAGTGAGCCTCACCAGAGAACCCCATGCGCGACTGGGTGAAGCCGCGGTAAGTCGTGTTCAGAACGACTGCTTTTTTTACGCCGTGGAAGTCCAGCGTGCCGATCAGGGACGCATGGTCGCCGGTGATTTTCACGGCATCGGCGGTGAAGGTCATCGTCGGATACTTATCGGCCTCGAAGTATTTCGACGCGATCCTCTTGTCGAAAGCCGGGTCACCTGTATCGACCGATCTTGGATTGATCGCAATGTCGACGTTCGAGGCTGACGCCGTCGATGGATTGAAATCGAAACTTCCGCTGACATCATCAAAGCGCAACGTGTAGCGCGACAAATCCATGTGTGCCAGCTTCGCTATGACCGACGTGTGGTGAGGGTCGAGCTTGTACGTCCCAGCCGCCGCCGTTGCAGGATCCTTGCTGACATTGAGCTGTCGATATTGGGCCGCTGCACCGGCATCTTCCGACTTGGTCGCCGGTGTCGATGCGGCCGCGGTGAGCGTCGTGATCGCGAGCAAAGCGACGAAGGTCGAGTTTGCAGCAGGATGAGAAGTCATGCGTTATTTCCAAAATGCAGCGGGACGAAGCCTCGGCAACGACGGTACTCGTGCAAGTTCTGCTTCGCATGCCTATAAATAGGTATCCATTGGCGCGAGGCCCTGGGAATGGCTGAGGGCGGCCGAGCTGACCAGACCATCCAGCTCTCTCAGTCGAACTCCAGGCAATCGCAAGCCGTACGCGCCTATGTATCAGCCGGCCACACTTATGTTGGTCGCAGCCTTTGCAGAGCAGTGGCCTTGCATTGCGTACGCTGCGCGTCGCGTGCCCCTGAAATGTGCCGTGTCTTTTGGTCGCTGACTTGAGCAGACTGAATGGGGACGTCGCTGGGGCAGGGTGATTTGCCCGCGTTATTGAGGATGCGACGTGCTGCCTGACCCAACCGCCCCTAATTGAGGGATCTGGCGGAGTTCGGACGTGTCGTAGCCCATCGCCGCGACCTGCATCCGCAGCGATGCCCAGTCCGCCGCCGTCACGGTGGGCGTGCGCGCGAACACCCATGTGTAGTCGCGCGCATCGCGTGCGACGATCATTTCGCTGTAATCGGGCTTGAGCCACGCCACGACATACTGCGCCTTGATCGGCCAGAACACCTGAACTCCCCACACGCTGCTGCCGGTATTGGGCCGCACGTAGGCGGTGGAATGGATCTGTTTCAGCGGCCCGTCGGCGGCGCCTTTGTTGAAGCAGAGCGTGGTAATGACATTGCCGTTGGGCTGCAACGTGTAGGTTTCCACCGCGTTCCACGCATTGCGTTCGAATACGGTGGGTATGGCGGCGATCATGTACCAGGTACCCATGAAACGCGGAAGGTCCACGTGCGGCACGGGCTGGATCGGCGGCAGCGTGCCCGCGGAGGCGACGCTGGAAAACAAAGCCATTCCTAGTACAAGAGCGCGGAAGGTTCGCACGACGCAGCCAGGCCTCATGGCCGAATGAAGCGGTAATGCGCTACCAGCCATTCCTGGCCGTTGGCATAGCCGAACAATTCGGCGCAGGCCATCCAGAACATGCGCCAGCGCTGGAACCACAACGAAGCGTGTTCGCCGTAGGCCTCGCGCAGCACGGCCATCACCGCCTCGCGCTGGCTATCCTGACGCTGCAGCCAGTGGTTGGCGGTCTTCTCGTAGTGCGTGCCATCCACCGACCAGCGCTGTTCGATGGCGAGCGCCTGCTGGAAGTGCAGCAAGGTGTCGCCGGCGGGCATCAGGCCGCCGGTGAAGAAGTGCCGACCCATCCAGTTGTCCGCACCCGCCGTCTCGAACGGATACGCCAGCTCACGGTGCGCGAAGATGTGCACGAACAGTTTGCCGCCGGGCACCAGCCAGCTGGCGATGCGCTGCATCAGCACCTGGTAGTTGCGCATGTGCTCGAACATCTCGATGGAGACGCAGCGGTCGAATTGCCCCTCCGCCATGGCGAGCGTGTTCACGTCCTGGGTCAATACGTGGACGTTGCTCAGGCCGCGCAGCCGGCATTGCATCTCGATGTGGCGACGCTGGCCGTGCGAGTTGGAGACAGCGGTGATGTGCGCGTTGGGATAGCGTGCGGCCATCCACAAGGTGAACGAGCCCCAGCCGCAGCCGAGCTCAAGGATGCGCTGCCCGTCGGCCAGCTCGGCGCGTTCGCCGTACAGTGCCAGCATTGCATCCTCTGCCTCGGCCAGCGTCTCGTTGCCGCGCGGGTAGTAGCAGCACGAGTACTTCAGGCGCGGGCCGAGGCAACGTTCGAAGAACGCCGACGGCAATTCGTAGTGCTGCGCATTGGCCGCCGCCGTTTCGATGGCCAGCGGGCTGCGCTTGAGCATGTCGATCAGCCGCGACTGCCGCTCCGCCTGCGCGGAAAGGCCGCCGGCGCGTTCCTCGCGCAGGCGCCCGGCGCACATGCGACGGATGCCGAGGCGCAGCAGCGCGTCGGGCAACAGACCGCGTTCGGCCAAGCCGAGCACGCCGGCCGCCGCATGCTCGGCCGACAGTTCCAGGGTGTCCTGGGCAACGGTATGCATCATTCGGTCCTCAGGCCGGTGGAGCGTTTCGGGAACCACGGGAAAAGCATCGGCGTGCTGCGCTGGTAGGCGCGGTAGTCCTCACCGCGAGTACGCAACGCCTGCGCCTCGGTGAACGGGATGCCGCTGATGAAGCGCAGGAAGAGAAACATCAGCACCGGTCCGCTCCACGCAAGCCAGGCCAGCGGCGAGCCGACCGCGAGCGCGACGTAGGCGAACCAGTGCAGCCATTCGAAGAAGTAGTTCGGATGGCGCGAATAGCGCCACAGCCCGCAGCGACAGGTCCGGCCGCGATGTTGCGGCTGGCCGCGAAAGCGTGCGAGCTGGGCATCGGCGACGGCTTCGCCGAGCACGCCGACGATCCAGATCACTACGCCAGCGATCAGCCATGGGCGACGGACGGCTGCGTTCGTCGCCACCGCCACGAAGGGCAGCGCGAACAGCGGAATCAGCATCGCCTGGAACTGGAAGAACGCGAACAGCCTGCGCTGGTCGCCGCGCCAATGCTCGCGCATGGCGCGATAGCGGCCATCCTCCGGTTCGTGGCCCACGCGCCGCCACAGGTGCAGCGCCAATCGCAAGCCCCACAAGCCGCCCAGCAGGCCGAGCAGCAGGCGCGGCGCCGTCGCACCGGGACCGAACCAGGCCAGCAGCGCCGCGGCGCCGCATAGGCCGGTGGCCCACAACACGTCGACGACGCCCGTGTTGGTATGCCGCCGCTGCCAATGCCAGCCCAACGCCATCATCAGTACGGCCAGCACCCACACCAGCAGCAGGATCAGCCACGCGTTCATGCCGCGCCCCGTACGACGTCAGCCTGCAGCCAGCGTCGCGCGAGCGTGGTGAGCAACGGCAACGCGACGGCCCAACCCAAGGCAAGAGCCAGCAAGCTCGGCCAGATCGGCGCGGGCAGCAACACCGCATGCCAACCGCGTGCGGCACCCAGGTAGGCCAGCGGTCCGCCGAATGCGCCGAACACGGCGGCCAGCAGGGGCCGCGTATGCAGATAACCGAACAACGGCACAATGGTCAGTGCAAAGGCCAGCCACAGCGACATCAGCCACGCCGGTGACTCGGCCCACGGCCATGGCGTGGCGTAAACCACCAGCCCGGCACGCACCCACAGGTTTTCCAGGATCAGGCCGAGCAGGAGTGCCGTCGCAACCAACCGGCATTCCGTGCGCCGGTGCACCGATGCCCGCAGCCGCCAAACCGCGAAGGCGAGCGCACCCAGCACGCCCGGCCACCATTGCCCGTGCCCAGCGCCGATCACGGCGACGAACCATACCGCTTCGTAGGCGATCAGGATGAGCCAGAAACTCATGCCGCGCCGCGCTCCGTGCAAGAGCCATCCCACCGCCAGCACGGACGCGCCATGAGCAGGTGCGACACGCCGATCGACCGTTCGCGGAAGCCGCCCTCGCAGTAGGCGAGGTAGAACTCCCACATCCGGATGAAGCGTTCGTCGAAGCCTTGTGCGCGCACCTCGGGCAATTTCGCCATGAAGCGTTCGCGCCAGGCGTGCAGTGTGCGCGCGTAGGAGTCGCCGAAATCCTCCTGCGCGATCAGGCCGAGGTCGCTGCTGCGTGCCTTGGCTGCGAGCATCGCACTCAGCGAGGGGATAAAGCTGCCGGGAAACACGTGGCGTTTGATGAAGTCCACCGACTTCAATGCCTGCGCGTAGCGGTGGTCCTCGATGGTGATTGCCTGCAGCAGGGCCACGCCGTCGGGCTTGAGAAGGCGTCCGAGCTGATGGAAGTACGCGTCCAGGTATTCGGCCCCAATGGCCTCGATCATCTCGATGGACACCAATTTGTCGAACTGGCCGTCGAGGTCACGGTAATCCTGCAGCAGCACGTGGACTTGGTCGCTCAGGCCTGCCGCCGCAATCCGTTCGCGCGCCAGCGCATGTTGCTCCCGCGAGATCGTGGTGGTGGTGACGTGGCAACCGTAGTGCTTCGCCGCATGCAACGCGAAGCCGCCCCAGCCGGTGCCGATCTCCACCACGCGATCGCCGGGCTTGAGGTCGAGCTTGCGGCAGATCAGATCCAGCTTGCGAGCGGATGCGGCTTCCAGCGTGTCGTCGGAGCCTGCCCAGTAGGCGGAGGAGTACATCAGGTCGCCCGACAGGAACAGTCCGAAGAAGTCGTTGCCCAGGTCGTAATGCGCGGAAATATTGCGGCGGCTGCCGTCGCGTGTGTTGCGCCGCAGGGCGTGCACCGCGCGCATCGCCATGCCGCCGAAGCGCGCCAACCCGGTTTCCATGCCGTCGAGCAGGTCGCGGTTGCGCAGCAACAGGCGGATCAGGCCGACCAGGTCGCTGCAGTGCCAGTGGCCGTCCATCCAGGCCTCGCCGGCGCCCACGCTGCCGTTGGTCGCAACGGTGCGATAGAAGCCCGGATCGAGCACGTCGATCTGCACCGACAGATCCGCGGGCTCGCCAGCCGGCGTGCCGATGAGCACGGTGCCCAGCGCATCGCGCAAGGTCAGCCGGCCATGGCCAAAACCTGCCAATTGCCTGAGCAGGCGCTCGCGCAGGAAACGGTCGAGACCGCCGATGGAGGCACGGGAATCGTGATGGACGACGGCATTCATGGCGCGCCTCGCGGAAGTTGCGGATGGTCGTGGAAGGGGTTTCGTTTCAGCCACAGGCGCAGTGCGTTCCAGTAGATCGCGCCCACCACCTGCGCCGTCATCAGCGGGTAGCGCCACAGCACGCGCGCCAGCGAAGCCCCGGTGAGCGGCAGACGCTGCATGCGCAGGTGCGCGCAGAACTGGGGTTCGCCGTCGCGCAGCACGTTCATATGCACCTGCAGGTCGTCGCCGGGCACGCTGAAGCGCCAGTCGTATTCGCGGTCCATGGGCATGAACGGCGAGACGTGGAAGGTTTTGGGGAAATCCCAGCGCAGCAGGCTCCCGTGGTCTCGTGCGGTGTCGCGCGGCAGCACATAGGCATGGCGTTCGCGCCATGGCGTGTTGGTGATTTCGGCGACGATGCACTCCAGCGTGCAACCATCCTCGCCGTAGCAGTAGTAGAAACTCACCGGGTTGAAGACGATGCCGCCGTAGCGCAGATGCGTGAGCAGTCGGATCGGCCCGGCCGGGCGACGGCCCACCGCCTGCTGCACGCATTGGCGAACCGCATCGGCCAGCGGCATCCAGGCCGCGCCGAGATAGTCGCTGCGACGGAATTCAGCGAGGTTGCGGCGCCCGTTCGACCACAGCCAACGGTTGGCGAACACGCGATCCACCTCGTCGAGATCCAGGTACAGCTGCGCCATGCGATAGGCAAAGGCGTGCGGGTGCGGTGTCATCCGGCGATGCCATACCGTGCCTTCGTACACCGCGCTGTGCAGTGTTTCGCTCATGCGGCTTCCCGGGCCGGGCGCGGCGGCTCGGCGAGCCCGGCGTCGTTCCAGCGCACGTCAAACGCGGCAGCCAGTTCCACCGCGCTGCGAATACCATCTTCGTGAAAGCCCCATCCCCAGTACGCGCCGGCGAACCAGGTGTTGTTGACGCCCTGGATTTCAGACTTGCGTCCCTGCGCGGCTACAGAGGCGTGCGTATAGACCGGATGGTGATAGCACAGGCGGCGCAGGATCTTGGCCGGATCGATCGCGTCACTGCGATTGAGCGTGACCACGAGCGGTTCGGGCGAATCGAACCCCTGCAGCAGGTTCATGCAGTAACTCACCGTGCATGGGGCTTCCGGCTTGCGTGGAATAAAGGCATTCCAGGCGGCCCAGGCCTTTCGCCGCCTGGGTAGCAGTGTGGCGTCCGTATGCAGCACCACGTCGTTGGCTTGGTAGGGAATCGCCCCAAGAATGCTGCGCTCACGGTCGGTGGCGTCAGTCAGCAAAGCCAGTGCCTGGTCGCTGTGGCAGGCGAGCACTACATGGTCGAAACATTCGCTACCTGTGTCGCTTGTCACGGTTGCGCCGTACGTACCGCGCAGGATCCCGCGCACGGTGCTGTTCAGACGTTCGTCAACTTTCCAGCGCCTGCGTAGAGCTTGCACGTAGGTGGTCGAGCCGCCGCGCACCACGCGCCATTCCGGTCGTTCGGCCACTTGCAGCATCTGGTGATTCGCCATGAACTGCACGAGGTAGCGTGCCGGAAATGACAGGATCTGCGCAGGCGGTGACGACCACAGCGCCGAGGCCATCGGCACCAGATGCTCGTCGCGGAACGCTGCGCCGTAGCGGTGTTCGGTGAGCCAGTCGCCCAACGTAGGCCCCTGGTGCGAGCCATCGAGCAGGGCAGGCGCCTCGCGGTAGAACCGGAACAGGTCGCGCACCATGCCGATGAAGCGCGGCGACAACAGGTTGCGCCGCTGGCAGAACAGCGTATCCAGTGAGGTGGCATTGTATTCCAGCCCGTTAGCTTCGCTGTGCACCGCGAAGCTCATTGTGGTGGGTTGCGAGGCCACGCCGAGTTCCTCGAACAACCGCGTCAGCAACGGGTAATGCGCCGGGTTGTGCACGATGAAGCCGGTGTCCACGGAGTAATGGCGGCCGGCGAGCTCGATATCGTGCGTGTGCGTGTGGCCACCGAGGTAGTCGTTCGCCTCGTACAGCGTCACTGAGTGGCGGCGCGACAGCAGCCATGCCGAGGCCAGACCCGCGATGCCCGATCCGATCACGGCGATGCGCATCTCAGTGCTCCGCCTTGCCAAGCACCCATGCGGGCACCGGTTTCAAGTCGTGTACCAGGCCGAGCAGCGCCATCAGCTTGAGGCCGTACCAGGTCAGGTCTATTTCCCACCAACGGAAGCCCTGTCGCGCGCTGCCGGGAAAGTAATGGTGGTTGTTGTGCCAGCCCTCGCCGAAGGTGAGCAGGGCGAGCCACGGATTGTTGCGACTGTCGTCGCGCGTGGCGAAGCGGCGCGAGCCGAAGCGATGCGCCAGCGAATTGATCGTCACTGTGGCGTGGAACAGCACTATCGTGGATACCACGAACCCCCACACCAGCAATTGTGCGCCGCTGGTATGCAGTTGCGGCGCCACGTGCTGCAGCAAGGCGCCCAGCACGTACAGCGCCACTGCCAGCAGCACCGGCATGGCGATGTCGTAGCGGTCGAGCCAGTGCAACTCCGGATACGCCGCCAGGTCCGGCACGCGTTCCAGTTCGGTGCGGAATGCTCGCGGCGTGAGAAACCAGCCCATGTGGCTCCATAGGAAGCCGTGCACACTGGGCGAGTGCGGATCGAGCGCGGTGTCGGCGTGGCGATGGTGATTGCGGTGGTGCGCGGCCCACCACAGCGGGCCGCGCTGCACGCAGGTGGCACCGATCACGGCGAACACGAACTGCACTGCGCGCGAGGTGCGAAAGGTCTTGTGCGAGAAGTAGCGGTGATAGAAGCCGGTGAGCGCGAACATGCGCAACACATACAGCACCGCAGCCGCAGCCAGCGCCGTCGGCGACACGCCTACCCAGATCACGCCGAAGCAAGCCAGGTGGAGAGCTACGAACGGCGCCGCACGCAGCCAGTCGATACGGTCGGCGCGTGCATCATCCATCGCCTCCGATGTTTCCGCCGTATCGAACCATTGGCGCAGCCTGTGTCGACGGTGGACAGACGCAGCGGCCATGCTTGCAGCTAAGACGGGACGGGCGGGCATGGCGGCGATCCAATGGCGGGTTGTCTATCCATACGAGCGTGACCGCCAAATGGATGCACGCCATCGCCGGATAGGTGCTGCATCCAAAAGGCGCCCGGATGCGTATGAGTCCCCGAGAGCATCCATCGTTGCCATGCCCTAAGATGAAACCCGAATCCCATCTAGCAAGCTTGTCGCCATTCGAGGTGGCGAGGGCCATGTCGAGCAGCGACCCACAAGTGCGCGATGCAGGCTATTGGTCCGCGCAGATGGCAGCGGTGTCGCTGCGGCGCGACCGCGACAGCTTCATGCGCATCTATGACCACTTCGCGCCGCGTACGCGGCTTTACCTGAAGGGGTTGGGCTGCCCCGAGGCGGTGGCCGAGGAATTGGCGCAGGAAGCCTTGTTGCGCCTGTGGCAGGCCGCCGGACGCTACGATGCCACGCGCAGCAGCCTTTCCACCTGGCTGTTCCGCATCGCGCGCAACCTGCACATCGACCGGGTGCGCCGCGAGCCGTACTGGGTACCGATGGACGACGAACCTGGGTGGGTGGACAAGGACGACGCCAGCGGTTTTTCCTCGGCCGAAAGCCACGCCGAGCAGGTCGAACTCCAGCAACGCATTGAACACCTTCCGGCCATCCAGGCCCGTTTGATCCGCATGTCCTATTTCGAAGCCAAATCGCACCAGGAAATCGCCGAGGAACTCGGCATGCCGCTGGGCACCGTGAAATCCAGCCTGCGTCGCGCGTTCCTGCGCCTGCAGCTCGGTGTGAGGGGGCAGGCATGAAACCGCGCCATCATCTCGACGAGGCCACTGTGCTCAGTTTCGCCGCCGGCGCGCTGTCGCCGGAGATGGTCGCCGTGGCGGCCACGCACATGGAAGTATGCGGACTCTGCCGCGAACGACTGTCCGGCGCCGAACGCATCGGAGGTGCCTTGCTGGGGCAGCAGCAACCCGCAGTGGGAGACACCGCGCGCGGTGCCCGTCTGCGCGAAGCGATGCTAGGCCTGCTCGACGAGGAACCGAAGATCGAAGCATCCCAGGCCGCTGCGCCCGCGTCGTCGAACGATGCCCCTGCCGCGGATTGCCTGCCATCGCCGCTGCAGCCGTATTTCGGCCGCTCATGGCGAGCGCTGCGCTGGCGCTGGATGGCGCCGGGCGTGCACATGATCCGGGCCGCACGTGGCAGTGGCGATACCCTGATCCTGCTCAAGATCGCTCCGGGCAAGAGCATGCCGATGCACAGCCACCAAGGCACCGAACTTACCCAGATTCTGCAAGGCGCCTACAACGACGCGCTTGGTCATTTTGCTCCCGGCGACGTGGCCGATCTCGACAATGAGATTGAACACCAGCCGATCACCGCGCCAGGCGTACCTTGTGTGTGCGTTGCTGCGCTGGATGCGCCGCTGCGTTTCCCTGGCTGGCTGGCGCGCAGGCTGCAGCCGCTGGTCGGCTTGTAATGCAATCCACACTAGACCATCGCGAAATCCGCTACCGTCAGTCCAAGCACGAAGATAGGCCCCGGTTCGCAAAGGGATAGCCTGCGGTCTCGATCAAATTCGGGTGCCGCGCGGAAATCGCGTCATTGGTCGGCACCACACGCCGCTATTGGACAACCAGGCGAAGGGCTGGCACGGCACAGGCCAAAAATGCGACGAGATATTTCATGGACAGGCTCCGACAAAGGTCTGACTGTCCGTGGCTTGCTCAGGCCACTGCTGAGGTGCCCTCTGAATCTTTGCGATGTCGTAGCCCATGCCCTTGGCCCGCTCCAGCATGTTTTGGTAGTCGGCATCGGATACCTGCGGCGTGCGCGCCATATACCAGAGGTAGTCACGCGCATCGCGCACCACCATCACCTGGCCGTAATCCGATTTCAACCAGCCGATCAGGTATTGGGTACTCAGGAAGGCGAAAAAGCGCACGCGCCATTCACCATCGCCGCTGCCCTTTACTACGCTGGCCGTCGAATGCAACAGCTTGACCGGCGTTTCGAAGCTGTCCGGGCGCTGCCGAAACCAGGTGCAGATCGAGCCATCCGCGTTGCGGCTATAGGTCTCGACCGGATTGTGACCGCCTCGCTCGAAGCGCGTCGGAATGGAAGCGATCACGTACCAGCGGCCCATGTAGCGAGAAAGATCCACACCCTGCACCGGCTGGATCGGATCGGTCGCCCCTGCGCAGGCAGCCAGCGACAGCATGCCCAGCAAGCTCAGGGTGATCATGACTCGCATGCGCTTCATGTGAGGCACCCGGCAGTTGCGCGGCATGATCAGCCGCCTTTGGATGCATACGGGATATACGCAGTATTGGATGCGGCGCGATGGAGGTTTGCTCAGCGCGGTGGAAGCGCCTGCCATTGACGCAACGCTGCTTCCCGTGTGGCGCCCAAATCCACGATCGGTGCGGGATAGCCGCAGTTGGTGAGTGCATCCGGATCGCGCCACGGCTCATGCAACAGCTTCGTGGGCAGTTTGGCCAACTCCGGCAGCCAGCGCTTCAGATAAGCCGCCTCCGGATCAAATTTCGCCGCTTGCGTGTGGGGGTTGAACACCCGGAAATAAGGCGCGGCATCGGCGCCACAACCGGCGACCCATTGCCAGCCAAGCGTGTTGTTGGCGAGATCCGCATCCACCAGCGTGTCCCAGAACCAGCGCGTGCCGTGCTGCCAGTGCAGGCGCAGATTCTTGGTAAGGAAGCTGGCAGCGATCATGCGTACACGGTTGTGCATCCAGCCGGTATGCCAAAGCTCGCGCATGCCGGCATCCACGAGCGGGATGCCGGTGCGTCCCTGTTGCCAGCGACGCAAGATCGCAGGATTGTCATCCGCCCAGCGGAACGAGTCGAAGCGCGGATTGAAGTTTTCGGTCGGTGTCTGCGGGAAGTGGTAGAGCAGGTGATGGGCGAACTCGCGCCAGCCCAACTCGCGCAGATAGGGTTCGAGATCGGGACGGCGTCGCGCATCCATGCGCTGGGTGCGCGCCTGCAAGGCGTGCAGGATCTGGCGCGGGGTGATTTCGCCGAAATGCAGGTGCGGCGAAAGGCGCGAGGTGCCGTGGCGCGCCGGCAGGTCGCGACCGTTCGCGTAGTCGGCCAGGGCATCGTCGACGAACACTTCCAGCAATTCCTGCGCGCCCGCTTCGCCAGGCTTCCAGCTCGCGGCCAATCCGCCGGCCCAGGGAATTCGCGGCAGGAGTTCCAGCGCATCCAGCGGCAGACTGCCTGGCAGTTGCAGCCACTGGCGGGCATGGGCTTCCGGCAACGGTTGTTCGGCCGGCAACTGCGCGCGCAACTTGCGCCAGAACGGAGTGAATACGCGATAGGGCTGGCCTTCCGCCGTGGCCAGCTGCCAGGGCTCGCACCACAGATTCCCGGGCAAGCTATGGACGGCGATGCCATCGGCGCGCAGAGCCGCCTTGAGTGCGGTGTCGCGCGCGATGGCGGCCGGTTCGTATCGGCGCGTCCAGTACACGGCGCGCGCGCCGCTGGCCTTGATCAGCCCACGCAACCTGGAAAGGCTGTCGCCGCCGGCGATATGCAAGGTCGCGCCTTGCGCCGAAAGGCGTTGCTGCAGCGCCTCGAGCGCATGATGCAGCCACCAGCTGCTGGCACCCCCGGGTTGCCACGGTGCTTCCTCGTCCGGCGTGTGCAGGTATAGCGGAAGTATGCGTTCGTGCCCGGCGCAGGCTGCGTCGAGCGCCGGGTGATCGGCCAGGCGCAGGTCGCGCCGGAACAATACGAGCGCGGTGTCATGGCCGATGGAGGATGGTCTGGTCAACGCTGTCGCCGCCTGTCGCCGGACGTGAACTCTACCTTGAAGCTCGTCGGGTGATTAGGTTGGGTAATCGAAGCCAGGACGGGTGTCGACTTTCGATTCAAAACGCGGAGTCTGTCCGCCTATTTGCCATTGCCCGTTTCGTTGCGGAATCAAAGCGCCATACCGCCATCGATGGTAAGGCTCGAGCCTGTCATATACCGGGACGACGCCCCGGCCAGATAGGAAACCAGTTCGGCGATGTCTTCGGTCTCGCCCACCTGTTTCAGCGGCACCATATCCTTGATGCGTTCAATATGCTCGGCCGTCATGTCGGTCCTGATCGGGCCTGGCTGGATGTTGTTGACGCGGATTCCGCGCGGAGCCAGTTCCAGCGCAAGGCCTTTGACCATGGCGGCCACAGCGGCCTTGCTCATGCCGTAGACGGTTCCGGCCGGTGTCAGCGGACGGACGGCGCTGTTGCTGCCGATAGTGATGATCCTTCCGTCTCCACCCATACGAGCTACGGCTGCCTGGATCGCCACATAGACGCCGCGCACATTCACCTGGAGCACCTGATCGAGATCCTCCAGAGTGAAGGTATCGATCGTGCCAAGGCGGAGAACGCCGGCATTGATGACGACGACATCGAGCCGGCCAAAATGCGTTGCCACCTTTTCCACGGCCTGGCGGATCGCCGCCGCGTCGGCGCTATCGGCCTGCACGGCCAACGCGTGGCCGCCGTCGGCTGCCACCGCATCCACGACATGCTGTGCGCTGTCGGGACGGGAAACGTAGGTAAAGCCGACGGAAAAGCCGTCGTATGACAACCGCCGAACCGCTGCGGCACCGATACCTCGCGATCCGCCAAAGACAAGGGCAACCTCTTTTTCGTTGCTGCGATCGGTGTTCATGCAGGACCTGGTCGTGGAAGGATGGATCAACAATTGCGACGGGAGATGCGGCGCGTCGATCTTTGCGGGCATACGTGGCTAGCCCGTCAACGGCAGGGAAGCACGTATGGCTTTCCACGCTTGCCCTCACTGGCGGATCAGACCGCCGGGCGATGTCCGCCTGCCTCGACCGGCGGGGCGAGGCAGACAGGTCAAAAAGCAGTGCGCTCCCTCGAAGAGGCGTTGGACTCCAACGTTCGGAGAAAGGCGGCCTCAGTTGGCGACGGCAGCCTTCTCGATCAGCCGGGCCACGACTTCCGGATGCGACACCATGACGACGTGCGACGCGCCTTTTACCACCACCACGTCCCTGGCCACCGCGCGCTTGGCCATGAACGCCATGGCCTGCGGCGGAATGTTCCTGTCCGCGTCGCCGTAGACCCACCACGACGGAATGACTTTCCACGCAGGGTTGCCCGCCTTCTCCTCGAGCGCTGACTGCAGCAGCGGGCGCTGCGTGATGGCCATCAGTGCCGCTTGGGCAGCGGGCACGTCCGCTGCGAACTGCGCGTGGAACTTGTCCTGGACGATGTACAAGTCCTTGCCGCCGTCGGCAAGGTCGGCCGGCGGCGCCAATGCCTGGGACAGCGTGCTGCCCGGGAACTTGCCGGTCAGTTCGGCCAGGGTCTCGCCGGAATCGGGCGCGAAGGCGCTGACGTAAACGAGGGCCTTCACATTGGAGCGGCCATTGGCCGCTTCGGTGATGACGTTGCCGCCGTAGGAATGCCCCACCAGCACCACCGGACCCTGGAGGTCGGAGACCAGGCTGCCGACGTATGCGCCGTCGCTCTTCGCGCCGCGCAGCGGGTTCGCCGCCGCAATCACGGTATAGCCATCCTTCTGCAGGATCTTGGCGACGCCGTTCCAACTCGATGCATCGGCGAAGGCGCCATGTACCAGCACGATGAACGGCTTGCGCATCGGCTTTGACATCTGCGCTGACGCATTCGTGGCCAGCATCGTGACGATGCCAAGCGCAAGTGCAGCGAACACTTTCTTCATTTCATAGTTCCTTGGAGGGTTGGACTGGCATCGACGACTGTCCGGGACGGAAGCCATGCCATGGTTTGCGTGACGCCAGGGTGCGTGGTGCTAAAGGGGAAAGTCGGTTGAAGCGCTCAGTTCGCGCCAGCGTTCGAGCTCGGCCAGGCGAGTCTGGTCGGCGTGACTTATCGCGGCCACCGCGTCGCTGCCCAGGGCCAGACGCAGCGGCGGCTGCTTCATGGCCGCCACCTTGAGGATGGCCTGCGCTGCGCGGACAGGGTCGCCGGGCTGGCGGCCGTGGTAGTCGCGCTGCATGCGCGCGGCGACGCCCACCACGGCGTCGTACTCGGAACGCCCTTCCTCCAGCACGGTCGATGCGCCCGCGAAATCGGTGCGAAAGCCACCCGGTTCGATGATCGTCACCTTCACGCCAATCAGTCCCATCTCACGCGCCAGCACTTCGGAGAAGCCTTCGACGGCCCATTTGGCTGCGGAGTAGGGCGCCCGGCCCGGCGCGCCCAGGCGGCCGCCTACCGATGACAGCTGGATGATGTGGCCGCTTCGCTGCTCGCGCATGAGCGGGATCGCGGCTTTGGTGACGATGATGGTGCCGAACAGGTTGGTATCGATCTGTCGACGGAATTCCTCGATCGTGGTGTCTTCGATCGCATTGACGTTGCCGTAGCCGGCGTTGTTGACCAGCACATCCAGGCCGCCAAACGCATCCACTGCGACATGGATGGCGGCCTTCGCCGCCGCAGCGTCGATCACGTCCAGGGCGACCGCGCGAACGGCCTCGCCGTACCGCTGCACCAGCTCATCGAGCTGGGCCGGATCGCGCGCGGTGGCCACCAGGCGATGCCCTGCCTGCAGCACCGCATCTGCCAGGGCACGACCGAGGCCGCGCGAGCAACCCGTAATCAACCAGCGTTGGTGCATGATCGGCTCCTTGCGTGTCGCGATGCGAACTAGTGGGCGTAACGGGTGAAGACCAGGTCGTGGTTCCTCACGCCGGACTGATGGCAGGCGTAACAGGTGCGATGCTGCGCTTCGTCCGCCGGTTTGCCATCGATGAATCGACCGAAGCCCCAGCCGCCTGTCGCGGCGTATCGCTTCGAGTCTTTGACCATCACTTGCACGGTGGTGGCTGCGCCGGGAATGGAGGCCGGAGCGAACTCCGGCGATGGCACGCGTTTCCACGCCAACTTGACCAGTACGGAACCGTCCGGAAGGGGCAGCGTTCCGTCCCGGTAGGCCTCGATCGCCACTGCATTGCCGACCACCACGCGCAGTTCATCGAGCGGGGCTGCTTCTTGTGCGGGCGCGATCAACGCCCATTGGCGATAGCCCTCTGGCAACGTGACGCCGTAAATCGGCGACGCGAGGCGCTTCTCCGGTCGCGCCGTGGCAAACGCCATGGAGACAAGCGCGACGGAAATGCCGACTACGGCAACCATGGCAATCAGAATCGGCCTCATGGCATGGTTTCCATTCACACAGGATCAGAGGTGATCGGCATCGATGACGGCCTGCGTGAACGCCCGCGGTGCCTCTTGCGGCAGGTCGTGGCCAATGCCGCCACTGATCAAGCGAAACTGGTATTTGCCGGTGAATTGCTTCGCATAAGCCTCCGGAGCCGGGTGCGGCGCACCGTTGGCGTCGCCTTCCATGGTGATGGTCGGCACCGAAATCTTCGGAAGCTGCGCCAGGCGCGCCTCCAGCGGCGCGTACCTGGCTTCTCCCTTGGCCAGGTCCAGGCGCCAGCGATAGTTGTGGATGGTGATCGCGACGTGGTCCGGGTTGTCCAGAGCAGCTGCGCTGCGCGCAAACGTCGCGTCGTCGAAATTCCACTTGGGCGAGGCCAGCTGCCAGATCAGTTTGGCGAAATCACGATGATTCTTCTCGTAGCCTTGTCGACCGCGATCGGTGGCGAAATAGAACTGGTACCACCATTGGTATTCCGCCTTGGGCGGCAACGCGGCCTTGCCGCTCTCCTGCGAGCCGATCAGGTAACCACTCACGCTGACCAGCGCCTTCACGCGCTCAGGCCATAGTGCGGCGACGATGTCGGCCGAACGCGCACCCCAGTCGAATCCGCCGAACACCGCGTGCTTGATGTGCAGCGCATCCATGAAGTCGACGACATCCTGGGCCAGTGCAGCCGGCTCTGCATCGCGCTCCGTGCTCGCGGAAAGGAAGTGCGTATCGCCGTAGCCGCGCGCGTACGGAATGAGCACGCGGTACCCCTTTGCCGCCAACGCCGGCGCGACTTGTTCGTAGCTATGTATGTCGTAGGGCCAGCCATGCAGCAGGATGACCACCGATCCATCGGCCGGACCCATTTCCGCGTAAGCCACATTTAGCAGACCCGCATGCACATGCTTGAGCGCGCCCCAGGGATCGGGCTTTGCTGTGGACTGCGCGTGGGCCTGTCCCGCAAGACCCATCTGTGCAACCAGCGCGGCGGCGAGCGCCGAGCGCAGGAGGCCGCGTGGCGAGAATTTGGTTTTGATGTGCATGGATTGTGGCTCCGGTGAGAAGGCGATTGATGGGTACAGATATGCCATCGGCTTTGCGGATACGGGGAGCTTCGGGCTTGACCGGGCCCGGCGGACTCGAAGCGGCTGGCGGGCTCTTCCTGCGTGTTGTGTGATAGTCCTAGGCGATCGGGGCCGCCCGGTTACGGTCCGGCGAAGCCGGTCAAGACGTGGTTCTGTCGGTATGGCCGGGCGGTCTTGCTTATGCTCGATCCTTGCGTTCGGGTGGTGCGTCCGGGTTGTTGAGCACCACGCTCCTGCGGCCGAACATCCGGGCATCGGCGGAGTAGCCGCCTGGACCGAGGAACGCGAGCGCGAGGGCGACCAGGATTGAAATTCCCGTGCACTGCCACGCTGCGCCAGCGGTGGTGATCAGCGTGAATACCCCGACCATGACGCAACACAGGGCAAGCAAGGGGGTGGCCATGCCGATGATCAACGAGAAGCAAAGTATTTCGAGCAACCATGCCACTGCTGGGAACCTGGCTCGCGTCGACTGCGTCGCCAGGCATAGCGAAAGAGCCGCCGTGAGGCGCAGGCAAAGCAGGCCGATGCCCGGCAAACCGATGGGGAACATGGGGAACAGGCGCTGCATGGCTGTAGCCTATGCCCCCTCCGTGCCGGCGACACCACCCCATAGAGAGGAATCGAATCACTCTTTCGAGGCATCGATGATGCGTAGCCACGGGCGACGGAATTTGCAATCCGCCCCACTTGGGCGAAGATCGACCGGCTATGAGGCGATGAGGGAGAAAAGGGGGCGTGACACATCGTGAAGACAGGGCGCTACCCTTGATTTCCCAGATGCTTGATTGGTTTCGGCGCACGATCGCACTCGTTCTCTGCGTCGTGTTCGCGGCGGGCGGTGGTGCGCATGCGGTTGACGCCAGTCGCCTGCTTTCCCAGTACGGGCATACGGGTTGGCGATTGCAAGACGGCGAACTTCCCGCTTCTGCCTATCCGATATCTCAGACGGCGGACGGCTATTTATGGATAGGTACCCAGGCGGGCGTCGTGCGATACGACGGCGCGCGCTTCGTGCCGCTGGACGCATTGACGAGCAGCCGGTTGAGCGATCCTTTCATCCTGGCGCTCCTCGGTGCGAAGGACGGCAGTCTGTGGATCGGGACGCGGGCAGGGTTGAGCCGGTGGAAGGACGGCAAGCTGACTGACTATCCCGGAGCGGAGGGTGGCGTGCTTTCCCTCGCCGAGGACCGGAACGGAAAGGTCTGGCTCCTCACCGTCAGCAAGGATTCCAGGCCGCTGTGCGAGGTCGCCGGCTCCGCCGTGACTTGTCACGGCAAGGAGGATGGCCTCGAGGCCGCAGGCATCTGTTGCGACCGCATGATTACCGACGGCGTGGGAGCCTTCTGGATGGGGACCGATACGTCGCTGATCGAATGGCGCGAACATGCCAAATCCAAGTCGTTTCCCATCGAGGCGAAAATCAAGGCAGGGACGCCCGGTGATTTGATCCTCGCACGGGAACCCACGGGCGAGATCTGGGCGGGCTTGCCCATGACGGGGCCCGGTCTCGGCTTGCAGCGTCTGGTGGACGATCGGTGGCAAGCCTTCCAGGTCGCCGGCGTGGCGGGAAGCTCCCTCGCCGTGCAATCGATGTTGCGGGATCGCGCGGGCGCGCTGTGGATAGGCACCATCGATCACGGCATCTATCGGATTGCTTCCGGCCGCGTGGAACACTTCGGCACCAAGGACGGCCTGACCAGCGACAGCATTTATTCCTTCTTTGAAGACAGGGAAGGGAACATCTGGGTTGCCACATCGGCGGGGTTGGACCGATTCCGGGACTTCAAGGTCTGGAGTTATACGACCCGGGAAGGGTTGGCAGTCGATGAAGTCGATTCGGTTCTGGCTGGCAGCGACGGCAAGATCTGGGCGGGTACGGCCAGCAGCCTGGATGTCCTCGACCATGGGCAATTCCATTCGCTGCGTTCCGGCCAGGAACTGCCCGGCACCCAGGTGACCGCGCTTTTCGAAGACCATGCGAACCGGCTCTGGGTCGGCATCGACAAAGGCCTCTGGGTGTATGCGGCCGGGAAATTCACTGCCGTTCTCGACCGGGATGGAAAGGCGTTGCGCGGACTGGCCTTCGGTTTGGCGCAAGATGCCGAAGGGGATGTGTGGGCGACATTGCGTGGTCACCCTACCAAGCTCGTGCGCATTCGCGATGACCATGTCGTTGAAGAGTTTGATGCGCCCAAATATCCGGCGGTGCGGTCCATCGCATCCGACCGCTACGGCGGCATCTGGCTTGGATTGCAGCATGGCGAGCTGGCCGGTCCTGGCGTACCGGGGCAACGCGTGTCGACGGGGCTGGACACGCCCGTGCTTGATATTGCGGTGACAGACAACGGGCTTGTGCTTGGCGGCACGAGCAAAGGCCTGGTTGCCTACAGGAACGGCGCTCTGCGAATACTTTCGGCCAAGGATGGGCTTCCCTGCGACGCCGTAAATGGGCTTGCTGACGACAAGGGCGGTTCGCTATGGCTGTACATGGGCTGCGGCCTGGCCAAAGTCGAGCTTTCGGATATCGAGGAGGCGCTGCATAGTCCTGCGCATGCAATAAGCGCAAAGCTCATCGACATGCTGGATGGTGTGCGCCCCGGCCTGGCTCCCTTTCAGAGAAAGGTTACGCGGGCCACGGACGGGTCGCTCTGGTTTGCCAATGGCGTCGTCCTGCAATCATTCGATCCGCATGCGAGCGCTGCGAAGGGAACCGCGCTGCCCATCCACATCGAAAGCCTGACGGCAGATCGAAAGCCATATCCCCTTGCCGACGGCCTGGCGCTTCCGCCTCTGACCCGCGACATACAGCTCGACTACACCGCGATAGGGCTGGCCGTGCCTCAACATATTCGCTTCCGCTATCGCCTCGAAGGGCGCGATCGGGATTGGGTGGACGCGGGCCAGCGTCGCCAGGCGTTCTATACGGATTTGCCACCCGGAACCTACCGCTTCCACGTCGCGGCAAACCAGGACAACAATGGTTGGGAAGAGGCGCCGGCTCCCCTGAGTTTTACGGTGAAGCCGACGTTCTACCAGACCAGCTTGTTCATGCTTCTTGTCGTGGTACTGGTCGCGCTGGCGCTTTGGATGCTGTTCGCCTGGCGGCTCGCGCACATCAAAATCCAGACGCGCACCATTTTCGAGGAAAGACACGCCGAGCGGGAACGCATTGCGCGCGAACTCCACGATACGTTCCTGCAGGCGGTGCAGGGTTTGATGCTCCGCTTTCAATCGGCAATGGAGCGCATACCCACGACACAGCCTGCACGCGAGCTTATGGAGAGGGCACTCGATCACGCAGACGAGGTGATCATCGAAGGTCGTGACCGCGTTACAAGACTGCGCGCGCTGGCGCGCAACGAGGCCCGTCTGGAAAGCGCTCTCCAGCAAATCGGAGAGAAGCTGGCGCGCGATACGGGCATCACGTTCAAAGTCACGGTCGAAGGCACACCCCGCGCACTCGACCCGGCCGCCGGCGACGAAGTGCTGCGCCTGGCCCAGGAAGCTATTGCGAATGCCCTTCGCCATGCGCAGGCCAGCCACATCGAAGTGAATGTGGGGTATGGACGAAGGCATCTGATGCTGAGCATCGTCGATGACGGCTTGGGCTTTGACGTGAGTGAGATCGCCCGCAACCAGCCCGTTGGACATTGGGGCTTGAAAGGCATGCATGAACGCGCGGCAAGCCTGCGTGCGCGACTCACCCTGTCCAGCCGGCGGGGCGCCGGCACTGAGCTGGAGTTGGCGGTACCCGCCGCCATTGCGTTTCGCGATTCTTCAGGAAAATGGCATCGTTGGCTCGACCTCATTCACACACTGTTCGCAGGACGCGGATCAAGAATGCGGCCATTCGACTACGATGAACTGTGAAGTGCCGATGTCATCGAGTGATTCCGAAGTGATTACCGTACTTGTTGTCGACGACCATCCACTGCTACGCGATGGCGTTGCTTTCGCGCTTTCTGGCGAATCGGACATGCGCATCGTGGCAAACGCCGAGGACGGCGAATCGGCCATAGCAGCCTTTCGCGAGCACCGGCCCGACGTGACCTTGATGGACCTGCAACTGCCCGACATGAGCGGCGTCGATGCGATGTGCGCCATACGGTCGGAATTTCCGGCGGCGCGCGTCCTCGTCCTGACGACTTATCGCGGCGACGTGCAGGTGACCAATGCACTGAAGCGCGGGGCAAGCGGATTTCTACTCAAGGCTTCCCTTCGAAAAGAGTTGCGTGATGCGATCCGTGCGGTGAATGTCGGGCGTCGCGTCATTTCACCTGACGCAGCATCCGACCTTGCAGAGCACGTCGGAGGAGACGTTCTTTCCGAGCGCGAACTGCAAGTCCTGGACAGAGCGGCCCGAGGCAACGGGAACAAGCAGATTGCCTCCAAACTCGGCATCAGCGAAGACACGGTCAAGTCGCACATGAAAAGCATTTTGTCGAAGCTGGATGCGAATGACCGCACGCACGCCGTGGTGACCGCTTTGAAGCGCGGCATCATCCACATATAGGGCCACGCAGGTGATCTGCGCTCGGCAAAAGGCTGGTGTCACCAGGGCCGGCAGATGGGCCGCCTTCGATCTGAGTCGGATGGCGTAGGCGTCGAAGCCAACCGTCGTGGCCAGTTTGTCGGCAGCGCGAAGGACGAAGACGCATGAATGTCCATCAGCGCGATCTTCCGACGGGGATGCACCGCTCCGTTTCCGGAGCGGCGTGCAGCGATCGATCGCATGGGCGTGCTCATCGCGAATAAACGGATGGGTGTGATCAGGCGGGCAACTTGCGGAACGCGATGGCGAATCGGTTCCAGCCGTTGATGGCGGTCACCAGCAGAGTGAGATCGGTAAGCTCGGCGTCGGTGAAGTGCGGGCGCACCTGCTCCCACAGCTCATCGGGTGCATGGGTCTCGCTGATCAGGGTAAGCGACTCGGTCCAGGCCAGCGCAGCGCGCTCGCGGTCGGTGAAGAAAGGGGCTTCGCGCCACACGCTCAAGGTGGCCAGGCGGCGCGCGTCCTCGCCGGCCTTGCGGGCGTCGGCGGAATGGGTGTCCACGCAATAAGCGCAGCCGTTGATCTGGGAAGCGCGCAAGCGCACCAATTCCACCAGCGGCTTTTCCAGGTCGCTCTTGGCGATGCACTGCTCCAGGCCAACCATGGCCTTGATGGCCTCGGGGCTGGCCTTGTAGAAATCGAGACGCTGATTCATGGGGGATTCTCCAAAGTGAAGTGGGGCGGGACGCACCAACGGCGCGATACAGCGGACTCAATGGTCCCGGATGACACGCCCGACCAGAGCCGGCAGCGCTGGGGAAGTTTCGACGAGCATCCTGCGCGCCTCTCGTGGCGTTGTCATACGACGGCATCGGCGTACACGTTCGGAATACTGGAACGTGTTGCCGAACAGCGGCCGTAGCAGGCGACGGCTTCTCGAACGCGAGTCGAGCGAACGATGAAACACTCGTGGCGTGCAGTCAGCCGGGCAATGGCAAGCCATCGATCAGCCGCCTGGCCAGGCGTGGTTGGCGGATCTGTTCCAGCCACCAGCTCAACGCACGGCCATCATGATCACCGCGCCAGGCAGCAAACAGCACGTTCGGCTCGCGTGGGTCGGCCATGGCCTTTTCCACCAGCGCGCCGTTCTTGAGCAAGGTCGACACCCGGTGGCGCGGCAGCCAGCCGACACCAAGACCGTCGCACTGGGCAAGAATCTTCGCTCGCATGGTCGGCACGGCGAGCGTGGCCTGGCCAGCCACTACCCCGTAGCCGCGACCAGTGCCGCGCGAGGAGTCGGCCACCACCACCGAACGGTGCGCGCTCACGACCTGCTGGCTCAACGGCCCGGTCGCCTTCCCGAGTGGATGCCGTGGCGATACGGCAAAGACCCATTCCATGCGTCCAAGTTCGGCCCAGCGCAATTGCGAGATCGCCGGCGGTTCGTTGGTTGCGCCAATCACCAGGTCGGCACGCCCTTCGCGCAGCGCTTCCCAGGTACCACCCAGCACTTCGTGGGTGATGCGCAGGCTTACCCCGGACTCCAGCTTGTCGAACGCGCGGATCACCGGGAGCAGGGTGTCGAACTCCAGGATTTCGTCGGTGACGATGCGCAGCCGGTCTTCCCAGCCACCGGCGACCTGCTTCACCCGTCGGGTGAGTCGGGCAACGTCGTGCATCAGGCGCGCGGCTTCCTGCGCCAGCAGATGGCCGGCCGGAGTGAGCTGCAGGCGGTAGCGACGGCGATCGAACAACAACGCGTCGAAACGCGCTTCCAGCTGGCGTGCAGCGTGCGAGATGGTGGACGGCGCGCGCCCGAGCCGCGCGGCTGCGCGGGATAGGCTGCCGGTCTCGCGGATGGCCTCCAGCAGGGCCAATTCGTCCTCGGTCAACATGTGCGGTCTCTTCGAACGGGTTCGTCGATCCGATGGTACGGCATGCCGCAAATGGCGGCGCAGCATGGATCCACGTTCAAGAAACCCTTCCGAACGTCATTCCATCGAGGAGATTGCCATGAACCGTTTCGCCAGCAAAAACATTCTTGTCACCGGCGGCAGCAGCGGTATCGGCCTGGCTGCGGCCAGGGCCTTCGCCACCGAAGGCGCCCACGTGGTCATCACCGGGCGCGACAGTGCAGCGTTGTCCAATGCATTGCCCGCGCTGGGACCGCATGCCCTTGCCCTGCGCAACGACGCGGGCTCGGTCGAACAGGCTCGGCAACTGGCCGGCGAGCTGGCCGCGCGATCGATCAAGCTCGACGCGGTGTTTATCAATGCCGGCAGCGCCAAGTTCGCCCCGTTCGCCGATGTCGACGAATCACTCTGGGACCAGAGTTTCGACACCAATGTGAAGGGAGCGTACTTCCAGCTGCAGGCGTTGCTGCCGCAGCTCAATGCCGGTGCTTCGATCGTCATCAACGGTTCGATCAATGCGCACATAGGCATGCCGAACTCGTCGGTATACGCCGCGAGCAAGGCTGCGCTGATCACTCTGGCCAAGACGCTCTCGGCCGAGCTACTGCCGCGCGGCGTGCGCGTCAACGTGGTGAGTCCGGGGCCGGTGGCCACGCCGCTGTACGGCAAGCTGGGCCTGGACAAGGCGACCCTGGAAGCCACCGCCGCGCAAATCCAGGCACAGGTACCGCTGGGCCGCTTCGGCACGCCGGAGGAGATCGCCGCCACTGTGTTGCACCTGGCCTCGCCGGAGTCGGCGTTCATCGTCGGCAGCGAGATCGTCATTGACGGTGGCATGAGCCAGCTCTGACACCTCGATGCCCGGCGGCGAACCAGTTCGCCGGGCACTCGTCTGCGTAGACCTTCCATCAAGCCCTTTCAACGATCACACGTTCGCTTGCGCTGGGCGCCGAGGCCGTCATCCAACGCGCCAGCCGCTCCGGCGCACCGTGCAGAGCCGCTGCGCTGCACCGAACGCCGTCAGGTCGAGTTCGTTGCCGCCGCAGCTCCGTGGGTGCCTCAGGCGACAGGCTTGACGACGTCCATGTCGTCTGCCGACGCATTGGCCGCGACCATGCTCGTCCTGCACGCTCTGCGTCGAAGCTGGCTTTTGCGAAGTCGGTAAGCCGGGAGGGTTGAGCGGGAGGCATATAGACACCACGTTCGACCTCAACTGAAGGAGACGATGGAGCGGGGCAGGCCGCATGTGCGCTGCAGCCATACGTGAACCGCCACGTTCCATGAACATCTCTCAGTGAATCATCTGTACGCACCCAAGGATTCCCTCATGCATATCGATCTCTCCACCCGTACCGCCATCATCAGCGGCTCCACTGCCGGCATAGGCCTGGCCATCGCCAAGGGGTTGGCCAGCGCCGGCGCGCGCGTCGTCATTACCGGCCGCACGCAGGCGCGTGTCGATGCGGCTCTCGCCGCAGTCAGGAAGGAACTGCCGCAGGCGAGGCTTGACGGTGTCGCCGCCGACCTCGGCACGGCTGCAGGTGCGGAGGTGCTGATCCGCTCGGTGCCGGATGCGGACATTCTGGTCAACAACCTGGGCATCTTCGAGCCCAAGGCTTTCTTCGATATTCCGGACGCCGACTGGCAGCACTTCTTCGAGGTCAACGTAATGAGCGGCGTGCGGCTGTCGCGGCACTACGCACAAGGCATGGCTCAGCGTGGCTGGGGACGCATCCAGTTCGTGTCCAGCGAGTCGGGCGTGCAGATTCCGGCCGAGATGGTGCACTACGGCGTGACCAAGACCGCCCAGCTCGCGGTGTCGCGCGGCCTGGCCGAGACCCTCGCCGGCACCGGCGTCACCGTCAATGCCATCCTGCCCGGCCCGACTCTGTCCGAAGGCGTGGGCGAATTTTTCGGCAAGATCGCTGTCGAGCGCGGTGTGCCGCAGGCGCAGATAGAGAAGGGATTCATCACCACTCACCGTCCCAGTTCACTGATCCAGCGGCTGGCCAGCGTGGACGAAGTGGCAAACCTTTCGGTGTATCTCGCCTCGGAGCAGGCCTCGGCGACCACGGGTGCCGCCATGCGCGTGGACGGTGGCGTGGTGCGATCGGTTGTCTGAGTCGGTCCGGGACGCGTCAGCTTCCAGACCTGGTTCGGGACAGTTCTGGGATAAGGCTTGATGGTGAGCCAGATGACTGGACCGCGTTATCAGGAGCAGGGCGACTGGCCGCGAGAATGTCGCCCGATCGTATTCCGGTCACGTTTGTCGCCTCATCCGTCCTGTCGCTGTATCGGCGTCCCTGGACTTCGTGTCAGTCCGTGTGCCCGAGCACCGGCTGATTCGCCGAGTCATTTCGGTGTGAGATGGAACAGGCCGCCAGGATCTGCGTCTTGCAGCATCCAGAGCGAGCCGTCCGGCGCCTCTTCGATATCGCGGACGCGTTTGCCGATACTCCAGCGCTGGACCGCGGTGGCGCCGCCCTTGCCGTCAAACGTGACGCGAACGATCGCCTCGCTGACCAGGCCGCTGAGCAAGGCGCTGCCGTTCCAGTGCGGGAACAGGTTGCCCTTGTAGAACATGAGATTGCCCGGCGCGATCACCGGCGTCCAATAGATCACCGGCTTGGCGAGATCGGGTCGCGTATCCGGGCTGGGAATCGGCACGCCGTCATAGTTGATGCCGTACGAGACCAGCGGCCAACCGTAATTCTTGCCACGCTCGATCAGGTTCAGCCTGTCGCCGCCGCGCGGGCCATGCTCGAGTTCCCACAGTCGGCCATCGGGAGCAAAGGCGAGGCCATAAGGGGTGCGGTGGCCGGTGGTCCAGGTTTCCGCCGGCGTCAGGTTGGGCCCGGGGAACGTATAGGTGCTGACTACCGGCGCCGTCTTGGCTTTCTCGGTATCCGCCGCCGGATCGATCAGCGGAATGGTGCGGGCACCGACCTTTCCTGCCCACGGATTGCCCGGCGCGGGTTTGCCGTCCAGCGTCAGCCGCAGGATCTTGCCCACCGGTTGGTTGGGATCCTGCGCAGGAGTGAAGCGCTGGCGGTCGCCCAGCGTGAGGAACAGGTACTTGCCGTCCGGCGAGAACGCGATCTGGCCGCCGGGCTGGCCGCCCTTGCCCGTGGGCATCTGCCGCCACAACACCTGGAAGCCGTCCAGCCGGGGCTGCTTGCCATCCAGCACGAGCCGACCGCGGCCCAGCGCCACGCCGCCGCCATAGTCGCCCGGTGCGACATAGGTGAGATACACATTGTGGTCGATGGCGTAATGCGGCGAGAGGAAGACACCCAGCATGCCGTCCTGACCTTCGACATAGCTGGGCGGGACGCCACCGATCTCGGTCTTGGCGCCCTGCGGAGTCACCAGATCGACGCGGCCGACCTTCTCGGTCACGAGCATGCGGCCATCGGGCAAAAACGCGATGCGCCAAGGCAGATCGAAGCTCGCCACCTTCGTGACGGTGAAGGGAAGGTTGGGGTCGGACTTCTGTTCGCCCGCATTGGTTTGCGCATGGGCGGCGCTTGTCAGCAGAGCTGCAAGAAAGACCCCGGATGCCAGCTTCATCATCTGCATGTTTCCTTGCACCCGAATGAGTGACCCCGAACATCCTAGCGCTCCGAATGCCGTCCCGGTGTGATGATTCTTTTCAATTGCGTGCCCGAAGCGGCGGCTGATTCGCCGAATTATTCCGGTGTGAGGTGGCAGGCCGCCGGGTTCGGCATCTTCCAGCATCCAGAGCGAGCCGTCCGGCGCCTCTTCAATATCGCGGACGCGTTTGCCGATACTTCAAAACGATGGACCGCGGTGGCGCCGCTTTCACACGATTGGCGGAAGAGTGCAAGGGCAAGAACGCACGACGGTATTGCCCCCGGATATCTTCCGGTGCTTCGAAAACGACGCCTTCTGGATCGTGGTTGATGCTATGTCCGGCATGGATCACGATTAGCGCGTCGGCGTGAGTGCGCACAGGCGGGGCATGCGCATGTTCCAGTGAACGTTGGTGCGCGAAGGCCTTTCGCGCGAAGGGCTCTTTCGGCGGCGTTGAACGGCCGCGAATCTCAATAGCTATTACATGCCGGCCGTGCGATGCGGCGCATGACAGGGAAAATCGAATGAACCGTGTGTATCGACTCATATGGAATCGGGCGCTGGCCGTCGTGCAGGTGACGTCCGAGCTGACGCGAACGAAAGGTTCGTCTTCGGGCGCATCCGCAACACGCGTCCTGCGCCGCCGTCCGCTTGCGCTGGCAATCGCCACCATGACGTTGGCTTGCGTGACCGCGCCGGCATGGAGTCAGACCTGTACGTCGAGCGACCCGTCGGGTTGCGGCGCGTCGGGTGGCATTGGCGGACGCCCCGGCCGCAGTCCGGATGGCGGCGCCGGCAACGGCACCGGCGGCGACGCGATCGTGTGGAATCCCAACACCAGCGAAAGCGCGGGAAGCACCGCCACCAACGGCACGGGTGGCAATGGCGCGGATGGGGTCTTTGACGTAGGTTCGGTCAATATCACTGCGACCGGTGGAGCGGGCGGCAGCGCAGGGGCGATCGGTTCGCCGGGCGTCGTTTCGTCCGTCACCGGTGGTACCGGCGGCGCCGGTCAGGCGGAGTCCGGATCAAGCATCGTAGGCGGCGGCGGTGGCGGTGGCGGGGCTGGCGTTTACATCAACGACGGCAATTCGTCCCCCATTGTGGGGACTACCACGACCATCGCCGGTGGCGCGGGCGGCAGGGGTGGTGATGCGACCGCCTCGGCTTCGAACGGCAATGCCACGAATGGCGACCCCGGCGGCGGTGGCGGCGGCGGCGCGGGTGCGGTCATTGCCGCGGGTGCGGGTGGCGTATCCCTCATCAACAACGGCAGGTTGCTTGGCGGCGCTGGCGGGGCCGGAGGCAATGGCGGGTATGCCGGCAGTGGCGGCGGTGGCGGCGATGGCCTGCTGGTACTTGGCGTCGGTGCTGCGATTACCAACAACAGCACCGGTACGATCATCGGCGGCCTGGGGGGCAACGCCGGGATTTACCAGGATGGCGGGAACCTGCCAGGCGGCTACGGCAGCGGCGGCGCGGGCGTCAACCTCGTGGGCGTGGGTTCGTCGCTGGAGAACGCGGGCACGATCATCGGCGGCAACGCCAACACTGCCTCCGCTATACCGAGCGCACAGGACGGTACGCCGGGTGTCGGCGTGCGCGGCTGGGGTGGAGTCACGGTTGTCACCGACGGCAGCATTGCCGGCGGCAGCAACGGCAGCATGCAGGCGGACTCGCTGCTGTTCTCCGGCGGCGGGAACCAGCTGGTGGTCCTGTCGGGTGCCTCGTTTACCGGCAACATCCAGAGCATCAGCGGCAGCACCGGCGGCGGCGACATCTTTACGCTGGCGGGCGACGTCAACGGTTCCCTCGATGCTGCACTGATCAATGGCTTTGCCAGCAACACCAAGACCGGCAACAGCAATTGGACGTTGACCGGCACAGGCAACGCAGGCACCGACTGGACCGTCCAGCAGGGCGTGCTGACCGGCAGCGCCAGCGCCTTCGAAGGCAACCTGACGTTCGCGAGCAATGGCATCGGAACGCCCGTGGTGGACTTCAACCAGGCTGCCGCGGGCAGCTTCGCCGGCTCGGTGAGCGGCACGGGTCAGGTCATCAAGGACGGCGCGGGCCCGCTCACGCTTTCGGGTGACCTGTCCACGTTCAGCGGGGCGTTCACCATCAATCAGGGTTCGGTGTTGCTGACGGGCAACGGGAACCTTCAAGGTGCTGAGGTTGCCGATGGCGGCGCACTCGATGTCAGCGGTACCAGTGGCGCGACGGCTACCGTCGCCGGTATTTCCGGCAACGGCACGGTGACGCTGGGCACGCATACGCTGGTGATCGACAACGCCGCGAACGACGATTTCAGCGGAGCGATCTCCGGCACGGGCGGCGTCACGCTCAATGGCGGCATTCAGACGTTCTCTGGTGCCAACGCCTATCTCGGGGCGACGACACTCAACGGCGGTACGCTCGTCGTCTCGGCCGATGCCAACCTGGGACAGAGTACCGCTGTGCTGGCTTTCAACGGGGGCACGCTGGAGAACGACGGTGTGTTTGTGACCACCCGCAACATCAGCCTGGTCGGCACCGGAACGTTGCAGACGGATGCCGACCTGACGGTGTCGGGCAATATCAGCGGCAACGGTACGTTGATCAAGACGGGTACGGGCACGCTGACACTCAACGGCAGCAACAGTTACATCGGCGGCACGACAGTCAGTGCAGGCACCTTGCAAGGCGATACAAACAGCCTGCAGGGAGACATCACCGACAACGCCGCACTGGTATTCAACCAGGCCGCCAATGGCACTTATGTCGGCACAGTCTCTGGCAGCGGCACGTTGACCAAGACCGGCACCGGCACGCTGACACTGGCCGGAGGCAACAGTTACAGCGGCGGCACGACAATCAGCGCCGGCACGCTGCAAGGCGATGCGAACAGCCTGCAAGGCAACATCGTCAATGACGCGGCACTGGTGTTCAACCAGACCGGCAGCGGCATCTATGACGGCGCGATCTCCGGTACCGGTACGCTGACCACGAGCGGTTCCGGCACGCTGACCCTCAATGGCGTCAACACCGCCAACGGTCTCACCACGGTGGCATCCGGTTCCACGCTGCTCATCGGCGACAGCTCGCACAGCACGGCTACCGTGGGCGGCGATGTCAGCGTCAACGGAGGCACGCTTGGCGGTTACGGCATCGTGCAGGGCAGCGTCATGCTTGCCAATGGCGCCTCGCTCACGCCGGGCAGTGCGCTCGCCGCGGGCACGTTGACCGTCAACGGCGATTTCACCATTGGCGCCGGCTCGCTGCTGAACTTCGACTTCGGCTCGCCCGGCCCCAACTTCAGCACGCCCGGCCAGAGCGATCACGTCATGGTGAACGGCAATCTGTCGATCGGCAGTTCCACGCTCAACGTCAACAATCTCGGCAGCATGGGGCCGGGCTTGTACAACCTCTTTGAATGGGGCGGCTCGTTGAGCATCACCGGCGGCGGCTTTGCGCCGCCGAGCGGCATGACGTTGCAGATACTCACCGTCAGCAAGCAGATCAACCTGGTCGACACGCTTGGCGTCACACTGAACGAGTGGGATGCGAACGGATTGGCCAGCCCGACCCAGCTGGGCGGCGGCAGCGGTACGTGGTCGTTGTCTTCCAACACCTGGTCCGACACCACCGGCCAGTATATCGGCCCGATGTCGCCACAGCCGGGTTTTGCGATCTTCGGTGGCGCATCCGGCACGGTCACCGTGGACGACACCAACGGCACGGTCGGCGCCACCGGCATGCAGTTCGTCAGTGACGGCTACCACCTGACGGGCGGCGCCATCGATCTGGTGGGGCAGGGCGGCGCAGCGCCGGTCCTTCGCGTGAGCAGCGGCGACACCGCCACCATCGACAACGTACTGGACGGCGTCAACGGCCTGAACAAGACCGATGGCGGAACGCTGGTGCTCAATGGCGTCAATAGCTACACGGGCACGACCATACTGAGTGGCGGCACTCTGTCGGTGTCCTCCGATGCCAACCTCGGCGCGAGCACCAATCCGCTGGATTTCGAAGGCGGTACGCTGGAGGTCACCGGCACCACCTTCGACCAGACGGCGCGCAGCATGGTCTGGGGCAATCCAGGTGGCGGCTTTGATATCGACAATGCCGCCAATGTGTTCACGGTAGCGCAGGCATTGACGGGTAGTGGTGGCCTGGCGAAAAGCGGCGCAGGCGTGCTGTCGCTCACCGGTGCCGATACCTACGCCGGAGACACCACCATCAGCGCCGGTACCCTTTCCCTGTCGGGCAGCGGGAACATTTCCCATTCCGCAGACGTGAGTATCGCCACCGGCGCCACCTTCGATATCGGCAATACCCAGAGCGGTGCGTCCATCGTGTCGCTCGACGGCAGTGGCGTCGTCAATCTCGGCAACCAGACGCTCACGCTGACCCAGGCCAGCGGCAACTTTGCCGGCACGATCTCAGGCACCGGCAGGCTCACGCTCGCCAGCGGCAACGAAACGCTGTCCGGCTCCAATCTCTATACCGGCGCCACCGTGATCGATGGCGGCACGCTGGCGTTGTCGGGCAGCGGCGCACTGGCCCATTCGTCTGACGTCAATGTCGCCAGCGGCGCCATCTTCGATATCACGGGCACCAGCAACGGCGCGTCGATCGTTTCACTCGACGGCAACGGCACGGTGAGCCTCGGCGGCCAGGTGTTGACGCTGACGAATGCAGCCGGCAATTTCGGCGGCACCATCACGGGCAACGGTGGCATCACGCTGGCCGGCGGGACCGAGACCCTCGGGGGCAGCAACACGTATCTTGGCGGCACCACGATCTCCGGTGGCACGCTGTCGGTGTCTAGCGATGCCAATCTGGGCGACTCGTCGGGCAGTCTCGCCTTCAACGGCGGCACGCTGGCGAACACGGCCTCGTTCAACACGGCGCGCAACATCACCTTGGCAGGCGGCGGCTTGTTCGACACCGTCGGCAACCTCACTGTGTCGGGCAACATCGACGGATCGGGTGCATTGATCAAGGATGGCGCAGGTTATCTGGTACTTGCTGGCACCGGCACCTACGCTGGTGGCACCACGGTCAATCAAGGCACGTTGCAGATCGGCAACAACGGCACCACAGGCTCCATCGCAGGCAACGTCACCATCGGCGTCCATGGCGTGCTCGCGTTTTTCCGTAGCGACGCGTTCGAATTCACGGGTGCGATTTCCGGCAGCGGCACGGTGGTGCAGGGTGCCGGTGCGCTCATCCTGGACGGCAACAGCAGCGGCTTCGCCGGCACCACCACGGTGCAGGCCGGCATGCTGGAAGTCGGCGATGCCGGCACGCCGTTGGCAACGCTTGGCGGCAACGTTACGGTAGCAAGCGGCGGTACCTTGCGTGGCCACGGCACGATCGGCGGCAACGTCACCAACGACGGCACCCTGTGGGCAGGCGGCTCGATCGGCACGTTGACGGTTCGGGGCAACTACACCCAGGCGCCCGACGGCGTGTTCGAAGTGGAAGCCACGCCCGCCGGCCAGGCCACTCTGCTGAGCGTCGGCGGCACGGCCAACCTGGCAGGCACGGCGTTGGTGCTCGCTGATGCCGGCACCTGGATGTCGCGTACCAGCTATACCGTGCTCACCGCTGCGGGCGGTATCAACGGACAATTCGCCTCGGCAAGCAGCAGCCTGCCGTTCCTGACACCCATGCTGGCCTACGGCACGACTACGGTGACGCTGTCGCTGCAGCGCAATGACATCAACTTCAGCACCGTGGCGCAGACACCCAACCAGCGAGCAGTCGCGACAGCGGCAGACATGCTGGGTTTCGCCAACGCAGCCTACAGTGCGCTGGTGGTGCTGGACGCGCCCGCCGCACGTCGCGCCTTCGACCAGTTGAGCGGCGAAATCCACGCTTCCACGCGCACGGCGATCCAGGACGACGATCGCTACGTGCGCGATGCGATCGGCCAACACCTCGCCGGGATGACCAACAACGCCAACGGGCTGAATGTCACCGACGATCATGGCGTCACCGCGTGGACCTCGGTGTGGGGCCATTGGGGCAGCCATGACGGTGACGGCAATGCATCCAGCTTCAGCGCGAATGGCAGCGGCATGCTGGTGGGCGCCGATCTGCCGGTGGGTGACGATGCGAGGTTGGGCGCGATCATCGGCTCCGGCCAGGGCACGACGCGCATCGCCACGCTGGGCTCGTCCTCGCATGTACTCGACCAGCACATCGGCATCTATGGCATGGCACAAACCGGCCCGCTGCAATGGCAGGGCGGTGCGATCTACGGCCTGCAACACGTCGACACGAACCGCTTCATCGGCTTCGGATCGTTCGCGGGAACGGCGCAAAGCGATTACCACGCCCATGCCGCGCAGGGTTATGTCGATGCGAGCTGGCCGATCGCGTTTGGCAACGCCATGCTGGCGCCGTTCGCGAACCTGGCCTATGACAACCTGCACACGCCGGCATTTGGCGAAAGCGGCACGCCGGCCGCGCTCGACGTGGCATCGCAGGACAGCGGCGTGGGTTACGCCACGCTGGGTCTGCGCGCCACCTTCGACCTGGGTGCGCCCAACCACGGTTTGCATGCGCACGCCAGCCTGGGTTGGCAGAGAGCGTGGGGCGACACGCTGCCCACCACTACCGAGCGCTTCGCCGGCGGTGGCGACAGCTTCGAGATCGCCGGGCTGCCGGTGGCGCAGGATGCAGCGGCCATCAGCGGCGGCATCAGTTTCACGATCACGCCTACGGTATCGGCGGACGCCAGCTATCAGGGACAGTTCGGGCATCGTGCTTCTGACCAGGCCGCGCGCATCAGCCTCGACTGGAAGTTCTGAGGCTACGTCGTACCGTCCGATGAGATGTCGGGCGAGCGCGTAGGTTGAAATTTGGCGAGGACGTTCCCAACAGTCTTCCCGAAATCAGATGTTCACTAACGTCGCCTTGGAGTGAGACGAACGTCGAACCGAGTGCCCTTCCGATATGTGGCGGGAGGTGCTGCGGTTGTTTGCTGGTGCAGCTTGATCCCGCGCCGCTGCCATTGGGCAGGCTGCAACGTTTGAATTTTGGGCTCTACGCTGAACAGTCAGCTACTCAGCAACATGACGGCGGTCGGCCTGCGCTAATTAGTCGCGTTTTGTAGGCATGCCGTTCGCGTAACGGAGCGGTTGGCTATCAACGAAAGAAGGAGGACTAATTATGAAAACTTTGAAGCAAAGTATGCTGCTCGTTCTTTGCGTCCTGATGCTTGCTGCGTTGAACGGCTGTGTCGAAGATGCAAGGACGGGACTGATCTGTCCGCCAGGTAGTCATCCGGGTCCTCATGGACACCAGTGTTTCCCTGACTGATCAACTCCAGAGTTCTTTGCGCCGCCGCCGCCCACGCCGCGGCGGCGGCGGAAGCATCACTCTTACGCTGTTTGAAGCAAAGCCATGCGTGTTGGTCATACGCGGACTGGCGCAAACAGCATCATGAGATTCAGCAACAGCGGCCATCCCAACGGTTAGCCCATGTTGTCGCGAGTAGCGTGTTGTCCGGAGCGGCTCAGGGCCGTGGACCTGTTACTCGTTTGGCCGCAGTGCTTGCAGGCCAAGCCATTGAGACGTCCGGGCTCTCGATGGCCGATCTCTGTTCCGTACACCACATCACATGGCGCGAAAGCGGTGGCGGAATGCGTCGCTCACGCGAAGCGGCTCGGCAATGCCGTGCAGCCAGACCACCAGGCGGCCATCCCCGTCCGGCTTGACCTGCCGGATCGCCGACACGCGGACGATGGCGTTGCGATGGACCCTCCAGAAGACTTCAGGATCGAGCTTGGGTATCAGATCCTTCAGCGGCGTACGGATGTATGCGCTATCGGTGGCGGTGGCGACGCGGGTGTACTTTTCCTCGGACTGGAAAAGAATGACGTCGCCGATGTGGATCATCCGAAGGGTGTCGCCGATGCTGGCGGTAATCCAGCTGATCGTCTCCACGTGCTTCAACCGGCCCGCGAGGCTGTCGATCAACGCCGTCAGATCGACCTGCGTGGCCGACTGACGACTGCGCAAGCGTGCCACCGTTTCGGTGAGGCGGTCGGCGCGGATCGGTTTGAGCAGGTAGTCGATGGCGCCGGCATCGAACGCCTTTATCGCGAATTCGTCGTGCGCGGTGATGAAGACGACCTGGGCGGGGCTTACGGCCTGCTGCGCCACCTCGAGGCCGCTGAGTCCCGGCATGCGGATGTCGAGGAAGACGACGTCCGGTTTCTTCGATGTCCATGCATCGAGCGCGGTGGCGCCATTGTCGCATTCCGCGATGACAACCAGTTCCGGCCACAGTCGTGCCAGCATGCCGCGCAGCTCCGTGCGCTGCGGTTCTTCGTCTTCGGCGACAAGGGCCGTGATGGGTGCGGTCATGGGGACGCGAGCGGAATGTGGATGCTGGCACTCACCCCGCCTCCGGTACGTGATGCGATCTCGAAGCGCGCACGCGCTCCGAAACGGTCGTGAAGCTGGGCGCGAACATTCGCGAGGCCCAGGCCGGGTGTGGTGCCGGGTTGCAAGCCTCGGCCATCGTCCTGGACGTGCACGCTCAGGAAGCCGTCCGCGGCGCTGGCGATGATCTCGATATTGCCGGGGCCGGGCTTCGGCTCGATGCCGTGGGTCATCGCGTTCTCCACCAGTGTCAGCAGGATCAATGGGGGAAAGGACATGACCCGGATCTCGTCGCTCGCATCGACACGAACCTCGATGCGGCCAGCCGTGCGGACCTTCATGATCTCGAGATAGCCCAGGCAAAGATCGATCTGCCGACCGAGCGTGGCCTCTTCGATGCCCGTCGTGCGGATGCGTGGCAAGGCGATGCGCAGATAAGCCGCAAGCGCATCGATGGTTGTCGCTGCGCGCCCGGGTTCGCTAGCGATCAGCGACCGCACCGATGCCAGCGTGTTGAAGAGGAAATGCGGTTCGACCTGCGCCTGCAGCAGGGCCAGCCGCATGTCAGCCGCATTCCGTTCCGCACGCAGGTTCTCGATCTGGCGGGCGGCTGCGAACTGGGCGATGCGCCGCCGCTCGCCGAGATAGTAGAGCGTTGCGTAACCGCCGCCAGCCAGGATCAGGGCAAACACGGATGCATTGACGGTGGAGCCGAGAAAATTTGAAACGGCCATGCCTAGCCAGTTGATTCGCATGTGGTGCCCGGCATAGGCCTGCATGAGATGGGCGTGATAGGCGCCCACCCAGTTCAGGGCGACGGCCCCGAGCCAGAGCCCCAGCAGGATCGCCAGGACCACCAGCACGCGTTCCAAGGTGACCGGAAAGCGCCGATATCGAATCAGCGTCGCGAGGAAGGGGCCAGTCGAGACCGTGATCAGCGATGCGGCGCAAGCCCGCAGTGCCAGTCCGGGCCAGTCGCCCCATGCCCCCGTGCCCGACGCATGCCAGAGGCCATACGTGCAACCGGCAACGACTGCCAGCGGCCACAGCACGATTCCCCGGCGCAGCAACCAGGGCCAGGTGAAGGTGCGGAAGCGTTGATAGAGCGCCCAACCATCCAGGTCCGACATCACGCTTTGCGGCACTCGGGCATGCAGGTCGTCGTTGGGAAAATCCATGCGTGACACGTTAGCAAAGCATGCGCCGGTGCGCACACGAACCATCCGCAGCAGGGCCGTTTCGTCGCATCGTCGACCGGTTCCGTCGCATGTCCATCCCGCTGCGCTCGGGCGTGCCCTATATCTGCGGCACACACGACATCGGGAGTAACCATGCAGATCAAGATTCTGGCGAAGGCTGCCATAGCGTTCGCGATCCTCGTCGGACCAACGGCCATACCGTACTGCCTGCACGCGCAAGCCGCTGCGCAGGACGCCACGCAAACCGAGCCATGGGTATCCACCGCGTGGCTGGCCAGTCACCTGCACGACCCCAACCTCGTGTTGCTGCAGGTTGGCGAAGCGTCGCAAGACAAGGCGATGCATATCCCCGGCGCGCGCTTCGTCCATCTTGACGACGTCGCCGCCACGTCGAGCAAGCTTTCGCTGGAATTGCCGACGGCACCGGCACTGCGCCAGCGACTGCAGGACCTGGGCATATCCGACGGTTCCCGCGTCGTGGTGTACTTCGGCAACGACCAGGTCTCCGCGTCGACGCGAGTATGGTTCACGTTGCAATCGGCCGGACTGGGCGCGCGCGCCGACCTGCTCGATGGCGGCATGCCGAAGTGGCGCCGCGAAGGCCGGCCCGTTACTGACCGGGCCGCCGCAGTTACACCAGGAACGTTGGCACCTTTCCACCTTCAGCCAACCGTCGTCGATGCGGCGTTTGTGCAGACACACGCGCGCAAACCAGGTTACGTGCTGATCGACGCGCGTGCCGCGATGTACTACGACGGCCTGGAAGAGAGCGGAGCAGATGGTCACCTCCGCCGCGGCCACATTCCGGGCGCGCACAGCCTGCCGTACACCGACATCACCAACGACGATCTCACCCTGAAGAAACCGGCCGAACTGCTGGCCTTGTTCCGCAAGGCCGGGGTGAAGACGGGCGATCGGGTGATTGCCTATTGCCACATCGGCCAGCAGGGAACGGCGGTGTTGTTCGCAGCGCGTGCCGCGGGGATCGATGCCGTGCTGTACGACGGCTCATTCGAAGATTGGACGATGCGTAATCTGCCGGTCGAGCGCTGACGATGCGCACGCGCCGTCCTTACGCCGAACCTCACCTGACGGGCGTTTGCCTCGGCTTGCTGCTGCTTGCCTGCTTCGCACTGACGGGGCAGGGACTGGGCGCGTCCGGTGCATTCGCGAGCGTGGCCAGTGGTGTCGTCGGCACCGTCTCGCCGGAAGCGGCGGCACATAGTGCCTACTTCCGCAGCTACCTCCAGGACGGATCGCCGTGGACTGCCTGGATTGTCGTTGAAATCATCGGTGTGCTGATCGGCGCCTCCGCATCGGCGGCACTGGCAGGGCGAACGCGACTGACGTCCGTCCACGCCATCCGTCCGTCCGCCGGCAAGCTGTTCGCCGGAGTCGCCGGCGGCACGTTGATGGGTATCGGGGCGGCGCTGGCACGCGGTTGCACCAGCGGCCTCGCATTGAGCGGCGGTGCGATGCTGAGTGTCGGTGCCTGGATCTTCATGGCGGCATTGTTCCTGGCAGGTTTCCTCGCCGCACCATTCGTGCGCAGGCTCTGGCCATGAACGATCTGCTGGTCGCGGGAGGTATCGGCGTGGCATTCGGCTGTGCACTCGAATGCGCCGGTTTGGGCGATCCGCCGAAGCTCGCCGGCCAGTTCTATCTGCGGGATTTCACCGTACTCAAGGTCATGCTGAGCGCGATGCTGACCGCGATGCTCGGTGCCTTCTGGGGCGGCCGGCTGGGCATGTTTGATTCCGCAGCGTTCTACGTGCCCGATACGTATCTGCTTCCGCAACTCCTCGGCGGACTGGTCTTCGGGCTCGGCTTCGTGCTGAGCGGCCTGTGCCCGGGCACCTCCTGCGTAGCGTTGGCCAGCGGCCGCGTCGAAGGTGCCGCGACGATGCTTGGGTTGTTCGCAGGCGTGCTGCTGGTCGGCATGGCCTTTCCCGCGATCGAACCTTTCTATCGCTCGACGCCGTATGGCCCGTTGACACTCCAACGCCTCACGGGCCTGCCTTACGGAGTCATGGTGGCGCTGGTCACGGTGGTCGCCGTTTCGGCGCTGACATGGATCGCAAAGCGGGAGACAGGACCATGAAACTCGTGCGACAGCTGGGCATCAGTGCGCTTGCATTGGGTTTGGGGGCGCCTTTCGCAGGCAGTCTCTTTCGCACGCAGCCGCGAGGGCTGGATCTGGATTCAATCGCGCGGGCGATCGATGAAGGCTCCGACCACGTCAGTGCGCGCCAGCTTGCGGAGTGGATACGCGATCGCCGGCCCGGACTCCGCGTCATCGATGTGCGTTCGCCCGCTGAGTTTCGCGATGACCCGATCCCGACGGCGGAGAACGTGCCGATCGACCAGTTGGCGAAGTCGCACTTTGCGCCCGGCCAGACCATGGTCCTTTACTCGCAGGAAGGGGCGCATGCAGGCCAGGCCTGGGTGATGTTGCGCTCGCTCGGCGTGACCCAGGCGGTGTTCGTGCCGGGCGGCCTCGCCGACTGGCGCGACGAGGTTCTGTATCCACTGCTGCCGCCCAATGCCTCGCCCGCGGAGCGTGCACGGATCGAGGCATTGAGCCATTACTTCGGCGGCTCTCCCCGGATTGGGGCAGAGCAGGGCGGCAACGTTGCGAGTGCGACGCGGATCGGGCATGGCTCGCGGAGGCGCGGATGCTGACGCGTGCCATGGAATCCACCGATGCGGCCGACGCCTTCGACTTCGCCGCGCTTCGCGCCAGCGAATTCGCGCGCCTGGATGCTGCCGGCATCGCCTATCTCGATTACGCGGCGAGCGCGCTGTACGGTGCCTCGCAGGCACGAGCGCATGGCGAGCGGCTGGCGCAAGGGATTTTCGGCAATCCCCATTCGGAGCATCTGGCGTCACGCAACAGCGCCGCCGCGCAAGCGGCCGCCCGCGCCGCGACGTTGGCCTTCTTCGATGCCGATCCGGACATCTACGACGTCTGCTTTACCGCCAATGCGACGGCAGCCATCAAGCTCGTCGCCGAGAGCTATCCGTTTTCGCTGCGCCGCGGGCTCATTCTCTCGGCCGACAACCACAATTCCGTCAACGGCATGCGGGAGTTTGCCAGGCGCACACAGGCAGCCGTCAGCGTGTTGCCGCTGGATGCGCAACTCCGACTCGACCACGGATCCGCGAACCTGCGAGCGAGCATCGAACGACAAGGCAGGAGCTTGTTCGCATTCCCGCAGCAGTCCAACTTTTCCGGCGTGCTCCACGACCTGTCGCTCGTCGAAGAGGCCCAGGCACTCGGATGCGATGTTCTGGTCGACGCGGCGGCGGCCGGGCCGTCCGGCGCACTCAGCCTGAGGGAGCACTCCGCGGACTTCGTCGTGTGTTCGTTCTACAAACTATTCGGCCTGCCGACCGGTGTCGGCGCGTTGATAGCGAAAAGGTCGGCCCTGGGTCGCCTTCGGAGGCCGTGGTTCTCGGGTGGAACGGTGGAGTTCGTGTCCATTGCGCACGGGCGGCACGCTCTCAAGCCGGGATACGGGGGATTCGAGGACGGAACTCCCAACTTCCTCGACCTCGCCGCCATCGAGTCCGGATTCGCCTTTCTCGCCAGCATGCCGCGCCCGTGCCTGCGCGCCCATATTCAGTCCCTCGTGCGACATTTCCTGGCACTGGCAGCGACACTACGGCGCAGCAATGGCGCGCCGCTGGTGCGTCTGTATGGCCCTCCGGATATGGAACAGCGGGGCGGCATCGTCGCCTTCAACGTATTGCAGAACGATGGCAGCGTGCTGCGCTACGAGCACGTCGAGCAGCTGGCGCGAGAACACGGCGTCGCCATTCGGGGCGGCTGCTTCTGCAATCCCGGGGCGGCCGAGAAAGCATTCGGACTCGATGCCATGGGCGTGGAGCACTGCTTCGACAAACTCGAAGGCAACTTCAGCATTGAGTCGTTCCGGCGCTGTACGGGACGTGCTGCCACCGTGGGTGCGTTGCGCCTATCCGTTGGCGCACCCACGACCTACGAGGACATCGCGCGTGCCGTGGCATTGATTGCTGCCTGCAGCAAGTAGACCCGGCGTGGCGGCCGCGCATGTTGCGGATCAGGACACCAAGCTGAGCATGCACAAGACCGGAGCCATCCACGGCGTCTCTGAAGCCATCCACGGATGACCAACCGTTGCGCCAAACGAATCAATCACGCCAACCGAAGGAACCACGTGAAGATCATCCTGCGTCTCGCTCTTCCACTGTTGCTGCTCAGTACAAGCGCCAACGCTATCGTGACACGCCACGAGCAGCCCGATGCGCGTTACCGCGTCGACCCGCGAACCATGCCTGCGCTGGTCGATCTGCCCGACGAAGGTCACGGCACGCTGATTGCCCCACGCTGGGTGATCACTGCGGCCCATGCAGTGCACATGATGCAAATCATGCCTGAAGAGCATTTCGTGACCGTGAACGGAAGGCGACGCGCAGTGAGCCGCATCGTTGTTTACCCTGATTACCCCGCTGCGCGAATCGCCTGGCAGCAGATGTTCAAGCAGGTCAAAACAGCGAAACCCGACATCTTTGTGCACCAGTACATGGCGGCGATGGCCAACATGCACGACGTTGCCCTGCTAGAACTCACCGAGCCCGTGACCGACGTTGCGCCGATGCCGATCGATCGCGGCAACGCCAAGCCCGGCATGCTGAGCACGGTTTACGGCGCGGGCGCCACCGGCACCGAGCTCACTGGTGCGCCGGATAGTGAAAGTCATCGCACTCAACTGCGGCGCGCACAGAATCGCCTGACCCAGGCTGATGGGCCCTGGCTGCGTTACGTATTCGACTGCAGTGCCGGCGCCCCGGCCCTCAGCGGCGCCACAGCGGGTGGCGACAGCGGCGGCCCAGTCACCGTCGTCGTGGCTGGTCGCACCTATCTGGCCGGCGTCACTCACGGCCTGGATGGGACAGCCAGCGAAGTGGAGCGCGTCGTGCGGCAAATGCAGGATGGTTCATTCCGCATGGGCGTATGCGGGCAGCGCTTTGCGGCGGCGCGGGTGGGCTTTTATGCAGGGTGGATTGATCAAACCATGACCGCACATTGAATCCAGGGCGACTCGCCCGTGTTGTCGTAAGCGGAACATCTACCGCATAGCTAGCGTCGAGATCCGCGTGGCGTGGACGTCGGTAGCCACCGGATTGTGCCGTTTCTCGTCGCGGCGGAGGCAACGCTTCGCGCAAACCCGCCTTGCGCCGTGATACTCGACCTGCGTGGCGATGGCGGTGGCGAATACATCGACACCTGGCATTTCGTACATGTGCTGTCGGACTTGCTCGCGCCAGGCGGTCGCATCTTCGTACTCACCAATGCGCAAGCCTTTTCCGCCGCCATCACGGCTGCCGCATTCGTCAAAGACGCCGGCGGCGACCGGGTCACGATCATTGGCGATCCGGTCGGCTACCGCCTGTCCTTTTTCTCCGAGGGCAACAAAGCCAGCCTGCCCAATCCAAAGGTATGCGCCTATCCGCAAACCGCGAGACACGACTGCCAACGCTCCTGCGACAACTGGCACGAATGCTCTTGGCCCAACAGGTTCTATCCAGTCACTGTGAAGAGTCTGCAGCTCGATATCGTCGTACCGCTCAGGTTCGAAGATTGGAACACGCCACGACGCAGCCCTAGGGACTGCGCGCCAGCCAGCCATGCACCTGGCCCGAAGAATATGAGTTCGCGGCCGTAGCCCTTGCGTGAGGCATGAGGGCAGGGCGATCAGGGACTGTTATCGGGGGCTAGAGCAGGACCGCGTTCGACCCATGACGGAGACCGGTTACCCAAGAACAGATCCGTGTCAAAAGGGGTTTGCTCGAGGACATGAGGTGCAGGCGCTCGATTGGTCACATGTCGCGCCGGGTCACAAGATGACTCGAAGAGTGCTCCCGGTCGATGGCAATTACTTGCGGCCCCGCTGAGCCGCCATATGTGCCGTAGATCTCACTTTTGTTGACGGTGGCACGGTCATTGCTGCGCTTCGCGACTACATGTCTTTGGGATGCATGTGCGATCTGTTCACTTTGTCTCGGACCTTCCCAGGTCAGGGGCCACGCTGCTGTCAGCGATCTTGAGCCAGAACCCGCGATTCCATGGGGGGATGAGCGGTCCAATCGGGGGCGCTTTCAACTATTCGGTCTTCATCTCCGATGAGCAGCGCCGTCGGATGCTCAAGGGTCTGTTCGACAACTACTACGGCCCCGAATACGGCGCCGAGGTAGTGTTCGACACCAAGCGTGGTGCACCAAGATGCGCCATCTGAAAGAGCTGTTCCAGCAAGGCAGGGTCATCGCCTGCGTACGGCACGTGTCATGGATCATCGACAGCATCGAACGGCTGGTCCGCAAGAACGCCTTCCAGCCTTCGTCCATCTTCAACTATGTGCCTGGCGGAACCGTGTATTCGCGCGTCGAAGGGTTGGCCAACGGCGAAGGCATGGCTGGCTGCGCGTACAACGGTTTGAAAGAGGCTTTCTACGGCGATGAAGCCTCCAAGCTGATGTTGCTGCGTTACGAAACGCCGACGAGCGATCCGGTACGCGCGATTGCCTCAATCTATGACTTCATCGGCGAGCCCGCCTGCAAGCACGACTTCGACGACATCAGCTATCACGCCGATGAATTCGACCTGCACGCCGGGATTGCATGCCGTGCGCAAAGAAATCGCTGTACGCGAGCGCACCAGCGTGTTGCCGCCGGATGTGTTTCGTCGTTTCGAAAGCGATGCCTTCTGGCTCGATCTCGCGCTGAATCCGCGCCAGGTGCGGGTGGTTTGAAGCGTGCACGTACGTGCAATTGACGGCTTTTTCAGATCGATGGCCGCTTGCCCGCTGCACTGGGATGCACAGGGCAATCGGCTAACCAAGATGCATAAATCAAACGAATAAAAATCAACAGGGGACACATCGTGAATCGCATTTACCGCCTTGTTTTCAACCGCACACTCTGCGTCATGCAAGTTGCGTCGGAGTTGGCAAACGCGCCGCAAGGCGGCGTGGTCAACGGTGCGAGCGTGTCCTCGAAACGGGAGTTGAAGTCGCGCCTGTTGGCGATCGCGATGAGTGCAGCCTTGGCGGCGATCACGACGCCGGCGATGGCGCAGACGTGCGTGCCCAGCACGACCGCGGTTTGCGGTGCGAATGGCGGGGACGGTGGTGCTGGTACTGCCAGCGGTCAATCGGGTGCAGGCGGTGCCGGGGCTGTCACATCCGGTGCCTACGCCAACGGTGGCGGCGCAGGTGGTTCGGGCGGTAGCGTGGGTTCAGCGGGCCAGGGTGCCAACAACACCGGTGGAGCCGGTAGCGCAGGACCCGGGGGGGCAGGTGTTGGCGGCGGATTGGGCACGCTGGGCAATGGTGGGGGCGGCGGTGGCGGTGGCGACCTTACTGGTCCAACTTACGGCGGCGGTGGCGGCGGTGGCGGTGGTGGCGGCGGTGGCGTGGGCCAGTCCGTCAGCGGTACATCCTTCACCAATCCGGGCAGCATCGTGGGCGGCAGGGGGGGCAATGGCGGCCTCTCTGGCTCGCCGGGCTATGGCGGTGGCGGTGGCGGTGGTGGCGCGGGCGTGTATGCCGGCACGGGCAGTACGGTTACCAATGGCGCCGGTGCAACGATCACTGGCGGCGCCGGCGGCAACAGCACAGGCGGAATCGCTGGCGGGGGTGGTGTTGGCGTAGCGTTGGTCGGTTCAACACTGACCAATAACGGGAGCATCGTCGGTGGCAATGGTGGCGCAGCCGGTACCAGCTATCTGGGCGGCGCAGGTGGTGTCGGCGTTGTGGCGACGGGCGGTTCCACCATCATCAACAATGGAAGCATCGCCGGCGGTGTTGGTTTTTCCGGCGCGCAGGCCGACGCGATCGATCTGAGCGGCGGCGGCAACACGCTGGTGCTGGAATCGGGTTCGAGCATTACCGGCAATGTGGTCAGCAGCAGCGGTACCACCAATGGCGGCGACACGCTCGATTTGGATGGCAGCGCCAACGCGACACTCTCTGGTTCGATCGGCGATTACGGTAGCGGTGCGCAGTACCAGGGTTTCAACCATTACGAAAAGACCGGCTCGGGAACCTGGACGCTCGATAGTGTCGGGAACGTCACCACCGTCGGGGCGTGGTCGGTTCAAGGCGGCGAACTGGATCTGGACGGCTTCGGCAGTGCCTTCACGGGCGGCTTCCAAATGTCCTCCGGTACCGTTTTGACGGTCGGCGCGGGCAGCGGTGGCGTCTTCGTGGCCGGTACCTCGGGCGCCAACGGCTCGCACGGCAGCAATGGCACCTACAGTGGTTTCAGCGGCACGTCCGGCCAGTTTGGCGTGTCCGGTGCGGCGGCGGTCAGCGGCTATAGCTTCACGCTGACCAACAACAGCAGCTCGATCCTCGGTGGCGTGGGTGGCATCGGCGGCGCCGGCGGCAATGGGGCCAGTGGCGGCTCGGGTGGCTATACGAATTATCACGGGGGCGCCGGCGGCGAGGGCGGTGCCGGCGGTGCGGGTGGATATGCGGTGTCGGGCACCGGCTTTACGCTCACCAACCGGGGCCGTTTGTCCGGCGGTGCCGGCAGCCTGGGCGGTGCCGGTGGGAGTGCTGGCGACGGTGGTACCGACTTGACCGGAAATGGCGGCGGCACCTACGCCGGTGCGCTCGGCGGTCAGGGCGGCGCCGGCGGCGCCGCGGTATCCGGCAGCCAATTCACGTTGACCAACAGCGACAACGCGAGGATCTACGGCGGCTACGGCGGAGTCGGTGGCGCTGGCGGCGCGGGCGGCAATGGCGGCTACGGCGGCAATCACGGCGGCGCCGGCAGTGCCGGTGGCGCGGGTGGCATGGGCGGCTATGGCGCATCGGGCGTGCAGGGTGGTGACTTCACCGCTACCAACTCCGCGTTCATCCAGGGCGGTACCGGCGGTAATGGTGGCATGGGCGGCAACGGTGGATTCGGCGGATCGTCGTCCAGCGACGACACGTCCACGCTGGGTTCCACCGGGCCGGGTGGCGCAGGCGGTGCCGGCGGCGGCGGCGGTTCGGCGGTCAGCGGTTACGCCGCCACCCTGACCAACAGTGCCGGAGGAATACTCCAAGGCGGTGGTGGCGGCTCAGGTGGCACGGGTGGCGCCGGGAATTTTGGTGGTATGGCGAGCACCGGGACCGTGGGTGTCAGCGGCAGCTACGGCGGCGCCGGAGGCGGCGGCGGTAATGGCGGCGCAGCCGTCATCGGCAGCACGATTTCGCTTACCAACCAGGGCAACATCACTGGCGGCTGGGGTGGTTACGGCGGCGCCGGCGGCGTCGGCGGGATGGGGTCTGAGTCGGCCAACGGAGGGACAGCGGTGGCTGGAGCGGGCGGCGCCGGTGGCACGGGCGGTGCGGGTGGCAACGGCGGTGCGGCGATCGTGGGCGCGGGAGTGACTCTAACCAATGGCGGGGCCCTGCAGGGCGGCTTGGGTGGTCAAGGCGGGTTGGGCGGTACCGGTGGCGCGGGTGGTTATTCGTATCGGCACGCCGGCGGCAACGGCGGGGCCGGAGGTGCCGGCGGCGCGGGCGGCGCCGGCGGTACGGGCGTCGTCCTCATCGGCGCAAGCTCGTTCACCAACACGGGTCTCGGCACTACCGTCACCGGCGGCAACGGCGGGGCCGGCGGCAACGGCGGTGCGGGCGGCGGTGGTGGCTATTCCTTCAGCGCATCCAATGGCCTGGCCGGAGCGCAAGGGATTGGCGGCGCGGGCGGAGTGGGGGGCGCCGGCATTAGCGCCGGAATGGGCGACACGATTACCAACGATGCCGACGCCTCGATCCTTGGCGGCAATGGCGGTATTGGCGGTACGGGCGCCATCGCCGGCAATGGCGGCAACGGTGGCGTGGGCGTGTCCGGCACCGGCTTCACGTTGACCAATGCCGGTTCGGTGCACGGTGGCAATGGCGGAGGCGCAGGTGCGTATGGCGGCGTAGGCGTCGTCTCGACCGGCGGCTCGACCGTCATCAACAGCGGCCATATCGCCGGCGGCTCGGGCGCAAGCGGCGCTCAGGCGGATGCGGTGGATCTGAGCGGCGGCGGAAATACGCTGATCGTGGAAGCGGGCTATGTGTTCACCGGCAATGTGGTGAGCACGAGCGGCACCACGAATGGCGGCGACGTCTTCGTGCTTGGCGGCAGCGCCAACGCAACCTTCAATCTGGGTGCAATGGGTGTGGTAGGCAGCGGCGCAGCGATTCAGGGCTTCGCGAATCTTGGCAAGGGCGGCAGCAGCACGTGGACGTTGATCGGCACCGGCAACGCGAACCAGTCGTGGACGATCACCGACGGCACGCTGGTTGGTAACACCGCCAGCATCGTCGGCAACGTGACGTTCTCGCCGGTAGGTGGCGGTAGCGCCAACCTCACGCTCGACCAGTCGACCGGCGGCATCTACAACGGTGCGATCAGCGGTTCGGGCAACCTCGCGAAAATCGGCAGCGGCACGCTGATTCTCGATGGTGCAAACACTTACACCGGCGGGACGGCCGTACAAGCAGGTACGTTGGAAGTAGGCGACAGCGCGCACAGCGGCGCATCCATTGCAAGCAGCGTAACGGTAGACGCAGGCGGCACCCTGCGCGGTCACGGCGCAATCGATGGCAATGTCACGAGCGACGGTACGGTATGGCCGGGTGGTTCGGTGGGCGTGTTGACCATCAACGGCAACTACACGCAGAACGGCGATGCATCGATGCAGATCGATGTCACGCCGACGCAAGCCTCCGAGTTGGTAGTGAACGGCAACGCCATGCTTGCCGGCACGCTGAGCCTGGTTTACGCGCCAGGTACCTACACCGGTGCGACGTACACGTTGTTGCGGGCCGACGCGGTGAGCGGAACCTTCGCGACGACAGACTCGACGGGCTCGGTGCCCACGGGTCTTGACGCAAAGGTGTCGTACGGCGCAACGGCGGTCGCGCTGACGTTGGCGGCACCGGGAACACCGATAGCGCCGCCGACCGTTGTCCAACCGCACGACGGCGACGTATACGCGAACCTGATACGTAGCGTCGATCTGGTCGGACAACAATCGTTGGTCACCGTGATGGGGGCAACGTTGCGTCCGGCCGACACCTCATGCGGTACGGCAAACGGGGCGCACACCAACACCGTCACCTCCTCGTGCAACAGTGGCTTGTGGATGCAATACAGCGGCGGCACCGATTCGCTCTCGGGCAGCAACGGTCTGAACAGCACAACGTTCGGCCTGCAGGGTGGTTGGGATCACGCCGTGGCTGACGTGGTGCATATTGGTGTGGAAGCGGGCTACGACCGCATCAATGGCAACGATCACGACGGTGGCAACGGCAGCATCAACCATGTGCATGGCGGCTTGTACGTGTTCGGCGATGCGGGCCCCGTCGTGCTTTCGGGCGTGCTCGACGCAGCGCACAGCAGCTATGGGGTGAATCGCGCAACAGGTATCGGTCACGCGATTGCCGATCCGGATGGCAGCATCACATCGGCTGCGCTGCAGGCCGCATGGCCGCTGACGGCCGCGCAGTGGCAAGTCACGCCGGTCGTGGGTGCGCTTTATCAGCACCAGACCATGAATGCCTTTGGTGAAACCGTGCCGAGCAACAACCCGCTCGCTTACGTCTTCGCGGTCAACGGCGCACGCACCACGTACAACACCATGCAGCCGTATGCGCAGGTCTCCTTCACGCATGCATTCGTCGCACAAGGTGTCAGCTACGTGCCGCAGCTCGACGTCGGCTATCGCTACAACTCACGCAGCGACAATACGCCGGTGGTGCAGGAAACCTCGCAAGACGGCACCGTCTTCGCAATGCCCGCCGACAACCTGGGCCGCGGCATGGCCACGGTGGGCGCACGCATCACTGCGAAGGCAGCTGCATCGTGGGGTCTGTACCTGGATTACCAGGGGCAGTTCTCCAATCACCTGAGCGACAACGCGTTGAGTGTTGGCTTCACCAAGCAATTCTAGGCAACACGCGGGACATCGATTAGAGGCCCCTCAATGCCCTCTGAAACGTCTTTGTTGATTTGAGCCAATGTGAAGCAGTGCTTCCCTGGTTAGTAACGGTAATCGGGGGGGGGCCGTCATCTGCTTTCAACCCTGAGGGACCCCGATGTCTTGATCTGGCTGCCATAAAGCCGACGCTCGGAACGTTACCCAAGCTCGGCATACGCAGCTTGGGTTCGGAGCGACAGGGGAGCTACATGCGATTTGCGCCCGTAAGGTCATCCGCTTGCAAATCACCCAAGCGCACCTTACAGTGAACCAAATGGTTCACTATCAAGCCCGCCTCGACGCAACGTTCGCCGCGCTCTCCGATGTCACCCGGCGCGGCGTGCTGGAGCAGCTCGGGCGTGCAGATGCCTCAGTCACCGACCTCGCCCAACGGTTTCGCATGACCCTCACGGGCATGAAGAAGCATGTCAGCATCCTGGAGCAGGCGGGACTCGTGACCACGGAGAAGGTCGGGCGCGTACGAACCTGCAAGCTCGGACTGCGCCGGCTGGAAGAAGAGACCGCCTGGATCGAGCGGCACCGCGAACTCTGGAGCGCGCGCTTCGACGCGCTGGACGAGCTTGTCGACCACTTGAAACGCGAGGAGAAGGCAAATGCCAGAAGCAAAAGAAGGTAGTTCCGCCGCCATGAACCGCACCACTGTGGAGCGCAAGTCCAACCGCGAACTGGTCGTGACGCGAACGTTCGATGCCCCCGCGCGCATCGTCTTCGAAGCGTGGAGCAAACCCGAATTGTTCAAGCAGTGGTGGGTTCCGAAGTCGGTGGGCATGTCGCTGGTCTCGTGCGACATGGATATTCGCACCGGGGGTACGTATCGCCTCGTGTTCAGCCATCCGGACTTCGATCAACCGATGGCGTTCTTCGGCACGTACAAAGAAGTAACGCCGCACAAGCGTCTCGTATGGACGAACGAAGACAGCGACCAGGGTGCCGTGACCACGGTAACGTTCGAAGAAAACGCCGGCAAGACGCTGCTCACCTTTCACGAAATCTACCCCACGGAAGCGGCCCTCGACGAAGCCCTCGCCGGCTCGGCGGAAGGCCTGCCCGAACAGTTCGCGCAGTTGGATGAGTTGCTCGCTGGCAGATCGTGACCACGCCGCAGTCGCCGGTGTATGGAAGGGATGGCGATAAAAACGCACGATCACCACGGCGCTGACCCGTTCGGCGCCATGTGAGGACGATATGCTCAGACGCGATTTCCTGAAGACTGCCATGGCGACCGCAGTACTGACTGCGGTCTTTCCCATTCAAGCCAGGAAGACTCCCACCATGTCGAACGAGCATTTTGCCGACGTCGATGGCCAGCATCTCTTCTACAGCGTGCATGGCGCCGGCAAGCCGCTCATTCTTCTCCACGGCGGCATCGACCCGGACAGCTTCGGGAGCAATCTGGCCGTACTGGCCAAGGGTCGGCAGGTGATCGCCCCCCATCTCCAGGCACACGGGCGCACGCCAGACACCGCCAGGCCACTGCGCAGTGAAACGATGGGTGACGACATTGCCGCCCTGATCGGCCATCTGAACCTCGGCAAGGCCGACGTCATGGGCTACTCGCTGGGCTCCAGCGTCGCGCTGCAGACCGCCATCCGTCATCCGGACGCGGTCGACCGGCTCGTGCTCGTGTCCGCGGCGATGAAGCAGGACGGCTTTTATCCGGAAGGGGTGGAGGCCTTCAAACAGCTGGAGGCGAACGCCGCCACGCTCGGCCCTGGCGTCAAGGCATCCCCGTTAGGGAAAGCCTATCCCGATGTCGATTGGACCAACCTCTTCAGGAAGGTCGGCGACATGACCAAACGCCCCTTCGACTGGAGCGCCGAGGTCGCCAAGCTTCAGGCACGCACACTGTTGGTCTATGCCGACGCAGACGCCATCCGGCCGGAACACATGGTGGAGTTCTGGAAGGCGCTGGGAGGCGGCCAGCGCGATGCCGGGATCGATGGCTCCCTGCGACCCGCAAACCAGCTCGCCATCGTGCCGAACACCACCCACTACACGATCCCCGTCGATCCGATGCTGCCGGAGATCGTCCAACGCTTCCTTGGATCTGCATCGAAGGCAGTAGGTTAGGAGAGCGCATCAATGCGATCCATCGTGATCGTTTCATTCTGGTTCCGGTATCGAGCCAGCTTCTCCCGATGAAACTCCCTTCCTGGATCGAAGGATGTCGCCATGACCCGACTTGCCCAGATACGGTTGTGGAAGCAAAAGGGCATTGTCCAATTGGGCGTCGGTGCCAACTAAACAATTTCCGATCCTCGACGCGGCAGGCTACGGAGCCTTGACCTTCGACCCGCCGAGCCTGGCCACCAACATGCCCAGTTCCTTCATGGCCCGGTCCAGTCGCTGATCCCACACCAGGCCGCAACTGAGCCTCACGTAATCGACGTAGTCGCCACGGCTGGAAAACAGCACGCCAGGCGAGATACGGATCCCCTTCGACAAGGCTGCCTCGAACAGCGCACGGCTGTCGCTGCGCTCGGGCAGCTGCACCCACAACGACATGCCACCTTGTGGCTCGCATACACGCGTATCGGCGGGCCAGAAACGCGCGATCGCTTCCAACAGGCGCTGCCCGTTGTCTGCCAGCGTTCGGCGAAGGCGGCGAAGATGCCGCTCCAGATCGTGGCGCTGCAGGTAGTCCGACATGGCCAGCTGGGTAAGGCTGGTGCCTCCCATGGTGGAGAAGAACTTGGCACGCACCAAAGCGTCTGTCCACGGGTTGCCCGCCAGCCAGCCGAGGCGCAGACCCGGCGCCAGCATCTTGGAAAACGAGCCGCAGCTGATCACGATGCCGTGGGTGTCCCACCGGCGAAGCAGTGAGGGGCGTTGCCCGGACCAGGCCAGCTCGCCATAGATATCGTCCTCGATGATGATGACGCCGTGCCGGGCGCAACGGCTCACCAAGGCTTGCTTGTCGGCGTCGCTCGTCAGGCTGCCCAGTGGGTTGTTGAAGTTCGGCACCAGAACGGCCGCGCGCACCGCGTTCTGCTGCAGCAGGTGGTCCAGACGAGCTACATCGATGCCACGACCCGGCAGGTTCGGAATTTCCAGCACCTTCAGATGCAATGCGGCGACGGTCTGGAGGATGCCGTGGTAAGTCGGTGTTTCCACCAGCACCACGTCGCCCGGAGAAGTGGTCACGCGCAACGCCAGGTTGATGGCCTCCATCGCACCGGCGGTGATCACGATTTCCTCGGGCGATACCGGCGCACCTACCTGGGCATAACGCTGGGCGATCAGGCGTCGCAACGCCAAGTGGCCTTGCGCCGGCGCGTAATCGAACACCGCCGCGGGTGCGCGGCGCAGGCAGCGCGACACCGATGCTTTCAGCGCGGCTTGCGGCAGCAGATCGAAGGCTGGTGTCGCACTGTGCAGCGGTAGCAGGGCGCCATGCGCACCTGCTTCCGTGGCATCGAGCAACGCAGGGTTCTTGATTTCGCCCGGTGCGCGGTTCCTTGCGGGCCGCGGTGCCGGCGGCAGTGTTGTCGATGCACGGACGAAATACCCCGAGCGCGGCCGTGCAACAACGAGGCCTTCGCGCTCCAGTTGCAGGTAGGCCTGGACCGCCGTGGCGACACCGACACCGTGTCCCTGCGCCAGGTGCCGAATCGACGGCAAGCGCTCGCCTGCCCGCAGCGTGCCGTGAGCGATTTGCGTGCGCAGAGCCGTCGCAACGCGTTCATAGAGAAGCAAGGGGACACCCCATCTGTACTTGTCTATTTCGATTCTATCTGAATCTGTATCTGTCGCATCGAAGGTCCTACGCTGCCTTTCATCGCTCCGGAAGATCCAGCCGACCATGGTTCCCTCATCCCGGTCCAACGAAACGCGCGGTGTCGTCCTGCAACTGGTGTTTGCCGAGTGCCTGATCGGCTCGGTGGGTGTGTTCGTGCATGAAAGCCACCAGGACGCGGTTACCGCAGTGTTCTACCGCTGTCTGTTTGGCGGCTTGTTTTTGCTCGGCTGGGGGCTGGCCAAGGGCTATCTGCGGGGACTGTGGCGCGAGCGTGCGCTGCTCCGTGGCGCGGTACTGAGCGGGGTGCTGCTGGTACTCAACTGGGTGGCATTCTTCGGCGGCATGGCGCGCTCGTCGATCGGTGTCGCCACATTGATCTATCAGTGCTACCCGTTCGTGATGCTGGTCCTCGCCGCGTTGGTGCAGGGCGAACGTACGCCGCCCGCCGACCTGGCGTGGACCGCACTTGCCTTCGTCGGAGTGGTCTGCGCCAGTGACCCTCTCCATCTGTTCCGCGATGCCGAATCGTCCTATCTCGTCGGTGTCGGATTGGCGTTCCTCGCGGCGCTGTTATGTGGTGCATCGCTGTTGATGTCGCGCCAAGTCGGCAAAGAGCGTCCGTTCGCACTGGTCATGATCCAGTGCTGGGTCGGCGTTGCCATGCTCGCCGGATTCAGCAGCCGCAGCGTGTTCCACATGGGGCTTCACTGGATGTGGTTGCTGGGCCTTGGGGTGATCCATAGCGGCATCGTATATGTGCTGTTCTATTCCACTTACCCACGCCTGCCGGTGGCGACCATCGCCGTTGTGTCGTTTATCTATCCGCTGGTGGCGCTGCTGCTGGACTATCTGCTGTACGGGCATCGTCTTGCAGTGGTCCAGGTGACGGGCGTCCTGCTGATCGTGCTGGGCACGCTGGGCGTGAACCTCAAGTGGCGGCCTGGCTTCGCATGGAAAGCGACATGACCGGATCGTGGCCGCACCTGTCTGCGCGCTTTCAAATATCAACGCTGCAAGAGAGCTATCTGATGATTCATCGCATGCTTGGCTTCGCCACCACCCTGTCGCTGTTGTTGTCCGCAACCAACGCGATGGCGGAGACGTTACCCATGGATATTCCGCAGCTCGACCGGAACCAGGAAATCACCATGGCACTCAGCGCAGCACCGCAGGAGTTGCAGGCGGACGCCGGTGTCTATGTACTGGAGCATTCCGGATTCGTCCTGGTCCGAGCCAGCCACAACGGGTTCAACTGCCTCGTCGAACGCGATAGTCACGTGACCGCGCCGGTCTGTTACGACGCCGAGGGTTCGCGCACCACGCTCCAGGCAAGCCTCGAACGCGCGCGAATCATGGCGAGCGGCACGGCCGGCCCGGATGTCGATCGCATGATCGACGCCGAATATCACGCCGGACGTTTGCGGCCACCCGCAAAGCCCGGTATCGCCTATATGCTCTCCCGCGACTTCGTGCGGCTGGACCCGAAAACGGGGAGGGCGACGGTGCTGTATCCACCTCACGTGATGGTGTATGCGCCGTTCTTGCGAAACGAAGACATCGGCGTCCCGAAGCAGTTCGTTCGCAGCACCACCCACGTATGGGTGGAGGCTTCCGGCAAACCGGACGCGTGCCTCGTCTTTGCGAGTGTCCACTAAGCCTCCTTGAGCACGGATGAACGGCGCACCCTGATCCAGTAGCGGAGCCGGCTGCTGAATCAGGGTAACGCGATTAGCCCGTTTTATCGCGGGTAGGGAGAGGCGGACTTCGAAAGTGGGTCGACGTCCCCCCGCTTTGAGTAGCGGGTCGGTTTAGAGTCCGGAGTTACTGCCTGCGCGGGAACGAAAGCGTGGGACGTTTTCGAGGTTTGCCTGCCAAGTCGCCGGTCGTTACGGCTTGCCACGGCTTGCCAAGTGACAGCTTACCGATATCCCTGTGCCTGCAGCGAGAACAGATGTGCGTAGTGGCCGTCCTCGGCCATCAACTGCGCATGATTGCCACGTTCGATGATGCGGCCGTCCTGGATCACGATGATCTGGTCGGCCATGCGCACTGTGGAGAAGCGGTGCGATATGAGGATGGCGATACGGCCGCCGGAGAGCTCGCGGAAGTGTTCGAATATGGTGGCTTCGGCTTGCGCGTCCATCGCGGCGGTGGGTTCATCCAGCACCAGGATGTCGGCGCGTGAGCGCATGAAGGCGCGGGCCAGGGCGATCTTCTGCCATTGCCCGCCGGACAGCTCGCGCCCGTCGTTGAACCATTTGCCCAGCGGTGTCTCGAAGCCGGCCGGCAGGCTGTCGATGAAGTCGCTGGCCATGCCCTTGTCGCTGGCTTCGCGCCAGCGCGCTTCGTCGTTGAAATGGGTGACATCGCCGGCACCGACATTCTCACCCACGCGCATCTGATAGCGGGCGAAGTCCTGGAAGATCACCCCGATGCGCTGCAGCAGGACGGATTCATCCCACTCGCGCAGATCGGTGCCGTCGAGCAGGATGCGGCCACCGTCAGGCGAGTACAGGCGCGTGAGCAGCTTGATCAGGGTGGTCTTGCCCGAACCGTTCTGGCCTACCAGGGCCAACGATTCGCCGGGGCGGATATGCAGATCGATGTCGCGCAGTGCCGGTTCGCCGGCGCCGGGGTAGGTGAAACTGACCCGCTCGAAGCGGATGCCGTCCTCGGGTGTGGCGCCATGCCGCACGGTGCCTGTGGCTGCAGGCACGGGCGTTTCCAGATACTCGTACAGCGTGGACAGGTAGAGGTTGTCTTCGTACATGCCGCCGATCGCCGACAGCATCGTCGACACCGCCGACTGGCCCTGACGGAACAGCGACAGGTACATCGTCATCTGGCCCAGGGTGATGCGCGCCATCACGGTGCTGGCGGCGATCCATGCGTAGGCGCCGTATAGCGCAAACGTGCCGAGCAGGCCCAGGCCGAAGCCCCAACTGTCGCGACGCACGGCCAGATCGCGATCGGCGCGATACAACATGTGGAAGATGTCGCGATAGCGCTGCAGGAACAAGGGGCCAAGGCCAAACAGCTTCACTTCCTTGGCGTGGTCCTCGCGCGCCAGCACGGTTTCCAGATACAGCTGCATGCGTGTTTCCGGAGAGCGCCAGCGGAACAGCCGGAACGCGTCGCCGGAGAATTTCGTCTCGGCGAAGAATGACGGCAAGCCGGCCAGCAGCAGCACCGCTACCGCCCATGGCGAAAACCGGAACAGCAGGCTGCCGTAGCTGAGCAGCGAGATCGCGTTCTGGCCCAAGCCGAATGTTCGGGTGATCAGCGACAGCGGCCGACTCGACGCCTCGCGTCGCGCGCGGGTGAGCTTGTCGTAGAACTCCGAATCCTCGAAGTGCGCCAGTTCGAGCGTCAGCGCCTTTTCCAGGATCAACACATTGACGCGTTGGCCCAGTTGCGCACGCAGCAGCGACTGGCACAACGACAGGCCGCGCTGCGCACCGGCCATCGCCGCCACCAGCGCGCCCTCTAGCACCACCCATTCGAATACCGATCGCAGCGGGGCTGTCCCGTGTGCTGCCCACAACTTGCTGGCACCGAGCACGGCGTCGACGATGTGTGCGCCAACGTAAGCAATGCCAGCCGGTAGCAGGCCGGCAATGAGAGTGAGCAGGGCCAGCGCGATGGTCAGCGCGCGGCTGGTGCTCCAGACCAGTTCCAGCGCACGCCCGCTGTACCGGAACACGCCCAGAAAACTGCGGGCGAGTTCTTTCGGTGGAGCGGCAGGGGCTGCGTGAGGCGGCACAGGGGAGGTGTCATGAAGCGCGTGACGGGGCGCGAAGCTCTCGAGATGGGGGTCGTGTCGCCTCAGGCAAGCTTGGGCGTGTGATTGAACATGCGGCAGGGCCACTGCCTGGCAATGTGCCGAATAGTTTGTAGTCAGGTATGTCTTGCGATTGGCCCGTGTTATCGCAATGGCCCCGCCTGCGCAGCTCATTCTTTCCCGACCCCAACATTTCAGGGCGAGAAGCTTTCACAAGCCTATGGTTCGAGCCAGACATTAAAATATCGGTGGCTCACGATTGGTTGCGAGTATGCGGATCGTCGCGTCGCGCTCACTATTCTGCTCATTGCCAATTCCTGCGAGCAATGTCTCTGCTTCCGTGTGTAACCGCTCGGCTGCAGTTCGATCACCCAGCAAAGCTTCCGTGCCAGCGAGGTCCGCATCGATGTGCGCGATAAGCGAGGCCTTCTTCGGCGTGATCATGTTGGCTGCCGCGAACGCACCTTCAAATTCCCGCTTTGCTTCCATGCAATGGCCGAGCGATCGGAGTGTTTCACCGTACAGAATGCGTGCCCTGATAGCATTTTCCGAACTTTGATCCGCAAGTGCGGCATACATCGCGGCAGCTTCGCTAGCGAAGGTGGCAGCACGTTCGCGGGCACCGCCTGCTGCGGCAATCTCTGCCTCTACGGTAAGCGCGAACGCGACATCTGGATGCGCACCACGATGGCGCTGCCTTGATTCCGCAAATGCGTGGCTGGCCATTCCCTTGGCTTCGCCGATCCGCCCGCGCGCCATAAGGATTTCCGCCAGGCTCGCGCTATCGCCGCTTTGACCGTTGTCGCCGTAATCCTTACCAAGGAGGCGCTGCTTCCGGTCGATGGCATCGCGCAAGCCTGTCTCTGCATCTGCGTAAGAACCCTGACTGAAGCGGACATGCGCCAGGTGGCCTAGCGTTATGGCCTCGCCCAGCGATGATGTCGCTGCGAGCTTTCCATCGAGCTCCAGTGATTTTTCATAGAATGCGCCTGCCTCGGAAAATTTGCCTTCGCGCACGAGGACATTCGCAAGGTTGTTGAGGTCGCCGGCGACATGGGCATTGGGACTTGCGTATGCGCTTTCGTCAATGCCGAGGGCAGAGCGCATAAGCATTTCGCTCTCGCCATAGCGGCCAAGCGGGAGCAGCGCCGTTGTAAGAAGCGTCATTGCATCAGCGACCTGCGGATGCCTGGCGCCGAATCGAGCGCGCTTGCGCGCGAGTGCCTCGCGCAACAATGGCTCAGCTCGGTCAGGGTGGCCGGCGTCCATCCATATCCAGCCCAGGTTCGTTATTGCCTCGGTCAGGGCATCACTGCCGGTTGGAAGTATTCGGTGCGCGAGCGCAACGGACTTCGTGCCGATATCGATAGCTTTCTCCGACTCGCCCAGACGTTCGTCAAGACCGGCAAGCCACGCAAGAGCCTGCACTTCTTCCGGCGAGTTGTGGTCGGGGCCGGACTGGAACGCCTCGATTGCGTTCTGCAAACGCAATCTGCCGCTGCGAACGTGACCGAGTTCATCTGCTTCTTCGGCGAGCAGGTATTCGACATGCAAGGTTCGTCTGTCAGTAGCGCCAAACTGTGCTTGTGCCAGTGACGCCGCTTCTTCGAGCGGTTGTTGCGCACGATCCGCGTGACCACTACGCCGCTCGAGGTCACCGATCAATGCAAGAATTTCAACATGAAGCGCGGGTTGTTTCGCGAAATCATGATCGGCGCGGTCCCGTCCTTGCGCGAGCAAGACCTCGGCACTCGCCTCTGCCCCATGCGACACATTGTCGAAAAGACCTTCCATGAACGATTTGAGCGCATCCTCGCGTTGCGCCTCGCCTTGAGCCGCGAGTGCTTGCGCGTGCGCATCCTTGGCGGCATGGCGAGCCAGGTACGATTCATACAGGCCGGCTGCTGTTGCGCCGGCGAGCAGCATTACCATGACGATGCTGGCGGAGACAGCCAGAGCATGTCGCTTTGTGAAAGTGAGCGCGCGATACGCAAAAGTATCCGCCCTGGCATGCAACGGTTTGCCATCGAGGTAGCGCTCGATATCCTCACGCAGTGCCGCGGCACTCGCATAACGGCGAATGGGGTCCGGCCGTGTCGCTTCGTGCACGACTGCGTAAAGGTCGACGCCCAACCTTTGCCGCAATTGCCCATCGTCGAATACCGGCGTCGCCGCAACGACGTAGTTGTCAAGTCTGCGTGGTTGAAGACCCGATAGAAGCTCAGCCAACAGAACACCGAGTGCGTACACATCGACCAAGGTTGTCGTGGCGTGGCCGATGATTTGTTCCGGCGCCGCATATGCGCGTGTCAGACGTCGCATTTCGGTGCGCGTCTGCACACTCTCACCTTCGCCGGCGATGAGCTTGGCGATGCCGAAATCGACGAGCTTGACGCAGCCATCCTCGCCAATGAGCACGTTACTTGGCTTAAGGTCGCGATGCACGATCAGGCTGCGATGTGCGTGTTCGACGGCCTTGGACACGTCTATAAACAGCGCGAGGCGTCCTCGCACGTCGATGCCGCGCTTTTCGCAATATTGGACAAGGTTGCCGCCTGCAACAAATTCAAGTGCCAGGAACGGTGTGCCGGTTGGTGTGAATCCAGCGTCGAGCAGCTGAGCAATGTGTGGATGCTGGAGTCGCGCAAGGATGCTCTGCTCACGAAGGAAGCGTCTCTGCTCTTCGGCATCGTGGACATCGATACGCAACAGCTTGAGGGCGACCTTCTGGGGAGCGCCTGGTAGCTCGCGCTCTGCCTCGAATACGCTGGCCATGCCACCGGCACCCACGAACCGAAGCAGACGGTAGCCGGGAATGGCAGGCAGGTTATCGGCCGAGTAGCCAACCGACGCCGGCATCCATTGCGCCACGCCTCGCTCAAGCACCTCCGCGATGGGTACCTGACTGAGGGCCTGTGTAACGAGCACGCGGAGCGTCGCGTCTTCGCAGTTTCTGCATAACCAATCGGCCTGTTCGGTAGCAGGCAACTCCAATAGACGGTCGAGCAGCGGCTCGGCCTCGTGCCATCGCTGGATGAAGTCGATGCTCATCGGCGGCTTCTAGTCGGTTATATGCCCATATAGCGCAATCGAGTGGCTACTACCGACATCGCCTCATACTTCCGGAGCCAGGCAGGCTGCAAGAAAAGTGCGTGCCTTCAACCAGTCGCGTTCGACAGTACGCGCATTGACGCCGATGGCGTCGGCAATTTCCGGGCTCGAAAGCTCGGCGAACAATCGCAGCTCGGCAACGCGTGCAAGACGCTCATCCAACGCCGCGAGCTTCGTCAAAGCCTCGTCGAGTGCCAGTACGTCGATGATGTTCGATGGCGACATGCCCTCCGTCATCTCGGGTGCCTGCCGTTTCTGCGCCATCTTCCGCCTTGCGCGGTCGATCAAGAGGTGACGCATCGTGCGGCTCATGTACGCATACAAGTGCGCTTGATCCGCGAAGGTAATGCCGCTGCTGTCAAGCAACTTCAGGCAGGCTTCGTTGACCAGCGCAGTCGTCTGTAGCGTGTGTGCGGCTTCGTACGCCCGTTGCCGGTGCGCAAGCTGGCGCAGCGTGGCATAGACCTGCGGGATCAGCGCATCCATAGCAACCGGATCGCCGTCCGCAAGAATTTCACTGATTCGGGCCTCGGTGGTCATGTGCGCTATTGGCCTGTTACCGGGAAGTGTTCCGGCCATGTCGGAAGAGGCGAGCCATTTGCGCTGTAAGGAGGGATGGCGCCATTCGAGGTGACCGCAAGCTGTCGGCACGCCATCGCCCATCTCCCCAAAACAAGGATTGAAGTCATGTCAAGCCATCACTCTTCACGTAACCGGTTCATCGCGGCGGCCAGTCTGCTCACCCTGGTCTTTGCCGGCTCCAGCAGCGCTGCGACAAGCACCGAAAACGATACAACCCCATTTGCACCCACCACGATAGCGGCTGCCTGTGCCGATGCCCACGCCCGTGTACAGGATGCCGCCGCCATGGCCCCTTGCCGGCATGGTACATCGGCCGCTGATTCGACAAGCGGTTCGAGGACCTACAGCTATCAGACGTTCGACTACCCGGGCGCGTCGCAGACGACCTTATGGGGAATCAACGATCTGAACGAGCTGAGTGGTCAATATTCGGTGGGCACTGGCGCAGCTCACGCCATGGTCTATCGCCATGGACACTTTGAACCGCTGGATCCGGGGGTATTGGGTGACTATTTCAGCGCCGCCGGGGGGCCCACCGACTTCGGTACGACGTTTGGTGCCTATGCCGATGCAACGGGACTTCAGCACGGCTTCCTGATTCAACGCGGGCATTTCTCCACAGTCGACTTTCCGGGTCATCTCAACTCGAATGTGGACCAAGTCAATCTGTTCGGTGCGATAGCCGGCGTGTACTGGGATGCCGACGGAACCTACCATGGCGTACTTCGTGAAGGGGGGCACGACACACCCATCGATGTGGCCGGCGCACGCGAAACCTATCCGCTCGGCATCAACGACAAAGGCGAGATCGTCGGCTATTGGGATACGGATCCAGACCAGACGCACGGCTTCTACCGCAGTGCAGATGGGCAGTTCTCGACAATCGACGTGCCGGGTGCCGCAGCCACGGTCATCTTCGAGATCAACGACGCAGGGCAGGCCGTCGGCTATTACGTAGACGCTTCCGGCGATATCCATGGTTTCATTGAAACGCGAGGGCAGTTTCAGAACCTGGACGTGCCTGGAGCTGCAGCAACCCTCGCGACTGCCATCAACAATCTCGGCGTGATCGCAGGGGAGTACTTCGACAATGCCGGCACGCGGCATGGGTTCGTTGCCACGCCCTAAATCGGCCCGCCTTACCGGATCTGCACGCTTTCGATATCAGACGGCTAAGGCCGATCCTAGGCCGGCCAGTGGTGACTGGTTGAGTTCGGAGCACGATTGCGGTGACAACTATGGCGTCTACCTCCCGCAAAGAAAATGGGGAGGTAGACGCGGTTGCCTTGCGTTTCGTAAAACTTTCATCAGAGAGACTGATCACGAAAATGGCAAGCGATGTCTTGTGCTCGCAATCTAGCTACCTGCACGGAGTTAATGATTAGGGCCCGTTATCGAGGGTACGTGTGCAGGCCGGTCCTAGGCGATTCTTGATGCGCGAATGCACTCCAATCTGAAGTCACGGAGCTGCGCCTCGCCTGCTTCCGCATGGCGTTCGTCAGTCATCAAACGCTGTCGCGGTCGTTCGATCGCGCCAAGCCGCGATGTCGGCTTGCACTTGGGCCATCTTCTGTTCAATACGGGCAATGCTGTCTGCGCCCAGCGGAAGACGAAAGGGCGGCTTGCCTGATTCCACGGCATCGATGATCACGGCGACGCCCTTGACCGGGTCACCCGCCTGACGTCCGTCCACCACACTGACATTGCTGCGCGTCAAACCCGCCGTGTCGGCATATGCCGAAATGTGTGCGGCAGCTACGACGGCCGAGTCGCGCGACAGAAACTCGGTGCGGAAATAGCCTGGCTCGACGATGGTGACGTTGATGCCCAACGGCTTCAGCTCTATCGCCAGCGCTTCGGACATGCCTTCCACGGCAAATTTCGAGGCGCAGTAGATGCCGAATCCTGCCGACCCCGCGAAGCCGCCAACGGAAGAGAAATTCACGATGTGCCCGGAGCCCTGGGCCCGAAGAAAGGGCAGCGCGGCTTTGATGACGCGGTGCGTGCCGCCGAAATTCGTCGCCATGACGTGATCCACTTCGGCGTCTGACACTTCCTCGACGGCGCCTACCAATCCGTAACCTGCGTTGTTGACCACCACATCGATGCGCCCTGCGGCCTGTACGGCCGCTTGCATGATGGCGGTGACTTCGCTCGGGTCATTCACGTCCATCCGGAACACCCGCAGGTTGTTGTGCTCGAACGGCCCCTTGCCGTTTCGCGTGGTGCCGATGACGGTGTGTCCGCGGCGGAGCAGTTCTTCGGTCATGGTCCGGCCAAAGCCGCGGGAGATTCCCGTGATGAACCAGGTTGACATGGCATTTCCTATGGTGGGTTGGGGATGGCGGGCGCCGCGCTAGTTCAATTCAACGGTTCGTCACTTCAACGCAATCGGTTCTCACGCTCCGCGCGGGCCCATTTCGCGCGCCGGTGGGCACCGTGGATCGCAGCGACGAAGCCGCACGCTGTGGGCCGACATCCGGTGCCGATCGTCCTCGGGACGGCATTCGGATCTGGCTGGCCACGCGCCGTCTGCGAGACCGAGCGAGGGATTCTCGACTTACTCGCAGGGAAGGGCGGTGAACATTCGACGCCACGATCCTGGACTGACGCCGACTTCCCGCGTGAATGTACGGGTGAAATGGCATTGCTCCGTATAGCCGCAGCACAGCGCTATCTCTGCGATAGGGTCACAGTTTTCGAGCAGCAGTGTCTTGGCGCGATCCATGCGCAGGTCGATGACCCATTGATGCACGGAAAGTCCAGTGGATGCCTTGAACAGGCGGGAAAAATGTCCCGTTGACATCGACAAGGCTTGGGCTGCCCGGGCCGACACATGGCTGCTGAATGCCATCTCTGCCAACACGTGTTTGGCGAGGGCCAGCTGGCGCGTACTTAGCGCGCCACGCGTCTCGCGGAAAACCAGCGAATGGCGTTTGGCCCGCTCGGTCTCAAAGGCAGCGCAGGCAAGCTCGAGGTGTCTGATCAAGTCTTCGTAGCCCCCAGCATGCCGGGACGCGTCCTGGATCACCCCATGCAGCGAGGCAATGACGCCCTCGTTCAAGGAAGAGGCGTAGAAGTCGCTGCCGTCAGCCATGGGATCGAAACCTCCGAGGAGACCAAATCGGGTACGTCCTTAAGTTGCGGCGTCAATTTACTCAAGCGGGTTGGAAGCCGGCATCCCTCCGAAGCGGTGTCATCACTAGCACTTTGGTGGTATCCGCGCGGCCGCATGTCACGGCTACCCGGAAGAGGTAGCGCTGTCTCGATCTTTCCGGCGATTTGGCCGTCCAGACCTTGACCTAACTTTGCCGGCGCGATGAATGCACGGAAGCACAGCATGCCATCGGCAATTGCACCGGCTGAGGAGAGGGTCGTCATCAATGCATTACTCGTGTCTCGAGAGAGCTGTGGAGTCCGCGTCGGAGCGGGAGCGCCCGACGCCGGATGGCGCACCATCCATCCGCATCAACGTGGCGCGGACGGCGCGTGGCCTGGCGGTGGCTTATATCCCCGCGCGTGCACCGGCCGACGCCTCGTCCTGCAGCGCGATTTATCTGCACGTTCCGGTCTGCCTCGAGGTGGCGCGCAAGCTGCCGCCTGACGTGCAGGAAATAGGCGCGGAGCGTGTGCTCGGCAGCGCCATCCTGGCGGCTTTGACGCAAGGATGCCGTGGCGCCGAACCCTTCGTCCGCCACCTGGTGACTGCCTTGTGTTCCCTGCGACAGGCCCACGCCGTCGCCGGCGACTCCCAAACAGAAAGTGGGGGCTTGCGCCCCTGGCAAGCAACACTGGCCAAGAACATGTTGATCTCGGGTATGGACGGCTCGACCTTGCTTGCCGATGTCGCCGCGGCCTGCGGCTTGTCGAAATCGCATTTTGGCAAGGCGTTTCGGCGTTCGGTAGGCATGCCCCCCCACCGATGGATAGTGATGCAGCGCCTGGAGCGGGCGCAGCAGCTGTTGCGCGACGCCAGTCGAAGTCTGGCGGCTGTTGCCGCCGAATGCGGCTTCTGCGATCAGAGCCACATGAGCCATGTGTTTCTGAAAACACTGGGCCTGAGCCCCGGTGCCTACCGTTGCCGGGATCGTGCGGCGATGCGCGGCCATTGGCCGGAAAGCACGTCGGCTACCACTTCCGGGTGATCCCTATTTGAGCGGCGAGAGGTATCAAGCACGGGAGCGAGAGGAGTATCAGCATGCATGCCATTACGTGGACCTGTCCTGGGGCGTGGTGGGTTGTAGCGAGTCTGCTGGGTGCTCTGGGAATGCTGCTGATGCTTGGGGCACTGATCCGCTGGCGGCGCCGGCACGCGCGGCTTGAAGCACAATCGCGCGCCGAGCAGGCTGCGCTGAAATGCGAGGCCAACGCGGAACAGGAGTCCCTGCTTCAGTCCGGGCAGGGCATGCTGCTTCGCTTCGAAGCCATCGCACGTCGATTGCCGCCAGCCCACCCCATCCGTAAGGAGCTGGCCGAGGCCTTGGATCGGGCGGAGCAATGGCTGGAAAAAGGTCTCGATCGGGCGCAACATCGGCGTGAAAACAAAGGGCGGGATAGCAAACCGGATGCCCCCGACTAGTCTTGGACGTCAAGTGGGGAATTGCCATGAGCTCGCCTGATCCGATCATCTGCATCCTCGCGGTCGACGACCATCCGATCATGCTGGATGGTCTTGCCGCGGTGCTCGAGATCGAGCCGGACATGAAGCTCGTCGCGACCGCGGGATCAGGCGAAGAGGCGATCGAGCAATACCGCAAACACCGGCCGGACATCGTGTTGATGGACCTGGAGCTGCCGGGCATGTCGGGTGAAGAAGCCATCCGCACCCTGCACGAGGAATTTCCTGCCGTCGTCATCCTGGTGTTGACGACGTTTCGCGGCGACGCGCAGGCTCTCCGCACCATGAAGGCGGGAGCGCGCGGCTATCTCCTCAAGAGCTCGGTGCGGCACGACCTGATCGATACCATCCGGACCATGCATTCCGGCAAGAGAGTGATCCCGCGCGAGATAGCGGCCGCGATTGCCGACCACGCCATCGACGAGGACCTCACTTCGCGGGAAACCACGGTCCTGAAGCACGTTGCCAGCGGACTGCCCAACCGCAACGTGGCGGAGCTGCTACGCATCTCCGAAGCGACAGTCAAGGTCCACATGAAAAACATCCTGGGCAAGCTTGGCGCGATCTCGCGCACGCAGGCAGTCCAGATTGCCCAAAGGCGGGGCATTATCGAGCGCTGAGCGTCGGCGCGAACCTCGCTGCCTGTTTCCGCTGCGGCAGCGAGGCCAGGTGCACATGCGCTTATTTTTTGTGCGGCGGAAGGATCGCGGAGAACTCTTCCCTGCTGGCAGGGTTGCCGTCGATCATCTCGTAGATTTTCTTCGAATTGCCAAGGTTTTCCATCAGCGACTTCGGTCCGGCGAATGGGCGGCCTCCGATATGCCAGCCATCCGTGTGGAGCTCTTCGATCAGCACCCATACGACCTCGCGAAAGGCCTCGGATCCCTCGTACTTCACCATCACATCGGTGAGGTCCTTGGCCATGGCATGCTTTTCTTCGCTGGTGAACACACCATCGACGAGCTTTACGTTGACGAACGGCATGGAATTTACCCCTGTAGTTGGATAACGGATGCCGCCAGGCTTCCCCAGGGCAGAGTGGAGCAGGTATGCGGTATCTCTACGCAGCTACGCTTCATTCGCGGGGCAGCCGACGGCGAGGTGCCCGAAGAGCCGGCTCCCCGAATGTCAGTCGATGTCGACCACGATCTTTCCAGCGGCTTTGCCGCTTTCCTGCAGAGCGTGTGCGTCGTGCACGCTGTCCAGGCCGAAGCGGTGTTCGTCGACGCGGGGGTGAATTTTTCCTGCGTCGACCAGTTTGGCGATTTCACGAAGGATCTCCCCGTGATGCTCGCGGCCTTGTCCGCTCAGCAAGGGAAGCAGCGTAAATACCCCGGAATAGGTCGCGGCGCGAAATGAAAGCGGCGCCAATGCGTGGCTGCCCCATCCCAGCGAGCTCACCACGTGCCCAAACCGGCGCACGGCGGAAAATGAAGCGTCCAGGCTGCTGCCGCCGACGGTGTCGTACACCAGGTCGAAGCCGACCCCGTCGGTGTGTCGGGCTACGTACTCGTCGACAGTGGCGCTGGTGTAGTCGATCGGGATGGCGCCGTAATGACGGATGATGTCCGCGCTGCCCGGCGAGCCGGTGGCAAACACGCGAGCCCCCATGGCCCTGGCAAGCTGGATTGCCGCATTGCCCACGCCGCCGGCGCCGCCTTGCACGAGCACCGATTGCCCCTCGCGCACGTTTGCGCGATCCATCAGGCCTTCCCATGCCGTGATGTAGACCAGCGGCATGGAGGCTGCCTGTCGCAGGCTCAGCGATTTCGGCTTGACGGACAGCAGGCGCGCATCGACCACGGCGTATTGCGCGAGCGAGCCCTGCACGTTGCCGACGCCGCCGGTCATGCCGTAGACCTCGTCGCCCACATTGAAGGACGCCACGCCTTCGCCGAGCGCCTCGACAACCCCGGCCATATCGATGCCGAGGATGGCCGGGAGCGGATGCTTGGCATGGGCCGCCATTCCGGCGCGGATCTTCAGGTCCAGCGGATTGACGCCGCTTGCCCTGACCCGGACCAGCACATGCCCGGGCGCGATGGTCGGCCGGGCGATCTGCGCGTGTTTGAACGGTGCGTTGTGCTGCTCGAGCACCGCCGCTCGCATGGACATCTCGTTTGCCATGGTGAAGCCCAGGTTGATGGTGTATTTCTGGAGTGTCGTACCGGCCATCCTTGGCCGATAGGACGATCAGGATGCGAATTGACGATTCGGGTTTCCGGATTCCCGGTCACGCCGCTTCGTGCGATTTGACGGCGTCGATGACCCGCGCCGAGTACACCATCGCGGCACCCGCGTTGAGAGCCACCGCCACGCCGAGCGCTTCGGTGATCTCTTCCTGGGTCGCACCGTGTTTGAGTGCTTCGGCCACGTGCACGGTGATACAGCCGTCACAACGGGTGGTGACCGCCACCGCCAGCGCAATCAACTCGCGCGTCTTGGCACCGAGGAGGTTGTGTTTGTTGCCGGCCTTGGAAAGCGCCTGATAGCCGGCCAGCGTGTCCGGGCTGCTGGCGCCGATTTCGCCGATCCGGGCGACGAGCTGTTTGCGGTAGTTCTTCCAATCCAACATGGCTATGCCCTCTATCAGGTGGAGACCGACCCTTCGGCCTCTCAGGTGTGGATAGTTTTCCACGCCATGTGGAGAGTGTTAGCATGTCTTTATCTCAATAAATGGCTCAATCGTCTCATGGATGCGCTTAGCAAGCTAATCGCAGTGTCCGGTGTCCAAGGCAGCCTGGACTTGCGCTGCCGCATGGCGGGCAGCTTCGCGCTGGATCACGAGCAGCTCGAACCCGGCAAGGCACCGTTCCATCTGATGCTGCGGGGCACGGCGCAATTGCTGTTGCCCAAGGGTGAAATGCTGGAGTTGCATACCGGCGATTTCGTGTTGTTGCCGCGTGGCGCGGCTCACGTGGTGCAAGGCACCGGCCATGGCGCCTCCGCGGAAGTGGGAGTGGACAACGACGGGCCGTTGCCGGAGCGCAGCAATACCGCGGGTCCCGTGGATATGGATCTGTTGTGCGGCCACTTCAGTTACGGCCACGGCGGCGCGCAGTTGCTGATGAATACCTTGCCGGACGCCTTGTATGTCCCGATGGCCGAGTTGGAAGGCATGGCCTTGCTGGACAGCATCGTCACCACGTTGCGCCGGGAAGCCGCCCGGCTGGATCAGGGCTCGCTTGCCATCACCAAGGCACTCAGCGAAGTGCTGTTCGTGCTTGCGCTGCGCCGTTACATCTCGCAGGAGGGACTCGCCCCTTCGCTGCTTGGCTTGCTGATCGACCATCGCCTCAGCGCCGTGTTGCTGGCCATGATGAAGGAGCCCGGTCGCGATTGGACGGTCGAGTCGCTCGCGCACAAGGCCAACATGTCGCGCGCAACCTTCGCCAGGCACTTCACCGAGAAAGCGGATGCCTCGCCGATGGACCTGCTCACCTCGATACGCATGCAGCTGGCCTGCGATCTGCTGCTTACCGGCAACCTGCCGGTCGATGCGGTGGCCGAGCAGGTGGGCTACCAATCCGTGTCGGCCTTCATCAAGACCTTTCAGCGTCGGATAGGCACGAGCCCGGCTTCCTTTCGGCGCCATGGGGCGACGTGACCGGCGCCGAGGCGTGGTGCCATCCTTGGCATCCCTGTTTGCAGCGGGGCCTGGGAGATGCTGGTTGGCCAGGATGGCTGAGCTTGTGGGCGATCAACGGTCTGCCGGCAGGTGAAGTCCCATAAAGCGCAAGCAGGTGGCTTGCCAAAGACGGAATGAGATGGTGAGGATCAATGTGCCGACCAGGACGCTGGCGGCAAAGCTGTAGTCGGGCGAGTTCAGCACCATCGGCAGCAGGCCTACGGCAAGCACCGGCGGTGCGCGCAAAGCGAGTACCCGCAGCGTCACCACGCTGGCAGCCATGCTCAGCATCGCCGCCAGCACGCCCGCTCCGAGCCAGGTAACCAGACTCACCCCGATCAACGCGCTCAGGGTGCAGGCCAGAGGAAGATGCCAAGGCCGATCTGCCCACGGGCATACGAGCGGGTGCGCGAACATCTCGAAGCCAATGACCACCAGCGGTGGATACAGCAAGAAGTGCCGCCCGGTCCACGTTGCCAAATAAGCGAGGGCAGTCAATACGAGTGCAAATGGCAGTAGCCATACTGGCTTCGCTGCGGCCTTTTCCAAGTCGTCGTCCACTTCATCGCGCGCCAGGGAAACCGCAGGCTTCGGCTGAAACCTGCGATGGACGATGCCGGTGATGGCCAGCGCGCCCGTGCCCACCGTAATGGCAGGGGGATACCACCAGCTGTGCACTTGAAGAACCAGCGGCAGCAGACCGGCGGAAATGCCCGGAGCGATCGGTGACTGAATCAACTCGATCACGCCCATGGCAACGACCACGTCGAGCAACACGGACGCCACTCCGAACGCCAGGTGATCGGTAATCCAGAGTCCCGCCACTGCAGTAACCAGCGGCGTAATGACGAGCATGACGGGCGCCGTCGCCCAGGTGCCGTACGGGCGCTTCATGATGTCGTTGGAGAGCGCTCCGAGCTCCGGAAACATCAGAAGGTCAAAACCCGTCATTCGTGCAGCCGCCGCGATAACACCGATAAAGACGATGCTGCCGAGTTCGGCACCTGGTATGCGAGTCATGCCTGCTTTCATGCGGCAGTTATAAAGGTGGCTCGCCGCGAGTCGCCACATCCGAAAGGAGTAGGCAGCGTGCAATCAACACATGCTCATACGCCTTGGAAGGTTCCAGCCTGCCGTGACCGTCCAGAACACGAGCGTAGCCAGGCCTGCCGCGAACCCGATCGACCGAAAGAACGCCGAGGGCAGGTCGCTCCCTACTTGAAAGCTTCCCAGTGCGAATACCGCCGTCGAAAAAGTGGGTGTCCAGACAGCCGCGTTACGGAACCGGCAGTAGCGGAGTAAAAACCGTGCGCTGCCGAGTAGCACTGGCACACACAAGGCGATGGAGAAGATGCTGGTTGCCACCATGGTTTCCGAAAGTAGCGTCCGCAGGTGCACCTCACCGGCAACGATGTGGGACACCCGGCCCAGCGCAGCCGCTGCCAGGCCCGCGCAACCCATGGCAATCCACCACGGCGCCAGCGGCGCGTTCTCCAAACCGAAGCGCCGCAATCGCGCCAACGCCACGACGGCGACCGCGCAGTAACCGAGCCAGCCGAGTGCGACGCTCATCAGGGCCAGTATTTCCAGCGTGGCGAATGCATGTCCCCACATGAATGTGGCGACATCGCCCGTGGCTATCGCCGCACCCAGGAGGGTGGCCGGCACCAGGAACCACGTTCCATCCATCGCCTTCAGTTGCAAGCCATGGACTGCCAGCGAGCACGCGAATCGGCCGCCCCCCGCGACCGTCAACAGCCATGTCGCGACCAGCCACGCAAATGGTGGTGGCAACCATGGCCATGCAGCGAGGCTGGAGTTCAACCCGGACATTCCGCTGGTAATCACCGCCATGCCAAGCGGCACGGTGTGGATTCCCGTGTGCTCGCTTGCGGGGCCGATCTCCAGCCAGGACGCCCATCCACAACGAAACTCGGCCCGATGCCGCAATGCGCCGGCTACCGGTATCCACACTGCCTGCAGCACGGCCAGCGCAAGCAGTGGCGCAACCAGACTCGGCAACCCGCACCGACCAGCCATGCTCGATGCGCCGGCGGTGGCCATCACGGCGCCATAAGGCAAGCCCTGGCGCAAGGCCGGGCTTCTGCTCGTGGACGCTTCACCAGCGATTTTTGGCGGCTTCACGTGTGCAGCTACCTCCCTCACGAAGGGTTCCTGTGTAAGCACGGACCATCAGGCGCGGTGCTGCCGTTGGGTGGCTGAAACGCTCGCCGGGTAGGTAGCTGGCCATGACAAAAGGCCGACGTAGCCAGAGTCCCGGAGAGTTCATGCCAGTTCTTGCGCGTTAAAGCGATTCTTGACGCTGGAACGGTTTTCGATGGCTGAAGCCACGCGGGCGGCCTATTTTCCTCGGTAGCTGGAGATCTTCCGCCCGTGTATCGCGGCGTGAGCTTCTATAAAGCGCTCCCCCTGGTATCGATGAAATACGCAGCAGCGGTCGATACGGACCAGACCAACACCAAGGCGTAGCCCTTCAGGGGTAGCTGGCACACCTCCTTCGAAACGATTGCCGCCTCCTCGAAAGGATGACGCGCCCTGTCGGTCGAGTAGTTAGCGTGGTGACACCCGCGCAAGCAGCCTTTCAGTCCGCAATGAAGGCCGCCAACCGCGTCGGCAGCATCAGTTCGTGAGATAGCGCGAACCCGTGGATTGTCCGGTCTTTCCACTGACGCGGCCTCGACGTGGGCGCGGCTCTCGAAGCGGTATTCGCCGCCTTAATCCTTGAGAAGCGATGAATCGAAGATGGAGCAAAAGGGGATGGCAGTCATCAAGAAAATGATCCTGGCCCAGTTGACGTCATCGGTCGTATTCGCTGCGCCTGTGTTGGCGCAGAGCCTGCAGGGCGCTTCCGCAAGCGTGTCGGCGGCAGCGTCGACCTTGGCCGTGCCCTCCGGCGTTGCGACCACGGGACCATCCGGCAACAAGGTTACCCAACTGCAAGGGGTCGAGGTGACCGGTTCGCTCATCCGCAGTTCGGACAGGACTGGCTTCAACCAGGTTCAGTCGGTCACGCAGAATGACATCCAGCGTAGCGGCGCCACCACGGTGTCGAATTTTCTTCGAGACATCAGCGCCAATTCTGCTAGCAGTTGGGGCGAGGACACGGTGCTGATGAACCAGGCGCCAGGCGGCGCAGGAATCGCGCTGCGCGGCATGAGCATGAAATACAGCCTCGTGCTGATAGACGGTCAGCGTGCCGCGCCCTACGCGTTTGGAGTTGGAGGCACCGATACATTTTTCGATATCAATACGGTGCCGATCAATGCGGTCGACCGCATCGAGATTGTCAAAACCGGTGCGGTATCGCAATACGGTTCGGACGCGATTGCCGGCGTCGTCAACATCATCACAAAGAAGGATTTCCAGGGCCTTCAGCTCGGTGGCAGCCTTGGGGGCGCGCAGCATGGTGGCCAGGGTATGACGAACTTCAGCCTGCTGGGTGGCATCGGCGATTTGAATGTGGACCGTTTCAATGTGACGGCGGCGCTTGATGTCTATCACGCCAGCGGCGTCACCCTCGCGCAACGGGGTATGACGAGCAATGAAAACTACGCTGAGCTGCCTGGCGGCCTCTTCGCTCAGCCCAGTTCTTTCTTCACGACAGCTTCGGGCCCGCAGGCACTGAGTCCATGCGGGCCGACCGGCCTGATGACATCTGCGGCAAATAACCTGCAGACCCAGACGCCCGGCACGGTGTGCTCCCAGAACGGCGCCAAAGCCCAGTCACTCGCTCCACAGGTAGAGCATACAAGCGCCAAAGTGCACGCCGACTTCAAGCTCGGCGTTTACGTTGTGGCATTTGCTGACCTATGGGCAAGTTACAACACCACTTCGCTCGCGTCTGGACTCGCCGGCTTCGGTACAGATGCATTGGTGCCATCGTTCTACTATGCAGATCGCGGATTCACTGCATTCTCGCCCACGGTTGGCGGAAACGCGCTGACATATTATTTCCCGGACGCGCAGGACTGGGACACCACCTCAGTTTTTTATCGTTTTTCATCCGGCGTGAAAGGTTCGTTTGGCACAAGAAATTTCGGCGATTGGGACTGGTCCGCTTCCTACGGACATTCGCAAAGCGAGGTATCGAATACCTTTACCAGCCAGGTTAACGCGTCAGCGGTTCTGGATTACACCAACGAGGTGACGCCCGCCACGTTTAGCGCTGAAACCCTCGATGACTTGCCGGGAGTGCTCGGCGCTTCACGTGACCGGGGCGTTTCCAAGCTCGACACGCTGGATGCAACGGCGTCGACATCAAACCTGCTCAGCATGCCTGCTGGAGACGTCGGCATGGGCTTCGGCGTTCAGCTCCAGCATCAGAGCGAATATATAGCTCCCGGCTCCACCGGCTTTGTGAATCCATTCACCCAGGCGGTAAATGGCGAACGCAATATGGCTGCCGCCTATTATCAAATTGATGTTCCGCTCCTGAGCGAATTGACGTTCAGCCAGTCGGGACGTTATGACTACTACGGAAATTTTGGCGGAGTCTATTCACCCCGTCTTGCGCTGCGCTATCAGCCAATGAATGCCTTGACGGTATACGCTTCGTATGACCGCGGTTTTCGTGCGCCAACGTTGATCGAACTGTATCAGACGGCGAGCGTGACCTCTCAGCCCGTAGGTGCCCGGAACGTCGACGAATATTTCGTCGGGAATCCTGACTTGAAGCCCGAGCACACCGAGAATTACAACGTCGGATTCCAATTGTCACCGACGGCCAGCACGGATGTCGGCCTTGACTGGTACAAGATCGATGTCACCAAGGTAATAGGCCAGCCGAGTATCGTGGCGGAAGTCAATGCCAATCCAGGGCAGACGATTTATTACCTGGGGTACGAGAACCTGGCGTACTTGCGTACCGACGGCTTCGAGGCGACGTTCAAACAGGGGTTCCCCACGAAGATCGGAACCTTCACCCTGTCGGGCGATTGGGCTTACGTGCGGCGCTTCAAGATGCCCATCAACGGCATCGCGGCAGACCTGGCGGGAAACAATGATGCGAACGATACGGTGTTTGGAGGGGCCTTCCCGCGCTGGAAAGGCAATACTGAGTTGAGCTGGACGCATCGCGAATGGACAACGACACTGACCTGGCAATTCACCGGCCCTTATGCGCAGGAAATTGTTTCCGGACCCAACGTCGCGTCGTACAGTCAGCTCGATCTGCTTGTCAGCTACGGCGGCTTCAGGAACTGGAAGCTCTATGCCGGCATCAACAATATCCTCGATCGTGCCCCGCCGTACGATGCATCGTGGACCTATGTGAACCGCGGATACTTCGATCCATCGCTGTACTCGTACATGGGTCGCTACGGCCAGATCGGCGCGACATACAGGTTCTGATGTCTTGGGTGGCAGGGTATTGAGCGGCAGTGGCGCGCGCTACCGCTTGGGCGGCCGACGTCTTGCTGCCCTGCGTGGATTCGAGTGCATCGTCTTGCGAGCCTGGCAGGGCGACTTCTCGCTTTTGTTCCGGTCCTGGAGCTTTCCGCGATCGAATCTTCCGTCGTCGCACCATGGGATCCTGGCGGGATAAGCCATCCCGGAAATTTCCACATTCGCGTTGGCTACGCTCGAGGAAGTCTTGCGCAGGAGCTCGGCCCGGAACCGACCTTCATCTGTCCAGTTTTGAAAGGAAAACCCACGAAAGGAAAGTTCGTGGGTTTGGCGCCTGGAGCTCGAGAAATGCACGCATGGTATGCCGTGGAAAGGAATGCGTACGGGCGGATACCCCGGTTCGCGCTACGGCGTGATTCCGGCGGTGCCCCGTGTCCTGGAGAGGGAGACCAGGTATGAAACCATCCACACGGCGAGGAGGATCGCAATGATGGAGAAGCCCAATGCATTGAAATGATCCTCGATGCCTTGCACGGCTTTCCATATGCCACCTCCTAGGGAGAACTTGTCTGCCAGCATGGCCATGGCCTCCACGGCCGCAATGAATACGGCGATGCATACGGAGACCAAGGTGATGGTCATGTTGTAGTAGATCTTTCGAATCGGGTTGATGAAAGCCCATTCGTAGGCCTTCAGCATCATCACGCCATCGGTGGTATCCACCAGCGTCATGCCCGCGGCGAACAGCAGGGGAAGAACGGCGATGGTTCCCAGGGAAACGCCGCTGGCAACCTGCTTCGCGGAGACGGTGAACATGGCGATTTCGGTGGCCGTGTCAAAACTCAGTCCGAATGCCAGGCCGAGAAAGACCATGTGCCAGCTCTTGCTGACGAGCCGGAACAACGGCGTCAGTATCCTGGCGAGAAATCCTCGCTGGTCAAGCAGGCTTTCGATCTTCTCGGACTGATAGCGTCCCGTTTGCTTGAGGTTTCGATAGTTCCTGTACAGGGAGAAAAAGATGGTCACGTTCATGACGGCAATTGCCATGAGAAACACGACCGATATCGACGTGCTTACCAGCGTTCCGATGGAACGGAGCGCATCAAATCGCGACAGATAATGCTCGGCGCTCGCCACCATGAGGGCCACGACGACGATGATGGACGAGTGGCCGATGGCGAACCAGAACCCTACGGACGTCGGGCGCTTGTTGTCCTGCATCAGCTTCCTGGTCACATTGTCGATCGCCGTGATGTGATCGGCATCGACCGCGTGGCGCAGTCCCAGGCCATACACCAACAGGCTGACGCCGAGCAGGTCGGGCCTGTGTCCAAAAGCCAGTATCGCCCAGACCCACGAAGTCAGATTGAATAGCAGCAGGAAGGCATACATGACGATCAGCCTCATCCTGGTGTGCGTTGGATCGACGCCGCATTGGATGGAGGAGGCGTTCCCCGGGGGATTGACGATGCTTTTCATGAGAGCGTTCCAGCGGCCGGTCAAGGGCCGCCAGCTGGGGCGGCCGAAACGGGGGGCGTCGAGCTGTGAGCTACGCGTCGGTAGGCAGGCTGTCTGTTGCGGCTTGTTTCGAGCGCGGATAGGCAGCCGTGATGACGGCCAGAGCGGTCACGGCTCCCACGATCTCGGCCGGCGCCAGAAAAAGCGCGCGTGACAACGGAAGTGCCACGATCCCGTCGGCCCATGTGGCGGATAGCACGATGGCCGGATTCATAAAGGATGTGGGAAAGGCGAGAAGGGCGGCCGTCAACCAGCCCGCCACGGCAAACGGCCCCGTCATCGCCCGCTGTGCACGCATGCAGCCGAAAATGACGATCATCAAGCCGGCCGTGGTGATGGCCTCGGCGATCGCCAGATGCAGGAGGTCCGCGGGCGGGTAGGTTGCCGGGCGTTCCCCTGAAAGCAGGAAGTTGGCGAGCAGCGCACCAAGAACTCCACCGGCGCACTGGCTCATCACATAGGCGATCGTGCATCGAATATCCCGATCGCCACTCAACCACTGCAGAGCCGTGATCAAGGGGTTGAAGTGGCCGCCCGACGAATTGCCGAATGCCACCACCAACCCGCATAGAACGCCGCCCGTGACGAAAGCGAGCACGGCTTGCACGGCCAGATGGTTGGAGGTTATGCGCTGGACCTCGATCCCGGCGCTGACCACGCAGAACACGAGCAGCAGCGTGCCGACGGCCTCGGATAGCGCACGCCTGTACAACGCGACTGACGGATCCTTTTCGAAGAAGCACGTTTTCGTCTTGAACGCGGGCACGTCAGTCTCGTGGTCTCGCAGCGACTTCGTCCATCTTCAACGCCAGGTCCGTCGGCGAAAGAATCCTTTTCTCGAAGAGAATGTTCGCGAAGGCGACGATCCAGCGCTCGTAATAGCTGAGCTTCCCCACCAGGTCGGCGCCCAACGCCTCGACGCCCCGGCGCTTTTCTTCGGTGTTGATGATTTTGTGGAAATCGAGCACATCGGCCAGCGCGTGACACCTTTTCTCCCACGGGAGAAGCACGTGGTCCGTCTGCTGGACGGCGTCGGCCTGCAAGCCACCGATATCGTTCGGCAGCCTTTTGACGAATTGGTAGGTTTCGGGCATGGCTAGGCACTCCGTGTGGGGGGATTCGCGGCGACGACACCGATCATTGCGTCGCGCGTCACGAGAGCGGCGAGGTCCTCTTCCGAGAAGCCCTCGGTCCCCTCGGGTCTCAGGGGAAGCACCAGGTACCGGACCAGGGCAGTCGAATCGCTTACCCGGATTTCGACGTTGTCGGGGATGTGCGTGCCGAACTCTTCCAGCACCTTGCGCGGCTCGGATACGGCACGGGCGCGATAGGGCTTCACCTTGTACCAGTCGGGAGGCAGGCCAAGAACCGGACGCGGGTAGCAAGAGCACAGCGTGCATACGACGAGGTTGTGCACGCTCTCGGTATTTTCCAGGACGATGAGTTGCGTGTCGTCGTAGAAACTGATGCCGAGTTCCTCGCACGCGCGCCGCCCGTTCTCGAGCAGCCGGCCCCTGAATCCGGCATCGAGCCATGCCCTTGCCACGACCTTGGCGCCCAGCGCGGGACTGCGCGAATCGAGAACTTCTATCTGCCGGCGTATCTCGCCGGGACCGATCAGCTTCTTCTCGACGAGCAGCTCACGCACCGCCGTTTCCATGATTTCATAGTCGCCGCCATGCTGCGGAGCGGCCGGCTCCGGGTGTGGCGAAGAATGATCGTGAGCGCTCATGCCGGAACCCTTTCAAGCCATGTTTCGTAGACTTCTATGCGCAGGCCATCCGTTGCCGGGCCTTTGTATTCCGGCCACAACTCGGACATGGGCACCGCTACCCGGTAGTAATGTCGCTTGGAGCCCGCATTGCGACCGAAGGCTTCTTCTTCGTTGTCGACCGCAGCCGGCTCGATAATCTTCTCGACGGTGCAAAACTTGCCGCGCATGTAGGTAGGTACGCGATAGTGCCCTACGGGGGATCGCGCCAGAATGCGAGCCTTGTCGCCAGGGCTGAACACGGGACGCTCGCCTTCGGCAAACACCATGCCGGTAAGCGGGGCGCCCGCTGGGATCGTGTCGTCTCGCATGAGGCTTCCTCATCGATAGCGGAATCAAAAATCAGGTGAGGCGGGACGGCCTCCATAAAGACGTCGCCTGCGGGGAACAGGCTAGGTCGGATGGCGCCCCGGATCTTGTGCAAAACGACGATCCTTGACTCACCACAGTGCGGCGTTGGGTGCGCCATGAAGCCGCATCCGATGCTTCAATGAGCAGCACAGCAACCACGTGCTGCATGAGCGAAACCGCATAAACGAATCCCGGCCTTCAGAAAGCCGGGTTTGCCTGCACGGGTCGAGCTGCCGCCTCGGCCACGACCGTTTCAATGGCGGCGGTCATGGCTTTTACGACAGCCTCCGTCGAAGGCCCGAGGTCATGCCTGGAGGCGATCCACGAAATGGTGTTGTACGAGACCTTGGTTTTGCCGCACTCGTCTTCCCACACGAGGACCTTGATCGGCAGATCGATACCGACCCTTTGATCGAGCTGCATCAGCGGGGTGCCGGCGCGCGGATTGCCAAAGATGAAAACCTCGGTGGGCCGAAGCGGCAAATTCGAGGCATGGGCAGCGGCGGCGTGATCGACCCTGGCCAGGATCGTCATGCCGGTCTTCTCGATGGCCTGAGCCAGGCGGGCAAGCGTTTCCGGCGTCGTGCCATTGCTGTCGATCGTCATCAAACCGTTGTCTTTCATGAGTTCATTTCCGTCCCTTCGGGTACTGGTCGGTATGGGGATGGCCGTCATTCCGGAAAGGCCATGCCGCGGCGGCACGAAGGCACGCAGAACCCCAGGCTAAGCCTGTCGTGGATCGGAATCTTGGAAGAAAAGGCGGCCCTTGATGCCGCGCAGGACGATCGGGTGTGGCTGCCAAACGCCACTGCCGTGCAGAGCCACTGACTCATCGATGACCGAAGACTGCGTGCTGCCAGCGCCATCGAAACTCGTGTCACCGGCGCATCCGATTGCGGCAATTACGGGGCTTTTCAACAAGAGGCGCCGTGTCGCCTTGGATAGTTTTCCGCTGTGGCTGCCGGCCCCGGATGGCTTTTCCAAAATTCCAGCAAAGGTGAAATTTCATGAAAATGAACAAACTACTGGCCCTTTCGATGGCGATGGGCGTTGCCGCCCAGGGCGGCGTCACTCACGCGGCCGACGCGACGGAGTTCTGGTCGAATCCGACCATCAGTCCCTACGGAAAGATCCACTGGCTTCCGGATTCCGCCTATCGCCCCCAGCCTGACCAGACGTACAGCATCGTGTTCGCCTTGTCGGTAGGAGCCGAATCACCGAGCCAGGTCAACGCATCGCTTGACCGCGTCGCGCGGTCGATCAACCTGTATACCCAATCCGGCGTGCCGTTGAACCACCTGAAATTCGTGGCCGTCGCCTACGGCCCTGCGACGCCACTGGTCCTGGACGACGCGCACTACAAGGCGGCGTACGGCGTGCCCAATCCCAACTTGCCGCTCATCCGGAAATTGCGCGATGCCGGTGTAGATGTTGCCGTCTGCGGGCAGGCCGTGGCCGAGCACAAGTACCAGTACGACTGGGTGGACAAGAGCGTGACGATCTCACTGTCGGCGCTCACCACTATTTCGACATTGGAACACCAGGGCTATTCCCTCGTTCAACTCTGAGGGCATCCGCCTTCTGTCCTTGGCCCTGCCAAGGGCGTCATCGTCACGCCCGCCAGGAGCAATGCATGCACATCAAGATGGTTTTTGCTGCCGCCCTGACGCTGGCCTGCTCGGCCACGAGCGCTCTCGCGCTCGATGGGGCCGCCCAGGCGACGCAGTCGGCTCAAGTGCAGAGTCCACCATGGCAGCATGGCCAGAACAACGATGCGGTCGATCGGGGTTTCGAATTTACCGTGCCGGACGCCGACAACCTTGCCGATTTCCACGGCAACCCCGCTCACCCTGCATTGGTGCTGTACGTCGGCGGCAATTATTTCTTTGCCATGGCACCGCTTGTGAAAGCCTTCGAGGAAAAGTATCCCGAATACAAGGGGCGGCTTTATTGGGAAACCATTCCACCCGGGCTGCTGGTCGATCAAATGAAGGCCGGTGGCATCGTGACCGTAGGCAACATGACGTGGACGGCAAAGCCCGATGTCTATCTGGCAGGTTTGAATGCCGTACAGAAGCAGGTCGACGCGGGGCTCCTGCAGGCGCCCGCCGTACCTTACGCCACCAATGACATGACCATCATGGTCGCGAAGGGGAACCCCAAGCATATTACGGGGCTTCTCGACCTGGGCAGGCCCGATATCACGCTTGCGATGCCCAACCCGGAGTTCGAGGGCATCTCGCGGCAGATCAAGGCCTCCCTGGACAAGGCCGGTGGCGAACGGCTCGAAACCACGATCTACGAATCGAAGGTCAAGCAAGGCACGACCGAGCTCACACACATCCATCATCGCCAGACGCCACTTTGGATCATGCAAGGGCGCGTCGACGCCGGCGTGACCTGGCAGTCGGAAGCCGTCTTCCAGGAACAGATCGGCCATCCCATCGGCCATGTTGCGATCCCCGAATCGCAAAACACGACGGCCATCTACGCGGCGGCAATCGTCAAGAGTACGGCCCACGCTGAAGCGGCCCGCCGCTGGCTGGACTTCATCCGATCCGAGCAAAGCCTGGCCATATTCGAGCGCTTCGGATTCAAACGCTATACGCCACGTTCGCCCTGAACTCCTCGACCGTCGACGTCGCCATGGGAGCGGCTCATGTTTAAGTCATTGTTGTTTTCCGGCCTGATCGCCCTGGCATCGAGTTCGGCTGCCAGCGCAGCCGACGTTCTCCACGTATACGGCCCAGGCGGCCCGGCGCCCGCCATGCGCGAGGCGGCCAAGGTGTTCGGAAACGCCCATGGCATCGATGTCGAGGTGGTCGCCGGGCCGACGGGCAAGTGGGGCGCGGATTTTCAAAAGAACGGCGACATCATCTACAGCGGCTCGGAAAACATGATGGGTGGATTTCTGGCGCAGTTTGCCGGCGTGATCGATACGGCCACGGTCAATCCCCTCTATGTCCGACCCGCAGGGATTCTGGTCCGGCCTGGCAATCCGCGGCACATCCACGGCTTCGAAGATTTGCTCAAACCGGGCATGCAGGTGATGGTGGTGGAGGGGGCAGGGCAGGTCGGCCTGTGGGAAGACATTGCCGGTGCGCGCGGAAACGTCGACGCCATCCGTGCCTTTCGCATGCACATCGTGCGCTACGCATCGAACAGTGCCGAAGCGCTGAACGCCTGGCAGGCCCAGCCTTCGATCGATGCCTGGATCATCTTCCCCATCTGGGCGGTAGCCCATCCCGGCGTGGCGGATGTGGTCCCGCTGTCGCCGCCTTATTTGATTTATCGGGATTGCGGCGTGGCGCTTACCCACCAGGGCGAACGGCAGGCCAATGCACGTGCTTTCCTTCAATTTCTCGGTGGGCCCGAAGGTCGCCGCATCTTCGTCAGGTACGGATGGACGGATCATGCTGCTGCGAATTGACAGGTATCCGGCTGCCTGGATGCTCTTGGGCGTTTGCCTCGCAACGACTGCGCCGGGCATTCGTGCGAGCGACACCCGAGCGAGCGCGACCGGCGCCAAGGCCATCGCAGCCCAGGGCGATGCGCAGCGCGGAGTTCCGCCCTGCGCGGGCTGTCATGGCGCGGAGGGCCAAGGCAACGGCCTGGCTGCTTTTCCGCGCCTCGCGGGCCTTCCCGCACGGTATCTCCGGCAACAGCTCGAAACGCTCGCCGACGGACAGCGCAACAGCGCGGTGATGTCCTCCATAGCGAAAGCGTTGTCGCCGGACGAGGTCAGTGCATTGTCCGCTTACTATTCCGAGCTCCCGGTACCCGCCTCGTCACCGCAGCGTGCCGGTTCCGATCCCGCAGCGGCGGCAGAGCTGGCGGAACACGGACGCGCCGACGATAGGCTTCCTGCATGTGTGCTGTGCCACGGTAGACGCGGTGTCGGTATCGGCGACGATTTCCCGCCGCTCGCAGGGCAATCGGCGACGTATATCGCCAACCAGCTCGAAGCCTGGAAAGCCGGCGCGCGACCTGCGGGACCGATGGGATTGATGCCCCGTATCGCCGCCAAGTTGTCCGAGTCCGACATTCGCGGCGTTTCCGCCTATTTCGCGGCGCAGCCCGCTACGCGAGATGTTCAGCCATGAGTGCGATCGCCCGTTCCGTTGCCGCGGCTGCGGCTCTGTTCCTTGCCGGCGCGGTGGCGTACGTCTCATCCACAAGGGCCGAGGTGAGCAATGCCACACCAAGGACGGAGGCCGCCGTTGCGTCGACGCCTTCCCCGCAGGTGCCATCCGACAGCAAGCGTTCCGCTTTCATTCCTCCGCCTCTCAGCGCGATGCCAAAGGACGACTTCGGAAAAATGGTCCGCCTCGGCGAGCAGATTTTCGAAGATCCCGCGCACCACGCCAGTGCCTATGTGGGTAACGATCTCCGCTGCAGCAATTGCCATCTGGATGCGGGACGCCTGGCGAACTCCGCCCCCATGTGGGGAGCCTATGTGTCCTACCCGGCGTATCGGTCAAAGAATGGCCACGTCAATACGTTCGAAGAACGACTGCAGGGCTGCTTTCGCTTCAGCATGAATGGCAAGGCGCCTCCGTTGGGAGACAAGGTATTGGTCGCGCTGGAGAGTTATTCCTATTGGATGTCGAGGGGAGCACGCGTAGACCCCGACATTGCCGGGCGCGGCTATCCGAAACTCGACAAACCGCCGATGCCCGCAGATTACAAACGCGGACAACAGGTCTACGACGAGAACTGTGCACTTTGCCATGGCGCTCATGGCACGGGGCGTCAGGCCAATGATGGAAGCCCCGGCTTCCCGGCGCTGTGGGGCCCCGATTCATTCAACTGGGGCGCAGGGATGGGGAGCTTCGAAAACGCCGCGGCCTTCATTCGCGCCAACATGCCGCTCGGGTTGGCCGGGAGTCTGAGCGTGCAGGACGCCTGGGACGTGGCCACGTTCATGGACAGCCAAGAACGCCCGCAGGACCCGCGCTTTACAGGTTCCGTCGCCGAAACGCGCCAGCGCTTTCACAACAGTTCCAATTCCGCCTACGGCACGGTCGTCAATGGCCATCTGCTGGGCAGCGACTCGATAACGAGCGGCGGACATCCGAGAGCAACGGAAACAAGTTCGAGACCGTGACGTCGTGGTCGCAATTGCGAGCGCGCACCGTCGCCGTGCCTGGGACGTGGCCCTTACCAAAACTTAGGATCGAAGATGAAAAGCTTCAACGCCTCCGTCGCCATCGCAGCCGCATTCCTGCTGTTCACAACGGCTGCGACGGCGTTCCAGCAGGGCCATGGTTCTCCCGAAGATGCGAGCGCTTCGGCCCAGTACAAAACGCTCAATCTCACCAGGGATCCGGCAGCGGCGACGGGAGGCAGCTACAGGCTCGATCCGCATCACACCTCGGTCACTGCGAAGCTCGCACATATGGACCTGTCGCGTTACACGCTGCGTTTCGATGCAGTCAGCGGCGGATTTTCATTCGACCCCACTCGTGCGACCGCTTCGAATCTGCAGATTTCCGTCGACCCGGCATCGGTCGACACCGGCGACCAGGCTTTCGACAAGAGAATTGCGACCCGGTTTTTCGAAAACGGCAAATACCCATCCATCACATTTGCGTCGTCGTCGATCACGATCACGGGAGATCACTTTTCCGTCGATGGCGTCCTGGATTTCCACGGGGTCAAGAAGCCGGTATCCCTGAGCGTCGTCTATCGGGGCTTCACCCATGGGCGGATGGGCTTTTCGGGTGAGGCGACTTTCAAGCGTTCCGAATTCGGCGTCGGAGAATGGGTGCCCCTGGAGGCGGATGAGGTGACCCTCCTGATCGAGACGGAATTCGTCAAGACATGAGCCATTTCCAGATTTGAGACGCCAGACCCGCTGGTGCGGCATTGCGGCTAAAGGACCGACTCATGACACGCTTCAAGCAAGCTGTTTATCTCGCCCCCGGGCTTCGTACTCCCTTCGGACGCGGCGGCGGTGCGCTGGCCGCTTATGACGCATTGAGCTTGTCCGTACCCGTCGTTCGGGCGATGGCCGAACAAGTCGCGGGCCGAAAGCCTGATCTTTTCCTGTGGGGATCGGTCATCCCCAACCTGGGGTGGAGCAACCTCGCGCGCGAAATCTGGATGGACGCGAAATTGGATGCCGCCGTGCCGGCCTATTCCGTCGTCCTGGCCTGCGGTACCAGCATGACGGCTGCGTTCTCGGCAGCCGGCACGATCGGCCCGGGTGTCGACGTCGTGATGGTGGGCGGCTCGGAAGTCATGAGCCGCCCGTCGCTCGGCTTGACCAGCCAGGCCAACGATCGCCTGCTCGGGCTTTTTTCCACCGACCCTGCGCAGGCGGTGGCGGCATTGGGCAGCCTGCGAGCGACGGATTTCAACCTCCCAACCAAAGGCTGGGCCAACCGCATCACCGGTCGCACCATGGGCGATCACATGGAAGAGACGGCGAAACAATGGGGCATATCCCGCCAGGCGCAGGACGAGTGGTCCTACCGCAGCCACCAGAAAGCCATTGCCGGTTGGGAAAGCGGATTCTTCGGTGACCTGGTGATAGCGCTGCCGGAATTGGCCAGGGACGCGAATCCGCGCGCGGACACTTCCTTGGAAAAGCTCGCCGCATTGAAGCCAGCCTTCGACAAGAGCGGCCTCGGCACGCTGACTGCCGGCAACTCGTCGCCCATTACCGATGGCGCGGCGGGCCTGTGGGTCATGTCAGACCAGGGGCGTAGGCGGCTGCCCGCGAACTTGCCGACGGTCAGGCTTCTCGACTACGAAATCGCGGCAGTCGATTTCCACAAGGAAGGATTGCTGATGGCACCCTCGTATGCCATTCCGCGCCTGCTCGACCGGCATGGCCTGTCTTTCGAGGACATCGCGCTATGGGAGATCCACGAAGCCTTTTCGGCACAGGTGCTGGCCAACGTGGCCGCACTGGAGAGGCCCGGATGGATTGCGGAAAAGACGCACGTCACCCGTGATTTCGGCCGCTTCCCCTGGGAACGGGTGAATCCGAACGGTGGGTCGGTCGCGATTGGCCATCCATTTGGCGCCACCGGAGCGCGCGATTTGAGTCAGGCGGCCAAGGAGCTCGCGGCCATGCCACGCCCGTCCAAGGCAATCGTCAGCGTGTGCGCCGATGGCGGCCAAGGCGTCGTCGCGCTGCTCGAAAACGGCTAGTGCGGCTTGGTCGTCCGATACGGACCGCTGGCAGCCAAGGAGAAGGCATCGTGTCGATTTCCACTCAAAAGACAGATTGGGCTTTCATCGAAAAAGTGAGCCATCGGCGGTCGGGGCAACTTGGCCGCGCAGAGGCCAGCACCGGATCCCGCCTGGCGACCACGTCGATCACTTCGGCGAGTGTGGCGGCGGGGTAACCCGGCGGGTCAAACCACATCGCGTCGCACAGTCGCCGCAGGGCACGCAGCCACCTGCGACAACCAGGAAGAAGGAGCCAGCGTCATGAGCGATACGCATACCGAACCGGAGCTGCTTCTGTACAACGGACGTTTTGCCACGCTCGATCCGGACAAGCCGCGGGCGAGCGCCGTCGCCATCGCCAACGGACGACTGGTGGCGGTGGGCGACGATTCGAGCGTGCTGGGTTCGGCGGGCAACGTCACGCGAAAGGTCGACCTCGGCGGTCGTTGCGTGCTGCCAGGGTTGATCGACAACCATCTGCACATCATTCGCGGTGGCCTGAACTACAACATGGAGTTGCGCTGGGACGGCGTACGTTCGCTTGCCGATGCGATGGACATGCTGCGGCGGCAGGTCGCGATCACGCCGCCACCTCAATGGGTTCGTGTCGTCGGCGGCTTCACCGAGCACCAGTTTGCCGAGAAGCGCCTGCCGACCATTGCCGAACTCAACGCGGCGGCACCGGATACGCCGGTGTTCCTGCTGCACCTCTACGACCGCGCGCTGCTGAATGCGGCGGCGTTGCGGGTCGTAGGCTACACCAGGGACACGCCGGAGCCGCCCGGGGCTCATATCGAGCGGGACAAGGCAGGCAATCCTACGGGTTTGCTGCTGGCCAAACCCAATGCCGCCATCCTGTATGCGACGTTGGCGAAAGGGCCGAAGCTGCCCTTCGACTACCAGCTCAACTCCACCCGCCATTTCATGCGCGAGCTCAACCGGCTGGGCGTTACCGGCGCCATCGACGCGGGCGGTGGCTCCCAGAACTATCCGGAGGACTATGCCGTGATCCAGAAGCTGTCCGAAGACGGCCAGCTGACGATCCGGCTGGCCTACAACCTCTTCACGCAGAAGCCGAAGGCGGAAAAGGACGACTTCCTCAGCTGGACGAGGACTTCCAAGTACAAGCAAGGCGACGACTACTTCCGGCACAACGGCGCCGGCGAGATGCTGGTGTATTCGGCAGCGGACTTCGAGGACTTCCGGCAACCGCGTCCCGATATGCCCGATGCCATGGAAGGGGAACTGGAAGATGTCATACGCGTGTTGGCCGAAAATCGCTGGCCGTGGCGCTTGCATGCGACGTACGACGAGACGATCAGCCGCGCCTTGGACGTGTTCGAGCGGGTCAACCGTGATATTCCGCTGCAGGGACTGAACTGGTTCTTCGACCACGCCGAAACGATCTCGGAGGCCTCCGTCGACCGCATCGCGGCACTTGGCGGCGGCGTCGCCGTGCAGCACCGCATGGCCTATCAGGGCGAGTACTTTGTCGAACGGTACGGCGCGGCCGCCGCCGCTGCCACGCCTCCGGTCGCCATGATGCTGGAGAAGGGCATCAAGGTCTCGGCCGGCACCGACGCTACGCGTGTCGCGTCGTACAACCCATGGGTTTCGCTCGCCTGGCTGACCACCGGCATGACGGTGGGCGGTCTCCGCCTCTATCCGCAGCGCAATTGCCTGGATCGCGAGACAGCGCTGCGCATGTGGAGCCAGCACGTGACCTGGTTTTCAAACGAAGCAGGCAAGAAAGGGCAGGTCAAGGTCGGGCAGTTTGCGGACCTCATCGTGCCCTGCCGCGACTACTTCGCTTGCGCCGACAGCGAGATTGCCGATATGACCTCGGACCTGACGATCGTCGGCGGCAAGATCGTCTTCGCGGCCGGAAGCTTCCGGCACCTGGATGAGGATCCCTTGCCGCCGGCGATGCCGGACTGGTCGCCCGTCCGCATGTTCGGCGGTTACGCAGCCTGGGACGATGCCAGCTCCGCCGTGGTGCGGCAAAGCCACGCGAATGCCTGCAGCTGCGCCTCTGCCTGTTCGATCCACGGCCACGACCACATGACGGCCTGGTCAGCCACGCTCCCGGTATCGGAGCCGGACCTGAAGTCGTTCTGGGGTGCGCTCGGATGCGCTTGCTGGGCAGTATGAGCGTGAATGCGCCGCGGTATGCCATCGGTATGCCGGCCATCGTTGCCGTCATCCTGAGGGCGCCGGCGACAGTGTGGTTCGCACGCATCGGCCTGACCTTGCCGTACTGGTGGAGCGGCGTCGACAAGCTCACTCACCCGCAGGCAACCCTGGAAGAGTTCCATGCCACAGGCTTGCCCGTGTCGTGGCTGCTCTATGCGCTCGTCCTGGCGGTGCAACTGGGCGGATCGGTCGCGATCATCTGCAATCGCCACGCATGGTCGGGAGCGGGTGCCCTGGCGATATTCACGGCTTTCGCGACCTGCCTGGCACACGGCTTCTGGAAGCTGGCCGGCGCGGCGCGCTTCGCCGAGATGAACGTTTTCATGGAACACATCGCCCTGATCGCGGGCCTGGCGCTCGCGGCGCTCTTCAGCTATGCGGGCCAAAGACCTGCCGCCTAGCTTCCATCCAATCCACCATCCCATCGGGAGAGGCACTTCATGCACATCCAGTCATGCACCAAGATCACCCGTATGGCGATCGCCATCGCCTCGGTCGCGCTGTTGTCGGCAGCACCGCTTTCGACCGGCTTGGCGAAGGAAGCGGCAAGCAGCGCTTCAAGCGTCGCCGTCGGCCCGCAATACGATTCCACCCATGTCTATATCGCCCCCGGCGATTTCGACGCTTTCGTGAACAGTTTCACCGGCACGTTTGGCGGCAAGCCGTCCGCGCGCGGCACCTTCAATGTATTGCCGGTGCCCAGCAGCACCGAAGGGCAATATGTCTGGACGCCCGTGGGCATGCTGTCGACGTTCGCCTTCCTGACTCCGATCCCGTATCCGTTCGGGCAGGAGCGCACCGGCTACCTGGTGACCGACATGGATCAGGCCATCAAGGAGGCGCGTGCGGCAGGTGCCGAGGTGATCGTCGACAAGTTCAAGGACGCGATCGGTCTCGACACGGTGATCCAGTGGCCCGGCGGCGTGAAGATGCAACTGTATTGGCACTTCAAGGCGCCCTCCTATGCGTCCATGGAGACGGTGCCGGACAACCGCATCTATGTATCGCGCGATACCGCGGACACGTTCGTGCGCGACTGGCTGCGCTTCTCGCACGGGAAGGTGGTTTCCGACGATCGCAAGGCCGATGCGGGCGAGATCGGCAAGCCTGGCGAAACCTACCGGCGCATCCGCATCGACTCCGGTTTCGGCAAGATGCAAGTCAACGTGACGGATGGTCATCTGCCGTACCCGTTCGGTCACGAGATCACCGGCTATGAGGTCAAGGATCTCGACGCCACGCTGGCCAAGGCCACGTCGAACGGGGCGAAGGTGCTGGTGCCTCGTTACGACGGCAGCGATCGCAGTTCGGCGATCGTGCAGTTCCCGGGCGGATATATCGCGGAGGTGCATGCCTCCACGGCGCACTAAGCATCCAGCCGGAGATGCAGGCTTCTGCCAAGTGCCGAGTACGTCTTCTGTTGATGCGTTGCGAATACGGCGCCTCGTGCCGTTTTGGCGAATGCTGGGGTGCTCGAAGTGCATATTCTCGGAACGATTGGCCGTGGCGTTGCTCCCGATCGTTACGGCGAGGCGGGCGTCCTGCCCGTGCCGACCGCTTCGCGTGAGCGGTCGGCACGGGCAGCATCGCGGCGTTTCAGCGAATCCGGGCCAGCTGGGTACCGCCACCGTCGCCTCTCCAGCGGTGGGCTGCGCATGGAATTGCTTCGCCTGCCATCGGTTTTCCACGGCACATGCGAATGGCGGTCAGCAAGCCCATGTTCGTCAGTGATTGGATCGAGTTGTCGGAGCAGGGGCCTTCGGCCCGAAACGGACTTCCACCATCATCCGTAGATGCATTTCCCGTTGCGAAGCGCCTCGACCAGTAGTGCAAAGGCGAGAGATGGCTGCCGCCTGCGCGAGTAGCACAGGCGGTAGCCGGACTGGTCGACTCGAGCCCGCGGCCCATTTTGGTCAGGATGCCGGCGGACGGCTCACGATCGACGGCTTCCCTTATCAATGGGCGCAGCTAGCGAAGCCACTGCCTGCCTGCATAGACGAAACGTGCAGAAATCCTCAGGGTTGCGCGGGTTCCTTTTCCGGATGGCGCCGTACCGATGGTGAATCGGCCACCGATACGGCGCGCCCTTTCACGTATGCCTTGCAAACCCCAGTGCCCCGATTTCCCATGCATCAGGGCTGGAAGGTCCGCACCCCGACCGTCGTCAATGACCGTGATGTTCAACTCGCGTCGACCGTAATGCAGTTCGACATGCAGGGCGCTTGCCTCCGAGTGACGGAAGGCGTTGGTGACCAGCTCGCCGACGATCGCATGGACATCGCCGGCCGCCGCTGCGTTCAGTGGCCGCGGCTTGCCCTCCACATGCATTGAAAATGCGGTGGGATACATTTCGCTCAGACGATTTGCCTGGCGAGCAATGTCGGTGGGCAAGTCTTCCAGCGGCTCGGTCAACGAACGCAGTTCTCCGATCTTGTCGCGGCCTTCGTTCAGCGCGTTCTCGGTGACGGAAAGCGCCTTGGCCAGTTTTCGCTTGACGGCGTCCTCGGTCACGCTCCGCGCGGCGACCTCCACGTGCAGCAGCAGGCTTTGAAAGTTCTGCAGGATGGTGTCGTGGAAGTCCCGGGCCATGCGTTCGCGTTCACGTGTCCGCGCGTTGAGCTGCGCATAGATGTGCCTTACATGCATCAGGTACAACAATCCCAGCCCTGCGAGCGCGATTGCGAGGCACAGCACCTTGAACCACCAGGTCTGGTAGAACTCGGGCAGGATCTGAAAAGCGAGGTCGGTGGGCTGACCGGTCCACGCCCCATCGGCGTCGGATGCTTCGACCTGAAACAGGTAGTGGCCAGTTCCCAGATTGGCGTAGTGGGCTTCGCGTCGATCGCTGGCCACCTGCCAGTCGTCGTCGATACCTTTGAGGAGGTAGCGAAAATGCGACTCGGAGGGCGTCGAGAGCGTGGGCGCCGTGTAAGCGATGGTGATGCTTCGGGTGCCTTTCTCCAGCGCGGGAACAGACGCTCCGGAAAAACGCATGTCATGATCGTTGATTGATTTGATCGATACGCGTGCCGCTGCAGGGATGGGTGGCATATGCAGTGCATCGATCGAGACCAAGCCCTGCAGCGTTGAAACCCACAGGCGACCATTGTCGGAAGCCAGCAGGCGCCTGGGGTTTTCCACGCCATCGGCTGGATCGAACAAGGTGTATGCGACCGCATGATCCGCTGCAGCCAGGGCCAACCGGATCTCCGTGCCGGTTACGCGGTACAGGCCACGGGGAGACGCTATCCAGACGTCGCCATCGGGCAGCTGGATGACGTCGTACGCGTTTTCAAAGCGCTCGCCATGCGTGCCAACAAGCCGGTGAAAATGCGCACCGGTTTTGACCGAGATACCGCCATCACCCGCGATCCAGAGGCCGGAGATACCTTGACGCAGTTTGTTGAGCCCGCCCAGATCGAGCCCGTTTTGCGCCGAGTAGGCGGTTGTCTTTCCCTGCTCGACCGATTTCAACTTGCCTGAGGAGAAGGCAAGCCATGCCCGCGTGCCTTCGAGCTGGATGCTCGTGGCCATGCGGGGCTCGATGGCGTTCCAGGCGTGGCCGTCCCAGCGGACGACGCCGCTGAATCGCATCGAGACCCACAGCGAACCGTCGGCCGCCAACTGCATGGCCACGCAGTATTGCTTCAGGTTTGCTGGCAGCGCCTGTGGTCCCGGTACCGGGGGGGCAGGGATCTCGCTGACCTGGCCATGGATGTAGTGCTGGATACCCTTGTCACCACTGAACCAGACGCTGCCATCCGGGCTGCTTGCGACGCAAGGTGCGGAGCCGCCAAGCTCCGGATGCGTCGTGACTGTCTCGCCGATGTGGAGCGGTGGCGTGTCCGAATTGCTGACAATCCATAGCCCATGATCGCTGTCTTCAGTCATCGCTGGCCACAGGACAGCCAGGGGCAGTACCAGCGGCACAAAACGGGTGGTACGAAATTGTTCCAGCCCATTGGTCGTGGCAATCCACACGTTGCCCTGGCTGTCGCTGAAGTCGGCCGTGACCTGGATGTCGGAGTGATTGTCGGAGGCCTCGACGTTCTCCGTGACAAGTTGTTGCTGGCCGGACGGATTGTCCGCGTGCAGCCGCGTTAGCTTGCCGTTGGTGGGTACCCACAATGCACCGGCCTGATCGACGATGAGATCGGCCGTCACGCCAGCACTCGGATAGACGGTGCCAGCAGGCAGGTTGGCCATGGCTGCAATGCCTTTGTCCACGGTGTCGCGCTCGAAACGCCGGGTGCCTGGACGGAGGCGATACGCGGCGCCTGGGGTAAAGATCCAATAGGACCCATCCACACCCGTACCTGTGACCCACATGAATTTCGCATCGATGCCCTCGGACGGGCCGGCAGGACGCCAGGCGCCGTCGTCGAGCCGGTAGACCCTGCCCGATGTCACTACCCAGAGCGTGCCGTCGGCCATCTGCTTGAACGACATGATGGTGGCTTCGCTCAGGCCGCGGTTCATGGGTTCGGCGATGCCGTTATGGACACGCGTTACCGCCCCGTGCACGCCGCCGATCCAAAGATTTCCATCCCTGTCGCCATACAGCGCAGTAATCGCTTCGGGGGGGAGCCGGCCTTTCAGCATCGGCTCAACGTTCAGACCGTCAAAACGAAACAATCCGGTGGGTGCGCCAAGCCACAAATAGCCGTCCTTGTCCTCGGTGATGGCATAGATCGTTGACGGTAGACCGTCCTTGACCGTGAACAGGGTGCGTCGCAGCTGCGACAACTGCAGAAATGCCGGCTTGGCAGTTACCTCGCCGGAGCTGGCCGGTCGAGCGCTGGCGTGCGGGGTGGCGGCGATGGCCACGCAGATCAGCAGGCACCAGCATGCAAGGTGGCGGACGGCAATGCAGGCACGCGCTGGAACAAGACTTTTCATGCGGCCAGGCAGTCCTCGATGCGTCGTTGCTGGAACTCACAGAACAGAAGCATCGCGCCATGCAATGCCGTTGCCGCTCTTGTGCAAGGTTTCCCCAGGTCGGGCCAGGACCGTGCATGCAAAGATCTTTGCCGACGGCTGGCTTCAGCCGTCCGGGCCATCTTCAACCGGTGATCACGGGAGTGTCGTCTGTTTCTGGGAAATCGGTCAACACGAAACCCTTGGCGAACTGGGTGAGTTTGCTGGCGGTGTGCTGCGCCGGAGGCGGTCGTCCGTCGATCTCGCCAGAGCGCATCCTGCGCTTTGCTGTTGCAAGTTCATCGGTCTGGACGCCCGTCATGCCAGTGGCACCGGTGAACGGGACGATATCTTGGAGCCACTCGCCGGGCTGGCGTCAGGCAAGGATCGGCCCTGGGTGCTGACCAGGACCATGACACGCAAGACATTAGCTGCGACGTTGGGGATACGCGGGATCGCACCGTCTATCGCGCGCAATACCAGCACCGGTGGCCACAGCACCGTGCCGCGTGCCGTGGCGCGTGCTGGTGACTGCAGCATCAGCCAGAAGATCCGCAAGCGGATCGAGCAGGGCTTTGGCTACATCAAGACCATCGGCGGGCCGCGCAAGCTGTCGATGGTGGGCACCTCTGCGGTGCGTGACTGGATAACCTGGGCATTTGCTGCCTACAACCTGATCAGCCTCGGTTGCAGCAGTGGGGGATGAGCGCCGTCACCGACGTGAGCTACGACGGAAGGTGTACATATGCAGGGTGGAAGATCGTGTCCCGTGGCTGCCACAAGACCAACCATCCATAGATCCCGGTTATGAAACATGACGTAGGACAGTGGATTAGCGGGATCGATCAGCGTTCGCGAGAATGTGGATGCGAGGTTTCATATAGAAACCACACGCGACGCTCCGTCTCGTCGATCCAATTCTCCAGCAGACTGGCCGTGGCGACGTCGCCATGTACGTCGCAGACCCCGTGCACTTCACGCAAGACGGCAGCAAGGTGCGAATTGTCCTGGGCCAGCTCGGCGAGCATGTCGTCTGCCGTTACGAAAGGCGCATCGTTATCGGGTACGCGTTGCATGCGAGCGATATGGCCAATTGAACGAAGTGTCGTTCCGCCGAGTTTGCGCGCGCGTTCGGCGATCGGGTCGGTCATGGCGAACAGCTGATCGCTCTGGTCGTCCAGCATCAGGTGATAGTCGTGAAAATGCGGACCTGCCAAGTGCCAGTGAAAGTTCTTGGTCTTGAGGTAGATGGCAAATACGTCGGCGAGCACTCCTTCGAGGGCTGCGCTTATGTCACGGACGGCCTCGGAGGAGAGGCCGGACAACCCGCGGGGTCGGGCAATTTTATGATCAGATGTTGCCGACATGGTCGGTGATCCTCATCGTTGGGTGAATGATCGCTTGCGCGGGCATGACTATTCGGTTCATGTATCGAACTGTGTATCGGATGCCACCGTGCGCCACTGCGCCATCTCCCTCTCCAGGCGCTGGATCTTGCCGTCGATACGCGCAAACGCATCTGGACCCAACGGCAGGCGCAGCGGCGGCGTTTCGGATTCCACGGCGTCGATGATCACCGCCACGGCCTTTTCGGGGCTTCCTGGCTGCGTGCCGCTGCGCGTCGCGACGGCGCTGCGAGTGAGGCCGGCGGTCTTGGCATATGCGTCGATCACCGTACCTGCCTGCTGGATCGACGATGAGGAAAGGAAATCCGTGCGAAAGTAACCGGGCTCGACAATCGTCACGCCGATGCCCAGCGGTTTCACTTCAACCTCGAGCGCTTCCGATAAACCTTCCACCGCGAACTTCGATGAGTTGTACAAGCCGTTCCCCATCGATCCAGTAATGCCACCGATGGAGGAAAAGTTGACGATGTGTCCGCTTCCGTTCGCGCGGAGGTGCGGCAGCGCGGCACGAATCACGTTCCATGTGCCGAAGAAATTCGTCTCGAATACTTTGCGTGCTTCGGCGGTGGACACCTCTTCCACTGCGCCGACCATGCCGAAACCGGCATTGTTCACCACCACGTCGATGGAGCTGACCTTCGCGACGGCTTGAGCGACTACCTCATGCGTTTGCCGCTCATCCGACACATCCGCATGCAACTCGACAAACTGTGGGTGCACGATGTCGGATGCGCCGTGCCGAACGGTGCCGACCACCGTGTGTCCACGCTTGAGCAGTTCTTCGCAAAGCGCACGGCCAAAACCTCGGCCAACGCCAGTGACGAACCAGGTCTTCTTCTTCATCGTCGGATTCCTTCAGCTTGAATGGCAGAGCGCCATGCGTGCAGAGGGTTATGAAAACGGGAGCGACGCATTGATGGTAGTTCCACCCATCCATCGAGTACCTACCCCAAAGAGGTAGGCGCCGGTGCATTCTCGATCAAAGCAAAAAATCGCTGGATTTTGCTAGTCGTCTGCTGCCACAGCGGCCTAGATTCGATAGACGACCCATATGAATCGACGCAACGTGCGTCGCCGGGGTCTTCCTTCGACTGGGTATTCACCATGAATCAGCGAGAAAGTACGGGCACGGTCGCCTACGAATTCGGGAATCTGTTCATCGGCGGGGTGTGGCGTGCAGGTACGGCCGGTTCCGTCTACAAGGACCTCGATCCTTACACCGGTGAAACGCTTGTCGAAGTGCCGCAAGCCAGCGTCGAGGATGTAGATGAGGCGTTCAAATCGGCCGCGCGTGCACAACAGGCGTGGGCGCACACCTCGCCGAGCGAACGCAGCGCGCTGTTGCATCGTGCAGCCGCCATTCTGGACGCACGGCACGAAGAAATCGTTTCGTGGCTTATTCGCGAATCGGGCAGCGTACGCCTCAAAGCCGAAGCCGAATGGACAGCCGTACGCGCCATCATCATGGAAGCCGCCACGCTGCCCACGCATGTCTGGGGCCGCATCATTCCCGGCGACATATCTGGCAAGGAACATCGCATCTATCGCAAGCCCGTGGGTGTCGTCACCGTCATCAGCCCATGGAACTGGCCCATGCATTTGAGTTCGCGTGTGCTTGCACCGGCGCTCGCGCTGGGTAACGCGGTGGTGCTGAAACCTGCCGCGGAAACCGTGGTGTCGGGCGGATTGCTGCTGGCAAAGATTTTTGAAGAAGCCGGGCTGCCGCCGGGCGTCCTCAGCGTGATTACCGGCAGCAATCAGCTGATCGGCGATCCGCTGGTACTTCATCCGCTCTCGAAAGTGATTTCCTTTACCGGCTCGAGCCCCGTTGGACGGCGCATCGCCAGTCTCGCTGTTACTGGCCCTACGCTCAAGAAAGTGCAACTGGAACTGGGCGGCAACAATCCGCTGATTGTGCTCGATGACGCCGAGCTCGAGCGCGCCGTCGACATTGCTGTCTTCGGGCGTTTTCTTCATCAAGGCGAGTTGTGCGTCAGTGCCAATCGCCTGATCGTGCATCAAGCGATCTACGACCGTTTCGTCGATGCCTTCGTCGAACGCGTCAGGGCGCTGAAATTCGGTAATCCGAACCTGCCCGATACGGCGGTGGGTCCGATCATCAATCAACGCCAACTAAGCCGCTTGTTGCAGATGATCGTTCAAGCGCGCAGCGATGGTTCCATCATGCGCGTTGGTGGCCCCGCGGAAGGCTTGGTGCTGCCGCCGCATGTCTTTCTCAATGTCTCGCTATCGGACAGTCTGGGCCGCGATGAAATCTTCGGCCCCATCGCGCCGATCATCAAAGTGCGCGACGAAGACGAGGCCGTCGCTGTCGCCAACGATACGGAATACGGATTGTCCAGCGCCATCGTTACGCAAGAGCTAGCGCGCGCCGAACGCCTAGCGCAGCGCATCGAGGCAGGCATGACCCATATCAACGACGCCCCCGCCGTCGATCTGGCCAATATGCCGTTCGGTGGGGAAAAGAACTCGGGCCTAGGGCGTTTCGGCGCAATGGGACTGATCGAAGAGTTCACCACCGAACATTGGGTATCTGTGCAGCGCGGGCATCGGGACTATCCCTTTTAGCAGACTGTTGAGAAGCGCCGCCTTTCGTCACTGTTCCGAACAGCCATCGAATGCTCTATCAGGCTATTGAAAAGTTTATGGTGAGGCCTTGGTGCCAGAGAGGAACGATTAGGGTGGTTATCGCGGGTAGGGAGGTGTTCATCACCGTCATGTGAGCGCGTCTCGTCATCGTGCGTTGTGCCCCAATGGGAATGAAGCAACCTCAGCGCAGTTGCGTAACCTGCGCCCGCGTGGATGCAGTTTCCGTGAGGCTGCTCATGGATGGGGTCCGGTTGCGGGCCACTGCTGCGGCACCTTGCGCAACTTCGATATGTCGTAGCCGAGCTCCTTGACCCGCGTGATCAGCGCCGCGTAATCGGCCGGCGGCACACTCGGCGCGCGCGCGAACACCCACGTGTAATCGCGCTTGTCGCGCGCCACGATCATTTCGCTGTAATCCGCTTTCAGCCAGGCCACGATGTATTGCGCCTTGAAGCCCCACACCGCGTTGCCGCTGCCGGCGTGCACGTAACCAGTGGACTGGATGTGCTTGAGTGGGCCGTCGAAGGCGCCGTTGTTGAAACGGAACGGGATGCATGCGATGGCACGGCTGGCCGGCCGGTCGCGGCGGCCGAATCAAGCCCGCGGTTGGCGGGTTCACCCGGATTGCGGTGCATCCAGTGGGCAGTCTGCCGCGTACCTATCCTGTCTTCTTCGGCCAGGCGGGACCCATGGGTATTTCGGCAGGGGCACGTTCGCTACGACGTTGCGCGGTGGCGCTGTTCGCGTTGCTGCAGACGTTGCTGTTGAGCGGCTGCCAGGCGAGCCTGTTTCACGCCCTCAACGCCACGTCCGGCGGCAGCGGGCTCAGCGTGCATCCGGACATCGTGTTTGATCCCGAGCTCCATTTGGCATTGGACATCTATGCGCCGCGCGGCGCGCACGGCCTGCCGGTCGTGGTGTTTTTCTATGGGGGCAGCTGGCAGGACGGCGAGCGCCAGTGGTATCGCTGGATGGGTGAGGCGTTGGCGCGGCGCGGGCTGGTGGTGGCGATTCCCGATTACCGCAAGTATCCGCAGGTGCGCATGGCGGGTTTCATGTCCGATGCGAGCCATGCCGTGGCGTGGGTACATGCCCATGCCGCCGACTATGGCGGCGATCCTCGGCGGCTGTTCCTGATGGGGCATTCGGCGGGGGCGCATATGGCCGCGCTGCTCGCCACCGACGGGCACTGGCTGGAACGTGTCGGCCTGCGTCCCGATCGACTGGCCGGTTTCATCGGGCTGGCTGGCCCGTATGATTTCCTGCCTTTGACCGAGCCCGCCTATATCGGCATGTTCGGTGCCTCGCCGCAAGCGCAAGCACGCTCGCAACCCGTCAACTTCGTCGATGGTGACGAGCCGCCGATGCTGCTTTTGCAGGGGATGACGGACCGCTATGTGGCGCCGAAGAATGTGTGTGCGCTGGCGAGCCGGATGCGTGCGCGCGGCGAACCGATCGAGGTGCATCTGTATCCGGGCATCGGCCATATCCGCTTGCTGTTGTCGTTTTCCTATCCGCTACGCCACAGTTCGACGGCCCTGGATGACACGCTGCGCTTCATTCATGAACGCGAAGCGGGTCATCGAGCGGGTTCGGATGTTTCTGGGAGTGTGGCGAAGGGAGCAGGTGTCGGTGACCGGGTAGGATCAGCGACGCTTTCCCAGTGAATTCGTGAAAACGCGCGGAAACCATGGTTCATGGGCATTGCGTCCGTTTCCGTCTGGCCACGCAAGGACACTTGCGGGCGCCCAATCCATTGGAGGTGTCGCTATGAGCGTTGAACTGCAAATGCTGGGCTGGTCGGTCGTGCTTGGTCTGGGTTATGTACTGGTGGCGGCGGGCTTCGGCACCTGGCAACGCGGTTTGCGGTGGAACGCCGGCAACCGCGACGGCGAGCCGCAGCCGCTCAACAAGTACGCCGCGCGCGCGGATCGCGCCAACCGCAATTTTCTCGAAACCTTCGCATTCTTCGCTGCCGCCACCTTGGCCGTGGTGGCGATGCACAAGACCGGTGCACAAACCCTGATTGGCGCACAGATCTATTTCTGGGCGCGCCTGGCGTACCTGCCGGTCTACGTCATCGGCATTCCCTATCTGCGCACAGTCATCTGGATTGCCAGCCTTTGGGGCATCCTGCAGATGGTGGAAGCATTGCTTCGCTAGCTTGTCGGGGCAGCATGGCGGGCGATGGCGTCGGCGGCGCGATGCGGCTTGTGGCGGGAATACGCTGCGGACTTTTCCATGCTGCTGCCCGTGGAAAAATCGCGGCGATAGCGTTGCTTCGTCATCTACCGCCGCGATACTTGCTCTGCTTCTTTGTAGACCGGCATCAGGCTGTCCCCTGTTCACTGGCTGCGTGGCAAAGCGGGAAGAGCCAGTTTCGCTCCACGCAGGCGAAACACAGCATTTTCAGCCTAATCCCGGTCATCCATGCCCGGCATGCCCTGCATGGACTTCGAGCTGAAGAACAGGAAGAAGTTGGAAGGCACCTGGACGGCTTGGCCGCGTTGCTCGGCTTGGCGCAGTTTCCGTACCGAGGTGATGCCAAAGTTGCCTCCCTGATTCGGCCAGTCGGCCGGATCGGTGACCAGCACCGGTTCCACTTCCCACCAGATCGCTCGCTCAGTGTTCGCGCGCGCATTGGCGATCACGTGGCTGTGATTCGGCGTGGGCAGGAAGACATTCGTCACCGGCGCCGGCAGTTTGCCGAGCGCGACCAACACCTTCCCGAGATCGACTGTGGAGGCATGCATCGTGCACGTCCCCGGCATCGAGCCCGGCCCGGGGCAATCCGTGAACACCAGCGGCTTGATCTTGTAGGCCTCGGGGACTGCGCCGAAGAGCTCGATCAGTACCTTGCCGAGCGCAGGCCCGCACAGCGTGCCGGTCCTTACTCCGGTCGGGCACGGAATGGCGTCGTTGGGGTTCTGGTCCTTGTCCAGCGAGAACATCGGCACCAGCACGTAGAGGATCGCCGTTCTCCTGGCGTCATCGCCGGTCGGATCGATCGTGGGTTGGATGCCGGCCTGGCAGATGGGCGTCTGGAATTCGCCCGAATCCGATTGCGCCAGCACGCCGTTGTAGTCCAGATCGTCCTTGGGCTGATGGACGCAGGCGAAATTCTGTTGGTAGGTGAACTTGACCAGCTTGCCGGCGGAAAAACCCTCGGTCTGGTTGGGTTGCAGCGATTGCGCATGGGCGCCGCCGACGGCAAAAAAAGCCGTCAGCACGGCGGCCGGCAAGAGCCTCAGGATGAAACGTTTCGTGGCTTTCATGGTGCCCTCCCGCAGGGGTTCCTACGATCGCGTACGTCTCATGCCCCGGCATCGTCGATACCGGGATCCCGGGCGTACGAATCAGGTACGTAGGCCGTCGGCCGGCGGATGCACGAAAGAGCAGAATTTCTTCCAGGGCGCCGAAAACCGTCCTGCAGCCGGATTCGAGTCAGCGTGTCCGTCCACGCGGGCATCCTGCGTGTCTTCGCAAGCTGAGGGGACGAAGCAGCTCCGGCTTCAGGCTTCCGGCGCCGCGCCGATGGCACCCTTGGCGATGACCGGGCCGGTCGGCTGACCGGTCGGCGAGCCACCCGGCGGCTCGACCGAGACGGCGAGCGCGGCGGTCGGGCCGAGTCGTGCCAGCAAGACCGGGGCAAGCGCGAGTGTGGTGGGTTGGTCGCGCGAGATCATGCCTACCGCGATCGGCTTCTGGCCAGCCGGGATTAGCCACAGCTCCGGCGCGCGGCCTTTCGCCAGCGTCGCGGGCGTGGCCGGCACCACCACCATGCGGGCGTGCTGCAGATCCATCGTGGCGGTCCAGCCGGTGGTGCCGTTGCCCTGCTTGATCGTCGAGGCCATGTAGGTGACGGCGGCCGTCGTCGGGGGCGGGACGGGCACCCGTCGCGGTAGCGCCACCGCAAGCAGCAGCGCGACAGCCACCGCGCTCGCGCCGAGACCCAGCCAGTGCCACAGCGCCAGGTTGTCCCACAACCGCTGGCGCGGCGTCGACCGCGGCGGCGCATCCAGTTGCAGCGCATCGTGGATGCGGGCCCACACGTACGGGGCGGGCGCGGCTTCCGCGATTTCCTCGGCCAGCGGCTGCAATCGACGCTGCCACAAGGCCACCGCCGTCGCAGCCTCGCCACTGGTGCGCACTTCGTGTGCCACCTCGGCGCGCGCGTCGGCATCGAGCACGCCCAGCACGTACTCGGCGTAGCGCAGGTTGTGGTTGCCTTCGTCGGCGGGCGTGTTCATGAGTCGAGGCACGTGCGAAGTTGCATGAGGCTACGGCGAATCCAGCTTTTCATGGTTCCCAACGGCACCTGGCAGCGTGTCGCCAATTCGTTATACGTAGCCCCAGTGAAAAAGGCTTCACGCACCGAGTTGCGCTGTTGCGGTTCCAGCGCGTCGAGGCAATCCGCGAGCCGGCGATGTTCCTGGCTAGCCTGGGCCTGGGCGGCGGGCGAGGGGAGCTCGTCGACAGCATCCTCCAGCGAGCGCGGGTCGTCCGGCAGCTCCTCGCGGTGCTGGCGCAGGCGGTCGATCGCCTTATTGCGCGACAGCGTGGTCAGCCAGGTGATCGCGCTGGCCTTCGCCGCGTCGAAGCTGGCTGCGCGGTGCCAGACCGTGATGTAGATCTCCTGCAACACCTCTTCCGCGGCGCCGTGGTCGCGCAGCATGCGCAGACACACGCCGAACAGCTTCGACGAGGTGCGCCGGTAGAGCTCGCCGAATGCCTGCTGGTCGCTGCGCCCGGCCTGCTGCAGCAGGCGGTTCAGCTCTTCGTGCTCGGCGACGCGGGTGACGGTCATCGGCGGATCATCCTGTCGCAGCGAAGGAGTTGTCCAGCCAAACAGGCGGTCGCGGTCCGGCGATGGCCGTGTTTGCGGATGTCGCAAGCATGAGTCGGAAGTTGGGCCTGGCGCAAGCGCAGCCGTGAAGACATGGTCGCAGCGCACCCAATCCCCTCTTATGCCAATGGTTGCGCAACCGGAAGTGCTTGGTTGTCATGCATATGCATGGCATCAATGAGTGCTGCGTTCGATGCATCTGATTGAAGGACATCCCATGTCTGTCGAAGGAACACTCAGTCCGACGGAATGTAAGTAGACGGGACTGCAGTCTGGCACCCCGAACCCGTTCAATAACGCGCTGCAAGCAGCTTTGGGAGGCGATTAGGGGAGGTTATCGGGGGTAGGGCAGGCGTCCGCTAACGACCCGGAGCGGACATGGCATCATCACCTCTCACGACTTCGTCAGCCCAAAAGGGGTTGCTCCTTTGGAAATGTCAGGCATCGCGTTTGGAACAACGGACTGGTCTTCCGTGGATGCAACCCAGCACAAGGGCGAATCTGGCTTCGCCTATTGGCGCACCCGGCAGTTTGGCGGCATGAGAGTCCGGATGATCGAGTACACGCCAGGCTACCTTGCGGATCACTGGTGCACGAAAGGACACATCCTGCTATGTGTGGAAGGAGAGCTCCACACAGAGCTCGAAGACGGTCGCACGTTCACGCTAAGGCCAGGCATGAGTTATCAGGTCGGCGATGGTGCAGAACCGCATCGCTCCTATACGGAGATTGGCGCCAAGTTGTTCGTTGTCGACTAGCTAGTTGGATTAGTAGTGTCCGCTTCCGACCCGGAGCGGACCTAAGTGACTAGAGAACCAAGAGATGCCAGGGGGAACGTAATGAGCGGTCATGCAATCTGCATATCTGTCGCCGTACTTGCCTTGCCATCTGCATCGCGGTCGCGAATTGGATGTCGTAAGGTCCGCTTTTGATCCGAAGCGGATACTAGTGGTACTTAAAAAGAAGCTGGGACACTGTTCTGGATTGGCTTTTTGACGGCCTGGAATCGAGCGAGGTGGCGTCATGAATCTTCGGACGAATGCTTTCCTGTTCATCGCCGCTGCGCTGGTCGCATGCCCTAGTCTTGCTGGCACCAGATCTGTCGATGAGGTAAGTCTTCGGAAGCTCGGAAACGTCGATCAGTCGGTAAAGCTCTATTTTTTCAACGCAGACGGTTCGACTATAAGCGAGCAAGACTTCCTTCGTGCTGTGAATCACGGAGAGCCCTATACCCTGATAGAGCCTCCATACAACGGCAAGCTGGTCCTCGAGATCGGTCATGAAGCGTCCTCGTTGATTCGAGCCAGTCGGAAGTAGAGTTTCCCCACCAAGGAGCTCTGCATGAAGAAGTCGAAGTTCAGCGAGGAACAGATCGTCCGGATCCTCAAGGAGGTCGAGGCCGGCGCGAAGGTGGCTGAGA
>NZ_JACYXL010000005.1 GCF_014842995.1 Rhodanobacter sp. 7MK24
AGATCGAACGCTGGCGCCGGGAGTACAACGAGGAGCGACCGAAGAAGGCGTTGGGCGGGCTGACACCGGCCGCCTACGCGAAGCAGTTAAAGTAACTCCGGACTCTAAACCGACCCGCTACTCAAAGCGGGGGGACGTCGGTATTGCACGCCCTGATCGGAGTGAATCACCACGCCGGCTTCGGGACGTCGCCGCCAAATCGCCATCAACAACGCATCCATGGCCAACTCGCGCGCCAGGCTCGATTTCATCGACCAACCGATGACTGCGCGCGAATACAAGTCGATGACCACGGCCAGATACAGCCAACCTTCGGCCGTTCGTAGGTACGTGATGTCGGTGACCCATGCTCGATCAGGATGCGCCACGTTGAACTGGCGTTGCAGCCGACTGGGCGCGACGACTGCCGGCTTGCCGCCCTTGTAACGACGACGAAGCGGAGAACGTACGGAACGAAGACCATGTTTGCGCATCAATCGCTCCACACGCTTGCGACTGATGTGTTCACCGACCTCGGTCAAGTCACAATGCACGTTGCGGCTGCCGTACACACCGCCTGACGCAAGGTAAGACTCTTCGATGTGCACCATCAGGCGAGCATCTTCCTTGGCGCGTGCTGACAGCGGTTGCTTCAACCATCGGGGGCGTACCACGGAGGAGGGAATTAAGCGACGTCGTATTCACATCGGTTACTCATTGACAGCCCACCCGGCGTCTTGAAGTAAAAAGGCAAGCGCACTGATCGCCAGCTCTGCATCAAGGCGGGAGACAGGTCGGGTGCCATGACTGGCGGCAGCATTGGCTTTAGCGCGACTATGCAGCTTATTGATCAGATCACCCGCATCGGCAAGTGCATCCTTTTTTTCGGTGCCTAGATACTTCACTAACTTGCCAAGATCGTTCTTACCGCTCTGGATTGAAGCGGGATACATGGCGCTGATTACATGGGAGGCGGCATTCCGGCAGGCATCGATCACGGACTGAGAGGCTTGCACCGATGCTGCCTCAACCACGACATTGAGCGAACTCACGACATCATGCCTATTGGACTCTGGTATCCCTTCAAGTATTAGCTCGGGAAGCACACCGAACAGTGTCTTCGACTTGAGCGTGAGAAAGTGCCCTTCGAGGCCGATCCGTTCCGATAGAACAACAATCCAGCGGGAACCGCTACCTTTCTCCCCAAGCTCGATTTCCGTTCCCGGTGGAATTTGAGTGTCCGCAGTCTTGTAAGCGCGATTCACATTGAAGACATTCGCGGGGTTGCTCAATTCTCGGTTGGGGAAACGCGCTACGCAATTCGCATCCCAACCATTACGTAGGTCTCTTTGGAATACTCGGCCACGTCGAATTCGCGTCGCTGAATTGAAATAGTCTTCGTGAAACAATAATTCTTGACCGGGCGCTCCTTCAGCTACGGAAAGAGGAAGAATCATGGGATTGCCCTGGATTCGTCGCAGCCACGATTCGCTCCCTTCATACCAAAGCCCCTGTGCCTCGGCAATGAACTGAATCATATTGACTCCTTCTCGCCTTTAAGTGCACGTGAAATTGAGTTCATTCATATCACTGTATTTTGCGACGCTCGAGATATTCCAACAGAGATCGATAGCGGAAATCAGTATTAGCGCTTGGCCAAGCGTTACCGATGGCAGACAGACAACTCTGCAAATTCATCGGAGCCCATTGCTTCTCCTCAATTATCGCATGCAACAAAATTAGAGCATCGCGCGGATACTGATCGCATAAATTCGATTGACTCAGAAGCAGAACAACGTGATCGGGATGATCTAAAGGTTTTAGCCACGCCTGAACCACACTTAGAACGTCGGGGAAGGCATTCCCTGCTGTAATTGCAAGCTGTGCCAATTGATCAGCAATGGCGGGGGACTCATAGGCAACAGATTTCGGCCAGACTCCCTGCCAATATGGCTTAATTCTGTTTGCCCAAAAGATCTCGCGCTGCTCTCCCGCGCCACTTAGCGCGCCGACAAGCGCCCGTGCTGCTTGTATCAAACCTTCTGGAGGCAACTTTTCAGTGGCGCTCTGAAGCTCGGAATAGGTGAACGTATCAGCAGAATCGAACGCGGCATAAGTGAGAATGTTGGCGTATTGCCGGCCCCGCTCGCCCAGTTCCGCGTAATGGTTGGCGGTGTCGAGAAATTCTGACTTGAATTTGGCTAAAAGTGGTCTATAGAGCCTTGGTGACCAGAGAAATCCCTCCCATGCGGCTGCTGCTTCAACTTTGGAGCTTTCCCAAGAAAAGTTAGGTAGCAGATACTGCTCAGTCCACGCTTGATCTACGCGGAAGAGTGCGACGACATTCGAGGCCAGAAGTACCCTGGCGCTTAGATATTGCTTGATCGTGATATCACACAAGCTTGAAAAAATTCCCTTTAGTGACGCCGAAAGGCCTTGGCCATCCTCAAGTGTGTCGCGGAACCAGCAATTTAAAAGTGCCTGCGTGACACGGCCAACAGGATGGTTTATTGCATAAGTCATTACTTCCTCTTCAGGAGGCATATCAGGGTAATTCAATGAAAGGACTTGTCGATTTAGACTGAAAAATATTTCGTCTTGACCCAGAAAAACTTTCGATTGTGCCTCAAGCCACCAGGTGAATTCGCCAGAAATTCCAAGCAATACCTCGTCAGGAACCTTTTGCAACACCCTCGCTAAGTAACGCCAGGATCGGCGCAAGAAGATCTCAGCACTCCACACCTGCAACGCATCTCGCCAATAATCAGTAGGCCAACTGTCTTCTTTTCCGAGGGCGCCCAGGGCGCAGGCTGCCAGGGGGAAGTTCTCGCGACAAATATCGCCCCAGTCCGACCGATTAAAAGGCCCCTCAGGGCGAGGGCTCATGAGCCATGTCATAAGCTCGCGACGTCGGCGTGGTGCTCTTTCCAAAACAAACGGAGACTTGAAGTCTGGGTCCCCGGTTCCGCTCATCCAATGCGAGAATTCGTCCCTATCATCTTCCAACTTCCACGTTGGGTGGATGGAACTAATTTCTTGAAAACGCTCGGATGCTGTTTGCCCTAACTCCACACCGCCAGAAATGAGTTTCGCCAGATGTAGCCATATGGTGTGCTCCAAAAGCGCTTGCCATTCTTGCGATTGCAGATCGCTCCTAAACATGTCACGGGGCGGCCCAGCCAAAATGGACGATTCCACTCGAGCTAACTCGGCTGAAGGCAAGTTTGCTGCAAGAAGCACAAGAGCCCGCATTGTTTCGCGCTGCGTTTCGACTGACCATAGCCACCAACTGTTGTCGCTTAACAACCAGTCAACCCATGTGTTAGCTAGGTACTCTTTACACTGTGTCGACGCGAAAAGAGCGAGCCGCTTAAACGCTGGATACGGCTGTAACCACCAATCATGTGCAATTCCTGCGGCCCTAATTGGATTCGTCGCCGCAATTGCCAGCCACGCATCTCTTAGAAGCTCAATAGGTACAACCCAATCACGGAAGCCACGATTTTGCCAATGGGGGCTGATGGATGGTAAGTCCCAATGACTGCGGCTACTCTGTTTATCGGCTTCCCCAAGTTCCTGCATCAGATCGAGTGCGTCGCGCAGTGCGATCTTAAAGTCATCAATGAAATCCGGGAGCACTTCTTGCCAAGCCGGCAATTGCGCCAATTCTTTCGTGACGAGATCGGCATAGTTTGCAGATAGCACGACGTCCCATCCGATGAAATCTTTCAGCTTCCTTGATGCTTCTTCTACGGTCGATTCTCCCCTCCATCTAAATGGTTCACGCAGTAAAAGCTTTGGCGACAAAAGCGTACGCAATTCGTAACGCACGCTGGAAGTTGCACCGTCACGTAAAAAAAGATTTTTCCATCGATAGAAATCAGGTTCGTTTTGTTGTGCCCTCACTCGGTCAGAGAGAACAAGTCGCCACAAAGTACGCATTTCTTTACTTGGGATTGCATTTGCTGCATTTGATCTTATGTTTTCGAGCTCGGTACTATTACCCCCGGTTTCCAGCTTAGAGATGTGATCGAGTTGATGCTCCAGAATTGCTTTCAAGTGACTATGAAGGTGTGCGCCGCGCTTAACGAACCACCACAAAAGGGCGGGGTCATTCAAGTGGCGTGACAGCCACCGCGCGAGGTGGAGCATTACGTCATCCCAAACGCCATCCCTCCTAAAACTCACAACCAGGCTCATCCACGGAGCATGTGTATATGGCGATGGTCTGCTGATGAGGCTAAATGCAAGCTTCTCATCTAATTGTTGTTTGGGAACGACACCGAAGCGTTCCAAATCAGAGTGGCGATATCGCTCGTCGCAAAATGGCTCCAGCCACTCGAGTGAAGGTACCGGATTAAGTTCTGCGAAATGCTTTGCGGGAAGGCCTTTGTTGTCACTTAATGCCCATATTAGGCGCCCTACAAAATCGTCTTGCTTCGTACTAGATAGCGGACGAGCCATTGCATACTGCGCAACAATTTGTTGCTTACCTCGTATTCCGTCACGATACGTTTCTGACCAAGCTTTCAGAGTTTGATGCAGAATCAAATGCTTCTTGTCGTCTGGTGCCACCTCATACAGAATTGGCGTTACGCCCTTGGCCTCCCACTCGATTCGCTTCTCGGCTTGTTCTCCTGGCTTCGTGTCGCCGAAAGCAAAAGCCTGTGGCGTGACTTCGCCAAGCATCCTGTCGGCAGCTAAAGCATCCATCATGTAACGAAGCACGGGATCGTTGATGCTGTAACCCACAAAGCAAACGATGTAGTTTCGGAATAGCTCGCTAACAAATCGCGATGCCCATCGCTCAGTAAGATATGCGAGACCAAAGTCCCCGCTTGATAGCACCAGGCGATTTAATTGGCTTTCCTCAGACGTCTCCGGTAGCAAGCCATGTAAATAGACAACTCCATTCCAACGACTGTTCTTGGGGATTGGAAGAAATGGTGCGGGATAAAGTGGCACCTTGGGCGCTGATTTGCCCATCAAACGAAGGAAGATGCGATCGAAATTCGTTGTCACTAGGCGTACAGCATTGTGTCGATCGTGTGCTAGCTCAAGCAACGCTTTGTGAGTATCAGTTGCGCGCTTGAGTCGAAGGTTTGGTTTCAGAACCCTCATGAGAGCAGTTCTAACTGCATGCCTGCGACCAGGGTATCGTCGCTCAAGTAGATCCAGAGCTGCGTCGTATTGATATTTACCGAACGCCTCCCGTTCGATAGGAAGAAATTCTGTATTGAGCTCTTTATATAGCTTTTCAACTAACCCTTTAAAGTCCGGGAGCCCTGCGGGATATGAGATACCAGCGCCGCAGAAGAAAATAACGCGCCCCTCTTCATGCGCGAGCAAAAGGGCCTCGGGAATGTCAGGACCGTCCTTGATGAACTGCATAGGTTTTGCACGTTCCTTTACGCCACGAGGGCATTGGACACTGAAATGACGGAAGTTAGTCAGTTACGTACAGAACTTGATGGCTCTTGGTGATGTTCAGACGGATTAGTCAGTCCTCAAGCAGTCGTGCCGCTGGATTCTCATCCGCCTGTCCAGACTGAAAATACCCGATCACGCTGGATACGGCGCGGTGCTCGGTCATCGCCATGATCGCCGGCAGCGACACCCCTTGGCGACTTGCCTCGGTCACAAACCCCGAACGCAGGCTGTGTCCACCGAAGTCCCCCTCTAGCGCCGCAAGACGCGCCCGCCGTTGCACGATCTCGCCCACAGCAGCCGGGGACAAAGCCGGACCGACTTTGTGTTTCCACAGCCGCCGAAAGATCGCCCCTTCGGAAATCTCGCTGGCGGCCAGCCACGCCTCAAGCGCGTGAGCGGCGCGCTCGAGAATGGGTTTGTCCGGTGTGGAGGAGGCGGTCACGCCGGCCTGTTGAGTTTTACTGTGCTCCAGCCGATAGATGTAGCCCTGTGGGCCGATGCGACGCAAGTCACGCAGATCCGCGGCAGCGATCTCGCTGCGCCGGCGGCCGCCGCTCGCAAAGCCGAAGCAGAGCAGGGCGCGGTCACGCACCCCTTCGAGCGTGTCATCGCAGGTAGCGAGCATCGCCTCCAGCTCCGCCAACGTAACGGCCGTTTTCTTGTGCGGCCGCTCACCGCGCTTGACCGCCGCGCGTGCAGCGCGGCTTAGGACGGTACGGATGGCCGGCTGTTCACACGGATTGGTTGCATGTTTGAGGCGATGGGCTGTCGACAGCACAGCCACCCGGTGGCGAACCGTGGCCAGTGTCCACGGACCCAGCTTGGCTTTCAGTCCTGCAGCAACCAACGCCTGGTCGACAGCGGGTGGCAATTCCCACGCTAATTCACGTTCGGCCGAGCGCCGCGCCACATGATCGACGACGAACTGCAGCACCGTGGCTTCCGCCACCGGCAGCGTCATGTCAATGCCATAGCGCGCCGCGTGCCATCCCGCCCAGTAACGCAAGGCGCTGGCGTAGCTCCGTGTGGTGTTCGCGGCAGCCGCTTCGGCAAGCAGTTCGTGCACGGCATGGGCGGCTTGCTCGGCCAGCTGGATCGGCAGCGCCAAAGCGGAGGCAGGTTGGGCAAGGACAGGGATAGTGGAATTATCATTCATAATATGTAATATACATTACGAAATAGGGTGTATAGCCACGATAATCATCACTTATCGCGAGTACAAAGCCAAGCGGGCAGGGCGCCGATCGAGGAGACCATTCCATGCGCACAGGCATCACCCAGGACCAGGTCAACGCGGCCGCGGACACGCTGGTCGCCGCCGGCGACAAACCGACCGTGGAAAAAGTGCGCTCGGCCTTGGGCACCGGCTCGCCGAACACGATCACGCGCATGCTGGACACGTGGCGCAATGGGTTGGCGGAGCGCCTGCAGAACGTCCTGCAGCTCCCGGAGCTCCCACCGGAGGCGGGGCAGGCGATGACCGCACTCTGGCAACTGGCCGTCGAGCACGCTGACCGCCTCCTCCAGAGCCGGATGGCCACGGATCGGGCCACGCTCGCGACGAACGAGGCCCGTCTCGCCGAGGAACGGACGCGCTGGGCGGCGACGCTCGCGGAGGCCGAGACGGCCATCGCCCAAGCACGAACACGGCAGGAGCTGGCGGAACACGCCTGCGCCAATCTGGACAGCCAGCTCCGCGATAGCCACGCTCTTCGGGAGGATTTGATCCAGCAGCGGGATCGGTTGCAGGCACTGGTCGATCGGGTAACCAGTGAGTTCGAGGCCCTCCAAGCCGATAAAGCCGCCCGCCTCGCCGCCGCAGAGCAGGAACGGGAGCGCACCATGGCGCACGTCCGTGCCGTCGAGGATCGAGCCCATCAGGAAATCGACCGCGCCCGGCAAGAGACCAAACAATGGCAGCAGCGCCTCGAAGCGGCCGAACGGAGCTATCGTGATGCGGTGCAGGCCCTGGAGGTGCGCTGCGAGGCGCTACAGGAACAGTCGCGAAACGCCGAGAAGGAGGTCGCGCGTCTCTCGGGGCACGTCGCGGCGCTCGAAACGTCGCTGGCCAATGCCAGCGCCCGCCCGAAGGCTAAGCGAGCTCCGCGATCGGCCAGGTCTCCGAAGACCGCCAAGGCCAAGTAACAGACGTGAGGATCATCCACGATCATGAGCGACCGTGAGGGGTACCGTATGGCTGCCGCGACACCCACGCTTGAGGCAATCGCAGCGCGGCTCGCCGGAGGCTTCATCCATCGTCTGACGCCCTTGTTAGGGACGCCGGCGCGCTTAATCTGTCCCTCGGACGGGGCGGAGCAGGCGATTGTCGTCGCGATGACGCGAGCTGCAGCCGTACAGGCGATTCCGGCGGAGGTCATCGACTTGCGGCCGGCGCCTGCCGAGCGATTGGACGCCGTTACGGCGCGACTCGACGGCTGGCAAAGCGAAGCGGCCGATAGTGGTGACCATGTGGTGCAATCACTGCTGATCTTGCTTGGGTTCGACGCCTTCGGCGACGACACGCAGGATGGGCCCACCTATCCGTTCCGATCCAAATTTCAATTCGACCGGAAATTCCTATGGCTATTCGTCGGTCGAGACGCCTCCCGTATGCGGTTCCTGTTCGACAGCTACCGGCGTCCGCTGTACCGCGCAGCAGGCGATATCACCCCTGACGACTGGCAACCAAACGAGTGCAAAGAACCAGTGGTTTGAGTGCACTAACCCTATCTCCTCTTCAGAAGATTGGCGACACGGCTCGACAGATGGAGAGGTGGAGCGCCCTGTACTGCGCCCGGCTCGGCTGATCCACTAGCTCTATTCCTGGGATCTTCGGAAGAGCAAGGGTTTTCCAAGCCTCCTCGTCTGGCGGCCGACTAGTCAGCACGTTAGGTGCTAGACATAACTCGTAGTCGACCGCTTGCCCCTCGTCGTCGAATTTGAGTCGGAACCAGATGCGTAAATAGCCTCCGCTTTTACGCTTCACGATAATCGAAAAGGGAAATGCGGACGATTCCGTCGAAATCGCTTTGTACACTGACCATCTATGAGCGCAGCGGTTGCAACATGAGGACAGTTATCCTCACCAATTGTGGAGAGTTAGCGCGTTGGCTGGGGACACATCAGGGCGTGCAACAATAGGTTTCACTGCGCTGCATTCTCCAGTTAGAGGTTTGTCTGCGCTGCATTCCCCGGTGCAGAACTTCATCTGCGCCATTTGCAGAGGTTAACCGCCGCGGAAGTAGAGGTTTCTCTGCGGAGAACAGTGGTGTCGGCTGCGACGCTTGGCTGGCTTGGGCGGGCCATCTTTGATTTCGCATAATGTATATTATGTAAAATAATGAAACTACCACCAGAGGCTCATCTGCCAGCAGGTCCACTGGCACGCGTGGCCTATCATCGCGGCACCCCTCCGTTTCCGGACCCGCTATGCATGACTCCACCGCTCCGCTGCGTGTGGCCTTGGTCGGTTACGGTTTCGCCGGCAAGACTTTCCACGCACCGCTGATCTGTAGTGTCCCTGGTTTGGTACTGGATACGGTGGTCTCGCGCGATGCCGGCAAGGTCCATGCGGACTTGCCTTACGTCGATGTCGTCGCCGATGCGGCGGCTGCCTTCGTCGACCCGCGGCTGGATCTGGTCGTGATCGCGTCGCCCAACGACACGCATGTGCCGCTGGCGCACGCCGCACTGGAAGCCGGCAAGCATGTGGTGGTCGACAAGCCCTTTGCGCTCGATCTGGCTCAGGCGCGCGAACTCGTTGCCATCGCGGAACGCGAACGGCGCGTGCTGTCGGTATTCCAGAATCGTCGCTGGGATACCGGTTTCCTCGGCGTGCAACAGTTGATGGAGTCCGGCCGGCTGGGCAAGGTCACGCATTTTGAATCGCGTATCGACCGCTTTCGCCCGCAGGTGCGTGCGCGCTGGCGCGAACAGGCGGTCGCAGGCAGTGGGCTCTGGTATGACCTGGGACCACACCTGGTGGATCAGGCGTTGTGCCTGTTTGGCGTGCCTGACCGTGTCCAGGCCAGCCTCGCCATGCAGCGGGATGGTGGCGAAGCCATTGATTGGGCGCATGTGGTCCTCGAGTACGACCAACGACGGGTGATCCTGCATGCCAGCATGCTGGTGGCCGGTGGCAGCCCCCGTTTCATCGTGCACGGCACGCAAGGCAGCGTGGTGAAGCAGAAGATCGATCCGCAGGAGACGCAGTTGCTCGCTGGCATGCGGCCGGGTGATGCAGGCTGGGGCGAGGACACGGACAACCTGCTGCTGTACGACGGCAACGGCCGCGCCGAGCCGCTTGCCCCGCCCCGTGGCGACCAGAGCCGTTACTACGCCGCTTTCCGTGACGCGGTACAAGGGCGCGGCCCCAACCCGGTCCCGCCACGGCAGGCCATTACCGTGATGGCGGTGATCGAAGCGGCGATGATGTCAGCCACGGAAGGGAAATCCGTCGTATTGGAGCTGAGCGCAGCGGAACGCGGTGCGTGGCCAAGCCACTGAGCCTGCGATGCCGTGCCGTACCGCAAGGCGTGGTGCTGCCAGTGCAAACCCTTGTAAGCACCCTCTCTGACTCTCGACTGGACACTCCGTATCCACAACCTGCGCCACTCTGCAGCGTCATTGGGCACGTCATTCGTCTGGACGGATGAGTCCGCTCTGCCCTGTTGCCCAGAGCGCGAAGTCGTCCGGCGACAGTGGCGGTGAAAACAGGTAACCCTGGTACAGGTCACAATTGTGTCGGCGCAAAAAATCTCTTTGTGCTTGCGTCTCTATGCCTTCGGCAACGACCGTCAGTTTCAAGGTCTTGCCGATGTTGATGATGGTTTGCGCGAGGGATTCGGACTTGGCGTTGTCACCGATGCCTTGGACGAAGCTCTTGTCGATCTTGAGCTCCTTGATGGGAAACCGGTGCAGGTAGTTCAGCGACGAATAGCCCGTGCCGAAGTCGTCGATGGCGAGCATGACACCCATCGCGTGGATTTCGTCGATGGATGTCCGGATATCGTCGGTTGCCTCGTCGAACATCACGCGTTCGGTCATCTCCAGGATGAGGTCCCCCGGAGCAAGGCCGTGAGCTTCCAGCGTCCGGGCGACAAAGTCAGGATAGCCCTGCCGTTTGAGATCCATGGCGCATACGTTCACCGAGATGCTTGGCACCTCCAAACCCCCTGCCCGCCACGCGGCAAGCTGGCGGCAGGCCTCGCCAAGCACCCAGGCGTCCAGCTCCGCAATCAGTCCGCTCTCTTCCGCGATGGGGATGAAATAATCCGGCGGAACGAAATCCATCTTGTCGTTGCGCCAGCGGACCAGGGCTTCCGCTCCGTACAGAATGCCCATCGCGTCGACCTTGGGCTGGTAGGCAACGCTGAGCGCCTGTGCCTTGAGGTCATGTTGCAGGGCGATCTCCAGGTCGAGGTGTTCCCTCGCCTTGCGCTCGTATTCCGGCGCATAGAAATGGATCCTGTTGCGGCCGCTGCTTTTGGCCTGGTACATCGCGAGGTCCGCGTTGCGCAGCAGGACATCGGTGTTCTGCCCGTCGTACGGATACATCGCGATGCCGATGCTGGCACTGATCGTGATGCTGGTGTCCTGTTCCGAATCGAGGACAACGGGCTGGCGGATCGTCTGCAGGATGCGTCCGGCGGCATGCATGGCCTTCAGCACGTCGCAGTCCTGCAGAAAGGCCAGGAATTCGTCGCCACCGAGGCGACTGATCGAATCCCCGGTATGGAAATGTTCGCGAAGGCGCTCCGCGATCTTGCGCAGCACTTCATCGCCGACGGCGTGACCTTGGGTGTCGTTCACGCGCTTGAAACGGTCCAGGTCGATGAACAGCGTGGCGAAATTCGAGGCATTCTGTTTCGCGTGCGCGAGTACGCGGCTTGCCTCCCGTTGCAGCTGTATCCGGTTGGGCAGGCCCGTCAACGAATCAAACCTGGCCAGTTGCTGCAGTTGGCGTTCCATTCCAAGCCTTCGATGCAGCAGGCTGGCGAACATCAGCGACAACCAGATGGAAAGCACGTCGATCACCACCGTGACGGCGCCGATGGTGATGGCACGTCTGTGCCACCCAGCGTAGATGTCCTCGGTCGCGAAGCCGACCACGACGATCAGCGGGTATTTGCCGATGTGCTTGAAGCTGTACAACCGTTCCACGTGGTCGAGCACGGCGATATCGACGTAGCTCCCCTGAGCTGACTGGACCAGTGGCGGAAACGAGTGGCCCCCTGCCAGCGTGCTGCCTACGTCGCCTGGATGGTACGGCTGACGCATCAGGACCGTGCCGTCGGTGCGCAACAGCGTGATGGTGCCGTGCTCGCCAAGGATCGCGTCCTTGAACATTTCATGGAAGTAATTGAGGCGAAGCGTGCCGGCGACAATGCCGGCGAACTGCCCATCTTCCTTGTCGAGCCGGAGGCTCAGCGCAATGGTCGGCTGCCTGGAATCCCTGGACCTCGAGATGAAAGGCTTGCTCAGATAGAGGCCAACGTCCTTGTTCTGTTGCTGGACCTGAAAATAGTCCCGGTCGCCTACATTCAATTTCCGCGGCACAGGCGAGCGTGAGTCGAGAATGAAGTTGCCGGCCGCATCGGTCGCGAACAGCGTGCCGAGTTGCTTGGCGTCCCTGATCGTGCCGAACGCCGCGAGTTGCCGGACATCCGGAGGGAGACCGTCGAGCGCAGGCGTCTCGATGCAGGTCTCCACTTCGCGCATGGCAAGTCTGAAGATGTCGAGGTTGCGCTCGGTTTCTTTCTCCAGAGAACTGGCCAGGTTCCCGGTGGCATCGCGTGCTTGTGACATCGCGTCCCGTCGCATCTGATAAAGCGACAAGGCCATCACACTCGTGGTGGCGAGCGTGATGGCGATTCCCGAGATGATGAAAAGGGCCGGTGTCTTCAGAAATGAACCCGGGACTCGCACTGCGCTTCCCCCTTATCCTGGTGTCTGACACCGCAAGGCTGGGCAGGGATTGAGGTGAGCCCGATTCCGTTGGCGGGACAGCTAACCGGTGCCGTATTCGCGGCGGATATCCAGCACGGACGTGGATGCCTCCTCCCCTGGACCAGATTACGAGAAATCCGCACCGCCCGCGCCTACTATTTTCAGATGACGCTACGCTCAGGACTGGCCACTTTCTTTCGGCAGCCAGCTGCGATCGAAGCCGATCGATACCTTGACGGTTGCCCATCGTCGGCCAGGAAGTGTCACTTCAGCGCTGCGGAACCGGCAAGTCGAAAGCGGCCATGCCCTGCCCTAGATGGATGAGCCGCCGGCGGTGCTGCCAGAAACAGATTCGCCACTACCCTGCCCGGCAAGACGTCCTGTCGCGCTAGCCGACGTTGCTCGGCCTCGGGCGCCAGGTCGCAGCCTAATGTTCTCTTGCTTCGGAAGCAGGAGGAATCAAGGTACTTCGGCGGGTTTCCCATTCGGCCAGCCAACCGTCAACCTGATCTCCACGCATCGGCTTGGCGACCAGGTAGCCCTGCACCATGTCGCAGCCAGCCGCCCGCAGGAGATCCCAGTCCTCACGGTCTTCCACGCCTTCGGCGACCGTGCGCAAGCCCATGTCGCGCGCCAGGCTAAGGCTGGCTTCGAGGATGGCACGCAAAGAAGCGTTATGGCTCGCCCCATGGACAAAGCCGCGATCTATTTTCAGTTCGTCGAACGGCAGGTCACGCAATTGGGCCAGGGAGGAGTACCCGGTGCCGAAATCGTCGATGGAAAGTTTGACCTGCTTGAGGCGCAGCCTGCTCAGCACATCCAGTTGTACCTGGGGGTCATCCATCAACTGCGTCTCGGTGATCTCCAATACGAGATGGTGCATCGGCACCCCGGCAACGTGCGCTTGCTCAAGCAGGATTTCCGGGTAATCGAGCGACGAAACACTACCCAAAGGCACGTTTATAGCCAAATCGAATCGGTGGCCGGCGTCCAGCCAGTGCCGCAGATCATGCAGCGCCTTACGCGTCACCTCGACACTCAGCGGCCCCACCAGCCCGTGCTTCTCGGACATCGGAATGAAATGGCAGGGCATCACCAGGCCATCTCGCGGATGCTGCCAACGTGCGAGCACCTCCAAGCCAACCACCTTGCCGGTCGCCAGTTCCACTTTCGGCTGATAGTGGTTGCGCAATTCCCCTTGGGAGATGGCCCGCTGGAGTTCGGCCGGTGTATAGCGTGGCGCTGGAGTAGCCGAATCCGGCGAGGGAGACGCAGGATTGCCCGTAGCCAGCACTTGAAGCAGCGACTCCGTGGTCACCGGCTTGCCCAGGGTTCCAAGCACATGCAAGCCATGCGCACGGGCCAACTGCTCCACGGCCTGCCGCGTCCGGGGATTTTCACCACTGACCAGCACCAGACTGCCGGCGTACGCGAGGCGTACGAGATGGCGGACGAATTCCACGCCATCCATCCCGGGCATCTGCAAGTCGCAGAAGACGATCCCGATGTCCCGATCATGTTCCAGCAGATCCAGGGCGGCCTGCCCGCTGCTGTGACAGATCATCTCCACGTGCATCCCGACTGTCCGCAACTGAAGCGAAAGCAGTTTCAGGATAAAAGGGTCATCGTCTACCAGTAGGGCTTTCATCGCCGTTCCATCCGGAAACATTCGAATTTGCATCCAGGCGGGACTCCAGCTCATGCAGCTGTTCCCGCAGTTTCAGCAGCAGCTCCCCGGCTGCTGCTTCGAAGTTCGCGACGGCCCCTACCGTGACCGCCTTGTCACCAAGTAGCGAACTGTTCTCTAGTTCGGCGCAAATGTCACCTACTTGAAGAGCCCCGACGCTGCGCGACGAAGATTTGAGCCGATGCGCCATCGCACCCACTTCACCGAAATCATCTCCCGCCGCCGCCTTCCGGATAGCGGCCATTCCCGTCATCAGCGCGTCGAGGAAGTCCTTTAGCAACACGTACAACAGCGCCGGCTCGTCGCCGATCAAGTTCTTGAGCACATTGATGTCCAGTGTCGGTCGATCCTGCGCAGGCTCGGCCTGCTGAGGTTCGGCATCCTGGTGACCCTCCTTGGTCACGGGCGGCGGCAACCATTGCTCCAGCAATTTGCGTAACGCAGGCAGTTGCAGCGGCTTGGTCAGATAGTCGTCCATTCCCGCCGCGAGCGCACGGCTCGCTTCGCCGCGCAAGGCGTTTGCCGTCAGGGCAATGATCGGGGAATGGCTTTGCGGCGGCTCTTCGAGGCGAATGGCGGCAGCCAGCCCGTATCCGTCCAGCACCGGCATATGCAGGTCGGTGAGCAACATTGCATAGCGGCCGCGGCGCCAGAGCTCCAGCGCTTCGCGCCCGTTCTTGGCCAACTCGGCCGAGTAGCCCAGCAGGTTCAACTGCCGCAACAGCACTTTCTGGTTGGTGATGTCGTCTTCCGCTACCAGGATCAATTGTCCGCATGCGCGCGCCTGGGTGATGGTGGGTGCGCTGGCCTCGGGTTCCGGCTGGCTGGAAGAGCGCCATTGTTCCGTAGCGGGCGACGCCAGCCCCGCCGCGGCAGCCGCGGCATGCAGCAGCGAGCGCCGACGCAGCAGATTGCCGTCCATCGTCACCACGCCGGCGCTCACCAGACGCGCCACGCGGCGGCGCCCCTTCGACACCAGCAAGTGGTGCACGTTCGGCTGGGCATCGAACCGGTCCAGCCATGCCGCGCGGCCCGCCTCGTCGATGCCACCGTGCACGAGCACTATCGGTTTGGTCGCATCGGCGCAGATCCGTACCGCGTCCTCATCGTCCGTCACCACGGTTACCTGTGCTCCCGCGTACTGGAGGTAGCTGCGCAGGTCGTCCGCACGGGCGTTCTGGCCATCGACAATGACGTACTCCACTCCCGACAAATCAGGAACTCCCGGAGCAGCAGCACCGGCCACGGCTTCGAAGGGCAGATGGACGGTAAAGGTCGTGCCGATGCGCGGTATGCTGTCAACGAGGATTTCACCCTGCATCAAGTCGACCAGGCGCTTGCAGATGGCGAGGCCGAGACCGGTGCCACCGAAGCGCCGGGTGGTCGAGACCTCGGCCTGGCGGAACGACTCGAACAGGTGGGCGCGTGCCTCCCGGGGAATGCCAATACCGTTGTCGCTGACCTTGAAGGCGATCTGCAAGGGTTGCTGGCGGCTCACTTCCACGCGGATGTCGACGCGCCCCCGCCGCTCCCGCTCGCCGCTGCTGAACTTGATGGCATTGCCCACCAGGTTGTACATGATCTGGCGCAGGCGCACCGGATCGGCAAGGACCTGGGCCGGCCCCTCGGGCGAGACGAACACGAACAGATCCACGCCCTTGCGATCGGCCAGCGCGCTCAAGGTGTCGCAGACGGCTTCGGCCGTGTCGCACAGGCTGGTCGGCGTGAGCTCCAGCTCGAGCTTGCCGGCTTCGATCTTGGAGAAATCCAGCAAATCGTCGATCAGGTGCAGGAGTGCAAACGCGGATTCCTTCACCGTGCGTACGGCGTCAGTCTGATACTCGGACAACTTGCTGTGCGCCAGCACATCGACCATGCCCACGATGCCGTTCATGGGCGTGCGGATCTCGTGGCTCATGGTGGCCAGGAAAGCGGATTTCGCTTCGTTGGCGATTTCCGCCTGTTGCTTGGCGGCGGCCAGTTGCTTCTCCATGGCCTGGCGCTGGCGGATCTCTTCCTCAAGACGTTCGTTGACCGCAGAAAGGGCGATGTTGGCCTCGCGCAACTCCTCTTCCGAACGACGCAACTCGTCGTTTCGCTGGATGGCTGCTTCGTAGGTGGACAACAGCAGGTTGAGGATCTGCAGGCGATTGGACGTGATGAAGTGGCTGCGTCCCTTGAAGCTGATCTCGACCCCCATGTCGGCGCGATCGGACTGGCGAAGCCGGCGGTGCAACAGCACGAAATTCACGCGGTTGAGCAGGAAGGTATCGTCGTAAGGCTTCAGGATGAAGCTGTCGGCACCCGCTTCAAGACCGCTGAGAACGTCTTCCGGATTACTGAGCGTCGTGACCAGCAGAAACGGCACATCGTTCAGGTCGGCGTCCGACTTGACTGCGCGGCAAAGGCCGTAGCCATCCATTTCCGGCATGACGATGTCGCTGATGATCAAGTCCGGCTTGTGCCGTTTTGCCTCGGCCAACGCCAGACGGCCGTTTTGGCAGATAGTCACCCGGTAGCCCTGCTGTTCCAGCAGATACTGCAGGCTGAGGGCTTGGGTGGAGCTGTCTTCGGCGACCAGGATCTCGACTGCGTCGCCGCCACTAGCTTGCTTGCTGTTCACGGAAGCGCCTTGGGGTAGGAATGCGGTTGGACGACGCGTTGCAGGGCTTCGCCGATCCTGTCGAGTGGCAGGACCTGGCTGGCCGCTCCAAGCGCCACAGCTTCGCCGGGCATGCCGTAGATCACCGAAGTGGCCTTGTCTTGCACGAGGGTGATCGCGCCCGAGTCGCGCATCGCCAGGAGGCCCTGGGCTCCATCCTTCCCCATGCCTGTCAGCAGAACGCCCACGGCGTTGGGCCCGCATTGCCTGGCGATCGAATGGAACAGGGTATCCACGGCAGGTCGAAGTCCGTGTACCGGCGACGCTTTCTCGAGCCGCAGCCGACGATGCTCGCCCACGGTCAGATGGAAGTCGTCCGGTGCGAGGTAGGCATGGCCCGGGCGCGCCTCGATGCCGTGCGCTGCGATCTGCACACGCACTGCCGTGGTTTGCCCCAGCCATTCCGACAGGCCAGGCAGGAACCCGGCGCTGATGTGCTGGACTATCACGATCGGCACGGGGAAATCCTTGTCCAGCCGCCCCAAAACCGCCTGCAAGGCCGGCGGCCCTCCGGTGGAGGCACCGATGCCCACGAACTGGATGCGACTGGACGACGATGGGGGTTGCGACGCCTGTGCCTGCGGTTTGCGGGCCCAACGCCGCACCACCTTCACCTCCGACATCAGATGCAGGGTCTGCAGCAGTTCCCTGCCCAGACGCACAGCGTCGGGATGACTGTCGCCGACCGGCTTTTCCACCAAGGCCACGGCGCCAGCATCATAGGCGTGGAAGGCGGTTGCCACGGCATAAACGTCGGTCACCGCCGAACACATCACGATCGGAACGGGCTGGGTCTCCATGATGCGGCGTGTCGCCTCAAATCCGTCCATGCCGTCCATCTGAATGTCCATCAGCACTACATCCGGCGGATTGGCCTGCACGAAGGCCACCGCCTGGTCGCCTCTCCCGACGGCCCCAGCCACGCGCAACGCAGGATCCTGTTCGATCAGGTGCACCAGCAGCATCCGGATGACTTCCGAGTCGTCTACCACGAGGACGCTGATGCGATTTCTGTTCACGAGGATTCCCGGGCACCGGCCAGCCGGCGCACTGCCTCCAGCAATTCACGTTGATCGAAGCTGCCTTTGGCGATATAGGCATTTGCGCCCACGTCGATACCGCGCTCGCGATCCTCGCGCCGGGACAACGCGGTGACCAGCACGACCGGGAGATCGGCAAGCTTGTGGTCGGCGCGTATGCGCAAGGTCAGGTCGAAGCCGTTCAACCGCGGCATCTCGATGTCGGAAACCAACAGGTCGAACGATTCGCTGCGCAATGCCGTGAAGGCCTCGATACCGTCGGCCACCGCCCTCACCTTGCAGCCGGCGGACTCCAGGATGCCCTTCAATAGCAGTCTGGAGGTGATCGAATCCTCGGCAAGCAGCACGCGTTGTGCAAGCGGCCTGCCGCCTTCCTTTGCCTCCGGCCGTACCGGAGCCTGCACGGCAGTGTGCCTGGCAGACTTGAGCAGGTCGGCCACGTTGAGAATCGGTACCGGCTTGCCCGAGGCCAGCACGGTAGCCCCGGCGATATTGCGCACACGCACCAGCGGTCGCCGCAGGCGCTTGACCAGGACCTCCCCCTCGTGCAGCACCTCGTCAACAACCAGGGCCACACGCTGGTGCCCTGCGCCCAGAAGCACGACGGTCATGGGATCGGCTGCCGATTGAAAGGCAGGCATCTCGAGCAATTGGTGCAAACGGGCAAGTGCGACGACTTGCCCGTCGATTGTCAGCGTTTCGCGCTGGCCAACGGTTTTCGAGCTGGCACGCGGCACCTGGATCACCCGCTCGACATGTGCGCTGGGGAGGACAAATACCTGGTTGCACGCCTCCACGAACAAGCCGCGCAGCATGGCCATGCTCTGTGGCAACAGTATCCGGAAGCGCGCACCGCAGGGCTCGCGGTTCTCCACCTCGACTCGCCCACCCAGTCGTTCGACCTGCTCGCGCACGATGGCGAGTCCCAGCCCGCGCCCGGAAATTTCGGTGATGATCGGACTGGTGGACACGTCGGAACGGAAGGCCAGTTCCAGGGCCTGTGCGTCATTGAGCTCTCTGGCGGCATCCTCACCCAGCACGCCGGAGCGCAGCGCCGCCTTGCGCAGCCGCTGCGGATCGAGGCCGGCACCGTCATCCGCGATTTCAATGCTTATCTGATTGCCATGCAGTAGACGAGCCTGCACCTGCAAGGTCGCGCGAGGCGGTTTGCCGGCAGCCTGTCGCTTCGCCGGCAGCTCGACGCCATGGTCCAAGGCATTGCGCACCAGATGCACCAGCGGATCGCGCAGCAACTCGACCATGCGCTTGTCCAGTTGCACATCCTCACCCGAAATCTGCAGGTCGACCTGCTTGTCCTGGTCACGCGCGAGGTCGCGCACCAGCTTGGGCAAAGCCTCGGAGAGCGCCGAAAACGGCAGCATCCGCAAGGTCTTCGAATCGTCCAGCAACTCGTCGATTTGCTTGCCGGCAAAGTGGCTGTCGCGCGCGGCCGATCGCGCGATGGCGCGAACGTCACCTTCCAGGGAGCGCTGATGGCCGTAATTCCATTCCAGGAATTCCAGCGCCCTGGTTACCGATTCCAGCTCGATCCGGGTGCCGGGATCACTCGTGGCAACCAGACTCCGCAGCCGGCGCAGTGCCGGCTGCGCTGCCAGCCAGTGCTTGGACCATAGACCAAAGCGCAACTCCAGCAGCCGCAGTTCTTCAGTGCGCTCGGCTCCCGCCTGTTTGACCGTCAGCAGTTCTTCCGCCGCGAGCAGGACCCGATCCAGACGCGGTGTCTGGACGCGGACAGTACTGGTCACCTCACGCACCAGCACCGGCACCGCGCCGGTATCGGCATCGGGCACGGCAGGCGGCTGATCGACGGCTTCCTCGGCAGAAGACTCGGGCTCGTGCAGGCTCTCCGGCTCGCATTCGACCGCAGCCTCGCCCCGGGCGATCGCCTCCAACTGGGTCAGCATCGCGGCAATGGCATCGGGCGAGAGGTTCGGTACCGTGCCGCCACCAGCATCCACATCGGCACTGACCATGTCGAATGCCCGGTGCAGCACATCGAAATTGCCGGCCGGCAGCACCCGACCGCGCCGCTTGCACAGCGCGAAGATTTCCTCGAGCGTCTGGCAAAGCTTTTCTATCCGCGGGAAGCCTGCAGCGCGCGCCGCCCCTTTGAGACTGTGCGTGTGCCGGAACACGGCTTCCACGTGCTGTCCGCGTTCGACTGGTGAACCGCCCTTTTCCAATGCCACCAGGCCGGTGCCGATAGCGAGCAGGTGGTCACGCGCCTCCGTCAGGAAGACGGCTCGCAGGCGTTGCAGGAATTCGGCGTCGCGTTCGTTCATTGCCGGCTAGAGGCGGTAGCCGGCGGCAAGTTGCTTGAGCTTCTCGCCAAGCAGTTTGATGCCGTGCGCCGCCGCTTCCATCTGCTTGGCACTGTCCACATTCTGGTTGCTCGCCAGCTTGATGCTTTCCATCGCCGTGGCTACCTGGTCTACACCGACCAGCTGTTGCTGACTGGATGCGGCGATCTGCACGGCTGCCTGGGAAGCTTCGCTGACGCTGCCGGTGAGCGCCTGGATGGACTGACCCGCCTGCGTGGACTGGCGTACGCCTTCGGCTACGGCGTGGCTGCCCTGCTCGGTCGCCAGTACCGCCGCGCTCGTGGCCTGCTGGATGTCGCCGAGAATGCTGCGCACCTGTGCCGTGGCCTGGCGCGACTGCTCGGCCAAGCTTTTGACCTCCTGCGCAACCACGGCAAAACCCTTGCCGTGCTCGCCGGCCTTGGCCGCTTCGATCGAGGCGTTTACGGCCAGCAGCTTGGACTGTCCGGTCAGATCATCGACGGTAGCCACGATCTGGCCGACCGCCTGGCTCTGCTCGCTGAGCCGCACCATGCTTTCAGCGATCAGTTCCATCTGCTGCTGGATTCGCGCCATTCCGACTGCGGTGTCATCCGTAGCCTTGCGCCCTTCCTCCGAGATGGAGGCCACCCGCAAGGCGGAATCGGAGACTGCCCGGGCCTTCTCGCTGGACATCTGCGCGGTCTGCCGGACCTCCTCCACCGTAGTCGTGGTTTCGCTGACGGCGACGGCGGTCTGGGTGGCGCTGGCGGCGAGTTCGCTGGTCGAGGTCGAAATTTCACTCGCCGAGCTGCTCAGCACATTGATGCCTTCGTGGAGATCCGCCGTCAGGTTGCGCAGGTTCTGGATCATCGACGCGAACGCCTTGCCCAGTACGTCGTGCTCGGATTGCGGCTCGATGCTGACGCGAAGATCGCCCTCGGAGATGCTGTGCGCTATCCCGGCCATCTGCCGCAGCGAGCGGCTCATGCGCCCGAAGGCCTGATGCAACAGTCCGACTTCGTCGCTGCGGCCCAGCGATAGTTCTTCGGAAGGAAGATCGCCGATCGCGATCCGTTCGGCTGCCGTCGTCAGCGAACGCAGCGGGCCAGCGATCGTACGGGTCAGCAACCAGCCAATCGCTATCGCCGCCAATAACGCCAGCACGCCCACGACGGCGAAGGTGCTGCGGGCACTCGAGGCCTGCTGCGTACCGAGAGTCAAGGCGCGGTCCGAAAGTTTTTCAGCAAGGTCCCGCATGGCGAGGTAACGGCTGTTCTGTTCCCCCAGCGAGGTAGCGCGCGCTGCCTCGACCTGGCCTTTGCGGAGCAGGTCGAGGACCTGGCCATCGCGAACCTGCGCATATACCGCATATTGGTCGGCGAACTGGGCGATCATCGTCTCCAGTTCCGGTTCCATCTGCGTGAGGTTGCGCATGCCTTGCAGGTAGGCGGCTGCGGATCTGCCGTTTTTTCCAGCCTCGTCGAACAGATTGTTGCGCGTGGTCGCATCGCTAATGGAGAGCAGCGTCAGGACGACGGCGCGATCGTCATTGAGCGACGCCTCCAATGCGTTCGCCTCCACCGCTACATTGCGGCTTTGCGTAATTTCCTCCATGGCGTGCTGGGCCATGACGCCCAACAGCACGAGCAGCGCTACGATAAGCCCGAGGCCGAGCACCATCTTGGTGCCGGTCTTGAGGTTGTTGAACCCGTTCATGGCAACCCCCTACTGATGCCTATGGTTGTTTACGAACTCACGTCCTCATCTATGACAAGACGCGGATCGTTGAGGATGGCGTCTGTGTCCAGTATCACCAGCCGTTCCGGCGTGACTCCCACGATATATTCCGCTGCGACTCCCCCCACGGTCGACGGCGCCGGCTGGATGCGGCTCTTGCCGATGGCCGAGACACCTTCGACCGTGTCAGCCAGCAGCCCGATTTCCACCTCGTCCCTGCGCAGCAGCACAATCCTGTGCAGGTCGGTGATGCCTGGTTCGGGCAGACCGAAAAACTGCTTCAGGTCGATCACCGCCACCAGCCGCCCTCGCAGGTTGACCAGGCCGCGAAGGAACGATGGCGTGCAAGGCAGCGGCGTGAGATCCCTGAGCGGCTGCACGTCGTTCACCTGACTGGCCAGGAGGGCGTAACGCTCGTGGGCAAGAGTGAACTCGAGCACCTCGATCTGCTCCTCGAGCGGCTTGTCGGAGGGCCGTTGCGCCAGCCGTCGCGCACGTTCGCGCAAGATGACATGAGAGGCGTCGAGGCCATCGGACGAGTTCATGCATGGTCTCCCACGACCATCAAGTCCCTGACCAGGGCGGTCAGTTGCCGCACGCTAATGCCCTCGGCATGTTCGGGGTAGGCGTCCGGGGGCAGCCGTTCAAGCAAGGCCAGGACATTGCGATAGTGGCGTGCCGCATGCTTCTCCCGTCCGCGGGTGCGCTCCAGATTGGCAAGCGCCAGGCCGGCCATTACGCCATCGGGTGCCAGGTACAGGCTGCGCTCGAATGCGGCGCCGGCCTCGGGCACGTTGCCCGTCTCGGCAAGAATCATCCCTCTCAGATAATGGGCCGCCGGGTCCAGTTTTTCGGCGGCTATCCAGCGATCGCACCAGACCAGCGCTTCGTCCATGCGGCGCTGGTCGGCCAACGTCCTTGCCCATGCGGCGGTTGCCTCCGCGGAAAGTACCGTTTCCTTCGCCTTTGGGGGAGGCGGCCGCCGCTTGGGAGCAGATGGCGGCGTCGCTGGTTTAGGAAAACCGGACGACACTTCATGCGTTGCGTAAACCCGTGCCGGAAGCGTCTTGGCCGGTGTCACCTCCGTTGCGCCCTCGTCTTTTGGAGCAACTCCGCGGCGATACTGCACTTGGCCTTTCTGGTAAAAGATCGCGCCGTCGCAATGGACTGCACGAAAGCCGGCAAACAGGGTCTGCGAGGCCTCGCACGGCGCGACTGCCAGCCAGCCATCCTCGCGCAAGGCCCCATGCAGTGCCTCGACTACCTTCGATGCCTGCGCCGGCGTGAAGTACATGAGGACGTTGCGGCAGAGAATCAGGTCGAAGCCGCCATCACGCATGCTGGCCAGCGCGGCCTCGTCAGCGAGGTTCAAGGGTGCAAAGCGGACGATGCGCCGGATCGCAGGCGACAGTATGTAGCGCCCCCCTGCCAGCTGACGGAAATGCCGGGCGCGGAAATCCGGCGATGTTCCACGAAACGACCACTGGCCATACACCCCTTCCGCAGCCTTGCGCAGGAAGCGCGGATTGACGTCGGTACCAAGGAGATTGATTTGCCAGCTGCCGATGTCCGGCAACAGTTGACGCAGCAGGATGCCGATCGAATAGGTTTCTTCACCGGTACAGCAGGCGGCGCTCCAGATACGCAGCTGCCGGCTGTCCATGCGGCGCCGCTCCTCAATGAGCGCAGGCAGGACATGGGTCGAAAGTGCGGCGAACGCTTCCTGGTCGCGGAAGAAATAGGTCTCCCCGATGGTGAGGTGACTGGCCAGGGTTTCCACGCCTGCGGCGTCGAGCTTTTCCGACAGCAGCAGCTGTGCGCATGCCTCCACATCGGAAAGGCCGAGTTCGCTTGCCGCTCCCCTGAGCGAGCGCTTCAGATCCGACAATTTCTCGCCCTGCAGGTGCAGCCCGAAGAGCCGCTCCACGACCGAGCCGACCCTTTCCCAAAGAACGGTTGACTCACTGCCCGGCACGTCGGGCATCCAAGGCACTGGCCAGCGCCTTCATGTCGTGGACATCGAGGAATTGCTGTGGGTCGTCGATCAGCAACAGGCCGTCCGGCGTTTTCACCAGGCCCCGCACCTGGGCAACGCCCTGGATCAGTGCCTCCCCCGGCACGAAATCCCCGCTATCGACCGCGGTCACGCCTTCTGCTTCGCTGACCGGAAGTACGAACAACTGCTGCGGTAACGCCAGTACCACGAAGGCGTCCGCAGGACTGATTGGACGCGGTGGCAAACCCAGCCGCAGCCTCAGGTCGATCACCACGGCCACGTGGCCGTGCAGGTTGACCACGCCCAACACGGCCATCGGCGCCCCGGGCAAGGGAGTGACCTCACAGGCGTGTTCCACGCGCTCGACCGCGGCCAGCGACACGCCCAGTCGCAGCAGGTCCAGTTTGAACACAAGCAGGGAAACCGGTGCCGTCATATCGGATGGCCACCACGTTTGCAGAATGATTCCGACCTGCGGCGGTCCATGCACGTTGATTCGCTGCAAGCGACTGCCATACCCCTAGAGCCCGGCAACCATAGCGCGATTAAACGCCGTTTGCCATTACGCATCTTGGCCATTATCGGCAGCACAGTGAGCGGGCTTGAATCGATCGGCTTGAATAGCGATGCACAGGCAAGCCTGATTGCTGCCTACATCACTCGCACGTCACCTGTGCCTGGCCGCTCTTCGAACGGCAATGACCGGGCCGTCGAGGAACTGGATCTCTCCCATATCGGACGCGGCCACAATCCAGCCGTCGATGGCCTACTCGCCTTGATCGACAGCGCCGAAAGCTTCCGGCGGTGCACGATTGTGAAAGCCGCGGACGCTCAGCGTCTGAAATGGATTTCCTCGCCTTGGCGGTCGCGGTCCCAGCCACGCAGCTCGTCGCGGATGTGGGCGATGCGCTGGCGACCGAGCGCGTTGCGTTCTTCGTCCAGCACCTGCCCGTCCAGCAACTCGGCAAGGCGCTGCGCGGTGGGCAGCATGGTGTCCCATGCGTCGAGCGCGGGCAGCGGCGCGGGCAAGGTCATAAAGAAGCTGAGGCCGGGCGTGCGCAGTACGTCGAGTCTGGACAGATCGAAGCTGCCCGGCTTGAGCATGTTGGCGACGCTGAAGATCGGACCAAGCTCGCGCTTGCCGTCGGCGAGCCGATGGTAGATGCCCATGTCGCCAAACTCGAGGCCTGCCTTCTCGGCGGCCACGATCAGATCGGGGCCGTGGAAACTGGAGCCTTCGCGCGCCACCACGAACAGGGTGACGATGCGTTCCACCGGCATCTGCGCAGGACGACGACCGAGGTCGGAGCGCGGCGGCGGCCGGTTCGGCTGTGGCGCGGAAACGGGCGCAGCGCCCGCGGGAGCCGACGCCGGCGTCGCCGGAGCGCTGCCGGCCGGCGCGGCGGCCGGTTCGGCCGAGGCCGACGGCGCACGCAATGCATCCACGATGGCGGCAGCCTGCCCGGCCAGCTTGCTGCGCGACACACCGGTGCTGCGTTCGCCCGAAAGCGTGGCGCCGAGGCGTTCCAGTTCTTCGCGCAGACCTACATCGAGCTCGCCCTGCTTCGGCGGCACCGCGTTTTCGTCGAAACGCAGTTCATCGGTGGCGCTGAAGGAAAGCCCGTCGGCGTCGCCGCGCTCGCCCAGCGTGGGTTCGCGGCGTTCGCCGCCCGTGTTGTTCGGCACCGGTCCTGGCGGCATGCGCCGCTTGCCCTGCTGTTCCTTCTTCGGCTGGCCAAACAGCCAGACCAGGGCGAGCACGACCAGGCCAACGATGAACATCGGTATGCCGACAGCCGGGTTCCAGCCAAGGGCAAGCACGGGTTGCAGCGTCATCATCGGTTCCTCATCGGTTCGTTCGCCGCGGGTGGCGAACGCACTTCCTCAGTTCAATCACGCGGGCATCGCAGGCGGCACTCACGCGGTGCCCGCCAGTTTAGCCGCTTCGGCCAGGTCCACCTGCACCAGGCGCGATACGCCGGGCTCGCGCATGGTCACGCCGCAGAGCTGGCTGGCGGCTTCCATGGTGGCCTTGTTGTGGCTGATGAAGATGAACTGCACCCGCTCGCTCATCTCGCGCACCATGCTGGAGAAGCGGCCCACGTTGGCTTCGTCCAGCGGCGCATCCACCTCGTCGAGCAGGCAGAATGGCGCGGGGTTGAGGTTGAAGATGGCGAATACGAGGGCCACCGCGGTGAGCGCCTTCTCGCCGCCGGAGAGCAGCGAGATGTTGGACGGGCGCTTGCCGGGTGGCCGCGCCATGATCGCCACGCCGGTGTCGAGCAGGTCGTCGCCGGTGAGTTCGAGGTAGGCATGGCCACCGCCGAACAGGCGCGGGAACAACTCCTGCACGCCGGCGTTGACCTTGTCGAAGGTCTCCTTGAAGCGCGCACGCGTCTCGCGGTCGATCTTCTTGATCGCGCCTTCCAGCGTCTCCATCGCGCTGGTGAGGTCGCTGAGCTGGTTGTCGAGATAGGTCTTGCGCTCGCTCTGTTCGGCGTGCTGCTGGATCGCGGCGAGGTTCACCGGTTCGAGGCGAACGATCTTCTGTGCGAGCTCGGCCAGTTGCTGTTTCCACTCCGAGGCATCCACGTTCTCCGCCAGTTCGGCGAGCAGGGTTTCCAGCTCCAGGCCGGAAGCCGCGATGGCTTCGGCCAGCTGCTCGGCGCGCAACTGCAAGGCCTGCGCGGCGAGGCGCTTTTCGGAAAGGTTTTCGCGCAGGTTGGCGAGGCTCTGTTCGGCAAGGTGCCGGCGCTGTTCCAACTGGCGGAAAGCGATATCGCATTCCTCCAGCGAACGGCGCGCCTCCACCAACTGCTTGTCCACCAGCAGACGCTGGTCGAGATAGGTCTGCCGCTCGGCTTCGAGCTCGGCGATGGGGTCGGATCCCGCGGCGAGCTGTTCGGCGATCTCGCCTCGACGCGCTTCGATCTGGCGCAACTGGTTCTCCATGCGCGCCAGTGCCTGTTCCAGCGAGGCCAGCGAGGAACGCTTGGATTCCAGCGACAGCGCCAGCGCGTGAGCCTGGTCGGCGGCCTCGCGCGCGTTCATGCGCGCTTCCTCGCGGGCCTCCAGCAGGGCACGGCGTTCGTTCTCCAGTTCGCGGCGCTGGTCCTCGAGGTCGCCCATATGGCCGACCGACTCGTCCAGCCGCGCGCGTGCCTCGCGGGTCTGCGTCTGCAGCTCGTCAAGCTGCTCTATCAACGTTGCCAGTTCACCGGCCACTTTCTCGCCGCGGGCGCGGGCGGTTTCCAGCTTGCCGCGATGGCTTTGCAGCTGACCGGCGAGTTCCGACTGGCGGCGATGCGCGTTGTACAGCTCGCGCTGGGTGTCGTCGCGGGCGCGTTCGGCCTCGAATTTGCGGGTGCGCTGGTCGTCGAGCTGGGCGGTGCATTCCTCGATGCGCGCTTCCAGCGCGGCGACCTGTTCGGCCAGCGTGCGGATCTCGCGCTCGCGCGCCAGCACGCCCACCTGGTTGCCTTGCGCGCGGCGTACGCGTGCCCAACCCGGGCCCAGCCACTCGCCACCACGGGTGATCACCGACTGGTACGGCGCCAGCGCGGACAGGCCGGCAACGCGCTGGTGCGCCTCGTCCAGCGTCTCGGCAATAAGCACGTGACCGAGGATGGCGATGGCCGCCGCCGGGCCTCGCACGTGCGCGGCCAACGTGCCGGCAGTGTTGGCACTGCCCTCGGCGGCATCGAGCAGTGCGACATCGGCGTTTTCCAGCGCACTGAAGTCCGCGGCCAACGCGTGTGCGCCTTCGACCAGCACGCTGTCGATGAAGCCGGAGAGCACGGTTTCCACCGCGGTTTCCCAGCCGGCTTCCACCTGCAGCGTCTCGCCGAGGCGTGGCGACTTGTCCAGGCCCAGCCGCGTCAGCCATTGGCTGGCTGCGTTTTCTTCCTGGCCCAGCGCAGCGTGCTGCAGGGCTTCCAGCGAGGAGTGCCGGCCACGCGCCGTCTGCAGCTGAGAGCGCGACTCGTTGAGCGCCGACTGCAGCTGGAGTTCCTCTTCCAGCACCTTCTCGTGATTGCTCTTGTGCTGGTCGAGCAGGCTGCCCAGCGATTCCACCTTCTCGCGCTGGGTGTCGTGCTCCAGATACATCTGCTCGGCGGCAGCGTCCAGCGCGACGAGGTCGGTGGCCTTCTGTTCGGCTTCCAGCGCTTCACGGCGCCTGGCGAGATCGATGGCCTGGCGATCGAGATAGTTGAGCTTGGTGCGCTCCACTTCGGCCGCACGGTTGGATTCGCCGGCGGTACGGGTGTGTGTGTCCCAGCGCTGCTGCCAGTCGGCAAGCTTGGTTTCGGCGCTGCGTTGGGCCTCGGCAGTGTCGTCCTGCATCTGCTGCAGGGCTTCGAGCCTGGGTTCGCCTTCGGCCAGCGCCATGCGCAGCGTTTCGACCTGTGCACGGTCGCCGGCGATGTGCTCGGCCAGCTCGTTGTGTTCGCGCTCGGCCTCGCCCTGCGCGCGCTGCAGGCGCTCCGCGGTTTCGCGGTTGTGGCGTACCTGCTGTTCGACGCGGGCGATTTCGGCGCCGACCTTGTAGACCTCGGCCTGCACCGAGCCCAGGTGCTCGCCGGCATCGGTGTGGCGTTCGCGCACGGCCTCGATCTGCGCCTCGATTTCGCGCTGGCCGGCCAGCTGCTTCTCGATCTCGATTTCGGCGGCGGACAGCCCGGCCCCTTCGCCATCGTGCTGGCCCTTCAGCGCGCGGTATTCCAGCGCGCGCAGCTCGGCCTGCTTGCGGGTTTCCTCTTCCTTGTAGGCCTTCCAGCGCTCGGCGGCGCGAGCCTGGCGGTTGAGTTGTTCGAGCTGCTTGTCCACCTCGTCGCGTACGTCCTTCACGCGATCGAGGTTCTCGCGGGTGGCTTTGATGCGGCTCTCGGTTTCCTTGCGGCGTTCCTTGTACTTGGAGATGCCGGCGGCTTCCTCCAGGTGCGTGCGTAGTTCCTCCGGGTGCGCCTCGATGATCTGCGAGATCATGCCCTGCTCGATGATCGAGTAGCTGCGCGGACCCAGGCCGGTGCCGAGGAACAGGTCGGTGATGTCGCGGCGGCGGCAGCGCGCACCGTTGAGGAAATAGGCGGACTGGCCGTCGCGCGTCACCTGGCGCTTCACCGAGATCTCGGCGTACTGGCCGTACTCCCCCTGCACCGTACCGTCCGCGTTGTCGAAGATCAGCTCGACGGTTGCCTGACCCACCGGCTTGCGCGAGGTGGAGCCGGAGAAGATCACGTCGGTGAGCGAATCGCCGCGCAGGCGGCTGGCCGCGCTCTCGCCCATCACCCAGCGGATCGCGTCGATGATGTTGGACTTGCCGCAGCCGTTCGGTCCCACCACGCCGGTCATGTTGGCCGGAAGATGCAGGGTGGTCGGATCGACGAAGGATTTGAAGCCGGCGAGTTTGATCGTGGTCAGGCGCATGCGGTCATCGCAGGGAAATCGGAGGGCGCCCAAAGGGCTGGGCGACAGGGCACTGTGCCAAAGGAGGGGCGGTGCCGCAACGCATTTCTACATGATGTTTCACTGAAGAAATGTGTTGTATCGTATTGTTTATTAATTATTTTCTACTTAGCATCTATAGACAGTGCGTGGATGCCGCGGTTCATCAGGTCATCGAGCGTGGCATAGATCATCCGATGGCGCTTGATCGGCAGCACGCCGGCGAATGCGGAGCTGACGATGCGCACGTGGAAATGCCCCTTGCCTTCCCCTGCGTGGCCGCGGTGCAGATGGCTCTCGTCCACCACCTCCAGCTCGGTGGGCGAGAACGCGGCCGCAAGGCGGACGCGGATCTGCTCGGCCATCGCTTCGCTCATGGCAGGGTCTTGCGGAACGGCTTGACGCTCACTTCGGCGTAGACACCGGCAGCCACGTAGGGATCAGCGCCCGCCCAGGCCTCGGCGTCCGCCAGCGAGGCGAACTCAGCCACGATCATGCTGCCGGTGAAGCCGGCCGGACCGGGATTCTCCGACTCGATCGCCGGGAACGGACCGGCCAGCAACAGGCGCCCTTCTTCCTGCATCTTGTTCAGCCGTTCCAGGTGCTCGGGGCGGGCGGCGAGGCGCTTGTCCAGCGAACCGGGATGATCCTGGGCGATGATCGCGAACCACATGGGCAAGGCTCCGTTGCAAGTCGAAACCGCAATTTTACCCGACTGTGCCGCCAGTCATGTGCATTGCCCGCTTGAAGCGGACGTGGCGATGCCCACTTTGCGTGTCGTCATCAACGACGTGTTGGGGAGAGCGTTACATGTGGACGATGTTCGTGAACGGGATCGTCGCGCTGCTGGGCCATCTGGCGGCAGGGCTAGACGGCAGCTATGGCCTTGCGGTGATCGCACTCGCGCTGGCCGTACGGCTTGCGCTGCTGCCGATGACCCTGCATGCCGCCGAACAGGGCTGGTTGCGCCAGCGCAGACTGGCCACGTTGAAGCCCCAGTTGGAACGCCTGCGCGAGCACCATGCGAAGAACCCCGCGGCGCATGCAGCCGCCATGCAATCGCTTTACCGCGAACACGGTATAACCAGCGGACTCGGCAGCGGCTTGCTCACCGCGCTGGTGCAGGCGCCGATGAGCGCGGGCATCTATGCGGCGATCCGCCAGGGCATGACCAGCATGGGTTCCTTCCTCTGGATACCGAAACTGGCGCGGCCCGACCTGTGGCTGGCGCTGTCGGTGGCAATGCTGGGCATGGCCGCGATGCTGCTCAATCCCATGCTGCCCGAGCAGGCACGCACCCTGCTGCACTGGCTGCCGGTGGCGATCTCGTTCTTCATGGTGTGGCACGTGGCCGCCGGGCTGGGCCTGTACTGGCTGGGCTCGGGCAGCGTGACCGTGCTGCAGAACCTGCTGCTGCGGCAACGCGTCCGACGCCTGCCAGCCTGAAACGCACAAGGCCCGCGAGGCGACTCGCGGGCCTTGTTGCCATATCCCGGCGGAGAGCTTCAGGCCTCGGGCCGCATGTACGGGAACAGCAGCACGTCGCGGATCGAGGCGGAGCCCGTGAGCAGCATCACCAGGCGGTCGATGCCGATGCCGAGGCCGCCGGTGGGCGGCAGGCCCACTTCCAGCGCGCGGATGTAGTCGGCGTCGAAGTGCATGGCCTCGTCGTCGCCGGCGTCCTTGGCGTCCACCTGGGCCTGGAAGCGCGCCGCCTGGTCTTCCGGGTCGTTCAACTCGGAGAAGCCGTTGGCGAGCTCCTTGCCGTTGACGAACAGCTCGAAGCGGTCGGTGATGCCCTTGTCGCTGTCGTTCTCGCGCGCCAGCGGCGACACCTCGACCGGATGCTGGGTGATGAAGGTGGGCTGGACCAGGGTGTGCTCCACCGTCTTCTCGAAGATCTCCAGCAACAGCTTGCCCCAGCCGTAACCGTCCTTGACCTGCACGCCGAGGCGCTTCGCATGCGCAGCCATCGCGGCACGATCGCGCAGTTCGCCGCGCTGAATTTCCGGGTTGTGCTCCAGCACCGCGTCTTCCATCGTCCAGCGGCGGAAGGTCGGGCCGACGTCGATCTGCGCGCCATCCCACTCCAGGTGCGTGGTGCCCAGCACGTGCCGTGCGGTATCGCGGATCACCGACTCGGTGAGGTCCATGATCTCGTTGTAGGTGGCATAGGCCTGGTACAGCTCCAGCATGGTGAACTCGGGATTGTGCCGGGTAGACACGCCCTCGTTGCGGAAGTTGCGGTTGATCTCGTACACGCGGTCAAAGCCGCCGACCACCAGGCGCTTCAGGTACAACTCCGGCGCCACGCGCAGGTAGAGGTCCATGTCCAGCGCGTTGTGGTGGGTGATGAAGGGCTTGGCCGTGGCGCCGCCGGGGATCACGTGCATCATCGGCGTCTCCACTTCCATGAAGCGGCGCGGTTCGGCTTCCAGCCACTGGCGGATGAAGCCGATGATGCGCGAGCGCTTCTGGAAGGTGTCGCGCGCTTCCTGCGTGACGATGAGGTCGACGTAGCGCTGGCGGTAGCGCTGCTCCACGTCGGCCATGCCGTGGTGCTTGTCCGGCAGCGGGCGCAGGCTCTTGGTGAGCAGTCGCAGCGCATCCACCTTCACCGACAGCTCGCCGGTCTTGGTGCGCATCAGCACGCCTTCAGCGCCCACGATGTCGCCCATGTCCCAGCCCTTGAACGCCTCGTAGACTTCGCCCACGGTGCCGGAGTGGATGAACAGCTGGATGCGGCCGGTCATGTCCTGGATCTGCGCGAAGCTGACCTTGCCCTGCACGCGCTTCAGCACGATGCGGCCGGCCACCTTCACGCGACGCTGTGCGCCTTCGATGGCCTCGGCATTGTGCTTATCTTTGTCGGCGTACTCATCCTGCAGGTCGCCGACGAAGCTGTCCATCCTGAAGTCGTTGGGAAACGCGATGCCCTGCCCGCGCAATGCCGTGAGTTTTTCGCGGCGTTCGGCGATCAGCTTGTTTTCGTCTTGGGTATCGTCGCTCATGAGGCTTCCGTGATGGCCGGTGCTGGCAGCGGTGGCTGCATATCTGAAATAGAACCGTTCGTCCCGAGCGCAGGTCCGCAGGATCGAAGTCGAAGGAACTGCGCGAGACGCTTCGACTTCGCTTGCTTACGCAAGCAATGCTCAGCGCGAACGGTCAGAAGGCGGTCAATTGCCCTTGCCGAACACTTTCTTGGTCGCGTCCTTGGTGGCGTCCCAGCCTTCCTTAGCACCGTGGCCGATGGCGGTACCGGCGCTCTTGGCGCCATGACCGACGGCGACGCCAGCTTTCTTGGCACCGTGGCCAATACCCGTGCCGGCTTCCTTCGCGCCGTGGCCGACCTTGGTGGCGACGTTCTTGGTGGCGTGCCCCACCGCACGTGCACCGGTGGCGACACCGTGGCCTACGTCCTTTGCGCCCTGCTTGATGTCCTGGCCTGCGCTCTGCGCACTCGCGCCAAACGCCGTGAATGCGGCGCAGGCAAACAGGATGCTGCAAATCTTCTTGGCATTCATGCTGGCTACCTCAGTCTGTGTTGGGAACCGGGAAAGCTCTATACAGGCGACCTTCCGTATCGCGGCTGAAGCCGCGATACGGATTCCTCAGGCATCGATGCGCTTGGCGCCCGCATCCAGGCCGGACTTCAGGCTGGCCTCGATGAACTCGTCGAGATCGCCGTCCAGCACCTTCTGCGTGTCGGAACGCTCCACGCCGGTGCGCAGGTCCTTGATGCGGCTCTGGTCGAGCACGTAGTTGCGGATCTGGCTGCCCCAGCCGATGTCGGACTTGGTCGCTTCCAGCGCATCCTTCTCGGCATTGCGCTTCTGCACTTCCAGCTCGTACAGCTTGGCAGCCAGCATCTTCATCGCACGGTCGCGGTTGGCGTGCTGGCTGCGCTCGGTCTGGCAGGCCACCACCACGCCGCTGGGCACGTGGGTGATGCGCACCGCGGACTCGGTTTTGTTCACGTGCTGGCCACCGGCGCCGGACGAACGGTAGACGTCGGTCTTCAGGTCGGCCGGATTGATCTCGATGTCGATGTCGTCGTCGACTTCGGGCGAGACGAACACGCTGGTGAAGCTGGTGTGGCGTCGGTTGTCGGAATCGAACGGCGACTTGCGCACCAGGCGGTGCACGCCGATCTCGGTCTTCAGCCAGCCGTAGGCATAGTCGCCTTCGACGCGGAACGTGGCCGACTTGATGCCAGCCACTTCGCCGCCGGAGGCTTCCAGCAGCTCGGTCTTCCAGCCGCGCGATTCGGCCCAGCGCAGGTACATGCGCAGCAGCATTTCGGCCCAGTCCTGCGCCTCGGTGCCGCCGGCGCCGGCCTGGATGTCGACGAAGGCGTTCGCGGAATCCATCTTGCCGGAGAACATGCGCTGGAATTCCAGCTTGCCGACACGGGCTTCGAGCTTGCCGACGTCGTCCGTGACCGAAGCGACGGTTTCCTCGTCGCCGTCGGCGGCGGCCATTTCCACCAGCTCACCCGCGTCGGAGAGGCCGGCGGTGAGTTCGTCGATGCCGGTCACCACCGTGTCCAGGCGCGCGCGTTCGCGGCCCAGTTCCTGCGCGCGCGGCGGATCGTCCCACACGGTGGGGCTTTCCAGTTCGCGGCTTACTTCTTCGAGGCGCTCACGCTTGGTGGCGTAGTCAAAGATACCCCCTAAGCGACTCGACGCGGGCCGTGAGGTCCGCGATCTGCGCGAGGATCGGATTGGTCTCGATCATGGATGGTGAAAACGGTGGAGAAAGGCCGTCCATGTTAACAGAGCGCCCCATGACATGGCCCTGTCCACCAACCCGGATTTGCCGCGTTGGCGTTCGGAATGCCATCGATCCGGGAAATCTTCGTGCGCCTTCGCCCTGTTTTCGCCCTGCTGGCCATGCTTGCCGCCACCGTGGCCGCGATGCCGGTGGCTGCGGCAGACAATCCGCCAGCCGCCACGCCGGCGGATACCGTGCAAGTCATCAACACCGCCCTGGTCAAGGTGGATACCGATGCCTTGGACAAACTCCTCCGACAAAACGATCCGCTGACGCGGGTGCTGGCCGCGATGGCGCTGGACCGCGTGCATGGCCGCCTGGCCCAGTCCAGCACCGAGGCCGCAACCTGCAAAAATGGCCTGATCAACAACCAGCCACAGGTAGCGCTGTATTGCGCGCTGTTCGCATTGGGCAACCTGCGCCTGTCCGGTCAGGACCATGCCGCCAGCACAGCGATGCAGCAACTGCCGCAACAATTCCAGGGCAAGCTGCCGGCCGCGCAATGGGACCAGCTGAACCACTTTGTAGCGCTGCAGACCGGGCAGGCGGTGACTGAAGCGGAGCTGCCGAGCACGGGCTTCGACATCCCGGTACATGCCGGCAGGCATCATGGCGGTCGCGAAAGTGACGACGGTACCATCGACGCGCAAATCAACGGCAAGCCAGTCGCGCTACGTGTCGGCACCAGCAGCGCCTATGTCGTACTGGATCAGGACACTGCCCAAGGCCTGGGCATCCAGGTCGCAGCTGAAAGCGCCGACAAGGACCACCCGGCATCGCCAACCTTCGCCACTTTGGACAGCCTGAGTTTCGCCGGCGCCACCTTCCGGCATGTGCCGGTGCAGGTCGTGCCTGGCGCGCACATCCATGCCATCGGCATGGGCCTCTTCAAGTATCTGCGCACATTCCGCATGGCGCGCGACAACATCCAGATCTACGGCCCGACCGACGCCCGCCCGGCCTGCGATGACGCGATGCTGCTCGCCAGCGATGCAGGCGGAAGCACCGGCCTGCGCCTGGCTGTGCAGCTGGGCATAGACGATGCGCAAAGCGTGGCGATGCTGAGCCTCGACAGCCCGTTCTATCTCTATGGCAACAAGGATGCGCCGGCAGCACCAAGCCATGGAGGCGGACATCGCATGGGTGGGATGGGCGGCATGGGCGGCGGAGGCATGGGGAGCATGGGCGGCGGCCGTGGCGGCAGCGCGCGCAGCACGCTGGAGGTCACGCTCGATGGCAAGACCCTGCGGATGCCCTATGTCGCCGCGCGCAGTCCGAACCTGCCATGGGACTACGCGCTGGGCCATGCCATGCTCGACGACATGGACCTCTACGTGGACTTCAACAGCCAGCACACCTGTCTGCTGAAACATTGAGGCCCGTCGACGCCAGACGGAGTGCACATCCCGGTGTGCATCCATTGCTGCCCGGAATATTTCGCAGTCGCTCTTCTCCCCTTTCCTACCCGGGAGAGAGCCGGGGGAGAGGGGCCGTATCTGCCAAGGCATCTCGCTCTGCCCGAACCTTCTCCCGGCTGCCGCCACCCTCTCCCGGAGGGAGAGAGATTCACTATCCGGCGTTCGCGCGAATTCAAGTCGCCCGGCTTCACTGTTTGGAGCACGGGTCCGCGGTGCCAGGAGTCTGGACACAGGAGTTCGGATATCCCGAACAGCAATGGGCGTGCCCTGGAATAACCGCTTGAACCTTCGGCGTCGTTACAACGCCTTTTCGTGCACTCCGCGCACCGCGCGCCCCGACGGATCGGCCATGCCGGCAAAGCTCGCATCCCATTCGATCGCAACCGGCGAGGAGCACGCGATGGACTTGCCGCCCGGCACGGTGGCCGCGCTGGCTTCGCCCGGATAATGCTGTTCGAAGATTCGGCGGTAGAAGTACGCCTCCTTGGTGGCGGGAGTGTTGAACGGAAAGCGGGCCGCGGCGGCGGCGAATTCGCGGTCGCTCACCATCTGCTCGGCGTTCGCCTTCAGTCCGTCGATCCAGCCGTAGCCCACGCCGTCGCTGAACTGCTCCTTCTGGCGCCAGAGGATTTCCTTCGGCAAGGCACCGTCGAATGCGGCACGCAGCACATGCTTTTCGATCCTGCCGTTGCCGGCCATCTTGTAGGTGGCGTCCATGCCCATTGCCACGTCGATGAACTCGAGGTCGAGGAACGGCACGCGCGCCTCCACGCCCCAGGCCATCATCGCCTTGTTCGCACGCAGGCAGTCGTAGCTGTGCAGTGCGTCGAGCTTGCGTACGGTTTCCTCGTGGAAAGCCTCCGCCGAGGGCGCCTTGTGGAAGTACAGGTAGCCGCCGAAGATCTCGTCCGAACCCTCGCCCGACAGCACCATCTTCACTCCCATCGCCTTGATGCGGCGAGCCAGCAGGTACATCGGCGTGGCGGCACGAATGGTGGTGACGTCGTAGGTCTCCAGATGCCGGATCACCTCTGGCAACGCGTCCAGCCCTTCCCAGAAGGTGTAGACGAAACCGTGGTGCACCGTACCCAGCGCATCGGCAGCAATCTGCGCGGCGGCAAGATCGGGCGAACCTTCCAGCCCGATGGCGAAGGAATGCAGGCGCGGCCACCACGCCTCGCTCCTGTCGTTGTCTTCGATACGCTCGCGGGCGAACTTCGCGGCGCAGGCGGCCACCAGCGAGGAATCCAACCCGCCGGAAAGCAGTACGCCATAGGGCACGTCCGTCATCAGCTGGCGATGCACGGCCTGCTCGAACGCTTCGCGCAGCTCGGCCGCAGGCACTTCGTGACCGCGCGTGGCGGCATGGTCGCGCCAGCCCTTCTCGTAGTAGCGGCGCAACTCGCCGGTGGCGCTGTCGTACAGGTGGCCGGGCGGGAACGTGGCCACGTCGGCGCACACGCCGGACAGCGCCTTCATCTCCGAAGCCACGCAAAGGCGCCCCTGCTCGTCATGCCCCCAGTACAGAGGGCATACGCCGATGGGATCGCGCGCGATCAGGTAACGCTGCGCGGCGCCGTCCCACAGGGCAAACGCGAAGATGCCGTTGAGCTTGTGCAGGAAGTCCGCGCCGTATTCGCGGTAAAGCGCGTTGATGACTTCGCAATCCGATCCTGTGGTGAAGTCATAGCCGCTGGTATCGCGCAATTCGCGGTGGTTGTAGATCTCCCCGTTGACCGCCAGCGCCAGCGCGCCGTCGCGCGAGCGCAGCGGCTGCGCGCCGGAGGCCGGATCGACGATGGCGAGGCGCTCGTGCACCAGGATGACGCCAGCATCCACGAACACGCCGCTCCAGTCCGGGCCGCGATGGCGCTGGCGCTGCGACAGTTCCAGCGCCTGCCGGCGCAGGGCGGCTAGATCGTCGCCCGGTTGCAGGTCGAACATTCCGAAAATCGAACACATGGTGGGCGTTCCTCGTTTGCTGGTGATGAAAGCTCTATTTGAAAGTCGGCCACGGATGGCCGGTTTTGCTTTGCGTGGATGGAGCCACGCAATGGTCGATGCACGGCCATGGAGAGCCGGTCTTGCCTTCGCGCGGATGGATCCGCGCACAAATCAGACCCACAAAAAAACCAAGGCCCGCACTGGGCGGGCCTTGGTCGCGTGTCTGGTGGTGTTGCTTTCAGCTACGCGCGGGCCCGCCAACGATTGGCGTTATTGTTCGCGCGATTATTGTTGGCGACCGCCACGATGCCCGGCGCGGCAAGCGCGGTGGCGTTCGGGAACATGGCGGACGTGAAGGTCATGGAACGACTAGAACAGAAGGCCGGCGTTTGCGCAAGTGACGATTGGGCATGAAGGCATTTGGCCGTCCATGTACTCACCATGCACTGACCCGGTGACCCAGTGACCCGGCGCGGCATGCACTATTCCGCTGGTTCTGCGATCCAGCGCGTCGCTTCCTCAAGCCCGGCCAGCGCGAACAGGCGAAAATCGGCGGGCACCAGGAAACGCGTCGCCTTGGTCGCCGTGCGCAGCCACCGCACGTCCGTCACCAGCGCTACGCGGTCCCAGCCGCTGAGGTGGCGCATGCCGAGCATGGCGTCGTCCCACATCGCGCCGGCGTCGAAGCCGGTGAAGTCGGGGTCCACCACGAACAGCATGCGCAGTTTGCGATTGAGCGCGAACACTGCTTCCACGTCCGGCACCAGCACCTGCTCGTAGTCCGCCGCGGTCACCTGGCCGTGCGCACGAAAGCCCACTGTACCGGGCGGCAATCCATCGATCTGTTCAAGCATGAGGGTCTCCGTGGCGAGCAGGTGACCAGTGTGGGACGTATGTCGTGAACGCCGCGCGAGCTCAAAGTCTGTTCACGATCTCCAGGTGCCGCGCACGCAGAGCTCGTGTATGCGCAGGCGAAAGAAGGCCGAAGGCACGCAGGGGAATCCATGGATGGACTCGGCCTTGAGAAGCGAGGAGTAGACGCCTGTCCAATATCGAATGATGAGACCAGCCTATGGGCAAACAAACTCGGCTCATTAGGCTCCCATCGAGTGGCCGCCACGCGGCGCACGGTTGCTAGACAGGCGCTAGGCCACGCGCTGCCACTCGATGGCAACGCCCGGCACTTGGAGATCGCGAACAGACTCTCAGGCCGGCTCGATGTGGCGCAGCAGCAAGCGCGGTGACTCGCGGCCCTGCCAGTCGTTGACCACGAGTTCGTAGGCGGCGCGCAGACGCAAGGGTGGAGAGACGCTGCCGACGTTGAACATCACCGCGTCGTGCATGCTGCCGTCGCGCGGATCGCGCAGTCCCAGCCGCCAGTGGCCCTCGCCCATCGGCTTCCAGTTCGCGCATTCGAACACGTTGTCGAACAGGGGCTCGGGAAAGGCCTGCCCCCAGGGACCGGCGCTGCGCAGCTGCAAGGCCAGCTGCAGCGACAGGCTGCCTGCAGGAAGTTCGCCATCGGTGTAAAGAGCGGCTTGCAGGCGTTCCGGCGCAATCAGCTCCCGTGCGGCCTCGTCGAAAGCGGCGGCGAAGCGCGGGAAATCCGCCGTGCGCAGGCTCAGGCCGGCCGCCATCGCATGGCCGCCGAAACGTTCGATCAGGCCGGGCTGGCGGGCATCGATCATCGCCAACGCATCGCGCAGGTGGAAACCGGGAATCGAACGCCCCGAGCCGCGAAGGTGTTCGGTGTCGGAGCGATTGATGCGCACTTCCTGTGCGGAAGAATCAAGAAGCGGCGATCCGTCGCCGCACTCTTCCAGGGTGGCCGGCGCAAAGGCAATCACCGGCCGGTGCAGGCGCTCCTTCAGCTTGGAGGCCACCAGGCCCACCACACCCGCGTGCCACGAGGGTTCGTACAGCGCCACGCCCACCGCGTCGATATCGCTCAGGCCGGCCGTCATCGCCTCGGCTTCGGCCACCATCGAAGCTTGCAGGTCGCGGCGCTCGCGGTTGATCGCGTCGAGCTCCCCGGCGTAGCGGCGTGCCTGTGCGATGTCGTCGGTGAGCAGGCATTCCACGCCCAGCTGCATGTCTTCCAGCCTGCCGGCGGCATTGAGACGTGGCCCCACCGCAAAGCCGAGATCGCTGGCGCACAGCGTGGCCGCACTGCGCTTGCCGCACTCGATGAGCGCAGCGATGCCGGCACAGGCATGGCCATTGCGGATGCGCCGCAAGCCCGCATCCACCAGTACGCGATTGTTGAAATCCAGCGGCACCAGGTCGGCCACGGTGCCGAGCGCCACCAAGTCGAGCAAGGTGGAGAGGTCGGGCCTGCCCTTTTCGGGAGTGCGGCCGCGGATGGGCTCTTCTCGACCTTGGCGATCCGGACGATCGCCCGGGTAAAGCCGCGCGCGCAGTGCGAGCAGGAGATAAAACATCACGCCCACGCCGGCAAGCGCCTTGCTCGGGAAGCCGTCCCCGGCAAGGTTGGGATTCACCATCGCATCGCAACCCGGCAGCTGCTCGCCCGGCAGGTGGTGGTCGGTGACGATCACGCGCATGCCGAGTTCGCGCGCCCGCGCCACGCCGGCCACGCTGGCCACGCCGTTGTCCACAGTGACGATCAGTTGCGGCCGCGGTTGCAGCGAATCGACCAGCGCGGGCGTGAGCCCGTAACCGTGCACGAAGCGGTTGGGCACGGCATAGGCCACGCGCTTGGCGCCCAGCATGCGTAGGCCGCGCACGGCCACGGCGGTGCCGGTGGCGCCATCGCAGTCGTAGTCGCCGGCGATCAGGATGGCCCAATCGTCGCGGATGGCCTCGGCCAGCAGCTCGGTGGCGGCCTCCAGGCCGCCCAGCGACTGCGGCGGCAGCAGATGCTGCAGGCGATGCGCCACGCCTTCGGGTCGCAGCACGCCTCGCGCGGCATAGACCCGCTGCAACACCGGGTGCACGGCGGTGTCCCAGCCGGACGGTTCGCCCTGCGATTCGCGCCGCCGCAGTTCCAGCACGCTCAACGCGGCACTCCACGCCAGAAGCGCCAGCGGTGCAGCGGCCGCCACGACCAGCGTTCGCCGCTGGCGAATGCGATGTGCAAAGGCTGTCGTTGCGCCAGCGCCTGGATGGCCAAGCACCATACCTCGTCAAACTCCGCCGCAGGCAGGTCCTGCAGGTCGACCAGCCAGCCGGCTGGCACCGACGCCACGGCATCCTGCGTGCGTCCTGCGAACGGAATGCCTGCGCGCGCGGCCAGCGCAAGCAGCAACGCATCGCTGCCGACCACGCCAGCAGATCGGCCTTGCAGCGACGCAGGCAGCCGCCCTGCTCCCCAAAACCACACGCTGTTGACAGGCGGCAGGCCACGCGACTGGCGCGCGACGTTCAAGGGATGCTGGTGCAGCGACACCTGCACTTCATTGAGCAGCATGCGCCACATGCGGCCTTCCGCGCCCTGCGGCAAGTGCTGGTACAAGTCCTCGCCCAACGCCTGCTCGGGCGTGGCGAAATCCGGCAGCCGCACCTCGTGCGCCAAGCGCAATTGCCAATGGTTGGGCGCGCCGGCCTCCAGTTGCAGGCCAACTTCGGCGAAGGCCGGTTGCAGCACCTGTAAGAAGGCTTGCGCCTCGTCCATTTCCAGCGGCATCGAGCCGCAGGCAAGCATGCGCACGCCGGCCATGTCCGGCTGTACCCAGGCGGGATCGGCATTGAGCCAGATGGCGTCGCCCGCATCGCCGGCCAGATGCTGGCGCAGCAGCGCCGCCGCCGGCAGCGTCGCTGCGCCGGCCTGGAAGGCATCGGCTAGCGCCGCGAGCCGGTCATGCCCGCAGTCAGCCTCGCGATCCGCACGTACCAGCAGGCGACGCAGCGGATGTGTGCGATCAAAGCGATCCAGCGCCGGCAGCCACAACTGCGTCGGTTGCGCGCTCATCGGCAATCAGGCTTCCAGTTCTTCGTAGAGGGCCATCCATTCTGTCTCCAGCGTTTCCTTCTCGCGGCGCAGTTCGGTCTGCTGCTGGCCGAGCTTCATCAACGCAGCGGTGGGGCCGTTGTAGGTTTCCGGGTCGGCCAGCTTGGCTTCCAGCGCAACCAGCTCGGCGTCGATGGCGGCCACGCGCGTCTCGATTTTCTTCACGCGCTGGCGCGAGGCCTTTTCGCTGTCGCGCTGCTGGGCCGCATTGCGGCGGCGTTCTTCCGGCGATTCGACGGGTGCCGCAGGTTTCGCCTCGACCTTGGCGGATTTCCTGTTCGCTGAACCGCGCGCCCGCAGCCAGCGTGCGTAGTCGTCGAGATCGCCATCGAACGGCTCCACCACGCCGTCGGCCACGCGCCAGAAGCTGTCGCTGACCATGCCGAGCAGGTGACGGTCGTGCGACACCAGCACCAGCGCGCCGTCGAAGTCGGCCAGCGCATCGGCCAGCGCCTCGCGCATGTCGAGGTCGAGATGGTTGGTGGGTTCGTCGAGCAGCAGCAGGTTGGGCTTGTCCCAGGCGATCAAGGCCAGCGCGAGGCGTGCGCGTTCGCCACCGGAGAAGCCGTCCACCGACTCGAAGGCGCGGTCGCCGGCAAAGTTCCACGTGCCGAGGAAATCGCGCAGTGCCTGCGCGGCCACGCCGGGCGCCTTGTCCTGCAGATGGTCGAACGGGCTGGCGCCTTCGCGCAGGCTCTCCACCGTGTGCTGGGCGAAGTAGCCGATCTTCAGGTCCTTGTGCGCCTTGCGCTCGCCCGCCAGCGGCGTGAGCTCGCCCACCAGCGTTTTCACCAGCGTGGATTTGCCTGCGCCGTTGGGGCCGAGCAGACCGATACGTTCGCCGGCTTCGAGGCGGAAACGCACGTCGCTCAGGATGATCGTAGCCTCGCGACTGGGCGCGTCGTGACCGGGCAGATGATCGTTGCCTTCCTCGCGCGAACCGGCCGGATAGCCGGCGTTCACCTCTTCCAGCTGCAGCATGGAATCGGGCACGCGATCAGGCCTGGCAAACTGGAAATGGAAGGCGCGTTCGGCGCGCACCGCCTCGGTGCCGGCCATCTTCTCCAGTCGCTTCATGCGCGACTGCGCCTGCTTGGCCTTGCTGGCCTTGGCCTTGAAACGGTCGATGAAACTCTGCAGGTGCGCACGCTCGGCCTGCTCGCGTTCGTGCGCGATCTGCTGCTGGCGCAGCTGTTCGGCGCGCAGACGCTCGAACGCGCTGTAGTTGCCGGTATAGAGGCGCGCGCCGCCGTCGACCAGGTGCAAGGTGTGGTCGATCACTCCGTCGAGAAATTCGCGGTCGTGCGAAATGATCAGCAAGGTGCCCTGGTAGCGCCGCAGCCACTCTTCCAGCCACAGTACGGCGTCGAGGTCCAAGTGGTTGGTCGGCTCGTCGAGCAGCAGCAGTTCGGACGGCGCCATCAGCGCGCGCGCCAGGTTCAGGCGCACACGCCAGCCGCCGGAGAACTCCTTGACCGCGCGTTCGTGCGTTTCCGGCGCGAAGCCGAGGCCGTGCAGCAGGCGGCCAGCACGGGCGCGGGCGTCGTAGCCGTGCAGTTCCTCGATGCGGTGATGCGCGCGCGCCATCGCCTCACTGTCGCCGCGCGCCTCGGCGTCGGCTTCGTCGCGCAGTGCGGTAGCCAGCTCGATGTCGCCACCCAGCACATAGTCGATCGCCGGATCGGGCAGCGCGGGCGTTTCCTGCGCGACGGAGGCCAGGCGCAGCCTGGCCGGCAGGTCGATGTCCCCGGCGTCGGCCTCCACCTGCCCCTGCAACGCGGCGAACAGGCTGGACTTGCCGCAGCCGTTGCGCCCGATCACGCCCAGCCGCCAGCCACTCTGGATCACCAGGTCGATGTCGGACAGCAGCAGGCGGCTGCCGCGGCGCAGGGCAAAATGGCGGAACGCGATCATGGGAACACTTCAATCGGGGCGAATCGGCCGCACATCATAACGGCTATGGGGATCACACCCGGCGCCACCAACCGTGGATAGTCGTCGGCAGTTCTGCTACAACGGCGCGGCAACGCCACGTGCGGAGAGGGGATCATGTCCAAGCATCGCTACAACCTGCCCTTGCTGGCAGCCATCGCTATCGGATTCAGCGGCTTCGCCGCACCGCAAATGGCCCACGCCGACAACCTGCTGATCCATCGCGTGCAGCAGGAGAACACCATGAACCTGCCGACGCGCGGCATGAGCATGGCGCAGGTCGAACAGCGCTACGGCGCACCGCAGCGCAAACTCGCGCCGCGCGGCGGTGACAGCAGCAAGCATCCGGTCATCAACCGCTGGGAATACGCGGACTTCATCGTGTATTTCCAGGGCAGTCACGTGATCCATTCGGTGCTCAACACGCCGGCCGGCAACAACACCAATCCGGCCGCCACGAACTGATTGCCGGTTCCCAACCGCGGCCCGCGGCAATGCGGGCCGCTTTTTTCATGCCGCACACTTCTGTGCTGCCCTTGCGGCGCCGTTCGGGCTCGCAAAGCGGCGCCCCGCCGTTTTGCGCTGCGCGTATCGCTTAAAATCAGCGGCCCTGCGCCCCGGTGGCGCCGTCCGACCCGCACGAGTATCTCCTCATGACCGAACCCCGCTGGCGCCTGCCCGCCGAATGGGAACCGCAAGCCGCGGTGTTGATCGCCTGGCCACATGCGGGCACCGACTGGGCCGAACGCCTTGCGGAGGTGGAAACCACCTACGTGGCGCTGGCCGCAGCGGTCACGCGCTTCCAGCGCCTGATCGTGGTGGTGGCTGATGCCGATGTGCGTACCCATGCCGAAACCCTGTTGCGCGCGGCGGGTGTCGAACTTGCCCGCATCCGTTTCATCGAGCTTCCCTACGACGACACCTGGTTGCGCGACTCCGGTCCGATCACCCTCGCCGACGGCGACGGCAACTTCCAGCTCGCCGATTTCCGTTTCACCGGCTGGGGCGGCAAGTTCGGCGCCGAACAGGACGACGCGCTGATCGCGGGCCTCGTCGATGCCGGGGTGTTCGGCAAGGCCGGCCACCACCGCATCGACTGGGCGCTGGAAGGCGGCGGCATCGAGAGCGATGGCGTCGGCAGCGTGCTCACCACCTGGAAGTGCCTCAGCCAACGCCACCCCGAACAGAGTCGTGCGGCGATGGACGCCGTCCTGATGGACAGCCTGCACGCCCATCGCATCCTGTGGCTGGATCACGGCTACCTGGAAGGCGACGACACCGATGCGCACATCGACACCCTTGCCCGCTTCGCGCCCGGCGAACGCATCGTGTACCAGGCCTGCGACGACGCCGGCGACAAACACCACGACGAGCTCGCGCGCATGGGCGACGAACTCGCCGCATTGCGCACAAACGATGGCCGCCCCTATCGGCTGCATCCGCTGCCCTGGGCCCAGCCCATCATCGACCAAGGCCGTCGCCTCGCCGCCTCGTACGCGAACTATCTGATCGTCAACGGCGCCGTACTGGTGCCCGCCTATGGCGACGCGGTCGACGACGAGGCCGCGCGCATCATCGCCACTGCGCATCCCGACCGCGAAGTGGTGCAGGTGCCCTGCCGTCCGCTGATCTGGCAGAACGGTAGCCTGCACTGCATCACCATGCAGTTGCCTGCCGGGCTGGTCGATTAAGTTCACGCGTGACCATCGCGCGCCTGGAGATATTCGCAAGGCGGCGCCAGCGCATCGCTGCCGCGCCCTTCGCCGAGTTCTCGATCTTCCAGGTGCGCGCGGGCCGCAAGCGCATAGGCAACGGACAACGCCAGGACGAAATCCCTGCCGGCGGCTTTGCCGCGGTGGCGCCTGGACAGTTGCTGCATGTGGAGAACCTGCCGCCGGACGATGGCGCGTATCGCGCCGTCTGCCTGTGCCTGCCGCAGGCGATGCTGACGACTGCCGACCTGGCGTCCGCCGATGCACCGCCCTGGGCGGCACTGCCTGTCCAGCGCGCCTTGGAACAGGCGTTTGCCCACGTCGAGCAAGGCATCTCCGAACAGCTCCCGGAAAACCTGCTGCGCCACCGTGTCGCCGAACTGGTGGCCGCCGTGGCGCTGGCCGGTTACCGAGCGCCGATGCCGCGCGACCGCGGGCTGGGCGAGCGCATTCGCCTGCTGCTCAACACACAGCCCGCACGCGAGTGGCGCGCAGAAGCCGTGGCCGCGCAACTCGCGCTCAGCACCGCCACGCTGCGCCGTAGGCTGGCCGAAGAGGCGACAAGCTTCCGCGGGATCCTGGAAGAGGTGCGGCTCACCCACGGGCTGGCCTTGGTGCAGGGCTCGCACAAGCCGCTCAAGCAAGTAGCCGCCGAGTGCGGCTATGCCTCGCCTTCGCGCTTCACCGCGCGTTTCCGCGAACGCTTCGGCAGCTTGCCCTCCGAGCTGCGCGATTGAGCGGATCGAGCGAGCGCTTGCGCGTTTGGAGCCACCGCGACGATGCGATGCCACGCACCATGCGTGCACTCCATCCCCGCGAGGTTCCCCATGCGCCGCCTGATTGCCACACTGTTTGCATCCGCCTTTGCGCTGGGTGCCCATGCCGCCGACTTCCGGGTGCAGGTCGATGGCGAACACGGCCACCTGCCCCAGAGCAGCAGCTTCCATGGTTTTGGCTGCACCGGCGGCAACCGCGCACCCGCCGTGCACTGGCAGCACGCACCGGCCGGCACGCGCAGCTATGCGCTGACCGTTTACGACCCGGATGCTCCCACGGGTAGCGGCTGGTGGCACTGGGTGGTGATCAACCTGCCGGCCTCGAACACTGCGCTGCCGGCTGGCGGCGACTTGCCGACCGGCGCACTTGCGGTGCGCAACGACTACGGCCAGGCAGCCTGGGGCGGCCCTTGCCCACCCAAGGGCGATGCGCCGCACCACTACATCTTCACCGTGTATGCGCTGGACGTGCCTTCCATGGAGCTGCCGGAAGGCGCTTCGCCGGCACTGGCCGGCTTCATGATCCACGGCCATACGCTTGGCAAAGCCCAAGTCACGTTGACCTACGGCCGTTGAATGATCGGCGGGAGCGCATGTGGCCCGGGCTTTCCGTGCCCTGCGTTTTCGCGCTCTCGACGCCGCCGTCACGGCTTGCCGTTGCGGAAAAAGCGTTCGCGCACCTTCTCTTCGTCGTGGTAGTGCGTGTAAGGCTTGAGCAGGTCATAGCGAGTGACCATGCCGACCAGGGTGCGACGGTCCGGGCCGACCACCGGGATGCGATCGAGCTTTTCCACCGCGGCGCGCACGGCCACGCTCTGGCAGCTCTCGTCGGGCAAGGCGACCACCGGTTCCTTGTCCACCACTTCGGCCAGCCGCGCGCTGCCTGCAGGATCGTCCCGCAGCCAGCGCTGCACGTCCTGCCGGTTGACCACGTTGAGCAGGCCGCCTTCGGCATCCACCACGGGAAATGCGCGGTATCGCTGGTCTGGGCCGAAATAACGTTCGGACAGCTCACGCACGCTGACATCACCAGGTACGGTGATCATTGTGGTGGTCATCACCTCGCGCACGGGGATGTGCTCGAGCCGGTCCACCGTGTATTCGCGGAAGATGTCCAGGCCACGGCGCGCGATCTTCTCGGTGAGGATCGAGCGCTTCATCAGGAATACGCTCACGCCGTAGGCCATGGTGCAGGACACCAGCAGCACTGGCAGTGCGCTGGCGTTGTGGGTGAGCTCCAGCGCGAACATGATCGAGGTAAACGGCAGGCGCATCACCCCGGCCAGCATCGCGCCCATGCTGAGCAACGGCCACAGCAACGGATCCTGGCCGGGAAACACCATCGACTCCAGGCCGCCCAGGCCGGCACCCAGCGACAACAGCGGTGCCAGCACGCCGCCGGACGTGCCCGAACCGAGATAGATCACCCACATCGCGGACTTCACCAGCATGAACACCAGGATCGCCATGCCTACCAACTGGCCGTTAAGCAACCTGTCGATCACTCCGTAGCCCACGCCCAGCGCCTGCGGCTCGATCACGCCGCCGACGCTTACCGCCACCGCGCCGATCAGCGGCCACCACATCCAATGCACCGGCAAGCGGTGGAACAGATCCTCCGCGCGATACACCAATGCAGTGAGCGCCGTGGCAAGCAAGCCGGCGAGGAAGCCGCACACTGCGGCCAGGCCGAAGGTCGGCAGGCTTACCTCGAATGCCGTCGCCAACGGAAACAACGCGCCGGGGCCGAGCAACCACATGCGCAGCGCGTCGGCCACGAAGCAAGCGATCGCCACCGGAATCGTGCTGCGCGGGCGCAGCTCGAACAGCAGCAGTTCCACCGCCAGCAGGGTCGCCGCGATCGGCGTGCCGAAGGTCGCCGCCATGCCGGCGCACGCACCGGCCACCAGCAAGGTGCGGCGTTCCATCGAGGTGAGATAGAACATCTGGCCGAACAGCGAGCCCACCGCGCCGCCGGTCATGATGATCGGCCCTTCCGCGCCGAACGGGCCGCCGGTGCCGATTGCGACCGCCGCGGACAGCGGCTTCAGGATCGCCACTTTCGCCATCATCTTGCTGCGGCGGAACAGGATCGCCTCCAGTGCCTCGGGGATGCCGTGCCCGCGGATGCGGTCGCTGCCATAGCGCGCCATCAGCCCCACCAGCAGGCCGCCTACCAGCGGCGCCAGCACGATCGCCCACAACGGAGCATGCAGGGCCGGCGCGATGAAATCGAAGGAGAACTGCTGGCGGAACGCCAGGTTGGTGACCAGGCCGATCATCCGGTACAGCACGTACGCGACGAAGGCCGCGGCGATACCCACGAACACGGCCATCAGCGAGAGCTTGAGGATGCTGACACTGGGGCGGAAATCGCTCTGACTCAGCGTGTCCTGCTTCCAGCGTTCGTACTTGCGCAGCAGCCAGTTGGCGACAGCGTTCATGCGGCACACCCGCCGCCGATGCCGCAGCACCGGATCATGCGTCCGTCTGCACCAACCATCGGCCACCTCCGTCAGGGAAGCATCGCTGCGATCCAGAGTAGCCCAAACGGCAGTCATGGCGGACGGCCTTGTTACACTATGCGGCGCAAACTCTCACGCCGAATCGCCATGACCCGCAAAATCCTGAAAGCCGCCTTGTTGCAGGAAACCGACCGCGGCAGCCGCGACGCCAACCTCGATGCGATCGAGGCCGGCCTGCGCGAAGCCGCCAAGGCCGGTGCCGAACTGGTGTTGCTGCAGGAGCTGCACAACGGCCCGTATTTCTGCCAGCACGAGTCGGTCGACCTGTTCGATCTCGCGGAAAGCATCCCCGGCCCCAGTACCGCCCGCATCGGCAAGCTGGCCGAGGAGCTGAAGCTGGTGGTGGTGGCCTCGCTGTTCGAGAAGCGCGCGGCGGGGCTCTACCACAACACGGCCGTGGTATTCGACCGCTCGACGGCGATCGCGGGCAAGTACCGCAAGATGCACATTCCCGACGACCCGGCGTTCTACGAGAAGTTCTACTTCACGCCAGGCGACCTTGGTTTCGATCCGGTCCAGACCTCGGTAGGCAAGCTTGGCGTACTGGTGTGCTGGGACCAGTGGTATCCCGAAGCCGCGCGCCTGATGGCGCTGGCCGGCGCGGAGCTGCTGCTCTACCCCACCGCGATCGGCTGGGACCCCAACGACGCACAGGAAGAGAAGGATCGCCAGCGCGAAGCCTGGGTCACCGTACAGCGTGGCCACGCGGTGGCGAACGGCCTGCCGCTGCTGGCCTGCAACCGCACCGGCCACGAGGCCGACCCTTCGGGCACGGGCGCGGGCATCCAGTTCTGGGGCACCAGCTTCGTCGCCGGACCGCAAGGCGAATTCCTCGCCAGGTCCGGCACCGATCAGCGCGAGCTGCTGCTGGTCGAGATCGACATGCAGCGCAGCGAGCACGTGCGTCGCATCTGGCCGTTTCTGCGTGACCGTCGCATCGACTCCTACGGCGACCTGCTCAAGCGTTTCCGGGACTGAATTTTGCCTTTGCGGTGATCGCTGATCGCGAAAACCACATGAGCGGCCACCCATAACCGTACTCTTCGATTCCATGGCGATCATCCCTATCGCGAAAATCACACGGGCGGCCATTCATGGCCGCACTCTTCAATTTCATGGCGACTATTCCCAGCGACGAAAATCACATGCGTGGCTCCCGTGGCCACACTTCTGACTTGCTTCGCGCGGGGCGCGTCCCCATGCTTGGGGACTTCCCAGTGACCGATATGCCTTACGCATGAGTGTTCCCGAATCCACTTCTCCCCTGCCAGCCGTGCTGCAGGACCAGCCCATCGAACGCGTGACGCGCGACGGTGTGGAGTACGTGGTGCTGGGCACGGCGCACGTCTCGCGCACCAGCATGGAGGCGGTGGAGGCACTGCTGGACCACGAGCACTTCGACGCGGTCGCGGTGGAGTTGTGCGATAGCCGCGCACAGGGCATGCGCGATCCCGAGGCGTTCAAGCGCATGGACCTGTTCCAGGTGATACGCCAGGGCAAGGCAGGCATGGTGGCTGCCAGCCTGGTCCTTTCCACCTTCCAGAAACGCCTCGCCGAGCAATCCGGCATCCAGCCCGGTGCCGAGATGAAGGCGGCGATGGAAGGCGCCGCCGCGCGCAACCTGCCGCTGTGGCTGATCGACCGCGAGGTTGGCACTACGCTCAAGCGCGCTTGGCACAACGTAGGTTTCTGGCAGCGCTTCGGCCTGCTCGGCGGCCTGCTCGCCAGCGTGTTCGAGCGCGAGGAAATCGAGCCCGGCGAGATCGAGAAGCTCAAGCAGGGCGACATGCTGGAAAGCGCCTTCAGCGAGTTCGCCAGCGAGTCCAAGCCGCTGTACCAGAGCCTGATCGGCGAGCGCGACGCCTACATGGCCGCGCGCTTGCGCGAGGAAGCCGCGCGCAAGCCTTCTGCCGAACCGCGCCGCGTACTGGTGGTGATCGGCGCAGGGCACCTGAAGGGCATGTGCGAACTGTTGCGCGAACAGCGCGACGACCCGGCGACGATCGCCGCCGATCTGGCGCGGTCGCCGCCGAAGGCACGGTGGCCGAAATGGCTGGCCGTGGGCCTCGTGTTGGCGGTATTCGCAGCCATCGCCTTCGCCTTCCATCGCAACGCAGCGCTGGGCACGCAGGTGCTCACCGCGTGGGTGCTGTTCACCGGCGGCTTCGCCGCGCTGGGCGCGGTCGCTGCGGGCGCACATCCGCTTAGCATCCTCGCCGCCTTCATCGCCGCGCCGATCAAGCCGTTTCGTCCAGGCATCCCGGCCGGCGGCATCAGCGCCATGGCCGAAGCCTGGGTGCGTCGCCCGCGTGTGGCCGACTTCGACACGCTGCGCGACGACATCGTGCACTGGAGCGGCTGGTGGAAAAACCGCGTGGCGCGCACCCTGCTGAACTTCTTCCTGGTCAGCCTCGGCACCATCGTGGGCGAGTACAGCGCGGGCATCCACATTGTCCGCAGCCTGTTCTGAGCGGCAAAACTTGTTCGAAATCTCCGCATAGCCCGCGTTGCGCAGTCGTCAGGTCGTAGTGCGTGGCGCAGTGCTTGTCTGGCCGGCTGGTCGAGTCGCGCACCGTCGCATGGCGGCCGCTGCTAGGCAGTCCACGGGACGGGGCCCGTTTGCGCAGATGCCCATGTCATCACCGCGTCGCGAATGGGCCACTGCCTGCCCCACAAAGCCGTGCGTCCGTAGACTCTCCCCGCGTGCCCTCGTTCTTCCTTGGCCTGTGCGCAAACAGCTCCCGGCGCGATCCGTGGGGAGGCTTTGAGCAGGCTCTAGCCACCGCAGGTTGTCCATGCCCGGAGCTGCTGTCTATACTGCGACGATTGTTGCATTCATTCGCATCTGCCGCCGCACCTGGGGAACGATCTCGATGATTCGACTGCACACACTTGGCCTGGCGGGCGCTCTTGCCTTGCTGGCCACCGTCAGCGCGCACGCCGAAGGCGGCGACAAGGCCGCTGGGCGCACACTGGTCTACACCTGTGCCGGCTGCCACGGCGTGCCGGGCTATGCCAACGCCTACCCGGATTACCCCGTGCCGAAAATCGCCGGGCAGAACGAGCAGTACATCATCACTGCATTGAATGAATACAAGAGTGGCGACCGCACCTATCCGACGATGGTGGCCCAGGCGCAAAGCCTGACCGACCAGAACATCAAGGACATCGCCGCCTACCTGTCCAGTATCACGCCGACCAAGTAACCAAGGACCCCGCATGCAACGCGCACTTGCCCTGCTTTCGTTCGGCGCCGTTTTGGCGATCGCCTCCACTCCGCTGCTTGCCAGCGGCAACCCTGCGGATGGCAAGACCAAGGCCACCGCCTGTTTCGCCTGCCACGGCGCCGACGGCAACGCGGTCGATCCGCAGTACCCGCGCCTCGCCGGCCAGTACAACGAATACCTGCAACAGGTGCTGCACGAGTACAAGGACGGCCGTCGCAACAACCCGATCATGAAGGGTATGGTGGCTACGCTGTCGGATCAGGACATCGAGGACATCGCCGCTTATTTCTCCAGCCAGTCGACCAAGCTCGACACGCTGAAGGGACACGTCCAGGGCGATTGACGCGCTCCTCTCACCGAAACAGAAAGCCCGCCTCACGGCGGGCTTTCTGTTTGAGGAGTTCAGCCGCGGACGGCCACTTGCCGGGTTATCGCGATCGGGACGCCTGCGAATGCCTGCCTCAGCCCAAGGCCGATTTGCCTTCGTGCTTGCTGTAGTACGGCTGCTTGCCGCCACTGTGATCGGTGGCGTCGCGTACTGCGCTCACTTCGGGCACGCGCTCGCGCAAGGTTTTCTCCACACCCTGCTTCAGAGTGACATCCACCATCCCGCAGCCATGGCAGCCACCGCCGAACTGCAGCAGCACCACGCCTTCGGCATCGACCTCCAGCAAGGTGACGCGGCCACCGTGCGAGGCCAGCCGTGGGTTGATCTCGGCATCGAGCACATAGCGCACGCGCTCGATCACGCCAGCTTCCAGCCCCGGCACGTCGCCCTTGATCTTCGGGGCACGGATGTTGAGCAGGCCGCCGGTGGTGTTCGGTTCGAAGTCGATGCTGGCGCCATCCAGCCACGGCGCGCTGCTCCCTTCGACGTGGAAATCAAAGCCTGCGCATTCGACCGTCCACTCGTTGCCTATCAACTCGACCGGCTCACAGAACTCCAGCTCGCAGTTCGCCGCAGCCGTTCCCGGTGCGGTCACATGCAGGCGGATGCTCATGCCTTCGTTGCCCTGTTGCGCCAACAGGCGGCGGAAATGCTGCTGGGCGCGTTCGGAAATTTCGATCATGTCTCACCTGTGGCAACTGTTGCGACAGCCGCGCCAGCGCGGCCCGTCGAATCAGCACCATTTTAGTACTGTTTTCCTGCGCTGCGGGCTTTGACATTTGCACGCACAACTTCGACGCTGCGCAGCCTCGCCTTTGTGCATCCGATGGAGCTGCCATGAACATCCACGATTTCGCCAGCCAGCATTGCCAGCCGCGCAAGGGCAAGGAACATGCGCTGAGTGCGGACAAGATCACCCAGTTGTTGCAGCTGTTGCCCGGCTGGACGCTCGCTGCAGATGGCCACGCCATCGTCAAGGATTTCCGCTTCCCCGATTTCCACCGCACGCTGGGCTTCATCAACGCGGTCGGCTTCATGGCCAACCACGAGGACCACCACCCGGACATCGAAGCCGGCTACGGCCATTGCCAGTTGCTGTGGTCCACCCACGACGTGGGCGGGCTGTCGCTCAACGACATCATCTGTGCAGCCAAGGTCGAGGCACTGCTGGCACGTTGAGCGTGCGCCCCATCGTGCGCCGATGGCTTGCCGGCACGGCTTTCGCGCTGCTGGTGGTCCTGCTGCTGCTCGGCCTGCGCACCCTGGCCGAGCACATAGTCGCCTCGCACCTGCATGAGGTGGCGAACCGCCGGCTTGCGCTGATCGAGCATGGCCAGCCGCTGTGGCGTTGGCCATTGCGCGAACCGCACGATCTCGTTGCCGGGCGTGCCTTCGGTGCCGCCGATGTTGAATCCGCCGGCGGCGCCCTGCGCATCACCAGCCGCGACGGCTCGCCGTTCGAAATCGGCCTGCCTGTGCACGGCATGCTCGATGTGGAGCATTGGCCCCGGCTGTCGTTGCACGGCGTGGCGGATGCGCCGTTCAAATTGGGTATTGCCTGGCAGCCACGACTGGACCAGCCCGGTTGCCTGGGTTGGCAGGATGCTCCCGTCGCCGCCGGCCCGCTGCAACTTGCGGTCGATCTGCGCCACCTGCATTGGCAAACCGCTGGCGGCAGCGACTGCTCCGCACCGAAGCGGATCGACGTGCTGCGCCTGAGACTGCTACTTCCTGCACACGTCTCCTTGCGACTGGACGAGCTGGCGCTGCACTCCGATGCGTCCCTGCCCGCCCCCGCGCTGCCCACACTGCTGCTGTCGCCCGATCCGTCGACGGCGGCACGTCAGCTCGCCGATCCCATGTTGCCGGCAGCGCCCTGGATCGCCCTGCCCGCAGGCGCCTCGGCGGAAACCCAATTGACGCTGCGCGAATTGACGTGGCGGCAACGACCGGGCGCGCTGATCCTGCCGCATGGCGACGCACCGGCAACCATGCGGGAATCCAATGGTCATGGCTGGCTGCCATGGATCGGTGCCGGTGGTTACCTGCTGGGACTGCTCATGCTGGCATCGTGGTGGCCACGCCTGCCTGGGCGCCTATGGCTGGAGTTGCTCGCCTGCCTCGCCGGCCCGCTGTGGCTGATTGCCGGTCTTCAACTCGGGCTGCGGTTGACCGTACCCAGCGTGCTGGTCTTCGTCGGCGCCGTATTGTTCGCGGCGCAAACCGAACGGCAGCGTCGCCCGGCGAACTGGTGCTGGTGGGGAAATCCCCGTGCGTGGCTGTTGCCATTCGCGCTGCTGCCGCTGGCGCTGCTGCTGGTCATCCGTTTCGGTGGCCAGCTCGCGGTGCCGGCATTGAGCCATGCGCTTATGTATCTGTCGTGGGCGTTGTTGCAGCAATGGCTGATGCTGGTCGTGGTGATGCGTCGCCTCGAAAGCAAACAGGTGCACGGCACTTTTGCCGTGCTGCTCACCGCCCTCGTGTTCGCCTTGATGCACACGCCGAACGGCGCGCTGATGCAGCTCTGCCTGCTGGCCGAATTGTGGTGGGCCTGGTGTTTCCAGCGGTCGCGCGCACTGCTGCCGGTGGCCGCGGCACATGCCACCTGCGCGTTGCTGGTAGAAGCCGGGCTGGAGGGTGGCTTGTTGCGTTCGCTGGAGGTCAGCGCCCGTTTCTTTCTCTAGCGGCAGCCTGGATGTACGGCAGGTGCTTGCCCTTCACGGCCAGGACATCAAGAAAGGTCTTCAGGTCGTCCGGCAGCGGCGCGGAGAAGCTGTAAAGGCGCCCATCCAGCTCGAAGCTGAGGTGCGAGGCGTGCAGGAACAGCCGTTGCAACCCCATCTCGCGGAGGCGCTTGTTCATCTCGCGATCGCCATATTTCGGGTCGCCGGCCAATGGGTGACCGACGTGGGCGGCGTGCACGCGGATCTGGTGGGTGCGTCCCGTGCCAAGCGTGGCCTGCATCAGGCGGGCGCCCGGATACTGCTCCATCTCGCGGAAGAAGGTCAGTGCGGGCTTGCCGTCCTCGCTGACCCGCACCATGCGCTCACCACCTTGCAGGGCGAACTTGCGCAGCGGCGCGTTGACGTCGAACTTGGCCTTGGGCGGATGGCCGACCATCAGGCACAGGTACTGCTTGGTGACTTCGCCGGCGCGGATCGCCGCCTGCAGGCCGGTCAGGCCGGCCCGGGACTTGGCCAGCACCAGCACGCCGCTGGTATCGCGGTCGAGCCGGTGCACCAGCTCCAGGGATTCGTGGGGGCGCGCCGCGCGCAGCAGCTCGATGGCGCCGTGGCTGACTCCGCTGCCGCCATGGCTGGCGATGCCCGAGGGCTTGTCGATCACCAGGAAGTGCTTGTCCTCGAAGATCACCGCCCCGGCTACCGAGGCGATCATTGTCTCTGGCGCCGCACGCTCTTCGGGGCGTTCTGCCTGCCGTATCGGCGGAATTCGCAGCATATCGCCGTCGGTTAGCCGCGTATCCGGCTTGGCACGCTTGCCGTTCACGCGCACCTGGCCGGTGCGCAGCAGCCGGTAGATCATGCTTTTCGGCACACCCTTGAGCAGGGTCGCCAGCGCATTGTCGATACGCTGGCCGTCCCGCTCGGGTCCGATCGCGACTTGACGCACACCTTGAGGTACGTCGCGGGAAGTTGCCGTCTGCATTGAAAAAAACCTGTCGAAATAGGATACTCGGCGAGCGCCATTCCCTGCCCGCCGAGACCGGTTCGGGCCGGGGCCCCGCCCGTCACGCCGGCGAGGATTGCGCCGACTGCCCAAGGATTGATTCCCAAGCAGCGGTCGCGACTCCCTTTCATCGTAACGGTTCGGGCCGTCGTTTGCCCGAAGCCCGTTTGGCTTGGGCGCGGCTGGTGCAGCAACCCGAACATCCGGGCGCCGGGAACGGCGCCGTCACATGAGCCGCTCCACCGCAGCGGCGCGATCCCCGGCAGGCCGCCATCCCGGCGCCACCGCGGCACGCGACGCGCGGGCGAGCTGAGGAAAACTACAATGAAGCGCATGTTGATCAACGCAACTCAGCGTGAAGAGTTGCGTGTGGCCATCGTCGATGGCCAGAACCTTTACGATCTCGACATCGAAATCCCCTCCCGCGAACAGAAAAAGGCCAATATCTACAAGGGCCGCATCACCCGTGTGGAGCAATCCCTGGAAGCCTGCTTCGTGGAGTACGGCGCCGAGCGCCACGGCTTCCTGCCGCTGAAGGAAATCGCCGAGCAGTACTTCACCCCTGGCCTGAACCCGCACAAGTCGGGCATCCGCGACCTGCTGAAGGAAGGCCAGGAAGTCGTCGTCCAGGTCGAGAAAGAAGAGCGTGGCAACAAAGGCGCCGCGCTGACCACCTTCATCTCGCTGGCTGGCCGCTACATGGTGCTGATGCCGAACAACCCGAAGGCCGGCGGCGTCTCGCGCCGGATCGAGGGCGAGGATCGGCAGGCGCTGAAGGAAGCACTGGAACACGTCACCGTACCCGACGACGTCGGTCTGATCGTGCGTACCGCCGGTCTGGGCCGCGACGCCGAAGAGCTGCAATGGGATCTCGACTACCTGCTGACCCTTTGGCGCTCGATCTCCGACGCCGCCAGCAAGCGCAAGGCGCCGTTCCTGATCTACCAGGAATCCAAGCTGTTCATCCGCGCCCTGCGCGACTACCTGCGCAGCGACATCGGTGAGATCCTGATCGATGAGGAATCGCTGTACGAGGACGCCCGCGAGTTCATGCAGCAGGTGATGCCCACCTCGCTGCGCAAACTCAAGCTGTACAAGGACGACACCCCGCTGTTCAGCCGCTACCAGATCGAGACGCAGATCGAGAGCGCGTTCGACCGCCAGGTGCGCCTGCCCTCCGGCGGCTCGATCGTGATCGACCAGACCGAGGCGCTCACCGCGATCGACATCAACTCGGCCAAGGCCACCAAGGGCTCGGACATCGAGGAAACGGCGTTCAACACCAACCTCGAAGCCGCGGTGGAGATCGCCCGTCAGTGCCGCATCCGCGACGCCGGCGGCCTGATCGTGATCGACTTCATCGACATGGACAGCCCGCGTCATCAGCGCGAGGTCGAGGACAAGCTCAAGGACGCCCTGAAGCTCGACCGTGCCCGCGTGCAGGTGGGCCGCATCTCGCGTTTCGGGTTGCTGGAGCTTTCCCGCCAGCGCCTGCGCCCCAGCCTCGGCGAAGCTACCCAGATCGTCTGCCCGCGTTGCGAAGGCCACGGCCACATCCGCAGCGTGGAGTCGCTGGGCCTGTCCACCCTGCGCCTGATCGAAGAGCATGCGATGAAGGACAACACCGGCCAGGTGCTGGTGCAGGCTCCGTCCGCGGTGGCCAACTTCCTGCTCAACGAGAAGCGCGCCAGCGTGGTCGAGATCGAGCTGCGCCACAAGGCGCACGTGGTGATCGTGGCCGACGACAAACTGGAAACGCCGCATATCCAGATCCAGCGGATCAAGGAAGCGGACATGGGCGAGCACAGCAAGCCCAGTTACGAGCGCCTCACCGCGGTCGACGCCACGCCGATCCCGAAGATGGGCCAGGCGTTGGGCAGCAACGAGCAGCCCGCCGTCAGCGGCATCGTGCCCGCCACCCCCGCACCCGTGCGCGAGGAGACTGCAGCACCTGTGCAGCAACAACAGGCGCCACGTCGTCAGGCGGCGGCACCTGCCCCTGCTTCCGCTCCGAGCGGCGGCATCATTTCCCGCCTGTTCGGTTGGTTCCGCAACGGCGCCGCAGCGACGGACACGACTGCGCCCGCCGCACAGCCGAACGCCAACGACCGCGGCAGCGCGCGCGGCAACAACCGCCAGCAGCAACAACCCCGTCGCGACGAGCGCAGCCGCAACGCACAGGGCAGCAGCGGCAACCGCCAGCAGCAGCGTCGCGATGAACGTCGCGATAGCGGTACGCAGCAGGCCAAGCCGAACGCGCAGCAGCAGAACAGCCGCAACAAGGGCAACGAGGGCGCGCAGCGCCAGCAGCAGGCCAGCCAGGCACCAAAGCAAGAGCGCCAGCAAGACCGCCAACAGCAGCCGCGCAACAACAATCTGGAGAGCAACAAGGCTCCCCAGCCTGAGCGCAAGCCTGCGGCTCCGGCCCCCGTCGCCGCCGTGCCCGCAGCACCGAAACCGGAAGCACCGGCTGTACGTCCCACTGTCGCTCCTGCTGAAGCAATGGATGAAGCCAAACTGGCCGTCGCCCCGGTGACTGATGGCCAGGAAGTGGCGGCCGGCGCCACCGAGGGCGACGCCGAAGGTTCCTCGCGTCGCCGTCGTGGTCGCCGTGGCGGGCGTCGCCGCCGCCGTCACGACGAGGCCACCGCAGGCCTGCCCGGCGCCGAGCAGGCTGGCGAACTGGACGACGAGGATCGCGACGAGGCGGACGTCGCCGCTGGAGAAGCCAGACCTGCAGATGCCGCTTCGCCCGCCGTGGCGGCACCTGCTGCCGTTGCCGATGAGGCTGTCGCCGAAGCCGTTTCGCCCAGCCCGGCCACTTCCCCGGCTCCTCGTCCGGCCCCCGCTCCACGTGTCGCGCCTCCGCAAGCCGAACGCCACGAACCCGTGCGCGTAGTACTGACCGAAGCGCCGCTGGCCGCGGCCGTTGCCACTGCCTTCAGTCTGCCGACACTGCCGCCGATTCCCGAAAAGCCCATGGCACCCGCCACCGCGGAAACAGAAGTGTCGTCCTCCGCTGAAACAGAGGCTGCCACTGTTGAAACGGAGCAGTCGCGTGAGCCCGTAACGAAGAATCCGGCCGCGGAGCAGGAGAAGCCTACGGAAACCGCTGTGCCGGCTGCTCCGGCTCCGGTTGCCGTCGTGGAAACGCACGCGGAGCCTTCCGGGAACGAGCACGCCGCACCGCCGGCTGCCACGCAACCGCAACAGGGCGATTTGCTTGGCCTCGTGGCCGAAACCACGAGTGCTCCTGCCTCGCCCGTGCGGCCTGCCACGACCGAACCTTCCGACGATGTGGCCACGGAGTCCCCGGAAAAGCCTCGACACGACGCGGCGCCCTAAGCGCCACCCGTCATCAAAACAAAAAAGCCGAACCCTAGGGGTTCGGCTTTTTTGTCAGCCCATACCGTGCCGGTTGCTCAGGTTCCCACTCGATGATTCGGGGCGTCGATCAAACCGTGCGTCGTCATCAGGTGCGCAAGCTCCAGCACGTGCTCCACGCGCAACTTTTCCATCAATCGTTGCTTGTAGGTGGATACGGTCTTGGGACTGAGGTTGAGTTGCTCACCGATCATCGTCAGGGGCTTGCCTCGCACCAGCATCATTGCCACTTCCAGCTCACGGCTGGACAGGGAGTCAAACGGCGAGGCTTTGCCATCCAGCGTGGCCAGTGCCAATTGCTGAGCCACTGCCGGCGCGAGGTAACGCCGGCCGCCAGCCACTTGCCGCACGGCAGTCACCAGCTCGTCGGCATTGCAACCCTTGGTCAGGTAGCCCGAGGCACCCGCATCGAGCAGGCGTTTGGGGAAGCGGCCATCGTCCACCACGGTGACCACCACGATACGCGTGGCCAAGTCGGCACGACTAACCCGTTCCGTCAACTCGATACCACTCATGCCCGGCATGTGTACGTCCACCAGAGCGATCTCCGGTTTCAGGCTGCGGATCAAGCGCAAGCCATCTTCCGCACTCGTCGCCTCGCCACAAATGTGCATGTCCGGCTGCTGCTGCAGGATCATCCGGAAGCCCGTGCGAACAAGCTCGTGGTCGTCGATCAGAACAATCTGGATCATGCCCTCTCCTCCTTGATGGATATCTCGGTTGCCGATGCACCATGTCATCGCGCCCACGGGGACACTCCTGCCTGCAAGCTAGGCAGCCCCGCCGCCAGATGCAAGCGTGGGGTGTACATCGAACAACGCAAGCCGTCACAAAATTGCCAATCACCAAGTGTTTCTTCACGTGTGAATCACGGTGCGAGGCGGCGTCGAACACCGCCGATCCCATGCACTGTGCCATGCCATGTCCATTGGATGCGTCAGCCGATGCCCACATCTCGTGTCCGCTAAACAGGCAGGAATTGGCCATTCCCCGACAAAGGCCGGACTGCGATGAATGCCCGAGGCGGCTTCGAGCAAGAAAAGCCCGTAGCCTCGATGTTGCCGAGCTTACCGGCCTTTTACGGATATCCCTACAGAGTCGGCCAAGGTCGACCCGCGACACTGCACGTACCTGGCGAATCACGTTTCACCCAGCAGTAGCCAGCTGGCATAGACGAATCGCACGCTGCGTGGACAGATCAGGTGCGCTACGCGTTGCTGGCGCCGTACAGAGCCGAAGATGGATCGGCATCGCCTGTCGCAGCCTCGAAACGGTTGCGGCCATTGCGCTTGGCGCGATATAGCGCATGATCGGCTTGATCCAGCATAGCCACAGGATCTATCGGCGTCTGCTCTGTCTGGGTAGCCACTCCGATGCTGATCGAAAGGCGTCCAAGAGGACAGGCCGGATGGGCGATCTGCAGGTGCTCGATCGCGGTGACCAGGCGGCGCGCCACTTCCAGCGCCACCTCCGCATTGGTATCGACCAGCACGATGGCGAACTCTTCGCCGCCGTAACGCGCCACCAGATCGCGTGCACGCACCTGGCTGCGACTCAGGGCACCGGCCACCTGTATCAGGCAAGCGTCGCCGGCGATATGTCCGAGGCTGTCGTTGTATTGCTTGAAGTAATCGATATCGATCATCAGCAGCGAGCCGAAGCAGCCGGTGCTGCGCCCCTCTTCCAGTACTTCGCGCAGGCGCGTGTCCAGCGTGGCCCGGTTGGCGATGCCAGTAAGCGGGTCGCGCCCCACCTGTTGTTCCAATCGCCAGGTACTCAGATCGATGGCACGCTGCTGGTCGATATGGCGGCTCTGGATGAATGCGACACGCAAGCCATAGAACAGCACCGCCGCCGCCCCGACCAGCAAGCTGAGCACGAAGTTGATGCGCGAAGTGCTGATGCCGAGCATCACCACCATCATTGCCAGCAGGATCGGCGCAAACGAGCCGATCGTCTGGGAAACCCCCAGCGACGGACGGTAAGTGCGCAACCAGCGCGGTGGCTGGCGCAAGGCCACCACCAGCAGCAAGGCATGCGGAACATCGATCAATGAACCCGCCCACCACGGCAGGCCGTGCATTTCGACGCGGTTGTAGATGCAGGCCACTGATGCATTGACCAGCAGATAGGCACTGGCCACGTAGTAGAAGAAACGCCAGCGGAAGCTGCGCGCACCAAACAGGCGCAGTATCGCCATCGCAGCCAGCGAAAAGTCGATGGCGTCGGCAAGGTAGACCACCACGTAGATGCTGGCCGGATCGGAAGCCAGCGGGCCGCTCAACAGCGTGATGAAGAACTGGTAGACCAGCGCCGCCACCATGCACAGCAGCACCAGATCCAGCGCCGCCACGGTGCGCGGCTCATGCTGCGTAAACAAGCGCGTCGACATGAACATGCACGGGATCACGTACAAGGCCGACAACACCGTTGCCAACGCAGCCAGGTAGCCGCCCTTGTCGCCCAGCACTGTTGCCAGCACATTGGTACTGTCCCATAGCATCTGCATCAGCACAGCCAGCGCCAACAGCAGCCATGGCAGCCGTATCAGAGACGGGCTGCGCCGATAGCGTGTAAATACCGCCCACACCGCCATGCCCTGCACGGCCAACATGGCCAACTGGGGCAGCACTGCCTCCGCATGCCCGTACCAGTGCGCTAGTGCCAAGTGGGCCGTCAGCAATACGATGAGCAAGACAACTTGCAAGCGTATGGTTCCTCTAGATCAGCGCAGGGGCGATGGCCCAACGTCTACGGACAAAACGCGTCGCGTTAATAGGGAAAGTGCTCCGCCAGCGCCGTCGTGCAGGCATATGCATGGAAATGTAGGCAACGCCCCAGGTCCTACTCATTCTGCCCTGACGCTGGCAAACATCCTACGTAACCGCCCTTAAGCAAATCATATGCTTATTCCCGCCATCATCGTCGACACCAAGTCCAGACCCAACCACCACCAAAATGAAAAAGCCACCTGAGCGAATCATTCGCTTAGGTGGCTGTATTGGTGGAGGTGGCGGGAGTCGAACCCGCGTCCGAAGGCGCTTGACGCCCGGTACTACATGCTTAGCTCACCGTTGAATCTCGTCCCGCGACAGCACGATGTGCGAAGCGCATCGAAGGACCAGCCTGCTTGATTTAACCCTTACCGACAGGCGGCAGCTTCGGGCGATCTCGTGATAATGACCCTACACCGGCGAGCACGAGCACAAGCGGGTTCGGGGCTAGGCCTTAAGCGGCCAGAGCGTAGTTGTCGTCGTTGGCAACTATAAGTTTGCTGCTGGATTAACGAGGAAAGCTGCCCCCTCGGCATGCACCAAGCCATCTCACTACCCCCGTCGAAGCCAGTACACCCCCGGGGAAACGGTATGGCCGCTCAAGTATATGGGTCGCGACGTATTGCATCAATGCGATCGCATTGCTGGGGCTCTGCAAAGCCGCCCCCACCTGGGCTAGGGCACAACTACGTTGAAATGTGCCCCTCCCATCCGCCGCAGGCGTCCGATGCGTGACCGCCTCGCTGCGAACTAAATCCAGACCAACTGAACCGAAGCCGGCTTTCACCTCCCGTCCACGCTTTTATTCAGACCACCGTCTGGAATGCGATGGTCTCATTTGTTCTGTCAGAGCCGACAGACGATCTATCCATCGCAAACACCGAACCGTGAGCTTTCCCTGCCGGCACGACCCTGCCCCATCATCAAGGAGTGCATCATGAGCAAACGCCTGCTTCCCCTGTTGATTGGACTGTCGATTGGCGGTGTCGCCTTCGCGCAAACCCAGCCTTCGCCAACCTCGCCGCCTACGCCAATGGCCGCGTCGTCCATGACCCACACCACCACGACCACCACCACAAGCACTTGGTCTACGCAGCCGCCCAATGGGGCCATGAGCGAGAACGCTATCAAGACCGCGATCGCCGATGCCGGCTACAAGGAAGTGAAAGACCTGGAATTCAAGGACGGTGTGTGGCGCAGCAAGGCTCGTGGCGGCAACAAGAAGTGGGTCAAGCTTGCGGTCGGCCCCGTTTCCGGCCGGGTCTATCCTACCGATGCACCGTCCAAGCTCGACGAAGACGAGGTCAGCGCCAAGCTGACTGCCACCGGCTACCAGAACGTCAAGGACGTGAAGTTCGATCACGGCTTGTGGAGTGCAAAGGCGAAGTCCAATGATGGACATAGCGTCGAATTGCTGGCCGATCCCAATGACGGCAGCGTGGTCGCTCAGTCACACGGATGATCCGACACTTCGCACCTGACAGCGTTATGTCGGGCCGATAATTCCGGCGCACAAAAAAGCCCCGCTGTGCGGGGCTTTTTCATGAAGCGGAGCGGGCTCTTACATTTCCACGCAGTCGAAGCGGCGATCGGCATCCACCTCGGCGCCATAGTCCACGTCGTTGCGGTCGAAGCCGAAAAGCTTGAGAAACTCGTGCTTGTAGCCGTCGTAGTCCGTGACCTCGCGCAGCGTCTCGGTGGTAACGGTGGGCCAGAGCGCTTTGCAGGCATCCTGCACGTCCTCGCGCAGTTCCCAGTCGTCGAGGCGTACGCGACCATCGTCGTCAGTAGGCACCGCAGCCCCGTCGGCCCGGTAGAGACGATCATGGAACAGGCGGTTGATCTGCTCGATGCAACCTTCGTGGATACCCTTGCTCTTCATCACGCGGAAGGCGATGGAGACGTACAGCGGGATCACCGGGATCGCGGCGCTGGCCTGGGTGACCACTGACTTCATCACGCCCACGCGGGCATCCAGCCCGGCATGGCTCCCGCGCAACGCCTTGGCGGTGTTGTCGAGGTGCTGCTTGGCCTGGCCCAGCGTGCCGTGCCAGTACATCGGCCAGGTGATCTCGGTGCCGATGTAGCTGTAGGCGATGGTCTTTGCATTCGGCGCCAGCACGCCAGCGTTGCCCAGCGCCTCGATCCACAGCGCCCAATCCTCGCCCCCCATCACGGTGACGGTGTCCTTGATCTCCTGCTCGGTGGCTGGCTCAACGCTGGCCTGGATCACCGTGTCCTTGTTGGTATCGACGGAGCTCGCCGTGAACGTGTCGCCAATCGTCTTGAGCGCGGAGCGCACCACCTCGCCGGAGTCCGGCAGCTTGCGCACGGGAGATGCCAGCGAATAGACGACGAGATCGATCTGGCCGCCCATCTCGTTCCTGATGATCTCGATGGCGCGTTCTCGGGTCTCGTTGGCGAAGGCGTCGCCGTTGATGGACTTCGCGTACAGGCCGGTGTTCTTGGCGAACTTGTCGAACGCGGCAGCGTTGTACCAGCCGGCAGTACCGGGCTTGTCCTCGCTGCTTGGCTTCTCGAAGAACACTCCCAGTGTGGCGGCACCATAACCGAAGGCGGCGGTGATGCGCGAAGCGAGGCCGTAGCCGGTGGAGGCTCCGATCACCAGCACGCGCTTCGGGCCCTTGCCGTCGTCATGGATGGCGGACTTGGTGGTGGCGATCTGCTCGGCCACGTTGAGCTCGCAACCGACCGGATGGGCCGTGACACAGATGAAGCCGCGCACTTTGGGTTTGATGATCACAGGAACTCGCTCCGCAAGGGAATTGCAAAGCGGCATCTTAGCGAAGGTGGGGCAACATGCGCTGCGGTAGGGAAATCGACCCTGGTCTCGGCCCTTCCGAAGCCGGGCCACGACTCCCCCAAGCGAGAGAAGCTAAGGCTGCATCGCCCGCACCAAGGCGCGCACCTGCTCGACATCGCTGCGCAGCTCCCCGCCTTGCATGTCGCCGAGCCGTGGCGGCTGATGGCGCATGCCGGAAGGCAATTGCCGCTTGGCTGAGGCGTGGATTTCGTGCGCCCCGGTGGCCGCGGCGAGCGCGGCAATGTTGCGCTCGGTGACGCCCGCCCCGGGCATGATGCTGATGCGGCCGTGGGCCTGCGCGATCAAATCGCGTATCAGCGGAGCGCCTTCCATCGCGCTGGCCTGGCCGCCCGAAGTAAGCACGCGCTCGCAGCCCAGGGCGATCACGTCGTCCAGCGCGCGATGCGGATCGCTCGCAAGATCGAAGGCGCGATGGAAGGTGACGCCGATATGGCCCGCCGCGGCGATCAGGCCGTAGCAGCGCTCCATGTCCACGTCGCCATCGGCATCCAGAGCACCCAGCACCACGCCGTCGCAACCCAGCGCCACGCAGGTTTCGATGTCGCGGCGCATGGCCTCGCATTCGTCGTCGTCGTAAAGGAAATCGCCGGCACGCGGCCGGATAAGCACGTACAGCGGGATGCGCACCCGCTCGCGCGCCATCGCGATGGTGGCGTGCGAAGGAGTAAGGCCGCCGAGCTCCAGCGCGGCGCACAGCTCCACCCGCCCTGCCCCGCCGGCCTGTGCAGCCAGCGCGGAGGCCACCGAATTGGCAGAGACTTCGAGGATCATGAGTAGCTCGTGGTATAGACGCTGGCCGAAGGCAGCAACGCGTCCTGCTTCTTTGCGTCGCACACGGCGTAGGTGAAGCCATGCTGGATCGCGTAGGCGCCCACTTCGCCCTCCTTGTTCATGGCGAGGAAGCCGACCTGCAGTGTCTTGGTGGCCTCAGGGCGGCGCTTGATGATGCGCATCACCGCCTCCTTGCAGGCCTCGGTAGGCGTGCGGCCCTGGCGCATCAGCTCCACCACCAGGAAGCTTCCGGCGTTGCGGATCACTTCTTCGCCAACGCCGGTGGACGTGGCGCCGCCGACATCGCCGTCCACGTACAGGCCGGCACCGATAATTGGACTGTCACCGACGCGACCGCGCATCTTCCACGCCATGCCGCTGGTGGTGCAGGCACCAGCCAGCTTGCCGTGCGCGTCCAGCGCGAGCATGCCGATGGTGTCGTGGTTGTCCTTGCCGCCGGGCAGGCCGAGATTCGTCTTGCCGTAATCGCGCACTTCGCTGTTGATCGACGGCTCGTAGTGCGCCGTCTTCAGCCATTCGTGCCAGGCCTTTTCGGATTCGGGCGTGAGCAGATGCTCCTTCTTGAAGCCCTGCTCCAGCGCGAACTGCAGCGCGCCGTCGCCGACCAGCAACACGTGCGGCGTGCGTTCCATCACGCGCCGGGCCACTGAGATCGGATGGGCGATGTGTTCGATCGCGGCGACCGCGCCACAGTTGCCCTCGGCGTCCATGATGCTGGCATCGAGGCTGACGTGGCCGTCGCGATCCGGATAACCCGCGCGGCCCACGCTGTGGTTCTTGAGATCGGCCTCCGGGACGCGTACGCCGGTTTCGACCGCGTCCAACGCATGGCCGCCCTGGCCCAGGACAGTCCATGCCGCCTGGTTCGCCGCCACGCCGAAATCCCAGGTGGAAGCCACGCGCACGATGCCGGGCTGGCCCGTGGCACCCGTTGCGCCCGAGGAAGCAGCCGCGGCAAGCGGCTTGGCCATCGCTAGCGCTGATGCGCCAAGCAAGGAAGTCTTGAGGAATTGTCGCCGGTCAGTCATGTCTATTCCTTCGTTTTTGCGATCGTCCATGGTCGCGGAGATCAAACGGACAGTCGTCCGTGGCTGCATTCTTATTTTTTGCGATCGTCATGGTGATGAGATCAAACGAGTAGCCGTCCGTGGCCGCTTTTTTCAAATCTGGCGATCGCGCCGCGGAAACCATGTGCGGTTGCCCATGGTCACTCTTCTCAAAGCAAAAAGCCCCGCGCCTGGGCGCGGGGCTCGACTTCATTGCATGGCCGACGCAAGGCCGGCCCATGGAGATCAACCCGCGATTTCGACGCCCGAAGCCTGGGCGCCTTTCGGGCCCTGAGTGACTTCGAACTTCACGCGCTGGCCTTCCTGCAGGCTGCGGAAGCCCTTGGAATTGATCGCCGAGAAATGGACGAACACGTCCTCCCCACCGTCCTCGGGCGCGATGAAACCGAAGCCCTTGGCGTCGTTGAACCACTTGACCGTACCGAAACGCATTGCTGGAACCTCTGGAAGCATGGACAGGATGCACCCGACCGAGCTCGAACCATCCCCCTGGCTCACCGTCCTGGTGCCTGGGAAGTATCCGCATGATCCGGGGCAAAGCGCAATATGCGCGGACCGATTCGCGGCTTGCCCGCACACTCCGCGCAAGATGCTGCGCAACGCGGTAATGCGCTAATGCGCGATCAGGCGCGCAGCATCGCCTCCAACAGGCGTGGCACTTCGGCGGTGGCGGCGGCGAGATGGGCGAAGATTTCCTCGATGCTGATTTCGGCCTCGTCGCCGCAACCGGCGGCGAAATTCGCCACCAGGGCGAGGCAGGCGTATTCCAGCGAGAGTTCGCGCGCCAGCGAGGCTTCGGGCATGCCTGTCATGCCGACCAGGTCGCAACCATCGCGCCGCATGCGCGCGATCTCGGCACGGGTTTCCAACCGTGGTCCTTGCGTGGCGCCGTAGCAGCCGCCATCGATTACCGCGATGCCGGTCTTGCGCGCGGCCTGCAGCAGGCGATGGCGCAGCGAAGCGGTGTACGGCTCGCTGAAATCGATGTGGTTCACCTCGGCTCCCTCGATGTCGCAGAAGCTGGTGTAGCGGCCATGGGTGTAGTCGATCAGCTGATCGGGCACCACGATGGCGCGCGGCCCCATGTCGGAACGGATACCGCCTACGGCGTTGACGCCGATCACCGCGCGCGCACCGAGCTGGTGCAGCGCCCAGAGATTGGCGCGGTAGTTCACCCGGTGCGGCGGCAGGCTGTGGCTCTCGCCGTGGCGCGCAAGGAAGGCCACGCGCTTACCCGCGAAATCACCCAGCACCACCTCACCCGAGGCCACACCGAACGGTGTCCCCACCGCATGCCGGCTGGTGTTTTCCAGGCCCGGAAACTTGTACAGGCCACTGCCGCCGATCACGGCCAGGTCAATCAGGTGGTTGCTCATGCGAAGGTTCCGAGGAAGTTGTGAAGGTGGCGCGCCAGCAGTTCGCGGGTGCGCTCGTCCGCCAGCCGGCCATCGGCGATCTTGGTGTGCGCCTGGAATACCAGGACTTCGCCTTGCGGTTCGACCACAGCACCGGCACGGCGCAGCACCAGCCGCAACTGATCCTGCGCGCGCACCGTACCGGTGATGCCCGGGCTGGCCCCGAAGATGCAGGCACGCTTGCCTGCCAGCGGCGCGACCGTCCTGGCAATGCCTGGCCGCGAGACCCAGTCGATGGCGTTCTTCAGCACGCCGGTGATGCCGCCGTTGTATTCGGGGCAGGCCAGCAGCAACGCATCCGCTCGGGCCACCGCCTCCTTCAACGCGGCGACCGACGCGGGGTCACCCTGCTCCTCCACGTCCTGGTCGAACAGCGGCAAGCCGTGCAGGTCGTGGATGGCAAGGGTCGTGCCCACTGGCAGCAGTTCCTGCGCAGCATGCAACAGCGCCGTGTTGAACGAAGCCCGGCGCAGGCTGCCGGAGATGCCCAGAATGTTCATGCACGAGTTCCCAGGAAGTGCTGCTCAACGCAATGCGTAGATCGCCGGCAGATTGCGACCCTGCTCGTGGTAGTCCATGCCATAACCGAACACGTAGCGATCTGGCAAGACCACACCATTGAAGTCGGAGGTGACGCCCTCGGCCAGGCGGTCATGATCCTTGCAGCACAGGCTGGCGATCAGCACGCGCCTGGCGCCGCGGTGCAGGCAGTCATCGCGCACGGCCTTCAGCGTGTGGCCTTCGTCGAGAATGTCGTCCACCAGCAATACGGTACGACCGGCGAGATCCACCGTCGGCTCGCGCAGCCAATGCAGATCGCTACCGCTGGTCGCACCGCGGTAGCGGGTGGCATGCACGTAGTCGAATTCGAGATCCGTGCGTATCGTCAGCGCGAGCTGGCCGGCGAACATCAGGGCGCCGTTCATCACGGTAAGGAACACCGCGCGCTCGCCGTCCAGCGCGGCATCGATGCGTCGGCCGAGCTCGGCGATCACGGTTTCCAGTTCGGCGCGCTCGAACAGCACGTCGGCGTTCGCCAGTGCATCTCTCAAGGATGGAAGCTTGTCGTTCATGCATTGGCCTGCGTGGCGTCCAGCGCCGTGATGCGCGCGACGAAGCGGTCGCGCTGCGGGTTGTCGGTGAGGCTGTCCCAACTGGCGCCGATGGCGCCGCGCAGCGCAGCCAACCGCTCGGGATGCGAGGATGGGCGATGCGCCACGGCTGTAATGGCTTCATCCACCACTTCGGGGAAACAGGCCAGCACGAGGTCGCAACCGGCATCCAGATGGCCATGCACGCGCTCGGCCACGCCACCAGCGACGCCCGCGGCAGCCATGCTGATGTCGTCGCTGATCGCCGCGCCGGCAAAACCCAGTTCGCCGCGCAGGATTTCGATGGTCCATTTGCGCGAATAGCCCGCCGGCTGGGCGTCCACAGCGGGATAGACTACGTGCGCCATCATCACCGCCTCCACCCGCGCGGCGATGCACTCGACGAACGGGCGCAGATCATCGCGGCGGATCAGTTCCAGCGGCCGCGCATCGACCGCCTGCGCCTTGTGCGTATCCACCGCGATCGAGCCATGGCCGGGGAAATGCTTGAGCACCGCGGCCATGCCAGCGAGATGCATGCCGCGCACGTAGGCCGCGGCGAGTTCGGCGGCCACGGCGGGATCGGCGTGGAAAGCACGCGCGCCGATGGCCGCGTTGCCACGCGCCAGGTCCGCCACCGGTGCGAAGCTGAAGTCGACGCCGCAGGCGCGCAACTCGCTGGCCATCACCCAGGCGTGCTCCTCGGCGAGACGCACCGCCTCGATGGGGTCGCAGTCGTATACCTCGCCGATGCGCGCCAGCGCCGGCAGGCGGGTGAAGCCCTCGCGGAAGCGTTGTACCGGGCCGCCCTCCTGATCCACCGCGACCAGCAGGTGCTCGCCGCCGATCTCGCGGATGGATTCACACAAGGCCATCAATTGCGCACGGTCGGCATAGTTGCGCGCGAACAGGATCACGCCCGCCACGCCAGGGGCACCAAGCCATGCGCGTTCACGCTCGGCGACTTCGAGTCCGGCCAGGCCGATCAGCAGCATCAGGCATTCGCTCCATCGTTGGCGTCGCGCTCGGCAGCCGTCCAGCGGGCATATGGGTGCGCGATCAGGTTGACGTTGTAATAGCGCGCCAGTGCGCTCACCTCGCGACCCAGCCATGAGGGTCGCGGGAATGGCGCATCCACCGACGGCAGTTCCACCTCGGCCACTACCAGGCCGGCATTGTCGCCCAGAAACTCGTCGATCTCGAACAGCACGCCTTCCACCGTGACGTGGTGGCGCCGTTTGCCCAGCACGCCATCGCACAAAGTCGCCAGCAACGCATCGGCATCGCCGGGCGGAATAGCGTAATCGTATTCGGCGCGTTCGATGCCCAGTCGCGCGGCCTTGATGTTGAGCCACGCTTCGTCGCCCGCGCGGCGCACGCGCACCGAACCGCGCGCGTTCCCTGCCGCAAGCGCTGCCGCACCGACCAGATAGCCCTGTGCAATGTGCTCGCTGTACGAAACCTGCGCACGCCAGCCGTCGTCGCGCAGGAGGAATTTGCGTTCGATCTCTATACCCATGGTTCGGCGCCAGCAGTCTGCAGAATCCCACTCACAAGGTGCGGCGTTGGCAAGGGTGCGGCCATGGATCGCCGCCGCCCGATCTTCGCATGCATGGACAAAAACACGGGCATCACCTCTCGAACACGGCGATGGATTCGACATGCGCCGTATGCGGGAACATGTCCATCACTCCGGCTGCGCTGAGCTTGAAACCGTGCTGGTTGACCAGAATGCCGGCATCGCGTGCCAGCGAAGCGGGATGGCAGGAAACATAGACGATGCGCCGCGTGGCCTTGTGCGGCAGGTAGGCCAACACCTGGTCGGCGCCGGCACGTGGCGGATCGAGCAACAGTTTGTCCCAAGGCTGGCACGCCCAGTCTGTACCGCGCTGGTCCTCGAACAGGTTGGCGACGTGGAAGTCCGCGTTGGCGATGCCGTTGCGCCGGGCGTTTTCGCCCGCTCGCTCGACCAGGCCGTGTTCGCCTTCCACACCCGCCACCTCGGCCACCCGGCGCGCGATGGGCAGAGTGAAGTTGCCCAGGCCGCAGAACAGGTCGAGCACGCGGTCGGTGGGCTGCGGATCGAGCAATTCCATCGCGCGCGCCATCATGCGCCGGTTCATGCCGGCATTGACCTGTACGAAATCCAGGGGCCGGAATTCCAGTTCCACATCTTCCGCGCCGCCACCCGGCGACAGCTTGAACGCCAGCCTGGGCGCCTCCGGCCACAACGAATGCACGCTGCTCACGCCGCCTGGCTGCAGATAGATGGCAAAGCCGTGCTGCTGGCCGAAGGCGATGAGCGCGGCGCGGTCGCCATCGCTCAATGGCTGCAGGTGGCGGAACACCAGCGCCACGGTGTCGTCGCCGGCGGCGAATTCGATCTGCGCGATGTCGGCAGCGGCGTCCAGTGAACCGACCAGCTCACCGAGCAGTTCGATCTTCGTACCCAACGCAGGATGCACCACGTCGCAATGACGGATATCGGCCACATAGCGCGGGTTGGCCTCCTCGCGGAACCCGACCAGCACACGTCCCTTCTTCGCCACGGCCCGCACGGAAAGACGGCCTTTGCGGCGATAACCCCAGGGTTCGTCCACCAAGGGCGGAAGCCAACCGGATGGCTCAACCTTGCCGATGCGCGCGAAGTTGTCGGCCAGCACGCGCTGCTTGGCGACGATCTGCGCGGCTGCATCCAGGTGTTGCAGCGAGCAGCCGCCGCACACGCCGAAATGGGGGCATTTCGGTTCGACCCGATGTGGCGAGGCCATGAGAACCTCGACCGCCTCTGCCTCGTCGAAATGGCGATGGCGCTTGCGGATGCGCAACCGCACCCTCTCGCCTTCGAGCGCACCGGCGACGAATACCGCCTTGCCATCGATGCGGGCCACCCCACGGCCATCGTGGGCGAGGTCGGCGATGTCGGCTTCAATCTCCGCGACGGGCGCGCGGGAACGGGAGTTGGATCGGGACATGTCTGCGAGGTTTCAACACGGCAGGAGCAGACCGGGCATTATCGCCGATTCGAGGGTCAGTGAGCCGTCGGCGCACGGCTGCTTGCGGCCTCGTGCAGGCGTCGCTGCAGGGTGGGCCAATCCACCTTGGTCTGGCGGCCGAGCAACTGCAAGTGCGGCAAGCCACTGCCATCGATGATGGTGTAACCGTCCTCCTCGTTCGCCAACCCGCCCATCAGACAGACTCCGCTTTGCAGCGTGCAGGCCAGGCCGATGCGTTTGTAGCTGAAGTTTCTGAACAGTTTCAGCATTGCACCCTGCAGACCGTTGGCCACGCCGCCGCCGCTCAAAGCGGCGAGGTTGTTCACCGCGCGCTGACTGATGCGTCCGCCGCCGTCGGCCAGCAGCGATGCCTTGAATGCGACGGGATGCCAGTCCACCAGGCGCAGGTCATCGACGGCACCATGCAATCGCCCGGTTATGGCGCCGATGTCGAACACGCTGGTGAACGCCGCCAGATCGAGCTGGTCGAACTTGAAGTCGCCGGCCAGCACCGGCGCGTCGCCAAATGGCTGCTGCAATGAAAGATGCGTAGCTTCCACGGTGCCGCCGAACACGCCTGCCGCGAGGCTGCCATCCAGCTCCAGGCGATCATTGGCCCAGCGCAGCGAAGGGAAGGTACCGGCCAGCGTGCCGGGGATGATCGGCCAATCCAGCATGCGGCTGAGGTCTGCCATGTCCACGCCGGCGACGGCAACGCTGGCAGTAATGCGCTGTCCCCTTGCCGGCGCTGGACGCCAATCCAGGCTGGTCAACCGCACCTCGCCCTTCAGCATGGGCATGGCGAGCGGCTGCGACAGGATCAGGCTGCCACCGCGATCCCGCCAGTGCGATGTCGCGGCGGCCACGGAAATCCGACGGAGCTGCAGTCCTTGCCAGGCCAGCGTAGTGGCGGGGCGATCGTCTTGCGCCGACCAGTCCAGGCCGCCATGCAGTCCGCTCACTGCAAAACGCCCTTCGCCATCGGCCAAGTCGAGCCCGTCGGTATCGAATGCGAAGGCATGCAGACCGTCGCTGCGCCAGTCGATGCTGCCGGCGACGCGCCCGGCGATGCGCGCGTCGCGCAGGCCCAGCGTGGCCAGCCAAGCCTGACCATAGCGCTGGCTGGCCAGCGGGAAATTCGCCTGGAAACGATTCAGTTGCAGTTTCTGCAGCTTGCCCCTGGCATCGAACGCCATCGCGCCATCGAGCTGCAGTGCATCCATATCGTCGATATAGAGCTTCTGCAATTCGACCGTACCCTGGCGGGTGCGCACATCCACATCCAATTGCACCGGATGCGCTGGCAGCTTCGCGTAGAACGGGCCCAGCAACAGCTCGCCCCCCTCCAGGTTGCACTGAACGTTTACCCTGCGGCCGTCCGCACTGTTGTCGAAACCAAAGCGCCCGCTGCCGGCCACACCCTGCCCTGCCATCGCGTTGCTGGGCGTGTCGAAGCCCACGTCATCCAGCGTGAACTGGCCGGACGACTGCACGCTTGCATCCTCCACATCCAGCGCAAGGTCGGCATCCACGTGACCGCTGGTGAGTCGCGCCGGCCACAAGCGCCCCAACACCCCCTGCAACCAGCCGGCGGGCAACTGGTGCAGGCTGATCTTTGCGTGGCTGGGCTGGTCCAGCGGCAGCCATGCGTTGGCCAGTGCTTTGTCCTGCTGCACTTCGACCTGCATGGTGTCGGCGTCGGGATCCAACACCCAAGTCAGCTGCGCATCGGCCAACGCGCCGCCAGGCGCTCCACGCAGTTGCACCCGGCCGTCGAACACCCAACGCAATTGCGCATCGCGTTGCAGACGACCTTCGAGATGCAGACCCACGTGGCGCCAACCCATCGCGGCAACATCGGCTTGGCTCGCCTGCAATTGCAGATGCAGACCGCCCGCTGGGTCCTCGCCGAGTTGCGCGTTCACGTCCTGCAGGCGAAGGCCCGGCAGATCGATCTGCTTAGCAGCGACCGTGACGTCAGCACGCGCGGTCGGCAGCAGGCCCAGGCCGAGCAGCAGGAACAGGCACAACAGCAGGTGGCTTGAAGTCGCACGCATGTCCGTCCATTCTGCCAAACAACAGCTGAACCAAGGAGACGGTCATGCCGGCCCAACCCGCCTATCTCTCGCCACGCGTGCTGGTGGCCGACGACGATGCGGCCAGCCGCCGCTTCCTGTGCGATGGCCTGCATTCGCTGGGCGCCGAGGCCTGGGAGTGTGTCGACGGCACGCAAGCCTTGCAATTGGCCCGCGAGCGGGCATTCGACCTGCTGCTGCTGGATTGCCGCATGCCCGGCGCCGGTGCACGCGAGGTGCTGGCGGCCCTGCACGCGAACGGTGGCGCCTCCGCCAGTTGCCTTGCCGTCGCCAGTTCCGCCGAGCTGGGTGCCGCCGAACGGCGCGAACTGCTGGCCGGCGGCTTTCACGAGGTGCTGCGCAAGCCCTGTGGCATCGCCGAGCTGCAGCGCCTGCTGGCCCTGTTGCCTGGCACCGTTCCCGTGCTGGACAACGAAGCAGCGTTGCGTGCCAGTGGCGATGCCGCCACCATGCAGGCGCTGCGCAGTTTGCTGCGCGATGAACTCGCTCAACTGCACTGCGACCTGGGTCAGGTCGGCCGGGATGACTCGGCGCTGGGCGATCGTCTGCACCGGATGCGCTCGTCCTGCGGCTTCTGCGGCGCCACTGCACTGGCGATCGAGGCGGAACACCTGCAACGGCGGCTCCGCGAATCCCCTTCTGCGCCCCTCAAGGCTATCGAACAGTTCCGCACCGCCTTGCAGGTCACATTGCAGGCACTGGATATTTGACCTCAGCGTTGCGGTTGCACGCCGGCCAGCACCCGCCAGGCACGCAACTCGCCACCGCCGAGGTGGTAGCGGATCACCTCGCGCATCAGGTGGCGCAAGGCAGCCATCCCTGCGCGATCCGGCATGCGGTCATCAGCCAGTGCCTGCAGGTCGGCACCACGCACGGCGTGAGGCGTTCCCTGGGTGCAACGCAGCGCTCCCTGTTCGACGTCGTAACGGTAATGCGCCTGCACCTGCAGGGTGCTCTCGCCATCAGCCTCGTGCTGCAACTGCAATCCGTAGCCAATGGCTTCCAGCAGGTCGCGCTCGAAACGGCGCAGCGTCCATGCCACCGGTTCACCGGCAGCCAGCCGCGTCAGTGTCCGCGCATACGCGTCGAACAGCACCGGCTGTGCGTCCTGTCGTGCGGTGAGCCGCACCACCAGCTCGTTGAGGTAGAGCCCGGCAAAACCATGGTCGCCAGCCAGCCGCAACGGCATGCCCACCACTTCGGCGCCGGCCAGCGTGGCCAACTCGCCGCGCAGCACCAGATCCAGCACCAAAGTCTGGAACGGTTCCAACTGCGAACGGCGCAAGCGCGCCCGCTCGCCACGCGCCCCGCGCGCAACCACGCCCAGCCGGCCGTGGTCCCGCGTCAGGCATTCGAGCAGCAGCGATGTTTCGCGGTAAGGCCGCGCATGCAACACAAAAGCGGGTTGCTGGTCGAGGCGCATCGCAGCCTGGCATGCCTCAGTCGGTGTAGCCGAACTTCTTCAGCATCGCCTCGTCGTCGACCCAGCCCTCGCGCACCTTCACCCACAGCTTGAGGAAGACCTTGCGCTCGAACAGGCGCTCCATGTGGCGGCGCGCGGCCGTGCCGATCGCCTTGAGCTGGGCACCGCCCTGGCCGATCACGATGGCCTTCTGGCCATCGCGTTCCACCCAGATCACGGCGTGGATTTCGGCGATGCCATCAGGGCGGTCGTTGAACTGCTCGATTTCCACCGTGGTGGCGTAAGGCAGTTCCTGGTCGAGCCGCAGCATCAACTGCTCGCGCACCATCTCCGCAGCAAGGAAACGCTCGCTGCGGTCGGTGATCTCGTCTTCGCCGTAAACCGGTGCACGCACCGGCAGGCGGCCGAGGATGGCGCGCTCCAGCTCAGCCAGGCCCTTCTTCTTCAATGCACTGACGTAGTGGATCTCGTCGTAGACATGGCTCTCGCTGAGCGAGGCCACGAATGGCAGCAGGGCGCCCTTGTCCTTGCTCAAGTCCACCTTGTTGATGACCAGGATACGCGGCGCCTTCTGTTCGGTGAGTGCGGCATATAGCGCCTCGTCCTCGTCGGTCCAGCGGCCGGCCTCGATCACCTGCACCACCAGATCCACATCGCTGATCGCCGCCCGGGCGGCACGGTTGAGGCTGCGGTTCATCGCCCGTTTGGCGCCGCGATGCAGGCCAGGCGTATCGACATACAGGATCTGCCCCGCCTCGCTGCTGGCAATGCCAAGGATGCGATGGCGCGTGGTCTGCGGACGCGGGCTGACGATGGAGAGGCGGAAGCCGATCAGCGCGTTGAGCAGGGTCGACTTGCCCACGTTCGGCCGGCCGGCGAGCGCGACCAGGCCACAGCGATAGTCGTCGTGTGGCAGCGCGGCGTCAGCTTCGGTTTCGAGGGTGTGATCCATGGATGACGACTACTGAAAGGAATGCAGGCATTGTAGTGCGCCTGACGGTGATCTAGGCGACACGCACCGCGTGTTCAGGTGTTGCGCGCCTGCGCGGTCAGTCGAGCCAGCACGATCTCCGCGGCGTCCTGCTCCGCCTGGCGGCGATTGGAGCCACTGGCTTCGGCGCTATGCACTTGCGGCTCGCTCACCGTACAGCGCACGTCGAAGGTCTTGGCGTGGTCCTCGCCATGGCTGTCGATCAATTCGTACTGCGGCAACGCATGGCCATGGCCTTGCAACCATTCCTGCAAGCGTGTCTTGGCGTCCTTGGAAGAACGCGGCAATGCGCCGACGCGCTCGCCAAACAGCTCGCGTACCACCTGTCGGCACGCCTCAAGGCCGCCATCGAGGAAAACTGCCGCCAGCGAGGCTTCGAATGCATCGGCCAGGATGGAGTCGCGACGGAAACCACCGCTCTTCAATTCACCGGGGCCGAGCGTCAGCGCATCGCCCAGCTCGAGTTTCCGCGCGATTTCCGCCAATGCCTGGCCGTTGACCAGCTGCGCGCGAAGACGCGACAACTCGCCTTCGCTGGCTTTGGGATGCGCCTCGTAAAGCATCTCGGCGACAAAGGCGCCGAGCAGCGCGTCGCCGAGGAACTCCATGCGCTCGTTGTTCGGCTTGCCGACGCTGCGATGGGTCAGCGCCAGCGCGGCAAGCGCGGGATCGCGGAAGCGGTAGTTCAGGGCCAAGCAGAGTAACTCACTCGTTCACGTTGCCCTGTAAGCGCACGCTCTTCTGGAAATGCAACAAGAAGTCGATGTTGTATATGAACGGGATGTCCTTGTCGTAAGACACGTTTAGCGAGCTCCCGCCCCCATTATCGCGAGTGATTGTGATGTCGGTTGGCTTAACCGTGGCATCGTCAACATATTGGAAGCTCATCTTGCGGAGTAGTTCGCTACGAATCTCGCCAAGCGACTTGCCGTTGGTACTGGAGCTGGCAATACCGTCCATTGCCTTCACCGCACCTGCGTATTCAGTGTAAGCCGGCACTAGCTTCATCGCCATGAAGCCGAAGAAGCCAACGATTAGTAGGATCACCAGGAATCCGATCAAGGTCACGCCCGACTGTTTCGTTTTCATAGTCCCCTCGCCATGCGGCCAGCCAGGCCGGTTGTGGATGCGTGCGACGGCCGCACCCCATGCAGCCGCTCGTAGGCGATTATGCCAGCGGCGGAGCAACCTGCACGCGCCGCTGCATCACATCAATGGATGATCCTGCCGATGCGATGGAAATCCACGCCGCCGGTGCCCCAGCCCTTCCAGCTCATCCAGATCATGAAGGCCTTGCCCGCCAGGTTCTTCTCCGGCAGGCAGCCCCACCAACGGCTGTCGGTGCTGTTGTTGCGGTTGTCGCCCATCACCAGGTAGCAACCCGACGGCACCTTGGACGGCACCACCGGGTTCGGGATCGAGTTGGGCGTGGTATAGGCCGGCATGCGCGCGATGGTGTGGTTGACCACCTTGCCGTCCTCGCGCACCAGGTGTTCGGTCCAGACCGTGGCGCCCATGTCCAGCATCAGCCGGTCTTCGTCGCGCTGCGGGTTGCCCACGAAGGGGCCGATTTCATCGGCCTGCACCGGTTTGCCGTTGACGAGCAGGTCGGAACCCTGGACTTCCAGCGTGTCGCCGGGCAGGCCGATCACGCGTTTGATCCAGTTCTGGTTCTGCACCGGCAGCATCGTGCTCGGGCAACTTTGCTCCGGGCCGACAGCCGGCGAGCCATTGCCTTCGTCGCCTCCGACGCGAATCAGCGAACCATCCGGCCGGCGGCACAGGTAACCCGGGAACCGGAATACCACCACATCGCCGCGCTTGGGCTCGCCAAGGTCGAGGAACTTGGTGTTGAACGCGGGCATGCGCAGGCCATAGGCGAACTTGTTGACCAGGATGAAATCGCCCACGTCCAGCGTCGGCATCATCGAGCCGGAGGGGATGCGGAACGGCTCGGCCACGAAGGAACGCAGCAGCAACACCACCAGCACCACCGGGAACAACGAACGCGCCCAGTCCACCGCCACCGGGTCGACGTACTCGCTGCCCGTCGCGTCCAGTCTTGCCTTGCGCTTCTTGTAGAAGAACAGCCGGTCCAGTCCCCACACCACACCGAACAATACGGTGAGGGCCAGCAGGATGGCGGAAAAGTCGAATTCCATGCTTGCTCCTGAGAGTGCCGCTTCTTATTTGTCTGTACGCAACACGGCGAGGAAGGCTTCCTGCGGAATCTCCACCCGGCCGACCTGCTTCATGCGCTTCTTGCCTTCTTTCTGCTTTTCCAGGAGCTTCTTCTTGCGGCTGACGTCGCCGCCGTAGCACTTGGCAAGCACGTTCTTGCGCAACGCTTTCACCGTCGAGCGCGCGATGATCTGCGCGCCGATCGCCGCCTGGATCGCCACATCGAACTGCTGGCGCGGGATCAGGTCCTTCATGCGCTCCACCAGCTCGCGACCGCGGCGATCCGCATGCGTACGGTGCACGATCAGCGAAAGCGCGTCCACGCGATCGCCGTTGATCAGCACGTCCACGCGCGCGAAGGGACCGGCGTCGAAGCGCTCGAAGTGGTAATCCATCGAGGCATAGCCGCGCGACACGGACTTCAGGCGGTCGAAGAAATCCAGCACCACCTCGGCCAGCGGCAGCTCGTAGGTGATCTGCACCTGGGTGGCCAGGTACTGGATCGAGCGCTGCACGCCGCGCTTCTCCTCGCACAGTGTGATGATGTTGCCGATGTAGTCCGGCGGGGTGAGGATGCTGGCCACGATGATCGGCTCGCGGATCTCGTCGATCTGCGGCACCGGCGGCAGCTTGGCCGGATTGTCCAGCGCCAGCACTGTACCGTCGGTCTTCAGCACCTCGTACACCACGGTGGGCGCGGTGGTGATGAGGTTGAGGTCGTACTCGCGCTCCAGCCGTTCCTGCACGATTTCCATGTGCAGCATGCCGAGGAAGCCGCAGCGGAAACCGAAGCCCATCGCCTCGGAGCTTTCCGGCTCGAAGAACAGCGCGGCGTCATTGAGGCGCAGCTTGTCCAGCGCTTCGCGCATGGCTGGAAAGTCGTCCGCCGAGACGGGGAACAGGCCGGCAAACACGCGCGGCTGCATGGTCTGGAAGCCGGGCAACGGTTCGGAAGCAGGCTTGCCAGCATGCGTAAGCGTGTCGCCAACCGGCGCGCCATGCACGTCCTTGATCGAGGCGTTGATCCAACCCACCTCGCCCGCCGCAAGCTTGTCCAGCTTCTTGCGCTTGGGCGTGAACACGCCCACGTCATCCACTTCGTGCACGCGGCCGGTGGACATCACCAGCAGCTTGTCGCCCGGCTTGATCTCGCCTTGCATCACGCGCACCAGCGACACCACGCCGAGGTAGTTGTCGAACCACGAGTCGATGATCAGCGCCTGCAGCTTGTCGGTGTCGCGCGGCTTCGGTGGCGGGATGCGCGCCACGATGGCTTCCAGCACCTCGGTCACGTTGAGGCCGGTCTTGGCGCTGATCGCCACCGCGTCGATGGCATCGATGCCGATCACCGCCTCGATCTCGCCTTTCACCTTGTCGATGTCGGCAGTGGGCAGGTCGATCTTGTTGAGAACAGGCACCACTTCCAGCCCCATCTCCACCGCCGTGTAGCAGTTGGCGACGGACTGCGCCTCCACGCCCTGTGCGGCGTCCACCACCAGCAGCGCGCCTTCGCAGGCGGCCAGCGAACGGCTCACCTCGTAGCTGAAATCCACATGGCCGGGGGTGTCGATGAAGTTGAGCTGGTAGGTCTTGCCGTCGCGAGCCTTGTACGGCAGCGACACCGACTGTGCCTTGATCGTGATGCCACGCTCGCGTTCGATCGGGTTGTTGTCGAGCACCTGCGCTTCCATCTCGCGCTCGGCCAGGCCGCCGCAGATCTGGATGATGCGATCCGCCAGCGTGGACTTGCCGTGGTCGATGTGGGCGATGATGGAGAAATTGCGGATCAGTTCCATGGAGCGCGGACAGCCAGCCTTACCTTGGGGATGCCGCCGGTAGGGCGACATGAACCCCCTATTGTCGCATGGAACCGTGGTGGTGCGAGGCGCACCGGCCGATCAAGCCGGCGCGCGCGCCACCCTCACTTGCCGCCCGGCACCGTCAGGCCGATGAAGCCGTTCTGGCCGTTGCGGCGCACCAGCAGCAGCACGGTGGAATCGGCCTTCACGTCCTTGGTGGCGGCCCGGAACGCCTCTACGCTGCCTACCGGCTGCTGATTCACCATCAGGATCACGTCGCCCGGCTGCAGGCCGGCCTGCGCTGCCAGATCGCCCGTGACATCGCCCACCAACACGCCCTGCCCAGGTTTCAGGCCAGCCTGCTTGCGCGTGGCATCGTCCAACGACTGTACGGTGATGCCCAGCATGCTGGAGCCGCTGCTGCCTGGATTTGGCGCGGCGCCGCTGCTGTCTACCGAATCCTTGTCACGCGCCATCGCACCGACGGTGACCTGCACGGTCTTCCTGCTGCCGTTGCGCAGGATCTCCAAGGGCACCCGGGTGCCCGGCTTGGTCATGGCGACCAGCGGCGGCAAATCCGCAGGATCGTGGATGGCCTGCCCGTTGTAATTAAGGATGATGTCACCGTTCTGGATACCCGCCTTGTCGGCACTGCCGCCAGAGGTGACATCCGCCACCGCTGCGCCGGAGGCATCCGGCAATTTGTAGGCTTTCTCCATGTCGTCACTCACCGCCGACACCTGCACGCCGAGCTGGCCGCGTGTCACGTACCCCTTGGTCTTGAGCTGATCCACCGCACTCATCGCAACGTCGATGGGGATGGAGAACGCCACGCCCTGGTATCCTCCCGTGCTGGAGTAGATCTGCGAATTGACACCCACTACCTGGCCCTGCAGGTTGAACAGCGGACCGCCGGAATTACCTCGGTTGATCGGTACGTCGGTCTGAATGAAAGAGGTGTAGGGTTGGTCCTGGCTGCCCAGGTTGCGGCCCACCGCGCTCACGATGCCCTGGGTCACGGTGTAGTCGAAGCCGAACGGCGAGCCCATCGCCAAGACCCATTGGCCGGGCTTGAGGCTGCGCGAATCGCCGATGCTCACCGTGGGCAGACTGCTGCTCGTGTTCACCTTGAGCAGGGCAATGTCGTAAGTGGCATCGGTACCCACCACTTTGGCGTCGAGAATGCGCCGGTCCTGCAGGCGCACGATCACCTTGTCCGCGTCGGCAACGACGTGATTGTTGGTAAGGATGTAGCCATCGCCGGAAATGATGAAACCGGAACCCAGCGACGTGTGCGCCTGCTCCGCCGGCGACGGCATCATCGGCATGCCGAAGAAGCGGCGAAGGATCTCGGCCTGCGGGTCGTCCGGCATGCCGCCCTGCCCCTGCCGGCCACGCGCGCTTGGCTTGTCGTGGCCATCGTACTTCGCCTCCACCTGCACCACGGCAGGCGCGTTCTTCTGCACGATGCCAGTGAAATCGGGCAGCGACAAAGCCGTGGACGGGGCAGACTGGGCCGGCGCATCAGGCACGACAAAGGCCGTGCCGGCCAAGGCGCAACACACCAGTATGCTCAAGCGGGTGCTGCGCAGGATGGACGAATGCATGACTCCTCCTTTGGTTGAACTCGGGCAATGGAACAGGCATGCCTCACCCGCGACCCGGATCGGGCGGTGTGTGGGTGAAGACATTTGGAACGGCGATCCGACTGCGCAGCGGACACGCGGACCGGCCTTACTGCGCGCTGACGGTACCCTGGCGCAGGGCATTCGGCGCCGGCTGCTGGGCCGGATCGAGCAGGATCAGGTAACTGCCATCGTGGTTGTCCAGCGTGCGGTAGCGTTGCACGGGAAATGGCGAAGCGCTGCTGCCGTAAGGCGAGAAACGGGAACTGGCCGGCGCACCCAAGGTGGCCGAGGCCTGCTGGCTGAGCAGGCCAGGTGTGTTGCCGCTCAACCACTGCGGTACCACCGCCACCTCGGGCTGTGGCGCCGTGGTCGGCAGGCTGTGCGCCGGAGCACCAGCCGCAGCCCGGGCAGTGAGCGGGGCTGCATGCCGATCAGCATTGCCGGCAGGCTGGGAAACCATCAACGCCGCGGCGGCCACACCGGCGGCAATGGCGCCACCAGCCGACCACCGCAACCAACGATGATGTCGCGGTGCCGCAACCGCGACTGCCACGGAATCTTGCTCGATAGCCAACATCACCCGCGAGGCGAAGCCTGATCCGGCCAGCGGCGGCAACTGCCGACGCAAGCCGTCGCGAACCACGTGATAGCTAACCCAGGTGCGCTGAAGCTCGATGTCGTGGTCGAGCCGGCGCAGCAGGAAGCGCAGTTCCTCGTGCGCCAGCTCGCCATCGATGCCGGCCGAAAGATGTTCACGCGCGTGCTGGTCAGGCTGGTTCATGTCGTTTCCTCGCCACCCGTCAACAACGGGCGCAATTTTTCGTCGATCGCCTCACGGGCCCGGAAGATGCGCGAACGCACCGTGCCGATGGGGCAGCCCATTTGTTCGGCAATTTCCTCGTAACTCAAGCCGTCCACCTCGCGCAGCGTAATGGCCACCCGCAGTTCCTCGGGCAGGGCTTGGACAGTGGAAAATACCGAACGTTCAATTTCCTGCCGCATCAATTCGCGTTCAGGGGTGGCGCTGTCGTGCATGCGTTCGGCACCGCTCAGGAACACGGCCTCCTCGGCATCGATATCGTCGGTGGGCGGCCGACGGCCCATCGCTACCAGATGGTTCTTGGCCGTATTCACCGCGATCTTGTAGAGCCAGGTATAGAACGCGCTGTCGCCACGGAACGAGCCGATCGCCCGCCAGGCGCGTATGAAGGACTCTTGGGCGATGTCCTCGCATTCGGCATGGCTCTTAACATAGCGTGAGACCAGCCCCACCACCTTGTGCTGGTATTTGCGCACCAGCAGGTCGAAAGCACGCTTGTCGCCGCCCTGCACGCGTTCGACCAGAGCCCGATCCACTTCGTTTTCGCCCGTACGGGCCGTTTCCGTCGTCAATGCCATGTCCCGCTGCGGAGCCTATGCCAGATCGAGCGCGCTGTCAGACAGGAATCAAGCACGCAAGTTCAGCGTTGCCGCCAAGTCTAGCGATTCCTTGCTGACGCATGGCTAGCATGGGGACGACGCGCAGCCGGCTCAAGCCGGTACGGCGGTCGGCAAACCCATTAACTGCTGGCGCTCGGCCAGCAAGCGTTCGAAGGACACCACCGGCAGCGGCCGGCAGAACAGATAACCCTGCAGTTCGTCGCAAGCCTGTTCGCGCAGGAAGGCAAGATGCGCTTCGGTTTCCACGCCCTCCGCGACCACGGTGCGCTTGAGCCGGTGCGCCATCTCGATGGTGGCGCGTACGATGGCCTCGTCGTCCGGATCCACGCCGATGTTGCGCACGAAGCTCTGATCGACCTTGATGCGATCGGCGGGCAGCTTGCGCAGGTAGTCCAGCGAAGCGGCGCCGGTGCCGAAATCGTCGATCGCGATGCCACAGCCCATGCGATGCAGCGCCTGCAGGTTCTCCACCAGGTTCGGCGCGGCTTTGATGCTGATGCTTTCGGTGATTTCCAGCTCCAGCAGCGCAGGATCGAGGCCGGTTTCCTGCAGGGCGCGGAACACCGTGGAGGGCAGCTTGGGCTCCATCAGCTGCAGCGCGGACAGGTTCACGCCCAAGCGCAGGCGCAAGCCGTAACGTTGCTCCCACTCCTGGGCCTGCCGGCAAGCGGTACGCAGCACCCATTCGCCGATGGGCACGATCAGCCCGGTTTCCTCGGCCAACGGCACAAATACCGCGGGACTGATCGGCCCCAGTTCGGGGTGCTCCCAGCGCAGCAGCGCCTCCATTCCCACAATGTCCTCGCTGCCGGTGTCCACCTGCGGTTGGTAGACCAGGCGCAGTTCGCCGTTGCCCAACGCATGGCGCAGGCGCGAGCGCAACGCCATGCCATGCTCGCGCGCGTACTCCGGGCTCACTTCGTAGATGCGATAGGCGTTGCGCCCCTGGTGCTTGGCCGCGTACATCGCCTCATCGGCGTGCTTCAGCAGGGTTTCCGCATCGGAAGCGTCGTCGGGGAAGAAGCTCACGCCGATCGACACGGCGACCTGCAGGCGTACACCATTTTCCAGTTGCAGCGGCTCGGCCACCGTCTGCAGGATCTTCTCGGCGATGCGCTGCACGTCATCGCTCTTCACGATGTGGCGCACCACCACGGTGAACTCGTCGCCGGCATAGCGCGCGACCGTGTCGGACGCGCGCACGCTGCCACGCAGCCGACGGGTGATCTCCTGCAACACCTGATCGCCGGCGGCGTGGCCATGGGTGTCGTTGATCACCTTGAAGTGGTCGAGATCCACGAACAGCACGGCGAAGCATTCACCATTGCGCACGGCTTCGCGCAGGATGGATTCCAGCCGATCGGCGAACAGCAGCCGGTTCGGCAAGCCGGTAAGTGCGTCGATCAAGCCCTCGGCCCGCCCCTGCTCGCGGGTCAGGCCCAGTTCCAGCCCTTGCGCGAAGCGTGCCGCCGCGCAGCGCAGCAGCGGTTCGACGATGGCCATGTCGCCGAAGCCACGCCGGGTGCCGGCCAGCATTGCGCCCAGCACCACACTGCGCTCGTCCAGCAATGGAATGCCCACAAAACCGGACAGCCCAAGCAACGGCAGAAGCGGGTCGTCTGGCACCCGTTGTTGCGCGTCACTGCGGCAAAGCACCGGCTCGCCGGCCAACACGTGTTGCAGCAGCGCCTGCGACTCGACCGCCGGCCAAGCCGGCTCGGTACCGTTCCACAGCTGCAGCAGCGGCACCGGGAACTCGCCGCCGTCCTTGCGCAGCGGCCACACCGCGAAGTAATCCAACGCCATCTCGTCGAACAGCAATCGCGCAGTGGCATCCCGGGTGGCGCCACCGCCGCCGGTGGCGAAGATGCGCGCGAGCAAGGCCAGTGCCTTCTCCGCCGCGCCGGGAGCTGGCGCAGGACGCGCCGTCGACGCTGTGGGCGGGTGTTGTTTCCAGCGCATCAACAACTCGGTCTCTATCTGCGCAGCATGCAGCCAACCGGCGATATCGCCGGGCAACTGCGCTGGCTGCAACGATGCCCCTTCGTCGAGCACCGCCAACAGAGGGACGTCTTCGCAGGCCTTAAGCGTGCGCAGTTGCTCGCAGCACTGGCGGGCCTGCGCCGCGTCGTCGCCGAGCACGGCCACCATCAGGTCGAGCGATTGGCGCCCTTCCAGCACGATCGCAGCGTGCTGTGCATCGCGCGCACTGTGGATGTGCCGGCAGCCCGCTTGGTCGAACACGTCGAACAGGCGGCGGCGCAGATCGCGCCGTTCGGCGAGAACAAGGATGCCCTCGCTCATGCCTGCCCACTCAACCAGCGGCCATCGCGCAAACGCAGGCGCGCAGGCGCCTCGGGCTCGCCATCGACGCATGCGATCTGGTCGCCCAACTGTTCGACGAGAGCCCGCGGCGCATTGAGCAGCACCACACGACGCAGGTGCCCAGTGGTGGCGCGCGCCAGTTGCCGCAGCAAGGTGAGATCGGTCGCAGCCAAAGGCAACTCCACCTCCTGCAACAGGTAGATGCCGAAATGCATGCTCTGCTGCATGTAGCGCAGCGCCTGGCCGAGGCGCTGCGCGTCAGGAACCCGCGCATAAGCATCGCGCAGGCTGGACAGCCCCTGCCCGGGCTGCCAGAGGTAGACCGCCTGCCCGCTATGCCTGGCAATACTGCGGAACTGCTCCAGCAAGGCCTCGCAATCGCGGCTGCGCAGAGCCACCACCCCGGCCGGCGCGGCCAGGATGCGCTCGAACACGTCATGACCGGAGGACGGCATGGGCATGCGCATCAAGGATGTCATCGCGGTTTCCTGGGTAATCCGGCGCCGGCAACCGGCGTCACCCTGCATTCTCCACGGTTTACGCCCATTCTGCGCATTGGCCGGTGCCGCGAATGGCGAACCGCTTCACATTCGGGGGTGCATCTCGCATTCCACCACACGGAACGGTATGGTTCGGGTTCCCACCACCACCCCACTCCGGCCATGTTCGAAGGACTGCGCTTCAACCACTGGAAGACGAGCCTGGACGAGCACGGCATCGTCATGCTCGGCCTCGACCGCGCCGGCAGCAGCGTCAATGCGATCAGCCGCGCCGTGCTGGACGAGCTGGGCCAGATCGTCGAGCGACTGGCCATCGAAAGGCCGGCAGGCGTGATCGTGCATTCCGCCAAGGCCGCCGGCTTCGCGGTGGGGGCGGACATCAAGGAATTCGTGGAGTACGCCAAGCAAGGCAGCGTGCTTGAGAACATCGAGAACGGCCAGCGCGTGTTCGATGCCCTGGCCCAACTGCCCTGCCCAACGGTAGCCGCGATCCATGGCGCCTGCATGGGCGGAGGCACCGAGCTGGCGCTGGCCTGCAGGCAGCGCATCGCCGCAGACGACGACAAAACCAGGATCGCCCTGCCCGAGGTGATGCTCGGCATCCATCCCGGCTGGGGCGGTACGGCACGCCTGCCGCGACTGATTGGCGCACCCGAGGCGCTGCCATTGATGCTTACCGGCAAGGCCTCATCGGCCCGGCGCGCGTTGACGCTGGGAGTGATCGACCGCGTGGCACCGCCCGACGAGCTGCTGGCCGAAGCGCGTGCATTGTTGCGCCGTCCGCAGGCGCGTCCGTTCGCGCGACGGGCCAAAGCGTGGCTCACCAATTCATGGCCTGCGCGGCAGATACTCGCGCCGATGGTGATGAAGCAGACAGCAGCCAAGGTGCGCAGGGAACACTATCCGGCACCATTCGCAATGATCGATGTGTGGCAGCGTGGCGGCGGGGACATCAAGCAACGGCTGAAGCTTGAAGCCCGCTCGGTGGCGAAACTGGCGCAGACGCCCACTGCGCGCAACCTGATCCGCATCTTCTTCTTGCAGGAGCGGCTGAAGAATCAAGGCACCGGCGCCGAGCATGGCATCGGTCACGTACATGTGGTGGGCGCCGGCGTGATGGGTGGCGACATCGCAGCGTGGGCAGCGCTCAAGGGCTTCGACGTGACCTTGCAGGATCGCGAGATGAAGTTCGTCCAGCCTGCGCTGGATCGTGCATTCAAGCTCTACGAAAAGAAGCTGAAGACGCCGGAGAAGATCGAGGCCGCCACGCGCCGACTGCGCGCCGATGTGGAAGGCGCCGGCGTAAAGGACGCCGACCTCGCCATCGAGGCGATTTACGAAAATGCCGAGGCCAAGGAGGCGCTGTACGCTGCCATCGAGCCGCAATTCCAGGACGACGAAATCCTCGCCAGCAACACTTCAAGCATTCCGCTGGACGAGCTGCGCAAGAAACTCAAGGCGCCGCAACGTTTCCTCGGCCTGCACTTCTTCAACCCGGTAGCGCAGATGCCGCTGGTGGAAGTGGTGCGCCACGACACGTTGGATCCCGCCATCGAGAGGCGCGCCCTGGCCTTCTGCAAGGCCATCGGCAAGCTGCCGGTGGCGGTGAAAGGCACGCCCGGCTTCCTGGTCAACCGCATCCTGGTGCCCTACCTGCTGGAAGCGTTGCGCCTGTACAACGAAGGTGTGCCCGGCCCGGTACTGGACAAGGCAGCCACGCAATTCGGCATGCCGATGGGACCGATCGAACTCGCCGACACTGTGGGTCTGGATGTGTGCGCCTCGGTGGGCAAGGAGCTGTCACCCTTCCTCGGTCTGGAATTGCCGCCTGGCCTGGAGGAAAAGCTCGATGCCGGCAAGCGCGGCAAGAAGGACGGTCAGGGCTTGTACGTGTGGCAGGAAGGCAAACCCATCAAACCGGAGGTCGATCCCGACTACCAGCCCGCGCCCGACCTCACGGATCGCATGATTCTGGCCATGGTGAACGAGGCCGTCGCCTGCCTCGCCGACGGCGTGGTGGACGATGCCGACCTGCTCGATGCCGGCGTGATCTTCGGTACCGGCTTCGCGCCGTTCCGTGGCGGCCCGATCCAGTACGTGCGCAGCGAGGGCATGGACAAGGTAAGGGCGAAGCTGGAGCAACTGGCGCAGCGCCACGGCGCCCGCTTCACGCCCAAGGAAGGCTGGGATCATCCGGCCCTGGTGGCTGTCACCGACCTCGTCTGAAAGACGGCCCGCATCAAGACGCAAAACGCCCGGTCATGGCCGGGCGTTTCCGTGAGCGCCAGCAGTTCACCAAACCAGATCGTCCGGCACGCCGTCGTCGTCGCGGGCAGCGTTCGGATCTATCAGCAAAGCCAGCTGATGTTCGTCGATCGCCCGCACCTGCTCGGCGATTTCGCGGGCAACCAGCAGATAACGTCCCGCCTGCTGCACCACGGCCAGCTCGCCGGCGTTGAGCGCCACCAGTTGGGCAGCATCGACGTGAATACGGCGGATCTTGCCGCCGTATTCAAAGTTGCGCACCTGATCGGTCTCGGCCTTGTTCAAGACTTTGCCGTCCAGCAATTGCTGGATCTTCTGCTTGCGCTCACGGCGCGCGCGCGCCTGTTCCTCGGCTTCCTGCTGGGCACGCTTGCGTTCGTTCGCCTCTGTTTGCGCCCGGATCGCGTAGGCCTTGGCGAGATCGATCTCTTCCTGGTTGCGGCGCGAAGACGGCGGCTTTCCGTCATGGCCTTGCGGCTTTCCGCCATGACCCTGCGGCTTTCCGCCATGACCTTGAGGCCTGCCAGCCGGCCTGCCTTTGCCCTCGTTGCCGCGCTTTTCCTCGCGGATTTGCTTGACGAGGCCGCTCTTCAGCAGCTGATCGCGCAGGGATTCGCTCATGCTCGTGGTTCCAGTGATGCTCGATGCTTTTCAATTGCGACCATCCATGATCGCGGAGATCGTATGGGCGGCCTTTCTCGCCGCACTTTTCAATTTTCCGACCATCCACGATCACGGGAATCAAAGGTTGGTCGTCATTGGAGACATGTATCAATAATGCGGCGGCGGCGGTTCGTTGTGCGGATCGGAAGCCGAACCGAGGCGCACGCTCTGCAACTCCTGCCGCAGCAGATGCAGCAGCCGTTCCAGTTCGACGATGCGCATCGCCTGTTCGGCATCCGCGGCGGCCAGCGCCTGCACGGTATCGTCAATGAAGGTCAACCGCACCTCCAGATCCGCAAGGCGCTGTTCTATGGCGTCCATCAGCGCACCGCCTGCAGGCTGCGACCGCGGCCGATACCGTAATACGCGAGGCCCGCCTCCTCCACCGTCGCCGGGTCGTAGAGGTTGCGGCCGTCGAAAATCGCCGGCGTTTTCAGCACGGCGCGGATGCGCGCGAAATCCGGGCTGCGGAAGGCCTTCCATTCGGTAACGATGGCCAAGGCATCGGCGCCCTGCAAGGCATCCCACGCATGCTCGCACAACACCAGATCAGCGCGCTCGCCGTAGATGCGCCGGGTTTCGCCGCGCGCCTCGGGATCGAAAGCCTGCACGTTGGCACCGACCGCCCACAGCGCTTCCATCAGACGGCGGCTGGAGGCTTCGCGCATGTCGTCGGTATTCGGCTTGAAGGCCAGTCCCCACAGGGCGATGGTCCGACCGCGCAGATCGCCATTGAAGTGGCGCGCGATCAGCTCGAACAGCTTGGTCTTCTGGTCGCGGTTCACCGCCTCGACTGCGCCGAGCAGGCGCGCCTCGTAACCCGCGCCGCGCGCGGTACGTTCCAGCGCCTGTACATCCTTGGGAAAACACGAACCGCCATAGCCCGCGCCCGGATAGATGAAGTGATAGCCGATACGCGGATCGGCGCCGATACCCTGGCGCACCTGCTCCACGTCGGCACCCACACGTTCGGCGATATTGGCGATCTCGTTCATGAAGCTGATCTTGGTCGCGAGCATCGCGTTGGCGGCGTACTTGGTCAGTTCGGCGGAACGCTCGTCCATCACCACGATACGCTCATGGTTGCGGTTGAACGGCGCGTAGAGCTTGCGCAGCAAGGCCACCGCACGCGCGCTGGAGCTGCCGATCACGATGCGGTCCGGACGCAGGCAATCCTCCACCGCGTCCCCCTCCTTGAGGAATTCGGGGTTGGAGACCACGTCGAACTCGACACCGACACCGCGCGCCGCGAGTTCCGCCGCAATCGCCTCGCGCACGCGATCGGCCGTGCCCACCGGCACAGTGGATTTGTTCACCACCACGGCATGGCGCTCCAGGTGCTGGCCGATGGTCCCGGCCACACCCAGCACGTACTTGAGATCGGCGCTGCCGTCCTCGTCAGGCGGCGTGCCCACCGCAATGAAGACTATGTCGCCGTGCGCGATGCCGGCCGCGGCGTCGGTGGTGAAATCAATCTGGCCGTCCGCGTGGTTGCGCTTGACGATGGGCTCAAGGCCAGGCTCGTAGATCGGGATTTCTCCACGCGCCAGCCGGTCGACCTTGCCCGCGTCGATATCGACGCACACCACGTGATTGCCCATCTCGGCAAGGCAGGCACCAGTAACCAGGCCGACATAGCCGGTACCGAAGATCGTGACTTTCATCGTGCGGTCGATTCCCGGAAAACGCGAGCGCGCATTCTAACGCGCGATGGTTACAGCAACGGAAAAGCGAGAGGGCGCGAATCGCTTCGCGCCCTCTCGCCATGGACTGAGCAACAGCGCTTACTGGCCGCTGTCGCCACCGCCGGGACCGCCATTGCCGGCAGGGGCAGCCGGAGTGGGCTTGGTGCTGACCAGCGTCACGTCGAAGATCAGCGTCTCGTTGGGCTGCATCGGCGGCTGCGGCTCGGCGCCATAGGCCAGGCCCGCCGGGATGTACAGCTTGTAATGGCCGCCCACCTGCATCAGCTGCAGGCCTTCGCGGAAGCCCGGGATCACGCCGCTCAGCGGGATTTCGGCCGGGGCATCGCCGTGCTTGGACGAAGCGTCAAACTCGGTACCGTCGATAAGGGTGCCGGTGTAGTTGATCTTCACGGTGTCGCTCGGGCCCGGGCGGGCGCCGGTGCCCTGGCTGATGACCTGGTACTGCAGGCCCGAGGCGGTGACCTTCACGCCGGGCTGGGTACGGTTCTTGGCGAGGAAGGCATCACCTGCAGCCTTGTTCTTGGCTGCCTCCTGTGCCCGCTCGGCCTCGTAATTGGCCTTGACCCTGGCCATGAAGGGCTTCATCACCTCTTCGGCCTCGGCATTGGTCATCGTCGGCTTCTGGCCGGAGAGCGCAGCCTTCACCGCGTTCGCCACGGCATTGGGGTCGAGCTCGGCGCGCATCGGCTCCGGAATCTGCCCAGCCAGCTGGTAGCCCACCACGTAGCTGGCTTTGGCCTTGTCGACCGTGCCAGGGGCACTGCTAGCCGCTTTGGCGGTTGTCTGGGCGGCGAACGCACCCGCCGACAGGCCCAGCGCCGCGGTCATCGCCACCGCCGTCAGCGTAGGACGCAGAAAATGCTTCATTCGGAACTCCCTCGTGTTTGGATATGCCGGTGCCGCCGGCCGGGCCCCTACTGCAGGGGCATGGTCGCCCATTGTGGGGTTCCCGCGCCGGGCTTGCAATCGGGTGCAGTTGCGACAATCAAGCAGGGAAAAGGTTCAGCAGCCCCGGAATTCAGGGGGAATGTTCGGGCGCTGGCGGCTCCGGCTTGTCCAGCGTCTCTTTCAAGGCCGCCTGCAAGCGTGCGTGCAGCTTAACGAGCGTGCGCCAAAGCACTACCGCCAGCACCACCAGCGCCACCAGCAGCGACAGCGCCACCCCGCGCGGCGGCAGGATCGCCGACCCCAGTGCACCGACCAGCAATGCCAGCGCGAACAGCGTGGCCAAGGGGATCATCCGCGCCAATACCTTGCGGATCGCATGCGTGTACGCACCCGTGTAGCGCTCGCGTATGCCCAACTCGGCCAGCAGCATGCCGAGTGCCTCGGCCTTTCGATACACCGCGATCAGCATCGGCAGCGACAGGAACAATGCGCAAGCCCAGATCAGCGCGTGGCGCAGGTCGCGCTGGATGCCGAACCGCGAGAACCAGTCCCAACCGTGCGCATTCACGTAGGCACCGATCACGAACAACGTGACCACCAGCAACACGTTGATCGCGATGTGCCACAACAGGCGCCGGAACATCGCCGCCAACGCGGCGTTCTCGTTCACCGGCCCGAGGTTTTCCAGCCAGCCGCTGTAGCTGTCCAGCAGTACGTGCAGCGGTCGCGGCACGATGCGCGCCAGACCATCGGCGACACGATCGGACGACCGGTTGAGGTAGGGCGAGGCCGCCATGCACAGCACCGAGACCGCGACCGCGATGGGATACAGGAAGTCGCTGGTCACATGCAGCGACAGGCCCAGTGTGGCGATCACGAACGAAAACTCGCCGATCTGCGCCATGCCCAGACCCGATCGCAACGCTGCGCGCGCGTCGTGCCCCAGGGCGAGGATGCCGAAGCTGCATGCCAGGGTCTTGCCAACGACCACCACACAGGCGATCAGCAACGCCGGCAGCGCGTATTGCCACAGCATGGCCGGGTCGATCTTCAGTCCGATCGCAACGAAGAACAGCGCCGCGAACATGTCGCGCAACGGCTCGACCAGATGCAGCACGCGCCCCACGCTGCGCGCCTCCGCCACCACCGCACCGGCAATAAAGGCGCCCAGCGCCACGCTGAAACCCATCTGCGCCGCCAGCAGGCTCGCACCGAAACAGATGCCCAGCACGCTCACCAGCAAGGTTTCGTCGCGACCGAAGCCGGCCACGTAATCCACCAGCCGCGGCAACAGCAGCAGGCCCAGGATCATGCCCACCACCACGAACAAGCCCAGGTGGCCGATCACTGCGAACGCGGTTCCCGCGTGCACACTGCCGCCCACCGCCAACGCGGTGAGCAAGGTCAGCATCACGATGGCCAACACATCCTCGGCCACCAGCAATCCGATCACCAGCTTCGCGAACGGCTCCGCCTGCTTGCCGGTGTCCTTCAGCGTGCGCGTGGCAACCATGGTGGAGGACAACGCAATGATCGCGCCGAGAAACAGGGCGTCGATACCCTTCCAGCCAAACGCGCGGCCCATGCCTGTACCCACCCACAGCATCAGCCCGACTTCCAGCACCGCCACCAGGAGCACGCCTATGCCGACTTCGCGCAACTTGCGCACGCTGAACTCCAGGCCCAGCGTGAACATCAACAGCACCACGCCAAGGTTGGAGATGTCGTCGATGGCTTGCGCGTCGGCCACCAGCATGCCCGGCGTATGCGGGCCGATCAGCACGCCGGCGAGGATGTAACCCAGCAGTACCGGCTGGCGCAGGCGCTGGAACAGGATCGTGGTGGCGCCGGCGACCAGCATCACCAGGGCGAGGTCGCGAATGAAGCCGATCTCGTGCATGTCTTCCTCTGTGCAGCTTCCAGGTCCGAAGCTTAATCGCGATGTCTTCGATGCGTCGCACTTGGCGCTCCGCGAAGCACCTCGTCGCGCTTCGACACTTGCGTGAAAATTTGTTGAAAAAAAGCTTGACGGAAATGCGAACCGTGCCTATTCTTTGCGGCTTCCAGCGGCGGGGCCATAGCTCAGCTGGGAGAGCGCCTGCATGGCATGCAGGAGGTCGGCGGTTCGATCCCGCCTGGCTCCACCAACCTAAACACGTCCCCATCGTCTAGAGGCCTAGGACATCACCCTTTCACGGTGGCGACCGGGGTTCGAATCCCCGTGGGGACGCCAAGGTTGGCTCACAACGCTGGTAAACAAAGTGGAGCGGTAGTTCAGTCGGTTAGAATGCTGGCCTGTCACGCCGGAGGTCGCGGGTTCGAGTCCCGTCCGCTCCGCCACTAACAACAAAGAAGCCGCCTTCGGGCGGTTTTTTTGTTGTTGTGCATTTGTGCACTCGTCCGTGAAGGCCAGTATCAAAAGACAGCCGCACACGGCTGCTTTTTTTACGAAGCGTCGCTACACCCTGTCGCTTTCGCGTGGCTCGAACGGTTCCAGCGTACCCACCGAATGCCCCTGCTCCGCCAGATACTCCAGCCAGCGCGCGAGAAAGCCATTCATCTGCAGGCGATGCTGGAAAACCGTGTGCGCCGGCGCGAACGGTCCAAGCACCTGCCACAGGTGCCGTCCCGGATGGCAATGCAGCGCCTCCGCCACATGGGCGTCGGTATACATGCGCAGTTGCGCCGACGGCGCGCGGCGGCCGGTGTGCGCATCGACGAAATCGTAGGTGAGCTCCAGCTCCAGCGTGTAGGGATGGCGCTCCTGCACCGACAGGTGCACGTTGAGCCTGTCGTCCACGTCCGATACGTACTGTCCCGGCGCCAGCTGCTGGGGCGCGAACAGCCGCGTCAGCCGGTGGTAATTCTCCGCGTACAGCCCCATCAGGAACTCGAAGCGTCCCGGCAGAAGACTGTGGCGATCGTCGAGTACGGCACTCATGGGGCGCTGACTACTCCGTGCGGCTTCAGTACATGGTGCGCTCGATACCGAAGCTCGCGAAGATCTTGCTCGCGATCTCCTCGATCGAGACGTGTGTGGTGTTGAGAAACGGGAGGCCGGCCTGGCGCATCAGCCGGTCGGCCTGCTCCAGTTCCCAGCGGCATTGTTTGAGCGTGGCGTAACGGCTGCCGGCCCGACGCTGTTCGCGGATCTGCGCCAGCCGCTCGGGCTCGATGGTGAGGCCGAACAGGCGATCGCGATACGGCCGCAGGCGTGCAGGCAGTTCCAGTTTTTCCAGATCCTCGTCGGTCAAGGGGTAGTTGGCGGCGCTGACGCCGTAATGCAAGGCCATGTACAGGCAAGTCGGCGTCTTGCCCGAGCGCGACACCCCCACCAGGATCAGGTCGGCCTGCGCGTAGTCCACGTCCATGCCGTCGTCGTGCGACAGCGCGTAGTTGGTGGCGTTGATGCGTGCCTCGTACTTGTCGAAATCCACCAGACCGTGCGAACGGTTGACTGCGCCGGAACGCTTGGCGCCGAGCTCCTCCTCCAGCGGACCGATGAAAGGCGCGAACACGTCCAGCATCAACGCGCCGCTGGAGGCCACGATTTCGCACAATGCGCGGTCCGCCAGGGTGTTGACCACGATGGGTCGTTCGCCGCTCTTCGCGTAGTGCGTCTTGATGCGCAGCGCGGCCGCCTCGGCCTTGCCCGCGTCGTCGACGAAGGGCAAGCGATGCTTGTCGAAGCTCACGCCCTCGAACTGCGCGAGGATGCTGTTGCCTATCGTCTCCGCGGTGATGCCGGTGGAGTCGGATATGAAGAAAACCGTGCGCTGCATGGGAAGTCCGAAGGCCGTGTCATCTGTCTGTCTCGCACCATATCGCAAGGTCCGGATGCTGTCGCCGCTTGACCGCCGCCTGACTGGTATGCAGTTGGCGCGACGCCGGCTGGCATTGGTCTTCTTGTGCCACGCACCATCGACAGCGGACAATACCAATCCTTTGCAGCCCGCTTCGGGCCTTCGCTGCGCGTGCATTCCACTCTTTATCGCCCTTCCCTCTAGGAGATTGCCTTGAACCACCTGGTGCTTTGGCTCGACCAACTGCGCATGACCGACCTTGCCAAGGTCGGCGGCAAGAACGCGTCGCTCGGCGAAATGATCGGCAATCTCGCCAAGCTCGGCGTGTCCGTGCCGGGCGGCTTCGCCACCACCGCCGACGCGTTCCAGCAGTACCTGGAAAAGAGCGGCGTAGCCAAGCGCATCGCCGCGCGCCTCGCCGACCTCAACGTGGACGACGTGGACGCGCTGACCACGGCAGGCAAGGAAATCCGCGAGTGGGTTACCGAGACGCCGCTGCCTTCCGACCTCGACCAGGCGATCCGCGATGCCTATGCCAAGCTGTGCAAGGACGCCGGCGCCGACGACATCGCCGTAGCCGTGCGCTCCTCCGCCACCGCCGAGGACCTGCCCGACGCCAGCTTCGCCGGCCAGCAGGAGACCTTCCTCAACGTGGTCGGCATCGAGGACGTGCTGCATAAGGTGAAGGAAGTCTTCGCCTCGCTGTATAACGACCGCGCCATCGCCTACCGCGTGCACCAGGGCTTCGCCCACGAGAACGTGTTCCTCTCCGCCGGCGTGCAGCTGATGGTGCGCTCGGACGTGGGCGCCTCCGGCGTGCTGTTCACGCTGGACACCGAGTCGGGATTCCGCGACGTGGTGTTCGTCACCGGCAGCTACGGCCTGGGCGAGATGGTCGTGCAGGGCGCGGTGAACCCTGATGAGTTCTACGTGTTCAAGCCCACGCTGAAAGCCGGCAAGCCTGCGGTGCTGCGCCGCAATCTCGGCGCCAAGCAGTTGCGCATGATCTATTCGAACCAGCCCGGCGAGCGCGTGAAGACTGAGGAGACGCCCGCCGAACTGCGCCGCAAGTTCTGCATCAACGACACCGACGTGGAATCGCTGGCGAAGCAGGCGCTGATCATCGAGCAGCACTACGGCCGTCCGATGGACATCGAGTGGGCGAAGGACGGCAATACCGGCAAGCTCTACATCGTGCAGGCGCGCCCGGAGACGGTGAAGTCGCGCGCGCACGCCACCCAGCTCGAACGCTTCCATCTCAGCGAGAAGGGCAAGGTGCTGGCCGAGGGCCGCGCCATTGGCCAGAAGATCGGCGCCGGCAAGGCACGCGTGATCCGCTCGCTGGCCGACATGAACAAGGTGCAGCCCGGCGACGTACTCGTAGCCGACATGACCGACCCCGACTGGGAGCCGGTGATGAAGCGCGCCAGCGCCATCGTCACCAATCGCGGCGGCCGCACCTGCCACGCGGCGATCATCGCGCGCGAGCTGGGCGTGCCGGCCGTAGTGGGCACCCACAACGCGCTGGACACCATCCCCGATGGCGCCGACGTCACCGTGTCCTGCGCCGAAGGTGACACAGGCACGATCTACGCAGGCCAGCTGAAATTCGAACGTGTCACCGCTGATCTCGGCGCGATGCCCGAAGCGCCGCTGAAGATCATGATGAACGTGGCCAACCCCGAGCGCGCCTTCGATTTCGGCATGCTGCCGAACGCCGGCATCGGCCTGGCCCGCCTGGAGATGATCATCGCCAGCCACATCGGCGTGCATCCCAAGGCGCTGCTGGAATACGGCAAGCAGGATGCCGAGACCCGCGCGAAAATCGACGAACGTATCGCCGGTTACACCGGCCCAGTCGAGTTCTACGTGGATCGCCTCGCGGAAGGCATCGCCACCATCGCCGCCTCGGTGTACCCGAAGCCGGTGATCGTGCGCATGAGCGACTTCAAGTCCAACGAGTACGCCAACCTGCTCGGCGGCTCGCGCTACGAGCCGCACGAAGAGAACCCGATGATCGGCTTCCGCGGCGCCAGCCGCTACGTCGACCCCAGCTTCGCCGAGGCCTTCGGGCTGGAGTGCAAGGCGGTCAAGCGCGTGCGCGAGACGATGGGCCTGGACAACGTGTGGGTGATGATCCCGTTCGTGCGCACGCTCGACGAAGGCCGCAAGGTGGTCGAGGTGCTGGCGAAGAACCACCTCAAGCAGGGCGAGCACGGCCTCAAGGTCATCATGATGTGCGAGGTACCCTCCAATGCCCTGCTTGCCGAAGAGTTCCTGGAGATCTTCGACGGCTTCTCGATTGGCTCCAACGATCTTACCCAGCTCACCCTGGGCCTGGACCGCGATTCCTCCATCGTCGCCAGCCTGTTCGATGAGCGGAACCCGGCGGTAAAGAAGCTGCTGTCGATGGCGATCCAGACCGCGCGCGCCAAGGGCAAGTACGTCGGTATCTGCGGCCAGGGCCCCAGCGACCATCCCGACCTGGCCGAATGGCTGATGGACCAGGGCATCGAGTCCGTATCGCTCAACCCGGACACCGTGGTCGACACCTGGCTGCGGCTGGCGAAGAAGAAGGCCGGCTAAACCTCACGGCAGGCGCGGCAAGCCGACCCGTCGCGCTTGCCACAGCCCCGGCCAGCACGTAAAATCGCCGGCTCGCGCAGACCACGCGACAGCTTCCGGAGAGGTGGCAGAGTGGTCGAATGTACCTGACTCGAAATCAGGCGTACGTGTAAGCGTACCGTGGGTTCGAATCCCACCCTCTCCGCCAGTAATATCAAAGCCCTACACGATCCCAGCCATGCGCTGGGATTTGTGTTTCTGGGGGGTCGGGGTCACCTTGGGGTCACCGCGGCATCCGTAGTGGTGACCCACAAATGGGTGCCACCCATCGTCAACTCGCTGACCTGACCTCCGTACACCGGCACCGCGGACACGCCATCGGTTCTGCCAAGACTCGCTGGATCGTGGGTGTACCGTCAGTCCGCGATTTGATCGGGAAGATCATTAACGCTGGCATAAATGGCTGCTACGGACGAGCAGTGCACTGCGGGGCACAGCGAGGCATCACCGGGAAAAGAATGAAGCAATGGCGTACTGCTAGCTCAGCGTATGCGGCGCCCCTGGTCGCCCCGGCATCCCAACTCAGCCACTTCGTAGTGGTCACCGGATGAACCCGTCCATGCGTCCGTCGCTATTCCTGATAGGCCGGCCCGGGCAACACATCACAGGAATCCACCTGTCTGGGCCGGAAGTCGTCGCTGGTGGTGACCCAGTGATCGCCGAGCACCGATCGGTAGCAAACCGCTGCCGAAACATGCTCCCTGGCATCGTCCAGCGCTTTCCAGTGGTCAAGCATCGGCCCCTCGCCTGGCCTCTTCATCTGCAGAAAATAGGCAGACTCCCTGGCAGCCACGGCACGCCCGTTCATGCTGCCGGTGATCATGTTGGCTTTCATCGCAGTGACATCGCCAGCATCTTTGACACAGCAGTGGCGCAACAGGTCGGTAGTGGTCTTGATGGGCGTTCCTTGATAGCTCACGGTGAACTTCTCGATCAAGGCCGGGCCGACACCGGCATTGGTAAGCCCCAGTAGCGCCACCGCGTCGCCGCTGCTGCCGACGTTGCTGGATTCGTGCCGCAGGTAAGGCCACGAGTTGGCCATGACCAACTGCTTCATGGCGTGATGGTTCTCGATGGCGATGATCATCGAAACGACGGAGAGCACCAGCGCGCTCAAGGCCAGCATCAGATCGACCAGGCTGTGTCCTGATTTGTGCGAGTGCGCGTGTACCTCAGGTTCCAGTTCCATAACCAGGCCTTGTCTTCCCGTGGGCGTTGCCGGAGCATCGAATGCAACCGGTTGAAGCGCCCGATCATCGCGACCAACGGCAGGTGCGCGCAAGGGCCGGAAGTCCCATCAACCAGGCGGTCGAAATTGTTGAAATTATTGGCGGAGCCCGCTGAAGCAACTTCGCTGCTCTTAATGCATGAGCGACGCGGAGTCCGCTTTCCGCGCCTTTGCGTAACCTTTAGCCGCAACAGCACCGAGAGGATCAAGCGATGCGTATGGCCAACGTAGGGCAGGCGGTGTTTGCGGCGACCCTGATCGCCCTCGGCACCCTGCCCTGATCGAGGCTGGTTTCACCGTGATATGACAGCCGTTGTTGGGTCGCGTCCTCTTCACCAAATCAGAGGATGCAGCCCTTTTTGATTTGAGTCACTTCTGGCCGTCCGTCGAGACCGCGTCAGGCACCAAGCACCGCATGGATGCGATGAATGGCGCCGTCATCAACCAGGGGAACGCATAGCACACCGTCGATAATCGCCAATGCCTTGTCGTCCAGCGAGGCGCTGGCGATGCCGTGTTGGCAGCGGTGCGGATTGTCCACCCCGATCTCATAGCGGGTGACGAGGCCGTCGGAAGCACGGCGTTGGTAGCGCATCTCCAGGTACGGCCACGCAGCCGGCAGGCATGGCGACAATTGCAGCCGGCTGCCCTGCAGGTGGAAGCCGAGGATGGCTTCCACGCCGGCGCGATACAGCCAGCCAGCCGAACCGGTGTACCAGGTCCAGCCGCCGCAACCGATCCAGGGCTCGACCGAATAGACATCCGCACAGGCCACGTATGGTTCCGCGCGATAGCGTTCCAATGCTGCGGCGGTGTCTGCGTGACGGATGGGATTGAGCAGGTCGAACAGTTCGCCGGCATGGTTGCCCTGCCCCAGCCTGGCGAGGGCGAATACCGACCAGACGGCGCCGTGCGTGTACTGTCCGCCGTTTTCGCGGATACCTGGCGGATAACCCTTGATGTAGCCGGGGTTCTTGTCGGTATGGTCGAACGGGGGCGTAAGCAGCCGTGCGATGCCCGCGTCAGGCATCAGCAATTGTTGACGCACGGCCTGCATGGCGGTCTCGGTATGAGCGCGGTCGCTGGCGCCGGCGAGGACGCTCCACGATTGCGCGATGGTATCGATACGGCATTCCGCGCTCTGGTGCGAACCCAATGGGGTGCCTTCGTCATAGTACCCACGCCGGTACCAGGCGCCGTCCCAACCGGCATCGCCGTCCATGGCCCCGCGCAACGCGTCGGCATGCTGGCGCCAGTGTGTGGCGCGCTTGTCCTGGCCTCGCGACTCCGCCAGCGGCACGAACGCATCGATGGTGGCGATCAGGAACCAGGCCATCCAGGTGCTTTCGCCACGGCCCTGTGCGCCGACACTGTTCATGCCGTCGTTCCAGTCTCCGGTGCCGATCAGCGGCAAGCCGTGCGCACCGGTGGTCAGGCTTGAATCGATGGCGCGCGCAGCGTGTTCATACACGCTGGCGGAATCGCTGGAAGCTTGGGGCAGATAGAACGCGTCGGATGCACCTTGCGGGATCGGATCGCCCTTCAGGAAGGGCAGCGACTCGTCGAGCACGGCCGTGTCGCCGGTGACTTCCACGTAATGCGCAGCGACGAACGGCAACCATAGGCGGTCGTCGCTGATGCGGGTACGGATGCCCTTGCCGGTGGGCGGCAGCCACCAGTGCTGCACATCGCCTTCGGGAAACTGACGGCCGGCGGCGCGCAGCAGATGTTCGCGCGCGACGTCGGGCCGGCTTGTGCACAGTGCCATGATGTCCTGCAACTGGTCGCGAAAGCCGTACGCGCCGCTGGCCTGGTAGTACGCGGTGCGCGCCCACAGGCGACAGGCCAGCACCTGGTACGGCAGCCAGTCGTTGAGCAGGAGATCCATGGCGCGATCGGGTGTGCGCACCTGCACGACATCGAGCATGGCATCCCACTGCGCGCGCACTTCCGCCAGTGCGTAGTCGATGCCCGCCTCCCGATAGTGGCGCACCAGTGCGCGCGCGTCCTCGTGCGACGCGGCATCGCCAAGGATGAACAGTAGTTCGGCCTCTCCCTCCGGCTGCAGTTCCAGCACAGCCTGCAGCGCGCCACAGGGATCGAATCCCGCCCCCGTGTGGCCGGACAGCTCACCCTGCTCGAGCAATGCGGCCGGCCGCCCCACCGAGCCATAGAGGCCGAGGAACTCCAGCCGATCGCCAGTGCAGACGGCCGCCTTTTCGCCCAGGTCGACGAAGGCCACGCGCGTACCGAACTCCTCGCGCCAGCCATTGCACGCAAACAAGGCGCCGGAGGTGTCGCGTTCGGTCACGACAAAGGGCGCGCCGGCGACGCCGTTGGCACTCAACGCCCATTCCACATAGCCGGTGACCGACAGCCGGCGTGACTGCGCCGAGCGGTTGCGAAGGCGCAGCCGCGAGAGCTTCACAGTGTCGTGCGTGGGTACGCATTGCAGCAGCTCAACCTCCACGTCGTGCGCAATATGCTCGAAACGGCTCCAGCCCTTGCCATGCGTGACGCGGTAATGCGCCGAAGGCACGCGGATCGGCGCGGCGGTGACGCTCCACAGCAGGTCGCGATCTTCGTCGCGCAGGTAGAGCACTTCATGCGGAGTGTCGGAGACGGGATCGTTCGGCCAGGGCGTCAAGGCGTTCTGCTGGCTGTTCTGCGACCACGCATAACCGCCGCCTTCGGCCGAGACCAGGCAGCCGAATTGCGGATTAGCCAGCACATTGATCCACGGCACCGGCGTGCAGCGTTCGCCGATCAGTTCGACCTGATAGCTGCGGCCGCCGTCCACGAAGCCGCCCAGACCATTGTCGAATTCGCGCGACTGCGTGGCCGCCGGCGTCGACGAGGGCGCAGGTGCCGGCGGAACATTTGCGTGCTGCGAGGGCGCACCAGCCACCTTCATCGTTCCACGCAGCGGTGCCGGCAACGGTGAGGTGCTATCCAGTTCGATGCACGCGACGGTGCGAAGGCCATCGCGCAATGCCGGCTGCAAGGTCTTGTCGTCCAGCGCGAAGCATTGCGCATGCGCGAGATCCTTCGACTTGAGCTGCTCGGTCTGGGCTTTCGTCATGGGCTGCAGCACGTCGTGCAAAGCACCGTCCGCGCAGTCCAGCAGCACCATATCCACACCCAATTGCATGGCCTGCCAGTAGCGCTGGGCCTTAAGCAGTTCGCACGCGCGTTCGAGCGCGGCCTTGGCCGTCAATCGCAGCAGCACGATGGGACGGTCGCCGGAAATGCCAGCGCTCCACAGTGCCGGCGCGCCGCCCTGCCCGCGCGCCAGCACGTCCGTCGGCGCGCGCCAGGCGGTGTCTGCATAGAGCAGCGGACCGACCAGGGCATCGAAGCACGCGGCCTGTTCTTCGTCGATCCCCAACGCGCGACGTCGCGACGCACTACCGGCCTCGGCGCTGCGGAGTGCCTGATCGGGGGCACCTGGGGTTTGCAAGGAGCGCAACAGCGACAACACGCCATCGCGACTGTCGGCCAGTGCGGTCCAGAAACACAGGCTGATGTGCTCACCAGGCGCCAGCTTCACGCGGCGACGCACGCTGAGCACCGGGTCGAGCATGCAGCCGGTGCGATTGGACAGCGTCGCGCCCGCGCGCATCGCAAGCGCATCGTGCAGCGTGTGACCGCGCCCAAGGAAGCGCATGCGGTCGCTTTCGTGTGCTTCGGCGCCCGGCAACCCGTCCTCGAGGGTCATGGCATGCGCAGCCCACACGCGCGTCTCGTCCGGCGTGCGCGGACGACGGGTGGCCAGCAACGCGCCGGCATCGGCCGCCCACTCCGTCTGCACGAACATCTTGGAAAACGCCGGATGCGTGGCGTCTTCGTTGGCCGGTCCCAGCACCCATTCCGCATACGACGTGAGCGAAAGATCGCGCGACCGGTCACCGTGGTTGGTCACGGTGAGGCGGCGCAGTTCCGCGTCCAAATCGCCATGCACGGCGACGTCCAGCACGCTTTCGAGCATGCCGTGACGGCGCATAAAACGTGCATGGGAAGCATGGAACTCCACGGCGAATTCCTGCGTCTCTCCACCCAGCGGTTGCGTTGCGGTGGACCAGGCCTCCCCGCTGTCCTCGTCGCGCAGCAGCACATAGCTGCCCCAGGGATCGCCAACGGGGTCCCCGCGCCAGCGTGTGACCGCCTGCCCGTTCCACTGGCAACCGCCCGTGCCGGCAGCGCTCACGAAGCTGGCGAGACGGCCGTTGGAAAGCCACAAGACGGGATGCGCGACACGGGAAGACGAGGCCATGATCGGTCGGTGATCCTTCGCACGGCCAAGCTCAGGCCGCGCATGCAGAAAGAACCCGAGCCTACGGCCCGCTCAGAAATGTGGCGTGAAAGCGATGGCTAGGCGTCCTCTACACATGCTCCATGCAATGGCTGCGGCATGCTGCAAGGCGGTTCACGTCTACCGGCCCTGCATGTCAGAAAAATATTCCGCCACGCCCGCCTCTGCCGCTGCCGGCCGGCCGTCCCTCGACGCGCTGGACGACGAGTCTCTGCTCGACCGCCTGCAGCGCGCAGCCTGCGACTATTTCACCCAGGCAGGCAATCCGCACAACGGCTTGATGGCGGACACCTCGCGCGAAGGCTCGCCGTCGAGCATCGCAGTGACGGGCTTCGCACTGTCGTGCTATCCGGTTGCGGTGGAACGCGGCTGGATGTCGCGCGCCGAAGCGCTCCAGCGCAGCCTGGCGGCGCTGCGCTTCTTTCGCGCCAGCGAGCAGAGCGATCGCCCGGATGCCACCGGCTACAAGGGTTTCTACTACCACTTCCTCGACATGCACACCGGCGGACGCACCTGGACATGCGAGCTGTCGATGATCGACACCGCCATGCTGATTGCCGGCATGCTGACCGCACGCGAATACTTCGATACGGATGCCGCGGCCGAACGCGACGTGCGCGAGCTGGCGGACGAGATATACCTGCGCGTGGACTGGCACTGGGCACAGGACGGCAAGTCCACGATACGCCAGGGCTGGAAGCCGGAATGCGGCTTCTTGCACTACGGCTGGGACGGCTACAACGAGGCCATCGTGCTGTACGCGCTGGCGGCCGGTTCGCCCGCCCATGCCATCACCGACGAGTGTTACCGCGCGTGGACGCTCACCTACCAGTGGGAAAACCTGTACGGCCACGATTTCCTCTATGCCGGACCGCTGTTCGTGCACCACTACTCGCATGCGTGGATCGATTTCCGCGGCATCCGCGACCGCTTCATGCACGAGAAACGCTGCGACTATTTCGAAAACAGCCGCCGTGCAGCGCTGGTGCAGCGCGAATACGCCCGGCGCAATCCGAACGGTTTCGCGGGTTACGGCGAATCGTGTTGGGGACTGTCGGCGTGCGACGGCCCCAGCGTGGGCCGGCTGGATGCCTCCGGCGAACCGCATCGCCTGTTCGGCTATTCGGCGCGCGGCGTTCCTTACGGCCCGGACGACGGCACCGTGTCGGCACCGGCCGTGCTGGCCTCGCTGCCGTTCGAACCGCAGCTGGCACTGCAGGGGCTGCGCCACATGCTGGCGCAGTACCCGGAGATGCTCAGCGGGGATCGCCTGGCTGCCAGCTTCAATCCCTCATTGGCCGACAGCCATGGCCGGCCCTGGGTGTCGGATGGGCACTACGGGCTGGACCAGGGCATCGTGGCGATGATGATAGAGAATCACCGCAGCGGCCTGCCCTGGCGCCTGATGCGCCGCAATCCCTGGCTGGTGCGCGGACTGCGGCGCGCGGGCTTCCGTGGCGGTTGGCTGGAGAATGTCGCGCCGGAGACGAGCCGATGACGACTGCAGCCCCTTCCCTTCCGCAGGACGAGGTCGAGCTCCGTCGCACCCGGCACCTGCATCCGACGCAGTGGCGCAATCCGGAACCTGCATCGCGCTATCACCTGGTGGTGATCGGCGCCGGCCCCGCCGGCGTAGCCGCTGCGCGGGCCGCCGCCGCGGCAGGTGCACGGGTGGCGCTGCTGGAGCGCGCACAGATCGGCGGCACCAGCCTCAACACCGGCTGCGTACCTTCAAAGGCGCTGATCCGCACCGCACGCCTGTGCGCCGATCTGCGCGACGCAGCACGCTATGGTGCCCGCGTGTCCGATGAAACGGCGCCGCCGGACTTCGGCCGCGCGATGGAACGCATGCGGCGCATCCGCGCCCGCCTCGCCGATGACGACAGCGCGCGGCGATTGGTGGCTTCGGGCATCGACCTTTTTTTTGGCGAGGCGCGCTTTGCCGGCACCGATTGCCTGCGTGTCGACGGCACGATGCTGCACTTCGCCAAGGCGCTGATCGCCACCGGTGCGCGTCCGAACATTCCCGCGATTCCCGGCCTGGTCGAAACGGGCTACCTCACCCACGAAAACATATTCGACCTCACCACGCTGCCGCCGCGCATGCTGGTGATCGGCGGCGGCCCGCTGGGCTGCGAGATGGCGCAGGCGTTCTGCCGACTGGGTGCGAAAGTCACCCTGGTGCAGGACCGCCCGTTGTTCCTGCCGCGCGAGGAACGCGACGCCGCGCAGTTGCTCTCCGATGCACTGGCCCGGGACGGCATCGCCATCCGCCTGAACAACCGGATCACCGCCGTGCGCGGCCAGGGGGAAACGCGGTTCGTCGAGATGGTCAGCGACAACTACCACAGCACCGTCGAGGTGGACGCGATCCTCACCGGCATCGGCCATGTCGCCAACGTGGACGGATTGGACCTGGAGCGTGCGGAAGTGGAATGCAATCGCGCCTCGGGCGTGCGGGTGGACGACTTCCTGCGCACCAGCAATCCGCGCATCTATGCCGCCGGCGACGTATGCATGGAACACAAATACGCGCATGCCGCGGCGGCCGCCGCGCGCCTGGCGGTGTCCAACGCGCTGTTCCGCGGAAGCGAACGCCTCAGCCGGCTGGTGATTCCGTGGTGCACCTTCACCGATCCCGAGATCGCCCACGTCGGCCTCTACGTGCGCGAGGCCAACCGTCGCGGCATTCCCGTGAAGACCTACACCGTACCCATGCACGAAATCGATCGTGCGGTGATAGACAGCGAACGGGAGGGTTTCGCGAAGATCCACGTGCAGGACCACACCGACCGCATCCTCGGCGCCACCGTGGTGGCCCGCAATGCGGGCGACATGATCAACGGCCTCACCTTGGCGATGGAGTCCGGCCTGGGCCTGCGCAGGCTTGAGCGTGTGATCCATGCCTACCCTACGCAGGCCGAAGTGATCCGCGCCGCGACCGACGCCTACCGTGCCTCGCGCCTCACCGAACGGGTGCGGGCACGGTTGACCCGATGGTTGGACAAGACCTGAGTGGACCCGCGGATGGCTGCCGGATCGCCGGATATGCGCCGCTATCCCTTCAACGCCTCGTCCACGATGTGCTGCGCCTCGCCCAGGATGGACTTGAGATGTGCCTCGTCGAGGAAGCTCTCGGCATAGATCTTGTAAATGTCCTCGGTGCCGGAGGGGCGCGCGGCGAACCAGCCGCTGGCGGTAGCCACCTTGATGCCGCCAATCGGCGCGTTGTTGCCCGGCGCATGGTCGAGCACCTGCTCGATCTTCTCACCGGCCAGCGTATCGATCTTCACCTGTTTCGGCGTCAGTTGGGACAAGCGTTTCTTCTGCCCCGCATCGGCGGCCGCTTCGACCCGGTCGGCGCAGGGCTCGCCCAGTGCGCGGGTGAGTTCCGCGTACAGCTCGCCGGGGTCGCGCCCGCTGCGCGCGGTGATTTCGGCGGAGAGCAGCGCGGGCACGAGGCCGTCCTTGTCGGTGGTCCACACGGTGCCGTCGCAGCGCAGGAACGAAGCGCCCGCGCTTTCCTCGCCGCCGAAGCCCAGTGAGCCGTCGAACAGACCCTCGGCAAACCATTTGAAGCCCACCGGCACCTCGTGCAGGCGACGATCCAGGCGCTTCGCCACGCGGTCGATCAACGCGGTACTGACTACCGTCTTGCCCACGCCGACATCGGCCTTCCAGCCGGGACGATGGCGGAACAGGTAATCCACCAGCACCGACAGGTAATGGTTGGGCGGCATCAGACCGCTGCTGCGCGTCACGATGCCGTGGCGGTCGTGGTCGGTGTCGCAGGCGAAGGCCACGTCGTAACGGTCCTTCAGTCCGATCAGGCGCTGCATCGCGTACGACGAGGAGGGGTCCATGCGGATCTTGCCGTCCCAGTCCACCGTCATGAAGGCGAACTGCGGGTCCACTTCTTCGCTGACCACGGCGAGGTCGATGCCATAACGATCGGCGATCGGCGCCCAGTAGTGCACACCCGCGCCGCCCAGCGGATCCACGCCCATGTGCACACCGGCGGCACGGATGGTTTCGAAGTCCACCACGTTGGCGAGGTCGGCCACGTAGGCGCCGAGGTAGTCGTGCTCCTGCGTCGTGGAGGCGCGGCGCGCCTGTGCGAACGGCACGCGTCGCACCTGCTTCAGGCCGCCCTCCATCAATTCATTGGCACGGTGCTGGACCCAGTCGGTGATGCCGGTATCGGCCGGACCGCCGTTGGGTGGGTTGTACTTGAAACCGCCATTGTCCGGAGGATTGTGCGAAGGCGTGATCACGATACCGTCCGCAAGGCCCGTGCTGCGCCCGCGGTTGTGCGCCAGGATGGCGTGCGATACCGCCGGCGTGGGCGTGAACTCGTCACCGGCGGAAGCGCGCACTTCCACCTCATGCGCTGCCAGTACTTCCAGCGCGCTCTCGAAGGCTGGGCGCGACAACGCGTGGGTGTCGCAACCGATGAACAGCGGGCCATCGATGCCCTTCTTCTTGCGGTATTCGCAGATCGCCTGGCTGATCGCCCAGATATGCCATTCGTTGAAGCTGCGCTCCAGCGAGCTGCCGCGATGGCCTGAGGTACCGAAGGCCACGCGCTGGTCTGCCACTGCCGGATCCGGGCGCAGACTGGTGTAGGCGGCGAGCAGCTTGGGCACGTCCACCAGGATCGAGGCGGGCGCCGGCTTGCCGGCGAGCGGACTGATGTCTGTGCTCATGTGGACTCCTGCTGGGTGGGAAGCGGTGCAGTCAGGGCCATCACGGCTCCATGCAGATCCGGCGATGCTGGCTGGACGCCTGATGCCGACATGTCAATTGCGTTGTGTCCGCCGGACGGCGAGGAGGTCGGCAAGCATGGATGTGCCGGCGTAAAGACCAGGTATGCAAGCCGCACACAGGAGCGAACATCGCGTTCATCCACGGAACACCTCGGCGTGATGGTCGCGGCCGTCGTCCACCAACGCGATGTCGTTGCTGTCCTGCAGTTGGCCGTCGAGTACGCAGCGTTCGGTTTCGCTGTCCCGCACACGGCGCACCACGATGTGGTAGTCGGTTTCGCGGAAGCGATAGTCCAGCGTGAACGTGTCCCAGCTTTTCGGCAGCAAGGGCAGCAGACGCAGGCGCTCGCCTTCCACGCGCAGGCCCAGCAGCGAATCCACGATCAGGCGGTACAGCCAGCCTGCCGAGCCGGTGTACCAGCTCCAGCCCCCTCGTCCCACGTGCGGTGGTGCGCCGTACACGTCGGCGGTCACCACATAGGGTTCCACCTTGTAGGTGGCGATGGCATCGCCCTGGCCGTGGTTGACGGGGTTGATGAGGTTGAGCAACTCCCAGGCGCGCGCGCCGTCGCCCAGTTCGGCGAAGGCCATCGCCGCCCATACTGCGGCATGCGTGTACTGGCCGCCGTTCTCGCGCACGCCGGGCACGTAGCCCTTGATGTAGCCGGGGTCGAGCGCGGAAGTGTCGAACGGGGGATCGAGCAATTGCACCAGGCCGGCGCCGCGGCGCACCAGATGCGTATCCAGCGCATCCATCGCCTGACGCTGACGCAGTGGATCGCCCGCGCCGGACAATACCGACCAGCTCTGCGCGATGGAATCGATGCGGCACTCGAGATTGTCCGTCGAGCCCAGCGGCGTGCCGTCGTCGAACCAGGCGCGGCGATACCAGCCGCCGTCCCATGCGCTGCGATCGAGGTTCTCCCGCAGCGTGGCGGCTTCGTCCACGCATCGCTGTGCGAAAGCCTCGTCGCCGCGCAGGCGCGCCAGCGGCACGAAGCGCTGCAGCACGTGATACAGGAAGAAACCCAGCCATACGCTTTCGCCGCGGCCGCCTTCGCCCACCTTGTTCATGCCGTCGTTCCAGTCGCCGCTGCCCATCAGCGGCAGGCCGTGCGGACCGCGCGCGGCAGCACGGTTGATCGCACGCTTGCAATGCTCGTAGAGCGACTCCCGCAATTCCGAATGCGTGGGCAGGTCGTAGTAGGACTCTTCGCCCGGTCCCAGCAGCCGTCCCTCGATGTAGTTCGCCTGTTCGCCCAGCACGCCGGTGTCGGCAGTGACTTCCACATACCGGCTGGTGGCCAGTGGCAGCCAGAGGAAATCGTCCGAGCAGCGCGTGCGTACGCCACGGTCCAGCGGCGGGTGCCACCAGTGTTGCACGTCGCCCTCGGGGAACTGATGCTCGGCGCACAGCAACAGATGCTGGCGCACCGCATAGGGCGAGGCGTGGATCATCGCCATCGCATCCTGCAACTGGTCGCGGAAACCGATCGCGCCGCCCGACTGGTAATAGCCGCTGCGCGCCAGGAAGCGGCAGGCGATGGTCTGGTACATCAGCCAGCCGTTGGCGAGCACGTCCACCGCCGGATCGGGCGTGCGCACCTGCACCTTGCCCAGCGTCCAGCGCCAATGCATGCGCACCGCCTCCAACGCGGCAGCGGCAGTGCCGCGATAGCGGAAGCGCTGTACCAGTTCGCTGGCCGCCTTGGCATCGGCGGCGACGCCAAGGCGGAAGATCACCTCGTACTCGTCGTCATGGTCCAGCTCGAATGCCACCTGCACCGCGCCGCAGGGATCCATGCCGGCGCCGACCTGGCCGGAAAGTCTCGCGTTCGCCATGGCCGCCGGTCGGCGCAGGCTGCCGTTGCGGCCGAGGAATTCCACCCGGTCGCCGCTGATGCTGCGCGCAGGGTGGTCGACGTCGATGAAGGCGACGCGGCCGACGAACTCCATGTTCCAGGCGTTGCGCGCCATCAGCGCGCCGGTGACGGGATCGGAACTGGTGATCACGTGCATCGCGGTCTTGTCGCGGAGGTCGCCGAGCACCCACTCCACGTAACCGGTAGCGCTGAACTTGCGCGTGCGGCCGCTGGTGTTGCGCACGCGCAGCACCGAGAACTTCACCGGCGCATCGAGTGCCACGTACACCCACAGCTCGCTGCGGATACCGTCCTGCTCGTGCTCGAACACGCTGTAGCCGAAGCCGTGACGGGTGCGGTAGGTGCCCCGTCCGCGGCATGGCAGCGGCGTGGGCGACCAGTACTCTCCGCTCTGCTCGTCGCGCAGGTAGATCGCCTCGCCGCCTGCGTCGGTGACCGGGTCGTTGCCCCAGGGAGTGAGCCGGAACTCGTGTGCGTTCTCGCTCCAGGTGTAGGCGCCGCCGCTTTCCGAAACGACCGTGCCGAACTGCGCGTTGGCCAGCACGTTCGCCCAGGGTGCGGGCGTGGCGCGGCCCGGCGCCAGCGTCACCACGTATTCGCTGCCGTCCGGCGCGAAGCCGCCGTAGGAGTTGCGCAACATCAACTCCTCGCTCGCCGGTGTTTGCGCCGGCGTGGACAAGGCACCCGAGGACTTTGCTTCGGTGGCGCGGAACGGCGCCGGTTGCGTCTGCACGTGATGGCGCCCGACCTGCTCTGCCAGGCCACCGCGGCTGTCGCTCAGTACCAGCCGTGCGGACGCCTGCATCAGCAACCGCTCCTCGCCGGACAGCTGCTGCGCGGAACGCACGAAGATGCCGCCCGGACGATCGATCAGATTCGCTTCCACGCCCGAAGCAATCAGTCCCATGATCTGGTCGCGCAACTGCTGGTGGTAGCCGGCGTGGTCTTCGTTCCAGATCACCAGGTCCACCGCCAGGCCTTTCAGGCGCCAATAGGCATGGGCCTGCACGAGCTGCCGCACCAGCTCGATGTGTGCAGGATCGGAGATATGCAGCAGCACGATAGGCAGATCGCCGGAAACCGCCTGCCCCCACAAACCGGACTGCCCGCGCCGGTTGGCGCGCAGGATGCCGGGATCGGCGCGCAGCGACGGATTGGCGTAGACGATGGAGGTGGCCATGTGCTCATACAGCTGCGCGTCGGCAAGGCTGGCGTTGAGCTGGCGCAGCAGTACCTGGCTGTGCGTCCAGGCCAGGTCGAACACGCGATCGGCAAGGTGTCGGTCGCGGTATTTCTCGATCAGGCGCAGGCAGGCATCGCGGCTGTCGCCCATGCCGGTGACCAGGTCCACCCGCGCCGACTGTTCCGGCTCCAGCGTGATGCGGCAGCGGATCGCCACCACGGGATCGAGCACCGATCCCTCGCTGTCGCCGAGCTTGCGATGCGCCTCGCCAGACGCGAGCGCACGCGGCGCGGCGAGAGTGCGGTTGCGGCCGATGAAGCGTGCGCGGTCGGTCTCGTAGGAGATCTCGTCGATGTCCGCGCCGTGCACTGCAAGCAAGTGGCACACCCACGGCACATGCTCGTCGGCCGAGCGCGGCCGGCGCGTGCAAACGATGGCCTGCAGTGCGCGCACCAGTTCGGTCTGCACGAAAAGCTTGCTGAAGGCCGGATGCAGCGCATCGGCCATCGGCGGCGCCAGCACCACTTCGGCGTAGCTGGTGATCTCGATGGTGCGCCGCGTACGCGCGAAGTTGGTAACGCGCATGCGGCGAAGCTCGATGTCGTCCTCCGGCGAAACCACGATCTCGGTGTGCGTGTCGAAGTCGCGCTCACGCACGCGGAACTCGGCGCGTGCGTCGGAGAAGATCGCCTCATGGAACCCGACGCGACGCCGCACGGGTTGATGCGCCGCGGACCAGAACACGCCGCTCTCCACGTCGCGCAGATAACAGAACTGCCCCCAGTCATCGCGGCTGATGTCCTCGTGCCAGCGCGTCACGGCCAGCTCGCGGCGACGGCTGTAGCCGCCGCCGGCGCTGCTCACCATGACGTGGTAGCGGCCATTCGAAAGCAGTTGCACGGCGGGCCGCGGGCGGTTCGGATCGCTGAACACGCGCAACCTCGTCTCCGCTCCCCGCGCCAGCGCTTCGGGCGCGGGTGCCGAGGTGGCATGACGGTATTCGGCTGCGCTGCGCGGCACGCGCTCCTGCAGCAGCAACAGGGTGGCCTGCAGGGCCGGATCGGCGACGAAGCGGCGCTGCATCGGCTGGCTGCACAGCAAGTGGTCCAGCGCCAACAGGCTCATGCCCTGGTGGTGCGCCATGTAGGAACGGAGCACCGTGGCGCGCTGTCCATGCGGCAACCGCGCGGGCGTGTAGTCAACGGCTTCGTGCAATCCATAACGGCCCTCCAGGCCCTCTTCCGCCAGCCGCTGCAGGTTGGCGCAGGCAGCCTTCGGCGCAACCATCAGCGCCAGCGCCGTGGCATAGGGCGCCACTACCAGTTCCTCGCCCAGGCCACGCTTCAGGCCCAAGCCAGGCACGCCGAAGGCGCGGTACTGGTAATTGAAATGGACGTCCATCGTGTTATAGCCCGATTCCGATACGCCCCATGGCAGGCCTAGCTGGTGGCCGTACTCGATCTGCCGCGCCACCGCGGCGCGGCAGGTCTGGTCGAGCAAGGTGCTTTCGTAGCTGGGCATCACCAGCATCGGCATCAGGTACTCGAACATCGAGCCGGACCACGACAGCAGCACCGGCTCGCCACCGGTGACGGTGAGCAGGCGGCCGAGCGCAAACCAGCTTTCCTGCGAAAGCTGGCCCTGCGCGATGGCAACGAAGCTGGTGAGTCGTGCCTCGGAGGCGAGCAGGTCGTAAAAGCCCGCGTCCAGCCGGCGCTCGTCCACGTTGTAGCCGATCGACAGCAGCTCGCGCCGCGCGTCGTGCAGGAAGCCGTAGTCCATCATCGCCAACGCGCCGCACTGTGCTGCCAGTCGCTCCATCGTCGCGAGCAGGTCCGTGGCACGATTGCGCGCCTCCTGCAACGGGATCGAGGCCTGCACCTCGTCGATCTGTGCCAGCTGGCGCAGCGTAGGCATGCCCAGGTCGCCCTCCCCGGCCGCCCAGTGGACGAAGGGGCGGAGGCAATCGCAACCGTCGTGGCATTGCACGCGCAGTGCCTGCAACCAGAAGTCGGCGTCTCCCTCCGGCTCGACATCCAGCGCGGCCGCGGCGGCCTCGGCAAGGTCGGTCAGGCGTTCCATGCAGCCGGCGGCGGCTTTCACGTTGCCGAACGGCTGGGCAAGCGCGGCTTCCAGCTCGCGGCGCAGGGCAGCCAGCGCGTCGGTGCGGCGGTCCTCCGCGACGAGCGCACGCTCCAGCAGGTCGAGGGTGTCGGCCAGGCCTTCGAGCTGGCGGTGCTCGAACAGCGGCGCATCGGCCAGCTCCAGCAGGCCGATGCGCAGGGTAAGCAGGTGCCCGGCGAGGTTGCCGCTGTCCACGGTAGATACGTAGCGGGGCGGCAACGGTTGCAGCGACAGCGTGTCGTACCAGTTGTAGAAATGGCCGCGATGGCGCGGCAGGTCCTGCAGCGTGCGCAACGTGCCACCCGTACGTTGCAGCAAGCGCTCGACGCTCAGGTAGCCCAGGTCCCACGCCGACAGATTCGCCAACAAGGCCAGGCCCATGTTGGTGGGCGAGGTACGGTGGGCGATCATCAGCTCCGGCTGCTCCTGCCGGTTGTCCGGCGGCAGCCAGTTCTCCTGCGGACCCACATGGCTCTCGAAGAACGCCCAGGTCTTGCGCGCCAGTCGGCGCAGGAAACGGATATCGGTGGGCGTGGCGTCGAAATGTTGCGACGGCTGCGGCCGGCTGATCCGCCAGGCGATCGCGGGCGCCACCAACCACAGCAGCAGGAACGGCGCGGCCACGCCAAGCGCAGCCGGCCGGGTCCATGCCAGGGTCGCGCCGACCAGCACGCCCAGCAACGGAGCGATCCACATCGCGCGCCACAGCACCGCGGGCTCGTCGCGCCCCGCACGCGCGGTCTGCCGCGAAGGTTTCCATTGCAGCAGGTTCCGGCGACTGACGAAGAGTCGCCACAGGGTACGCAGCACCGCATCGAGGCTGTACAGCGCCTCGTGCGGCAGCCACACGAGGCCGAGTGCGGCGCGCGCCGCGTGCTGCCCGACCTCGCGCATGGCGGCGCGCAGATGCTGGTCCAGCACCGCGTCGCGCGGCTTCTGGAACAGTTCCAACAACGAGGCCAGCAACAGCGGCACCAACACCACCATCAGCACGGCGAGGGTCCACGAGGGTTGCGTCGCACGCGACAGCCATCCGAACAACAGCAAGATCATCAACGAGGGCGGTACCAGGCTGCGCCGCAGGTTGTCCAGGATCTTCCAGCGCGACAGCGCAGTGAGCGGATTGCGCCGCCAGCCGCCACCGCGCGCCGGCGCCCATGGCAGCAACCAGGGCAGCAGTTGCCAGTCGCCGCGGATCCAGCGGTGCCGCCGCCTGGCGTCGTCGATGTAGCGCGCCGGATATTCCTCATACAGCAGCAGGTCGCTGATCAACCCGCTGCGCGCGTAGCAGCCTTCCAGCAGGTCGTGGCTGAGGATGTGGTTGTCCGGGAAGCGGTCGCCGAGCACCTTCTCGAAGGCGTCCAGATCGTAGATGCCCTTGCCGATGAAGGATCCTTCGTCGAACAGGTCCTGGTACACGTCCGACACCGCGCGCGTGTACGGGTCGATGCCTGCGTCGCTGCCGAACAGCCGCGCATACGCCGAACGCATCGCGCTGGACAGGCTGATGCCCACGCGCGGCTGCAGGATGGCGTGGCCCGCGACGACACGCACGCATGCGGGGTCGAATACCAGGCTGTTGAGCGGATGCGCCATCGCACCCACGAAGCGGCGCGCGGATTCGCGCGGCAACTGGGTATCCGCATCCAGCGTGATCACATAGCGCACGTCCGCCAGCACATCGGCGCGGCCCACTACCAGGGCGAAGGCGTCGCGCGCGCCGCCGCGCAACCATGCATTGAGGTCGGACAGCTTGCCGCGCTTGCGCTCGCGTCCGCCCCAGGTGCGTTCTGAAGGATTCCACCGGCGCGGACGGTGAAACAGGAAGAAGCGATCTGCCTCGGCGTCGGCATAGGCTTCGTTCAAGGCCTCGATGCGTTCGCGCATCAGGTTCAGCAGTGCTTCGTCCTGCGGCTGACTTTCGGCGGCAGCATCGGCGAAGTCAGTGAGCAGGGCGAAGTGCAGGTAGCGGTCCCGGTTCGCCAGGTAGCGCACCAGCAAGCCTTCGGCAAGTTCGTCGACGTCGTCCGCATCCGTCAGCATGGCGGGCACCGCCACCAGGGTGCGCTTGTCGGACGGCAGGCCTTCGTCATAGTCCATCCGCGGCAGGACCCGCGGATCGGTGATTACCGTCGCCAGCCAGTTCACCAGGCTGATGGCCAGCTGGCTGCTTACCAGGACTACCGGAATTGCCAGCAACAGCCAGGGCCAGCGGCGGGCGGTGTCTAGCGGCAGGTTCTGTACCAGCGGCCACGCCAGCAGCACGGTGAGCAGCACGATCAAGCCCAGGTAGAGCATCACCGGCCGGCGCCCGTGAAACACCAGCCGACGCCAAAACCGCGCGGGTGTCGCGCGCGCTTCCACGCGCGCTTCCAGTGCCTCCACTCCGCCATCCACCAGGTAGAAGCCGACGTGGCCGCGTGCCTCAGCCCGTTCGCCACCGCCACCTTCGCGCGCCAACGCCACTGCGGCCTGGGCTACCGCCTGCTCGGACAGCGTGCAATGCCGCGCCAGAGTCTCCACCGCGCGGCGGTATTGGTCGCGCGTGGCGAAGTCCATGTCCGCGTAGACACCCGTCGGGTCTTCGCGCAGCGCGCGCTCCACCAGGCTGGTGCTCTCGACGAAGCCGCGCCAGTCCATCGCCGAGAGCGTGCGCAGGCTGCCGATGCTGTTGCCGATGGAAACCTGGTCGGCCGCCTGCTGTTGCGCTTCCATCCGCACCATGTGTTCGATGCTTTGTCCGGACTCCGTCAGGCGCTGTTCCACCCAGGTCAGCGGCAGCACCAGCGCAGGACTCTGGCCCTGCAATCGGCGCGCCAGCTCGGCCACGAAGGAGCTGACCATCGGTGGATTCGAGCGTGCCATGTCGGCCACCGCCAGCACGACGCTCTTGGGATCGCGCTCCGCCACCTCGCTCATGCGATTGGCCCAGTGCGCGGCGCGGCGACGATCGCCCCAGTCGATCATCACCCGTGCGGCCACGCGGCGCAGGTTCTCTATCAGCGCCAGCCGCAACATGATCGGGATGGCCCACAGCTCGCCGAGCGTAAGCGGCGCCACGGTCTGGTACGAGGTGACGAAACGGCGCAGGCTTTCGACATCCACGTGGCCATCGCCGTGCGCAATGGTTTCCTGGGCGATTTCATATACCCGGGGCAAACCCGCACATGGCCCGTTCAACAATACCGGCAGCTCGCGGCTGTAACCCTTGGGAAGGTGACGCTGTGCCGTGCGGATCTGCTCCTCGACCAGGTAATAGTTGTCCAGCAACCACTCTGCCGCGGGGGTGATGCGACGGCCGTCGCGCATGGTTTGCGTGAGCAGGTCGCTGGCCTCTGCCAGCAGCCGTTGATTGCTGGACAGGCGCGCCAACAATGCGTCGGTCCGCGTCTGCGCACTCGTGCGGTGACGGCTGGCCAGTTCGGCGCCGTGCAGATCCATCCGATCGGCGCTGAACAGCTCGTCACGCAACGCCGATTCCGGCTCGTCCTGCTGCTGCCGGCGACGGCGCAGACGTATACGCAGACGGCGGAGAAAGGGAATGGATAGCAGGCCGTTTTTCAAAAGCGGGCGTCCTTTGGCAGGAGCGTGAGGGGATGCCGCATCGCACGGATGCGCTTCGACCGCACGAGGCGGCCATGGATTCGACCCTGTCCCTCTTTAGATAACGGGCTGCGCGAAAGCGCCGCGTGAAGGCCTCCGTGATCCTGCGTTCACATCGCGCGCGACGGGCCGATGCGGCACACACCCGTCAACTGCCTGTCCTACGCTGCGCCACACCGTGCCTTCGCAAACTCGCGTACGCTTTTTGCTTTTACAGAGATTCTTTGCACCGCCTACCGACATCCGTCATGCTCCCCGCAACAGCCCTACCCAACCTCTCATGATCGAATTCGGACACGGCACCCACGTCGGCTTGCGCCGCACGCGCAACGAAGACACCTATTACGCCGACGCCACGCTCGGCCTGTTCCTGGTGGCCGATGGCATGGGTGGACATCTGCACGGCGAGGTAGCCTCGGCGCTGGTGCGCGACAACGTGGTCGAGCTGGTCAGCCGTGGGCATGGCCTGGCCGAGGCCATCCATGGCGCCAACGAATACCTGATGGCGCAACTGCTCAACCAAGGCAACAGCCTGCCCATGGGCAGCACCATCGCTGCCTTGCGCCTGGTGGACGACGGCTACGAGGCGGCCTGGGTGGGCGACAGCCGCATCTACACCTTGGGTCGCGAGTTGCGCCAGATCAGTCACGATCATTCGCTGGTGCAAGCGCTGGTCGAAGCGGGCAAGCTGGACCCGGCGCACACCGCGCGACACCCGAACCGCAACGTGCTGACGCAGGCCTTGGGTGTAACCGCCGCGGCGCAATTGCACGTGGGCATGGCGCACGGCCGCCTCGCACCCGGCATGGGTTTCCTGCTGTGCAGCGATGGATTGACCGAAGACCTCGATGTAGCGTCAATCGCCCGCACCGTGGCGCGCACCGATCTCGCCGCGCAGGAGTGCGTGGATCAGCTGCTGCTGAATGCACTGGATCGCGGTGGCAAGGACAACATCACCGCGATCCTTGTGCGCTCAAGCTGAGCCGGCTTCCGCAAGGGCTGCGGGTGCTTCCAATTTGCGCCAGACGCTGGCGCCGCCTGCGCTCTTGTCCAGTGCGTCGAGCCGATGCTCATGCATGGCGACCTCTTCGGCGCTCGCGCGCAACACGCGCGGACGCCCGCGAAGAACCAGGGGTGCTGCAACCATCGCGGCGGTCGACGATTCCTGCGGCTGCTCGAAAGCAAGATCCATGGCGACCTGGCCCGACGTCATCGCAAGATAGACGTCGGCCAGCAACTGTGCGTCGATCAGGCCGCCGTGCAGGTCGCGCCGCGAGTTGTCCACACCGAGGCGTTTGCACAAGGCATCCAGGCTGTTGCGCTGGCCAGGATAGCGTTCGCGCGCCATGGCCAGCGTGTCGAGCACGCTGCAACGATCGCCGATGCTGCCGAAACTTTCGCCCAGTCGCGCCAGCTCGGCATTGAGGAAGCCCACGTCGAAGCTGGCGTTGTGGATGATGAGTTCGGCGCCGTCGATGAAGGCGAGGAAATCGTCCACCTTGTCGGCAAAGAGCGGCTTGTCCACGAGGAAGTCATCGCGGATGCCGGTGACCTGGCTGGCGCCTTCGTCCATCGCGCGTTGCGGATTGAGGTAGGTTTGCCAGTGCCGGCCGGTGAGGCGACGGCCCAGCATTTCCACGCAGGCGATCTCGACCAGCCGGTGCCCCTGGCGCACCTCGAGGCCGGTGGTTTCCGTATCCAGCACCACCTGCCTCATGCGTGGCTCCTGCGTTGTTCGGCCTGCTCGCGCGCTGCCTGATCCACGCGCTCGTTCTCGACATGGCCGTTGTGGCCCTTCACCCACTGCCAGCGCACACGGTGATTGCCGGTGGCGGCGGAGAGGCGCTCCCACAAATCCTGGTTCTTCACCGGCTTCTTGTCCGACGTGCGCCAGCCGTTCGCGCGCCATTTCGGCAGCCACTGCTCGATACCCTGCATCACGTAGCGCGAGTCGGTGGTGAGCAACACGGCACAGGGCCGGGTCAATGCTTCCAGTGCACCGATGGCAGCCATCAGCTCCATGCGGTTGTTGGTGGTGTCTGCCTCGCCGCCGGCCAGCAGGCGTTCGTGCCCCTTGGCACGCAGCAGCGCCGCCCAGCCGCCCGGGCCCGGGTTGCCGAGGCAGGCGCCATCGGTAAAGGCTTGTACTTCTTCAGTCACACGGTTTTCCACAATCAAGAGACGGAATGTCGCCGCGTACCTGGCGACAGGCGCGCATTCACCGGCGCGTGCGCGGGCAACGGCCGCAGCTTCAGAGGGGTGGCGATGCGCCGCTGCTTGCGCGCCAGCATCAGGTATGCACCACCCCAGCGGCTGTCGTCGCCGACCGCCTGGGTGCCGGGCCGGTACGCGCCCAGGCGGCGCAGGCTCTCGACTTCCAATCCGTCGCGTTGCAGATACTGGCGCAGGCGCCACGGCCATTGCAGCGATTGCCGCTGTCCGCGCGCGTGCCAGCGGAACCACGGTGCCCAGCCGCCCAGCGGATGCACGGCTGTCACCAGCAAGATGCCGCCAGGTGCGAGTACGCGACAGGCCTCAGCCAGCAGCGCGGCGGTTTGCGGCGCGGGTTCCAGCGCATGCTGCAACCAGACAAGATCAAAGGCTTCATCGATGAAAGGCAACGGATCGTCGGCGTGGCTGCGCAAGTCGCCACGGTAGCCGTCGCGTGCGAGCCACAGGCGTGTCCATGCCATGTCCGGCAGCGGGGGCACGGCATCGTCGTCGGCCACGCCAATGCGCAGCGCACGCCGCCCCGTCTCGCGCCGCAACAGCGGCGCCATGCTGCGCCACTGCCCGCTGCGCAACCGCCGCAGGGGCGCACTGGCCTGGATATCGTCGTCGTGTTGAAGCGGCATGCATTCGATCCGACGCACGGTCGTCGCTGGAATCCAGTCGGCAGTGTAACGTTTGGAGGCGCCGCTCGTGTCGCGTTCCCGCGGACCCGATGCATATCGCCTAACTGCCCGCGCCCCCTTAACGACAAGCTAACGAGTTGCCGCAACAGGCTGTTTATAGTCGGAAGCTTCACGCACGCCGGGACGGCTGCGTCTGCACGTTCGACCAACGCAGCGGAGCATGCCGTGCACCTCGTACCGTTACCGGCACTGGCCGACAACTACATCTGGCTGCTGCACGACGACGCAGGCAACGCCATCGTCGTCGATCCCGGCGATGACGCACCGGTGGAGCTGGCATTGGCCTCACGGGGGCTGCGGCTGCGCGCGATACTGTTGACGCACCACCATACTGATCACATCGGCGGTGCGGCGGCGCTGCACCAGCGACATGGCGCCTCCGTGTACGCGCCCGAGGATGCGCACATCGAAGCAGCCAGCGTGCGCGTGCGCGACGGCGAGAGCATCGCCCTTTCGGAGCCGCGCGCCAACTACAAGGTAATCGCCGTTCCGGGCCATACGCTGAGTCACGTGGCCTACTACGGCGAAGGCGTGCTGCTGGCCGGCGACACCCTTTTCAGCATGGGCTGCGGCCGGCTGTTCGAAGGTACGCCTGCGCAGATGCTGGCGTCGCTGGATCGTCTTGCCGCGTTGCCGGCCGCCACCCTGCTCTGTTGCGGGCACGAATACACGGCGGCCAATGGCCGCTTCGCCCACGAAATCGAACCCGGCAATGCCGCGCTGTCGGCACGCCGGCAGGAGGTGGCCGCGCTTCGCGCCCGGCAGCACCCCAGCCTGCCCGTGACCATGGCCAGCGAGTTGGCGACCAACCCGTTCCTGCGCATCGACGAACCAGCCGTGATTGCCTGGTGCGAACGGCAGGTCGGCCGAGCCGAGGATCGCATTGCACGCTTCGCCTCCGTCCGCGCAGCCAAGGATGTGTTCCGCGCATGAACGTAAACCCTCATCCCAAACGGCTATTGCCGCTGATAATCTCGGCCCTGCTCACCGCATGCGCCACCGCGCCGACACCGCGCTCCTCGACGACGACACCCGCCGTCCAACCGGTAACCGCGCCCGCTCCTGCTGCTGCGGCGACGTCCGCTGCGACGGCCACGCAAGCGCCGTCAGACGACGACAACGTCTGGAATCGGTTGCGCAACAGCTTCCAGATGGCCGATTGCGATGAAGACCCCGCAGTGCTGTCCTGGGCGAAGCGCTACACGAGCAACCCGCAGCGCTTCGAGCAGCAAGTACAGGACGCGTTGCCCAAGCTGATCTACGTGCAGCAGGTGGCGTCGGAACACGGTGTGGCCGGCGAGTTCGCCTTCCTGCCGTGGATCGAGAGCGGCTATCGGCCGATTCCCGGCCATAACGGTCGCCCCGCCGGCATGTGGCAGATCATGCCGGCCACCGCAGCCGCGATGGGTCTGCGTGTGAACGGACGCTACGACGGGCGCCTGGATGTGCAATCCACCGCAGACGCGGTGATGAAGCTGCTGAGCCGCTATTACGACGAATTCCGCGACTGGCGCGTCGCCGACTACGCCTACAACGCCGGCGAGTACAAGGCGCGCCAGCTGGTGCAGGGCCACGGTCTTCCGCCGGCGGCACCAGCGATACCGCGCTGGCCGGTGCACAACATCACCCGTGAGCACCTCACCAAGTTGCTGGCCATGGCCTGCGTGGTGCGCCAACCCGAGCGCTTCAATGTCAGCCTGCCCGTACTGGCGCCCAGCCAGCACCTCGTCAAGGTGCAACTGCCGCATTCGATGCCGCTGGCGCGTGCTGCCGACAAGGCCGGCATGCCGTTGGACACATTGAAGGACCTCAATGCCGCCTTCCGCAACGACATCGCGGATGCCAGCGTGGCCTCCTACTTGATGATGCCGGCAAACCACGCGCAGCAGTTCCACGATGCGCTGCTTGCCCAGGCCATGAACGCCGGTGATTCGACCGATGGCGGCTTCGCGAACAGCTTCGCCGCCGCCGAGAGCGGCCCCGCGTCGTCGCCCAATCCGACGGGTTCGAGACCGGCCACGCACCCCATCACGCACCGGGTCGCGCAAGGCGAAACCCTGTGGCAGCTCGCGCACCACTATTCGGTAAGCGTGGGTGATTTGCAGCAATGGAACCATCTGCAAGGGCAGGCCATTCGTCCTGGCGAGGTACTCATGGTCAGCTCGCCGCAATAACCATGGCCAACACTACGCTGTGGCGGCGCATGTAAAGAAGGCGGCCGATGGCCGCCTTCTTTGCATGATGCAGGGGCGCCTCGGCTTACATCCGGTCCTTGGCGATCTTGATCTCGGTGCCAGCGCGCAGCGCCTTGATCAACTCTTCGGTTGCCACGGCACCGTAGGCCTGAGTCATCTGCTGGCGCAGCGCGTTGCGCTGGTCGGATGGCATCTTGGAAAGATCCGCGCCCTGCACCTTGTCCACCGCCAGCAGTGCATAGCTGCCGTCCTGCATGTCCACCGCGGCGTACTGCGGCTTGCCGTCCGCCGGGTGTGGCAGCAGGAAGGCCTGGTCACGCAGTGTCGCGGGCACGTCGGGCTGGATGCGCACCACGTCGGCCACGCTCTTCACGTTGGCGTTGTCGGAAGCGGCCACTGCCGCCAGCGTCTCGCCCTTGCGCAGGCGCGCCAGCAGCGCGTCGGCCTGTTGCTTCGCGGCGGCAGTGGTGCGCTGGTCGAGGATGGTCTTGCTGATCGCGTCGTGCACTTCGGCCAGCGGTCTGGCTGCAGCAGCCACGTGCTGCGCCACGCGGACCACCACCGCGTCGTCATTGCCCAGCTCGATCAGGTTGGAGTTGTTGCCTTGTGCCAACACGTCGTTGCCGAACGCCGCCTTGATGACTTTGGGATCGGCTGCAACGCCCTGGCCGCCCTGGCGCGAGAACAGCGCCGTGGTCTTGATCGGCAGGCCAAGCGCTTGCGCGGCCGGTTCCAGCGAGGACGGGTTCTGATAGGTGTTGTCCGACAATTTTCCGGCCACTTCGTTGTATTTGCGGTCCTTGTCGCCGCTGGTCGCCTCGGCCAGCAGTTGGTCGCGGACTTCGGCGAACGACTTGGCATCGCCGCTGCGGATGTCGCGCAGCCAGAGGATGTCGTAACCGTCTGGCGTCAGCACCGGCTTGGAGATCTCGCCCTTCTTCAGCGCGAACATCGCGCTGTCGAAAACGGCGTTGGTCACGCCCTTCTGCAGCCAGCCCAGATCACCACCCTGGCGTTTCGAACCGAGGTCGTCCGAGTCCTGCACAGCGACCTTGGCGAAATTGTCCGGGGTGAGACCGGTGGCGATCTTCTCGGCCTTGGCCAGCGCGGCCTTCTGTTGGTCGGGCGTGGCGTTGGCGGGCACGTTGACGAGGATGTGCGACACCTCGCGCTGTTCGGGCAACACGAAGCGCTGCTTCTCGTTCTCGTACCGCTTCATCAGGTCGGCGTCGCTGGGCGGCGCATCCGGCTTGAGCTCGGAACCCTTCACCTCGATGTACTGCAGCGATACCTGCTCGGGATTCATGTAATCCGCGAGGTGCGCCTTGTAGTAGTCCGCGATCTGCGCATCGGTGACGCTGGCGTCGGCAGGCTGCGGCTTGGGCAGCACGGCGTAGCTGATGTCACGGCGCTGCATGCGCAGGTCGAGGTAATGGTTGATTTCCTCGTCGGTGACGATGGTGCTGGCGTTGACTGCGTTCGGCAAGGCCTGCGTGGCCAGCGAAGCACGCACGTCGTCCTGGAACATGTCGGGCGTTTTGCGCTGTTCGGCCAGCACGGTACGGTACATATTGGGGTCGAACTGGCCATTGACCTGGAACGCGGGAATGCCGGCGATGTAGTCACGCACGGCCTGGTCCGGCACGCGCACGCCCCAGTCCTCGTTCGCCTTCAACAGCAGTTGCTGGTCGATCATGCCGTCCAGCACCTTCAGCTTCATGTCCGGCTTTTCGAACGCGTCCGCGTCGAACCTGTCGCCCTGCTCTGCGCTCATCTGCTGGCGCAGCTCGTTCATGCGGCCCTGGAAATCCTGCTGGCTGATCTCGTGCTTGCCGACCTTCGCCACGTAGGTGTCGGCGCGGGACATGATGTAGCCCTCGATGCCGAAGAACGACATCGCGAAGGTGGCCAGGCCGAGAAGGACAGCGGCGGGCCATCCGTGCATCTTGTTGCGAATTGCCTGCAGCATTGCCTACCTTCCTGCGAGTGTTGTGCGGCGCACTCGGCGCACGTTGCCTGAACCATTCAACACGACGGCTTCCCCAGCGACGTCGTCAAATAACAAGGGCGCCGCTGGGGCGCCCTTGCAAACCGTGGCGGAGCGGACGGGACTCGAACCCGCGACCTCCGGCGTGACAGGCCAGCATTCTAACCGACTGAACTACCGCTCCACAGATTTCTGGTGGGTGCTGTAGGGATCGAACCTACGACCATCGCCTTGTAAGGGCGGCGCTCTACCGCTGAGCTAAGCACCCGAAACCGAGCATCAGCCGCTCAGTTTAGGGCGTCCTTGAGCGTCTTGCCAGCCTTGAAGGCAGGAACCTTCGAAGCCTTGATCTTGATCGTCTCGTTGGTGCGCGGGTTGCGACCGGTGCGGGCGGCGCGCTTGCGCACGGTGAAGGTGCCAAAACCCACCACCGACACGTCCTCGCCCTTCTTCAGCGACTTCTGCACGACTTCGACGAACGCGTCGAACGCACGACCGGCATCGGCCTTGGTCAGTTCGGCCTTGTCGGCGATGGCATTGATCAGATCGGTTTTATTCATTGAAAACTCCCTAGTGCGTTTTGCGGCAGGCTCGCCCCGTGGCATGGGCGCGCGCAACCGCCATGGATGGTTGGTAGCCGCTGGGCGTCGTGACGCAACCCCGCATCGCGGACGCATGCAGCAGGCGCCGGGATCACGGTCCCGCCTTTATACCAGCGCCTCGCCAAGCACCGCAATACAAGCTGCAGCAAGGTTTCCGGGCGATACATGGAGGTCGCTGAAACTTTTGCATCCCGCAAAACACCTGCGGCACTTGCGGATTCTCCGGAGGCGTGAATGAACAAGGCGCCGCAGGTCGATTGACGACCCGGCGGCGCCTTGCCTGCGTGTGATTTCAATGCGGGCGGATATGCGACTCAGCCTCCTCGGCTTCCGGCTTTTCCTCGTGTGCCGCGTGCGATTCCGGTTTCGCTTCGTTCGGCTGCAGCGCGCGCTCCAATGCAATGTCCAGCACTTCGTCGATCCAGCGCACCGGATGGATTTCCAACGACGAGGTGACATTGGCCGGCATGTCGGCCAAGTCCTTCTTGTTGTCCTCCGGGATGATCACCGTGGTGATGCCTCCGCGATGCGCCGCCAGCAGCTTCTCCTTTAGGCCACCGATGGGCAGCACGCGGCCGCGCAGGGTGATCTCGCCGGTCATCGCCACTTCCGAGCGCACCGGCACCTTGGTCAGCGCGGACACCAGCGCGGTGCACATGCCGATGCCGGCACTGGGGCCATCCTTCGGCGTGGCGCCTTCGGGCACGTGCACATGGATATCGAATTTCTGGTGGAAATCGGCGTCGATGCCCAATCGATCCACGCGCGCGCGCACCACCGACAACGCGGCCTGGATGGATTCCTTCATCACGTCGCCAAGCTGGCCGGTATGCACCAGATGCCCCTTGCCCGACACCACCGACGCCTCGATGCTGAGCAACTCGCCGCCCACCTGGGTCCAGGCCAGGCCGGTGACCAGGCCAACCTCGTTCTGCAGCTCCTTGCGGCCGAAGTCGAAGCGGCGCACGCCGAGGTAGTGGTCGAGGTTGGACGAATCCACGACCACGGCCCCCGCGGCCTTTGTCTTGCCCTTGGCTGCCTTGGCCGCCGCCACCGGCTTCGTCTTGCCCTTGGCCTTGCGCACTTCGCCCAACGTGAGCTCCTTCACCACCTTGCGGCAGATCTTGGATATCTCGCGCTCGAGATTGCGCACGCCGGACTCACGCGTGTAGTAGCGCACGATGTCGCGCACGGCCTCCTCGGCGACGCTCAATTCCTCCGGCTTCAGGCCATTCGCCTTGAGCTGCTTCGGAAGCAGGTATTTCTGCGCGATGTTGAGCTTCTCGTCCTCGGTGTAACCCGGAATACGGATCACTTCCATGCGATCGAGCAGAGGCCCGGGAATGTTCAACGAATTCGCGGTGGCGATCCACATCACTTCGGAAAGGTCGAGGTCGACCTCCAGATAGTGATCATTGAAGGCATGGTTCTGTTCGGGATCGAGTACTTCCAGCAATGCCGAGGACGGGTCGCCGCGGAAGTCCATCGACATCTTGTCGATCTCATCCAGCACGAACAGCGGGTTCTTGCTGCCGGTCTTGTTGAGGTTCTGCACGATGCGACCCGGCATCGATCCGATGTAGGTGCGCCGATGGCCGCGGATCTCCGCCTCGTCCCGCACTCCGCCCAGCGACATACGGACGAATTTGCGGTTGGTGGCCTTGGCGATTGATTGACCGAGCGAGGTCTTGCCCACGCCGGGTGGTCCGACCAGGCACAGGATCGGCCCCTTCATCGTCGATACGCGATGCTGCACGGCGAGGTATTCGAGGATGCGCTCCTTGACCTTCTCCAGGCCGAAGTGGTCGGCGTCCAGCACTTCCTGCGCCAGCGCCAGATCCTTGCGCACCTTGCTGCGCTTCTTCCACGGCACGCCGATCAGCCAATCCAGGTAGTTGCGCACCACCGTGGCCTCGGCCGACATCGGCGACATCTGGCGCAGCTTGCCGAATTCCTGCCGCGCCTTGGCCAGCACCGGCTTGGGCATGCCGGCGTTCTCGATTTTCTTCTGCAGTTCCTCGATCTCGTTCGGGCCCTCCTCGCCCTCACCCAGCTCCTTCTGGATCGCCTTCATCTGCTCGTTGAGGTAGTACTCGCGCTGACTCTTCTCCATTTGCGACTTCACGCGACCGCGAATGCGCTTTTCCACCTGCTGCAGGTCCATTTCGCCGTCGACGAGGCCGATAAGCAATTCCAGCCGCTCACCCACGTCGGCCGTTTCCAGCACCTTCTGCTTGTCAGCCATGCGCACGGACAAGTGCGCCGCGATCGAGTCGGCCACACGCGAGGGGTCCTCGATGCCGGACAGGCTGGCCAGGACTTCCGGCGGAAGCTTGCGGCTCTGCTTCACCAGTTGCTCGAACAGCGACACCAGGGTGCGCGACACCACGTCCAGTTCGCGGTCCTTGCTGCCATAGACCGGTTCGATAACGCGCGAACCGGCCACCAGCATGCCGCCGTCCTCGCGGCAGTCCTCAATGGAAACGCGCGACTGCCCCTCGACCAGCACCTTCACCGTGCCATCGGGCAGTTTGAGCAGCTGCAACACGCCGGCCAAGGTGCCGATCTGATGCAGATCGTCCACCGCCGGGTCGTCGATATCCGGGCTCTTCTGCGCCACCAGCAGGATCTTCCGCTCGCCCTCCATGGCGCGCTCCAGCGCACGCATCGACTTGTCCCGCCCAACGAACAACGGGATGACCATATGCGGATAGACCACCACATCGCGCAGTGGCAATACGGGCAGCGCATCGAGTATGGCGCGCTTGGGGGCATTCTTGGCCATCGGGTTTTCTCACGGCAATACGGTGGGGCGAGCCCGACACTGCGCCGGGCCGCATGACACGTCAAGTGGTGGCAAAACGGGAATTACTCAAGCGCGGCCTACCTAGGCGAATGCCCATGTTTCACGAGCTTCAAACGGAACGCCATCCGTCGCCGCACTCTTCAAAACAAAACGGCCCCGACGCGGACGCCGGAGCCGTGTTTGCGTAGCCTGCGACGATCAGGCGGCGTCGCCGCCCTCGCCTGCCGCACGCTGCTGCAGGTTGCCCCGGTAGATCAGGTAGGGCTCGGCCTGACCTTCGATCACCGCGTCGTCCACCACCACCTTGCTGACGTGCTCCAGCGACGGCAGCTCATACATGGTGTCGAGCAGCACCTGTTCGAGGATGGTGCGCAAGCCGCGTGCGCCGGTCTTGCGCTTGAGCGCCTTCTTGGCGATCGCCTGCAGGGCCTCGGGGCGGAACTCCAGCTCCACCTCTTCCATCTCGAACAGCTTCTTGAATTGCTTGGTGACGGCGTTCTTCGGCTCGGTCAGGATCTTCACCAGCGCCGGCTCATCCAGCTCCTCCAGCGTGGCGATCACCGGCAGGCGACCGACAAATTCGGGGATCAGGCCGAAGCGCACCAGGTCCGCCGGCTCCACGTCGGCCAGCACCTTGCCCAGGTTCTGCGTGCGCTCCTTGCTGCGCACTTCGGCGCCGAAACCGATGCCGGTGCTTTCGGAACGCTGCTGTATCACTTTTTCCAAGCCGGCGAACGCGCCGCCGCAGATGAACAGGATGTTCTTGGTGTCCACCTGCAGGAATTCCTGCTGCGGATGCTTGCGCCCACCCTGCGGTGGCACCGAGGCCAGCGTGCCCTCGATCAGCTTGAGCAGTGCCTGCTGCACGCCTTCGCCGGAAACGTCGCGGGTGATTGACGGGTTCTCGCTCTTGCGCGAGATCTTGTCGATCTCGTCGATGTAGACGATGCCCGACTGCGCCTTCTCGACGTCGTAGTCGCACTTCTGCAGCAGCTTCTGGATGATGTTCTCGACGTCCTCGCCCACGTAGCCGGCTTCGGTCAGCGTGGTGGCGTCGGCGATGGTGAACGGCACGTTGAGCAGGCGCGCCAGCGTCTCGGCAAGCAGCGTCTTGCCTGAACCGGTGGGGCCGATCAGCAGGATGTTGGACTTGCCCAGCTCGACATCGTCGCCCTTCTGGCGCGACTCCATCCGCTTGTAGTGGTTGTATACCGCCACCGCCAGCGCCTTCTTGGCGCGAGCCTGGCCCACCACATACTGATCCAGCGACTCGCGGATTTCCTTCGGCTTGGGCAGCTGAGTGCGACCGGAGGCCGCCTTTTCTTCCAGCTCTTCGCGGATGATGTCGTTGCAAAGCTCAACGCACTCGTCGCAGATGAACACGGACGGACCCGCGATCAGCTTGCGCACCTCATGCTGGCTCTTTCCGCAGAAAGAGCAGTAGAGAATCTTGCCGCTGTCACCGGAACGCCCCTGTCGGTCGTCGCTCATACTTTCGATCCCGCTGATGAAACTGTCGTTTGTTCAGGTTGCAGCCCGAGAATAGCACAGGGCTCCGCACCGACTGGCGGATGCGGAACCCCATGGGCACAAATCATTATTGAAGAGTGCGGCCATGGATGGCCGCCCGTTTGATCTTCGCGATCAGGGATGATCGCAAAAATTAAGCCGATTTGACCGAATCGACGGCACGGCGGTCGAGCACCGCGTCGATCAGGCCGTATTCGCGGGCCGCCTCGGCGCTCATGAAGCGGTCGCGCTCCATGTCCCGCTCGATCTTCTCCAGCGGCTGGCCGGTGTGCTGCACATAGATGTCATTGAGGCGCCGACGCAGATAGAGGATTTCCTGCGCCTGGATCTCGATATCGGTGGCCTGGCCACGGGCGCCGCCCGAGGGCTGATGGATCATCACGCGCGAATTCGGCAGCGAGAAACGCTTGCCCTTGGCGCCGGCCATGAGCAGCAAGGAAGCCGCGCTGCATGCCTGGCCAATGCACATGGTGCTGACGTCGGGCTTGATGTACTGCATGGTGTCGTAGATCGCCAGACCCGCCGTGACCGCACCGCCCGGGCTGTTGATGTACAGGTGGATGTCCTTGTCCGGATTTTCCGATTCGAGGAACAGCATCTGCGCGACCAGCAGGTTCGCCACCTGGTCGTTCACTTCGCCGACCAGGAAGATCACGCGCTCCTTCAGCAGGCGCGAATAGATGTCGTAGGAACGCTCGCCGCGGGCGGTCTGCTCGACGACCATCGGCACCAAGTTGAGGTTCTGGATCGGTTCCATGGTCTGTGCGCTCTCTGATTGATGTGCCTGAAGGGAGTATGCCATCGGGCCCGGCGTGCGCCAGACCCGATGGACGGATGCCTGTATCAGGCGCCCGCGGGGCGCATCACTTCGTCGAAGCTCAGGTCTTGCACGGTGGTGTTGGCATGCTCCGCCACCCACTCGGCCACCTGGTCTTCCATCACGCGGTTCTGCAACCCAGACATCAACTGGGGGTCACCGTTGTAGAGTTCAATGACCTTTTCCGGCTCTTCGTAGGTCGAGGCGATGGCGGCGAGCTGCTCCGCCACACGCGTGCGATCGATCTTCAGCTCCTGCTTGCGGGCGATCTCGCCCATCAGCAGGCCCGCTATCACGCGTTTGCGCGCCATCGGCAGGGCTGCTTCGACCAACTGCGGCGGCGGCTGCTGGCCACGCGGCACGCTGCCCGCGGCCATCGCACGGGCCTCGGACTGCACCAGCATATTCGGCACGTCCAGCGAACCATGCGTATCGGACAGCTTTTCGGCCACCTCGGACTTCAGGCGCCCCATCAGCGCCGCCTTCAGTTCGCGCTCGAGGTTCGCGCGCACTTCCTTGCGGAAGTGTTCCAGGTCGCCATCGGCGATGCCAAACAACTTGGCAAACTCGGCGTCGATCTCCGGCAGCTTCGGCTCCTGCACCTTGACGACCTTGAAGCTGACCTTGGCAGTCTTGCCGGCCAAGTTCTCGTTGCGGAAATCCGCCGGAAATTCGATGTCGGCCTCGTAGCTGTCATCGGCCTTGTGACCCGTCAGCGCCGAGTCCAGCGCCTTGAACAGGTTACCCGAGCCCAGCACGCTGCCAGCACGCTCCAGGCCTTCCGCCGGGAAGCGGTAGTCGCCAACCTGCGCGGCGTACTCGAACATCACGAAATCACCCTCGACCGAAGCACGCTCGACCAGTTCGAAGCTGCGGCGCTGCTGGCGCAGCGTTTCCAGCATCTTCTCGATGTCGGCGTCGCTCACCGCGGCCTGCGGACGCTTGATCTCCAGCGCGGAGACGTCGATCGACGGAAACTCCGGCATCACCTCGAAGGTGGCGGTGTAGGCAATTTCGCCGTTTTCCGGCTTGCCGGTGGTGTCGATGGCGGGGTTGGCGATCGGCTGCAGCTTCTCCTGCGTCACCGCCTCGCGCAGCGTGCTACCGATCAGGTCGGACAACACTTCGCCACGCACCTGTTCCCCGAAGCGCTGCTTGATGACGGCCACCGGCACCTTGCCCGGGCGGAAACCCTTCAGTCGCACCGTGCGACCCAGCTCCGCGATGCGCGCACCCACCTGCGTCTCGTAGCGCTCGGCGGGAAACTTCACAGTGAGCTTGCGCTCGAGCGTGCCGATGCTTTCAACCGAAACCTGCATGTCGTCTCCTGAAACCTGATTGTTGTGACACCCGACCGGGCGCCATGGCGGCAACCGTAAGCTGCGCCGAGAACCATCGCTGTTGGTGCGAAAGGCGGGACTCGAACCCGCACGGGGGTTACCCGCCAGAACCTAAATCTGGTGCGTCTACCAGTTCCGCCACTTTCGCTTGTCGTGCCCGGCTTTCATGGCAGAACTCCACCCGCCCAGCCAGTACCTAAGTCGATGATTACCCTGCGCTAAAGCGGTTCATTGTACGGGCGCGCCAAGCCGCAGCACAAGCACGCAACGCATGTCGCCAGCCGCATCCGCAAAGCGAAACGCCGACCACGAGGGTCGGCGTTCCGATGTTGGTGGGCCGTGTAAGATTCGAACTTACGACCAATTGATTAAGAGTCAACTGCTCTACCAACTGAGCTAACGGCCCTGAAACCTGAATTTTGGGGTGAACGATGGGACTCGAACCCACGACGACCGGAATCACAATCCGGGACTCTACCAGCTGAGCTACGTCCACCATGAAATCATTTAGTGGTGCGCCCGACAGGACTCGAACCTGCAACCGTCGGCTTAGAAGGCCGATGCTCTATCCGGTTGAGCTACAGGCGCGGACGCCATTTGCAGAACAGGCAGTGGTCGGGGCAGAGGGATTCGAACCCCCGACTTTTGCGTCCCAAACGCAACGCTCTACCAGACTGAGCTATACCCCGAACGAGCCCGCGACAGCCTTCATCAACGGAGCCTCGGAACACCACGGTTGATCGTACCAAGCATCAAACCGCAAGCATCGCCCAGGACACCATGCCCACCATCCCGCGGCATCGGCAAACAGCCTGTTCCGCGGTGCATGACGAAGCGCGGATGCTTCGACTTGCAGTACAAAATGGCGCGCCCGGAGAGATTCGAACTCCCGACCACCTAGTTCGTAGCCAGGTACTCTATCCAACTGAGCTACGGGCGCGCACTGAACTTATCGTTTCGTCGACCGGTTTCACTGGCCGCCGAAGCGAGGAGCGGAATTATTCAGGGTCACGCATCGAAGGTCAACACTTTTCGTGAATTTTTTTCACGTTCGCAATCCGTGCTCTGCCCTGTTCCATTCCGGCTGCGCGTCGAAACTCGCCGGGCAGGATTACCAGGCCGCTCCACAAACGACAAAGGGAGCCGTCGTGGCGGCTCCCTTTGGTCGATTCGGCACCCACTTCCGTCTGGACGTCCAGACGGCCAATTCAGACGTCCAGGCCGGAGCGGTTCTGTGTCGCCGGATCGCCCACCTTGCCCACCGTGGAGTCACCGCTCTTGGGCGGCGGAGGCGGCGGCGTGGAACCACCGCCGGCATTGCGGTTCCAGTCCGCAGGCGGCCCCGGCTGCCGTCCGGCCATGATGTCGTCAATCTGGCGCGCGTCGATGGTTTCGTACTGCAGCAGCGCCTCTGCCATTGCGTGCAGCTTTTCGATGTTGTCGGTCAACAGCTGGGTGCTGCGCGCATAGGCGCGATCCAGGATGCCGCGCACCACCCCGTCGATCTTGCTGGCGGTTTCGTTGGAAATGCTCTTGTGCTGAGTCACCGAACGGCCGAGGAACACTTCGTCCTCGTCCTCGCCATAGGTGATCGGGCCAAGCTCGTCGGACAGGCCCCATTTGGTGGCCATGTTGCGCGCCATCTTGGTGGCACGCTCGATGTCGTTTGAGGCACCTGTAGTCACCTTGTCGGTGCCAAAGATCAGCTCTTCCGCCACGCGTCCACCGTACAGCGAACACAACTGCGATTCGATCGCCACCCGGTTCATGCTGTAGCGATCGCCTTCCGGCAGATACATGGTGACGCCCAGCGCACGGCCGCGCGGGATGATGGTGACCTTGTAGACCGGATCGTGCTCCGGCACCAGGCGGCCGACGATGGCATGGCCGGCCTCGTGGTAGGCGGTGAGTTTCTTTTCGTCCTCGCTCATCGCCATCGAGCGGCGCTCGGTACCCATCAGGATCTTGTCGCGCGCCTTGTCCAGGTGAGCCATGCGCACTTCGCGCGCGTTCTCGCGTGCGGCGAACAGCGCCGCCTCGTTGACCAGGTTGGCGAGGTCGGCACCGGAGAAACCCGGTGTGCCACGCGCGATGGTCATGGCGTCGACGTCGGCGGCGACCGGCACCTTGCGCAGGTGCACCTTGAGGATCTGCTCGCGCCCCTTCACGTCTGGCAGCCCCACCACCACCTGACGGTCGAAACGACCCGGGCGCAGCAGCGCGGGATCGAGCACGTCGGGACGATTGGTGGCCGCGATCACGATGATGCCTTCGGTGCCTTCGAAGCCGTCCATCTCGACCAGCAACTGGTTGAGGGTCTGCTCGCGCTCGTCGTGGCCACCGCCGAGGCCGGCGCCACGATGGCGGCCTACCGCGTCGATTTCATCGATGAAGATGATGCAGGGCGCATGCTTCTTGGCCTGCTCGAACATGTCGCGCACGCGGCTGGCGCCCACGCCCACGAACATTTCCACGAAGTCCGAACCGGAGATCGAGAAGAACGGCACCTTGGCCTCGCCCGCGATGGCCTTGGCCAGCAAGGTCTTGCCGGTGCCGGGCGGGCCAACCATCAGCACGCCGCGCGGAATCTTGCCTCCCAGTTTCTGGAACTTGGACGGGTCGCGCAGGAATTCGACGAGTTCGCCCACCTCCTCCTTGGCCTCGTCGCAACCGGCCACGTCACTGAAGTTGACCTTGACCTGGTCCTCGCCCTGCAATTTGGCGCGCGAACGGCCGAAACTCATCGCACCGCGCCCGCCGCCGCCGGACTGCATCTGGCGCATGAACCAGATGAGTACACCGGCGAACACCAGGATCGGCAACCAGCTTACGAACAAGCCGATCAGCGAAAAGCTCTCGGCAGGATCCTGGCGGACTTCCACGCCCTTGTCCTGCATCTGTTTCACCACCGCATTGGTGGAGAAACCCAGCATCGGGGCCACGGTTCGGTAGCTGGTGCCGTCCTTCAGCTTGCCGCTGATGCTGGCCGGCTGGTCGGCGCTGATCACGGCGCTGGAAACGTTGCCGTTGTCCACACTCTGTGCAAAGGCGCTGTAGGCCATGTTGGACGACCCGCCACCGTGCGGGTTGAAGCTCTGGAACACGGTGAACAACACCACCGCGATGATCACCCAGAGCAACACTTGTTTCGCTGTTTCGTTCATGCGCCGTTCCCGCCCGGATGCGCCGCGGCGGCCTTGCGGCCGGTCGCCAGCGCGTACACCTCGCGCGAACGCGCGCGTGAGGCCTTTGGTTTACGCATCGTCACGCGCGAGAAGTCCGCGCGCAAGCTGCGCAGGTAATCGTCGAAGCCCGCGCCCTGGAACAGCTTGATCAGGAACGCACCTCCCGGCTTAAGCCACTGCCGGGAAAAATCCAGCGCCAGTTCGGCCAGCGCCATTGCCCGGATCTGGTCGGCCAACGCCACCCCACTCATATTGGGGGCCATGTCGGACAGCACAAGATCCAGCTTCTGCCCTTCCAGCCGCGCCTCCAGCGCCTGCACCACGGTTTCCTCGCGGAAATCGCCCTGCAGGAAATCCACGCCGGCGATGCTCTGCATCGGCAGGATATCCAGCGCGAACACCTTGCCGCTGTCGCCCAACCGTTGCCGCACCAGTTGCGACCATCCGCCCGGCGCAGCGCCCAGATCCACCACGGCCATGCCCGGCTTGAGCAGGCGGTCGCGGTCGATCAGCTCCTCCAGTTTGTAGACGGCGCGCGAGCGCACGCCCTCGGCCTGCGCCTTCTTCACGTAGACGTCATTGAAATGTTCACGCAGCCAGCCGGCGCTGCTCTTGCTGCGGCTCATGGGACAACATCGCTACAGGGGTATGGTCGCGCATGATACCCTTTGCCGCCCAATCCCCGCGAATCGAAGCCACCGCATGGCCCTCTCTCCGTCGCAGATCCGTTACCTGCGCAGCCTTTCCCATGGCCTGAACCCGGTCATCCTGCTCGGCAACAAGGGCGCCAGCGAAGCCGTGGTCAAGGAACTGGGCTCGGCGCTGGAGATCCACGAACTGGTCAAGGTGAAGCTCTCCGGCGGTGACAAGGACGAGCGACAGGCGCAACTCGACGTCCTGCTGGCCGGCACCGGCGCCGAAGCCGTGCAGCAGATCGGCCACGTCGCCGTGCTGTTCCGTCGCAATGCCGACGAGCCGAAGATCGCCCTGCCCCGCTGATGGATCTCTCGCTCGACCGGCCCGATGGGTACCTGTTCGTACGCCGCGTCGGCGAGAGCGGCATCACTCTGATCGACCGCGAGCTCACTGACAGCTTCTTGCTGGCACCCGACCAAGCGGTCGAACACTGGCCGGTACACGAAATCGGCAGCCTGGGGGCCGAGCACGTCGAAACCCTGCTCGCCCTGCAGCCGGAGCTGGTGCTGCTGGGTACCGGTTCGCGCCAGGCGTTTCCACCGGCTGCCTTCATGGCCGGCTTCCTGCGCAAGGGTATCGGCCTCGAGGCGATGGACAACGCTGCGGCCGCACGCACCTACAACCTGTTGGCCGGCGAAGGACGGCGCGTCGTCGCCGCGTTCATTCTTGGCGCTCATTCCTGAGCGCAAAGACCAGACAGGCGGCTGTCCAGGGCCACGCTATTCAGGAAAAACTCACTTCGCTGGCAGGTAACTCATCGGATCGACCGGATTGCCGTCCTTGCGGATCTGGAACCCCAGCTCCACGCGCGAGGCGCCGCTGGAACCCATCAGGGCGATCTCCTGGCCGGCGCTGACGCGCTGGCCTTCCGTAACCAGACGCTTGCTGTTGTGCCCATAGGCGGACAGCAGGCTGTCGTTGTGCTTGATGATGACCAGCTCGCCATAGCCGACCAGGCCATTGCCGCTGTACACCACCACGCCATCGGCCGCCGCTCGCACCGGGTCGCCGGCATTGCCGGCGATCTCGACACCCGGTACCGCGTCGCCAGGCGTGAAGCGTTTGAGGATCTGTCCGTCGGCCGGCCAGCGCCAGGTCACGCCGCCCGCCGCGTGGGAATTGCCGGTCGCTACCACGGGCGTCGGGGCCGGAGCCGGCGGTGGCACAGGCTTGGGGCCACCCGCGACGGGCACCACGGTACTCGCCGGTACGGCAGGCACGGTAGTTGACGCAGCGGTCGTTGCCGTGGGTGCCTGCGCATGCGGCGGCGCTACCGCGCTCGCGGCATTCGATACCGACGCTTCCGCCGGCACATTCTCGAAGACCGGCGCGGCCGGAGCAGGCGGAGCAGCTGGTGTGGGTGCAGGGTTCGCCTTGGCTACGGCAGTCGCCGCCTGCGAGGGTGGTGCGCTGCCGCCGTTTGGCGGCGACAGGCGCAGCTTCTGCCCCGGCCAGATCGTGTAGGGCACGGCGATACCGTTCCACTTCGCCAAGTCGCGATAGTCCACGCTGTTGCGGAAGGCGATCGAATACATGGTGTCGCCCTTGACCACCACATAGCTGCCACCGGGAATCGGCGTGCGCGCCACGGCATGTGCAGGCGCAACGGGCGCGCCGTAGTGTTGCTGGCCCGGAGCCGGCTCCACCACGACAGTACTGCAGGCCGACAGCAGCAGCGATACAACCAAGAGCGGCAATAAAGAACGGTATCGATTCATGCGCGCCAGCATAGCGAAGCACCCCTGTACTTTCATGCGACCCGCCGCCGTCAATGCCGCCAGATCCACCACGCCAGCAGTGCTCCCAGCAACACCAGCACAGCCCAGCCGATCCATTCGATGTATTTGTGCAGCAGGTGCTCGGCGCGCTCGCCGAACAGCCGTATCAACAACGCCAGCAACCACACGCGCTTGCCGCGCCCCAGCGCCACGCAAGCGAGGAAAGGCAGCACCGGCACGCCGACGATACCCGCTGCCCAGGTCACGAACTTCATCGGCACCACCGGCTGCAAGGCTGCCAGCATCAGCACGCCATAGAGCCCCCAGCGATGCTCGGCCATCTGTGTGCGCAGGCTCTGCACACCCAGCTCGATGGGCGCCAGCAGATGCAGCGTGCCAAGCAGCGGCTTCAACGCCTCGAACGCCCAGTGCCCCAGCGTGTAACCGACCAACGCGCCGAGCAGCGAGAAGGCCAGGCTGATGTTCGCGTAGAAGAACGCCCTGTGCCGCTTTCCCAGCATCATCGGCGCCAGCATCACCTCCGGCATGATCGGGAAGATGAAGGCTTCGACGAAGCTGAGTCCGCACAGGTAACGAACGGCGTGGGGATGGCGCGCCCACGTCAGCGCGCGGGCGTAGAGTCTGCCGAACAAACGCATCAGCCGATGCCCCCGAGCAATGGCACGAAGCTGACCGCCCCGAGTTCTTCCTGCACGAAATCGCCCTCTCCGTCGCCGCGCAGGCGAATCAGTACCTGATTGCTGGGCGACCCCACGGGCGCCACCAGCACGCCGCTGGGACTGAGCTGCTCCAGAATGCGGCTGGGAATGCTGTCGCCTGCCGCGGTGAGGATCACCGCGTCGAACGGCGCCTCGTCAGCCCAGCCCAGCTTGCCATCGTCGTGGCGCGAGCGGATGTTGCCGATGCCGAGCTGACGGAAGCGCCGCCGCGCCTGGCGCAGCAGTTCCTCGATGCGCTCCACCGTGTAGACCTGCTCGACCAGCGCCGCCAGCACCACGGCCTGGTAGCCGGAGCCCGTGCCGATTTCCAGCACGCGGCCGGGCTTTTCCTTGCGCTCGTCGAAGTGCTCCAGCAACGCTTCGGTCATCCGCGCCACGACCCAGGGCTGGGAAATGGTCTGGCCGTGGCCGATCGGCAACGCGGTGTTCTCGTAGGCGCGCGAATGCAGCGCCTGGTCGATGAAATGGTGGCGCGGCAGGTTCCGGATCACGTCGATCACCCGTGCGTCGCGGACTCCGCTTTCCTTGAGCTGCGCGGCGAGCCGGTCGCGCGCGCGCTGCGAGGTCATGCCCTCGCCTTTCAACACCGATGGTGGCAGCGTGTGCATGCTCATCGCTCAAGCCGCCTTGTGGCCGGGCGCGGCCTGGTCTTGGCCCAGCGATTGCACCCAACTGCTCACCTTTTCCAGCGCCTGGTAGCGGGTGAGATCGACATGGATGGGAGTGACCGAAACATGGCCGCGACGGACGGCGTCGAAGTCCGTGCCAGGGCCGGCGTCATCGATTTCGCCCGCCGGGCCGATCCACCAGATCGGGCGACCGCGCGGGTCGGTCTGCGCGATGCATGGCGCCGCACGATGGCGACGCCCCAGCCGCGTGACCTCGAAGCCGCGGATTTCCGGCCAGGGCCGATCCGGCACGTTGACGTTGAGGATGGTGTCGGCCGGCAGCGGATCGACCAGCAGGCGACGCATCAGCAACAGCACAGCCGTCGCCGCGGAGTCGTAATGCTCGCCGCGATGATCCTCGCTGACCAGCGACACCGCGATGGCCGGCAAGCCGAGGAAGCGCCCTTCCATCGCCGCCGAGACCGTGCCGGAATAGATCACGTCGTCGCCAAGATTGGCCGAGTTGTTGATACCGGATACCACGATGTCGGGTTCGTGGTCGAGCAGGCCGGACAATGCGAGATGCACGCAGTCGGTGGGCGTGCCCGCGACGCGGTAACGGCCATCCTCCATGCGCAATACGCGCAGCGGCGCGTCCAGGGTCAGCGAATTGCTGGCGCCGGAACGGTCGCGATCGGGCGCCACCACCGTCACCTCGCCCACCTCGCGCAAACGCGCGGCAAGCACATGAATGCCCCGTGCATCCACGCCATCGTCGTTGCTGACAAGAACTCGCATGCTGATCCGTGTTGAGTCGACCGCAGCGCATCGCCAAGCGGCACGCGCACCCCGCAATCGCCCGAGTTTACCGGAGCGACACCGCGGTTTCACGGATCGACGGCATGCATTGCGCCCGAGCCGTTGCTTGCTAGCATCGGGCCATGCAACGCCGGCCGCCTGCGATCAACGAAGACGATGCCCGCCTGTTCCGCGAGGCGGTCGGCGAAGTGCGCCACATCGACACGCAAGCCGCGCCACCGTCCGCACCGAAGCCCTCGCCGCAGCCGCGTATGCTAGAAGCCGACGAAGCCGCCGTGCCGGGCGAATTGCTGGGGATGGCCTTCGACCCGGCCACGCTCGAGGTAGGCGAGGAACTCAGCTATCTGCGCGACGGCTATCCGCCGAAGCTGTTGCGCCAGTTGAAGCGCGGCCAGTACAGCGTGCAGGACGAAGTCGACCTGCATCAGATGAACGCCGCCGCTGCGCAGGCCAGCATCGCCGTCTTCCTCGCCGAAGCGAAACGGCACGGCCTGCGCTGCGTGCGCATCATCCACGGCAAGGGCTTGCGCTCGAAAGCCGCCGGCCCGGTATTGAAGACGCTCACCGATCGCCTGCTGCGGCGAAGGGACGACGTGATCGCGTTCGCTTCGGCAAGGCCGGCGCAAGGCGGCACCGGGGCGGTGGTTGTGCTACTCCAAGGTTGACGCGAGGCCTTATTTCCGCGTGCCGGGCTTGGCTTTTTCGTAGTTCGATTGCAAAACCAGCCATTCCGGCTTGGCGGTGGTGCGATTGCCCAGCCAGTAAGTGACCATGCATCCCGTGCGCTTTTGCAATTCGTCTATGAGCAGCCACTCGCACGGAAAGGAACTGCCGATTCGTCGCCGTACACCGGATCTGAGCACCAACACCAGGTGCGCTTCACGACTATCCGATCTGCGCTCAAGTTCGAGCACATCCGTATAGGCAACAACTTGTCCGCATCGCCAACCAAAGCGGATGTCGTTTTGTTCCAAACGAAGGCCAAAAAAGGAGCGGATCCAGACGAACACCGATCCGGCAAGGCCAATCAGAGCCATGGGCCAAGTCACATCGCCACGCCCATGATGAAAAGTTGCCATGGAGATGACACTACTGAGCAGGCCAAGCGCCAGAAAAAGCACCACCCGATATCTGGGCGATTTCAGCTCGCCCGTCGTCTTGAACAACTCGGCGTTCTCGCGCTCGGATAGTGAACTCCTCCATCCAAGGAACGCGACTGCCAACATCCCCGTCGATATCAGCGCAATCAACGCGTCATTCGCCACCGCGACCTCCTGTCTACGCAGACGCTGCAACTTCGCGTGCCACCACCGTCGCATACGCGCCCGCCGGCAACTCGAATGACAATTCCAGTGCATCGTCGGCCAGCCAGCGCCAGCGCAAGTCTTTAGGCAACAGGCGAAGCGGCCTGCGTTCCTGATCCATGCGCGCAGCGGCGATGCCTCGCGCAAGATCATCGTGCGTTGCGGCGACTTCGCGTTCCAAGCGGCCCGCCTCGCCTGCCGTGGGTGGTTCGCCCTGCCCCCACAACGGACCGGAAGGATGAATGTCTCCCTTGGCCAGGCGCTGCGCCAGGACATCGTTGTACGGCTCCGGCCCGAACCAGGAACGCGAGCCGGCCAGCGACCAGATTTCACCATCCAATGGCGCATCCCATGTGCCGCGCTCGACGCGCACCGCCAACACGTCGTTGAAGATCTGCGAGCGCGCGGCGGAGAGCAGGAAGCCGCGCTTGTCGCGATCCACCCTGCGTCCCGCGAACATCGCGCGCGCCTGCTCCAGGTTGCCGCCCTCGCGGCCGAAGCGCTGTTCGCCGAAGTAGTTGGGCACGCCGCGTGCCGCGATCGCCGCCAGCACCTGTTCCGCGCGTTCACGCTCGCCTTGCGCCTCACGCAGCACCAGCACGAAGCGGTTGCCGCGCAAGGCACCGCGCTTGAGCTTGCGGCCGTGACGGGTGGCGGCCAGCACTTTCACGTTCTCGTGCGGGAAGGCCGACCAGTCGGGATCGGGTTTGCCGGCGAGTTGCACGGTGAAGGCCTGGCGCGTCACCGCGTGCCGGTCCTTCAGGCCGGCGTAGCCCACGGCCAGCGGCGGCACGCCGGCGAATTTCGCCAGCTCCCTTGCCAGCCAGTCGGTGTTGGCATCGCGCTTCTCCACCCACAGCAAGGCGTGCTCGCCGTTGCCGTCGGCGTCGTAGCCCAGGATTTCCTCGACGACGAAGTCTTCAGGGGTGCTGCGCAGGCGCGCAACCAGTGGAGGCGCAGTGCCGTGGGCGAATGGAAGCTCTTGAGTCGTCATGGCGTGACAGGTATCCGGGTGTTCACTCCCTCATACGATACGGCCACACCGTGCCATATCTGGAAACTGAGGATCGAAGTACTCGTGCTTCAGTGCCTTTCAAGCAATACGCTGGCTTGTGCGGCGATGCCTTCGCCGCGGCCGGTGAAACCGAGTTTTTCGGTGGTGGTGGCCTTGATGCTGACCTGGCCGAGCTGGCAGTCGAGATCGGCGGCAAGGTTTTCACGCATGGCCTGCGCGTGCGGACCGATCTTTGGGGATTCACAGATCACGGTGATATCGGCGTTGCCCAGCGCATAGCCATGTTGTGCCGCCAACATGGCGGCATGGCGCAGGAACTGGCGGCTGTCGGCATTGCGCCAGCGTTCGTCCGAGGGGGAGAAGTGCTTGCCGATGTCGCCCAGCGCCAGCGCGCCGAAGATGGCGTCGCACAGCGCGTGGATCACCACGTCGCCGTCAGAGTGCGCGAGCAGGCCGCGCGCGTGAGGGATGCGCACGCCGCCCAGGGTGACGTGGTCACCCTCGCCGAAGGCGTGCACGTCGAAGCCGTTGCCGATGCGCATGCTCATGCCGTCCTCGCCAGCAGGAATTCGGCGAGCGCGAGGTCCGCCGCCGTGGTGACCTTGATGTTGTCCTCGGCGCCTTCGACCAGCAGCGGGCGGAAGCCGGCCAGTTCCATCGCCATCGCCTCGTCGCTGACCGCACGGCCATCGTTCGATACCGCGCCCAACGCAGCAACGAGTTCGCCGCGGCGGAACATCTGCGGCGTGAATGCACGCCAACGCTGGTCGCGCGGCTCCGTGGCGAGGCTGCAATCGCCTTCGCCGGCACGCTTGAGCGTGTCGCGCAACGGCGCGCCAAGCAGACCCCCATCGGTTCCGGAAGCGCGCTCGATCAGCTGCGTGATGTCCTTCGCACGCACGCAGGGGCGTGCGGCGTCATGCACCAGCACGAAGTCGGCATTCTCCACTTCGGAAGGCAACGCGTTGAGGCCGGCCAGCACCGAATCGCTGCGCTCGGCGCCACCGATGGCGACGCGCACCGGTTTGCCATGCAGTGTTTCGATGCCGGGCCAGAGTTCGTCCCGCGCGCCGAGCACCACCAGCAGGCCGGCGATGCGCGGATGCGCCGCCAGCCGCTCCAGCGTATGCGCGATCAGCGGCTTGCCGGCCAGCGGCAGGTATTGCTTGGGACAATCCGCACCCATGCGCATGCCGCGACCTGCGGCTGGCACCACGCACCACAGGGCCTCGCTCATTTGACGACGCCGCCCGCGGCGGCGCCTGCCGGGCGGGCTGGTGGCGGCAAGGGCAAGCTGCTGCTCGCGCCCGCCGGCTGGCTGTCCACCTGATAGAACACCTCGCCGGGCTTGATGAGGCCCAGCCCGGTGCGCGCACGCGCCTCGATGGCCTGATTGCCGTTCTTCAGGTCGGCCACGTCGGCGGCCAGCGCCTGGTTGCGCTGCTGCAGGCGGCCGTTCTCGTCGGTCTGTTTCTTGATGGCCACGCGCAGGGCATCCACCTCATGCACACCGCCCTGCGCGGACCACAGCTTCATCTGCAGTCCGATCAGCAGCAGAACCAGGACGAGAGCGACCCAACGCAGCATGGGGCAGCGTGCTTCCGTCAGCCCGGCAGATGGGCCAGGTTCGGGAAGGCGTTGCGGCCGGCATAGTGTGCCGACGCGCCCAGCGCCTCCTCGATGCGCAGCAGCTGGTTGTACTTGGCCACGCGGTCGGTGCGGCACAGCGAGCCGGTCTTGATCTGGGTCGCGGTGGTGGCCACGGCGATGTCGGCGATGGTGGTGTCTTCCGTCTCGCCCGAGCGGTGCGACACGATCGCCGCGTACTTCGCCGCGTCGGCCATGGCGATGGCTTCCAGCGTTTCGGACAGCGTGCCGATCTGGTTGACCTTGATCAGGATGGCGTTGGCGATGCCCTTGTCGATGCCTTCCTTGAAGATGGCCGGATTGGTGACAAACAGGTCGTCGCCGACCACCTGGATGTTCTTGCCGATGGCGTCGGTGAGCAGCTTCCAGCCGCCCCAGTCGCCTTCGGCCATGCCGTCCTCGATGGTGACGATCGGGTACTGCCGGGTCCAGCCGGCCAGCACGTCGACCCATTGCTCGGAGGTGTAGATCTTGCCCTCGCCCGCCAGGTCGTACTTGCCATCCTTGAAGAACTCGGAGCTGGCCGCGTCGAGGCCGAGCAGGATCTCGCTGCCGACTTTGTAGCCGGCCTTGTTCACTGCCTCGAGGATGGTGTCCAGCGCCTCGATGTTGGAGCGCAGGTCCGGCGCGAAGCCGCCTTCGTCGCCCACCGCGGTGTTCAGGCCCTTGCCCTTCAGCACGCTCTTCAGCGCGTGGAAGATCTCCGCGCCGGCGCGCAGCGCCTCGGCGAAGCTGGACACGCCCACCGGCAGCACCATGAATTCCTGCACGTCGACGTTGTTGTCGGCATGCGCGCCGCCGTTGATGATGTTCATCATCGGCACCGGCAACGCACCGGGCTTGCCGGTGGTGCCGTTGATCTCCGCGAGGTACTGCCACAACGCCTGCTTGCGCTGCGCCGCCACCGCGTGCGCGGCGGCCATCGATACGCCGAGCAGCGCGTTGGCGCCCAGCTTGCCCTTGTTCGGCGTGCCGTCGAGCCGGATCAGCCTGGCGTCCAGGCCGCCCTGGTTGGCTGCGTCGAAACCCTTCAGCTCGCTGGCGATGGAGTTGTTGACGTTGGCCACCGCATTCTTCACGCCCTTGCCGAGGTAGCGCGACTTGTCGCCGTCACGCAGTTCCACCGCCTCGCGCGTGCCCGTGCTGGCGCCGCTGGGCACCGCAGCGCGACCGAAACCGCCGCCCGCCAGGGTGACCTCGGCCTCCAGCGTGGGATTGCCGCGCGAGTCGAGGATTTCACGGGCGTGAATGCGGGTGATGTCGGTACTCATGCGGCTGCAATCCTTCAAAAGTTTTGGAGAGGGGACGATCCGGGGCTTACAAAGTGTTTTCGAGGAAGCCGTGACGCTTGGTCACGGCGTCCAGTTCCAGCAGGGTTTCCAGCAACGCTTCCATCTTGTCCAGCGGCCATGCGTTGGGACCGTCACTGAGCGCCTTGGAAGGATCGGGATGGGTTTCGGCGAACAGACCGGCCACGCCAGCCGCCACCGCGGCACGCGCCAGCACCGGCACGAACTCGCGCTGGCCGCCGGAGCTCGTACCCTGCCCGCCCGGCAGCTGCACCGAGTGCGTGGCGTCGAACACCACCGGGCAGCCGGTGTCGCGCATCGCGCTCAGGCTGCGCATGTCGGAAACCAGATTGTTGTAGCCGAAGCTGGCGCCGCGCTCGCACACCATGATGGCGTCGTTGCCGACGTCCTTGGCCTTGGCGACCACGTTTTTCATGTCCCAGGGCGCGAGGAACTGGCCCTTCTTGATGTTCACCGGCTTGCCGGCACGGGCCACGGCCTGGATGAAATCGGTCTGGCGGCACAGGAAGGCAGGCGTCTGCAGCACGTCCACCACCGAAGCCACCTCGGCGAACGGGGTGTACTCGTGCACGTCGGTAAGCACCGGCACGCCGATCTGGCGCTTCACCTCGCCGAGGATACGCAACCCTTCTTCCATGCCCAGGCCGCGAAAGCTGGTGCCGGAAGAACGGTTGGCCTTGTCGAAGCTGGACTTGAAGATGAAATGGATGCCCAGCTTGCCGGTGATCTCCTTGAGCCTGCCGGCGGTATCCAACTGCAACTGCTCGGATTCGACCACACAGGGGCCGGCGATCAGGAACAGCGGCTGGTCGAGGCCGACTTCGAACCCGCACAGCTTCATGCCACGGCTCCCTGCGCCAGCTTCTGCCCGTCGCGCACCGCCTTGTACTCGCGCGCGGCGTGCACGAAGCCGATGAACAGCGGATGGCCGTCGCGCGGTGTGGAGGTGAACTCCGGGTGTGCCTGGCAGCCGAGGAACCACGGGTGCTTCTGCGGCGACAGTTCGACGATCTCCACCAACAGGTCGTCCATCGACTTGCCGGAGATCACCAGGCCCTGGTCCTCGAAACTCTGGCGGTAGCGGTTGTTGAATTCGTAGCGGTGGCGGTGACGCTCGCGCACCACTTCCTGGCCGTACATCTCGCGCGCCAGCGTGCCGGCCTTGAGACGGCATTCCTGCGCACCAAGGCGCATGGTGCCGCCGAGATCCGAGCGCTCGCTGCGCTGCTCGACTTCGCCGGCAGCCGTCGTCCATTCGGTGATCAGCGCGATCACCGGATTGGGCGTGTTGCGGTCGTTCTCGCTGGAATCAGCATCGGCCAGGCCGGCCACGTGGCGGGCGAAATCCACCACCGCCGCGTGCATGCCGTAGCAGATGCCGAAGTACGGCACGCCGTGCTCGCGCGCGTACTTCGCGGCCATGATCTTGCCCTCGAAGCCGCGCTTGCCGAAGCCGCCCGGCACCAGGATCGCGTCCATGCCGCCCAGCACCTTGGCGGCACCCTCGGCCTCGACCTGCTCGGAATCGATCCACTGCAGGTTCACCCGCGTCTGCTGCTTGATGCCGCCATGGCGCAGCGCCTCGCCCAGCGACTTGTAGGCGTCCTTGTGCTCCACGTACTTGCCGACGATGGCCACGGTGACCTCGTCCTTCGGGTGCACCACGGCATCCACCGTGCGCTGCCAGCCGGAGAGATCGGCCGGCTTCGCGTCGAGGCCCAGCCGCTTCACCACGATCTCGTCCAGACCCTGCTGGTGCAGCCACAGCGGGGTCTTGTAGATCACGTCCACGTCCACCGCGCTGATCACGGCGTTCTCAGGCACGTTGGTGAACAGCGCGATCTTGCGGCGCTCGCCCTCAGGCAGCGGCTGCTCGCTGCGGCACAGCAGGATGTCCGGCTGGATGCCGATGGAGCGCAGCTCCTTCACCGAATGCTGGGTCGGCTTGGTCTTGATCTCGCCGGCGGCCTTGATGAAGGGCACCAGGGTGAGATGCATGAACAGGCACTTTTCCGGCCCGTGCTCGGAGCGCAGCTGGCGGATCGCCTCGAGGAACGGCAGCGACTCGATGTCGCCCACCGTGCCGCCGATCTCCACCAGCGCCACGTCGAAGCCGCGCGTGGCCTCGTGGATGCAGTGCTTGATCTCGTCGGTGATGTGCGGGATCACCTGCACGGTGGCGCCCAGGTAGTCGCCGCGGCGCTCCTTGCGGATCACGCTCTCGTAGATCTTGCCGGTGGTGATGGAGTTCTTGCCGGTGAGGCGGGTATGGACGAAGCGCTCGTAGTGGCCGAGGTCGAGATCGGTCTCGGCGCCGTCGTCGGTGACATAGACCTCGCCATGCTGGAACGGGCTCATGGTGCCCGGATCCACATTGATGTAGGGATCGAGCTTCATCATGGTGACCGAGAGGCCACGCGCTTCCAGAATGGAGGCCAGCGACGCCGCGGCGATGCCCTTGCCAAGCGAGGACACCACACCGCCGGTGACGAAAATCAGGGGGGTCATGGGATGCAGCCGTGCTGGAAAGGCACATTTTAGCGGCAGACGGGCTTCACTGCGAGATGTTTGGAAGCCGAAGGCAGGGTCGCTTGTGAAAATGCACTATTGAGGCTGACTTTCCGAGCCTCCCGCTCCGCGCGCTGGGCTTTCTGCTCAGGCCGGCGAGCCCGGAACTCGGCTCATCGAGCAAAAAACCCGACGAGCCGAGCAAAAAATGGCACGTGCCGAGCGCGGAACTCGGTGGGCCGAGCTAAAGCCCCGTTCGCCAAGCAAAAAGCCCAGCGTACCGAGTCCGACATGCGGCGCATGCGTTGTTTAGCTGTGATGCGATTCCACAGCGATGGTCAACGTTGGCTGCTTGCCAGGTTCCGCGCCGTTCTGCAACGTGATCTCCCAATCATCCGGAAGCGTCACGGTCGCTTTCTGCTGGTTGCCCATGAATGTCCGGTAGGCATCGCTCGCCTGCGTCGATTGTTCCGGCGTTATACGATCCAAGGTGCTGCCGTGTTTGACATAGCGGGTCATGCCGGGCGACACGCCAGTCCAGATTTCGCGCACCAGCCCCGATACGCCCGACCGAGCCTCGGCAGGCGTCGCGAATTGGATGAACGATTTTGCGAAGTCCCGCGCGAACGTCGATGTGGCCGGCGTATCGATGAAAGACCGCGTGATGGCCGCCAGCATGCTCTCGATCATTTGGCCGTCCTTGCCAACCTTCACGAGTACGAATACCTGCCCGCTGAATTGACCAGGCGTGCCGTAAACGATGTAGGTGTCCTTTGTGTTCGGCGCGGTCTGTTCACCGACCCGCGTCAGAGAGAAGAACTTGAAGAAGTCGCTGGCTGGCAATTGCGCCACCGTGCGTTCACCAAAGTTGGACTCACCCGCTGCCACTAGCCTTGGCAGAGCCAACCAACACAACGCGATCACCAGAACCAACTTGTTCATGTGCCACCTTAAAAACAAGAGCCAGAGTTCAATATTGCCATGCTTCATGCCACCGTGATCGCAGCTGCGCGCCGCTATGATGCGACACTGAACCCACCTCACCGCCATGCCGAGTAAAATCGCCGCTTCCTCGAAGCGCATGAAGCCCTACCCATGACCGCCCCCATCCCCGCCCGGATCGCCGCGTTGCGCACGATCATGCAGCAGCACGGCATCGCCGCCGTGATCGTCCCCAGCGCCGACCCGCACCTGTCCGAATACCTGCCCGAACGCTGGCAGGCGCGCGCATGGCTGTCCGGCTTCGACGGGTCGGCCGGCACGCTGATCGTCACGCGCGAACACGCGGGCCTGTGGACGGACTCACGCTACTTCTCGCAGGCCGAACAGCAACTGGCCGGCACCGGTGTCGCCTTGATGAAGCTGCGCGTGGCGCACACGGCCGAACACCTCGACTGGCTGGCTTCGCACCTGCATCATGGTGAAACCCTCGCCGTGGCCGGCGACAGCGTGTCGCTGGCCGGCCTGCGCTCGATGGAAGGCAAGCTGGCCGAACACGGTGTGCGCGTGCGCACCGATCTCGACCTGCCTGGCACGATCTGGGACGATCGTCCCGGTCTCCCGCATGCACGCATCGTCGAGCATCCCATCGCCTGGGCCTGCACCGCCCGCGCGGACAAGCTCGCGCGACTGCGCAGCGCCATGCGCAAGCACGGCGCCACGCACCACCTGCTCTCCAGTCTCGACGACATCGCCTGGCTCACCAACCTGCGCGGCAGCGACGTGGAGTGCAACCCGGTGTTTCTCGCCCACCTGCTGGTGGCCACCGAAGGCAAGGCCACGCTGTTCGCCGAGCGCGGCAAGTTCGACGACGCACTGGTGGCGCAGCTCGCCGCCGATGGCATTGCCATCGCGTCCTACGAAGGCATCACCGGCGCACTGGCCGAGCTGGGCAAGGCCGACACGCTGCTGTTCGATGCCGGTCGCGTGGTTTGCGCGATCAGCAACACGATTCCTGCCGCCGTGCAACGCACCGAAGCCGCCAACCCCAGCACTGCGTTCAAGGCGCTGAAGACACCGGCCGAGCTGGACCACGTGCGCGAGGTGATGCGCCGCGACGGTGCCGCACTGGCCGGCGCGTTCCGTGAAATCGAGCATCAGCTCGCGCAAGGCAAGCCGCTCACCGAACTGGACGTGCACCGCCTCGTGCACGCCGCCCGCGCCGCGCAGCCGGACTTCATCGGCGAAAGTTTCGCCACCATCGCCGGCTACCAGGCCAACGGCGCGTTGCCGCACTACCGCGCCACGCAGGCGTCGCACAGCACGCTGCAGGCGAAGGGCCTGCTGCTGATCGACTCCGGCGGCCAATACCTCGGCGGCACCACCGACATCACCCGCGTGCTGGCGCTGGGCGAGACCACGGCCGAACAGCGACGCGATGCGACGCTGGTGATGAAGGGTATGATCGCGCTGTCCCGCGCCCGCTTCCCGAAAGGCGCCAGCGGCCCGCAGCTCGATGCGCTGGCGCGCGCGCCGCTGTGGGCGGCCGGCTGCGATTATGGCCATGGCACCGGGCACGGCGTGGGCTACTTCCTCAACGTGCACGAAGGTCCGCAATCCATCCGGCCGCCGATTTCCGGCGGCGCGCTGGTGGCGCTGGAGCCGGGCATGATCTCGTCCATCGAACCTGGCCTGTACAAGCCGGGTCGCCACGGCATCCGCCACGAAAACCTCGCGGTGGTAGCCGAAGCCGAGCGCACCGAGTTCGGTGACTACTACGCCTTCGAGACGCTCACGTTGTGCCCGTTCGACCGCCGTGCACTGGAACCGAGCCTGCTTGGCCCCGACGAGCGCGCGTGGCTGGACGACTACCATGCCACCGTGCGCGCGGCACTGGCGCCGCTGCTGGAAGGTGCCGACCTCGCCTGGCTGGAGTGGCATTGCGCTCCACTTTGATCGCGCCACGTCGAACGGCTTGACCCTCCACCCACCCGCAGCCATGCTGCGGCGTTTCCACCGGCATATTCCCCACGCATGAGCAGTCGCTACAACGCCGCCGACATTGAAGTCCTTTCCGGCCTGGACCCGGTCAAGCGCCGCCCGGGCATGTACACCGACACCACCCGCCCCAACCACATGGCGCAGGAGGTGATCGACAACTCGGTGGACGAGGCGCTGGCCGGCCACGCGAAAGCGATCGAGGTGGTGCTGCACTCGGACGGCTCGGTCGGGGTCACCGACGACGGCCGCGGCATGCCGGTGGACATCCATCCGGAGGAAGGCATTCCGGGCGTGGAACTGATCCTTACTCGCCTGCACGCGGGCGGCAAGTTCAGCGGCAAGAACTACAACTTCTCCGGCGGCCTGCACGGCGTGGGCGTGTCGGTGGTGAACGCGCTGTCGCAGCGTGTGGAAGTGACCATCCGCCGTGACGGCAACGAATACCGCATGGCCTTCGAGCACGGCGACCGCGTGAGCGAGCTGCAGGTGATCGGCACGGTGCCGAAGAAGAAGACCGGCACCACCGTGCACTTCTGGCCCGACCCGAAATACTTCGACTCGCCGAAGATCTCGCTGTCGAAACTCAAGCACCTGCTGCGCGCCAAGGCCGTGCTGTGCGCCGGCCTCGCGGTGAAGCTCACCGACGAAGCCAGCGGCGAGACCAGCGAATGGCTCTACGAGGACGGCCTGCGCGACTACCTGCGCGGCGAACTCGACGGCGGCGAGGCGCTGCCGGCAGATCTCTTCGTGCATCACATCGCGCGCGACACCGAAGGCATGGACGTGGCGCTGGCCTGGTTGCCGGAAGGCGAGCTGGTGCAAGAAAGCTACGTCAACCTGATCCCCACCGCGCAGGGCGGCACCCACGTCAACGGCCTGCGCTCCGGCCTCACCAATGCCATCCGCGAATTCTGCGACATCCGCAACCTGCTGCCGCGCGGCGTGAAGCTGGCGCCGGAAGACGTGTGGGAGCGGCTCGCCTTCGTGCTCAGCGCCAAGCTGCTCGATCCGCAGTTCGCCGGTCAGACCAAGGAGCGCCTCTCCTCGCGCAATGCCGCCGCGCTCGTGGAGAACGTGGTGCACGACGCCTTCAGCCTGTGGCTGAACCAGAACGTGGACAGCGGTGAACGCATCGCCCAGCTCGCCATCGAGCGTGCCAGCGCGCGGCTCAAGGCCGCCAAGCAGGTGGTACGCAAGAAGATCGTGCAAGGCCCCGCCCTGCCCGGCAAGCTGGCCGACTGCACCTCCACCGATCTCTCGCGCACCGAGCTGTTCCTGGTGGAGGGCGACTCCGCCGGCGGCAGCGCCAAGCAGGCGCGCGACAAGGAGTTCCAGGCGATCCTGCCGCTGCGCGGCAAGATCCTCAACACCTGGGAAGTGGAATCGACCTCGGTGTTGGCCTCCGAGGAAGTGCACAACCTCGCCGTCGCGATCGGCTGCGACCCAGGCAAGGACGACCTCGCCGGCCTGCGCTACGGCAAGGTTGTCATCCTCGCCGATGCCGACTCCGACGGCCTGCACATCGCCACCCTGCTCAGCGCGCTGTTCCTCAAGCACTTCCCGCATCTGGTCAGCGAGGGCCACGTGTTCGTGGCGATGCCGCCGCTGTTCCGCGTCGATGTGGGCAAGCAGGTGTTCTACTGCCTCGACGAGAACGAAAAGCAGGCGATGCTGCAGAAGATCGAGCGCGAGAAGATGAAGGGCGCGGTCAGCGTTACCCGCTTCAAGGGCCTGGGCGAGATGAACCCGCCGCAATTGCGCGAATCCACCATCCATCCCGACACCCGTCGCCTCGTCCAGCTCACCGTGGAGGGCGACGACGGCACCGCGAGGCTGATGGACTTGCTGCTCGCCAAGAAGCGCGCCAGCGACCGCAAGGCCTGGCTGGAGGAAAAGGGCGACCTCGCCACACTGGAGGTTTGACCGGGAGGGCGCCCCAAGCCGCCCCGAATTCGCCCGTTTTGGCCGCCGCCCCAGCACAATGGGCGACCATCCTTTTCGCACCATCCTCCAACCCAAGAACAGCTCCATGCTAGTCGCCGAGTACCCACAGGAAGTGGAAGGCCATCCAGGGGTGGCCGTTGTCTCCACGCAAGCTGTTCCAGTCCCCGCCGCACGCCTTTCCGGACTCGATGGCCTCCGGGCCATCGCGGTCACGGCCGTCGTGCTTTTCCATGCCGACTTCTATTGGGCCCGCGGCGGCTACCTGGGAGTCGACCTGTTCTTCGTCATCTCGGGCTTCCTGATCACCGGCCTGATCGCCCGCGAGGTGGACGATACGGGACGGCTCGGTCTGCGCAACTTTTATTGGCGGCGCGCCAAGCGCCTGCTTCCGGCCGCCTGGCTGATGATGGCTGTCGTCGTGGCCGTCGCGGCGCGGGTCGCGCGCGACGCGTTGCCCCACCTGCGCAGCGATGCCTTCGCCTCGTTTTTCTACGCCACCAACTGGGAACTGCTGCGCAGCCAGACCTCGTACTTCGAAGCCACCGGCCGGCCGCCGCTGCTGCAGCACTTGTGGTCGCTGGCGATCGAAGAGCAGTTCTACATCGCCTGGGCACCGCTGGCCTTCATCGTGTTGCCGCGCATTGGCCGGCGAGCGCTGGCGACCGTCGCCATCCTGCTTGCCATCGCCTCGGCGACCTGGATGGTGGTGCTTGCGCAACGGATGGGCTACCCCGGACAGGGCGATCCGTCCCGGTTGTATTTCGGGACCGACACCCATGGCTTCGCCTTGCTGCTTGGGTCGGCGCTTGGGCTGCTCTGGCAACCGTCGCCGGCCGAACGCCCGGGCATCGCACTACGCATCCTTGGCTGGCTGCTCGGCCTCTGGGCGCTCGCCCTGATGATCATGCTGTTCGCCGTGATGGGCGAGAATTCGCCTGTGCTCTATCCCTGGGGCTTCCTGGGAGCAGCCACTGCGGCCATCACTCTGATCGCCGTGGCCACCCATCCCGGCATGGCCTTCGGCCGCTGCCTGGACAACCCGGTAATGCGCTGGCTCGGCGAGCGTTCCTACGGCATCTACCTGTGGCATTGGCCCATCTTCATGCTGACGCGGCCGGACATCGACCTGCGCAGGCTGGGCCACGGCGAGACGCTTGTCTTGCGCATCATGCTCACGCTCGCCGTCGCCGAACTGTCCTACCGTTGGCTGGAGATGCCGGTACGGCGCGGCGCGCTCGAACGCGTCTTCGCCGGCAAGCGTCGCCACGCCTGGTCGGGGCGACTGGCCATCGCGTTGTCGATGGCTCTGGCCTTCGGCTCCGTGGGCGCGACCCTGCGGCACGCCCCTGCCGAAGCGAGGCCCGCACTGGACGTGCGCGAAGCGCTGTCGCTGGATGCGCCGGCAACGCCCATTGCGTTGCAAGGCAAGCTCGCCCCTCTTTCCGCCACGTCGGTGGAAATTCCCATCGAGCCAATCGTTCCGCCGGTCGTGCCGACGCTACCGGATGAACCCACCGTCCAGACGTATACCGGTGGCGATCTCACTGCCATAGGCGATTCGGTGCTGCTGGGTTCCAGCAGGCTGCTGAAGGTCACCCTTCCCGGCGTGGACGTGCACGCCACGATGGGGTGGCAGGCCGCCGACGTCATCCGCCAGCTCAAGGCGCTCAAGAACGCCGGCTCGCTGCGCGCCGTCGCCTTGGTGCACCTGGGAACGAACGGGTACGTCACCGAGGAGCAACTGCGGCAGATCCTCTCCATGCTGTCGGACTGCAAGCGCGTGGTGCTGGTCAACACGCACGTGCCGCGGCGCTGGATGGAAGCGAACAACGCGCTTATCGACCGCGTCGCGCCGGAGTTTCCCAACGTCGTGGTGGTGCGCTGGAGCGACCTCTCCGAAAACCAGCCCGACTACTTCGTCTCCGACGGCGTGCACCTGACCACCATCGGGCAGCGCGCGTTCATCACCGAGATCATGCGCACCGGGCATCTGGCGCGAGACAACACGCCGGCAACGGACACCACCCTCGTGTCTCAAGCAAGTGCCAACATGGCAGGCGACCTCTCGCCGACCTTGGTGCTCGCCGCCCAGTCAGCCGCCAGCGACACCTACTGGCGCAAGATGGCGCTGTGCGAAACCGACGCCAACTGGAAAAACAACGGACACCGCTCGGGCGGCCTTGGGATTTCGGTGGATGACTGGAAAACCTGGGGCGGCGACGAATTCGCCCCGACCCCGGCGGAAGCGACGCCTGCCCAGCAGATCGAAGTGGCCAACCGCATTTCGACGCAGGGATGGGCGAATCCACAGGGCGAGGTCGTCAAACCGGTCGGTTTCGTCCGCTGGCGCTGCGTAGCGGCGCTGGGTCGCCCGCATTCCAGCTCCCCTAACACCTACACTCGCGAGAGCGTGCTTGCCCAGACCTTCCATCTTGGCGAACGCGGCGAAGTGGTGCGCGACCTGCAACGCATCCTCGGCGATGCGCCCGACGGCATCTACAGCAGGAAGCTGCACAGGAAACACCTCATTTACCTGAAGCAGAACGGCCTGCCCGGATCCTTGGCAGGCATGGATTCTTGAATAACCGGAGTACGTGGCGCATGGCATCTGTTTCGCGCTTATTGACGATCAGTGCCTGGTGCGCTGGCTGGCTTGCTTTGTCTTTCTGCCGGCCGCTGATGGCGCAGGATGGTGCACCGCCCGTGGGTGGCGTCAACGACCTGGTGTGCCCCAACACGTCGCCGGCCCAGCCCAAGCCGTCCGCGACCAATCCCGGCGGTCGCGCCGCCCTGGTGGGCTCGCAGATGCCCAGCGATGCCGAGCTCGGGTCGCTGGCCCGCACGGTCATCCGCACACAACCCTTGCTGGCTGCCGGAACCATTGCCGGATTCGCACCGGGTAGCGCCACCCGTCCGCGTCGCATTGCCTTCTGGGGCGACAGCCATATTGCCGGCGGTCCGTTCGCACCCACCCTGATCCAGGCCTTGCGCGACAAGGGGCTCAGCGTGGAAGCACGCTTCCTGCCGCCGACCATGGGCCGCGCCAACATCGTGCTGCCCGGCCTGCGCGCTTACTGCATCGGCTCAAGCTGGACGACCGAGATTGCCTACACCTCGCCGACGACGCTGGACATCGGGCCGGCATTGGCCAATCGCACTGTCGATGCCGGCCCGGACAGCTATCTCTGGCTCGATCTGCGCGACGCGGCGCGGCAAACCGACGTGCAACAGGTGCAACTGGTCTACAGCGCCCCCGCCGGTGCATCCATCGATTACGTCATCGACGACCGCGTGCAACGTACGGTGTCCCTGCCCGCAGCGGCCACCAGCCACATGGTGGCGCTACGCGCCGACGCCCCGATCTCCACCCTCAAGCTGCGCCTGTCGCGAGGCAAGCTGGTATTGCAGGGCTTCATTCTCGATCGCACGCAAGTACCGGACGTCGCGTTCGATTTCTTCGGCATCCCGTCTGCCACCGCCAAAGGCTGGGCGAACGCCAATCCGGAAGCGCTTGCTCAGGCATTGCACGGCGTGAGTTACGACGGCGTGGTGCTGGAATACGGCACGAACGAAGGCGCCGACCCTGATTTCGACGGAGACAAGTACGCGACCATGCTGAGCCGGGCGCTGGGCAACCTGCGGCAGGTATTTCCCGCCGCGTCCTGCGTGCTCGTCGGGCCGCCCGATCGCGGCGTGCTGCGCCAGGGCAAGGGCGGCACGCTGCCGCTGCTCACCTACGGCCGCATCCACCAGCGCATCGAGCAGATACAGCGCGACGTGGGCAGCCGCTTCGGTTGCGTGGCGTGGAGTTGGCAGGATCTCATGGGCGGCCCGGGCGGCAGCTATGGCTGGGCGCATGCCAACCCCAGCCTGATGGGGCACGATCTCATCCACCTCAGCCCGGACGGCTACCGCCTCACCGGCCGTTCGCTGGCCCATAGCCTGGGTTGGGCGCCTTAAATCGCGCTATCGTCACCCGTGCTCCGCCGATACTTGGCCTCTCACTCGACCGATCCTCCATGGCCCTTACTGCCCCCTTCGACCTGCAACGCTGGATAGACGAGCATCGCCATCTGCTCAAGCCGCCGGTGGGAAACAAGTGCATCGTGGACGGGGATTTCATCGTCATGATCGTGGGCGGCCCGAACGCGCGCACCGATTACCACCATGATGAAGGCCCCGAGTTCTTCTATCAGCTCGAAGGCGAGATGGTGCTGAAAGTGCAGGACGACGGCGTGGCGCGCGACATCCCGATCCATGCCGGCGAGATGTTCTACTTGCCGGCGCGCGTGCCGCATTCGCCACAACGCATGGTCGACTCCATCGGCCTGGTGATCGAGCGGCGGCGTCTGCCACATGAGAAGGACGGCCTGCTGTGGTTCTGCGAGCGCTGCAACCACAAGCTGTATGAGGAGTACTTCGTCCTCGACAGCATCGAGCGCGATTTCCCGCCCGTATTCGAACGTTTCTACCGCTCACGCGAGGCGCGTACCTGCCAGGATTGCGGACACCTCAATCCCGCGCCAGAACGCTACGGGTAGGAGCACCTGTGCGCGATTACCTTGTGCTCCGATCGAAGCGCCGGAGCATTCGCGCACGAAGAGCATCTACGGTGAGCGCGCCAGCCACTTGCCCGCCATGCGCCGCAGCGAGTCATCGGCCTGCGGATTACGCACGATCTCGCGTACCGGCTGCCATGCCAGCGCCAGCGATTCCGCGTTGATCGCAAACTCCTCGCTGCCGGTGGCGCGCACCACGTACCGCACGTCGTAATGCCAATGCTCCGGCTCACCGACGCGCGCGGGAATGCGGTGGCGGTCGATGTCGAAGATCTCCCGCTCGACCGTCAAATCGCCCAGACCGGATTCCTCTTCGGCTTCGCGCAGGGCCACGCGCGCCAGTTCGCTGTCTCCATCGGCATGGCCGCCGAGCTGCAGCCAGCGCCGCAGTTTGGCGTGATGCGTGAGCAGCACGCGCTCGCCGTCCGCACTCGTCAGCCAGGCGGACCCGGTGAAATGACCGACGGCATGGCCGCGCTCGAACACGGCCCTGTGGGAGGCGAGGAACACCTCGAAGTCGGCGACGGTCTCGCCCTCTTCGGGATGCCGCGTGAGATAGTCGTCCAGCGCGGTAGCGATATGCGGAAAATGAAGTGGCATGACTTGTGGCAGAGGCGCGGAAAACAAAGCGCATTCTAGCTGCATCGCGTCTTGTCCCCCTCCAACCGCTCGGCTATGGTTGGGCGTCCGTCGGCTCGTCGCGCCCCTTTTCGTCGCGTTTCCGTTCGAGCGTGACGCCGTAGTTTCCCGGGGAGCAACACATGCTGTTCAAACGCATCAAGCCGATCGATCAGATCATCGCCACGGCGGAAAAGAAAAGCCTCACCCGCCAGCTCGGAGCCTTCCAGCTCACCATGTTGGGCATCGGCGCGATCATCGGCACCGGCATCTTCGTGCTCACCGCCGAGGCGGGCCAGAAGGCCGGTCCCGGCATGATGATCGCGTTCGTGATCGCCGCGGTGGTCTGCGCTTTCGCCGCGCTGGCCTACGCGGAACTCGCCGCGATGGTGCCGGTGGCCGGCTCGGCCTACACCTATACCTACGGCGTGCTTGGCGAGGGCGTCGCGTGGATCGTGGGCTGGGCATTGGTGCTGGAGTACACCATCGCCGCAAGTACGGTATGCGTGGGCTGGGCTGGCTACGTCAACGGCCTTCTCGCGCATGCGGGGTACGGGCTGCCGCACTTCCTGCAGGCTGGCCCGATGGATGGCGGCAGCTTCAACCTGCTGGCCTGCCTGATCGGCCTGGCGGTCACCGGCCTGCTGGTGGTCGGCACTTCGAAGTCCGCCAAGGTCAACACCGTGCTGGTGCTGATCAAGATTGCCGCCCTCACCGCCTTCATCTTCGTCGCACTGCCTGCGGTGAAGGACCAGAACTTCACGCCCTTCGTGCCGAACGGCTGGGGCAGCCCGATGGGCGGCATCGGCGTACTGGGCGCGGCGGCCTCCATCGTATTCGCCTACATCGGCTTCGATGCCATCTCCACCGCTGCCGAGGAAACTAAGAACCCTAATCGCAACATCCCGATCGCCCTGATCGCTTCGCTGGGCGTGTGCACCGTCTACTACCTCCTCGTGAGCTACGGTGCCGTGGGTTCAGTAGGTGCGCAGCCCATGCTGGGCCCGAACGGTCTGGCGCTTGAGCCGGGCACTCCAGCGTTTGCTGCGGCCTGCGACGGTTCACAGGCGCTGGTGTGCAGCAAGGAGGCGCTGGCCCATGTGGTGCGCCTGCTCAACCACAATACAGTCGCCGCTTTCATCGCCTTTGCCGCCGGCATCGCATTGCCGTCGGTGATCCTGACGATGACCTATGGCCAGACCCGTATCTTCTTCACCATGTCGCGCGACGGCCTGCTGCCGCACTCGCTCGCCAAGATCCACCCGCGCTTCCACACGCCGCACGTGATCACCCTGATCACCGGCACCTTCGTCTCGCTGTTCGGAGCGCTGTTCCCGGTCGGCATCCTTGCTGACATCACCAACTCGGGCACGCTGTTCGCCTTCATCATGGTCGCCTTGGGTGTACTGATACTGCGCCGCACGCAGCCCGATCGTCCGCGTCCGTTCCGCACGCCGATGCCGTGGGTGATCTGTCCGCTGGCGGTGATCGGCTGCCTGCTGCTGTTCCTCAATCTGTCAAGCGAAGCCAAGATCACCTTCTTCGTGTGGGGTGCGATCGGCCTGGTGGTGTACTACCTGTACGGCTACCGCAAGAGCCACCTGGCCCACGGTACCGAAGCGGACTGATTCGCGCAGGCACAAGTCATTCGCCACATTACCGGCACGACCACGTCGTGCCGGTTCCTTGTTTGGAAGTCCCATGTTCAAGCAACTGCTCGCCCGCAAGATCGATTTCTCCAGCGCCGATGGCGCGCACGGCATTGGACTGAGGCGCACGCTCGGCCCCTGGGGGATCACCGCATTGGGCATCGGCGCCGTCATCGGCACCGGCATTTTCGTGGTCACCGGACAGGCGGCAGCCGAGCATGCCGGCCCGGCGGTGCTGATCTCCTTCATCCTCGCGGCGATCTGCAGCGGCTTCACCGCGCTGTGCTACGCCGAGTTCGCCACGTTGATCCCGATCTCGGGCAGTTCCTATTCCTATGCGTACGCCACGCTGGGCGAACTGGTGGCATGGTTCATCGGCTGGAACATGGTGCTGGAGTACGGGATCTCCGCATCCGCCGTCGCGGCCAGTTGGACCGGCTATTTCGTCAGTCTCCTCGGCGAAGTCGGTATCCATTTGCCCGCAACGCTGACCGATGCACCGCTCGCTTTCACCGATGGCCACCTCGTGGCAACCGGACATCTGATGAATCTGCCCGCGGTCGCCATCGTGATGGCGCTGACGGCGCTGTGCTACGTCGGCATCAAGGAATCAGCCGGCCTCAACGTGCTGATGGTGGCGCTAAAGGTGGGCCTCATCATTATCGTGGTGGTGGCCGGCTACCGCTACATCAACCCGGCCAACTGGCATCCCTTCATCCCCGACAATGTGGCGTCAGGCAAGTACGGCTGGTCGGGCATCATGCGCGGCGCGGCGATGGTGTTCTTTGCCTACATCGGCTTCGAGGCCACCTCCACCGCCGCGCAGGAATGCAAGAACCCGCAGCGCGACCTGCCCTTCGGCACGCTGGTCTCTCTGGTGATCTGCACGGTGCTCTACCTGGCGATGGCGGCCGTACTGACCGGCTTGATTTCCTACACCCAGCTCGACACGCCCGATCCGGTGGTCACCGCCATCAAGAACATCCCGCAGCTGGCATGGCTGCGCGGGGTGGTGGAGATCGGCGCCCTGATCGGCCTGTCATCCGTGATCCTGGTGATGATCATCGCGCAGCCGCGCATCTTCATGATCATGGCGCGCGACGGTCTGTTGCCGCCGGTACTCGAGCGCATCCATCCGCGTCACCGCACGCCGCACATCAACACGGTGATCACCGGCGTCGGCATCGCCATCCTCGCCGCGGTGTTTCCGCTGGACCTGCTGGCCGACCTCACTTCGATGGGCACACTGATCGCGTTCGTCGCGGTGTGCGCGGGCGTGCTGATCCTGCGTTACACCGCCCCGCAGCTGCATCGCGGCTTCCGCGTGCCGTGGGCGTGGGTGATCTGTCCCGCCGGCGTGCTGAGCTGCCTGGCGCTGCTGAGTTTCATGTCCTGGTTCAACTGGCTGCTGATGATCAGCTGGACGGTGATCGGCCTGGCGATCTACTTCGGCTACGGCTACCGGCACAGCAAACTGCGCCGCGCCCAGGCCAGTGCCTGAAGCGGAACTTCGGCAAAATGTGCCGAAAACCATCCCTTTTTCGGCCATCAATGCCGATCATGACCGGCCCAGTCTCGAAGTGCCGCCGCACCCGGGGACACTCCAAATTCAAAAACAAATCCTTGTCTTTGAATGACTTAACGGAATATTTCCGAAAGAGCCTCGACTATCCACAGCCCATTCGCCTCGGCCGGGGGTATGATCCTCAGTCCGAGGGTTGATCACTTGGCAGTGGGCCCCGGATCGCCGCCCGGCGCGTCAGGTGGGTAGCTCCTCAAGCCTGACGCGCCGGGCAGCACTTTTCCCGCCGCCCTTCCCTTCGCATTCCACGACTGCACGACGCAGCCGTTGGCAATCGATCCCCGCGCCGAACACGCGCAAAAGAAAGGCCGGCAACTCGTGCCGGCCTTTCACGCATATCATCGATGCAACAGACTGAATCGCTCGGTCACTTCGCCTTCGGCGAATGCGACACGCACCATCCCTTCGCATTGACTGCCTTGCCCGGAAACAGTGCGCACGGGCCGTAGCCGGTCGGACCACCGGAGTAAAACTGGCAATTGGCGCACGCGTCGCCGGCCTTGTGCTTGGGATCGGTAGTCTTGCTGGCATCCTCCACATAACCCAGCGCCTTGGCGGTCGGGTCGGAATCGTCCACGTGCGGCAGATCGGCAGCGCGGACCACGCGCGGCAGACCGCCTATTGCCATCACGGCCGCCGTGGTGCCGGCAGCCAACTTAAGGAAACGGCGACGCGATTCGTTGTTTTCGTCACGAGACATCGGAAACCTCCGTCATGGGCCAACGCCCCCACCACGCGTGATGGTGGAAACATCCGGAATGCTACGCCCACCGTCCAAATCGAGGCGCGAATGGATCGCATTCGGTGCAGACACGTTGCCGCAGGGCGACCCCTTCATGCGTGATATAGTTTCGCACTCGTTTGGACGTCCATTTGCATGAGCCAACAGCTGCCCGACTCGATTCCACCCAGCCTCTTCGCAGCGCGAGCCGAGGCCATCGCCGATGCAGCTCGCGAACTGGCGCTCGCCGGATGGACGCCTGCCACCAGCAGCAACTTCTCGATGCGCATCGATGCGGAACACGCCGCGATCACCATCTCCGGCCGCGACAAGGGCAAGCTGGGCCGCAACGACATCATGCTGGTGGACATGCAAGGCCATGCCGTCGGCACCGACGCCCGCCCCAGCGCGGAAACCGCGCTGCATACCCAGATCTACCGGCGCTGGCCGGGAGCACAGGCTGTGCTGCACACCCATTCGCGCACGCAGAGCGTGGCATCGCGGCTGTTCGCGCGCGACGGCTTGATTCGGCTGGAGGGCTGGGAATTGCAGAAGGCCATCGCCGGCCACACCACGCACGAAAGCGTGCTGGAAATCCCGGTGTTTCCCAACACCCAGCATATGCCCGAGCTGGTGGCGCGCGTCGACGCATGGCTGGACGCCGGCAAGCCGCTCGCGGCCTACCTGATCGACGGCCATGGCATCTACACCTGGGGCCGCGACATGGCCGAGGCGCGACGCCATCTGGAGGCACTGGAATTCCTGCTGGGCTGCGAACTCGACCTACGGAGACTCAACGCATGAGCCGTCTGCGCATCTTCGACGAAAACCATCCGGCAACACCGCTGTCCCTCCATGCCGAGCACGCGGCCATCGCCCGCGAGCTGGGCAAGGTTGGGGTGCGCTTCGAACAGTGGGCTGCCAACCAGCCCATCGCTCCCGGCGCCGGCCAGGACACGGTGATCGCCGCTTACCGCAACGACATCGACCGCCTGATGCGCGAGGAAGGCTACCAGTCGGTGGACGTGATCAGCCTCGCGCCCGATCACCCGGATCGCGCCGCGCTGCGCCAGAAGTTCCTCTCCGAACACACCCATAGCGAGGACGAGGTGCGTTTTTTCGTGGCTGGTGCCGGCCAATTCACCCTGCACATAGCCGGCAAGGTCTACGAGGTGCTGTGCGAGCAGGGCGACCTGATCGGCGTGCCGGACGGCACCCGGCACTGGTTCGACATGAGCGAGGCGCCCTATTTCGTGGCGATCCGCCTGTTCACCAACAAGGAAGGCTGGGTGGCCAACTTCACCGGCAGCGACATCGCAGCAGGCTTCCCGCGCATGCAACCCGTCACAACCTGAGCCTTGCCTTCCCCCCAGGAAAAGGTTTGACGCGCAAGGCCGGGTAAACTGTTCGTTCACCGCCCCAAGCAGCAGCCATGCCCGAAATCCGCGCCATCGTCACCGACATCGAAGGCACCACCAGTTCGATCAGCTTCGTCAAAGACGTGCTGTTTCCCTATGCGCGCAAGCGCCTGCCCGCCTTCGTCGAGACCCACGCCGACCGGCCCGAGGTGCAGCACTGGCTGCACGAAGCGGCGAAGGAAGCCAACTACATCGAGGCCAGTCGCAAGGAAGTGATCGACTTGCTGCTGCGCTGGATAGACGAGGATCGCAAGTTCACCGCGTTGAAGGCCCTCCAAGGCATGATCTGGCAGGAAGGCTACGAGGCCGGCGATTACCGCGCCCATGTCTATCCCGAAGTGGCGGCGCAGTTGCGCGCGTGGCGCGCAAAGGGCCTGCACCTGTACGTGTATTCCTCCGGCTCGGTGCCGGCGCAAAAGCTGTTCTTCGGCTACAGCGAGAGTGGCGACCTCACCCCGCTGTTCGCCGGCTATTTCGACACCGAAACCGGCCCGAAGCGCGAGCAGGACTCCTACGAAAAAATCGCCGAGGCCATCGGCGAGCAACCGCAACATCTGCTGTTCCTCTCCGACATCGTCGAAGAACTGGACGCCGCCCGAGCCGCCGGCTTCCAGACTGGCTGGCTGCTGCGTCCACCGCAGGCAATACCCACCGAACCACGCCACCCCGCCTACGCCGATTTCGACGCCATCACCCTCTGAGCCCGCCGCCGCATGCGCACCGTCCTTACCGCCCTGCTCGCCTTCGCCGCCGGCCTGCTGTTGATGCAGTGGCTGCCCAGCCACGCCGCGCCGCCGTCCATTGCCGGCACGACGGTGGCCGCGGCCGGCAGTGTCGCTTCGTCCAGTTCGTCCGCCGACGACGGCGAGGACAGCGAGGGCGACGCCAATTGGCCGCAGCAGGCCCCCACGCCCGAGCAGGTGCTGTACTCCCAGCCCAAGATGCTGCAGGACGAGCTGGCGAAACTGGGGCCGCGCGTTCCCGGCAAGCCCAACCTCTACCTGGTCGCCTTTGCCGGCGACGGCAGCCAGGACGTGTTCCGCAACGAAGCCGAATATGCCGCCAAGCTGTTCCGCCAACGCTTCGGCGCCAGCGCGCACGCGCTGGTGCTGGAGAACAACCCGGCCTCGCTTTCCACGCATCCCATTGCCGGCTGGAACAACCTCGAAGCCGCGTTGACCGGACTTTCCAAAGTGATGCAGCCGGACGACATCCTGATGCTCTACGTCACCACCCATGGCAGCGACGACCACGAACTGCTGGTGGACATGGATCCGCTGCCGCTGGACCAGATCGGTGCGCAGGACCTCGCCGAGATCCTCAAGGAGCACCCGTTCAAGTGGAAGGTGGTGGTGGTCAATGCCTGCTATTCCGGCGGCTTCATTCCTCCGTTGTCCACCAGCGGCACGCTGGTGCTCACTTCCGCGCGCACCGACCGCAGCTCGTTCGGCTGCGGGACCGAGTCCGACCTCACCTACTTCGGCCACGCGTTCCTGGTGGATGCCCTGAACCGTACCGACAACTTCGTGGATGCCTTCGCCCAGGCCAAAACCGAGATCGCGCAGTGGGAGCAGCATGACAAGCTCACGCCCTCGGAACCGCAGAGCTATGTAGGGGACGGCATCGAAGGCGAACTGGATGCCTGGCGCAAGGGCGTTGTGCCCGGCGCCTCTGTACCGTTTATGCCGGCGCCGCCGGCGCCCGCTTCCACCGCGGCGAATCCTTGAGGCTTCCTGACAATCTCCGATTCACTGGGGACCTCGCCCTGCGTTGTCGCAAGTAAGAAGATGGTTTCGATCGCTGCCGCCGCCCGAACTCCTTCCCTGTGCCGGCCCATGCCATCGCAGGAGTGGTGACGAGCAGCGAAGCCGGCGCGAGGTGCCGAGGGCGGGATGCCCATGATCAAGGAGAAGGAACCAGAAGCCACCTAGTTTGATACGCCGGAGCTACAAGCAAATTGTGCAGCGGGTCGCGGAAGCCGTTCATCCTAGGCGACAGGCGGGCTGCCACGCGATATCCGAAAGCTGAGCTACTTCCGTGGCTCGCTGTCCAGGCAGTGCAGTTTATGCGGAGAGCTTGAAGGAGCTCTGGGGCGACGCTTCAACCCGCAGCGTGACGCCGCGCCAACACGCCTGCCGCATCGGCAAGCGACAGCCCGCGTGCACGCAACAGCACGACGAGGTGGAACAGCAAATCCGCCGCCTCCCCCAGCAGTTCCTCTTCGCCTTGCGCTACGGCGGCAAGCGCAGTCTCCACGCCCTCCTCGCCTACCTTCTGCGCGATGCGGCGGACGCCGCCTTCGAACAATCGGGTGGTGTAGCTGCCTTGCGGACGATCGGCATCGCGCCGCGCGACCAGCACATCGAGCTCGGCCAGAAAGCCCAGTGGCGGCCGTACGTCGTCGCCGAAGCAGCTGGATGTTCCGTTGTGGCAAGTCGGCCCGTGCGGCTCCGCCTGCAGCAGCAGCGTGTCGGCGTCGCAGTCGACGCGGATGGATTTCAGCGCCAGCACGTGACCGGAGCTTTCGCCCTTTGTCCAAAGACGCTGCTTGCTGCGGCTCCAGAACGTGACGTGGCCGCTGCGCTGCGTTTCCGCCAGGGCATCGGCGTTCATGTAGCCGAGCATCAGCACCTCGCCGGTCAGCCAGTGCTGCACGACGGCGGGCAAAAGGCCGTCGCCCTTGGGCCAGTCGAGTCGCGCAAGATCAGTCTGGATGTCGCTCATGGACGGTACCTGCAGTCGTATGCGCCGAGGCATACAGGAAAGTATGGTTTCTCCGTCATTCCGGCGAAAGGCGGAATGACGAGCTAACAGGCTCGCACGGCCACGCCCTGCCCTTGCAGGTAGCGCTTGAGCTCGGGAATCGCAATCGCGCCGGAGTGGAATACGCTCGCGGCGAGCGCACCGTCCACGTCGGCTTCGACGAAAGCATCGCGGAAATGTTCGATGGTGCCGGCGCCACCCGACGCGATCAGCGGCACGCGGCACAGCGCACGCACCGCGCCGAGCTGTTCGAGGTCGTAGCCCTGGCGCACGCCATCGCTGCCCATGCAGTTGAGCACGATCTCACCGGCACCGAGGCGCTGCGCCTCGGCCACCCAGTCCAACGTGCGACGCGCCAGGGCGCGCGTCTTCGACGGGTCGCCGGTGTACTGGCGTACACGCCACTCGCCGTCGGCGTCGCGCAGCGAATCGACACCCACCACTACGCACTGTACGCCGAAGGCGGCGGCCAGTTCGGCGACCAGCTCCGGCCGTTCCAGCGCCGGGGAGTTCACCGACACCTTGTCCGCGCCCGCGTGCAGTACGGCCCGCGCGTCGTCCACGGAGCGGATGCCGCCTGCCACGCAGAATGGGATGTCGATCACCCGCGCCACCTTCTCCACCCAGCCGCGGTCCACGCTGCGCCCTTCCGGGCTGGCGGTGATGTCGTAGAACACCAGTTCGTCGGCGCCTTCGTCGCGGTAGCGCAGCGCCAGGTCCACGATGCCGCCCATCGCCACGTGGTCGCGGAAGCGCACGCCCTTGACCACCTGGCCATCGCGTACGTCGAGGCAGGGGATGATGCGTCGGCTCAGCATGCCAAAGCCTCTGCCACGGTGAAGCGGCCTTCCAGTAGGGCACGCCCGAGGATCACACCGCGCGCGCCGGCTTCGCGCGCCGCGACGATGTCATCCAGCGAACGCACGCCGCCCGAGGCCTGCACCGCCAGTTGCGGCACGATGCCGGCAAGGTGGCGATACAAGCCGAGGTTGAAGCCGGCCAGCATGCCGTCGCGCTCGATGTCGGTGCACAGCAGATGGCGGGCGCCATGCGCGGCATACCACGGCGCAAGCTCGTCCAGCGTGCGCGTTTCCGCCTTGATCCAACCCGCGCTGGGCAAGGTCCAGCGGCCTTCGGCGTTGCGGGTATCCAGCGCCAATGTGAGCCGCTCGGCGCCGAGCTTTCCCAGCCAACCAGCCACACGCTCGGGATCACGGATCGCCACGCTGCCCACCACGACGCGCGCCACGCCAGCATCGAACAGGCGCTGCAGATCGTCCTCCTCGCGCACGCCTCCTCCAGCCTGCACCTGCATGCCGTCGCGGGCGATGGCCTCGATCACCGCGAGGTTGTCGAGGCTGCCCGAACGCGCGCCGTCCAGGTCGACCAGGTGCAGCCAGCGCGCACCGGCCTCGGCGTAGCGCTGAGCCACGGCGCGCGGATCGTCCGAATAGGTCGTCTGCTGCGCGTAGTCGCCCTGCTTCAGGCGCACCACACGGCCGCCGCGCAGGTCGATGGCGGGAATCACGGCAAAAGTCATACGACACCCGTCATAAGGCGAGGAAATTCTTGAGGAGCCTGGCGCCGACGGTGGCGGAGCGCTCGGGGTGGAATTGCATGCCGTGGAAGTTGCCGCGCGCGACCACGGCGGAGAACGGTTCGCCGTAATTCGCCGAAGCCAGGGTCCACTCGTTCATCGGCACCGCATAGCTGTGCACGAAATACGCCTGCTCGCCGTCGGACAGGTCCTGCAGGAGTGGATGCGCGTTTTGCACGGTCAGGCCGTTCCAGCCCATGTGCGGAACGCGCAAGCCGGGCCGCTCCGCGAAGCGGCACACCGTGGCCGGGATCAGGCCGAGGCACTCGGTATCGCCCTCTTCCGAATGCGCGCAGAGCAGTTGCATGCCGAGACACACGCCGAGCACCGGCTGGGTCAGCGAGCGCATCAGCTCGACCAGGCCCAGCTCGCGCAGCCGCGCCATGCCCGGCCCCGCCGCACCCACGCCGGGCAGGATCACTTTGTCGGCGGCGCGTATCGCCGCGGCATCGGAGGTCAGCGCCGCATCCACGCCGAGGCGTTGCAGTGCGTAACGCACCGATCCGATATTGGTGCCGCCGGCATCGACCAGCACCACGGTCATTACAGCGCCCCCTTGGTGCTGGGCAATTCGTCGCCTTCGCGGCGGATCGCCTGGCGCAGCGTGCGCGCCACCACCTTGAAGCAGGCTTCGACCATGTGGTGCGCGTTGTCGCCGCGCACCGCGAGATGCAGGTTCGCACCCAGCGTTTCGCACAACGAACGGAAGAAGTGCGGCACCATCTCCACCGCCACTTCGCCCACGCGTTCGCGCGGAAAATTGCCCTCGAACACGAAGTACGGGCGACCGGAAAGATCCAGCCGCGCCTCCGCCGCGCTCTCGTCCATCGGCAGGCAGAACCCGTAGCGACCGATGCCGCGTTTGTCGCCCAGCGCCTGCTTGAGCGCCTGCCCCAGCGCCAGCGCGCAATCCTCGACAGTGTGGTGCTCGTCGATGTGGATGTCGCCGTCGCAGGAAAGCTCCAGCGCGAAACCGCCGTGCTTGCCGATCTGCTCCAGCATGTGGTCGAAGAAGCCCAGGCCGGTATGCACCTTCGGCTCGGCCAACTTGTCCAGGTCGACGCGAACGCGGATCCGGGTTTCCTTGGTATTGCGTACCGCCTCGGCGATGCGCGGCGCATCCAGCACGAGGTGTGCCACCTCGCTCCACGTCGTGCCTTGCGGCCCAACACGCAAACCGCGCACGCCGATGTTCGCGGCAAACTTCAGGTCGGTTTCGCGATCGCCCACCATTACCGAAGCCGCACGGCTCCAGCTGTCGTCGGCCAGCCAGCCACGCATCAGGCCGGTGCCGGGCTTGCGCGTGTCCAGGCCCTCGTGCGGGAAACTGCGGTCGATCAGCACCTCGCGGAAGCGGATGCCCTGCGAGGACAGGATGCGCAGCAGCAACTCCTGCGGCCCCTGGAAGTCCGCCTCAGGAAAACTCACCGTGCCGAGGCCATCCTGGTTGGTCACCATCACCAGCTCGTAGCCCGCAGCGGCGAAGCGCTGCAGCGCGGCGATCACGCCCGGCAACAGCGCCAACTTTTCGTAGCTGTCGATCTGCTCGTCCTGTGGCTCCTCGATCAGGCAGCCGTCACGGTCGACGAACAGGATCTTGCGTCCGCTCATGCCGCGCCCCGCACCGTCGCCGAGCTGGCCAGCACGGCCAGCACCTGCGCATTGTCCGCCGGTGCGCCGACGGTGATACGCAATGCATCGCCCAGGCCAGGATAGCGGCGTACGTCACGCACCACGATGCCGGCGTCGAACAGGCGCCGATACGCGGCCTCGGCATCGTCGAAACGCACGGTGAGGAAGTTCGCCTGCGAAGGCAGCACGCCACGCACACCCGGCAGCCGGGCCAACGCTGCGCGCATGCGCGCACGCTCGCTGCGCACCACGTCGATGTGCGCGCGGGCGTTCGCCTGGCCCCACCCGGACAGCGCGAGCAGGGCTGCGTCCACACTGGGCAGCGGCAACGGATACGGCGGCATGATCCGGCGCAGCAACGCGATCACGTCCGGATGCGCAAGCAAGCAACCGATACGCGCACCGGCCAGCGCCCAGGCCTTGGAGAGCGTGCGCAACACGGCAAGGTTGTCGTGGCGGTCCAGCAGGTCGGCCACGCTGCCTTCGTCCGCGAACTCCACATAAGCTTCGTCCACCACCAATAGCGCGCGTCCGTCCAGCGCCCGCACCAGGCGCTCGATGTCGTCGCGCGACACCACGCTGCCGGCAGGATTGTTCGGCGTGCAGACGAACACCAGCTTCACTGCATCGGTGACCGCAGCCAGCACGGCGTCCACATCCAGCGTGAAGTCGCCGCGCAGCGGCACCTCGACCACGGCGGCATCCTGGATGCGCGCGCTCACTGCGTACATGCCGAAGGTCGGCGGCTGGATCAGGATCGCATCGCGCCCCGCACGGCAGAAAGCCCGCACCAGCAGGTCGATGGCTTCGTCGCTGCCACGGCCCACCAGCAGCTGTTCGCGGCGCACGTCGTACAGACGCGCCAGCACATCCACCAGAGCCGACGGCTGCGGTTGCGGATAGCGGTTGCAGCCGGTGCCCACATCGCCGGTCGGCGCCCACGCCGATTCGTTCGCGTTCAGCAGCAGCCGCCCGCCGCTGGCCTCCATGCGCGCCGAGGAATACGGCTGCAGGGAGCGGATTTCCGCCCGCGCAAGATCGAGCACGCTCATTTCGTCGTCTCCAGTTCGGTCAATCGCAAAGTCACCGCACGGCGGTGCGCTTCAAGTTGCTCGGCAGCCGCCAGCACGGCGGTGCATGGGCCGATGGCGCGCAGCCCGTCGGCCGAAAGCTCCTGCACGGTGATCTGCTTCTGGTAGCTGGCCACCGATACGCCGCTGTAGCTGCGCGCATGGCCATAGGTGGGCAGCACGTGATTGCTGCCGCTGCAGTAGTCGCCCACCGATTCGGGCGTCCATGCGCCCAGGAAGACCGATCCGGCGCTTTCGATACCGGCCAGCAGCGCGCGCGGCGCGGCCACCTGCAGGATCAGGTGCTCGGGCGCGTAACGGTTGCTCACCTCGATCGCCTGCGCGAGCGACGACACCGAAATCAGGCGGCTCTGCCCAAGCGCCTGCCGGGCGATCTCCGCGCGGGGCAAGTCGGCGCATTGCCGCGCGACTTCCCTCTCGACGCGATCCAGCAGCGAGGCGGACTCGCTGACCAGGATCACCTGCGAGTCCGGGCCGTGTTCGGCCTGCGACAGCAGATCGGCGGCTACGAAAACCGGATTGGCTTCCGCGTCGGCGATCACCAGCACCTCGGACGGACCGGCCGGCATATCGATCGCTGCGCCTTCCGGCTCGGCCGACACCTGCAGCTTGGCCTCGGTCACCCATGCGTTGCCAGGACCGAACAGCTTGTCGCACTTCGGTACGGAAACCGTGCCATAGGCCATCGCGGCGATCGCCTGCGCGCCACCCAGCTTGAACACCTTGTGCACACCGGTGAGGCGCGCGGCATACAGCACCGCGGCATCGCAGCGGCCGTCGGCGCGCGCGGGCGAGCACAGCACCACTTCGCGGCAACCGGCAATGCGCGCGGGCACGCCCAGCATCAAGGCCGTGGAAGGCAGCGGCGCACTGCCTGCCGGCACATACAGGCCTACGCGCTGGATGGGGCGCAGCATGCGCTCCACGCGCACCCCGGGCGCAGTGTCCACGCCCACCGCTTGCGGTGCGGCGGCACGGTGGAAGACCTCGATGCGTCCGGCGGCTTCGCGGATCGCCGCTTTCAAGGCGGGTGCCAGCGACGCCTCGGCATCGGCGAACTCGGCCTCGTCGACTTCGAGTTCCGTCAGGGCGCAACGGTCGTATTTCGCGCTCAGTTCGCGCAGGGCTTCGTCGCCACGGGCACGGACATCGGCGATGATGCGGCCCGTGCCCTCGCGCAGCTCCGCCGCGCGCGATTGCGCAGGCCGCGCCAATGCGGCACAGCGGCCCGGTTCGTCGAGCAAATCCCAATCGATCCAGTTCATGGCAGCCGGCCTTTCATGCAAGCATTTTCTCGACGGGAAGGACGAACATCTCGCGCGCACCGGCCTTCTTGATCTCCTCCAGCTGGCGCCAGCTCACCTCGCCCGCGCACAGCGCCTGCAGCATCAGCTGGTCAGGCTGGCCGGCCACCGGCAGCAAGGTCGGCTGCGGACCACCGGGCAGCAACCGGGTCACCGCATCCAGCGCGGCGCGCGGGGTTTGCAGCAGCAGCAGGCGGGATTCGCGCACCTGGATCACACCATCCAACCGCTTCAGAAGCAGCGCGATCAGATCGCCGCGCTCGTCGGCGGGCATGTTCTGCGGGCCAGCCAGCACCGCCTCGCTTTCCAGCAACACATCGACCTCGCGCAACTGGTTAGCCACCAGCGTGCCGCCACTTTGCACCAGGTCGCAGATCGCGTCCGCGGTGCCGAGCTTCGGCGCGATTTCCACCGAGCCGGCCAGGGTCACCACGCCGGCTTCAACCCCATGCTCGCGCAACCATGCGCCCAGCAGCCCCGGGTACGAAGTGGCGATACGCCGGGCGGCCAGTTGCGCGGGCCCGCTGTAATCGAACTCCTGCGGCACGGCGATGGAAAGCCGGCAGCGGCCGAAACCCAGCGGGCGCAACTCGGCCAGTGGCTCGCTCTCGCGGCCGGCCGTGAGGCGGAACTCGTCGAGCACGTTGCGCCCCACAATGCCCAGTTCGCACACGCCCTGCGCGATCAGGCCGGGGATGTCGTCGTCGCGCACCAGCAGCAAATCCACCGGCTCGCCTTCGCCGAAGCAGAACAGCTTGTCGCGACTCTGCCGGAACGTGAGGCCACAACGCTTGAGCAGCTCCAGCGCCGGCTCGGTGAGCCGGCCCGATTTCTGCATCGCGATGCGCAAACGGTCGCGGGGTTTCATGCGCGTTCCTTCTTCGTTGTGGCACGGCGACGCGTCGCCCGCGCCGCGGCAGCGAGATAACCGCCATTGCCCTGGTTGAGGAAGCGCGCCACCCGGCCGATGGTGGTGATGCTCACCGCGGTGCGCTCGTGGATCTCGCGGTACGCCACCCCGTCCAGCAGGAAGGGCACCACGCGCCAGCGGTCCACCAGCACTTCGAGTTCGGCCGGCGTGCACAGGTCGCGGAGGAAGGCATTCATCTCATCCGCGTCCTTCAGCGACAGCAGCGCCTGGCACAGGCTGAGTTCGGCCGACTCGACGGGCGTCTCGGGATCCAGCGATCGACGTTTCATAATGTATTAATGCGTTAGTACATTGGATCGCCATTGTAGGTAGCAAAGATGCCCGGCGCAAGTCGTTGGGCCTGCCCCTTGTTCAGCGAAGCGTCACCACTCACTTGCGCCAACGACTCCGGGCCGGGAACGCGCCCACAAAAAACCCCGCACAAGGCGGGGTTCTTCGTGATGCGCGGCGAAAGCGGCTCAGGCCGACTTCTTCTTCGGCGCAGCCTTCTTTGCGGCAGCCGGCTTGGTCACGGTCGGCTTGGCGCCAACCACCGCCGGCTGGGCGCCGTGCACGCGGGTATTGCCGTAGCTGCCACGGTAGGTCTTGCCACGACGGGTCTTGCGATCACCCTTGCCCATGGGAATCTCCTCAGGAATAACATGATGGCCTGCCATGATAGCAGTGCCGGCGACGGCACCATAGCCGCCCGCGCCAGGCTCAACCGTGGCCATGGCCGGCACAACCCCGGGGCGGGTCCAGGCAGTCCTCGGGGTCGATCTGCACGGTAACGTGCTGGATGCCGAAGCGTTCCTGCAGCAACCGGTTGATTGCGCGCAGCGCCTGCGCGGCATCGGCCGGGTCATGCAATTCGGCATGCAGAGTGGCCATGCGCGAACCGGAAGCCAGTTGCCACACATGCAGGTGATGGACGCCGCTGATCGCCGGATCGACACCGTTCAACGCGGCTTCCAGCTCGGTCCAGTCCATGCCGTCCGGCACGCCCTCGAGCAGGATGTGCGCGGAACGGCGCAGCAACTGCCAGGCGCTGCCGAGGATCAGCACGGCCACCAGCAACGACAGCACCGGATCGGCCCAGAGCCAACCCAGCCAACGGACCACCAGCGCCGCCAGCACCGCCGCCACCGAACCGAGCAGGTCGCCCAGCACATGCAGGTTGGCGCTGGCCAGGTTCACGTCGTCGTGCGAGTGTCCGTGCAGGCTGCGCAGCACCAGCACGTTCACCAGCAGACCGATGATGGCCACTGCCAGCATCATGCCCGACAGGATCTCGCCCGGGTGCAGCAGCCGCTGGGTCGCTTCCCACGCCACCCAGCCGACCAGCACGAACTGGCTGATGGCGTTGACGAAGCCGACCAGAACCTCCATGCGCCCGTAGCCGTAGCTGCGCCGGGCATCGGCTGGCCGCAGCGCAAGACGCGCGCCGACGTAGGCCATCAGCAGCGCCAGCGCGTCCACCATCATGTGGCCACCGTCGGTAAGCAGCGCCAGCGAGCCCGACCACAGGCCACCGACCACCTCCGCCAGCATCGTGATGGTGGTCAGCGCGAAGGCGAGCAGGAGTTTGCGGCCCCGCGGGTCGGCATGCGCCGAATGGTCATGCCGGTGATCACGCGCATCGACAGCGTGAGGACTCGGGTGATCGTGTTTGCAGGGATGCACGTTGCTCATTCGCAAATGCTAGGAAACGCCGGCCGCGTTACACAATCACCGCACACAATCACCGCGCGGATTTCCAATACCGCTCGGCCGGAAACGGTGTAGCCGAAACCGTCGGGATACTGCAGGCCGCGCATGCCACGCTTGGCGGTCAGCCGGAACTCAATGCACGCATTGCGCGCCGTGCACATGCGCTACTGCATGCACATGCCGGCGGTCGATATAGAGGTTCATGAAGTGCGCCGAGGCCACCAGCAGCCCACCGCAGGTCACCATCACGCTGTGCACGATGATGTGCCGCTCTTCCGACACCCAGACGACGCCGAGCAGCAGCAGCAGCAACCCTGGCACGGCGAGCAACAGCGACAGCGGCTGATGGTGCCGGCGATAACCGCCGATCAGGGCAAACAGCGCCAACGAGGCGGCAAACATCACGAAGTCGCGTTCGAAACGATGCCCCGCCAGGAAACCCAGCCCGAGCAGCGGCAATACGGTAAGTACGAATGGCAACAGCGCGCAGTGGATCGCGCACAGGAATGAAGCCGCGGCGCCCACGCGGTCGGCAAGCTGCCACCAGCGCGAGGACTTCGATGCCCCGCCCACGACGACGGCACCCGCGTCACCCGAGTGCAGCAGCAAGCCGTCGTTATTGGCGGAGCTTTCGATCCTGTCCATATCCGAAATGTTACTTTATAACATCGACACCACACAAGCGACCGCGTCCGCTGGCGACCGGGACGGCTTCAGGTTTTGCGGCAACGCTTGCAGACGCCATGCACTTCCAGCGTCTGTGCCTGGGCGCGGAAACCAAGCACCTTGGCCTGCGCCTCGATCAGCTCGGCCACGCGCTGGTCGCAAACTTCCTCGGCGCCAGAGCAGACGTCGCAGATCAGGAACGGCACCTGGTGCGCCTCGGCCGGATGATGGCAGGAAACGAAGGCATTGATCGACGACAGCTTGTGGATGAAGCCCTGTTCCAGCAGGAAATCCAGCGCACGGTACACCGTGGGCGGCGCCGCATTGCCGTGGCGTTCGCGCAGCTGGTCGAGCAGGTCGTAAGCCTTCACCGGTTTCTCGGCGGCGGCGACCAGCTCCAGCACTTCCATGCGCAGCGGGGTAAGCCGCAGGCCACGTTCCTCGCTGACATGCGCGACCTCACGCACGAAACCCTTCGCGTCGTGCGGATGCGAATGATGGGCGTGCGGCTTGCCAGCGGCTTCATGGGCCAAGTGGATTCTCCTTGCGAGGGATCATACATGCCCGACGCTGCGCGCAATGTGACGGGTCAGCGTCTCAGCGGAGGCGGTTCGACCCGGGGCTTGGCGCGGGGGCGGTGGCAGATCACCAGCCAGCCGATCGGCCCCAGAAACCAGGCCCAGGCGACGCCTTCCCACAGGCGCCCGCGCCACCAGCCCAACAGCGCCCCCACCGCCACGAATGCGAGGTTCCACCAGAACAGCGCAGTCCACGGCACCATCGCCCACAGGTTCAGGAAAACCTGCCAGAACGCACCCGGAGAATTCGGGTCGACGCCATGCGTTGCACGGGCAAGCAGTTCGTCCATGGGGTGCCTGCCCAGGCCGTCTGTTTCAGCCGCGCGCCAGCGTCAGCGCATGGTCGATGCGCCGCAGCGCCTCGTCGCGGCCGCAAAGATAGAGGGTATGGTCGATGGACGGCGATACCTGCGTGCCGGTGATCGCCACGCGCAGCGGCTGGGCAATCTTGCCCATGCCGAGCTCCAGCCTCGCAGCCATCTGCTCGATGACCTGATGGATGGGCTCGGGCCGCCACTCCACCCCGGCCAGCAGCGTCTTCGCCGCTTCCAGCACGGCGACCGCGCCGTCGTTCTTCAGGTGCTTGGCGACAGCCTTGTCGTCCCAGTCGGTGACGGGGCCGTACCAGATCTTCGCGCGCTCGGCCATTTCCTTCAGCGTATGTACGCGGTCGCGCAAGGCCACGATCACGTCGGCAGGCTGCGGACCGTGCACGGCATCGATGCCGGCACGCGCCAGGTGCCAGGCGAATTCGGGCGTAAGCGCCGCCGGATCGTCGGTCTTGAGGTAGTGCTGGTTGAGCCAGTTGAGCTTCTCGGTATCGAAGCGCGAGGCGGCCTTGTTGACGTCGGCGACATCGAACAGCCTGGTCATCTCCTCGCGCGAGAAGATTTCCTGGTCGCCGTGCGACCAGCCGAGGCGTACCAGGTAATTGAGGATGGCATGTGGCAGGTAGCCCTCCTCGCGGTACTCCATCACGCTCACCGAGTTGGTGCGCTTGGAGAGCTTCTTGCCCTCCTTGTCGAGGATCATCGGCAGGTGCGCGAATTCCGGCACCGGCGCGCCCAGCGCGTGGTAGATGTTGATCTGGCGCGGCGTGTTGTTGACGTGGTCGTCGCCGCGGATCACTTCGGTGATCCCCATGTCGATGTCGTCCACCACCACGGCGAAGTTGTAGGTGGGCCAGCCGTCGGAGCGGAAGATGACGAGATCGTCCAGCTCGGCATTGGCCCACTCCACGCGGCCCTTCACCTTGTCCTCGAACACCACCGAACCTTCCAGCGGGTTCCTGAAACGGATCACGCGGTTCGGGTCCTCGCGGTACGGCTCGTTTCGGTCGCGGTAATGGCCGTTGTAGCGGGGCTTCTCGCCCTTCGCCATCGCCGCCTCGCGCATCGCCTCGATCTCCTCCTTGCTCTCGTAGGCGTAGTACGCCTTGCCCTCGGACAGCAGGCGTGCGGCCACTTCCTTGTAGCGGGCCAGGCGCTGGGTCTGGTAAACCGGAGCCTCGTCGGCGGAAAGACCCAGCCATGCCATAGCATCGAGAATTGCCTGCACCGCTTCGTCGGTGGAGCGCTCGCGATCGGTATCCTCGATGCGCAAGAGGAACTCGCCGCCGCGGCGCCGCGCCTCCAGCCAGCAATACAGGGCGGTGCGTGCGCCGCCGATGTGCAGGAAACCGGTGGGGCTGGGGGCAAAACGGGTGCGGACGGTCATGGAATGTACTGGGGGGCGCGGAGAAACCATGGATTTTAGCCGATACCGCAGCTGGCTCGGCGTGCCGTCATTGCTGCTGGCGGGATTTGTCTCGACTGCGTCAGCGCTGGACAACCCCGGTTACGACCGTCCCGGTCTCGGCTTCACTCCGGTCGTGCTGGGCGCCGGCGACATCACGCTGGAACAAGGTCTGCCGGACTGGAGTCTCGCCCGTGCCAGCAGCGGCGACAGCGCGCAATACACCGCCGACAGCCTGCTGCGGCTGGGTATCGGTCAATCGCTGGAACTGCAATTCGGCAGCTCCTACAACCGACTCAGCCAAGGCGATGCGGTCGACTACGGACGCGGCGACAGCACCTTGGCGCTGAAATTCGCCCCGCCCGCACGCGGCAACTTCAGCTGGGGGCTGCTGGGCAGCATCGAATTCACTGATGGCGCTAGCGACTTCCGCAACCCGCGCCGCCAGTACCTGCTGGGCACCGAGTTCAACTGGCAATTGGACGAACGCAATGGCCTCGCGCTGTACCTGGAAAACGTGCGCAGCGGCGGCCACGACAGCCGCCAACTCGCCGTCAGCGATGGTTACGCCTTCACGCCGAGATTCAGCGGCTACGTCGAATTCGGCGTGATGGACGTGTCCGGCGTTGGCCAAGGCAGCCGCGCCGGCGCGGGCCTGGCATGGATGCTTACGCCACGCGTGCAACTGGATGCCAGCATGCGCCATCGCCTCGATGGCGCTGCGCCCGAGTGGGAAGCCGGACTCGGGATAGCGGTGTACTTCGGCCGCTGAAAACCGCGACCGTCATCCGCCCGTCATGTATTCGCCACCCTTGCGCAAAGCCGCGGCGCGAAGCTGTGCGCAGGTCACGCGAGAGCAACCGTCATGCGCATCGGCATCGTCAGCGAAACCTGGCTACCGGAGATCAATGGCGTCGCGCTCACCGTGTACGGTCTCGCCACCGGTCTGGTGGCACGCGGGCATACAGTCGAAGTGGTGCGTCCGCGTCAGGCGTGCCCGAGTGCCGCCGATGCCCATTTCGAAACCGTGTTCGCCCGTGGCGCGGCCCTGCCCCGCTACCCTGGCCTGCGCTTCGGCCTGCCCGCAGGACGGACCCTGCGCGAGCGTTGGTCGCTGGAACGCCCGGACGCCATCTACATCGCCACCGAAGGCCCGTTGGGCAGTTCGGCGCTGCGCGTGGCGAACGCCCTGCGCATCCCGGTCGCCTCCGGATTCCACACGCGCTTCGACAGCTATGCCAGCCACTACGGCCTGCGTTGGCTCACGCCGCTGGTGCGCGGCCACCTGCGCCGCTTCCACCGCCGCGCCGCCGCCACCCTCGTGCCCACCGAAGCGCTGGCACAGGAGCTCGCCTCGCTCGGCGTGGACAATGCACGCCTGCTGCGCCGCGCTGTGGATACGCAACTGTTTCATCCCGGGCAGCGCGATCCGTCGCTGCGCGCGCAATGGAGCGTCGACGCCGGCACACCGGTGATGCTGTATGTGGGCCGCATCGCAGCGGAGAAGAACCTCGAGCTGGCTGTGCGGGCCTTCCGTACTGCGCAACAACAACTGCCCGCCATGCGCTTCGTGTGGGTGGGCGACGGCCCTGCGCGCGCTGCATTGCAGGCGGCGAACCCGGATTTCGTCTTCGCCGGCACCCAACGTGGCGAAGCATTGGCGCGGCACATCGCCAGCACGGACTTGTTCCCTTTCCCAAGTCTCAGCGAGACCTTCGGCAACGTGATCCTTGAAGCGCTGGCCTGCGGAGTGCCGGTGATCGCCTATCGCGAAGGCGCGGCACGCGAGCACCTGTGCGACGGCTACAACGGTTACTGCATCACGCCCGCCGATGCGGACGCATTCGTCACCGCCACCGCCACATTGGCCGGCAACCCCGGGCTGATCCGCCACATGGGCCGCCGCGCGCACGAAAGCATGGCGCGCCTGTCGCCGGATCAGGTCATCCGCGAATTCGAGTCCTTGTTGCGAGAACTGGCTGAGGAGCAGCGCCATGAGCATCATGCCGTCATCGTCCATGCCTAGAACCGTTGCCTTCGACCGTCGCGTCTGCGTGGCGGCGAACCGCTGGGGCACGCGCCGCGCAGTGGGCGTGTTCTTCGGCACCGTCAGCCGGCTCGGCGACGGCATGTTCTGGTACGCGCTGATGCTGGCCCTGGCCGTCTTGGAGGGACGGCGCGGATTGTTCGCGGCCGCGCACATGGCCGCCACCGGCATTGCTGCCCTGCAGCTGTATCGCCTGCTGAAACGGTACACGCGCCGGCCGCGCCCTTTCCGCGCCTGCCCCGGCGTGATCGCACACGTGCCGCCGCTGGACGAATTCAGCTTCCCTTCCGGCCATACCTTGCAGGCGGTGGGCTTCACCATGGTGGCGCTGGCCTGGTACCCGCTGCTGGCACCGCTGCTGCTGACCTTCACCACGCTGGTCGCCGCATCGCGTGTCATCCTCGGCCTGCACTACCCCAGCGACGTGCTCGCTGCGATCGGCATCGGCGGTGCGCTTGGCACACTGTCGTTGTGGCTGGTGCACGCCATGACCATGCTTGTCTGAGCAAAATCTGCGCATCGCGTCGCGCACCACTGTGCGCTCAAGCACTTGCGCCACCTATCCACAGGCTATGCCCATGTGCTTCCACATTTGTTGTGGAAAACGCGCAAAGGCTTGCGCAGAAATTCGTCAATGCGTGCCAAGTATCTGTTGCCAAAGCCGTGAACACGGCTTGTCCACAGCTTTGTTCGGCAGGCATCCACATTGACTGTGGAAAACACCGCGCAGCCGGGGAAACCTGGCCTCGCTACAGCCTCGATGCGAAAAAGCGGGCTGCGTTCAAATGAGCCGCGCAGGCCTGTGGTGTTGCCGCATCGAGAAAAAAGGCATGTCCGCCCTTGTAGATATCGAAGTCGGCCTCGTCGCCCAGACGCCTCGCCATTCGCTTGAGTCCTGCTCCCACCGCCAAGGGAAAGGTCTTATCCCCGTCGCCCCATATCAGACGGAGCGGTGGCAAGGCATGCACAGGGTCTGTGTAACCCTCCGGGAATCCGCCATCGACAATCACAAGCGCGTCGATGTCCGTACTGTTGGCCGAGACCGCCAAGGCCATCTCCGCTCCAAGCGATATCCCGAGCAGTCCGACCTTTCCAGCATGCCCAGACTGCGCATGGTAGTAAGTCGCTACGCTACGGATCGTTGCGATCCATCCGGACTGGTGTTTGGCGTAGTAGCGCTCGCGGGCATCGGAGCTACCCGCACGGCCGATGGCGCTCACATCCTTCGGGGAAAGGAAGTGCACCAGGCAAGCTCGCAAACCCTCGCTGCGAAGCGCTCGCCCGATCTCCTCATAAGCCGGCGACCAGAACCCCTTGCTGCCACTCAGCACGAGGACCGTCGGGTACGCGAAATCCGCCTTATCGGCGAAACACTCGACCAGCACGCTTCCGGTCGGCGTTTGCAGCGTCAGTGACTCGCGCGCAGCCGCGCTGGCCTTTCCAGTCGTGGCCAAAAACATGAGCGCGAACAGCGCAAGCGAATGGACGCGAGCCCAACGTCTCATCATCATCACGACCGAGGTCAAACGCCCTTCCCCGCGAAACGAACGACGCCGCCCGCAGGCGGCGTCATCGGTTGCGAAGCCGTCGTTACGCCGCGCGCGGCGCCTTTTCCAGCAGGTTGAGCAGGTCGGCGAGCTTGTCGCGCATCTCGCGGCGGTCGACGATCATGTCGATGGCGCCGTGCTCCAGCAGGAACTCGGAACGCTGGAAACCTTCGGGCAGGGTTTCGCGCACGGTCTGCTCGATCACGCGCGGGCCGGCGAAGCCGATCAGCGCCTTCGGTTCGCCGATGTTGATGTCGCCCAGCATGCCCAGGCTGGCGGAGACACCGCCGGTGGACGGATTGGTCAGCACGCTGATGTAGGGCACGCCGGCATCGCGCAGCTTGGCCAGCACGGCGGAGGACTTGGCCATCTGCATCAGCGAATACAGGCCTTCCTGCATGCGCATGCCGCCGCTGGCGGCGAAGCACACCAGCGCACTTTTCTCGGCCAGCGCCCGCTCGCCCGCGCGGGCGAATTTCTCACCGCCCACCGATCCCATCGAGCCGCCGACGAAGCCGAACTCGAATGCGGTAGCGACCAGCGGACGGCCCTTCAGGCGGCCGTTCATCGCGACCAGCGCGTCCTTCTCGCCGCTGCTCTTCTGCGAGGCGACGATGCGCTCGCGGTATTTCTTGGAATCGCGGAACTTGAGTGGGTCGGTGGCCTCCATGCTCGGCCACAGTTCCTGCGTGGAGCCTTCGTCGAACAACGCGAGCAGGCGCGTGCGGGCACGGATGGCGTGATGGTGCCCGCACTTGGGGCAGACCATCAGGTTGCGCTCCAGCTCCGGCTTGTACAGCACCGAGCCACAGCCTGCGCACTTCTCCCACACGCCCTCGGGCACCTTGCCCTTGCCTGCACCGGAGCCTTGCGTGTGCGCACGCGGGTTCATGATTTTCTGCAGCCAGTTCATAGCGATGCCTCTAGTGAAGCGCGCATTCTAGCCGAGATCGCTGGAAGCACCGGACGCCGGCGTGTGGTGCGCTCCTTCAGCGGAGCCCGAAGTGACTCTCGAGATCGTCCATCGTGCACAGAAAAGTCGCTGAAGAACGCAACTCAACGCGCGTCGAGCGCATCCCGTACGGGTTGCAGGAACGCACGCACGCGTTCGGCAATCTCATCCACCGAAGCCGCGCCCGCCAACCGCTCCACCAGCGCGCTGCCGATCACCACCGCATCGGCGAAAGCGGCAATGGCTTTCGCGCTTTCCGCATCGCGCACACCGAAGCCGACGGCCACCGGCGCCTTCGCATGCGCACGCACGTCCGCCACGCGCGCCGCGATATCCGTGGTGCTCAATCGCGCGGCGCCGGTGATGCCGGCGAACGATACGTAGTAGAGAAAGCCCTCGGCCGCCGCGCACAGTTTCGACAAGCGGTCCGGCGCCGTGGTGGGCGCGGCGAGCAGGATCTGCGCGAGACCGGCCGCGCGCAGCGGCGCCAGCACTTCGGACTCTTCCAGCGGGCAGTCCACCAGCAGCACGCCGTCGACGCCGGCCTGCACGGCTTCCGCCGCGAAGCGCGCATAGCCGTGGATCTCGATGGGGTTCAGATAGCCCATCAACACCACCGGCGTATCGGCATCGCGCCGGCGGAATTCGGTGACCCAGCCCAGCACGTCGCCCAGGCCCACTCCCTTGGCGATGGCACGCTCGCTGGCGTGCTGGATCACCGGGCCATCGGCCATCGGATCGGAGAACGGCACGCCAAGCTCGATCACGTCGGCACCGGATTCGACCAGTGCGTGCATCAGCGCCACCGCATGTCCGGGCGACGGATCGCCGGCGGTAACGAAGGGAATCAGGCCGGTGCGGCCGGCGGACTTCAGCGCCGCAAAACGACGGTCGATGCGATTCATACCTGCACTCCTTCACGCGCCGCGATGGTGTGCACGTCCTTGTCACCACGACCGGAGAGGTTGCACAGCACGATGCCGTCCTTCGGATACTCGCGCGCCAGCTTGATCGCCTGCGCCACCGCATGGCTGGATTCCAGCGCTGCAAGGATGCCCTCGGTGCGCGCCAGCAGGTGGAACGCCTCCAGCGCTTCGTCGTCGGTGACACCCACGTATTCGGCGCGCCCCGCGTCCTTGAGGAAGGCGTGCTCGGGGCCGACGCCTGGGTAGTCCAGGCCCGCCGACACCGAATGCGTCTCGGTGATCTGGCCGTCGTCGTCGCACAGCACATAGGTGCGGTTGCCGTGCAGCACGCCGGGCCGGCCGGCGGCCAGGGACGCCGCATGATGGCCGGTGGCGATGCCCTCGCCCGCTGCCTCGGCGCCGACGATGCGAACGTCGCGATCGTTGAGGAAGGCATGGAACAGGCCGATAGCATTCGAGCCGCCACCCACGCAGGCAGTGAGTACATCCGGCAGGCGGCCGTACTGCTCCAGCAGCTGCGCGCGCGCCTCGCGGCCGACGATGGCGTTGAAGTCGCGCACCATGAGCGGATACGGGTGCGGCCCGGCCACGGTGCCGATGATGTAGAAGGTGTCGGCCACGTTGGTGACCCAGTCGCGCATCGCCTCGTTCAGCGCGTCCTTCAGCGTCTTCGAGCCGGAAGTCACCGGCACCACTTCGGCGCCTAGCAGCTTCATGCGGTAGACGTTGATCTTCTGCCGCTCGATGTCGGTGGCGCCCATGTAGACCACGCATTCCAGCCCCAGCCGCGCTGCCACCGTGGCGCTGGCCACGCCATGCTGGCCTGCGCCGGTCTCGGCGATGATGCGGGTCTTGCCCATGTGCCGCGCTACCAGCGCCTGGCCCACGGTGTTGTTGATCTTGTGCGCGCCAGTGTGATTCAGGTCCTCGCGCTTGAGCAGAATGCGCGCGCCGCCCACGTGCCTGGTCAACCGCTCGGCGAAATACACCGGGCTGGGCCGGCCCACGTAATGCGTGAGGTCGCGATCAAGCTCGGCGACGAAGGCCGGATCTTTGCGCAGGCGCAGGTAGGCCTCGGTCAGTTCAGCCAGCGGCGCCATCAGGGTTTCGGCGACATAGCTGCCGCCAAACTGGCCGAAGCGACCTTGGGCGTCGGGGAAAGCGTGGAAATCCCGGATCTCGGGCATGGGAACTCCAAAAGGAAGCACGGCGACAGGCTCACACCTTAACGCCTTGGCTTCCCATGAAAAAGCGAAAAGATCGCCTCGATACTTGAGCTAGACTCACAGCATGTCGGATCGCGACCTGCCTTCGCTGAATGCCCTGCGTGCTTTCGAGGCTGCCGCGCGGCTGGGCAGCATGAGCCTTGCCGCACAGGAATTGCACGTCACTCATGGGGCCGTCAGCCGGCAGGTCCGCGCGCTGGAAGAAGCTCTGGGCCAGCCGTTATTCGCCCGGCAAGGGCGTGGCGTCGCGCTCACCGCGATAGGCCAGCAGCTGCGCGAACAGTGCAGCACCGCGTTCGGGCAACTGCGCGAGGGCTGGCTGCAGTTGCGGAATAAGCGCGCTGCCGCGGCCTGCGTTCTCGGCTGTTCCGGCAGTGTGCTCGCGCGCTGGGTGATTCCGCGACTGGAGCGCCTGCGCCACGATCTCCCTGCACTGACGTTGCATCTGGCTGTGCAGGAAGAACCTGTGGTCGACCATCTGGCCAACGTGGATGCTGCCCTGTTGCTGGCCGCGCCGCCGTGGCCCAGCGGCTGGCAGGTGCATGAGCTGGCGCCGGAACGTATCGGACCCGTGCTCAGCCCGCGCTATCCCGGCGCCGACCGTCTGCGCGAGCTGCCCGCCAGCGCGCTGTGCGACGAACCGCTGCTGCATACCGCCTCGCGCCCGCAGGCGTGGCCGGAATGGGCGCGCGCCATGGACCTGCCGCCCGAATCATTGCAGCAGGCCCAGGCCCTGCCCCATCTCTACTTCCTGCTGGAAGCCGCGGCAGCGGGGCTGGGCGTGGCCATCGCGCCGCAGCCACTGGTGGCCGACGACCTCGCCAGCGGGCGGCTGCTTGCACCGTGGGGGTTTCGCGAAACCTCCGCGCGCTGGGCGCTGGTTTCAACACGGCGCACCGACGATGCACGGTTCGCGGCGCTGGCGGACTGGCTGCGCCACGAATTGGCTGAGGCGTGAAACGGCGCTGTCAGAGATTCTGCCGCGCCCCCTCCTTCAGCTTCTCCACGACCTCCGGCGTCTGCGGCCCCAGCACGCCACGGCGATGCTCGGGGATGTGCGCCACGGTTTCCTCGCCGCCGAACACGTAATAGTCCAGCAGCCTGCGCCACTGCTCCCGTTCCGCCGTAGGCAGTTCGCGGAAGGCCAGCAGGCAATGAAACAGCGCCGCGCGCGCGTAGCCGGAGTTGTAGCCGGGCACGTCCACCGGACTCCACCAGTAGTTCATCAACGCGTTGAGCTGCTGCAGCGATTCCACGTTGTGCCACCACAGCGGCGGCATGTAGATCGCGTCGCCGGGGTGGAGTTCGGCCACCTGCGCGGCGGCCAGCGCCTGCTTCAGGCGCGGATAGCGCGGGTCATCGGGCCGGTCCAGTCGCGCCAGGCTGATTGCTGCGCCGGTGGGCGCGAAATCCAGCGGACCGATGTAGAGGTTGGGCAGTTGCTCGGGCGGGAACAGGGTGAAACGCCGCGCGCCGCACAGCACGCAGGCGATGTTGCGCATCGAGTCGAAATGGGTGGGTGTGGTGGCCTTGTTGCCCACCCACAGGCGCGGCTCCACCGAGGGATCGAGGAACGGCAGCTGGTGGTCTTCCAGCAAGCCCGGCAGGCATTCGCGCACGCGCGCGCTCTGGATCACCAGCGCCGGCGCGTTCTCCCGCCGGCTGTAGCTGGCCAGTCGCTGCAGGCCCATGGTTACCGGCACCTTGAAGTGCTGGTAGTTCATCTCGCCCAGGTCCGCCGAGTAGCCGACGATGCCGTCGGCCTCCGGCGCCACCATCAGGGTGCTGACGTCGGTGCCGTTGTCCAGCTCGGCCAGCCGCTGCGCAAAGGCGGTGTCGGACTGCAGCCCGAGCTTCACGAGCGGCCAATCGCGCACCAGGCCACGGATCACCAGCGGCCGATCCCGATCGACCAGGATGCGCGGATCGAACGGATGATCGGCGTCGACCCGGCACTCCTCCATCGCGGTCGGTGTCGGCACCGTGCTGGAACCTTCGCTCATGGCTAGCCTTCCCCTTCGTCCGCGGCGCGCACCGCCGCGATGAAATCATGCAACTTGCCGGCATCCTTGATGCCCGGCGCCGACTCCACGCCGCTGGCCACGTCCACCGCCCATGGCCGCGCCGCACGTATCGCCGCGCCGACGTTGCCCGCATGCAAGCCACCGGCAAGGATCACCGGCTGCGCAAGGCCACGCGGCAGCAGCGACCAGTCGAATGCCTTGCCGCTGCCGCCGGCTTCGCCCGCGACATGGCCGTCCAGCAGCAGCGCGGCGGCGCGAGGGTAGTCGTGCAGGCGCGGCAACGCCGCAGCGCCCTCGCCCATTGCGATGGCCTTGAGGTACGGGCGCCTGAACTGCGCGCACCAGTCGTCGGCCTCGCCGCCGTGGAACTGCAGCAGATCGGGCTGCACCGTCGCGATGACTTCCTCGACCAGGGCAGCCTCGTCGTCCATGAACAAGGCCACGGCATCCACGAACGGCGGGAGGGCCTGGCGGATCGCCCGCGCCTGTTCCAGCGCCACCCGCCGCTTGCTGCGCGCGGTGAACACCAGGCCGATCGCATCCGCGCCCAGCCGGGCAGCGAGCAAGGCGTCCTCGGTGCGGGTCATGCCGCAACACTTGATGCGGGTCATTGCGATACCTCCGCAGGCAGGCCCCAGTGCGCTTCGTAACGCGGGCCGAGGAAGGTCAGGCCCGATGATGGCGCGGTAGGCCCGGCTACTTCGCGATTGCGGCCAGCCAGCAGCTCGGCAACCCATTCGACCGGCTGCTCGCCACGCCCCACCGGCAGCAGCGATCCGACGATGTTGCGCACCATGTGGTGCAGGAAGGCATTCGCCTCGATCTCCACGATCACCTGCTCGCCCTCGCGCCGCACGCCTGCCGCCAGCACACAACGGCGCGGATGGGCGGCCTGGCATGAGGTTGCGCGGAACGCGGAGAAATCGTGTTCGCCCACCAGCGCCTGTGCGGCGGCATGCATGCGAGCGGCATCCAGCGGCAGGCGTTCCCAGGTGACATAACGCGCGTCCAGCGCCGCACGCACCTGCCGGTTCAGGACGGTATAGCGGTAACGCCGGCTGCGGGCGGAAAAGCGCGCATGGAAATCCTCCGCCACCGGCTGCGCCCACAGCACAGCCACGCTGTGCGGCAGGTTGGAAGTGGCGCCGAGCAACCAGCCGCGCATCTCGCGTTCCACCGGCGCGTCAAAATGCACCACCTGGCAGCGGCCGTGCACACCCGCATCGGTTCGCCCTGCGCAGGTCACCTCGACCGGCTGCGCGGCGACCTTCGACAAAGCCTGTTCCAACGCGCCCTGCACCGTGCTGCCATGGGTGAGGCGTTGCCAGCCAAGGAAGTCGGTGCCGTCGTATTCGATGCCCAGGGCGATGCGCATGGATCGTGCTGTCGATTCAAAGCGGAGAGCGTAACAGGCATCTTCCTTGCGATCGCCCCTGATCGCGAAAATCAAACGGACGGCCAGCCGTGGCCACACTCCTCAATCATTCGCGACCATCCCAGGTCGCGAAAATCAAACGGGCGGCCATCCATGGCCGCACTCCTCAAGCACGAACGGGCCGGCATAGCCGGCCCGTTCGTGCTTTACCAATGCAGTGAAACTATCAGTGCAGGTCGTCGAGCAGGCGCTTGGCCACGTCGCGTTGCATCTGGCTGCCCTCGTGCAGTACTTCCTCGAGCATGGCGCGGGCGCCTTCGGGATCGCCCATGTCGAGGTAGGCACGCGCCAGGTCCAGCTTGGTGTCCGCCGGATCGTCGCTGAAATCGCGCGACTCGATATCATGGCCGGCGGGCTGCAGTTCGGCCTCCGGCTCGTCGAACTGCCAGCTCGACCTCACCACCGTCGCATCTTCGTCCGCGGCGGCATGTTGCTCGACCGGTTTGGCCTCGTCGGCGGGTTTGGTGTCGTCGACGTGCTTGGCCGCCGATTCGTGCGGAGGCGTGAGGTCGAAGTTGAAGTTGTACTCGCTCACCTTGACCGGGCTGGTCGGCATCGGCGGCGGGCCGGCCGGCGCGGGCGCCGCGACGGGCTCGGCGGCATAACGGTCGATGTCGAAACCGTGGTGGGCCTCATGTTCTTCCGTCGACGCGCCATCATGGTGCGCGAACAGCGGATGGCCAGGCACCAGGTCCTCGCCCATGCGCACTACCTGCTGCCACTCCTCCTGCTGCGGGTCGGAAACGTGGGCATGCATGGCCTCGGCTGCCGCCTCGAAATGGTCGATGTCGCGGCGACCGTAGTACAAGCTGACCAGCTCCAGGTGCAGGCCGATGTCGTCGGGATGCTCGGCCAGCTGATCGAGCAGCAGGTTCTGGTCGACGTCGTCGGCGTCATGCAGCGGCTCCGAGCCAAAGCGATCGGCCAGCGACGGCGCCAGCTTCGGCAACGAGGACGCAGGCTTCGCCTTGCGGCGACCGAGCAAGGCCCACAGCACCAGCAGCAGGACGACGACGCCACCTGCCACCTCTGCCCAGAGCTGCGAGTACCAGGGCTCGTCGTCGGACGACACCGGTTTGCTGGCGGCCGGCTTGGCCGGCGCTGCCTTGACGGATTCGGCCTTGGCTGGGGCGGCTGCCTGTACGGGCTTGCTCGCCGCGGGTGCCGTTGCGGCGGCGGCAGGCGCTGCCGCCGGCGTGGCCGCTGTCGCGCTGCCGGCCGGTGCCGTCGGCAGTGGGGCGATGCTGGCCGGAGCGGTCGCGGTCTTCGGTGCAGCGGCGGCTGGCGCAGTTGCCGCCGTCGCCGCGTTCGCCGGCTCGGCCGGCGCACCAGCCGCCTTGCGCGCCGCGGCCAGCTTCTGTTGCAGCTCGGCGATTTCGTTGTCCTTGAGCGCGAGCAGACGCTGGTTCTTGCTGTTGATGTCGCTGAGGTCCTTCAAGCGCGACTTCAGGTCATCGCCCTGTTGTTGCAGGGTGGCGAGGCTCTCCTTGCTGCGCTGCAGATCCTGGCGCAGGGCGTCGCTGTTGTCGGTGGCCGATTTGCTGCCCTGCTTGGCCGGCACCAGCGCCAGGTGGTCGCCCGTTGCGCCGGTCGCAGTGGGCGAACTGGAGGTGCCGGCACGCGTACCCGCATCGGCCACATTGGTCGGCGCGCTGCCCACCGTACCGCTGCGCCAGTCGCCGTTCTGGCGACGCACTTCCTCGGCAGCGGTGGCTATCGCGATCGCCTCGGCCTCGGCCTTGCTGGGAATGCGCAGCACCGCGCCTGCCTTCAGCGCATTGATGTTGTCGCGATAGAACGCATCGGGGTTGGTCTGCTTGAGCGCCAGCAACATCTGGTTGACGTCGACGCCAGCCGGCGCCGTCTGGTGGGCCACCGTGGACAGGGTCTGGCCGCGCTCGACCGTCCAGCGCCCATTGGCCGCCTGCCCCGACGATGGCGTACCGGCAGCGCTGCTCGCCTGACGCGGTGCTGCAGCCGGCTTCGCCGCGTGTGCAACGCGCGCAGGCTGCGGCGCGGGACTGCTGCCCGGCGGATCGAGCAGGATGGTGAACTCGCGCACGCTCTTGCCGTTGCCGCCATGGACCTCGACCAGCAGGTCGAGGAACGGATCGTTGACAGCCGTTTCGCTGGTGATGCGGATCACCTTGTGGCCGTCGCCGCCGTCGACCACGGCGAAATGCAGGGGAATCCCGGTGGAAGCGTCACCCGATGCCAGATGCACATTGAGCTGCTGCAGCTCGGCCGGCGAGGCCTGCTGTACCGGGATTTCCGCCAGCAAGGGCTGGCCCAGCGCCGATTTGACCTGGATCTGCCCCAGGTCCATGGCCAACGCCTGGCCGCTGCCAAGAGCCAGAGCCACCAGCAAGGGCAGTTTCAACGAACGATTCATCAGGTGCTCCCCCGAACAAGCCGCAGAGTCCGGGGAGGCCGCCACAATGGCGGCGCTTCGGCCGGACGATGCTGCACTTTAGTTAGATGCAAGCGGATCAACAATAGGCGGATCGCAGACTTGCGACGCATTGCTATCGCGCATTCCAGCAATGGAGAAGACGCCCGACCGGCCCGGGGACGCTCAATGCCCCTTGCCGACCGCCTCTCTTGCCTGCTGGACCGCCTGCAACTGGCGCCGCAATTCGGCGATTTCCGCATCCTGCCGCCTGAGCTTTTCCGCTGCCGCCTGGCTGCCGGATTCCTGTTTGGCCACGTCCTTCTGCAAGCGCTGCACCTCGGCTTGCTGCCTGGCCACCGCGGTCCCCACCTGACGCGCAGACCCATGGGTCTGTGCGCAGACCGGCCCAGCCACTATCAGCAGACCGGCCAGCACCCAACTGCATGCCCCACGCCTCACAGATAGTCTTCTATCAGCAGTTCGGCGATCTGCACGGCGTTCAACGCCGCGCCCTTGCGGATGTTGTCGGAGACGATCCACAGGTCGAGGCCTCGCTCGTGCGAGATGTCCTCGCGGATGCGGCCCACATAGACCGGGTCCTTGCCGGCGACGTCGCCCACCGGGGTGGGATAGCCGCCGGCCTTGCGCTCGTCCATCACCACCACGCCCTCGGCCTGCTCCATCAGTTCGCGTGCCTGTTCGGCCGTGATCTTGTCGCGGGTCTCGATGTGGACCGCCTCGGAATGCCCGTAGAACACCGGCACGCGCACCGCCGTCGGGTTCACCGCAATGGAGTCGTCCTCCAGGATCTTGCGCGTCTCCCACACCATCTTCATTTCTTCCTTGGTGTAGCCGTTGGGCTGGAAGTCGTCGATGTGCGGGATCACGTTGAAGGCGATCTGCTTGGAGAACTTCTTCGACTCCACGTCCTGGAAATTGAGCAAGGCCGCGGTCTGCTTGCCCAGTTCCTCCATGCCCGAACGGCCCGCGCCGGAGACCGACTGGTAAGTGGCCACGTTGATGCGTTCGATGCCCACCGCGCGATGGATCGGCGCCAGCGCTACCAGCATGCCCATGGTCGAGCAGTTCGGGTTGGCGATGATGCCGCGGGTGGTGTACTGGGCGATGGCGTGGGGGTTCACCTCGCTCACCACCAGCGGGATGTCGTCCTGGTAGCGGAACTCGGAGGTGTTGTCGATCACCACCGCGCCGGCCGCCGCGGCGCGCGGCGCATGCGCCTTGCTCACCGAACCGCCGGCCGAGAAGAAGGCGATGTCCACGCCGTCGAAGTCGTAGTCGGCAAGGTTCTTCACCGTCACCTGTTTGCCTGCGAACTCCACCTTGCCTCCGGCCGAACGCTCGCTGGCCAGCGGCACCAGCTCGCTGACCGGGAAGTTGCGCTCAGCGAGGATGGCGAGAAGCGTCTCGCCCACGGCGCCGGTGGCGCCGACCATCGCAACCTTGTAACTGCTCTTCTTGCTCATCGGGTGCTGCTCGTCAGGTTAGTTTCGGGTGGGATGGGAAGTCGCGCCGGCCGTAGCCAGCGCTTCGGGATTCAGGAGATTCGGCGGATGGCCCGCGTGCGGACCGTGACCGAAAGACGCCAGCACATTGTCCACCGCCACCGCGGTCATGGCGCGGCGCGTATCGGTCGTGGCGCTGGCGATATGCGGGCTGAGCAGCGCGTTGTCGAGCGTGCGCAGGTCTGGGTGCACATGCGGTTCGCCCTCGAAAACATCCAGGCCGGCGGCAGCGAGCCGACCCTCGCGCAGGGCGGCCGCCAACGCAGCGTCGTCCACGATGCCGCCGCGCGCCACGTTCACCAGCACCGCGGTCGGCTTCATCTGCGCCAGTTCTGCGGCACCGATGGCATAGCGTGTCTGCGGCGTCAGCGGCAGCACCAGCACCAGGAAATCGGAATCGCGCAGCAGCGTGGCCTTGTCCACAAGGCGGGCGCGACATTCGCGCTCGATGGCTTCGGGCAGGCGCGAACGGTTGTGATAGAGCACCGGCATGCCGAAGCCCTGCGCACGCCGTGCGATGGCCTGTCCGATGCGGCCCATGCCGAGAATGCCCAGCGTGCGACCGCGCACGTCGGTGCCCAGCCAGCCCCTGAATTCGGTGGCCCGCCACTGCCCGGCGCGGAGCCAGCGTTCGGCGGCGCCGATCCGTCGCGCGGCACCCAGCAGCAACGCCCAGGCGTAGTCGGCCACGCTCTCGTTGAGCACGTCGGCGGTGTTGCTGGCGGCGACGCCGGCCGCAGTGAGCGCGGCCACGTCGAGGTTGTCGTAGCCCACGCCGAGGTTGGCGACGATGCGCAACCGTTTCGCTCCGGCCAGCTCGGCCGCTCCGATGCGCTCCTTCAGGCCCACGATGGCGGCGTCGCAAGCAGCCAGCCTGGTCGCCAGTTCGGCGGAGGTGAACTTCACCTCCTGCGACTCCTCGTGCACTTCGAAATGCGGCCACAGTCGCGCGATCTCGCTCTCGAAGGTGGGGCGCGACACCCAGACGACCGGTTTGTTGCCTGCCATGCTCACTCCAGCGTGCCGGCGCCTCAGGGGATGCGCGGCGCAACGATGCCCACGTCGCCGCATTGCCCGCGGTGGCGCAAGGCGTGGTCCATCAGCACCAGCGCCATCATCGCCTCGGCGATGGGCGTGGCGCGGATGCCGACGCAGGGATCGTGTCGACCCTTGGTGACCACGTCCACCGGTTCGCCGGCCAGGTTCACGCTGCGGCCGGGGATCAGGATGCTGGAGGTGGGCTTCAGCGCGATCGAGGCCACCACGACCTGTCCCGTACTGATGCCGCCAAGGATGCCACCCGCGTGATTGGACGTAAAGCCGTCCAAACGCATTTCGTCGCGGTGCTCGCTGCCATGCTGGGAAACCGCAGCGAAACCGTCGCCGATCTCCACGCCCTTCACGGCATTGATCGACATCAGTGCGCTCGCCAGGTCACCATCCAGCTTGCCGTAGATCGGCTCGCCCCAGCCCGGCGGCACACCTTCAGCCACCACACTGACGCGCGCACCGACCGAGTCGCCCGACTTGCGCAGCGCGTCCATGGCCTTTTCGAGCTCAGGCACCTGCTCGGCGCAAGGCCAGAAGAAGGGATTTTGCTCGACCGCATTCCAATCGAAGTCCGACGGTGCAAGGCTGCCCAACTGGGCAAGATAGCCGCGCACTCGAACGCCGTGGCGCTCGGCCAGCCATTTCTTCGCGACCACCGCCGCGGCCACGCGCATCGTGGTTTCCCGCGCCGAAGAGCGCCCGCCGCCGCGCGGATCGCGGATGCCGTATTTCTGCCAGTAGGTGTAGTCGGCGTGCCCCGGCCGGAAGGTCGAGGCGATGTCGCCGTAATCCTTGCTGCGCTGGTCGGTGTTGCGGATCAGCAGCGCGATGGGCGTGCCGGTGGTCTTGCCCTCGTACACGCCGGAGAGGATCTCCACGTCGTCCGCTTCGCGTCGCTGCGAGGTATGGCGGCTCTTGCCGGTGGCACGGCGATCAAGGTCCTGGCGAAATTCTTCTTCGCTGATCGCCAGGCCGGGCGGGCAGCCGTCGATCACGCAACCGATGGCCGGGCCGTGGCTTTCGCCGAAAGTGGTGACGGTGAAGAGCTTGCCGAAGGAATTGCTGGACACGGGGTTTGGACGTCCATTCGGGTGGAAGCAAGCTTTACAGCTTAACTGTGTTAGCGAGACTGGTCACCCAGTGCCAACGTGGCTTGGATAATCGTGGTCGCGGCTGAATGACTCGCCACGCTCGTCCTGCGGGGCGCCTGCGGACGTTCTGCGCACTACGTGCTTGTCCGGCCTGCGCCGGGATGACAAGCAAAAGCGCGAATGCTTGGCACTGCCCTGCTTGGTTTTGTCCTGCTCTGACCGTGGCTTCTGCGCGCCGGGAACACGCTGCTTCGCCACGCCCCTCCCTCGGAGGCGGTGAGGCGGGGACGGTCAGGCCGCGCGGCGGGGCCAAACCGCTCCATTACCAGCAAGAGCGCGAGGAAACCTCTCCAACAGCAGCAAAAACCTCACATGCGAGCACTCCACTCTCCCGCCAACATCGCATAGATGACGTCATCCACCCAGATATCGCCCTCGCGCCAGCTCTCGCGGAAATGCGCCTCCTTGCGCATGCCCAGGCGCTCCAGCAACTTCACGCAAGCGAGGTTGCGCGGGTCGACCGAAGCGTAGACGCGGTGGCGCTTCAGGGAGTCGAACACCAGTGCCAGCACGGCGCGTACCGCTTCGGCGGCCAACCCGCGCCCCTGTTGGGCCGGCGACAAGGTGACGCCGAATTCAACCGTATCCGCATTTACGAAATGCAGGCCCAGGTCGCCGACGAGTTCACCGCTATCGCGCAGGCGCAGGGCGAACTGGAACCAGCTGTCCGGCGTATCGAACGCCACCGCTTGCTGGCGCTCGATAAAACGCACCGTCTCATCGGGGGAAGTTGGACGCCAACCCTGGTAACGGCTCACCGACGGGTCGGCGCGATAGGCGAACAGCGCCTGCGCATCCTCGCCGCGCAGACTGTCGAGCCGCAGGCGGGCCGTTTCCAGCAGCACCGAATCAGCGCCGCGCGACGGCAGCAGCATGGATCGCCGCCCTGTGTTCGACCAGGTCGCGGCGTTCCAGCGCAAACACGCCCATCTGCCCCACCTTGAACTCGATCCACACGAAGGGCACCTCGGGCAGCAGCGCGGCCAGCGCATGCTCGCTTTCGCCCACTTCGACGATCAGCAAGCCGTCGTCGGTCAACAGGTCGGCAGCCTCGTCGAGGATGCGCAGGCAGATGTCCAGGCCATCCTCGCCCGAGGTAAGGCCGAGCTTGGGCTCGTGCGCATACTCGCCGGGCAGCGCGGCGTATTCCTCTTCGGTGACATAGGGCGGATTGGAGACGATCAGGTCGTACCTGCGCCCGCGCACGCCTTCGAACAGGTCGGACTTCACCGCCTCGACGCGCGACTCGACGTGCTGGAACACGATGTTTTCGCGTGCCAGCGACAACGCGTCGTCGCTGACATCGACGATGTCCACCTGCCATTCCGGGTTGTACTCGGCCATCGCGATGCCTATGCAGCCGGAGCCGGTGCACAGGTCGAGCGCGCGCTCCACGTGGCGTTCGTCCAGCCAGGGCGCAAAGCCCGACTCGATCAGTTCGGCAATGGGCGAGCGCGGCACCAGGGCACGACGGTCGCTCTTGAACTTCAGCCCGGCGAACCAGGTCTCGCCCACGAGGTAGGCCACCGGCAGGCGCTCGTTGACACGACGTTCGATCAAGGCCAGCACATTGGCGCGTTCCTCGGCGGTGAGGCGACCCGCGCCATAGGCCGGCGGAATGTCCGGCGGCAGGTGCAAACTGGCCAGCACCAGGTGGGTGGCCTCGTCGATGGGGTTGTCGTGGCTGTGGCCGAAGGTCAGCCCGGCGGCCGAGAAGCGGCTGGCGCCGTAGCGGATGAAGTCGATGATGGTTGCAAGTTCGGCGGTCACTGGCCTGGTCCTGGCGTGCGCAATGCAAAGGGTCGGCAATTATACGGCCCCGCGCCCGAAACCCTTTCCCGGCGGAAGGGAGAACCCACAAAGGGAGGCGCCGCCACCCGTATACTGGTCGGATGACTTTCAAGGTATTCCTCCAATACACCCTTCCGCACCGCTTCCTGTCGCGCCTGGTCTACTGGGGTACGCGCTGGACCTTCGCGCCGTGGAAGAACTGGCTGATCTCCACCATCGTGCGCAACTACGACGTGGACATGACCGAGGCGGCGCAGTCCGATCCGCTGGCCTACCAGCACTTCAATGCCTTCTTCACCCGCAAGCTGAAGCCTGGCGCGCGGCAAGCGGATGCCGACCCTGCCGCCCTGCTCTCGCCCGCCGACGGACGCATCAGCCAGGCCGGCCAGATCGTGGACGGGCGCATCTTCCAGGCCAAGGGGCAGGACTACAGCGCCGCCGAATTGCTGGGCGACGAAGCCGCTGCCGCGCCATACCGCAATGGCCGCTTCGTCACCGTGTACCTGTCGCCGCGCGACTACCACCGCGTGCACATGCCGCTGGCCGGCACGCTGCGCGAAACCGTGCACGTGCCGGGGCGCATCTTCAGCGTGGCGCCGTTCGCGGTGGAGGCCATTCCGCGGCTGTTCGCACGCAACGAACGGCTGGTCTGCCACTTCGACAGCCCGCGCGGTCCGTTCACGGTGGTGATGGTGGGTGCCATCCTCGTTTCGTCGGTGGCCACGGTGTGGGACGGACTGGTGATACCGCCCTATGCGCCTTCGATCCGACGCAAGTCGTTCGCCGGACAGAACATCACGCTGGAACGCTTCGCCGAGATGGCCCGCTTCAACATGGGCTCCACCGTGATCCTGCTGCTGCCCGAAGGCATGGCCGAGCTGGACGCGCTGGCGCCGCAACAGGCGGTATGCGTGGGGCAGCGACTGGGCTCCGCGCCCCAAGGCTGACGCAGCGCGTCGTTTTGTGACGCACTGGGCGCACTCGGCAGCACCGGATCGTTATCCTCCCGTCGTCGGCCGCGACCATGCGGCGTGAGGGGACGGAAATTCCATGCGACTGCTGAGCCCAGCCATTGCGTTCTTCCGCGCACACCAACTCACCCGCCAGTTGCGCGAAATAGAACGCTGCGTGCGCGCCCTGCCCCAGCGCAGCCGTACCCAGCTGAGCGTGCTGACCCTGCGCGAGATCGGCCAGGCCGCGCGCAGCGAGTTCCCGCATCTCTACGGCACGGCACCGGAAGCGCGCTACCTGCCATGGGGCCAGGGCACCGCCGCCGGCTATGAACGGGCGCGCTCGGACAATCCCGAAGTGGCCCTGCGCGGTGTCGCTCTGTGGCTGGCCGTTGCCTATCACGAAACCAAACACTCGCCGCAGGACCGCCTGCTGCCACAGCACCGCCAGGTGCTGCAGTTGCTGACCGAACTGAAGCGCCTGCATCGCCCGACGGTCGATCCGGTCAAAAGCTGGATGAGTGCCAGCGCTTCCGCCTGATCGCCTGCACGGGGAGTCAAATCTCTCAGCGGCACTCCGGCACGGTCAACACCTGACCCACCGTGATGTGCTGGTGGCGCAGGTGGTTCATTTCGGCGACTTCCTGCACGCTGGAGCAGCGCAGCTGGCGCACGATGCCCACCAGGGTGTCGCCGCGGCGCACCTTGTAGCTGCGCGTCCGTACCGCCCCCGCGGCACGGGCTGGCGCGAGAGGATCGGCCACCACCGGTGCGGCAGCGGCATGCAGGTCGCCTGCAAGGATGGGCCACGGGCCGTCCACGCAGCGCGCGGCATACGGCTGTTCCAGCAGCTTCGGCACCTGCAGGACCACACCAGCCGGCTGCTCCTGCTGCGGGTCGAGCCGCGGGTTGAGATTGCGCAGTGTGCGGAACCAGCCTTCCTCCATGCCGCCGGCCGAACCCAGGCACACGGTGAGTTCGCTCAGCGAAGCCGGTCGCTTCAATGTGATGCTGCCGGGTTCGCCATCGATCTTCGGGAAACGCAGGTTGTAGCTGTCCGGGTGCAGGAACAGCCACGCCGCCGCCAGCACCGAGGGCACGTAGTCGCGGGTCTCCTGCGACAGCTGGTTGTAGATGCGCGGGTCGTAGAAACTCACCTTGGTGTCGTCGCCCACCAGCCGGCTCATGCGCCCTTCGCCAGTGTTGTAGGCCGCGATGGTCAACTCGAGGTTGTCGTTGAACACCTTCAGTTGCTCGTCCATGTACTCGGCATTCGCGCGCGCCGAAGCGGCGGGATCGAAGCGCAGATCGAAGCCGTCGTCGGTAGTGAGGCCGAAACGCATGCCGGTGGCATACATGAATTGCAGCGGGCCCGCCGCGCCTGAGCGCGACACCGCATGCACCTTGCCACCCGACTCCTTGGCCATGATGCCGAACAGCAGCGCCTCGGGCAGGTCGGCCTTCTGGTACGCCGGCCACATCTCGCTGCGCATGTACTGGTAGCTGATCCAGGCATCGATCAGGTTCGGTCGCCACTGCGTCAGCCACATCTGCAACGCGGCTTTCACCGCGCCGTTCATCGCGATCAGCTCGGAGAGCTTCTGGCCGTGCAGCAGGATCACGCTGCGCTGCGCCTCCGGCAACGCGGCCGGGCCGTGCTGATCCAGCGCCATGCCCGTCTGCGGGTCGCCGTCGGCGTTCTCGTCGCCGATGAAACTGCCATCCTTCAGGCGCAGCATGCGGTCGTAGGCCGAGAAGAAGCGCTGCGGATCGCATCCGGGGGTACTTCCGCAGTGGACCGAAGCGTTCTTCACTGTGTCGATTGCCTGGTTCAGCGTCTGCTGCCCCGCGGCGTCGTTGCCGGCGCGCACCTGCTGCAATGCCGTCTCATAACCCTGCGTAGCCTGATCCAGCTGGGCGTACAACGCCGTCACCGTCGCCGTTGGCTTGACCGATCCCGGGTTGGCGCATGCCGCCAGCAATGCCATCGAAGACGCCAACGGAGCCAGGCGCAGGGATCGAACAAGACGAGCAGACCGCATGACAAAAACCACCCGATGAAAGTCCGACACCATAGCCGGCGGGATCGGCATACTCAATGAACCGGCGCCCCGCAAGCCGTGGCTACAATTCCGCTTAGACGCGGAACAACGGAGTTGCTCATGATCGACCCTTCGCCCGACGGCAACGAACACGCCCGCACCGATTCCGACTCGCGTCGTGGCAGGAGCGGACTCGTGGGCGCCCGCACCGACGGCAAGCACTGAGGCTCCCGCAATGCCGCGCATCGAAGTAGTGCCCGCCAATACCCCGTTCGGTGAACGCCTTGCCGCAAGCTTCGGCTACCCGTTGCGCGGCGCCGGCCTGGCCACCTGCACGGCACTGGCTATTGCACACTACGCCAGCTACCTGCCCGCCATCGGCATGCTGGCCAACCTGTTGGTGTGGGCCGCCACCTGGCGCTATGCCGCCGATTGCATGCAGTACACCGCGAACGGCTACGCCAACCCGCCCGATGTCGGCGTGGACGAAGCCGGCACGGCCGGCTGGGCACTCACCTTGATCCATCTCGTGGCAGGCGCGCTGTTCGTCGCCTGCGGCTTGCTCGCCCCGGCCACGCTGTGGCTGCTGGTTCCCGTGCTGGTGCTGGCATTGCCGGCCATCGACATGTCGCTGGCCTTCGAGGGCAATGTGCTGCATGCGCTGAACCCGGCGACCTGGTGGCGCATTGCGCTTGGCTTCGAGGGCGCCTATTTCATACCGGTGGCGATCAACCTCTTGCTGGGCGCGCTTATCGCAGTGGCTACGCTTACCTCCAGCCTGTTGCCGCACTTCCTGGCGCTACCGCTGTTCGGCTTCGCCTATACCTACCTGATCGTGCTGGCCTTCCACCTGATGGGCGTATTGATCCACCAGCGCCACGAACGCTTCGGGCTGGAGCCGGAGGCACCGAAGCTCGCCAAGGCCATCGGCCAGGACGAGGACAGCCAACTGGTGGACGCCGCACGCACGCTGGCCGAGAGCGATCCCACCGCAGCGCTGCACCAGTTGGCCGAACGCCTGCGCAAGCGCACCGCACCCGCGCCGGTGCACCAGCTCTACCGCGAGCTGCTGCGCCGCCAGGGCCTGCGCGACGACCTGCTGGTACATGGCCAGATCTGGATCGCCGCGTTGGTCGCGCAAAACGAGGCACGTCGCGCGCTGGGCGTGCTGCAGGAATGCTGCACCGCCGATTCCGCCTTCATCCCCGACGACCCGCGCACCTGCGGCGAATTGGCCGACCTCGCCGCGCGCCTTGGCATGGAACGCCTCGCCATTCACCTGGGCCGCGGCTACCTCGCGCACTGGTCGCGCGACGAACGCGCGCCGCATTACGGCCTGCTGGTTGCACGCTTGCTGGGTGCCCAGGCCGAACGCCGCACCGAAGCCATGGTGCTGCTCCAAAAGCTGGCGAGCGCGTGGCCCGAACATCCGCTGCGCAACGACATCGCCACCTTGCAACGGCAACTGGCGGGCACCGCATGAGCACCGGCAAGCCCGCTGCCGCCATCGCGCTCGCCGGCATGCTGGCCTTCCTCGCCACCGGCATCGCCGCGCAATGCCTGCGCCCCGATCTCGACTGGATGCGCGTACCCAACAGCTTCTACCTGATCGGCCCATGGGGCGGCATGGTGCGCGCCGGCTACTACGCGATGGCGCTGGCCTTGGCGCTGCTTGGCGTGGGCGCCTATTCCGAACTCGCTCCCGCCGCGCGCAGCGCCGCACCCTTGCTGCTGTTCGTCATGGGCGGTGCGGCGCTGGCACTCACCGCCATCGAAACCACCGACACGTGGAACCATCCGCCCACGCTGCACGGCTACGTGCATGGTGTGGCGGCGCAGACCGCCTTCCTGTGCACCGCCACCGCCATGCTGCTGCAAAGCTGGCGGCTGCGCGGCGACGCACGCTGGCGGCGCTGGTTCCGCCCCGCCTTCCCCTATGCAGCGCTCTGTTTCGTACTGCTTTGGGTCCAGGCATTCTGGCGCGCACTGCCTCGCGGCCTCAGCCAGAAGGCGCTGATCCTGTTGATGCTGGGCTGGCTGCTTGGCGCCGCGTGGCAACTGCTGCGCGGTCACGGGGAGGCCAGCGCATGAGTCGTTGGCGCCCACCCTCGCCCGGCTCCACGGCCATCATCACCCGCGCCGGTTTCGAGAAGCTCAAGACTGAGCTCGACCATCTCTGGCATACGCTGCGCCCCGAGGTGGTGAAGGCCCTGGCCGCCGCCGCCGCCGAAGGCGACCGCTCGGAAAACGCCGAGTACACCTACCGCAAGAAGCAGCTCGGCGAAATCGACCGCCGCGTGCGCTATCTCAGCAAGCGCATCCCCTCGCTCAAGGTCGCCGAAGGCACACCCGCTGACCGCGAGGCGGTGTTCTTCGGCGCCGTCATCGCGCTGGAGAACCTCGCCAACGGCGAGGAAGTCCGCTACCGCATCGTCGGCCCCGACGAGACCGACGCGAAGCTGGGCTGGATCAGCATCGATTCGCCGCTGGCCCGCGCGGCGCTGAAGAAGCGGCTGGACGACGAGTTCGAGGCGGAACTGCCCGGCGGGCACACGCGGTTCCTGGTGGTCGAGGTCGACTACGAAGCGTGTGCGAAGTGACGGCATGCGTCGCGGAACCAATCGCCTTCGTGGCAGTTGATTTCCTTCGCCCCCTCAATTGAGGATTTCGCCCATGCCTGTTTCGACACGGCTCCTCAACTGGCGGATGAATTCCGGGTCGTGGGGTTCCCAGCTCTCAAGCTCGCCAATGATCTTCAAGGGATGCCCGCTTCGGTATGACCGTGTCGGGTTGCCCGGGAATTTCTTGTTCGTGACGTTCGGGTCATCTTCGAACCCTCCTGTCGGCACCACGACATAAACTCGCGGCCTGCCTTCGCCCCTGGCCATTTCCGCAGCAAGACCGGCGCCCTTGGGCACCGCGGTGAAATAGATGTGGTTCATCACGACGCTGTCGTCGTAGTTGGACCTGAAACCCGCCGTCAACAGATCGCCGACCGACAGACTGACTTTTGTACCGTGATAGAACGGACCAGTCAGCAGATGGCAATTCGCGGGGGAAACGGGGACCCATTCGTCATTACACATCGTCCTGATCGCCTCTCGCAATCCTGCCCTATCGACAGGGCCGCGATTCTAGTTTTCGCCTCGAGTCTTGCCGCAAGTCCCCACGGACGGTATAAATTGACAGTGGGAGGCGCGGTGCGCCTCTTTTTTATTTTGACGCTCACATTTCTCGTGATCGTCTAGATGCGCCATATACCATTGGTGGCATATCCCACGTGGTGCACCGCCGGATCATGAAAGCGCGCTGATCGTGACGTAATACCCGCCCGTATCGCGAATCGAGAACTCCATGGTTCCGGTGGCCGAATTCTGGGCCGGCTCCTCTTGAAGCCTGCGACGTCCCCCCGCTTTGAGTAGCGGGTCGGTTTAGAGTCCGGAGTTACTTTAACTGCTTCGCGTAGGCGGCCGGTGTCAGCCCGCCCAACGCCTTCTTCGGTCGCTCCTCGTTGTACTCCCGGCGCCAGCGTTCGATCTCGGTGCCCACCGACTCATGCGTGGCGTCGTCGACGATGGTCAGGCACTTGAGGACGCGGGCGTCGGCGGTGCAATCGAACACGAAATCCATCGACCACACTTCGTTGGGCGCCGATGGACGGACCAGCGGTTGCCGCTCGCTCACCGGCACCTTCTTCCGCTTGCGCCGACGCACCTGCAGCCGCTC
>NZ_JACYXL010000006.1 GCF_014842995.1 Rhodanobacter sp. 7MK24
TCAGCCACCTTCGCGCCGGCCTCGACCTCCTTGAGGATCCGGACGATCTGTTCCTCGCTGAACTTCGACTTCTTCATGCAGAGCTCCTTGGTGGGGAAACTCTACTTCCGACTGGCTCGAATCAACGAGGACGCTTCAACTTCGTTCGGTGCTCCCGGCCCTTTGCGCTACCGGGCGCTTGGCTCTCCCGGATAGTACCGCACCGGTCGATATGCCCCTCGCGTTTGCGTCTCTGTTCGCTGGCGTCAACGGCTTCATGTTCCTTCTACGGGCGGGGGCGTCGACTTCGACGCCCTCCGCTTTCTGAATAAGCGTCGAATTGATCAATTCGTTGCCTCGGTCTCTGGGTCTTTGCCGTCGACCTTCGCCAAGATTACATATTGCGACGGGCGTCGGCAGCGTCCTGTGGAGATACAACGGAACGTGTATCGCCACGAGTGTTGGCTTACTATGAGCTGTCACTATATAAAAAGCATGTAATTAGACAGGATCGTGTTCTTCAACACCGCACTGGCTGGCGTGGCCCTGCAGCGCCTGCGTGGCGAACCGGCCGGACTGGCCGATGGCTTCGCGCTGGCGCGCTCGCGCTTGGGCAGCATTTTCGGCTACGCGCTGATCGCGGCCACCGTGGGCCTGTTCCTGCGCGCATTGCAGGAGCGACTGGGTCTGATCGGACGTTTCGTGGTGAGCCTGCTCGGCCTGGCATGGACGGTGGCCACCTTCCTGGTGGTGCCGGTGCTGGCCAGCGAAGGCATCGGCCCGGTCGATGCGGTGAAGCGCAGCGCGGAGCTGCTCAAGCGGACCTGGGGCGAGAACCTCATCGGCAACGCGGGCCTGGGCGCGGTGTTCGGCCTGGTATTCGTCCTCGCAGCCCTGCTTGCAGCCGTGCTGGTGTTCGGTGCGGTCGCTACCCAGTCCATCGCTGTCATCGCGCCGGTGCTCGTGCTGGTGGTGATCGCCTTCATCCTGCTTGGGCTGGCGCAATCCACGCTGCAGGGCATCTACGCCGCTGCGCTGTACCGCTACGCGGAAGCGGGCGAGGTGGGCGGCGGTTTCGACCAGGCGCTCCTGGAGTCGGCGTTCCGCCCCAAGCGTTGATTCACACCGCCAGGGTGCGGCCGCCGTCCACGCGGATGATCTGGCCGGTCACGTAAGGCGCATCGCGAAGCAACCACAGCACGGCGCCGGCCACGTCTTCGGGCGAGCCGGCACGTTGCAGCGGGGTGCGGGCGAGCATCGCCTGCTGGTCGTCGTAGGGCTTGCCGTCGCTGGGCCACAGCACGGCACCGGGCGCCACGCCGTTGACGCGGATGTCGGGAGCCAGGTCCAGCGCCAGTGCGCGCGTCATCGCCGCCAGTGCGGCCTTGGCCATGCAGTAGATCGGATGATCCGCCAGCGCGCGTTCGGCGTAGATGTCCACGAGATTGACGATGGCACCGTGCGCCGCGCGCAACGCAGGCGTGGCAGCTTGCGCGAGGAAGAACGGCGCCTGCGCATTTGATGCGAACAAGGCGTTCCACTGTTCGACGCTGGCTGTGCCGATGGGTGTGGGGAAGAAGGCCGAAGCGTTGTTGATCAATGCGTCGAGCCGGCCGAAGTGCGCAAGCGTGCCGTCCACCAGCGCATTCGGCGCCTGCGGATCGATCAGTTCGGCTTGCAGCACCAGGGTGCTGCCGGCGCGGGCATGTTCGAGTCCGGCTGCCAGCGCCTTGGCTTCTGCCACCGAATGGCGGCAGTGCAGGACGAGGTCGTGGCCGGCGGCGTGCAGGGTGCGCGCGATCACCGCGCCCACGCGTTTGCCGGCACCGGTGATCAGGGCGACGGGGCGTTCATGGGCGGCCGGCATGCGGTGATTCCTGCGCAATTCGTGATGGCGAGAGCTTGCCGGATCGGTGTGGGCGCGTCATCTCAAGCCTTGTCTGGCGGTGGTCGACGCTTGCGCGTGGCCACCTTGCGTGCGGCGCCAGCCAGCTTGCGCACGCGTGAAGTCGTGCGCGTCGTGGGCACTGCATCCGATGCCTCGCCGCCTTCGTGCTCGATGCCATGGCTGAACAGTTCGAGGGTGGTGGCGGCCACCTGTCCGGTGTCGTAGTAGGCGTAGGCGCCCACGCCCAATGCGCCGATCACCGGCAGCCAGCGCGACAGGCCTTCGCCCACTGCGCGCTGGCTGAGCTTCATGCCGAGCTGTTTGGCGATGCGCTCCACCACGGCGAACGACATGCGGCGGAACAGCAGACGGTCGCCCATGCGTACCACCAGGTCGCGGAAGGCCTGTGCCGCGGTATGGCGGAACAGGCAATACAACATCTGCTCGCGCCCAAGTTCGGCGTGGCGGCCGTAGGCGGCGGCGATGTCGCTGACCATCTGCGCCTGGATTTTCCAGATCGCCATCAGCTCCGGCAGCACGGTGAGCCAACCCAACGGCCCCGGCGGCAGTGCCAGCGTGCCGGAAGTCAGCGCCGCGCGCTGTGCGGCACGGCTGGCGATCTGGCGGGCCTTCGCCTGGGGATCGTCGGCGCCTTCCACCTTGCTGGCCGGGATGCGGCTGATGAAGTCGAGGATGGCCTGGGTGACCCGGTTCGTTTCCTCCTGTCCACCGATCACGGCGGGTACCTGGCGACTGCCGTTGGATGGGTCGGGCTGGCTCATGGCGGACTCCGCGGAATGCCGGCGAGGCATCTGGAATGGCCAGTCTAGAGCCGAGGTATGAAGCCCGGGTCAATGGCGGCGCGATCTCGCGACCATGACTTGTGGCCCGTGCCGGGTTGGGTTCAGTGAAGGTAATGTTATAACATTACAGTTCATGACCCGGTCGCTGCGCCGGATCGCTGTCTCCCAGGAATCGGAATCCCGACCCATGAAGCTTTCCCCGCTTGCCCTGAGTCTCGCCGCAGCGTTGTGCGCGGTCTCCGTCCATGCATATGCCGCCGACGTCACGCCTGTCCCTGCTTCTCCTTCGACCGGGGCGGCGAGCACCGGCGGCGGGACCACGGATGGCGATGACAGCCAGCCGGCCTCGCGCAACAAGCGCTCGCCGAATGTGAAGGACCTCGGCGGGGTCAGCGTTACGGCAGCGCTGGATCAGGCGCGCAACGCGCTGTCGCCAGACACGGGCTCCAGCCAGTACGTGATCGACTCGAAGGACATCCAGGCCTTGCCGCTGGGCGCCTCCACGCCGCTGAACCAGGTCGTGCTGCAGGCGCCGGGCGTGGTACAGGATTCCTACGGCCAGCTGCACGTACGCGGCGACCACGCGAACCTGCAGTACCGCATCGACGGCGTGATCATTCCGGAGTCCATCTCCGGTTTCGGCCAGACACTGGACGCGCGCGCGATCCAGAGCGTGAGCCTGCTCGACGGCGCGCTGCCCGCGCAGTACGGCCTGCGCACCGCGGCGGTGGTGGACATCACCACCAAGACAGGCGCCGACCTCGGCAATGGCGGCAGCATCGGCGTCACCGGCGGTTCGTTCGGCAGCTTCAACCCGAACGTCTCGCTGTGGGGCAACAGCGGCAACTGGAGCGGTTTCTTCACCGCCAATTACCTGCAAAGCGACATTGGCATCGAAAACCCCACCGCCAGCCGCACGCCGATCCACGACCACACCAACCAGGTCAAGGGTTTTGGCGATATCACCTATCTGATCAACAACGACACGCGGCTGAGCTTCATGTTCGGCTTCACCAACAACCGTTTCGAGATCCCAGACCGGCAAGATGTTTCTCCGCAGTTCGGCTACCTCGACGTCACCCATTTCAACTCCGCCGACTTGAACGAGCAGCAGGACGAGCAGACCCGTTTCGGCGTGCTGTCGCTGCAGGGCAAGCTGGGCAGCACCGACTACCAGGTCTCGCTGGGCCAGCGTTACAGCGGCCTGCAATACCTGCCCGACGTGATCGGCGACCTGATGTTCAACGGCGTGGCCGGCACCATCAACCAGTCCGACCGCGCCAGCACGCTGCAGGCGGATTTCGCCATGCCGCTGGGCGACAGCAACACCCTGCGCTACGGCGTCTACGGCGAATTCGACCGCGCCGGCACCAATACCAACTCGCTGGTGTTTCCGGCCGATGCCGACGGCAGCCAGACCAGCACGGTGCCATTCAACATCTTCACCAGCGCGCCCGTGTTGGCCAAGACGTGGTCGGCCTACGTGCAGGACGAATGGAGCATCGGTGAAAACTGGACGGTGAACTACGGCCTGCGCGGCGACCAGTACTCCGCCTTCAACACCACCCAGAGCCAGCTCAGCCCGCGCATCGGCATGGTCTGGCAGGCCGGCGAGAACACCACCGTGCACGCCGGCTATTCGCGCTACTTCACGCCCCCGCAGACCGAGCTGATCTCCGACGCGGACATCGCGGCCTTCGCCAACACCACCAACGCGGTGAAGAACTACGGCAACAACACGCCGCTGGCCGAGCGCTCCAACTATTTCGACGCGGGCATCTCGCAGAACTTCGGCAGTTCGTGGACGCTGGGCCTGGACGGCTATTACCGCCAGGTGCACGACCTGCAGGACGAAGGCCAATTCGGCACCGCGCTGGTCTACTCCACCTTCAACTATCGCCAGGGCCGCGTAACCGGTACGGAGTTCACCGCCAACTTCAACAACGGCCCGTGGACCGCCTACTTCAACTTCGCCTGGAGCAAGGCGATGGGCAAGGACGTGGTCACCAGCCAGTACAACTTCGCTCCCGCCGAACTGGCGTACATTGCGAACAATTACATCTATCTCGACCACGACCAGAAATACACCTCCTCCGGCGGCATCAGCTATGCCCTGGACGACGGCACCAAGTTCGGCGCCGACTACCTGTTCGGCTCCGGCCTGCGTCGCGACTACGTGCTGCCGGACGGCAGCAACATCCCGAACGGCGCCAGCATGCCTGTCTACTTCCAGCTGAATCTCGACGTCTCGCACGACTTTACGTTCGATCATTTCGGCAAGCTGCATACCCAGCTCGCGCTGATCAACGCGCTGGATCGCACCTACGAGCTGCGCGACGGCACTGGCGTGGGCGTGGGCGCGCCGCAATACGGTCCGCGCCGCGGTTTGTATCTCAGCTTGCAGAAGGACTTCTGACGCGGCTGCGCGGCGGCATCCGTTATCCTTGCCGCGCTTCCACCTAACCGGCCGACGCCATGCATTCCCGCCTTCCAGAACCGAGCGCCGAAGAGCGTGCGCATTCCGATCTGTTGCTGCAGCACGTGCGGGAACACATCGCCGCGCACGGGCCGATGCCGTTCTCGCAATTCATGGAGCGCTGCCTGTATGCGCCGGGGTTGGGTTACTACAGCGCGGGCAAGACCAAGTTTGGCGAGGCGGGCGATTTCGTCACCGCGCCTGAACTGGGCGAACTGTTTGCGTGCTGCGTGGCGAACACAGTGGCGCCCGTGCTGGACATGCTGGGCGAGCAGGCGAATTTCCTCGAACTCGGCGGCGGCAGCGGCGCGTTCGCGGAAGTGGTGCTCAAGGCTCTCGCCGCGGCCGGCAGCCTGCCGCATCGTTATCTGATACTCGAGCCCAGCGCCGACCTGCGTGAACGCCAGCGCGAACGCCTGGCTGCCGCGCTGCCCGCCGAGATCAACGAGCGTGTCAGGTGGCTGGACGGGCCGCCCGACCACGGCTGGCGCGGCGTGCTGTTCGCCAACGAGGTGATCGACGCGTTGCCCAACACGCGCATCGCGATGAAGGGCGGCGAGGTCTATGAGGAATACGTGGCGCTGGACGGCGAAGGTCGGCTGATGCGCGTGGATCGCCCCGCCGATGCGCTGGTGGCCGGCGCGGTGCGCCACGTCGAGCGTGATCTCGGCGAGGAATTCGCCGACGGCTACCGCAGCGAGATCCTGCCGCAGTTGCCGTACTGGATGCAGGCGGTGGCCGGCACGCTGGAAGTCGGCATGCTGCTGTTCGTCGACTACGGTTACGTACGCCGCGAGTTCTATCAGCCCGAGCGCCGCGACGGCACGCTGATGGCGCACTACCGCCACCACGCGCACGGTGATCCGTTGTGGTTGCCCGGCCTCAACGACCTCACCGCCTCGGTGGATTTCACCGCGCTGGCCGAGGCGGGCAACAGTGCCGGTTTCGGCGTGGCCGCTTACCTTCCGCAGGCGCAGTTCCTGATCGCCAGCGGTTTGCAGGAAGCTTTCGGGAACGCCCACGCGCGGACCGACGACGAGGCGGTGCGTTATCGCCTGGCGCAGGAAGTGAAACGGCTCACCCTGCCGGACCGCATGGGTGAGCGTTTCCAGGCGATGCTGTTCGCACGCGGGCTGGACATGCTGCCGCTGCCGGCGGAATTGCTGGAAGCGGATCAAGGTGAGCGATTGTAAGAGCGGCGTTCAGTCGAGATGGTTTGTTGCGGAAATTTATTAGGCAGCTACTCGCTGAACCAGCACGACATGCTGTTTGGGTGAAGTTTGCGATTTTGAAAGCGTGGCAGCGTTCTGGAAATGAAGATACGACCGACTGCCGGCAGAAACTACATGCCGGGCGATCGATACACGACCGAGAGAGCCCAAGTAGGCGCGGTAAACCACAAACTGTTGCTGGCGGACAGCAAGGTGTGGCTCTTTGTCTATGGCTACGAACTCACTGATCGCGAATGAAAGGGCTGATTTGGCAACGGCGGGTGAGACGCTGATTGGCAGCGAGAGTACGGCCAGGTACGACATAGGCATGAATGTGCAGAGTTGATGCCCAAGACCACACTCCACATCGCAGTTCAGAAGTCGAACGGGAAGGCGGGAATCGTAGCTGTGCAAGGAAAACGGAAGATCGGCGACACGCGATGCCACCTCGGCAAATGGCAGAGGAAAGTACCGGCCGTTTGCTTCTTTTGATTCCAGATCCCGCGACATGGCTGCAAAAATTGTCTGTGGTTACTTCGCCACCGGCGCGCCGCGCCCCAGCGCCATGCCCTTCAGCACGTTCAACGCCTGCGCCAGCGCATAGTCGCTGGTGGCAAGCTTGGCTTCGGCGGCGCTGCCGTCGTTGTCGATATTGCCGCCGGCCTTGGTGTTCTCGTTCGCGAGGTGGTTGGGCAGGTCGGCTTCCGAGCTGATCAGTTCCGGCGCACTGTCGGCCTTCTGCACACTGAGGTCGGCCAGCGGGATGTCGGGCTTGATGCCCTCGGCCTGGATCGAGGTGCCGTTGGGCGTGTAGTAGCGCGCGGTGGTGAGCTTCACTGCGTGGTCGGCATCCAGCGGCAGCACGGTCTGCACCACGCCCTTGCCGAAGGTGCGCTGGCCCATCAGCAGGGCACGGTGGTTGTCCTTCAGCGCGCCGGAGACGATCTCGGCGGCGGAGGCGGTGCCATGGTTCACCAGCACCACCAGCGGTGCGCCCTTGAGCAGGTCGCCGTGGTGCGCGCTGAAGCTCATGTTGGAGTCGGGCAGGCGCCCGCGCGTGGTGACGATGGTGCCGGAGTCGAGGAGGTCGTCGCTCACGCCCACCGCGGCGGTCAGCAGGCCGCCAGGGTTGTTGCGCAGGTCGAGCACGGCGCCCTTGGGTGCACCGTTCTTGGCGATCAGGTCGCCGAGCTTGTGTTCGAGGTCGGGTGCGGTGTCGCTCTGGAACTGGGTGATGCGGATGTAGTCGTAGCCGGGCTCGAGCTGGCGCACCTTGATGCTGGTGACGTCGATGTTCTCGCGTACCAGGTGCATGTCCACCGGCTTGTCGCTGTCCTTGTGCAGGATGGTCAGCGTGATCTTGCTGCCGGGCTTGCCGCGCAGCTTGTTGAACATGTCGTCCACGTTCTGCCCGTCGACCAGCACGCCGTCGATCTTCACGATGCTGTCGCCGGGCTTGATGCCTGCGCGCGAAGCGGGCGTGTCGTCGATGGGCGTGACGATCAGCAGGCCGCCGTCCTGTTCCTCCACCTGGATGCCCAGCCCGCTGTACTGGCCGGTGGTGTCCTCGTTGAGCTGAGCCAGGCCGTCCTTGTCGAGGTATTCGCTGTGCGGATCGAGGCCGGCAAGCATGCCGGTGATTGCGTCGTTCATCAGTTCCTTGTTGCCCACCGGCTCGACGTAGGCCTGGCGCACGATGTCGTAGACGCGGCTGAAGCGGCGGATGTCGTCCAGGCTGGGCTGGCCGTCGGCAGCCTTGGCCGGGGCGTCGGCGCGCACGTGGGTGGGCGCCAGATCGGTGGGTGGTTCGGGCGCGCTCGTGGCGGGCGCTGGCACGTTCTGCGCATGCACGAACGGCGCCGCCAGCAGCAGGGCGCACAGGCTGTAGGTTGGAAACCGCATGGAACGACTCCGGGGAAGGGGGCGGAGCCGCCGAGCGGACGGCAAGCTCCAACGCTACCAGCCTGCGACGACAAGGCGTTGCCGTCAACGCCGGCGGATCGGGCGATCAGTGTGACTTCAGCCAACTGCGTGGATCCACGGGCTGGCCATTCTGGCGCAGCTCGAAATACACGCCGGTGTTGGTGCCGGTAGGGGCGCTGGCGGTGCCCACGGCCTGGCCGGCGGTCACCGCGTCGCCCACGCCGTGCAGCAGGGTCTCGTTGTTGCCGTACATGCTCATCCAGCCGTTGCCATGGTTGAGGATCAGCAGCATGCCGTAGCCGCGCAGGAAGCCGGCGTAGACCACGCGGCCGTTTGCCACGGCATGCACCTCGCTGCCGCCGGGCGCGCGGATCAGCACGCCGTTGCCGTAGCTGTGTACCTCGCCGGAGGCCGGCCAGGGCAGGTTGCCGCGGATGTCGGCGCCGGCGCCGCCCACTTCCAGCGGCGGCGGTGCCTTGCCGCCGTGCTTGCGCGCGGCGGCCTGCTGGGCGGCGGCGCGGGCGGCGGCCTCGCGCATGGCCTGGTCGATCTGTTTCTGCAGCCGATCCACCAGACTATTGAGCGATTGCTCGTCCTGTTTCAGCGCGGCCAGCCGCTGGGCCTGATCCTGATAGGTAGCGTCGGCTTCGGCGGCCAGCTTCTGCTGCGCGGTGCGCTGCTGCGCCAGTTGCCTGCTTTGCTTCTCGCGCTGGTCGCGCTGGACCTGCAAGGCTTGCTGTTCGGCGGTGATCTGTTGTTCCAGCGTTTGCAACTGGGCAAGGCCGGCCACCAGCTGCTGCACCTTCTGCAAGCGGTCCTGCTGGAAGTATTTCGAATAGACCAGGGCGCGCGCGATGCGATCCATGTCGTCGTTGTCCAGCAGCAGGCGCAGGTCGGAACCGTGGCCCAGCGCATAGCTGGCGCGCAGCAGGTCGGCGATGGCGGCACGCTGGCTGGCCAGTTTCTGCTTGAGATCGGCGCGTTGCTGCTGCAGCTGTTCAAGCTGCTGTTGCCTGGCGGCGATCTCGGCGTCGGTCTGGCGCAAGGCGCGCGCGGCCGCGTCCAGTGCGGCGGCCTGCTTCGCCAGTTCTGCGTTGAGCTGGTCGCGGTGCGCGGCGGTGGCGGCCTGCTGCTTGTCCAGCGCCTGCACTTCCTGGTGCACGTTGCTCAGTTTTTGCTTGGCCGCGGCCTGTTCGGACTGGCTCTTGTCCTGCGCGTGAGGGGACGCGGTGACGAGCGCGGCGGCGAGCGCGATGACGGACAGGGCAGGGACGCGGGCGAGGCTGGGCATCGACCGATTATCGCCGAGCCGGCGAACCGGAGCGAGCCGGCGGCGCGCCACCCGTTCACATGGCCGGCTCATCGGGCAAGGCGAGCGCCTTGCGCAGCTCCGTGCGCGCAGCCGCATAGTCGGCCTGCCAGGAAGGATCGTCCAGCAGCCGCTCGCCGAGCACGGTGCCGGCAAGCCGGCCGGCCTCCACGTCGCTGGGGAAATGCGCGCCCATCACGATACGGTGCCGGGCGTAGAGATCCGCACGGGCGAAGATCGCGGCGCGCTTCTCCGGCAGCATATTGGCCAGCAGTACCGCCGCGGTGTAGCCGAACGTGGCGTGCCCACTGGGGTAACTCCAGTCGTCGGGCTTTTCCGCCGCGAGCGGCTGCACCTGCGCGGATACCGCCGCCGGACGCGGATGACGCCAGTAATTCTTGGCCTGCTTCACTTCGGCCTTGTCCAGCGCGGCCACGCGTTTGAAAAAGGCGGCCGTGCTGGGCAGCCGCTCGGCTTGCAGGTTCACGCCCAGTGCGTCCGCAAAGCGGAACACGGATCGCTCCGCGTCCGCCTTGGCCGCCGCCGCTTCGGCGGCGGTTCGTGCGTGTTGCGTGGCCAGCACCACATCCAGGTCCTGCCGTGCTTCGGGCGAATCTGTTGCCGGTGGCGGCGGCAACAGGCGGGTCAGTTCGACCGGCAGGGCGGCAGCGTTGCCGTCGGCGGCCAGTACGTTCTGGCCGGCCAGCAGCAGCACCACCAGCAACAGCGCGTGCTTCATCAGAACAGGTCCGCGGAGAACGTGACGTTGTAGTTGCGCGACGGGATGGTGAAGTACAGCGGCGTGCCATCGGCCACGGTGGTGCCGGCCAGCGCATTGATGTTGGTGTTGTTGAACAGGTTGTTGATCTGGAAGCCGATCTTGATGTCCTTCACGTCCGTCCGGTGCAGGTCGAAGCGGTAGCTGGCGGCGAAGTTGGTCACCGCGTAGCCGCCGATCGGCGTGTCATCGTTGGCGTTGGCGGTGTAGTAGGTCTTGCCGACGAACTTGTCCATCAGCGACGCATACACCGGGCCGTTGCGGTAGATCAGGCCCAGCGCGGCGGTCTTGTGCGGCGTGTTCGGATTCCAGGTGTTGCTCTCGGTCTGGATCGCGCGGTTGAGCGAGCCGTTGGCGTAGATGCTGAAGCCGCCGCCGATCATGTAGGTGCCTTCCAGCTCGAGGCCGGTGTAGTGCACGCCGCCGCCGTTGTAGAAGTAGGTGACGCCGCCGATCTTCTGGCTCTGGATGAAGTTGTTGAAATTGATCTTGTAGACGTCGCCGGACAGCGTCAGGTCGTCGCTGTTCCAGGTGGTGCCGACCTGCCAGTTCGTGGTTTTTTCAGGCTGGAGGCTGCCGTCGGAGATGGCCGGGTCGGCTACGTAGAGCAGGTTGAGGTTGGGTGCCAGGAAGCCCTTGGCCCACTGCGCATAAGCCGTCCAGTCCGAAGTGAATGAATAGTGGAAGGCCGCCGAGGGCAGCGTAGCGTTCCATTTCGCCGAATAATCCAGTGGCGTACCCGTCTTCTGGTTGTACTCGGCGTCGAGGTTGCGCTTGAAGTCGTCATACTTCAGGCCGCCCACCAGCCACGCGTTGTCGGTGATGTTCCACTGGTATTCGAGGAACGGCTGGAAGGTGGTCAGCGAATCGGTCATCACGCGGTCGACCGGGCTGTCGCTGCCCTTGGTCGGCGCGCCGGTGGTGTTGATGGCCGGTACGTCCAGCGTGTCGTCGAACTCGTATTCCCAGCGCAGATTGTCCTGGTGGTCGAACCAGGCGCCGGTGCGGATTTCGCCCGGGCCCAGTTCCTTGCTCACGCGGAGAATGTCGCCGAACGAGCGGTACCAGTTGCGCATGTGCTGGCCGGGCACGTCGTCCGGATCGAGACAGTTGTTGCCCTTCTTGTCGCAGAACGTGCCGTTCGGCGTCTCACCGTTCGGGTCCAGGCCGTTGAAGCCGAAGTGGTTGTAAGCGTAGGTGTAAGCCTTGTTGTCGACCGTCCAGCCGTCGAACTCGGAGTGCAGGCCGATGTAGGCCATGTACGTGGTGATCTGGTCATTGTTGTAGCGGTAGTACGACTGGCTGGTCGGATCGTTGTTCAGGGCATAGTTCGGGCCGTACTCGGCGATCTGCGCCTTGCTGGCGCCGAATGGCACGTACTGGTTGATCTTGTTCCACATGCCGCCGAAGGTCAGCGTGGTGTTGTCGCCCAGCGGTTGCACGATCTTGGCGAAGATGTTCTGGCGGCGCTGGCCGGCGTAGGTGAGGTAGCCGTCCGAGCTGCCGTTCTGCACGTTGATCACGGCGGCGGTGCCGCTGTCGTTGAGCTTGCCGGTGTCGATGCGCGCACCTTCCACTGCCGTCGCCCAGCTGCCGTAGCTGAGGTAGGGGTGCAGGTTGAAGTCGGCCGAGGGATCGATGGATTCCACCGACACGGTGCCGCCGAAGGTGGCGTCGCCCAGCGTGCTGGCGGTGCCCGGGCCGCGGTCCACCGTGACGCTGCTGGTGTCCTGGTTGGTGAAGTACGACGTGGAGTGGTGCGTGAAGTCGTTCGAGTCGCCCCACGGAATGCCGTCGAAGGTGACGTTGTACTGGCCGTCCTGGAAACCGCGGATGCTGGCGACCGCCGTTTCCATCAGGCCCGAGCCGTTCGGTGCGATGGTGTAGGTGCTGGGCGAGATCGCGATGGCGTCGGTGTAGTCGCCGGTCGGAGCAATGTTTTCCTGCAGGAACAGGCTGCCGATGATCGACTGCGGCTCGACCGCCACCAAGGAGCCCTGCGTCGGCGCGGTACTGGTCGCGTTGACGGTGCTGGCATTCACCTGCACCTTCGCCAGCGTCTTGGGGTTGTTCGCCGTGGCTCCGATGGCGCTTGCATCCGCCGTCGGCGCGATGGGCGTGGTGTTCGTGTCATCCGCACGAGCCGGCGAGGCGATGGCGGCGGCGATGGCAAGCGCGAGCACGGCGCGCAGGACGGGCATGGATTGGGTCATGGGTGGGCACCGGAGAGGAAGGGGGTGTAGACAGCGGCGCGGATGCTGGCCCTTGCACATGACATTTGTGCTGCAAAAGGAAGATGCGATTTGCGCGGAAAATTGCGGCTCCCTGGCGCAATTTGCTTCTCTTAGTGTTCTCTTAGGCCTCTCTTAGATTTCTCTTAGTTCTCGATGCGGGAGAGCGGATCATTCGTCGACGACAGAACGGTTTCACCTGTCTTCCAGTGCGGTGACCGGGTCATTTCTCTTTTGTGTATCCATGTATCCAAAAGAGAAGCGGTCGAGAGAAAAGAGTGCTCGATGCGGCGTTTGGCCGCCTTCCTGTCCGACCAAAAGGACGCCGCCTTTCCCCCGCGCCCGCTGCGCGGTCTGATCGTCCCCGCCTCGTCAAGGCCAGAAGCCCGGGAAGCGGCGCTTCAAGTGCGCAAAAGCAGCGTCGACATCCAGAACCAGGACAGGGCCGATGCGGCACGAGGTACCGCGGGGCTTCGAACCTCGGTTTCCAGATGCGGCGCGGTATGGCCTCGCGTCTATCGCGCGGGCAGGAATGGCTCCCAAACCCCCAGACCCAGCTTGCTTGCAGTTCCGCCGCATCGAACCAGGCAGTTTCTCTGGTTCCTTGCTCATGACCTCGGGCATCCAGTCTTCCGCTCTTCGGGGCGATTTCGCCGTTCGCCGTCGTTCCTGCGGCGGCATGGCCAGCAAAGAGAAGAACCCGCACGCCTGCAGGCGACCGAAGCCGCCTTGTTCCTTGCAAGCAAATCCAGATGCCCAGCAAGCAAACCAAAACCCGCAAAGCGTAGTCCCACTCGCAAGTCTGCAATTCCGCCCCGCAGGGGAAGAAGCGAGGTCCCCGCTGGTCAGCTTTCTCTCGATACCTGCGCGGCTCCAAAGCCCCGAATCGCCAAATTCCATTTGGACGTATAGAAGTCTTTGACGCGACGCAACAAGTGTGTTGTAGTCGAACCGTAATCCACGAAATCCAGGACGGTGCTCCGGCAGCCGCTGGCTTTCCGTGCCCTGCCGTCCAGCGAGTGAGCAAGATGAAGCAGTCCGGTGGAACAAGCCTGTACGACGCAGCGTTCGAACACGACAGCTGCGGTTTCGGTCTGGTGGCGCAGATCGACGGCCGCGCCAGCGCGTGGGTAGTCGATACCGCATTCAACGCCTTGGCAAAACTTTCGCATCGCGGCGCGGTGAACGCGGACGGCGTGAGCGGCGACGGCTGCGGCGTGCTGATCCGGCGTCCGCAGGCCTGGTTGCGCGCCCTGGCCAGCGAAGCGGGCATCGCGATCGGCGAACGTTTCGCGGCAGGCGTGGTGTTCCTCGACACAAGCAGTGACACGGCCGCAAAAGTGCTGGAGCGGCATCTCACCGAAGAAGGCGTGCGCGTGGCGGGCTGGCGCGAGGTGGCGGTGAACGAGGAGGCCTGCGGTCCGCTTGCCGCCGCTGCGAGGCCGCGCGTGTGCCAGGTGTTCGTCGATGCCGGCGATGGCATGGATGACGAGGCGTTCGAGCTGGCGTTGTTCCGCGCGCGCCGTCGCGCCGAGGCCGCACTGGCGGAGGATCCGGCGTTCTACGTGGTGACGTTGTCGGCGGGACTGATCGGCTACAAGGCGATGGCCGCGCCGGGGCGCCTGCGCGAAGTGTTCGCCGACCTCACGCACCCGGCGCTGGTCGCCGACGCGGTGGTGTTCCACCAGCGCTTCTCCACCAACACCACGCCGCAGTGGCGGCTGGCGCAGCCGTTCCGCCTGCTGGCGCACAACGGCGAGATCAACACCATCCGCGCGAATCGCCGCTGGATGCAGGCACGCGAGACGATCTGGCGCTCGCCGCGCGTGGAACTGGGCGACCTTGGCCCGCTGGTGCGCCAGCAGGGCTCGGACTCGGAGAGCCTGGACAACGCGCTTGAGGTGCTGCTCGCCGGCGGCATCGATCTGCTCGCCGCAATGCGCATGCTGGTGCCGCCCGCATTCGCCGCGCGCGAGAACATCGACGAGGACCTCGCGGCGTTCTACGAGTACTACGCGCTGCACAGCGAGCCGTGGGACGGCCCCGCGGGCCTGGTGATGTGCGACGGCCGCTTCGCCGCCTGCACGCTGGACCGCAATGGCCTGCGTCCCGCGCGCTGGGCGCTGTCGGACGACAATCATTTCATCATCGCCTCCGAGGCGGGCCTGTGGGACATGCCCTCGGCGCGCGTGGTCGCCAAGGGCCGCCTCGCACCGGGCGAGATGATCGCGGTGGATTTTCGCGAACATCGCCTGCTGCGCGACGCCGACATCGACGATATCAACCGCAAGCGCGCGCCCTACCGCGACTGGTTGCGCGCCGGCGTGAGCTACCTGGAATCCGACCTGATCGACCCCTCGCTGGCCGCCGAGCCGTTGCCCGCGGATCAGCTGCGCTGCTATCAGAAGCTGTACGGCCTCTCGCGCGAGGAGCGCGAGACGGTGCTGAAGGTGATCGCCGAGCTGGAAGCCGAGGCCACCGGCTCGATGGGCGACGACACGCCGGTCGCCGCGCTGTCGCGGCAGGTACGCCCGCTGTTCGACCGCTTCCGCCAGGCCTTCGCGCAGGTCACCAATCCGCCGATCGATCCGCTGCGCGAAAAGCTGGTGATGTCGCTGGTCACGCAGGTGGGGCCGGAAGGCAACGTATTCGAGTTGAAGCCGGAGAACGCCAAGCAGATCCTGATCAACTCGCCCATCCTTTCGCAGCGCAAGTTGCGCCAGCTGCTGGCGTTGCCGCAGTACGCCGGGACGCCGCGCTTCGACCTGATGTACGACCCGGCGCAGACCAACCTCGAAGCCGCGCTGCGCCAGTTGTGCGAGGACGTGGCGAAGTCGGTGCGCGACGGCAACGCGCTGGTCTTCCTCAGCGACCGCTATCCCGAGCGCGACAAGTTGCCGGTGCACTCCCTGCTCGCTACGGGCGCCGTGCACGCACACCTGGTCGAGCAAGGCCTGCGCTGTCAGTGCAACCTCATCGTGGAAACCGCCACGCCGCGCGATGCGCACCAGTTCGCCTGCCTGCTGGGCTTCGGCGCCAGCGCGATCTATCCGTGGCTGGCCTACCAGAGCCTGTTCGAGCTGGGGCGCGAGGGGCACATCGACGGTGACCGGCTCGAGATCGGCCGCAGCTACCGCCGCGGCATCCGCAAGGGTCTGCTGAAGATCCTGTCGAAGATGGGCATCTCCACCATCGCCGGCTACCGCGGTGCGCAACTGTTCGAGATCGTGGGCCTCGCGCCGGAGGTCGTGGCACTGTGCTTCCCCGGAACGCCTTCGCGCATCGGTGGTGCCGGTTTCGCGGAACTCGAACGCGAGCAGCAGCTGCTTGCCGCCGAAGCGTGGAACGCCGCGCAGCCGCTGCGCGCGGGCGGCATCTACAAGTACATGCACGGCGGCGAGTACCACATGTACAACCCCGAGGTGATCGCCTCGCTGCAGCTGGCGGTGCGCTCGGGCGATCCCGCCGATTACCGTGCCTACGCCCACCATGTCGACCATCGCCCCGCATCGGCGCTGCGCGACCTGCTCGCGGTGCAGCCGCTGGGCGCGCCGGTGCCGCTGGATGAAGTGGAGCCGGTAGAGGCTATCCTGCGGCGCTTCGACTCCGCGGGCATGTCGTTGGGCGCGCTGTCGCCCGAGGCGCACGAGGCGCTGGCCACCGCGATGAATCGCCTCGGCGCGCGCAGCAATTCCGGCGAAGGCGGCGAAGACCCCGCGCGCTACGGCACCGAGAAGATGTCGAAGATCAAGCAGGTCGCCTCCGGCCGCTTCGGCGTCACGCCGCAGTACCTGGTCAACGCCGAGGTGCTGCAGATCAAGATCGCACAGGGCGCCAAGCCCGGCGAAGGCGGGCAGCTGCCCGGCCACAAGGTGGATGCCACCATCGCGCGGCTGCGCTACGCCAAGCCCGGCATCGGCCTGATCTCGCCGCCGCCGCACCACGACATCTACTCCATCGAAGACCTCGCCGAGCTGATCCACGACCTCAAGGAAGTGAACCCCGGTGCGCTGGTCTCGGTGAAGCTGGTGTCGCATGCCGGCGTGGGCACCGTGGCCGCGGGCGTGGTGAAGGCGGGCGCGGATCTGATCACCGTGAGCGGCCATGACGGCGGCACCGGCGCCAGCCCGCTCACCTCGATCAAATACGCCGGCACGCCGTGGGAGCTTGGCCTGGCCGAAACGCAGCAGACCCTGCGCCGCAATGAGCTGCGCGGCCGCGTGCGCCTGCAAACCGACGGCGGCCTGAAGACCGGCCTCGACGTGGTCAAGGCTGCGCTGCTCGGCGCCGAGAGTTTCGGTTTCGGCACTGGCCCGATGGTGGCGCTGGGCTGCAAGTACCTGCGTATCTGCCACTTGAACAACTGCGCCACCGGCGTGGCCACCCAGCATCCGGTGCTGCGCAAGGATCACTTCACCGGCCTGCCCGAGATGGTGATGAACTACTTCCGGTTCATCGCCAACGACGTGCGCGAACACCTCGCACGGCTGGGCGCGCGTTCGCTGGCCGAACTGATCGGCCACAGCGAACTGCTCGCGCAGCGCGACGACGCCACGCCCGTGCGGCACGGCCTGGACCTCGCGCCGTTGCTGGACGGCAGCAGCCTCGGCGCCGCCAGCGACAGCGCCTGTGCGATGGCGCGCAACCCGATGCGCGATCCTGCCGCGCTTGCCATGCGCATCGAGGCGGACACCTCGCCGCTGGTGGAACTGGGCGAAGGCGGCCACTTCAGCTATTCCATCGTTAACACCGACCGCGCCGTCGGCGCGCGCCTTTCCGGTGCCATCGCGCGCCGGCATGGCGATCACGGTATGGACGACAAGCCCATCGTGCTGCAGCTGGAAGGCGCGGCCGGCCAGAGCCTGGGCGCGTGGAACGCCGGCGGCGTGCACATCGAACTCACCGGCGAGGCGAACGACGGCGTGGGCAAGGGCATGGCCGGCGGCCGCATCGTGGTGCGTCCGCCCGCCGATTCGCCGTTCGCCACGCAGGATGCCTCCATCATCGGCAACACCTGCCTGTACGGCGCAACGGGCGGCGAATTGTTCGCTGCGGGCCGTGCGGGCGAGCGCTTCGCGGTGCGCAACTCCGGCGCGGTGGCCGTGGTGGAAGGCGCGGGCGACCACTGCTGTGAATACATGACCGGCGGCGCGGTGGCCGTGCTCGGCAAGGTCGGCCTCAACTTCGGCGCAGGCATGACCGGCGGCTTCGCCTACGTGCTCGACCTCGAGCGCGATTTCGTGGACTGCTACAACCACGAGCTGGTGGACATCCTGCGCATCTCGCCCGAAGGCATGGAGCACTACATGCAGCACCTGCGCAAGCTGGTGACGCGCCATGTGGAATACACCAATAGCGACTGGGGCCGGCAGGTGCTGCGCGATTTCCGCGGCCTGCAATACAAGTTCTGGCTGGTGAAGCCGAAGGCGGCCAGCCTGGCCGTGCTGGCGGAAGAATTGAGGAGCGCGGCATGAGCGAGCACAAGCTGTTCCAGTTTCTCGACCTGCCGCGGCAGACGCCGCGCACCGTGCCGGTGGCGATCCGTGTGCTGGGCTACGGCGAAATCGCGGGCGATTTCGGCGAAGCGAATGCGGGGGCGCAGTCGGGTCGTTGCCTGGATTGCGGCAACCCGTATTGCGAGCACGCCTGTCCGGTGCACAACTACATCCCGAACTGGCTGAAGCTGGTGGAGCAGGGGCGCATCGTCGAGGCGGCGACGCTGATGTACGAGACCAACCCGTTGCCGGAAATCTGCGGCCGCGTGTGCCCGCAGGATCGCCTGTGCGAAGGCGCCTGCACACTGGAGCAGACTGCGTTCGGTTCCGTGACCATCGGCAGCGTGGAGCGTTGGGTCACCGACGAGGCCCTGCGCCAGGGCTGGCGGCCGGATCTTTCCGCCGTGAAGGAGACCGGCAAGCGCGTGGCCATCATCGGCGCGGGTCCGGCGGGTCTCGCTTGTGCGGATCGCTTGCGCCACGCGGGCATCGCCGCCGACGTGTACGACCGCCAGCACGAAATCGGCGGCCTGCTGACCTTCGGCATTCCGCCGTTCAAGCTGGACAAGGCCGTGGTGCAGACGCGGCGTGCCTTCCTCGAGCAGTTGGGTGTGCGTTTCCTGCTCGGCCACGAAGTAGGTCGCGACATCGAGTTCGGTCAGTTGCTGGACGATTACGACGCGGTGTTCGTGGGCACCGGTGCCTACACTTATGTGGACGGCAAGCTGCCGGGCCGCGGGCTGCACGGTGTGCATGACGCGCTGCCGTTCCTGATCGCCAACACCGAGCGACTGTTGCGCGACGAGCCGCCTGCGCCGGCGTTCGACCTGCGCGGCAAGCACGTGGTGGTGCTGGGCGGCGGGGACACCGGCATGGACTGCAACCGCACCGCGATCCGCCTCGGCGCGGCCAGCGTCACCTGCGTCTATCGCCGCGACGAAACCAGCATGCCCGGCTCCGCGCGCGAAGTGGGCTACAGCCGCGAGGAAGGCGTGGAGTTCCTGTTCCATCGCCAGCCGCTGGAAATTCTCGGCGACGAGCACGGCCGCGCGCGTGCGGTGCGCGTGGTGCGAACCGAGCTTGTCACCGATGGCCACGGCCGTCCGCGTCCGCACAACGTCGAAGGCAGCGAAAGCGAGCTGCGCGCCGACGTGGTGATCCAGGCCTTCGGTTTCCTGCCCAGCCCGCCTGACTGGCTGGTGTCGCACGGCGTGAAGCTGGCGCACTCCGGTCGCGTCATCACCGGCGCCGACGGCGCGCTGCCGCAGCAGACCAGCCACCCGCGCATCTTCGCCGGCGGCGACGGCGTGCGCGGCGCCGACCTGGTGGTGCGCGCGGTGCACGACGGCCGCGAAGCCGCGGCTTCGATTGCGCAGATGTTGGCTACGCAGGTGGAGGCTGTCGCGGCGGTGGCTTGAAGGATGATGATTTTTGGCTGTTCACCCTGAGCGAAGCGCCGAATGGGCGAAGTCGAAGGGGTACTTCGACTGTGCTTGCTATTGCAAGCTACGCTCGGTGTGAACGGACGCTCTGTTCGTCATCCCGGCGGAGGCCGGAATCCAGTAGCGATTACGCCCATCCAGGCCACACACTTGCTGGATTCCGGCCTGCGCCGGAATGACAAGCCAAAAGCATCGCCATCACCCAAGAGGACACTCCCATGCGCCTGGGCCTTGCCGCCAACCAGCTGCACCACAGCCACGACGACGCGGCACTGTTCCGCTGGCTGGGGGCCTGCGAACAGGGCATCCGCGAACTGGGTCTCGAACTGCATGCGGTGGGCCGCACCCACGACGCCATCATGCGTGCCGGCCTGCTGGCGAACTACGCGACCTTGCGCCGCTACCCCTACGGCCGCGCCGGCGGACTGATGAAACTGGTGGCCGAAGTGGTAGGCATGGACGGCGATGCGCGCACGCTGGATGGTGCGATCTACTTCATCGATCCGGTCGATCCGTCCTCGATATTCCCCGAAGCGGTGGCGCTCAAGCGCCAGTGCGTGATCCACGCCAAGCCCTTCCTCTCCACCGTGGCCTCGGCGCGCGACTGGATCGAGCTGGAGCGCATGCATGCCGGGCTGGAACCCGATCCTGGCGCGGACGATCTGCACGCGCTGGAGTCGCAGACGCTCGCCCTGATCGCCCACGACGCCATGAAGCCCGCGATGCTGGCCTATGCGGCCGAGCACTTCGACACGCTCTCTCGCTTCGGCCGCCGCGTCGCCACCGGCACCACCGGCCAGCGCCTCAACGAACTGGCCTGGAGCCGCGGCTGGCCGCAGGGCAAGCCGTGGGCGGACCGCTACCAGAGCGGTCCGATGGGCGGCGATGCGCAGATCGCCGATCTGGTGCTTGAGCGCCGCTGCCATCGAGCGATCTTCTTCGAGGACCCGCACGTGGCGCGCCAGCATGAGGCCGACATCCAGCTGCTGGAGCGTGCGGTGACCACGCTCACCGACGTGGCGGTGTGCATCACCACCCCGCGTGTGGCGGCGCGCTGGGCCAAGGCGGCGGAGTTGCGGAGGAATCGGCGGGCAGCCGGTTGATTGCGTATTGGCTTGCGGCTGAATCGCGCAGGCTGAAAGCCAAGGGGAAGAAGGGATTTCCTGGTGAACTCTACTTTGCCGCCCTGTTTGGCGGCTTCTACCTCGCGTGCGTTGGCCATGCCGACGGAAGCGGCCACGGCGGTAGCTTGAGGAAAACCTGCACGGGCGAGTCCCTCTCCTTCCGGGAGAGGGTTCGGTCGAAGCGAGGCGCGACGACGTAACCGAACCATCACTCCCGTGTCGACTCTCCCTCGCACAAGTCCGGTCTTGCTTGGAACCTCCCAAAGTCTAGAAACTGATCTTCAGAATCTGTCCGTTGTTGCCGACGAACCATCCGGCTTTGGGATTCGCGAAGGCGACGGCCCAGTATCCGCTCACGGTAGGCAGCCAATACCAGTTCTGGCCTTCGTCGGGAGTCCAGGCCGCCGATCCCGAATTGAAGTCGGGTGCGGTTTCGGCGGTGATCACGACCGTGCGATCGAATCGGGGCCCATGGTCATGCTGGTCTTGACCCTGATCATCCTCGTCGTTGGACGATGCGGAAAAGTGACGGTCGCGCAGGCCTCGGGCGTACGCCACGCAGAAGACTGCTCCGGGGGTTGGCGGTGGGTTGGTCAGCGTCCAGGTCGCGCCACCATCGTGCGAGGTCGCTGCGTCGGCTGAGGTATTGCTCGACAAGTCGCCGCCGCCGACAAAGCCGTTGCGCGCATCGCGGAAAGCCACGCTCAAGCCGCCAGCACTGGCGTTGCTGATGAGCGGAGTGGCATAGGCGTTCCAGGTGCTGCCGCCATCGCGCGTTGCGAGAATGCGCGCGGTGGTCGAACCGCCGGTGGCGATCCACGCGTTTTGCGTTCCCTGCGTGGTGATGCAGGTTCCGCTGGCTGCGAACGAGGCTTCTCCCGGGAGTGCCGGCGGCATGCGGCCGGCGATCGACTGCCAATGGATGCCGTCGAAGGTGCGCAGATCGGGAAACACCCCATTCACTGAATCGCTGTGCGCGATGCCGCGGTCGGGGGACCAGAAGGCGAAACAGTCGTAGAACGCGTTGGTGAGCTGGTTGGTGAATTCGACTGTCCAGTGTGCGCCGCCGTCGACGGTCTTGTAGATCTTGAAGTCGGTGGTGTTGGCGCCGACCGACGACAGATAGGCGATCCGGTCGCTCACGGCATGGACATCGCGGAACTGCAGATTCTCCGCGCCGGGTACCACGCCGGACTTCCAGGTATTGCCGCCGTCGGTGGTCACCACGTAGGTTCCCCCGGCTCCCGAAGCCCAGACCACGCGCGAATTCACCGGGCTGACGGCGATCAGCAGCTGTGTGGTGCCGCTCGATTGCGGCGTGAGCGTAGGTTGACGAATCTTCGGAGGGCTGTCCGCAAAAGCAAGAGTAGCGAACGCAGCGAGCAGCAAAACGAGTACCGAATGCTTGAACATGGCAGCCCTCCCCGGGTAGTCGATCCAGAGCAGCGTAAAACTCTCAAGATGAGGGTTTCGCGAAATCGAGGGTTCGAGATCCGCCTTCTCCATGCATCGAAGGGTCGTGCGCAAGATCGCCGGCCTGGCGCTGGTGCGCCGCTGCCAGCGCGCGATCCTCTTCGAGGGCTCGCGCGTGGCGCGCCGGCAGGAGGCCGGTACCCGACTGTTCGAGCGTGCGGTGACCACGATCACCGATACGGCGGTATGCATCAACACGCCTTGCGCAGTGGCACGCCGGGCAGAAGCTGCGGAGTTGCGGCGGAATCGACGTGCGGTCGACTGATTGCGTACCCGCTTGCTGACCGAGCCGCGGGTCGTCTGTAATGGGAGCGGTCCTGAGGCTAATGTCCGGCCTGGGTCGGGACGGACCTGAGAGAAGATGCGGACAATGATCACGGAGAACGGAGGGAGGCTTGAATGGAAACGTGCACAGTCAGGTGGTCACTATGGCGCAATGGGGTCGTGGCGTTGCTCGGCTTGACTCTGGCTGTGCCTGCTCTGCTGGTTCTCTTCACAAGTGACAAGGATCAAGGTGCCCTTTTGCTAGGTGCGTTGCTTTTCGGTCTTGTCGCCCTGCTGTTCGGTCGTCGGGCGCTTTATCGAAAGCCGGTCCTGGTTGTCGATGCGCAGGGCATGACCTTGCCGAGCTATGGACTGGTCCCATGGGATGACATCGATAGGGTCGGTGTAGCGCCGGGGCAGGCGGTCCTGATTTTCCCCAAGCGACCGGAAGCTTGGCAATCCAGGCTGCCAACCTTCTATGCCCTGATGTGGCGGCTGTTTCCAAAGCGACGCTGCCTAGGCGTATCCCTGCAGAACGTAGATACGCTCACGCCGACCATCTATGACGCCATAAAGACGCATCTCGCAAGTGAGAGCACGGGAAGCGGCCTGCTGGTACTCAAGCGCGGGTACAGTGCGGTGCCTATCTCTTGAATGGGCATGCGTACTCGAGTACCGCTATGTAGCCAAAATGGGGTATCGGCCAATGGCCGCTTTCGACTGCGGAAGCGGAAATCAGGGCGCTGTATGAGAGCTGCTTCCACCGATGAGATCGAGGTGGTTCAAGGGCCGCCCCTTTCTTCGCGCAAAAACACGCCGTCGCGCGAATATCTGAAAAGATGGGCGCTGTCTGGTGCGCAGCACTGAGGATCCGCTTTCCCGAAATAGGGCCACGCGAAAACGATCCCCTGGTTGTCCATGAGCACTGCATCCAGCCTGCACCCGTCAACGGAATCATCCGACGGATGGCAGAAGGTTGACGAGTCCTTTTCCGCCAACGCAAGTATGTCCCGTTCGTTGGGCGGGTGAAGCATAGGAACGGCGCTCTTCGCACGAAGTGCTTCCGTTTCTCTTTCCAGAAATTCGGAATGCCGCCGTTCGCTCGTTCGCACGCATAAATGGATGGCGCCCATCACGAGGAGTATCGCGCCGACCTCGGCCACGACTACCTTCCAGTTCGTGGGCCATCCTTGGTTGTGTTCATCGAGCCAGCTGGACTCGCCATGTTTGCAAAGGTCCGCCTGGGTCGAAAATGGATCTCAAGTATTGCGTTGCAGGCACTCTGCCTTTGCAGGCAAGGCCTCAGGCAAACAGCGCCTTGAGACCAGCGACAGCGATCTGCAGGCCGATGCAGAAGATGAAGAACGCGATCAGCCGGTTGAAGATCTTCTCGCCCTGCGAGCCGAGGTAGCGCTCGATGCGTTGCGTGTTGAGGTAGAACACATACACCAGCGCGCACATCGCCACGATGGCGAGCAGGATCGCCGCCATGTTGAGCGCCAGTTGGCGCAGGTCGGCGTCGGCGCCATGCGCGCTCAGGGTCAGCAGCACCGAGATGGTGCCCGCGCCGGTGGTCAACGGGAACGTCAGGGGATAGAACAGCAGGTTGTCGATATTCTTGTGCCTGGGCTCCGCAACATCGCCGCTGCTGTTGCTGTCGGCGCTGTCGTCCTTGTCGGAGGTAAGGAAGCCCCAGCCCATCTTGCAGATCATGATGCCGCCGGCCAGCTGCACCACGGGAATCGACAGTCCGAACAGCTTCAGCACCCACTCGCCGGCGATCAGCGTGACGGTGCAGATGCAGAACGCGTACAGCGTGATCTTGCCTACCGCCTGCTTCTTGCTCGCCTTGTCCAGTTGCGAAAGGTAGGGCATCACCACGAAGGCGGTGCCGATGGGATTCACCACCGGGAACAGCGCCACCACGCCGATGAAAAGCAGGTGGATGAAAGTGTGGATTTCGGAGGCCATGCCCGGCGGATCCCCTGGCGAGAGTGGGTTGCGCGGCCCGGCGAGGTCGGCCATGCGCGGCGGATGTGCATGATACCGCCGTGCAGGTACAAGCTTTTTGAGAGACGTTTGGCTGCTGCTCGTCATCCCGGCGCAGGCCGGGATCCAGTGGCGATTACGCTTGTCCAAACCATGCGGTCGCTGGATTCCGGCCCGCGCCGGAATGACGAGAAAACGGCAGGGTGTGCTTACGGGACAGCGTCTACTTCGTGCCTTCCTTCCAGATCAGTACGCCGGCAGGCGCCAGCGGCACCTGGCCGTCCACGACATGCGCGGAAGCGGGCAGCTGCAGGTCGAACGGTCTGGGGTTGTAGCTCACCATGAAGTCGTAGCCGCCGCGCCAGTCGTGGAACACGCCAGCAGGCAAGTCTTCGATGGGCACGCCGGCATTCTGGTAGACGCCGCGCACGATCGCACGCTCCAGCTCGCCGTCGTCGGTGGAGACACCGATCATGGTGACCGTGCCCTTGCCCAGCTTGCGCGTGGTCGCCGCGGCCTTGCCGGCGTAGTAGTGGTCGGCATAGGTGGCGAGCACTTCGGTGCCGGGGCGTGGCGTGAGAATGTCGGCCCAGCGGTGCCAGGCGTGTGTCTTGCCGCTGGCTTTCACCTCGGCGTCGACGCTGGGCGGCAGCATGTCGAAGCCGTCCACGTCGTCGCCGATCAGGTCGAGGATGGGTGCGTACCACGGCCCTTCGGGAAACTGGCCCAGCTCGTTCTTCTGTCCGGTGCGGCTGGTGAGGATGAGGTGGCCGCCCTGTTCCACGTAGCGTTTCCACTTTGCCGCCAGCGCGGGGCTCACCATCTGGTAGGCCGGCGCGATGAGGAAGGGGTAGCGGCTGAAGTCGCTGTCCTCGGCGATGAAGTCCATCGGCGCGCCGGTGGTCTGTACCGCCAGCGTGTAGCCGTTGCGGTAGGCCCAGGTGTTCCACAGCGTGGTCTGCGGCTGGATTTCCAGGTCCCAGAACACGTCCTGGTTCCACAGGTAGCCGGTGTAGCGCGCGGCGAGGCGCTCCGGCAGCTTCGCTGACGGATCGAGCTTGCCCTCGAACGCCTTGATGTCGCGCAGGGTGTCGGTGAATTCGCGCCCGGTGCGCGAGAGCGTCACGCCGTCGGTGCCCACGATGCCCTCGTGGTACATCTCGCTGCCGCGCAACGGGTGGCGGTAGCGATAGGTGGCGAGCAGGGAGGCGCCGGAGGCGAAGGCATGCCACATCCACATACTGATTGCGCCAGGCATGGGTTGCGGGTTGATCGAAGCCCAGTTCACCTGGCCGGGCTGCAGCTCCATCACGCCGAAGGTGCCGTTGACGGGACGGAAATAGGCGGCGGCCTCCATCAGGTTCGCGGGCTTGCCGACGGCGTAGCTGTCGCCGCCCAGCACGTTGGTGCCGGCAACCGGGTAGAGCGTGAAGGTGGGGAAGTCGAGGTCGCGCGTGCGGCGCGGGTCGGTGTCGGTGCTGACGTTGGTGTAGTCGGTGGTCACCCACTGCCGATGGCCGGCGTACTTGTGGATGATGTCGGCCTGGTCGTCGAGGAATTGCGCCTGCGTATCGGCGCGGAAGCGTGCAAGGTCGAGCACGGCGTGCGGGCTCAGTTTGTCCTCGGCGGCCAGCGTGGTGTTGGGCAGCAGCACTTCGTCGAAGCTGCCGTAGCGCGTGCTCCAGAACGAGCCGGCCCATACCGCGTTCATCGCATCGACGGTGCCGTACTTCTTGCGCAGCCAGTCCTGGAAGGCCTTGCGTGCGCTGTCGCTGAAGTCGGGGAAGGTACTGGGCTCGTTGTCGATCTGCCAGCCCCACACGCGCGGATCGTGGCCGTAGCGCTGCGCCATCGCCGTGACGATCTTCGCCACGAAGGCTTTGTAGGTGGGATCGGTCAGCGACACTTCGGCGCGGATGCCGTGCTCGTGGCGCTGGCCGTGCTCGTCGACGCGATACACCTGCGGGTAGCGCTGGCCCATCCAGCTCGGTACCGCCGCCGAAGGCGTGCCCAGGATCACGCGCAGGCCCGCCGCGTGCGCCAGCGCGATGGCGTGGTCCAGCCAGGTGAAGTCGTACTGGCCTTCCTTCGGCTCCAGGTAGGTCCAGCTGAACTCGGCCATGTGCGTGAAATCGAAGCCCAGCTTGGCCATGCCGTCGAAGTCGCGCTGCCATTGTGCTTCTGGCCACTGCTTCGGGTAGTAGTAGACGCCGAAACTCATCTGCTCCCGCTGGTGCAGCAGCGCCGCGCCCTGCAGATGCGCGTGTTGCGGGTTGCCGGCATCAGCGGGAGCGGCAACAGCCGCGGTGGCGACGGCGGCGGCGAGCAGCGTGGCGAGCAGGGGTTTGAGCATGGATTTGCCTCGGGTCGAGGTTGTGTATATTTGTAATACTATATGCCTTTCCGTCACGAGGGTGCTCGCCCGTGTCCACCTTGTCCCCCGAAGCTGCGCTGGCGTTGGCCGACAGGTATTGGCGCGTGTGTGGCGAGGTGCGTGCGCTGCCATCGTATGCCGACCAGAATTTCCGCATCAGCGGCGAGCACGGCGACTACGTATTGAAGGTGGCGCACCCGTCGTGGGCCTACGCCGACCTGGATCTGGAAAACCAGGCCATGTTGACCCTGGCTGCGCGCGAACCCTCGCTGCAATGGCCGCGCGTGATGTCCAGCATCGATGGCGAGCACTTGCTGGCGTTGTTTATGGAAGATGGCGTGCAGCATGTGCGCATGCTGAGCTTCGTGCCTGGCATGACCTATGCCGAGGCTATCACCGCGGTGTCGCCCAATCGCCGCCCGGCATTGCACGAAAGCCTGGGCCGGGCCGTGGGCCTGCTGATCCGCGGTCTCGCGGATTTCCGGCACCCTGCTGCGGGCCGCGCGCAGGACTGGAACCTGATGAGTCTGCCTGCGGTACGCGGCGAGATCGCCCATATCGAGGACGCAGCGCTGCGCGCCATCGTGGCGGCGCAGGCGGAATCATTCTGCGCGAAGCTGCCGGTGTGGCGCGCACAATTGCCGATCACCGTGCTGCACAACGACGCCAACGACCTCAACGTGATCGTGGTGCTGGACGGGCAGGGTGGCGGCAAGGTCGACGCGATCATCGACTTCGGCGACATGTGCACCAGCTTCCGACTGTGCGAACTCGCCATCGCCTGCACCTATGCCATGCAGCACGAGGCCGATCCCGTGGCCTGCGCGCAGGCGATCGTGCGCGGCTGCCTCGACCTGTGCCCGCTGACGCGGGTCGAGCTGGAACAACTGTACGACTTCATCGTCGCGCGCCTCTGCCACAGTGTGCTGATGGCCACGCGTGCACACCGCCAGCAGCCGGACAATCCCTTCGTGCTGGTGTCGCAACAGGGCGTGCGCGCGTTGCTGCATACGCTTGCCGGCATCGACCCGAATGCCATCGTCGCCCCTTTCCTGGAAACCTGCCATGAGTGATCGCACCGTCGCCGAAACCGTCCTTGGCGGTGTACCCGCGCGCGGCAATGCCGAGCTGCTGGACCTGCGCAAGCGTTATCTCAACCCCACGCTCAGCGTGTCCTACCGCGAGCCGCTGAAGATTGTGCGTGGCGAAGGCGTATGGCTGTACGACCAGCATGGCGAGGCCTACCTCGACATGGTCAACAACGTCTGTCACGTCGGGCATTGCCATCCGCGCGTGGTGGCGGCCGGACAGGCGCAGATGGCGCGACTCAACACCAACACGCGCTACCTGCACGACAACATCGTCGAGTATGCGATGCGCCTTGTGGCGACGCTGCCGGCGCCGCTGTCGGTGGTATTCCTCACCAATTCGGGCACCGAGGCGAACGACCTTGCGCTGCGCCTCGCGCGCGCCCACACCAGAAAGCGCGGTGTGCTGGTGCTCGACCACGCCTACCACGGTCATTCGCCGTCGATGGTCGAGTTGAGCCCGTACAAGTTCAACGGCAAGGGCGGCGAGGGGCAGGTGGCGCACGTCGGCGTGGTCGGCATGCCGGACGTCTACCAGGGCGCGTTCCGCGATCCGGCCGCTGCAGGCAGGCGCTACGCCGATTTGCTGCCTGCCGAGATCGCGGGGTTGCGCGAACGTGGCTTCGATCCAGCGGTGTTCTATTGCGAATCGCTGCTCGGCTGCGGCGGTCAGATCGTGCTTCCCGACGGCTACCTGAGCGAAGCCTACGCCATCGTGCGCGCCGCCGGTGGTCTCTGCCTCGCGGACGAAGTGCAGGTGGGTTTCGGCCGCGCTGGCGACCACTTCTGGGCCTTCGAGCGGCAGGGCGTGGTGCCGGACATCCTCACCGTGGGCAAGCCCATCGGCAATGGCCACCCCATCGGCGCCGTGGTCACCACGCCGGAGATCGCCGCCAGCTTCGTCACCGGCATGGAGTACTTCAACACCTTCGGTGGCAATCCGGTGTCCTGCGCCATCGCGCTGGCCGTGCTCGACGTGATCCAGGAAGAGCGCCTGCAGGACAACGCGCAGGCGGTCGGCAACCTGCTGATGGACGGCCTGCGCGACCTGCAGCGCCGCCATGCCTGCATCGGCGACGTGCGCGGCTGCGGCCTGTTCATCGGCGCCGAACTGGTGAGCGATACCGCGGCGCGCACGCCCGACCGCGCCAAGGCCAGGCAGGTGGTCGAGGCGATGAAGGCGCGGCACGTGCTGCTTTCCACCGAAGGCCCTGCCGACAACGTGCTGAAGATCAAGCCGCCGGTGGTGTTCGGCCAACGCGACGCCGCGGAGTTCCTCGAAAAGCTCGATGCGGTGCTGCACGAAGGTTGAGCAGGCCGACTGTCGGTGAGAAAGGGCAACGGGGCCGCAAGGCCCCGTCTTTGTTTGCTGGGTGCGTCCGTTGGCGGCCGCTTGTTCGATTCAAACGACGCGAAACATGACCATCTGGTCTGCCGTTCGGCTGCGAATGGAGGCTTTGCGCGCAGGCGCCATGACTATTTTCATATTGTAGTATGAATAAACATTTTGTAATACGATGCATCCACAGGCGTGGACTTCGCGTCCAAGCCGGCCGCTCCTAAAGAGGCGACAAGCCCGGTGAGCTGGTCCGTGCGAAACGCCTGCGCAGCAGCCAAGGCCAACAACTACTCCGGGAGGGGACCAACATGAAGAATCAGCAGCGGATCAATCGACGACACGCACTGGCGGCGGCCATCAGCCTCATGCTGTTGTCGGGCGCGGCGTTTGCGCAGGACACCGCCACGCAGCCATCGACGCAGCAGGCCGCGCCGGCGAAGACCGGCAAGACGAAGCAGCAGTCGGCGGACTCGAAGTCCGCACAGACGCTGGACCAGGTGGTGGTCACCGGCACGCCCACGGTCGGCGGCATCCGCAAGATCGACGCCAGCTACTCGATCACCACGGCGACCAGCGAGCAGATCAGGGAACTCAACCCGGTCAGCACGGCCGATCTGCTGAAGCTCTCGCCGGGCGTTTACCCCGAATCGTCAGGCGGCGAAACCGGCGCGAACATCGAGGTGGCCGGCTTCCCGTCGGACAGCGGCGCGCCCTTCGTGACGCTGCAGATGAACGGCTCGCCGCTGTTCCCGAAGTGGGATTACTTCACCGACGCGATGTTCCGCCTCGACGACACCATCGACCGCGTGGAAGCGGTGCAGGGCGGCACCTCGGTGCTGTACGGCAACGGCCAGCCCGGCCTGATCGCCAACTTCATCATGCGGGAAGGCTCTTCCAAGCCCGGCGGCGACATCGGCATCACCTACGGATCGGAAGGCAGCGAGCGGCTGGACGGCTTCTACGGTTTCCCGCTGGGCGCGAACAGCGGGTGGTACGCCAGCGTGGGCGGTTTCTGGCGCAAGTCGGACGGCGTGCGCGATCCGCAGTTCCCCTCGGACAAGGGCGGCCAGCTCAGCGCCACGCTCAGCCACGATCTCGAGCACGGCTCGCTGATGTTCTACGCGCGCGACCTCAAGGACAAGAACCAGTGGGTCACCGACACGCCGATCTACAACCCGTCTGCGGGCAAGTTCACGCCGTATCCCGGGTTCAATCCGCTCACCGGCACCTTCGGCAGCAACGCTGACCGTTACCAGTTCCTGCAGACCACGCCGTGCTTCACCAACGGCTGCACGCCCACCGGCCAGAACATCGACATGGCCAACGGCCAGGGCGGCGACATGCACGTGGTCGGCGCCAACCTCGACCTGGATTTCGACAACGGCTGGTCGCTCTCCGACAAGGCGCTGCTGGTCGGCGGCAACATGGACACCACGGCGTTCTTCAGCACCGGCGCCAACCCGAGCTCGCTGGGCGACTTCATCGCCGGTTCCGTCGCCGGTTTCGGCCTGCCCGCCGGTGGCACCGCCACCGCGGTCTACACCAACAACGGCCAGGCGGCGGACCTGAACCAGAACGTCACGGTGCAGAACCCGGAGTACATCCACAAGCGCATCCACTCGATCAGCAACGAGTTCCAGCTGAGCAAGGAAATCTTCGAAGGCAACACGCTGACCTTCGGCAACTACACCGCGGTGTACGGCATGGACCACTCCGAGGACGACGGCCTCAACATGCTGCTGCAGGCGAAGACCAACCCGACCCCGATCGCGGTGAACTACAACGTCGGTGGCACCGTCTACCAGCTCACCGACCAGCAGGGCCTGTTCTGGGCGCCCGGCCCGGCCTCGTGGATGGCGTTCAACGAGCACTGGCACGCCACCACCACGGCGTTCTACCTCGCCGACAACTGGACCGTGGGCCAGTGGCGCTTCGACGGCGGCATGCGCTGGCAGCACGACAACATCGGCGGCAACTTCCAGAACACCGCGTCGGGCGACCTCGACGCCAACCCCCTCACCGTCTACAACAATCAGGCCGAGTACCTGATCGACAGCTGGACCCACTACGGCCAGAACCGCGGCGCGGCTTCCTGGACGCTGGGCGCCAACTACGAGCTGGCCAGCAACATGAGCCTGTACGGCCGCGTCAACAACGGCGCGTTCCTGCCCAGCTTCGACGACATCGTGAACCTCGGCAACCCGCCCACCGAGCACATCCACAACTACGAGATGGGCTTCAAGTACCAGGCATCGTGGATCTACGCGGACGTCGGCGTGTACCACCGCCAGTTCATCGGCGTGCCGTATTCGATCCAGTTGAGCACGGGGCTGGTCAGCCTGGTCTACGGTTCGATGACCAATGGCGTCAACGCGCAGGTGATGCTCAAGCCGTTCGAGAACTTCTCCCTCGCGCTCAGCGGCAACTACATGCATGGCCACTACAACCGCTACTCGGGCTGCGTGACGTACCAGGCGCAGGACGGCAGCTACCAGTGCAGCAGCATCAACGGCATGCAGGTGGATCGCCAGCCGGAAATCCAGTACCGCGTGACGCCGGCCTACGAAGTGCCGACCAGTTGGGGCAGCCTGAAGTTCTGGGCCACCTACGAACACATCGGCGATCGTTTCAGCGACCAGCTGCAGCAGCAGCCGATGGGCAGCTACTACGACTTGAGCTTCGGCGCCAACGCCAACATCGGCGAGCAGTGGGTGCTGAGCCTGCGCGGCACCAACATGACCAACCAGATCGGCATCACGGAGGGCAACGCGCGCTTGTTCGGCTTCGCCAGCAGCGGCGGCGTGATCCTGGCTCGCTCCATCGAGGGTCGCGAGGTGAACTTCCAGGTCAAGTACAAGTTCTGATGTCCGCCCGCTGAAGCTCGTCGGCCTGCATGGCACCGGTCGCATTCGCGGCGGGTGCGATGCGGGCCGGCGGCCTTTTCCGGAAGGCCGTGAGGCAGACTGGCCACGCGCGCAGGTTCATACGGAGACACGATTCCATGCATCCACTCGCCAGGCCCCTGATCTTCGTCGTCGCCGCCTTCGTGGCCGCTGGCGCGAACGCTGCGCAGATGCAACAGCCTGTCGCGCACTATCAGGATCTGCTGGATTTCCACGGTACGCCGCGCACGGCGGCAGATCGCAGTTTCAACATCTTCTTCGACATGGGTGCGTGGCAGGGCTACAGCCTGCCGCGCGCCGGTGACAGGGGCGCGGGCTTCTCCGGCCCCTTCGTGCACAGCCTCGGCACGGGACAGTGGACGGGCACGCGCTTCGCCGCGCTGGCGTTGCGCGATACGGGCGGGAAGAGCGACATCGCGCTCAAGGAAGTGGCCAGCCATGCCGTGCCGGGCGCACTGGAGCGCACGTTCTCGGCAAGCGACCTCAGCGTGCGGCAGGCGCTGTTCTTCGCGGATTCGTGGCACGCCCTGGTGCGCCTCGAGTTGAGCGCGGGAAAGACTCGCGATATCGAGCTGGCGATCGAAGGGCGCGCGCTGCCGTTGCCGGGCAGCCATCTCGCCAGCGATGGCGACGCGGTGGTGCAAGGGTTTGCCGACTCGCCTTCCACGCTCGTCACGCAATTGCATGCCGATGGCCTGGTCGCGGACCATGCCGTCGTGTCGGGCAACAGCTATCGCATCGCGCTGGACAAGCCGTTGCATCTTGCGGCCGGTCAATCCGTCACGCTCTACGTGGTGCAGACGCTGCGTTACGACGCCCGTGCGGAGCCGCCTGCCATCGACTATGCCCACACCTGGGACGCCAACCGCACGCGCTGGGCCGGTTACCTGAAATCCGTAGCGGCCAGCCATCTTTCCGGCCTGCCCGACGACGTGGCGCAACGCGTGGCCGCGAAGGCCGTCGTCACCCTGATCGGCAACTGGCGTGCGGCACGCGGCGACGTGCATCACGATGGCGTGATCCCCTCCTATTCCAACCCCGACTTCAACGGCTTCTGGGCCTGGGATTCGTGGAAACACGCGGCGGCGCTGGCGTGGTTCGCGCCGGATCTCGCGCGCGAGCAGATCCGCGCCATGTTCGACTACCAGGGCGCCGACGGCATGGTGCCCGACTGCGTCTTCATCCATCGCGCCGACGACAACTGGCGCGACAGCAAGCCGCCGCTGGCGACCTGGGCGGTGATGGAGGTGTATCGGGCCACCGGCGACCGCACCTTCCTCGCCGAGATGTACGACAAGCTGGTGCGCTACCACCGCTGGTGGTTCGCGGATCGCGACCACGATCGCAACGGCCTCGCCGAATTCGGTTCCACCGACGGTACGCGCATCGCCGCGGCGTGGGAAAGCGGCATGGACAACGCCGTGCGTTTCGACGGCGCGAAGATGCTCAAGAACGGCGAGCACGCGTGGTCGCTGGATCAGGAGTCGGTCGATCTCAATGCCTATCTCTACCGCGAGGCGACGGAGCTGGCGCAGATTGCCGGCGTGCTGGGCAAGACGCAGGAGCAGCAGCAGTGGCAGGCGCAGGGCGGCGCGATGAAGCGCGCGATCCAGTCGCGCATGTACGACGCGAAGCTGGGCTGGTTCTTCGATGCGAAACTCGGCGAGCCAGCTCTCGTGCGTGTGTACGGCTCGGAAGGCTGGACGCCGTTGTGGGCCGGCGTGGCAACGGCGGCGCAGGCTGCAGCGGTCGAGAAGACGATGATGGATCCGCGCAAGTTCGCCACGACCATGCCGTTTCCCACGCTGGCTGCTGACGATCCGCGCTTCTCGCCGATCAAGGGCTACTGGCGCGGGCCGGTGTGGATGGACCAGTCGCTGTTCGGCGTCGAGGCGCTGCGGCGTTACGGCTACCGCACCGAGGCCGATGCGATGGCGCGCCGGCTGGTGCTCGACGCGAAGGGGCTGGCGGCGGGGCAGGCAACGTTCCGCGAGAACTACGATCCGCTGACGGGGGACGGCTACCAGTCGCAGAACTTCAGCTGGTCGGCGGCGAGCTTCCTGCTCCTGCTTGGGCATGGAGGCAACATCAAGCAATAAACCCATCGACTGGTCGTACCGATCAGCTCAACCCTCGTCATTCCGACGCAGACAAGCACGAAGCGCGCAGAACGCCCGCAGGCGGTCCCGAAAGGGCGAGCGCAGCGAGTCATCCAGGAACCACGTGGCTTGAACAGGCATGGTCGTTACTGGACGAGCAACTGCGCTGTCGTGAAGCGCTTCTGGCCTGCATCGGGATGACGGGCAAAGTCAGACTCTCCATCGGGTGACCAGCGAACATGAGTGCAAGCAAGCGGCAGATCGGATTGGCTACAGCCACAGCGCTGGTGCTGGGCAACATGATCGGGTCGGGTGTATTCATGCTGCCCGCGACGCTGGCGCCCTACGGCGGCTACAGCCTGGTGGGCTGGCTGGTGAGTGCCGTGGGCGCACTGTTGCTGGCAGGCGTGTTCTATCGCCTCGCCAGGCGCGCGCCGCGCGCCGGCGGTCCCTATGCGTACAGTCGCGAGGCCTTCGGTGACTGCATCGGCTTCCTCGTGGCCTGGATTTACTGGTTCTCGTCGATCGGCGGCAACGCGGCGATTGCGGTGGCCTTCGCCAGCTATCTCTCGGCCTTCGTGCCGGCAGTGGGCGCCAGTCCGCTGTTCGGTGCCTTGACCGCGCTGGCGGCGATCTGGGCGGCCACCTTCGTGAACATGGCCGGCGTGCGCAGCGCGGGCGTGGTGCAGGTGGTGACCACGGTGCTGAAGATTGCGCCCTTGCTGGCCCTGGTGCTGTTCGGGCTGGCGCATTTCAATCCGCACCTGCTGAAGCCAGGAACGGATGCGGGATCGCCGTGGAGCGCCATCAACATCAGCATGACGGCGACGCTGTTCGCATTCGTGGGCGTGGAGTGCGCAACCATCCCGGCGGGGCATGTGCGTGATCCGGAGAAAACCATTCCGCGCGCGACCCTGCTGGGAACTCTGATCGCGGCGCTGGTCTATGTGGCCTGCACCGCGGCGGTGATGGGCATGCTGCCCGCGCCGGTGCTGGCGAAATCGCAGGCGCCGTTCGCGGATGCGGGGCAGATCCTGTGGGGCGGATGGGCGAGCTATCTCATCGCGGGAGCCGCCGCCGTATCCTGTTTCGGCGCACTCAACGGTTGGACGCTGATCGCCGGGCAGTTCCCGCAGGCGGTGGCGCAGGACGGCCTGTTTCCGAGGTTCTTCGCGCGCGAATCCAGGCGTGGCGCACCCGTACCGGCCTTGCTGGTCGCAGCCGTGGTCAACAGCCTGCTGGTGCTGGCGAACTACAGCCGCGGCATGGTCGGCATGTTCACCTTCGTGGTGCTGCTGACCACCTTGAGCAACGTGGTTGCCTATCTGTTCTGCGCCATGGCGGACGTGGTGTTGGCATATCGGGAAGGGCGCCCGGTGCCGTTGCGCGATCCGCTGCTTGCCTGTGCCGCGTTCGGCTTTTCGATCTGGGCCGTGATTGGTGCGGGCGCGGATGCGGCGTACTGGAATCTCATTTTGCTGGCGCTGGGGTTGCCGGTCTACGTGTGGCAGACGCGGCGCGCTGCCATCGCCATTGCGTGACGACAGCCGTCGCGGCGTCTGTCGGAGTGAACATGATTACCCGCCGATGCGGAGCAGTGACACGGCGGCAATGGCGAGCCGAAGTGCTTCCGCCTGAAATACCGAGGTGGTGTACAGGGGGGGCTCGCCAGACGTCTTATTATTTATGGGTGATCGGGCTTGCCCGATGCCATTCCATGAAGCGGGGACTGCATGATGAACAGGCACCTGGCCGTTTGCGCTTTCTTCCTGCCGGGACTGGCTGCACCATGGCTGTGCACCGCGGCCGATGTCAGCCGGGCCACCTTTGGCACGCTGCCCGACGGGCGCAAGGTGGAGGTGCTGACGCTGGACGACGGCCATGGCTTCACTGCCCGCGTGATCAGCCTGGGTGCGAGCCTGCAGTCGCTCATGCTGCCGGATCGCCATGGCAAGCTCGCCGACGTGGTGCTGGCCTATCCCGACCTGCACGACTACCTGGCCAAGCCGCAGTACTTCGGCGCCACGGTGGGGCGCTTCGCCAACCGTATTGCCAAGGGCCGCTTCACGCTGGACGGCAAGAGCTACCAGCTCACCATCAACGACGGGCCGAACTCGCTGCATGGCGGCACGAAGGGTTTCGACAAAGTGGTGTGGCAGGTGGTGAAGGTGGTGAAGTCGCCCGAACCCAGCGTGACCTTGCAGTACGTCAGCCCCGACGGCGACCAGGGCTACCCCGGCACGCTCACCGCTACCGCCACCTACACGCTCAAGGCCGGCCACGAGCTGGACATCGACTACAGCGCCACCACCGACAAGCCCACCATCGTCAACCTCAGCAACCATACCTACTGGAACCTGGGCGGCGAAGGCTCGGGCAGCGTGTACGACGACATCGTCACCATTCCGGGCGACAGCATCACGCCGGTGGACGACACGCTGATCCCCACCGGCGAGTTCCGCGCCGTGGCCGGTACCGACTACGACTTTCGCCAGGGCAAGCCGATCGGCCGCGACATCCGTGACGGCAAGGAGCCGCAGCTTCTGCTCGGCCACGGCTACGACATGAACTGGGTGATCAGCCGCACGGAGGCGTCCGCGCCGCGGCGGGTGGCGAAGGTGGAGGATCCGCGCAGCGGCCGCGTGCTGGAGCTCTACTCCGCACAGCCGGGCCTGCAGTTCTATTCGGGCAACTTCCTCGACGGCACCAGCCTGGGCAAGTCGGGCCGCATCTACCGCCAGGGCGATGCCTTCGTGCTGGAGCCGCAGCGGTTCCCCGACACGCCCAATCATCCCGACTTCGGTCCGGCCCGGCTGGCGCCTGGGCAGATCTATCGGAACCGCATCGTTTACCGCTTCTCGGTCGACGGTGGCGCAGCTCGCTAGGCGCCGCGCCGCCGCGCATTCAGAGGTGCGGACAGGTCGATTCCACCAACCGCGGCGCTCATAAGGGCCGCGGGGCTGGATGCCATGGGTTTCGCCTCAGCGCCCGATCTGCCGCAGCGCCTTGCCGGCCATCAGGTTGCGCTCGATCTGTTCCAGCGTGACGCCCTTGGTTTCCGGCACCAGCCAAACCGTGAGCGCGATGAACACCACGTTGAAGGCGCCGTAGAGCCAGAACGTCTCGGCCTGGCCAATGCCGTTGAGCAGCGGCAGGAACGAGAGGCCGACCAGCCAGTTGGCTGCCCAGTTGGTGAAGGTGGAACAGCCGATGCCGAAGTCGCGGCCCTTGAGCGGCTGGATTTCCGAGCACAGCGTCCAGATCAGCGGGCCGGCCGACATCGCGAAGCCCACGATGAACACCAGCAGCATGCCCACGGTGAAATACTGCTGGCCGTGCGTATGGATGCCCAGCTTCATCATGGCGCCGACCACGCCGAGGCCGATCGCCATCACCACGAAGCCGACGTAGAGGATGGGCTTGCGGCCCAGCTTGTCCACCAGGCCGATGGCGATGAAGGTGGCCAGCACGTTCACCAGGCCGACGATGGCGGTAAACCACATCTGCGATTCGGTGTCGTAGCCCATGCCCTGGAAGATGCGCGGGGCGTAGTACATCACCACGTTCATGCCGGTGAGCTGCTGCATCACCTGCAGCAGCACGCCCAATCCCACCGAGCGGCGGAAGTTGGTGTTCTGCAGGAACATCTGCAGGCCGCGCTGCGGCGTCTTGAGCTGTTCGCGGATTTCGCTGACTTCCTTGGCGATGGCGTCGCGGTCGCCGAGCAGCCTTTGCAGCACCTGTTCCGCCTCCGCTTGGCGGCCCTTCATCAACAGCCAGCGCGGGCTTTCCGGCAGGAATGCAACGCCCAGCAGGAACAATGCGCCGGGGACGGCGATGATGCCCAGCATCCAGCGCCAATTGCCCGAGTAGCTGAGGGCGGTATCGGAAAGGAAGGCGACCAGGATGCCGATCGTGATCATCAGCTGATACATCGAGATCATCGCGCCGCGGATCGATTCCGGCGCGACTTCGGCGAGATAGAGCGGCGCGGTGAAACTGGCCAGGCCGATGGCGACACCCAGCACGAGGCGACCCGCGATCAGCACTTCCGGCGTCGGCGCCAGGCCGCACAGCACGGAGCCACCGACGAACAGTACGGCGCCGAGGATCATCGTGCGCTTGCGGCCCAACTGGCTGGACAGCCAGCCTGCCACCAGCGCGCCCAGCGCGGCGCCGAGCATCATCACGCTGACGATCCAGCCGAGGGTGTCGTCGCCGATGCCGAAGTCCTTCTGCAGGAACTGCTGCGCGCCGGAAATCACGCCGATGTCCAGGCCGAACATCAGGCCAGCCAGTGCGGCGAGGATGCAGACGAAGATAGCGGTGGCCTTGCTGTGCCTGGCGGCGGGTGCTGCGCTGGTGATGCTCATCAATCTCTCCCCGTGGGATGGCGTGCGTGCGGCTTGTTTCTTGCCGTCATTCCGGCGAAAGCCGGAATCCAGCACCTTTCGGCATGAAGTGCGAAGTCACTGGATCCCGGCTTTCGCCGGAATGACGAGCTGAGGCATTCCCAGACATTGCCGTAGTCATGGAGTGTCGCCCACTGGCGGCCTGCCTGCAAAGCGAGGCTCAGGCAGGCCGTGCAGGCCGACCTGCGCGGCGAACAGCGCGCCGGCCAGTGGCTCGCTGGCTAGCGAGGTATCGTCGAGGCCGTCGCGGGCGCTGGTGACGTAGAGCGTGTCCAGTGCGGCGCCGCCGAAAGCGGGCCGCGTGGGCTGACGCGCGTCCAGCGGCAGGATGCGGTCCACGCTGCCGTCGGTGCGGTAGCGCACCACGCGGCCCAGGCCCCATTGCGCGTTCCACAGGCCGCCATCGGCGTCGACACAGGAGCCATCCGGCTCGCCCGCGGTGTCGCGCAGATTGGCGAACAGACGCGTGTCGCCCAGCGTGTCGCCGTAGTCGCAGCAACGGATCGTGCGCGCCAATGAGTCGCAGTAGTACAGCGTGCGGCCGTCGGGACTGAAGGCGAGGCTATTGCTGATCGCCACGCCTTCCAGCGGCAGCTTTTCCAGCGTGAGGTCGGCGTGCAGGCGCCAGAAACCGGCGATGGGCTGCTTCGCGCCGCTGTCGGCGGGTTCGTGCAATGTGCCGAACACGAAGCGGCCCTGCCGGTCGCAGGCGCCGTCGTTGCAGCGCGTGGGCAGCTGCGGTTCCACTTCGTGCAGCGTGTGCAGCGCACCGTCTTCGAGGCGGAAGAACGCCAGCCGCGAGGCCAGCGCCAGCAGCAACCAGCCGTCCGCCTCGCACAGCGCGAACGAGGCGAGGCGCTCGGGCAGGTGCCACTGCTTCGTCTCGCCGCTGGATGGCGCGTAGCGCCAGAGTGTCGATGCGTGGATGTCGGTCCAGTACAGCGCCTGCGCACGATCGCACCACGTGATGCCTTCGCCCAGTGTGTTGCGCGCTTCGAGTACTGCTTGCATGGCCGCCTGCATCGGCGCGCTCATACCCAGCCGCCGTCTACGATGAAGTCCTGGCCGGTGCACATGCGGCTGTCGTCGGCGGCGAGGAACAGCGCCATGCGCGCCAGGTCCTCCGCCATCAGGTAGCCGGGCATGCACTGCACGCGCGCGATCTCCGCTTCGCCCTCGGCGTCCAGCCACAGCGCGCGCTGCTTCTCGGTGATCGCCCAGCCGGGCACCAGCGCGTTGATGCGGATGTTCTGTTGGCCCAGCTCGCGCGCCATGCCGTTGACGAAGCCGTGCACGGCGGCCTTGGCCATCGCGTACAGCGGGTAGCCGGCGTTCTTCTTCATCCAGCCGGTGGAGCCGAGGCAGATGATGGAGCCGCCACCGAGCTGCTGCATGTCGGGGATCACCGCCTGCGTGGCGAACACCTGGTGGCGCAGGTTCACCGCCACGTTGCGTTCGAACACGGCGGCGTCAACCTTGGCCAGCGCATGGCGCACGTCGTTGGCGGCGTTGTTGACCAGCACGGCGATCGCGCCGATGTGCGCACGCGCGGTGGCGATGGCGGCGTGCAGGGCCTCGAGATCGGTGAGGTCGCAGCGCAGGAACAGCGGCGGGTGCGCCACGTCCTGCAAGGTTTCGAGCAGGGACTTCGCGCCGGTTTCGTCCACGTCGAGGAAGGCCACCTTCGCGCCCTGCCGTGCGAAGTGTTCGACGAAGGACGCGCCGATGCCGCTGGCGCCGCCCGTGATCAGCACGCTGCGGTCGCGCAGACTGGGATAGCTGGCGTAGCGGTCGGCCATCGCGCTCACCACTCCGCCACGCTGCCGTCGGCGTGGCGCCAGACCGGGTTGTGCCACTGGTGGCCCACCTTGGCGCGCTCGGCCACATAGGCCTCATTCACCTCGATGCCCAGACCCGGGCCTTTCGGCATGCTCACGAAGCCATCGGCATAGGCAAAAACGTTGCGGTCGGTGACGTAGTCGAGCAGGTCGTTGCTGGCGTTGTAGTGGATGCCCAGGCTCTGCTCCTGGATGAAAGCGTTGTGGCACACCGCGTCCAGCTGCAGGTTGGCGGCCAGCGCGATCGGCCCCAGCGGGCAGTGCAGCGCCAGCCCCACGTCGTAGGCCTCGGCCATCGCGGCGATCTTGCGCGTTTCGGTGATGCCGCCCGCATGCGAGGGATCGGGCTGGATGATGTCCACGCCGCCGATCTGCAGCACGCGCTTGAAGTCGTAGCGCGAGTACAGGCGTTCGCCCAGCGCGATGGGCGCGGGCGAGATCGCGGCCAGCTCGGGGATGCACTCCAGGTATTCGGAGAGCACCGGCTCCTCGATGAACATCAGCTTGAACGGTGCGAGCTCGCGCATCAGCACCTTGGCCATCGGCTTGTGCACGCGGCCGTGGAAATCCACGCCGATGCCGATGTTGCCACCCACCGCGTCGCGGATGGCCTGCACGTTTTCCAGCACGCGCTCGACCTTGTCGTAGGTATCGATGTACTGCAGTTCCTCGGTGGCGTTCATCTTCACCGCGGTGAAGCCGCGTGCCACGGCGTCCTGCGCCGCCTTGGCTGTATCGGCCGGCCGGTCGCCGCCGATCCACGAGTACACGCGGATGCGGTCGCGCACCGGGCCGCCGAGCAGTTCGTGCACGGGCTTGCCGAGGTCCTTGCCCTTGATGTCCCACAGCGCCTGGTCGATGCCGGCAATGGCGCTCATCAGCACCGGGCCGCCGCGGTAGAAGCCGCCGCGGTAGAGCACGCTCCAGTGGTCCTCGATGTGGCGCGGATCCTTGCCGACCAGGTAATCGGACAACTCCTCCACGGCGGCGGCCACGGTGTGTGCGCGGCCTTCCACCACCGGCTCGCCCCAGCCGCTGATGCCGGCGTCGGTGTCGATGCGCAGGAACAGCCAGCGCGGCGGCACCTTGTAGACGGTGAGCTTGGTGATCTTCATGCGTGTGTTTCCAGGGAATGCCAGGCCTGCGCGAAGGCGCTGGCGCGTTGTGCAGTGTCGTCGAGGGTGCGACCGGGGGCGTACAGCGCCGAGCCGATGCCGAAACCGGCAGCACCCGCGGCCACCCACGGCGCCATGTTGTCGGGTGCGATGCCGCCCACCGGCAGTACCGGCACCTCGCGCGGCAGTACCGCGCGCCAGGCCTTGAGCACGGCCGGCGAGGATTGCTCGGCGGGGAACAGCTTCAATCCGTCGGCACCGGCGGCGAGTGCGGCGAAAGCTTCGGTAGGCGTCGCCACGCCGGGCACGCAGAGCAGGCCGGCGGCCTTGGCGGTGCGGATCACCGTGGTGTCGGCATGAGGCATCACGATCAGGCGGCCGCCCGCGTTCGCCACGGCTTCGACCTGTGCCGGGGTCATCACGGTGCCCGCGCCCACCAGTACATCGCTGCCCAGCGCATCGGCGAGCAAGGCGATGCTGTCGAACGGTTGCGGCGAGTTCAGTGGCACTTCGAGCACGCGGAAGCCGGCGTCGACGATGGCGCGGCCGGTGGCTACGGCTTCGCCGGGCGCGAGGCCGCGCAGTATCGCCACCAGCGGCAAAGGTTTGAGCCAGGGCGTCAGCATGCGCGGGATTCCTCGTGATGGACGGGAACAAGGCCGGCCTGCATCGCCAATTGCCACAGGCCACGCGCGGCGGCATCGGCGATGGGCGGCGGCAGCGTGATGTCGAACTGCGCGGCGGCGCGGCGATAGCGCTCGCACAGCGCGGCTTCGCCAATCAATTGCAGCGGCGTGTCGCGGCAAGCGAGGCCGTCAGCCAGCGCGGCGCGGAATTCCTCGCCAATCAGCAGGCCGGAGAGATAGTCGGGCACGGACGCGGGCGCCAAAGCGCCATCGAGCATCAGCGCGCGCGCGGAGAACAGACGGCTCAGCGCGCCGGCCGCGCCGCTGTCACGTGCCATGCCGACACCGCGCTCGAAGGCTTCGGCATCGTTCGCCGCCTCGGCTCCGGTGGCGCCGAGGATGGAATGCTGCCGCAGCATGGCGAACAACTCGCCGGTCATCTGGGTGCGGAAGCCGGTTACCGCGCCGTCGCGCACCGCCGCCCATTTGCTGTGCGTGCCGGGCAGGATGACGGTGGAGGTCGCGGCCAATTCGGGGTGCAGCTCCAGTGCACCGATCAATTGCGTTTCCTCGCCGCGCATCACGTCGGGCCCGTGCGGGTCGCGCAGGCCGGGAATCAGATGGACGTCCATGCCGTCGGCTGCGCGCACGGCACCGATCGCCTTGGCGAGCTGCGATGCGCTCGCGGGCAGGTCGAGATAAGGCATCTCGCGCCAGCCGTTGCGGCTGCCGACCATGCCGCAGGCCAGGCGTGGCAACACGGGCCAGCCTGCGGTGATGTCGGCCAGCGCGGTGTCGTAGCCGCCTTCCGGCAGGTGGCGGATGCCCCAGGGGCGCATCCGCGTTTCGTCAAGCTGGCCCATTCCGTCGAAACGGAACGCACGCAGGCTGCTGGTACCCCAGTCGAGTGCGATCAGTCCGCTCATGCCTTCTTCGCGTGACGGCGGATGTTGCTGCGCGAGTCGGCCACCATCTTGTGCATTGCTTCGCGCGCCACTTCGGGTTGCCGGCGGCGGATGGCGTCCAGCACCTTCTTGTGGTGCGGCAGCGAATACTTGAAGTCGCTGGCTTTGCGCGCCGACAGGGCCAGGTAGCTGCCCAGCGCCGTCTCGATCACCGAGAACAGCGAGATCATCAGTTCGTTGTGCGTGGCATGCAGCACGGCCTCGTGGAAGGCCAGGTCCGCCACGGACCATTCCTCGCGGTCGGTCGAGGCGGCCATGGCTTCGTAGGCGGCCTCGATGCGGCCGAGCTGGTCGGCGGTGCGGCGGCGTGCGGCGGCGGCGGCCGCCGCCGGTTCGATGATTTCGCGCATTTCCGCCAGCTTTTCGACGAAGTCGTCGGTGGGCATGGAGGCGCAGCGCCAGGCCAGCACGTCAGCGTCGAGCTGGCTCCAGTGGACGGTGTCGCGCACGCGGGTGCCGGTTTTCTGGCGCGATTCGATCAAGCCCTTGGCGGACAGGACCTTCATTGCCTCGCGCAGAGCGGTGCGGCTCACCTTCATGTGCTCGGCCAGCAGCTCCTCGCGTGGCAGGTTCACGCCGGGCGCGATCTCGCCACTGACGATCAGCCGGCCCAGCTCCTGCACCACCTGGCCATGCAGGTTGCGCACCACGACGGGTTTCACCATGCCTGTTCTCCCTGCCGCGGCCGCGCTTTGCGGTCTCGGGCATTATTTGTACTACATAATATTACAGCAAGTCGTGAAGCCGCGTTAACTTGTCGGCCCCAACCAGCATGCCGGTCCTTAAGGCGAAAATGCATAAGGCCGGACCGGCGGACACAAGACGGCCCGCACCGGCAAGCGGTGCGAAAGAGCGGAATGCCGTTGCAGCTTACCTGTCCGGCGCGCCGTGCGCCTGCGCTGCGTCGCCGTCGTCCAGCGTGTGCAGGAAGGCGATGACATCCCGGATGTCTTGCGCGGTAAGCGGGGCCGGGTCGCCCTCGTGGTGGTTGAACGGCGCGTCGGCGGTGTCGACGTTGGCCTGGTAGGCGGCCGGCAGGTCGTCGTAGAGCTGCGGTTGGCCATGCGCATCGCGCGGGTAGATCTTCCCCGGCGCGACGCTGCGCAGGTTGTAGAAGTCGAGCACCTGCACCAGCGAGTGGTAGACGCCGTTGTGGAAGAACACGGCGCGCCGGTCCACATTGCGCAGAGTAGGCGTGAGGAACATGCCGCAGTATTGCGTCTGCGCAGCGAGATCCTTGCGGAACGGCCCGCAGATGCCGAGGTCGTGGAAATGCGGGTCGCGGTTGACTGCCAGCGCGGTGTTGCGTGGCACGCCCAGTGCCTCGTACTGGGTGTCGGTGAACAGCGGCGGCAGGCCGTCGCGCGTGGGCTGGCTGAGGTGGCAGGCGGCGCAATTGCCTTTCGCGGGGTCGTCGAACAGGCGCAGGCCGCGCATTTCGGCGGGCGTCAGGCGGGCCCGCCCTTGCAGCCATGCATCGTACTTGCTGGTGAAGGGATGAAAGGACGGGTCTTCGGTCTCGAAGCGACCGATGGCGAACATGGCTTCGTCGATGAGTTGTCGCGGATCGTTGGCGATGCCTTGCCCGAACAATTGGGTGAAGGCCCGGCGATAGCGGCTGTGCTGCAGCTTCGCGGCCACCCTGTCCATGTTGGGGTTGGCCATTTCCACCGGATTGAGGAGGGGCAGATAGGCCTGCCGTTGCAGCGAATCGGCGCGGCCATCCCAGAACAGGCCGCCCTGCGGCACCATCGCCGGGCTGGCGGGCGTGGCGTCGGCCTGTTTGGTGGCGCGGGAGTCGCTGCGCGCGGAAGCGGCCAGCGCGTTGAGGTTGGGTGCCACGTCGTCGCCCGAGGTATCCGGGCCGATGCTGAAAGGTCGTTGCCGATACAGGTAGGCCAGCGAAGGCGGCGGCCGGTAGCCGACCTTGCGCAGATCCACGCCGCCCGGTTGCACGGCGAGGGCATTGGGCGGGTTGTAGCTGTACGCGGGGCTGTGGCACGACGCGCAGGACTGCCTGCCCGAGCCCGACAGCATGGGATCGAAGAACAGTGCCTTGCCGAGTTGCGCGACGGCGCTCAGCGGCTGGGCTTTTGGCAGGCGCAGGTGGACGGGGTGCGGATTGCTGCCGTCGCCGCCCTGTGGTCTGGTTGTCTGGTTGAGGAAGGCATAGCTGGTCAGGCAGCCGAAGGTGGCCGCCATGCCCAGCATCAGCCTAGTCAGACGATGCGATTTGCGCGTGGTGCCGGGAGTGGTTGGGTCGACCTGCATCGTGGTGCGCGTTCTCTGATTTCCCGAAGAAGCTGAAGTTGGCCCCTCTCCCGCTTGCAGGAGAGGGGCCGGGATGGCTCCCGTCAGGAATGCCAGCGCCAGCGCTTGTCCACCGGCAAGCCGGTCTCGGGATCCAGGATCAGGCGCGGCGTCAGGTCGAACGCACGGCGGCGGAAATCGAACATGCCCATGATGCTGCCGGTGGTGGCATCGTTCGAGCCCTGGCCGATGCGCTGGCCGTGCAGCCAGTTGTCCTCGATGAAGCGCACCACCGAGGCCTGCGTGACCTGCGTGTCGTCCACGTAGTTGCTGCGCGCCCACGGCGAGATCACCAGGAACGGCACGCGCGTGCCGGGGCCGCAACGGCCGTTGACCGTGCCGCCGTTCACGCCCACGCCCTGCTTGGCGCCTTCGGCATTGCACACGCCCGCTGCGTTGAGCTGGTCGGCACCGATGACCGAGCCTTCCCTGGTGGCGGCGTCGAAGGACGACGTCGTGGGCGCGGCGTAGCGGTGGTCGTACCAGCCGTCGGAGTCGTCGTAGGTGATGATGACGGCGGTGCTGTCCCAGTCGGGCTGGTGCTGCAGGAAGTTGAGCACCTTCACCACGAAGGCCTGCTCGTCCAGCGGATCCGAATTGCCCGGATGCGCGTCGCCCACGGCGGGCGGCTTGATGTAGCTCACCGACGGGAAGTTGCCGGCCGACACAGCCCTGAAGAAGTCGTTGGCGTCGTACTCGTGGTGCACCGGCGTGGCGGTACCGTCCTTGTCGTCGGTGCGTCCGATTTCCTCCAGCGAGGTCGGGCGCGTGTGCGCCGGATTGGACGTGCTGGCGTAGTACTGGAACCAGTTGTGGTGCGGCACATAGTCGGAGACGGTGGCATCCAGCACGCTGGAATAGGTGCTGCGCGTGCAGCCGGTGCTGCCGTTCTCGTTGGTGGCGGCCAGGTCGAAGCCGCCCATGAAGCCGCCCCAGGTGATGTGCCCGGCGTTGAGCAGGTCGCCGATGTTCTTCGACGTCATCTGCACGGTGTTGCTGGTGGACGAGCAGGTGTCGTAAGCCGGGTCGGTGTCGCCGATCAGGCTGAGGCCACCCTGCGTGTCGGGCACGGTGGCGGCCGAGCCCAGCACCACTTTGGCGCCGTTGTTGGTGCCCGATACCACGGCGATCGCGCCCGGCGTCGAGGGGCCGTAGGTGTCGGTGTAGGCGTTGTCGTCCATCGCGAAGTTCTGCGCATAGTTCCACATCGCGGTGACCGTGTTGCCGTCGAAGTAACCCATCACCAGGCCGTGCGTGCCGAACGCGCCGGTGGTGGTCACCGTGTTGTTGCCGGTGTAGGCGGGGAAGCGGTCGGCGGCGCCGTTGTCGTAGGCAAGCTGTTCCGGCGTGTAGCTGTGGTTCTGGCCTTCGGTATTGGCCTGCGTGCGATCGAGGCGGAACGGGTTCACCGCGTTGACGCCGTTGGCCAGATTGGACTTGTTCGGGTTGTCGTTGAGCAGCGCCGGCGTGAGGCCCTGCACCTGCGGAGTGAAGGGCCGAGCCTTGAAGGCAGGTTCGCCGGACGGGTTCGCGGCCACCGGGTAGGTGCCGAAGTAATGGTCGAACGAGCGGTTCTCGTCGAAGATCACCACCAGGTGCTTGATCGGCGTGGCGGTGGGGATTTCGTCCTGCGGCGAGCGTTGCTGGCCCGGCCAGGAGGAATGCGGAAAGTCGCCCGCATCCCGGTTCGTGGCGGGATCGACCTGTGCATGAGCGGCGAGCGCGAATCCCATGATGGCGATCGACGCAGGCAGCAGGGCCTTGCGGAACAAGCGAAGACTGGACATCTGGCAACTCCCGGAGTGGATGCGGCGGCACGAGGCGGATAGGGCGCCTCCCCCGTGTGGATTTCCCCCTGCAGCAAGCCCTGCGGCACGCTGCGCGCGTCACCGGGCATGTGCGGGATTGCACCACTCTTGTATGAAGATTCCGGGACAGCAAAAGCCTGCGACACCGGCTGAACCATCGGTTACGCTTGCGCTGGCGCCGTGCCAGAGGGGCCGCGGCGGTTCACGGGATAACAGGGGAGAAAGCCATGTTGGGGATGTCGATGTTCGGCGCGTTTGCGGGCGTGGGATTGCTGATGGGCTTGGTGGGACTTGTGGTCGTGGTAGTGGTTTCCGCGTTGCTGCTGAGCCTGGCGTATCGGCTGGTGGTCGGACACATGCCGTCCTTCGCGCGGGCGCTGGGCACGGTGCTGGCATCCTGGCTGGCTTCGGTGGTCGTATCGCTGATCCTGCATGGCGGCGCGGGCCACCTGCTGTCGTTCGTGGCGCAGTTCCTGGTGGGTGCGCTGGTCATCAACCTGCTGTTGCCGGGACAGGACGGCAGTCAGGTCGGCTATGGCAAGGCCTGCGTGGTGCAACTGGTCTACATGGTGATCTTCTTCGTGCTGGCCTTCGTGCTGGCGCTGCTGTTCGGAGGCATGATGCTGGCCATGCTGCATCACTGATGCTTTGATGTTCTGCACGGCAATAAGGAGGGCAGGCGTGAGCCTGCCCTCCTTTTGTTTGACGCGCACGGCTGAAGCGCGTTCCGACACGCTGGGTCGCAAGAACACGCGGCTTCGGTTTGTACGGGCCGCGGCGTAGAATTCCCGCCTTTGAGTCCTGACGGATCCTTCCAATGACCTCCCCGGCTGACCAGTCCCTCGGCCACACAGACGTGCGCACCCAGGGCAGCACCGACGCGTTGCCGTTGTCGCCCGCGCTGGGCGTGACGCTGGATGCGGCGAAGATGCCGCGCCGCTCCACTCTGGTGGATCGCCGCGTGTTGCGCATTACTGCGGTGTCGGTGGTGCTGGGTATCGGCGCCGCGCTGATCGCGAAGACCCTCACGATGCTGATCGGCCTGATCACCAACCTGGTGTTCTATGGCCGCGTCTCCACGGCATTCTCCTCGCCTGCTGACGCGGTGCCGCACCTGGGTTGGTGGGTGGTGCTGATCCCCGCGCTGGGTGGCGTGGTCGTGGGCTTCATGGCGCGCTGGGGTTCGCGGGCGATCCGCGGCCACGGCATTCCCGAGGCGATGGAGCAGGTGCTGCTCAACGAATCGAAGATCCCGCCGCGCATCACCTTCCTCAAGCCGATTTCCTCGGCCATCGCCATCGGTACCGGCGGCCCGTTCGGCGCGGAAGGCCCGATCATCGCCACCGGTGGCGCGCTGGGCTCCTTCGTCGGCCAGGTGATGAAGGTCACCGGCAGCGAACGCAAGGTGCTGCTGGCGGCAGGTGCGGCGGCGGGCATGTCGGCGATCTTCTCTTCGCCCATCGCGGCCGTGGTGCTGGCGGTGGAGTTGCTGTTGTTCGAACTGCGCCCGCGCTCGCTGATCCCGGTGTCGCTGGCCTGCGTGACCGCCACCGGCATGCGCTATGTGCTGATGGGCACCGCGCCGGTGTTCGCGATGCCGGTGCTGGCCTCGCCCGGCGGCTGGGCACTGGCGACCTACGTGCTGGTCGGCGCGGTGGTCGGCCTGATCAGCGTGTGGACCACGCGCATCGTCTACGGCATCGAAGACTGGTTCGAGAAGCTGCCGATCCATTGGATGTGGTGGCCTGCGCTGGGCGGCCTGGCGGTGGGTGTGATCGGCTACTTCGCGCCGCTGACCCTGGGCGTGGGCTATACCAACATCGAGGACATCGTGAACGGCAGGCTGACGCTGGCGGCGCTGGCCTTCCTGTGCGTGATGAAGTTCCTGTCCTGGTCGATTTCGCTGGGCAGCGGTACGTCCGGTGGAACGCTGGCGCCGCTGTTCACCATCGGTGGCGCGCTGGGCGCGATGATGGGCATCGGCGTGGCCGCGCTGGCACCGCACTTCGGCGTCGACCCGCGCATCGCCGCGCTGGTGGGCATGGCAGCGATCTTCGCCGGTGCCTCGCGTGCGCTGCTTACCGCGGTGGTGTTCGCGTTCGAGACCACCGCGCAGCCCGCGGGTCTGCTGCCGCTGCTGGGCGGTTGTGCCGCGGCCTACCTGATCTCCGCGCTGATGATGCGCAACACCATCATGACCGAGAAGATCGCGCGCCGCGGCGTGCGTGTACCTGCCGAATACGCGGCCGACTACCTCGACCAGGTGGCGGTGGGCGATGCCTGCGCGCGTGACGTGGTGACGCTGAAGACGACTCAGGCGCTGGCCGAAGTGCGCCACTGGTTCATCGAGGGCACGCCGGAAACCCAGCACCAGGGTTATCCGGTGGTGGACGAGCAAGGCCTTGTGAAGGGCGTGCTCACGCGTCGCAGCCTGCTCGATCCGCAATGGCATTACACCTTGACCCTGGGCGAGCTGGTCACGCGTCCTCCGGTAGCGGTGACCGAGGATCACTCGCTGCGCGAAGCCGCCGACCATATGGTGGCCGAGGACGTGGGCCGATTGCTCGTGGTCAGCAAGGACGATCCGCACAAGCTGGTCGGCTTCCTCACTCGCGGCGACATCCTTGCCGCGCACGGGCGCCGCCTGCGCGAGGCGCGCCACTCCTCGCGCTACCTGCGCTTCCGCGACGGCCTCAGGCCGCGGCCGGAAGAAGCGGTGGCCTCCCGCCACTGAGCACGAAGCACGACGTTCAACGGCCCGCGAGGGCCGTTTTTCGTGATGCGCGTCCGCTACGGCGTGAGCGCCGGTTTGCGCATGCGGACAAAGATCGTGGATGCTCAGGGGGCAACGTCGCGTGGATCGCGGCCCGGAATAGGGGCGGGTCACTTTCTTCACGGCGCTGTGAACGTCGCGAGGCGTTAACTAGGGATGACCACACGACAAGAATCACTTTGGGGAGGCAAAGCGGATGAATCGTCGCGAAAATCAGGGATCTATGGAGAAGGGTGCCGCGTTGCAGCGGCGCAGGCTGGTCGTGGCATGCACAAGCGCGTGGCTGTTGGTCGCGCCAGGCACCGCAGTGCTGGCGCAGGATGCCTCGGGGCAGTCGTCGTCGACTCAGGCCCAGCCGAATCAAGCCCAGTCGGGCCAGGCTACACAGCAGCCGAAGAATACGAAGCCGCAATCCAAGGCGGAGAAGCAGAAGAAGGTCGAAGCCAGCCAGCTCGGTGCCGTGGTGGTGAACGGCATCAGCAACAGCATCCAGAGTGCGTTGGACACCAAGCAGAACTCCGACGACATCGTCGAAGCGATCTCCGCCGAAGACATCGGCAAGCTGCCGGACGTGAGCATCGCCGACAGTCTGGCACGCTTGCCGGGCCTGGCCACGCAGCGCGTGGATGGGCAAGCCAGTGCGATCTCGATCCGCGGCCTGTCTCCCGATTTCGCGGGCACCACGCTGAATGGCCGCGAGCAGGCGACGATTGGCGAGAACCGCGGCGTGGAGTACGACCAGTACCCCTCCGAACTCATCAACGGCGCCACGGTGTACAAGACGCCCGACGCCAGCGTGATCGGCCAGGGCCTGGCCGGCACGGTGGACCTGCAGACCATCAATCCGCTGGACCTGTCCAAGCGCACCATGGTGTTCAACCTGCGCGGGGAGCACGACAGCGACGGCAACCTCAATCCCGGCACCGGCACGGGCACCACCGGCCATCGTGCGAGCTTCTCCTACATCGACCAGTTCTTCGACCACACGTTCGGTGTGGCCATCGGCTTCGCGCAGCTCGACCAGCCGATCCAGGAGAAGCAGTACCAGGCCTGGTGGTGGGGTGCCGACAACGGTAGCGCGGGCATGGACCAGAACTGGGGCGCGCGTACCATGCCGGGCATGCCGGACAACGTGAACGCGCAACAGGGCATGCAGTTGCGCGCGCAGTCGCAGGACGAGAAGCGCAACGGCCTGATGGCCGTGCTGGAGTGGGCGCCCAACGAGACCTACTACTCGAAGCTGGACATGTACTACTCCACCTTCAACAAGAGCGAGTTCACCAACGGCCTGCAGTGGTCCAGCAGTCCCTACGGCCAACCCTACGACAACCTTTCCTACGCGAACGTCGGCACCTCGCCGGGTTCGCCGCTGCCGATCGTGACCTCGGGCACCATGCTCGGCCTGGCGCCGATCATGCAGAACGAATACACCAAGGAGCACGACAAGCTGTATTCGATCGGCTGGAACAACAAACTCTACCTGGGCGACTGGACGACCTCGCTGGACCTGTCCTCGTCCTCGGCGCGGGTGAAGTTGCACGACGCTTACCTGTTCACCGGGCTCGCCAATGGCGGCCTGGCCAACGTGGGCTTCAATACGCCGACGGGCGAGGGTTACCCGGATTTCAGTCCGAACGTGAACTTCGCCGATCCTTCCAGCGTGGTCTTCACCGATCCGGACAACTACGGCTACAACGGCCGCGAGGAGTTCGACCGCCAGGACGACCGCATCGACGCGTTCCGCCTGCAGGCGAGCCGCACCCTGGACTGGTGGATCTTCAGCAGCATGGACCTGGGCTTCGATTACTCGGACCGCACCAAGACCAAGCATGCCGACGTGGACTTCGCGTGGTTGAACGGCAACGGCGATACCGACGGCACCTACCAGTACGGCTACAGCGCACCGATCAACCCGGCCTTCCTCTACAACCCGACCTCGCTCGGTTACGGCGGCATCCCCGGCATCATCAACTACAACGTGCTGGGCGCCATGTACAGCCAGTTCTACCTCACGCCGGAGAACGGGGCGGGCGACTGGAGCCGCAACTACACGATTGAAGAAAAGGTCCCGCTGGCCTACGCCAAGTTCAACATCGACACGGACGTGGCCGGCATTCCGGTGCGCGGCAACATGGGTGTGCAGTTCGTGCATACCGACCAGTCGTCCACGGCGCTGCAGACCAACGGCAACACATTGGTGGGCCAGATCAACGGCGGCACCTCGTACAACAACGTGCTGCCCAGCCTCAATCTGGTCGCCAAGCTGAGCGACACCCAGTACCTGCGCTTCGGACTGGCCAAGACCATGACGCGCGGCCGCATCGACGACGAGAAGGTGTCCTCTTCCGCCGGCGTGTCGAAGATCACCGACGGTCCGCAGGCAGGACAGGTCGTGTGGTCTGGCAGCGGCGGCAATCCCTTGCTGAAACCGTACGTGGCGGTAGGCACCGACATCTCGTGGGAGAAGTATTTCGGCAAGGCCAGCTACGTGTCCGTGGCGGTGTTCCGCAAGAACCTCCTCAACTACATCTACAACAAGACCATCCTGAACTACGACTTCTCCCACTACATCAACAACACGCCGACGCTGACGCCGACCAGCAACTACGGCGCCTTCACCCTGCCGGAAAACGGCACGGGCGGTTCGATGGACGGCCTGGAGCTAGCCGGTTCGTTCGAAGGCGGCTTGCTGGCGGAGGCGTTGGAAGGCTTCGGCATACAGGCCAACTATTCGCTGACCAACAGCACCATCCCGACCAGTTCCATCTCCGCGATTCCCGGCGGACCCAAGACGTTGCCCGGTCTGTCGCACAAGGTGGGAAACATCACCCTGTATTACGAGCGCAACGGGTTCTCGGCACGCATCGCGCAGCGCTACCGTTCCTCGTTCACCGGCGAGGCGGTGGCATTGTTCGACCAGCTCGGGTACACCAAGATCCTGGCGAACCGGCAGACCGACCTGCAGCTGGAATACGACTTCAGCCAGGGGCCGATGAATGGCCTGTCGATCCTGTTGCAGGTGAACAATCTGTTCAACTCGCCGGACGAGACGGTGCAGTACGCCACGCTCGCAAACAATGTGCCGATGACCATGCCGCTGGAATACGACACCTGGGGGCGCACCGTATTGCTCGGTTTCAGTTACAAACTGTGAGCAGTGCGGCCAGGGAGGGCCGTCTGCTGAATCTTCGCGATCAGGGACGATCGCAGGAGACCTCGGATAGTGTGGCCTGGGATGGCCTTCCATTTGATTTGGGCGATCATGGGGGATCGCAAGAACCTGGCCGAACGGCGGCTTGCCGCACGGCGCGAAATCGGGGCAAGCTTCGGCGATTCGTCGCCAGGCATTGCGGTGCGGTCGCAGCAGAGAAATTTTCTTGATTCACAAGGTCAACCGCGTGGCGAGTGTCGCCCATGAGTGAACCGCAGGGCATCTCCGGCCGGGTGGCGGTCGTGCTGTTTGCCCTGCTCACCGCGTGTGCACTGGGCGCGTTGCGCGTGCCCTTGCGCCTGCCGCCCGCGCCCGTGCTGCTGGTGCCGGCGATGCCGGACGGTTCGGAAGTCCAGCTGTGGCTGAGCACCCAGGACCGCAGGCTGCGTCTGGTACGGCAACCGGATATCCCGTTGACCGTGTCGGCCGCGCGCGCGGAACCGCCTGCAGCCGACATCAATATCGATACCAGCCGGACCTTCCAGGCCATCACGGGTTTCGGTGCGGCGATGACGGAGTCGTCGGCGTGGCTGCTGGACCATGCGATGGACGACGACCAGCGCTTCGCCTTCCTGGAAGAGATGTTCGGGCCGCCGCCTGGCCTCAATCTCGACATGACGCGCGTGAGCATCGGCGCCTCGGACTTTTCACTCAAGCCCTACACGCTGGACGACATGCCCGAGGGCCAGACCGACCCCGGACTGACGCACTTCAACCTTGCCGCCAGCCCGCGTGACGTGGTGCCAGCGCTGCGCGAAATGATGGAGATCAATCCGCAACTGCACATCATCGCCGCACCGTGGAGTGCGCCGGCATGGATGAAGACTATCGACGCGCTGAACGGCGGCTCGCTGCAGCCGCAGTACGAGGCTGCCTATGCGCGGTACCTGGTGAAGTACATCGATGCCATGCAGGCGCAGGGTGTCCCGATCTGGGCGTTGACCGTGCAGAACGAGCCGGGTTTCGAACCACTGACCTACCCGGGCATGTTGCTGCCCGGCGACGCCCGCGCACGCATCATCGGGCAACACCTCGGCCCCGCGCTGGCGAGCCGCGATCCGCGGCCGCTGATCCTCGACTGGGACCACAACTGGGATGCACCGGAGCAGCCGCTGACCGTGCTGGCTGACGCGGATGCGCGGCGCTACGTCGACGGCGTCGCCTGGCACTGCTACGCGGGTAGCGTGAGCGAACAGAGTCGCGTGCATAAGTCGTATCCGGACAAGGACGCGTACCTGACCGAGTGCTCGGGTGGCGACTGGGCCTCGGCAAAGAACGGCGAGCTGCTGCTCTTCGCGCGCGACGTGCTGCTGCTGAGCCTGCGCAACTGGGCGCGCGGCGCGGTGTACTGGAACATCGCGCTGGACGAGAAGCATGGACCGCATTCCGGCGGCTGCATCGATTGCAAGGGCATGGTGACGATCGACTCCAAAACCGGCGAGATCCAGCGCAACGACGAGTACTACGCCTTCGCCCACTACAGCCGTTTTGTACTGCCCGGTGCCGTGCGCGTGTGGTCGGACGACACCGGTCCGGACATCCATAACGTGGCGTTCCGCAATACCGACGATGGCTCCATCGTGCTGGTGGTGACCAACAGTTTGAACAAGCCGCGCCATGTCAGCGTGGTGCAGGACCGGTTGTCGTTCGGATACACGATGCCGCCCGAAAGCGTGGCGACGTTTACCTGGAACCCGGGCCTTGCCGCGCACTCGTGGGAGCGTCGCGTACGCGATCTGTTCAACAAGGCGTTGGGCGTCGTCACTCCGTGAATGCGATGGTCGTATTCCGACGGGCCGTGGTTCCTTAATGTAAGGAGGTTGGAATATGAGTTCAGACATCACCGGGTGGCGCCTCCTGGCTGCGGCGACGCTGGCGGCAGGCATCGCCGCCTTGTCGCCAAGCGTGCACGCGACGGATACGCCGCGACCCAAGGTGGTGGTGATCAGCCTCGATGCCTTCGGGGCGCAGAGCCTGCGCGAACCCGAGCTGCCGGCGCCCACCCTGCATGCATTGATGCAACAGGGTGTGCACGCCGCTTCGATGCAGCCGATCAACCCAACCATCACCTGGCCCAACCACACCGCCATGGTCACCGGCGACAACGCCAGCCTGCACCATGTGCTGGTCAACGGCCTGATCGTGGGGCAGCGCGAAAGCACGCCGCCGCACATCGACATGAATGCGGCCAAGTCGAAACTGGTTGCCGTGCCCACCGTGTACGACGCCGCGCACGCAGCCGGCCTGGTCACGGCCGAGGTGGACTGGGTGGCCATCATGGACGCCCCCACCATCGACTGGCGATTCCCGGAAAAGCCGAATCCCGATGGTGCGATCGAGCAGGATCTGGTGAAGCAGGGGATCGTCACGCGCGCCCAGCTGATGCAGTTCGGCGAACCCTCGCAGGCCTGGCGCGACCGCATGTACACGAATGCGGCGGTGGACATCATCCGCAGGCATCATCCCGACCTGCTGCTGTTGCACCTGCTTGCGCTGGACAGCATCGAGCATGAGACCGGCTACGGCAACAACGCGGGGCGCAACACCATCGCCTTTCTCGACGACCGCGTGAAGGAAGTGATCGACGCCGTGCGCGCGGCGGGCGAGCTCGACAACACCACCTTCGTCATCGTCTCGGACCACGGCCAGGAGAGCGTGCACCACCTGCTGAATCCCAATGTGCCGCTGCGCGAGGCCGGCTTGCAGGCCAGTACGGCAAACCGGCCGGCATTTGCCATACCTGAGGGAGGTTTTGCCTTGGTGTTCCAGAAGAACGCCACCGATGACTCGCGGCAGGCATTGAAGAAACTGTTCGCGGGCAAGGCCGGCATCCGCGCGGCGCTGACGCCCGACGCGGCGGCGAAGATGGGTTGGCCGGTGCCGGCGACGAGCGATCAGGCGCCCGATCTCCTGCTCTACCCGGCGAACGATTACGAATTCGACGACAAATACGCCACGCAATACGACGCGCCCACGCTGCAGCGGGGCGCGCACGGTTATCCGAATTCGGAGCCGCTGATGCAAGCCATCTTCATTGCCGCAGGGACGGGTATTCAGGGCAAGGGCGTGGAGATTCCCGCGTTCCACAATGTGGATGTGGCGCCCACCATCGCGCGCTTGCTGCACATCCGGTTTGATGATGCGGAGGGGAAACCTTTGACGGGGATTCTGGCGCCTGGTTACTGAGGTTGCTGGCAGTCCTCTCCCTTCCCGAAAAGGCTCGGGTGAGAGTCCGGACTTGCCTCGGCGTTTCGTTTTGCCTGAATCCTCGGCTCTTGCGGAGCGACGGGCTTTGCACTGCCGCAAGTTTCAAAGCGGTCTCTGTCGCCTGCCGGCGCTCGCTCCAGCCACCTCTCATGGCTGGCCAACGCCACCGCAGCAGCGATGGCGAACGGCAGTCGGTCCGAGAGGCGAGATGCGCGAAAGCTAAAGAGAAGTAGCCAGAGAAGTGACCAAGAGAAATGGCCGGGTTCCATCCGCCGGAACTACGAGCGAGCGGCGTCGAGGACGTTGGATTGACTCCAGCCGACACGGGCCGCAATGCGGTCACGCGGCACCGCCTCTGGAAACTGTGGGCTACCGCGCTCCTCATCCCAGCGAAGGCCGGGATCCGGCGGCGGTGCGGCTTGGGCAAACGTCGTCGCTGCGGTGCGGGATGGGTAGAGGCCGCTTCAGATTTCCTTGTCACCCACCAGCACCACATCCGCCGGCCGCTGCGCGAACAGACCCACGGTGACAACGCCGGCGAGCTGGTTGAGTTGTTGCTCCAGTCCCACCGGGTCGGTGATGCGCCAGCCGTGCACGTCGATGATCCAGTTGCCGTTGTCGGTGGTCACGCCGTCGCGCCACACCGGCTGACCGCCCAGCTTCACGATCTCGCGGCTGACCAGACTGCGCGCCATCGGGATCACCTCGATCGGCAGCGGGAACTTGCCCAGCACGTCCACGCGCTTGCTGGAATCGATGATGCAGACGAACTTCTGCGCCGCCGCCGCCACGATCTTCTCGCGGGTCAGCGCCGCGCCGCCGCCCTTGATCAGGCGCTTGTGCGGATCGCACTCGTCGGCGCCGTCGATGTAGATGCCGATCGGGCCAGTGGCGTTGAGGTCGAACACTTCGATGCCGTGCTGCTTCATGCGCGCGGTGGACTGCTCGGAGCTGGACACCGCACCTTTGATACGGTCCTTCATGCCGGCCAGCGCATCGATGAAGAACGCCACCGTGCTGCCGGTGCCTACGCCCACGATGGCGCCGTCTTCCACGTAGCGCAGCGCGGCTTCGCCGGCCAGTTGTTTTTCGTTCGGGTTGTTCATGCGGGTGTTCCGGCAAGGATGAAAAGGTCGGGGCTCATTCGAGCGTGAGGATGTGCTGCCAATGCGCGGCTTCGACCGGCTGCACCGACAGACGGCTGCCCTTGCGTACCAGCACCATGCCGTCCAGCTCGGGGTCGGCCTGCAGCTCCTTCAGCGTGATGGTGCGCTTGAGCTTCTTCACGAACTTCACGTCAACCAGCATCCAGCGCGGGTTGTCGCGCGAGCTGCCGGCATCGAAATACTTGCTCTTTGGGTCGAACTGGCTGGGGTCTGGGTAGGCGTCGGTGGCGACTTCGGCGATGCCCACGATGCCGGGTTCGGCGCAGTTGGAGTGGTAGAAGAACACCTTGTCGCCCACGCGCATGCCGTCGCGCATGTAGTTGCGCGCCTGGTAGTTGCGCACACCGTCCCAGGCTTCGTGCTTCTTGCGCTTGAGGTCGTCGATGGAGAAGGCGTCCGGCTCGGACTTCATCAGCCAGTGGTTCTTCATGCGGCGGGCTCCGTGGCATGGCAGTCGATCAGTTCGCGGTCGGTGGCGATGTAGTCCAGCGGCACGTCCCACGGTTCCGCATCGAGCTGTTCGACTTCCTGGAAGTCGTAGGCCACGCCCACCAGCAGCGGCTCGGTGGGACGCGCCTGGTCCTTGAGGAAGGCGAAGCTGCGGTCGTAGTAGCCGCCGCCGTGGCCGAGACGGTGGCCGCGGCGGTCGAAGGCCAGCAGCGGCACCAGCACCAGGTCGAGCTGGAACGGCGCGAACCATTCGCGCGGCGCCACCGGCTCGGGGATGCCGTAGCGGTTCGGCGCCACCGCATCGCCATCGCGCCACGGCGCGAAGTGCAGTTCCTTGCCCTTGGCGAGTAGAGGCAACAGGAAGCGCTGGCCGCGTGCGGCCAGCGGCGGGATGACCAGATTCAGCGGCAACTCGCCGCCGGTAGCCCAGTAGCCGGCTACGCGCACGTCGGTAAGGTATTCGGGCAGCTGCTCCAGCGAGCGGCGCAGCCCCTGCGCGGCGGCCATGCGCGCCGGCGGCGGCAAGGCGCGGCGACGTTCGGCCAGTTGCTGGCGCAGTTCGTGGCGACGGGCGGCGGAGTCCACGGGGCTTCTCCATCGAAAAACGCCCCGTCCATCGAACGACGAACGGGGCGTGGAAGAGGTGGCGTCAACCGCGATGCCGCTGCCCACCAAACGACCTTGATCCACGATGGATCAGGTGGGAGGGCGACATGGCCTCAAGGCTTTCCGCACGCGGCGGACATGCACAACGACCGATGAAAAGCCGACCCGGGGCCGTATTTAGGAACAAGGCAAATGTAAGAGTGTGCCGGCGCACACCGCAGAAAACGCCGGAACCGATTTTAGGCTTTCGGGAACAAATCCGCCACCGTTTCACGGTGCAGCGTGTCGGTATTTTCCAGCGCGAACTCCAGTCGCTGCCGCATCGCGGCAAGGCGGTGCGCTGTCTGCTGGCCGTCGCCGCCCTGCTGTTTGCGCAGCGCCAGCAGTTCGTGGGTCATGCTCACCGCAGCAAGTACGGCGAGGCGCTCGAAGCTGGGCGCACGGGCATTGGCGCGCAATTCGCGCATCTTGCGGTCGAGCAGGGCGGCGGCTTCGATCAGTCCCTCGCGCTCTTCCGGCGCGCAGGCGATCAGGAATTCGCGGTCGATCAGCCGCAGTGCGACCGGGTCATTGCTGCCGGGTGTAGTCATTGCTTCAGCCATTGCTTTCGAGCGACTTCAGTCGCTGGATCATTGCCTCGACGCGGCTGCGCGCCTGTTCGTTGCGGGCGAGCAGGCTGGCACGTTCACCCGACAACTGTTCCTGGCTGTGCCGCAGGCTGCGGTTCTCCTCGCTGAGCCGGCGCACGGTGTCGAGCAGACGATCGACCTGGCGGCCAAGCGCTTCCAGTTCAATCTGCACGGGATCGGGCGAGGTGGATTCGGCGGGGTTCATGCGCCGAACTATAACAGTACGCCGTCGCCGAAACGGGCGTGGCGTAGAATGAACATTCGCTCCCAGGGAACCCTGCCATGTCGGCCAATGAACCGCTCAGCCATGACCAGTTGGATGCGCTGATCGTACGCCTGCGGCTGGGCGTGGACGCCAGCGAACTGCACGGCTCGCTGTGCGGTTACCTCGCCGGCGGCGCCAGTTCCAACGGCGGCAAGCTGCTCGCCGCGCTGGAGCTGGAAGGCGTCGAAGATGTCGCGCCATCGCCCGCCGACCAGGCCACGTTGGACGCCTTGCTGCGGCAGTGCCGCGAGGCGCTGGCCGATCCCGACCTCGGTTTCGAACCGCTGCTGCCGGACGGGGACCGCCCGCTGGACGAGCGCGCCGAGGCGGTGGTGGACTGGTGTCGCGGCTTCCTCGGCGGCTTCGGCCTTGCCGGCACCGGGCCGCACGCGAAGCTGTCGGACGACGCGCAGGAAGTGCTGCGCGATTTCGGCACCGTCGCCGCTTCGTCCTTCGATTTCGGTGACAGCGCGGAGGACGAGGATGCACTGATCGAAGTGCAGGAATTCCTGCGCGTGGGCGCGCTGTTGCTGTACACCGAATCCGCTGGCCGCGGCCAGTCCGGCAGCGATCGGTTGCATTGAACGCTGCGCCTGATCGCGGCGTGCCTTCCGCCATCGCGGGCGAGGAGTTCGCGCGTCGCCGCCGCCAGTTGATGGCGATGGCGGGCGAGGAGGCGGTGCTGCTGGTGGCCGCCGCCCCCGAGCGCTTGCGCAACGCCGACGCCACCTGGCCGTACCGGCAGGACTCGGACTTCCATTACCTCGCCGGCTTCCCCGAGCCCGACGCGGTGCTGGCGTTGTTGCCCGGCCGCCTGCACGGCGAGGCGGTGTTGTTCTGCCGCGAGCCCGATGCCGAGCAGGCGCGCTGGCATGGCCCGTCCATCGGCACCGAACGTGCAGTGGCCGACTACGGCATGGACGACGCCTTTCCCATCGAAGACATCGACGACATCCTGCCCGGCATGATCGAGGGCAGAGCGCGCGTGTACTGCCATTTCGGCCGCGAGCCCCTGTTCGACGCGCAGCTGCTGGGCTGGATGCGCCGCTTGCGCCAATTGCGCGGCGGCGGCGTGGTGCCCAAGGAATTCGTGGCGCTGGGCCATCTGCTGCACGACCTGCGCCTGTACAAGTCGCGCGCCGAACTCAAGCTGATGCGCGCCGCCGCCGGCATCGCCGGCGAAGCGCATCTCGCCGCGTGGCGTTGCGCCTTGCAGGGACGCCACGAATACGAAGTGGAAGCCGAGTTGCTGCACGCCATGCGCAGCCGCAGTGCGGTGCCTGCGTTCACGCCCATCGTCGCGGCCGGCAGCAACGCTTGCGTGATGCACTATCAGCACAACCGTGCGCGGCTGGCCGGCGGCGACCTGCTGCTGATCGATGCCGGTGCCGAGCTGGACTGCTATGCCAGCGACATAAGTCGCACCATTCCGGTCAACAGTCGCTACAGCCGCGAGCAGCGTGCGCTGTACGAAGTGGTGCTGGCCGCGCAACTCGCCGCCATCGATGAAGTGCGACCCGGCCGGCCGTTCGACGCCGCGCACCATGCCGCGGTGCGGGTGATCGCCGAAGGCCTCTGTGCACTTGGGTTGTTGCGCGACGATGCGGATGCGGCGATTGCCACTGGCAGCTACCAGCGCTACTTCCCGGCCAAGACCGGGCACTGGCTGGGCCTCGACGTGCACGACGTGGGCGACTACCGCATTGACGGCGCCTCGCGCCTGCTGGAGCCGGGCATGGTGGTGACGGTGGAACCCGGCATCTACGTGCCGCCCGACGAGGCCGGCGTGGACGAACGCTGGCGCGGCATCGGCATCCGCATCGAAGACGACGTGGCGGTGACGCGCGACGGGCACGAGGTGCTCAGCGCCGGTGTGCCCAAGGAACCGGTGGAGATCGAGGCGTTGCTGGCCCGACGCTGAGGTGAAAGCGGCCATCCGTGGCTTTCCGCTTTCGATGTCAGAATTTCCAGTCGAGGCTGATGCGGCCGGATTGGTCGCGCGACTGCTTGCCGAACTGGCCCTGATAGGTGCCATCCACCGTCACGTTGGGCGCGATGGTGAAGCTGACGCCCACGTTGGCCACGCCGGCATTGCGCAGCACCGGTGTGCCGGCGATGTCGAAGCTGTCGCCGCCGCTGGCGAAGCGCATCGTATCCACCGGCAACACGTCGCCCCAGGCATGTTGCCAACCGAGGCTGGCGTGGGCATGCAGGCCGTGGTTCGCCGCGCCAAGGTCGAAGCTGGCGCGCAGGCCCAGCGTGCCGTAGCCCACGGTGCTGTCCTGACCCGCCACATCGAGCGCGGCCGGCGTGCCGTTCTCCTGCACGCTCGGCGTGCTCAGGCGTTCCACTGCCAGGTTGGCGAACGGCGCCAACGTGGTGTTGCCCTGCACGAACGGCAGGCTGCCATCGAGGTACGCCTGTGCGGTGTGCGCGTGGTAGCTGCTGTCGGCGACGCCGTCGAACGAGCCAAAGTCGATGGCGCGATGGGTGTCCACCTTCTGCCAGCCGTAGATCGCCGCGCCCTGCCACAGCAGGGCACCGGTCTGCGCGCTGCCGTAGACGCCGAGGTGCTGGTCGAGGGTGTGTGCGGCCGAGCCCTGCGCGTCGATGCGCGTGCTGCCTTCGCCCGTGCTCATCACTGCGCCGAGACGTGCCGTGCCCAGCGGCAGATCGGCGCCGAACAGCAGGCCGCTGCCGTTGGAATTCATGGTCGAGGCGTTGTTGTTGCCGTCGTGGCTGCCCCAGTGGCCCCACGTGGACGTCCAGGCCGTGACGCCGTCGGCATCGGTGACGTTGAGGCCGTTGGCGTCGTTGCTCTGACCGGCGATGTGCTGGTTGATCGCGTCGCGCACGTAGTGGTCGTCGTCCATGATCGCGGTGCGGGTGGAGGCAAGGATTTCGCCGCCGAGCTGGTCGAAGGCGTGGCGTGCGGTGGCCGCGTCCAGCATCAGCACGGCGTCGTAGACGGAGGTGCCGTAGCCCAGCGAGGCGACGCCCGAGGCAGCGGCACGCTGGTTGGGCGTTTGCGCCACGTTGCCGAAGCCGACGTCGTTGCGTTCCAGCGACAGCTTTACGTCGTTCGCGTCGTAGCTCAGCACCGGCGTGAGGAAGGCGAAGTTGACGGTGGGCGTGGCGAAGGTGCCGCTCACACCGCCCGTGGCGGTGAGGATGGTGTAGCTGGTGATCGGCGCCCAATTGCCCGCATCCGCCAGTACCAGCGCACTGCCGGCCAGGGTGGCCGTGCCCTTGACGGCGAGTAGGCTGGCCTGGCCCGTCGGCGTGGCTTCGACCTCGTACACGCCTTCGGCGGTCTGGGTGTAGTTGCCGTCGATGGTCAGCGTGCCGATGGAGCCACCGGCCCACACGTTGCCACCGTTGGTGACGTTGCCACCGATAGTGCCGTGGCCGCGCAGTGTGCCGCCCGCGTCCACGGCGACGCCGCCGCCGAGCATTGTCGACGGCGTGGATGCATCACCCACTTCCAGCGTGCCCGCGGCGACTGTCCACGCGGCAGTGGAGGCCGTGCTGCCGGTGACGACCAGCGTACCCGAGCCGGTCTTGGTGAGGTTGGCGAAACCGTAGTACTGCACCGTGCCGGTCCATGACGTGGGAGCTGTGGCCACGATTTGCGAGAGGTCGAAGCTGTTGCTCGCACTGCCGCCCAGCACCAGCGTGTCGCCGCCATTCTTCGTGCCGCTGGTGGACACCACGTTGCCGGTGAAGCCGTAGCCGCTCGCCAGGGTCAGCGTGTTGCCGCCGCCGGAGAAATCCACAGCGTCGGCCTGCGCGCCGGTGCCGTTATCGCCGAGGCCGCCCTTGATGATGCCCGCGTTGATCACGCTGGCGCCGCCGGTGGCGACCACGCCGGCACCGCCAAGGCCGCCCGTGCCGATGCCGCCGTTGCTGCCGCCGCTGTACCCCAGGCCACCGCTGCCGCCTGCACCACCGTTGCCGCCGGTGATGGTGCCGATGTTGGTCAAGGTGGTGTCGCTGCCGAGACTGACGCCCACGCCACCACTGCCGCCTGCGCCGCCATTGGCGCCGTTGCCGCCGCGACCATTGCCCATGGCATTCCCACCATAACCGCCTGCGCCGCCGGTACCGCCCTTGCCACCGCTGATGCTGCCGTCGTTGGTCAGGCTGGCACCGCTGCCGCTGAGGCTTGCGCCGGCGCCAGCCTCACCACCGATGCCACCCACGCCTCCGGCGCCGCTGTTGTCGGCGACGGTAGCGCCCATGCCGCCGTAGCCGCCGCTGCCACCGGCGCCGCCATTTCCGCCGGTGAGGGTGCCTTCGTTGGCAAGGCTGGCACTGCTGCCACTGAGATTTGCGCCGGCGCCGCCGTTGCCGCCGGCGCCACCACCGCCACCAGCACCACCGTTGCCACTGGTTGCATAGCCACCGGTACCGCCACCACCGCCGGCGCCACCAGCACCACCGGTGACGCCGCTGCCGGACTGGATCGACAACGTGCTGTTGGCCATCCCGGTGACAGCATCGCCACCGTTGCCGCCGACCGTGCCATTGCCACCGGCGCCGCCGTTGGTGCCATTGCTGCCACCGCTGCCATTGCCGCCGTCGTAACTCGTTACGGCCGCCGTCGCTCCGCTGTTGCCTATCTGCAGGGAGCTTCCAGTGCCTGCCGTCCACGTCACACCAGTGCTGGTGCCCGTGTAGGTGAGCGTGCCCGTGCCTTGCTGCATCACCGCCCCGTTGCCGAAACCAGTGATGTTGTTCGTGACCGTGGTGGTGGCGGCGTTGTCGAACACCAGCGTGCCGTAGTCGATGACCTGACCTGTACCGAGCGAACCATCGCTGCTGCCATTGCCGATCTGCAAGGTGCCTTGCGGGTTGATGAAGGTGAAGCCGTCGTAGGTGTTGGCGCCGGTGAGGGTGAGCGTGCCTGTGCCGAGCTGGCCCAGTTCGCCGGTGCCGGAAATCACGCCGGCGAATGTCACGTCGTCGCTGCGATCAAAACCCAGTGCGCCGTAGTCGAGGATGACGTCGCCGAGGACCGAACCGCTGGTGCCGCCGTTGCCGATCTGCAGCACGCCGCCCGCGATGGTGGTGCCGCCGGTGTAGGTGTTGGTGCCTGTCACCACCAGCGTGTTGCTGCCGGTTTTGCCCAGCGCGCCCACCGTGCTGCCGTTGTCGGTGATGTTGCCGCTGATTGTTTCGGTGTAGCCATTGCCAACGTCGAACGTCGAGTCGCCGCTCAACGTGAAGTTGTTCGCCAACGTCAGACTGTTCGCGGCAAAGCCCAGCGTGGTGCCCGCTCCCATCGCCACTGCACCGGTGCCGAGGGCCGAGCCGCTGCCCACATCGAGCGTGCCGCCGGTGATTGTCCAGTTCTGGCCGCCGCTGTTCGTGCCGGTGATCGTCCACGTGCTGGTGCCAGTCTTGGCGAGATTGACGAAGCCCACGTACTGCGTGCCGCTGTAGCTGCCGGGCAAGGCGGTCACGACATCGCTCATGTCGAACGTGGCATTGCTGCTGCCGCCCAGCGTCAACGTGTCGCCGCCATTCGTGCTGCCGCTGCTGCTGATCACGTTGCCGGTGAAGCTGTAGCCGCCTTCCAGCACCAGCGTGTTGCCGCCGCCGGAGAAATCGACCGCGTCCGCACCCGAGCCACCTGCAATGCTGTCGGCGTTGGTCACCGTGCTGTTGCCGGTGGACACGACGCCCACGCCACCGATACGGCCGCTGCCACCGGTGATCGTGCCTTCGTTGGTCAGCGTGAAACCGCTGCCCGACACACCGGCGCCGCCATCGCCGCTATTGCCGCTGTAGCCGTTGACATTGCCGCCGCCGCTGCCACCCTCGGCGCTGCCGCCCGCACCGCCCGCGCCACCGTTGATCGTGCCCGTGTTGGTCAGGGCGAAGCCGGTACCGCTGACCGCTGCCCCGCCGTTGCCCCCGTTGCCCCCGTAGCGGCCGCTGCCACCAAAGCCGCCGCCGTTGCCTGGGACGGTGATGCTGCCCCCGTTGCCGCCGTCCGCATTGCCGCCGGCGCCGCCCGCACCGCCGTCGATCGTGCCCGTGTTGGTCAGAGTGAAACCGTTGCCGCTGACCGCCGATCCGCCGTTGCCGCCGTTGCCGCCATAGCCGCCGCTACCGCCGTAGCCGCTGCTGCCGTGGCCACCGGTGCCGCTGCCGCCTGCGCCGCCCTCGGCGCTACCGCCGGCACCGCCTGCGCCACCGTTGATCGTGCCCGCGTTGGTCAGGGTGAAACCGTTGCCGCTGACTGCCGACCCACCGTGGCCACCGCTTCCGCCGCGGCCGCCGTTGCCGCCATAGCCACCGTAGCCGCCGTTGCCACCGCTGCCACCGTCGGCGCTGCCGCCCGTGCCGCCTGCGCCACCGGTGAGCATGCTTCCCGTTGCAACGCTCAGCGTTGTGCCGCTGCTGCCCGTGACGGCGGTTCCGCCGTAGCCGCCCGCGCTGCCGGCGCCACCGTTGCCGCCGTAGCCGCCATTGCTCCCCGCCCTGCCGTTGCTGTCGGTGCCATTGCTGCCGCTGCTGCCGGTAACGGAGCCGGGTGTGGTGCCATCGCTGCTGCCGATTTGCAGGGTGCCGTCCTGCAATTGCCAGTCCTCGCCGGTGCCTGTGCCGGTGAGCGTCCAGGTACTGCTGCCGGTCTTGGCGAAATTGGCGAAGCCGATGTATTGCGTGCCGTTGTAGCTGCCGGGCACGGTGGCGACGACGTCGGACAGGTCGAACGTGGTGCTTGGCGAGGTATTGCCGCCCAGCGTCAACGTGTCGCCGCCGTTGGTGCTGCCGCTGCTGCTGACCACGTTGCCGGCGAAGCCGTAGCCGCTTTCCAGCACCAGCGTGTTGCCGCCGCCGGAAAAATCCACCGCGTCGGCTTGCGTGGTGCCATTGCCCGCGAGGCCGCCGCTGATGTTGCCGCTGGTGGTGATCGTGGAGTCGCCCGTGCTGACCACGCCGACGCCGCCCAGCCCATAAGTACTGCTGCCGCCTTTGCCACCGTTGCCGCCAGCAATGCTGCCGGTGTTGTCCAAGGTGAAAGCCGAGCCGGCGACACCGGTGCCGCCATTGCCGCCGTGGCCAGGGCTGCTCGGACTAATATCGGCATAGCCACTGCCGCCGTTGCCACCTCGGACGACAGCGCTGTTGAGCAAGGTCGTGCTGGATGCCATCAGCACGCCACCACCGCCACCGCCACCGCCGCCGGCGAAGCCGTCGCCACCGCCATTGCCGCCATTGCCACCTGCGATGCCACCCTGATTGGTCAGGGTGCCGCTGCCGAGCAGCACGCCTGCGCCGCCACCGCCGCCGCCGCCGCCGTAGCCACCCTGATAGGTGCCACCATTGCCGCCGTTGCCGCCTTGCAAGGCACTGACCGATGTGATGGTGGTGGACACGGTATAGCTGCCGCCGACATGACCGCCGCCGCCGCCACCACCGCCGCCACCGCCGCCAACAACGGGAATCGCGGCGCCACCACCGCCGCCTGCGCCATAACCATCATTGTTCAGTCCGCCACCCGCGCCGCCGCCGCCGCCGCCGTTGTAGAGTTCGAAGCCGCTGCCACCGCTGCCACCACCATCGCCCGTGCCGCCCGCACCAGCCGCGGACGTCAAGCTACCGGCACCGGCACCCGTGCCCTGCCCATTGGAACCAGCACTGTTGTAGCCACCCGCCCCGCCGGCATTGGGCGCGCCTGTACCGCCCGCACCGCTGGCGGTGAGCGTGCCATTGCCGCCGGCACCGCCCGCCGCACCCTGCGTACAGTTGGTGTAGGTGGTGCCGTTGACCGTGCAGGTGCTCGCCGCCCGTGCCGGTGCCGTGAATGCCGTCATCGCCAGCGCTGCCACGCAGGCCATCGCCAGGGGTTGCCTGCGCAGCGGCGATGCGCCTTCACCCGTGGCCGCGCCACCTTGCGAGTGTGCGAATTCCGAAGTGACTTGCAGTACGTGCAACGCGCGGTTCCATACCAGGCGGTAGATGCGGTTCATGGGTTCCCCTGTGGTGTACGTGATGTGGCGAGGTATTGCCCGCCATGCGCTGAAACGAACGTTGGACCGCCGGGATGACGAGCGTGAAGCGATTGAACCAGGTTCCCCGGCAGGCGAAAAACGGCGCGGGTACATTAGTGCGCGCGTGCGTGTGTTGGCATCCCCGAAATTGGGGGGTGTGGGAAGCAGGGTGGGCGCGTACCGCGCGCTGACGCATGGCGGGCGGACGGTATCCGTCCTATGTGTTCGCTAGCGGCACATCCAACCGAAGCACAGCCCCTCGGCCGAGGCTGCTTTCGATCACGAGTTCACCGCCCATGCGCGCAGCGCGGTCGCGCAGGCTGGCCATGTCTGCATCAATGGCGTGGATGGCGGGGTCGAAGCCTTGGCCGTTGTCGTGCACTTCGGCATGCAGGCGGTTGTCGATGCGTTGCACGACATCGACGCGGCGTGCGGCGCTATGCGTGGACCGCGTTGCAGCTTCATGCGGCCGGCGTGGTATTCACCTGCGCCGCTGCGGCCGGGCGTTTAGCCGAGCCGGGCGAACGCGTCGCGCGTGAGATTCTCCGGCGCACCGTCGGTGCAGGCCACGTCGTCCTCGATGCGGATGCCGCCATAGGGGCGGAAGGCGTCCACCGTGGCCCAGTCGATGTCGGCGGCAACGGGCTTGTCGCGCAGCTCGGCCAGCAGCATGTCGATGAAGTACAGACCGGGTTCGATGGTCACCACCATGCCCGGCTCCAGCGTGCGCGTCATGCGCAGATACGGATGGCCGTCCGGGCGCGGGATATTGCCGCCGCGTTCGTCTTGCTGGAAGCCGGCCACGTCGTGCACCTGCAAGCCGATGGAATGGCCAAGCCCGTGCGGGAAGAATGCGCTGGTGACGCCGGATTCCACCGCGCTTCCCGCGCTCATGCGGATGAAGCCGTGCTCGCGCAGCACGTCGGCGATGGCATGGTGGGCATGGAGGTGCAGTTCGGGATAACTCTGGCCCGGGCGCACCTTGGCCGCGAAGCTTTGCTGAGCGGCGTCCATGCTGTCGATCAGCGCCTGGAAGCCGCCATGGCCAGCAGCGGCATAGGTGCGCGTGATGTCACTGGCGTAGCCGGCGCAACTGGCGCCGGCATCGATCAGGAAGGAGCGGTGCTCGGCCGGCGGCGTGCGGTCGAAGTGCATGTAGTGCAGTACCGCGCCGTGTTCGTTGAGGCCGACGATGCTGGCATAGGGCAGCTCGGCATCGATCTGCCGCGCGGCGGCGAGGTAGGCCAGGTGGATGCCGAACTCGCTTTCGCCCGCGCGGAACGCGGCCTCCGCCGCGCGGTGCGCGCGGGCGCCGATGCGGCTGGACTCGCGCATCAGCGCCAGTTCGTAGGGCGTCTTGTACGAGCGATGCCAGTGCAGGTAGTCGAGCACGGGCTGCGGATTGTTGATCGTCACGCCATCGATGGCGGGGCAAGCGGACGCGATCACCGCGTTGCGATCTTTCGGCAGTTGGGCCACGGCCTCCCCGGCGCTGCGCACGGTGGTGATGTCGAAGTGCTCCACCCAGTAACCGTGCGGCGTCTGCGGCGCCACGTGCCAGTAGTCGCGAGGTTGTACGAAGACCAGTTTCGGTTTCATGCCCGGCGTGTAGGCGATCCAACTACCCGGCGCATCGGTGAGCGGCAGCCAATGCTTGAAATGCGGGTTGGCGACGAATGGGTAGTCCTGGTCGTCGAGGAATTTGCCGGGTGGCGTGCCCGCGGCGATCAGCAGGTGGTCGAAGCCGCCCAACTCAAGCGCCCGGTCGGCGCGCGTGCGCAAGGTGGCGAGGTGCGCTGGGTAAAGGGAGGCGAGCGGCGCGTTCATGCGGATTCCGGCGTGGGGATGGCGGCGTGCGAGTGTAGCGCGCGACGGAATCGCTGCCGGCCGCTGCACTGGGCATGCGCAGGCCTTACGCTAAGGGGGTTGTTCAGGCTTCCTCCGACGCTTCACCTTGCCCATTCCGCCGGTAACCCGCCCATGGCCGACGTCGCCACCGTCTTCAACGAGAACATCACGCCTTATGCTCCTGGCCCGCGCACGGAGGCCGAGCCGCCAGTGAAGCGCATCGTGGTGGTCGGCGGCGGCACGGCCGGCTGGATGGCGGCACTGCTGCTCGCCAACTCCGACTACGGCCCGCGGCTGCAGGTGACGGTGCTGGAATCGCCGCAGGTGGGCATCATCGGCGTGGGCGAAGGCTCGACGCCGTGGTTGCGTGGTTTCTTCGACGGGCTGGGTATCGAGGAGTCGGAATGGATGCCCGCCTGCAACGCGACCTACAAAGCCGGTATCCGCTTCGACGGCTGGAGCACCAAACCGGGCTACGAAAGCTACTTCCACCCGTTCGCGTCGATGCTCGACAACATGACGATGACGCAGTTCATCGACAACGTGCATCGCCGGCTGGAAGGCGAGGATGTGGAAGCCCATCCCGACCGCTACTTCATCGCCAACCGGCTGGCGAGCAAGGGACTGGGGCCGCGGCCGCGGCACGATTTCCCGTTCGATGTGTGGTACGCCTACCACTTCGACTCGACCATGCTCGGCGCCTTCCTCGGCAAGAAGGCGGTGGAACGCGGCGTGCGCCATCTCACCCGCCACGTGCACGACGTGCGCCTGAACGAGCAGGGCGACATCGCTGCATTGCAATTGGACGGCGACGAGACGCTGGAAGCGGATTTCTTCGTGGACTGCACCGGCTTCGCCTCGCTGCTGATCGGCAAGGCGTTGAAGACGCCGTACGTGTCGTTCGCGGAAAATCTGTTCAACGACGCGGCGGTCGCCATGCCTTCGCCTGCCGATGGCTACCGCGAGCGCCCGCTGATGGGCGAAACCGTGTCCACCGCGCTGCGCCACGGCTGGATATGGAAGATCCCGCTCGCGCATCGCCAGGGCAATGGTTATGTGTACAGCACCGCACATTGCTCGCCGGACGAAGCGGAAACCGAGATGCGCAAGCACCTGGGCCTGCTCGACGACCCTACGCCGGCGCGCCACCTGCGCATGCGCGTGGGACGCGTCACCAAACACTGGAACCGCAACTGTGTGGCGATCGGCTTGTCGCAGGGCTTCATCGAACCGCTGGAAGCCACCGCCCTGCTGTTCGTGCAGCGCACGGCATCCATGCTGGTGAAGGCACTGGAGCAGGGCGACCTGAGCGAGCATGCGCAAGATGCCTTCAACGACGCGATCAATGACCGCTTCGAAGGCACGCGCGACTACGTCGTCACGCACTACAAGACCAACACGCGCACGGACACCGACTACTGGCGCGCCAACGCCGCCAACATCAACCTGTCGCAACCGCTGCAGCGCCTGCTGCGCACGTGGCTGTCCAGCCGTCCCATCGCGGGCGGCCTGCAGCAGGGCAGCTATGGCCGTGGCTATCCGGTCATGTCGTGGTACTGCCTGCTCGCCGGCGTGGGGCTGTTCCCGGGCATGCGGGGAACGGAGGCCACGTCCCGAGGCAAGTTGCGGCACAACCTCGCGGCCATCGATAACCTGCTGGAACGCAGCGCCGCGAATTTCCCCGAACACCGAGCCCTGCTCGCGAACATTCCGCCCCGGCCTACGGAGTCTTCGCTGCAGTTGTATCTATGGTGACGGAGGCCGGCCAGGGCAGGGTGAAGCTGAAGTCTCAGGCCTGCTTCAGCCAGCGTCCCAGCAGTTCGCTGTGGCTGTTGCCGACCGCGATGATGCGGTAGCCGGCCCAGAACTGGCCGGGACTGGCGGCAGGTTCGTGCCATTGTTCCTGCAGGCCGAGTTCAACGTGGCCGCCGGCATGGGGCAGCGCGATGCGCACCTGGTAGATGCCTTCGCTGCGCGGCTCGCGGCTGCCGATCAACAGCAGGCCGCTGGCGGAGACGTTGCACAGATTGCCAAGCGGCTGTTCGGCGATCATGTCGATGGCCACGATGCCGGCATCGACCGGCTTGCGCGGCGCGCGGCGCTGGTCGCGCGTGCTCATGGGCGGGCTCCGGGCGTCTTGGCCGATGAAGGTTTGGCGTTGCGCAGCAGGCTGCCGGTGAGCGAGTGCCAGGCACGATCAAGCAGGCCGTCGGATTGCTGCGGCAGCTCGCGTACCGCGCCACTGGTCATGGCACGCGCCAGCTCGCGCAGGTTCATTTCCTCGCTGCGCTGGCCGCGGCGGGTGATGAACAGACTCTTGCCAGTGACCGGCGAAAACCAGGCCAGCTTGCGCCGGCTGGTCTTGCCGGTGTCCAGGTCGGTGAATTCGAACCAGCTGCCGTAGGGCAGCTGGCGCAGGCGGTTGTGGATGCGTGCTTCCTGCGGGCCCAGCGGCGGCTCCTTGTCATCGTCGTGCGCCGGAGCCGGTTTGCCCTGCGGCGATTCGCCCAGCCGCTGGCGTTGCTTGAGGCGCAGCGCGAGGTCGGTGGCGCTGGGCAATTCCGCGGCGGCGGGCGGGGCTGCTGTCACGACAGGCGCGACGGCGGCGGGAGCAGGGGCCTCCGCGATGGGGGCGCTCCCGGCGGCGGCAACGCCATCCGGCGATGACGGTATGACGGCAGACGGCATGGCGGCAGACGCTGCCGTAGTTGTAGGCGGCGTGGATCGAGGCGGCGCGGCAATCGGCTCGATCTCGCCTTCGCCGATCAGGCGCAGCGCCACCTGGCTGGCTTCCTCGGCGTGCATGCCGATCTGTTGCAGGCCGGCTTGCACCTCGAGGCGCAGCAGGCCGGGGTCGTCCGTGGGCAGGCGACCCAGCAGTTCGTCGGTGACACGCAGGCGTTGCGCGAAGGCGGGACTGTCTTCGCCGTGTTGCAACACGGCGAGTGCCAGCACGTCGGACCAGGCGCGGTCTAGCAGGGTACGCAGCAGGCCGCGCGGCGGATTCTGGGCGTAGCGTTCGGCCAGCAGTTCGTTGGCGCGATGGCGAGCGAGATCCAGCCGCTCGCGACCTTGCATGGCTTCGACGTGGCGGCGTTCGGAGGCTTGCGCGCGGCGATTCAACTGGGCCAGGTGGTGCTCGATGTCGGCCAGCAGGCTGGTGTAGAGGCCGGCACTGGGCGGTTCCTTGCGCGCGCGTTCGACCAGTTGGTTGAGCCGCACGGTGAGCTGCTGGTCGGCATCGCCGTCGGTGCCGTCGAGCCAGTCGTTGGCGGCGTCGGCCACCACGCCTAGCAGGCGCCGCGCGGGGTGTTCGCGCTTGTCGAAGAAGTCGCGGTCGGTGACGGCGAGGCGCAGCATCGGCAGTTGCAGATCCCCGAGCACGGAGTGTGCGTGCTGGCCTTCGTGCAACTGCTTGCCGATCTGTTCGAACAGCATCGCCACCAGCTCCACGGTGTCGTCCTGCTCGGGGCTGAGCTGGGTGGGCGCGGCACCTGCGGGCTTGCCGGCATTGAGCTGCAGCAGGAGTTCTTCGCGCAGGCGCTGGGCGCTGCGCAATTCGCGGCTGGCGTTGTCGGTGACCTGGGCGAGATGCTGCTGCAAGGCGCCCAGCGCGGTCTGCAGCTCCTCCGGCGAAGCAGCCTGTCCCGCGACGACGCCACCGCCGCCAGCGGTGCGGCGCTGGGAAAGCAGGTCGCGCAGGGTCTCCAGCACGGTGATGGGCGCCTGCGGTGCGCCAGGGCTTTCCGATCCCGCGACGGCGGCGGCAGCAGGTGTTTCGGCTGCCGCGGAGCGCGCGCCGGGCGTGGTGCGAGGGGGCGCGTACGGGCGCAGTTGCGGCAGCAGGCCGTCGTCCAGCAGCAGCGCATTGACCACCGTGTACAGCGGTTCCGCTGCAACGATGAGCGCCTGCTCGAAGTTCTGCAGCAGCAGTTGCCGGTGCTCCGACGGCAGATCCAGCGTGCCGATGGCGATACGCAATGCATCGGCGAGGCCGGCCGGCCCGATCGGCAAGGCCTTCCCTTCCAGCGGCGCGGCGCCGACCAGCACGGCAAAACGATAGGAGAGCTCGGTCAGCAGCTGGCCATGGTGCGCTTCGCCGCGGGCGGCGAGTTTTTCCAGTGCAGCAACCAATTCGTGTTCGCTGCGTTCAAGCAACCGCAGTGGCTGGTGCACGCTGCTCGCGCCCGCGCCTTCCTCGACTTCGCCCAGATGTGCGAAGCCGTCGCGCAGATGGTTGGCATAGGCCTGCATGAACGCCGGGCGTTGCATCTGCAACTGCGCACGGCTGTCGATGTACTGCTGCTGGGAAGCATGGCTGCGCGCATGCTCGGCCATCTGGTAGAGCTCCTTGTCGAAGCGATCCAGGCACTGTTGCAGTGCGGGTTCCAGCCATTGCGCGCATTGCGGGCCGATCACGTTGAGCAGTCGCTGGGTGCGCGCGGGCCAACGAGGGCGGACAGGACCGTCCGTCGCGTTGGTGGCTTGCGGTTTGCGATGCTCTGCGTCCATGACGCCTTCCCGGTGATTCCCCTGAGTGGAAGTGTAGGCGGGTTGCCGCGGGGCCGCTACGGTCAGGGAAGGAAGCTTGCGATCACATCGTTGAGGAAACGCTGGCCCAACGCCGTGGTGCGCAGGTGCCGGGTATCGTGAGTCAGCCAGCCGCGCCGGCGGCCCTCGGTCAGCGGGGCGGCGATGCGCTCCAGCGGCAGGCCGGTGCGCGCGGCGAAATCCGCCACGGGCACCCCGTCGATCAGGCGCAGCGCGTTGAGCATGTACTCGAACGGCAGCTCGTCGGCGGCCACTATGCCGTCGCCACCGATGCGTGCCGGGCCGCCCGCAGCATCCATGTACGCACGCGGATGGCGGGTCTTCCAGCGGCGGTACACCGTGCCTGCTGCGGCGTCGCTGAGCTTGCCGTGCGCGCCGGCGCCGATGCCGAAGTAGTCACCAAACTGCCAGTAATTGAGGTTGTGCGTGCAGCGCCGGCCCGGTTGCGCGTAGGCGGAGATCTCGTACTGCCCGTAGCCGGCTTGCGCGAGGCGTGCCTCGCAGGCTTCCTGCATCGCCCAAGCGTGGTCGTCGTCGGGCAGCGGCGGCGGGTTGGCGGCGAAGGCGGTGTTCGGCTCCAGGGTGAGCTGGTAGTGCGAGATGTGCGTGGGCGAAAGCGCCACTGCGCGCTCCACGTCGGCCAGCGCGCCGTCCAGTGTCTGCGTGGGCAGCGCGTACATCAGGTCGAGGTTGAGGTTGCTGTACCCGGCGTCTTGCGCCGACTTCACCGCGGCTTCGGCTTCGGCGGCGGAATGGATGCGGCCCAGGCGCTTCAGCTTGTCGTCGTCGAAGCTCTGGATGCCGAAGGAGAGCCGGTTGACGCCTGCCTTGAGATAGCCGTCGAAACGGCCGTGCTCCACCGTGCCCGGATTGGTTTCCAGCGTGACTTCGCAATCGGTCGCGAACGGCAGCCGCTCACGCGCGCCATCGAGAAAGCGGGCGATCAGCTCCGGCGCAAACAGGCTGGGCGTGCCGCCGCCGAAGAACACGCTGACGATCCCGCGGTCGTGGACGGCCGCATCGAAGTCGCGCAGGTCAGCATCGAGATCGGCCAGCAGCAGGTCGACATAGGCGGCATAGGGTGGCGGTTCGCCGCGCAGGCCGTGCGAGTTGAAGTCGCAGTACGGGCACTTCTTCACGCACCAGGGCATGTGCACGTACAGCGAAAGCGGTGGTGCGGCGAGGCTCATTGCCAGTGCTGTTCGCGCAGCCGTTCGCGCAGCAGGACCAGCGCCTGGCCGCGGTGGCTGAGCCGGTTCTTCAGTGCGTCGTCCATCTCGGCCACGCTCTGCGTGTAGCCGTCCGGCAGGAACACCGGGTTGTAGCCGAAGCCGCCGCTGCCGCGCCCCTCGGCGAGGATGCGGCCATACCAGCGGCCTTCGGCGATCAGCGGGGCAGGATCCTCGGCGTGGCGCAGCAGTACCAGCACGCCGATGAAGAAGGCGCCGCGCTGCTTGTCCGGCACGCCTTCCAGGGCGTGCAGCAGTTTGGCGTTGTTGGCCACGGCATCGCCGTGGCCGCCGCTGTAGCGCGCCGAATACAGGCCGGGTTCGCCGCCGAGATGGTCCACGCACAGGCCGGAGTCGTCGGCCAGCGCGGGCAGGCCAGTGGCGCGTGCGGCATGGCGTGCCTTGATCAGCGCGTTTTCGACGAAGGTGAGGCCGGTTTCCTCGGCATCGTCCACGCCGAGGCTGGCCTGCGTCACGACCTCGAATCCGCTGTCGGCGAGCAGGGCGCCGAATTCCTTGAGCTTGCCGGGATTGCTGCTGGCGAGTACGAGTTTCATGGCTTGAGCTGCAACAGGTCCCAACGATTGCCGTAGATATCCTCGAAGACGGCAACAGTGCCGTAGTCCTCGTGGCGCGGAGCTTCGGCAAAACGCACGCCGCGCGATTTCATCGCGGCGAAGTCATGCTCGAAGTTGTCAGTGTGGAGGAAGAACCCCACGCGTCCGCCGGTCTGGTTGCCGATGCGCGTGGCTTGAAGGTCGGTCGTCGCCTTCGCCAGCAGGATGCTGGTTGCGGCTCCGGGCGGCGCCACCAGCACCCAGCGCTTGCCGTTTTCGCGCGGCGAATCCTCGCGCAGCTCGAAGCCGAGCACCCGGGTGTAGTACGCGACCGCTTCGTCGTAGTCCGCCACCACGAGCGCGAAACTGGCGATGTATTGAGTCATGCGTGCGGGCCGTGCGAGCGCTCAGAGCGCCAGCGCGGCGCGTTGCGCGGCGACCAGTTCGGCTATGCCCTTTTCGGCCAGCGCCAGCAGGGCATCCATTTCGTCGCGGCGGAAGGCATGTCCTTCGGCGGTGCCCTGCACCTCGATGAAGCCGCCGCCGTCGTTCATCACCACATTCATGTCGGTATCGCAGTCGGAATCCTCGGCGTAATCGAGGTCGAGCACGGGCACGCCCTTGTAGATGCCAACCGACACGGCGGCCACGGCGCCTACGATGGGGTTGCGCTTGAGGTTCTCGCGCTGCACCAGGTCGTTCACTGCGTCGACCAGGGCCACGTAGGCGCCGGTGATCGCGGCGGTGCGCGTGCCGCCGTCGGCCTGCAGCACGTCGCAGTCCAGCGTGATCACGCGCTCCCCCAAGGCCTGGCGGTTTACGCAGGCACGCAGGCTGCGGCCGATCAGGCGCTGGATCTCCAGCGTGCGCCCGCCCTGCTTGCCGCGCGCTGCCTCGCGGTCGCTGCGGGTGTGGGTGGCGCGCGGCAGCATGCCGTATTCGGCGGTGACCCAACCCTCGCCCTTGCCGCGCAGGAAGCCGGGCACCTTGTTCTCCACGCTGGCGGTGCACAGCACGCGGGTGTCGCCGAAGCTCACCAGCACCGAGCCTTCGGCGTGACGGGTGTAGTGGCGCTCGATGGTGACGGCGCGCAACTGGTCGCTGGCGCGACCGCTGGGGCGGCTGCCTGCAGGGGATGGCTGGTTCATGGGGGCGATTGGGCAAGGCTGGGTGGGAAAGTTTACCATTGCGGCCTTTCCCGCCGTCCGCAGGCCACCAATGATCCGCAGCATGACCGCCTACGCTTCCGCCGAATCCGGCGGCTCCTCTGGCGCGTTGAGCTGCGAGCTGCGCACGGTCAACCACCGTTACCTGGAACTCTCGCCGCGCCTACCGGACGAGTTGCGCAGCCTTGAATCCGCGTTGCGCGAACGCATCGCGGCGAAGCTCTCGCGCGGCAAGGTCGACGTGACAGTGCGCAGCCGCAGCGATTCGCGTAGCGAATCGCTGCAGGTCAACAATACCCTGCTGAATCAGCTCTCCGAATTGAACCTCGACCTGGTCTCACGCTTCCCAGGCATGCAGGTGCAGTTCACCGAATTGCTGCGTTTCCCGGGTGTTCTGCAGCAAGATTCCACTGATCCTGAGACCCAGCAGGCCGCATTGTTCGAGGTACTCGACCGCGCGCTGGATGTGTTGACCGCCACCCGCGAGCGCGAAGGCGCCAAGCTGGCGCAGATCCTGCGCGAGCGGCTGGACGCGATCGAGCGCATCGTGGCCCAAGCGCGCGAGTGGATGCCGGAAATCCGCGCTGCATTGCGCGCCCGGCTGGAGGCGCGGCTGGCCGATCTCAAGCAACCCGCCGATCCCGGCCGGCTGGAGCAGGAACTGGTGTTGCAGATCACCCGCAGCGACGTGGACGAGGAACTCGACCGCCTCGCCACGCACATCGCCGAGACGCGCCGTGTGCTGGGCCTGCAGGAACCGGTTGGGCGCCGTCTCGACTTCCTGATGCAGGAATTCAACCGCGAGGCGAACACGCTGGGCTCCAAGTCGGTGGATGCGCGCAGCACCAATGCCGCGGTGGAGCTAAAGGTGCTGATCGAGCAGATGCGCGAGCAGGTGCAGAACATCGAATAGCGTCCGATGCCGTGTAACGGCATCTGATTTTCCTCATTAGAAAATCGAACCCGCAAGAGAGCACGCCCTGCGCGCTTTCGGAATCGACGGGTTCACCGCACATGCGCCGCAGCCGCATCGCAGTTTCGCTCTCGGTTCGAGATCGCTGAAAGCGGTATGCGCGCGTGCTTTGGGCATGGCGTCGGCCCCAGCCTGCGCTAAGCAAACGCAAAGCGTTTCGTCAAAGACCCTTCATCAATCGCGAATAACGTGATCCGGCACGCCTATCTCGGGCGACGCACGAACTCACGGAGGCTCTATGACTTACCCCCTGTATCACCGTCTTGACCGGCGGCGCATCGGCGTGGCTCTGATGTTGGCTTTGTTGGGTGGTGCTGCAGTCGCGCACGCAGACGATGACTGGCATTCTCGCGATTTCCATTTCTGGCCGGGCAATCTGGTCGTCAGCCGCAGCGTGTATGACAACAAGGCCGGCAATGTCCAGGTCGGCATGATCCTGCCGGTGAATTGTGCGAATACGACGGGTGGCTGCGGCGCCGCGAGCGGCGCGCCGTACGACGGCATCTACCCGTACGTATGGAACAACGATATCTACGACGGCAGTTTCGGCATCACGGCACGCATCTATCTGGATCAACTGACGACGGACGGCCGTCTGGTCAATTCCTTGCAGGTACCGAACAGCTTGTTGCCGGCCGCGCTCGAAGGCGAGCTGGTGACCAGCTTCAGTTCGAAGTCGGAACTGGGGTTGCACCTGTCGCAGGATCGCAAGTACCTGAGCTTCATGGGCTATGTCGCACCCGTGAACGCGCTGGACGTTTCCAACTCGAACACTCCGGGCGCAGTCGATCCGACCAACCCGGACGGCCAGAATTTCTATCGCGCAGCTGCCACGGTCGATCGTGCGGGCCACTTCCATTTCACCGAAACCAACGCCTACAGCGGCAACAACGGCCGCGCCGCGATCCTGCTCGGTCGCCATGGTGCGGACTATTTCTTCACGGTCGGCAATGCCGGCAACGGCAGCAATCCACAACCGAGTGGCGTCGTGCTTGGCGCGGGCGCGCAATTCATTCCGCGCTCGTGGTTGCCGGAGATCAGCCAGCATCCAGGGGCCAGCACGCCGCTGGGCAGCTTCTCGGTCACCGCGCTGGGCCTGAAGGCCGACAAGATCGGCAAAGACGACAACTTCCGCGGCGTCACCGTGCACGACAACGTGGTGTATGTCACCAAGGGCAGCGGCGGCAACGGCGTGAACACGGTGTACTTCATCGACACCACTGGCACGGCCTGCCCGAACGGCGTGGGTGTGCCGGTCGCGGGCGCACCGCTGCCCAGCGCGCCGCTGGCCTACAACCCGGTCACGTTGCAGAGCGATGGCCTGCCCACCAACATGTGCATACTCGCCGGCTTCCCGACCACGCCCGCGAAGACTGCGAAGACCCTGACCTATCCGTTCGCGTTGTGGTTCGCCGACGACCATACGGTGTACGTGGCCGACGAGGGCGACGGCTATACCGGCGGCACGGATCTGTATGCGCACGCAGCCGCGCAAACCACCGCGGGCCTGCAGAAGTGGGTGTACAACAGCGCGAGCAAGAGCTGGTCCCTCGCCTATACCCTGCAGGGCGGCCTGCAACTGGGTCAGGCCTATACGGTGAGCGGCTACCCCACCGGCAGCAATGCCGCGACCGGCCTGCCATGGGCACCGGCCACCGATGGCCTGCGCAACCTGGTGGGGCAGCTCGACCGCGACGGCCGAGTGACGATCTGGGCGACGACCTCCACGATCAGCGGCAACGGCGATATCGGGGCCGACCCGAACCGCCTGGTCGCGATCCGCGACGTGCTGAAGAACACCAGTGCCGCCACGGCCGCCAAGGAGAGTTTCGTGACCTTGCGTGACGCAGGCTTTGCCGAGGTGCTGCGTGGCGTGTCGTTCACGCCGGATGAGGACGGCAGTGGGCGGGACAATCAGCGTTAAGCCAGGTTCGAACTTTCAGGGCTCGACGGAAATGCCGGCGCTCCTGCGTCGGCATTTTCGCTGGTCGCGCGTACAGCAAAGCCATGGCGCTTGCCGGGTAGGTGTGCCGAGAGCGTGCTCGCATCTATACTTTTTCGATGTGCGTCCATTCTTGCCCATCCTCGTTGCCGCTTTGCGCCGACTCCCTCCCGAAGCGGGAGCCATGCGCCACGACCACGCGTGCAAATCCGCCATGTAGGGGTGGGGAGTGAGCTACGGCCCGCCAGACCTTGCACGGCAAGGCACCTTGTTCGTGGTCGCCGCGCCATCGGGCGCCGGCAAGTCCACCCTGGTCAACGCCTTGCTAGAGCGCGAGCCGGCCATCTCCCTGTCGATCTCGCACACCACGCGGCCGCCGCGGCCGGGCGAGCTGTACGGACGCCATTACTATTTCACCGAGCGCGCGGAGTTCGAGCGCGAGATCGCCGAAGGCATCTTTCTCGAACACGCCGAGGTTCACGGCAACCTGTACGGCACTTCGCGCGACAGGGTGGATGCGCTGTTGGAACAGGGTCGCGACGTGCTGTTGGAAATCGACTGGCAGGGCGCTGCACAGATCCGCAAAAGCAAGCCTGACTGCGTGAGCGTGTTCATCCTGCCGCCGTCGCGTGCGGAACTCGAACGCCGTTTGCGCGGTCGAGGTTCGGACGCGCCGGAAGTGATCGAGCGTCGCCTCGCCAATTCGCGCGGCGAGATCGCCCATGCCCACGAGTTCGACTACATCATCGTCAACGATCGCTTCGAGGATGCGCTGGATGAATTGCAGGCCATCGTGCGAGCGGTGCGCCTGCGTGGTGCGCCGCAATGCCGACGGCACGAGGCTTTGATCGCCGAGCTGCTGGCCTGAACGCCACACCGCCGCCCGGGGCGCCTCCCGGCTTGGCGCCCTTCCGCCGCTCCGCTACCGTAGTCCACTTATGAATGCTGCCGCCTCTCCCGACGACACGCTGATCCGCATCCGCGGCCTCACCACGGTGCTGAACGGCAAGAAGGTCTTCGACGCGCTGGACATGGACATCCCTCGTGGCAGGGTCACCGCGATCATGGGGCCCAGCGGCACCGGCAAGACCACCCTGCTCAAGCACATCACCGGGCAGATGCATGGCGACGCCGGGCAGATCCTGGTGGACGGCCGGAACGTGCCGGATCTCAGTCGCGAGGCGCTGTACGCGTTGCGCGAGAAGATCGGCTATCTGTTCCAGAACTCGGCCCTGCTCACCGACTTCGACGTGTTCGAAAACGTGGCTTTCCCGTTGCGCCAGCACACCAAGTTGCCGGAGGTGCTGATCCGCAACCTGGTGCTGACCAAGCTGCAGGCGGTGGGCCTGCGCGGGGCCGCGCAGCTGATGCCCAGCGAGCTTTCCGGCGGCATGGCGCGGCGCGTGGCGCTGGCGCGGGCGATCGTGTTCGACCCGATGCTGATCCTCTACGACGAGCCATTCGTGGGCCTCGACCCGATCGCGCTGAACCAGGTGCTGAAACTGATCCGCACGCTCAACGAGACGTTGGGCATCACCAGCGTGCTGGTGGCGCACGAGCTGGAGGCGATCAAGCAGGTGGCTGATCACATCTTTCTCATCGCCAACGGCAAGGTGGTGGCGCAGGGCGATCCCAGGACCATCGCCGACGACGGCTCGCCGTGGACGCGGCAGTTCTTCGGTGGCGACGCGGACGGCCCAGTGCCGTTCCAGTACCCGGCCGGCGATTACGCCGAGGCGTTGGGCTTCCCGCGGAGCGGCGCATGAACGCACGTATCGAACGCGACAACGTGGTGACGCAGGCGCTTGGCCAGATCGGCAATTGCGGGGTGTTCCTGCTGCAGATTCTCGCGGCGATCCCACGCAGCCTGCGCTATGGGCGCGAGACGGTGCGCCAGCTGTGGTTCGTGGGGGCGATGAGCCTCACCATCATCATGACCTGCGGTCTGTTCGTGGGCATGGTGCTGGAGCTGCAGCTCTACCATGTGCTGTCGATGTTCGGCAGCACGTCGATGAGCGGCACGGTGGTGGCCATCGCGACCTACCGCGAATTGGGGCCGGTGGTCACCGCGCTGCTGTTCGCCGGGCGCGCCGGCACCGCGATCACCGCCGAGATCGGCCTGATGCGCGCGACCGATCAGATCTCCGCGATGGAACTGATGGCGGTCGATCCGCTGGCCTACGTGGCTGCGCCGCGCTTCCTCGCCGGACTGGTCGCGATGCCGCTGCTGTGCTGCGTATTCTGCGCGCTGGCGGTGTTCGGCGGCCACCTGGTGGGCGTGTCATGGCTGGGCATCGACAACGGCACGTTCTGGTCGAACATGACCGCCACCGTGGATGTGTGGCAGGACATCGTCAGCGGCGTGATCTGGAAAAGCCTCGCCTTCGGCGCGGTGGTGGCGCTGATCGCGGTCTATCAGGGCTATACCGCGCCGCCTACCAGCGAGGGCGTGGCCTACGCCACGACCCGCACCGTGGTCGCCTCGTCCATCGCCATCCTGGCGCTGGATTTCGTGCTGACAGCCTTCCTGATGTGATGCCATGACGACGCACGTAAGCATTGCGGTGCCCGCGGCACATGGATGTGCCGCCCGCGATCAAGCGCGCGAGTGCCTGATCGGCGGAGCCAAGCCCGGACATGCGCCGGGCTTGGCGACGCGAAAAGCCGCCAGGAAGGCGGCTTTTCGAGATTCCAAAAAACCTTCGAGGATGTCGCCGTGAGCCAGAGAAAATCCTACGCCGTCGGCACCGGCCTGTTCATCGTGCTCGGCTTCGCCGCGCTGGCCTATCTCGCCACCCAGACCAGTTCGGTGGCGAACCGCCAGCAGGGCGCCAGCTACACGGTGGATGCGCAGTTCGAGAACATCGGCCAGTTGAAGGAGCGTGCCCCAGTGAAGATCGCCGGCGTGCGCGTGGGCCAGGTACAGTCGATCGGGCTGGAGCCGGGCAAGTCGGTGGCCGATGTGAAGCTGGCGATCGACAAGCGCTATGCCGACATTCCCGCCGATTCGGTGGCCACGATCTTCACCAGCGGCCTGCTCGGCGACCAGTACGTGGGCATCGAGTACGGCCACTCCAAGGATCGTGTCGCCGATGGCAGCAAGCTGGCGCTAACCCGTTCCAGTGAGCCGCTGGAGGAGATGCTCGGCAAGTTCTTCGGCGCCGGCGGCGCGGCCGACAACATCGGCGGCAGCTACAGGGTGACCGCGCGCTTCAGCAACGTGGGTTCGCTGTCGGCGGGCTCCCCGGTGAAGATGGCGGGCGTGCCGATCGGCCAGGTGGTGTCGGTGCAGGCCGAGCCGGCCAAACTCGATGCGCTGGTGACGCTGGCCATCGACAATCGCTACAACCAGATCCCAGACGACTCCGCCGCCGCGGTGTTCACCAGCGGTTTGATCGGCAGTCAGTACGTTGCGATCCAGCCCGGCGGCTCGCCGGACATGCTGAAGAACGGCGACGAGATGATCCTCACGCAGTCGGCGATGCAACTGGAAGACCTGATCGGCAAGTTCCTGGTCAACGGCTCCGGTAGCAGCGACGGCAAGCAGGGCGCCAACCCGCCAACGCCCCCCGCCGGCAAGCACTGAACCGGCAGCGCAACTAAATAAAGGAGTTTCCGCATGATGCGTCATCTGGCACTCGCCGTCGCCGTCGCTCTTGGCAGCGCATTCGTCGCACCGGTTTTCGCCCAGCAGGCCGCCCAGCAGCCCGCCGCCCAGCAGACCCCGACCCAGGTGGTGCAGGGCATTGCCCAGCAGCTCGATACCGCCGTGGCCGGCCACAAGGCCGAGCTGAAGCAGAACCGGGAGAAGCTGATCGGCGTCATCAACAGCGTGTTCCTGCCGCACTTCGACGTCGACTACGCGGCGATCCTGGTGCTTGGCCAGCACGCACGCGAGGCCACGCCTGAGCAGCGCTCGCAGTTCTCCAAGGCGTTCTACAACTCGATCACCCGCCGCTATGCGGAAGGCTTGCTCGACTACACCTCGGGCGCGGTGAAGGTGTTGCCTACTGCCGCCGGCGACGACCTCAACGACAAGCGCAGCGTAGTGCGCACCCAGGTGGCCACCGGCGACGGCAAGACGGTCTCGGTGGATTTCGCGTTCCGCAAGACCGCCAGCGGCGAGTGGAAAGCCTACGACGTGTCGATCGAAGGCATCTCCTACATCACCAACTACCGCAACCAGGTCGATGCGGAGATTCGCAAGGTCGGCCTCGACCAGCTCATCAAGAATCTGCAGACCCAGGGCGACCAGGCGCTGAAGTCGATGGAACAGCAGGCTGGTGGCAAGCCCAATGGTGGCTGACGACGCGTTCACGCTGAGTCGCAGCACGCCCGCTACCTTGGCGGTGTCGGGGGTCCTGGGCTTCGCCACTGCGGCGTCGGCTTTGCTCGACTTGAACGAAGCGTTGCGCGCGGGTGATCGTTCGCAGATCGACCTTGCTGGCGTGCGCGCTTCCGACAGCGCGGGCTTGGCCTGCGTGTTGGCCGTGCTGGCCGAGGCGCGTGGGCGAGGCCAGGCAGTGAGCCTGCTGCACGTGCCTGAGGGTATGCGCACACTGGCGCAGGTCAGTGGTGTGGAGGTCTTGCTGACCTGAGCGGATTCCGGCAGCGCATACACAAAACGGGGCCAATCGGCCCCGTTTTGCGTATGCGTGAAGTGGCGTGCCTCAGTTCTTCGAGGGTGCTGGCGCCTGCGCTGGCGCAGGTTGCGAGGAGCCATGCTGCTTCTCCCATTGCTTCTGCTGCTCCAGCAATTCGTCGGGATCGAAGCCCTGCTGGTCGACGCCCTGCAGCTTGTCGACGACCGCGGCCGGCGGGTTGCCGTCGTAGAGCAGGTACAACCGGCGCTGGCGGTAGGCGTCGCGCATGAATGCGTACGGATCGTAGGCCGTCTGCAGGAAGCCTTCCGCATCGATCAATTGCGCGCGCATCGACACCACGTACAGCACCTGCGGCAGGTAGTACTCGCCGAAATTGAAGCCGTGATTTTTCGCGATCAGGCTCAGCGGATCGAAGAAATAGCCGTCCACCGGATAGCGCCACATGTCGCGCAGCGTGCTCGGACCGAGCAGGGGCAGCATCACGAAATCGCCGTCGGGCATGCCCCAACGCGCGAGGGTGATGCCGAAGTCGGTGGTCTGCAGCGGCAGGCCCAGCTTGGAAGCGGGGTCGAACAAGCCGCCCACGCCCACGGTGAGGTTGATGAAGAAGCGCCCGGTGTTGCCCAGCGCCTGCGAGGGGCGTGCCTGCAGCAAGTCGTTGGCCACCGTGACCGGCAGTTCGATATTGGTGAAGAAGTTGTCCACCGATCGTCGCACGCCCGGCGTGGTCACCTTGCGATAACCCACGGCAGCGGGGCGCAGCACGGCCTTGTCCAGCGTGTCGTTGAATGCGTAGACCTTGCGATTGACCTTCTGCAAGGGATCGTCGGTGCGCGGTGGCGCGATCGCGCAGCCAGCTAGCAGCGCCACGGCGAGAAGGATCAGGCCGCGGTGCAGTGAAAGGAGTCGAGGTAGCGGAAGCATGGGCATGCGATCAGTCGCGGCCGGGGTGGGGAAGTGGCTGGTAGCGCTCGGGGGCAATAGTGTACCGACTGGTTTTATATCCTGCACGCGTTTCGTTCCGCTTTCGCATCGCGGTGGCGAAGCGTCCTCGTCATGCGCTGCTTGCGTTGCCAGCCCAGGGCGGGCTGCACTAAACTGCATTCTGTATAAGTCTCTATTCCCTAAGGATTTGGCATGGCACGCATTACCGTGGAAGACTGCCTCGAGGTGGTCGACAACCGATTCGAACTGGTGCTGATGGCGACCAAGCGCGCCCGCCAGCTCGCCAAGGGTGCCGAACCGGCGGTCAACCCGAACAACGACAAGCCGTCCGTGCTCGCGTTGCGCGAAATCGCTGGCCGTCGCATCGACCAGGCCACGATCGATGAGATCGACAAGGCCGAGCGCGAGCGCGCCGAGCGCGAGGCGCTGGAGTGGGCCGCCGCCGAGGTGGACGACGACCTCAAAGGTGGTGATGATTGATGGAGTGCAGCTGTAGACCGTGCATGCATCGCATCGGGGCAGCCGATGCGTACGCACGCGGGGCCGGTTGCGCTCCCTTGTATTGCGGTGCCGCTCCCCCGGCGCGGTGCCCCTGGCGAGTCCAGCGATGACCGCCGCCAGCACGCCAGTCGCCATCGATCCCGCCGTGCTGCCGCCCTATGTGCTGGTACTCAAAGGCCAGCTCGGTTACCTGCCGGAATCGCAAATCGAGCGCGTGCTGCGCGCGTTCCATATCGGCGCGCAGGCGCACGAAGGGCAAACCCGCAAGAGCGGTGAGCCCTACATCACCCATCCGGTGGCCGTGGCCGGCATTCTTGCCGAGCTGGGCATGGATGCCGAGACCATCATCGCGGCAATCCTGCACGATACGCTGGAAGACACCGCGCTCAGCCGCAGTGCGCTGGCCAGTGAGTTCGGCGAGACCGTGGCCGAGCTGGTGGATGGCGTCACCAAGCTGGACAAGATGCGCTTCGGCAGCCGCCAGGAGGCGGATGCGGAAAGCTTCCGCAAGATGCTGCTGGCGATGGCGCGCGATCTGCGCGTGATCCTCATAAAGCTTGCCGATCGTCTGCACAACATGCGCACGCTGGGCGCGAAAGATTCCGCCTCGCGTCGCCGCATTGCGCGCGAAACGCTGGAAATCTACGCACCCATCGCCCAGCGCCTGGGCATGAATGCGATCAAGGCCGAGCTGCAGGATCTGGGCTTCCGCGCGCTGCATCCGGATCGCTACCGTGTCATCAGCGAGCGCATCCGTGCCGCGCTGGGCAATCGGCGCGAGGCCATGGGCAAGATCGAGGCTGCGCTGTCGCAACGGCTGGCTACCGAACATTTGCCTTCGCGCGTGGTGGGCCGTATCAAGTCGCCGTGGAGCATCTATTCGAAGATGCGCCACGAGCACAAGAGCTTCGCCCAGCTGATGGACGTGTACGGCTTTCGCGTGGTGGTCGAAAGCGCATTGAACTGCTACATGGCGCTGGGCGTGGTGCACGGGCTGTACAAGCCGGTGGATCGGCGCTTCAAGGATTTCATCGCCATCCCCAAGGCGAACGGCTACCAGTCGCTGCACACCGTGCTGCTGGGGCCGTTCGGTGCGCCGATCGAGGTGCAGATCCGCACTGCCGAGATGGATTCGGTGGCCGAGCGCGGCGTGGCCGCGCATTGGGCCTACAAGACCGATTCCGGCCCGGCGAACAGTGCGCAGGCGCGCGCGCGCGAGTGGTTGTCCTCGCTGGCCGACAGCCAGGTCAATACGGCTTCGTCCAGCGAGTTCATCGAGAACGTCAAGATCGACCTGTTCCCCGACGAGGTCTATCTGTTCACGCCGCGCGGCGACATCCTCGCCTTGCCGCGCAATGCCACCGCGCTGGACTTCGCCTATGCCGTGCATACCGACGTGGGCGACCATGCGGTGGCCGCGCGCGTGGACAAGAAGCTGTTGCCGTTGCGCACGCGGTTGGAGTCGGGACAACTGGTGGAAATCATTACCGCGCCGTCGGCGGTGCCGAATCCGGCGTGGCTGGAGTCGGTGGTCACTGGCAAGGCGCGTACCGCGATCCGCCAATACCTGAAGCATCTGCAGCATGAGGACGCGGTGGACTTCGGCCATCGCATGCTCGACCGGGCGCTGGATGCGCGCGGCAGCAGTCTGGATGCGATCCCTTCCGACGTGCTCGATCGCTTCCTGCACGAAGCCCGGTTGAAGCGCCTGGAAGAGCTGTTGGCCGAAATCGCGCTGGGCAATCGCATGCCCGACGTGGTGGCGCGCCACCTGCTGGCATTGCGCGACGGGCAGTCCGATGACGCGACGCCGGGCGCCGGCATGGTGCTCGAGAAGATCCGTATCACCGGCGCCGAACGGGGTGTGCTCAGCTTTGCCAACTGCTGCCATCCGTTGCCGGGCGATGCGATCGTTGGCTATGTGTCGCCGGGCAAGGGCATCGTGGTGCATCGCGAGGAATGCCCGAACGTGGTCGAGTTGCGCAAGTCGCCCGAGCGCTGCGTGGATATCGAATGGGATCGCGACGTGCAGGGCGACTACCGTGCGGAGCTGCGCATCGAGGTCATCAACCGCCCCGGCGTGCTTGCCACCATCGCCGCGGCGATCGCCGCGGCCGACTCCAACATCGAGAACGTGGAATACGTCGAGCGCGATCTTGCCGCAGCCACCCTGCTGTTCGCCATCGAGGTGAAGAACCGCAAGCACCTCGCCGAGGTGATCCGTCGCGTGCGCCGCACCGGCGTGGTGAGCGGCGTCTACCGCTACCCGCTGTGATCGGCGGAGCCGTGACGCGTTCTGACTCCGTCGTACTGGTGATCGACCTGCAGCTTGGCGTGCTGGACGGCTGTTTCGACGTTGCCGGCGTGGTCGCGCATGCCGGAGCTCTCGTGGCGCGGGCGCGCCGCGAAGGCGTGCCGCTGCTGTGGGTGCAGCATGAAGAAGCGGAAATGCCGTACGGTAGCGCGGGATGGCAACTCATGCCGGGCCTTGTGCCAGCGCCTGGCGAGGCGATCATCCGCAAGACCTGCTGCGATGCCTTCGTCGATACGCCGTTGCACGATGTGCTTAAGAGCCTGGACGCGAAGCGGCTGGTGCTCGCCGGTGCGCAGAGCGATTACTGCATCCGGACCACGGCGCAACGCGCCGTTATCGAAGGCTATCCCGTCGTGCTGGTCAGCGATGCGCATACCGCGGCCGATGCCGTCTTCGGCGGCGTGGCGATCAGTGGCGAGCAGATTGTGGCGCACACCAATCGATCCATCGGTGGCCTGGCGTGTCCGCAGGTCACCGTCGACCTCGCCACGCACGATGCCGTGATGCTCTGAAGCCTGCGGCGAGCGGCAGGCTCGTTTAGACTGGCAGGCCTGAGTGCAGTTGCGAGGTGTCCGTCATGTCGTCCCGCCAGATCATTGCCACCACCCATGCCCCCGCCGCAATCGGCCCGTATTCGCAGGCTGTGTGTGCCGGCAACACCGTATATTTCTCCGGGCAGATTCCGCTCGACCCGGCCACCGGCAGCCTGGTCGGCGGCGATATCACGGCGCAGGCTCGACGCGTATTCGACAACCTGCTGGCGGTGGCGCAGGCAGCCGGCGGCTCGCTGGAGCAGATCGTGCGCGTGGGGATCTATGTTACCGACCTTGCCAACTTCGCCGAAGTGAATGCGGTGATGGCCGAGTATTTTCAGCAGCCGTATCCGGCGCGTTCCACCATCGAGGTTTCGGCGTTGCCAAAGGGCGCGCAGGTGGAAGTGGACGCGATCATGGTGCTGGGCTGATTCGCTTCCATCGACGATGAGTCTCGCCGCCGCAACGGATGCAGGCGCACAGCCTGTGACCAGGCTGACAGGCGTGGGGCCGGCGCTTGAAGCCCTGCTGCACAGGCTGGGGCTGGAGTGCCTGCAGGATCTGTGGTTCCACCTGCCGCTGCGCTACGAGGACCGTACACGCGTCACCGCAATCGCTGATTTGCGCGCAGGCCAAAGTGCGCAAGTGGTGGGCGTGGTCGAGGCGGTGGAGCGAGGCTTTCGTTATCGCCCGCAGTTGAAGGTGGCGATCTGCGATGACTCGCGGCAGACCCTGCAGCTGCGCTTCTTCCATTTCAACCGTGCGCAGGCCGAACAGCTTGCGCCAGGTGCGCGTTTGCTGTGTTTCGGTGAGGTGCGCCAGTCGGCGCAAGGCCTGGAGATGGTGCATCCCCAGTATCGTCGGCTCGGCGCCGCCGAGGCTGTTGCGGTGGAGGACAGGCTGAGCCCGGTCTATCCGGCCACCGAAGGATTGGGACAGCAGCGGCTGGCCGGCGTGATCGCCAAGGCGCTTGCCCTGTTGCCATCGGATTCGGCGCTGGAGCTGATTCCCCGCGACTTGTGCGCAACGCATGGCCTGGCCTCGTTGCGCGATGCGTTGCTCACCGTGCATCGGCCGCCGCCTGACGCCCGGCTGGACTTGCTGCTGGGTGGTCGCCATCCCGCGCAGCAGCGGTTGGCCTTCGAAGAATTGTTGACCCAGCACCTGAGTCTGAAACGTATGCGTGCGGCCGTGCAGAAGCGCAAAGCACCGCGACTGGCAGAGGCTGGCGGCCTGCGCGAGCAAATGCTCGAATCCTTGCCGTTCGCTCTCACGGCCGCCCAGCAGCGCGTGGATGCGGAAGTGCGGCGCGATCTTGCGCAGGCGCACCCGATGTTGCGCTTGGTGCAAGGCGACGTGGGCTCGGGAAAAACGGTAGTTGCCGCCTTTGCTGCCTTGGCTGCCGTGGAGTCCGGGCACCAAGTGGCGCTGATGGCGCCTACCGAACTGTTGGCCGAGCAACACCTGCGCAACTTTCGCCACTGGCTGACGCCCCTGGGCGTGGAGGTGGAATGGCTGGCCGGCAAGCAGCAGGGCAGGGCGCGCGATGCGGCGATGCGTCGCGTGGCCGATGGCGTTCCGATCACCGTGGGTACGCATGCGTTGATGCAGGAAGGCGTGCGCTTCGCGCGGCTGGGCCTGGTGATCGTGGACGAGCAGCACCGCTTCGGCGTGCAACAGCGGCTCGCGCTGCACGACAAAGGCGCCGACCACGCGCGCGGCGAGGTGCCGCACCAGCTGGTACTCACCGCCACGCCGATTCCTCGGACGCTGGCGATGAGTGCCTATGCCGATCTCGACGTTTCCACCATCGACGAATTGCCGCCCGGCCGCACACCGGTGCAGACGGTTGCGGTGTCCAACGCGCGCCGCGCCGAAGTGGTCGAGCGCATCCGCGTCGCCTGCGCGGAAGGCAGGCAGGCGTACTGGGTCTGCACGTTGATCGAGGAATCCGAGCAGTTGCGCGCGCAGGCCGCCGAGGTGGCGCACGCGGAACTCTCTGCCGCACTTGCAGACTGCAGGGTGGGCCTGGTCCACGGCCGCCTGAAGCCCAAGGACAAGCAGGCGGTAATGGATGCCTTCAAGGCCGGTGAGCTTGTCGCTCTGGTTGCCACCACGGTGATCGAGGTGGGCGTGGACGTGCCGAACGCCAGCCTGATGGTGATCGAGAACTCCGAGCGCCTTGGACTGGCCCAGTTGCATCAATTGCGCGGACGCGTGGGGCGCGGCGCCGTGGCTTCGAACTGTGTGCTGCTGTACCAGCCGCCGCTGGGTCAGCTTGCGCGCGAGCGTTTGGCCGTGATGCGTGAAACCAACGACGGTTTCCGCATCGCCGAAAAGGATCTGGAACTGCGTGGCCCGGGGGAAGTGCTAGGTACGCGGCAGACCGGCCAGCTTGGCTTTCGCATCGCCGACCTGGCGCGCGACGCGCATTTGCTGCCTGCCGTGCAACAGGTGGGCGAGCGCCTGCTGGCCGAACATCCGCGCGAAGCGGATCTGCTGATCGCGCGGTGGATCGGCGGCGCGGCGCGCTACGCACGGGCGTGATTTTTGCGATCATCCCTGACCGCGGAAAAATCGCCCGGAGCGATTTTTGGCATCGCGCGAGCGATGGCCTAAAGGGCGGCCGCCAAGGATGGTGGTGGCAGGACCAACGGGTGGCTGTCCCTGGTCCCGCTTTTCCACACCTTTGCGCTCATCCTTGATCGCGAAGATCAAACAAGCAGCCATCCTTGGCTGCACTTTTCAATTCTTGTGAATATCCATCTATGAGCAAGCCGCTACTGCTGATCGACACTGACCCCGGCGTGGACGATGCGCTGGCCATCCTGATGGCGCACGCGCATGCCGACATCGTGGCGTTGAGCGTCGCCGCCGGAAACGTTGGCCTGGCCCATACCGTGCGCAATGCACGCACTTTGCGAGACCTGCTTGGTGCCACGTTCCCGGTGTTCCCCGGTTGTGCCACGCCCCTGGTGCGCACGCCGGACGAGGACGCCGCCTTCGTGCACGGCGTGGACGGTCTTGGCGACGTGGGTTTTCCCGAGCCGAAGGCGGCGGCGGAAGGCGAGGCCGCCGCGCTGGCCTTGCTGCGACTCACCCGCGAGCTTCCCGGCCAGCTGACCCTGGTCGCGCTGGCGCCGCTGACCAACCTCGCGTTGGCGTTGAGGCTCGACCCAACCTTGCCGCAACGAGTGAAACGGCTGGTGGTGATGGGCGGCGCGGTGACCGGCCACGGCAACACCGGCAAAGTACCCGCCGAGTTCAACGTGGGCTTCGATCCCGAGGCTGCACACGTGGTGTTCGAGGCTTTTCCCGCGTTCGACCTGGTCGACTGGGAGGCCACGTTGCGCCACGGTTTCGATGACGCCGAGTTCGATGATTGGATCGCAGCCGGCGACCATCGCGCAAGGTTTTTCGAGCAGGTATTCCGCACCGCGCGCGACTACAACGCCACGCATGATCGCAACGGCGTGGTTGCCGCCGATGCGCTGGCGATGGCGGTCGCGATCGATCCCTCCATCGTCGTGCGCAGCGAGACGCGTGCGGTGGCCGTCGAGCTGGATGGTCGCCTCACCCGCGGCGCCACCGTGGTGGATTGGGCCAAGCGGTTAGGGCGGCCCGCGCAAGCGCGCATCGTACTGGAGGTGGATCAGGCGCGGTTCGCGGCGATGGTGCGCAAGGCCGTTGGCGCGGCTTGACGCACTGCCGCGTAGCTCGTTACACTTGCTCTCTTTTCACGTTGCAATAGAGCCCGTCATGAAGCCCGATATCCATCCGAATTACCGCCAGGTGGTGTTCCAGGATCTGTCGTCCGACTTCGCGTTCCTGACGCGTTCGACGATTGCCGCCAAGGACACTGTCAAGTGGGAAGATGGCAACGAGTATCCGCTGATCAAGGTGGATATCTCCAGCCATTCGCATCCGTTCTATACCGGCAAGCAGAAGACGCTGGACGTCGGCGGCCGCGTCGACAAGTTCCGCAAGCGTTACGCGCAGAAGTAAGCGCGTTTCGCGGCTGCCGCATCGCGGCGGCTTGAAGCATTCATGCACGGGGCAGGCAATGGCCTGCCCCGTGTGTTTTTGCGTCTGTCATTCCAGATCAGCGCCCTTCGGCCTTCGCCGGCGTGGTATCAGCCGCCCCAGGCGATTTTTGCATTCGTCGTACGACCATCCGCGAACGCATGGCTATTGGCCGTTGTGTGATAATGCGTGGATTGCATCGCGACATTCCCTGGCCGCGATGCCTGTTCCCCCTCGTCAATCGGTGATGCCACGCGCCTCCGGTTGGCGCGACCCACGCTAAGGAGGTTCCCGTGTCCGATCCCAAGACTGTCAAGCTGGTGGACGAGTCGACCCAGCGCAGCAGCACCATGCCGCTGGTTTCCGGCACCCTTGGTCCGGCCTGCATCGACATCAGCACGCTGTACAAGGACACCGGTCACTTCACCTACGACGTCGGCTACGGCTCGACCGCGAGCACCAAGAGCGCGATCACCTACATCGACGGCGACCAGGGCGTATTGCTGTATCGCGGCTACCCCATCGAGCAACTGGCCGAGAAATCCAACTTCCTCGAAGTGGCTTACCTGCTGCTCAACGGCGAGCTGCCGAAGCAGGACGAGTTCGCCGCTTTCGAAAACCAGATCACGCATCACACGATGATGCACGAGTCCCTGAAGAACTTCTTCCAGGGCTTCCACCACGACGCGCACCCGATGGCGATGCTGGCCGCCGCGGTGGCTTCGCTGTCGGCGTTCTACCATGACGATCTCGACGTCGAGGATCCGGCCGACCGCAAGCTGGCCGCAATCCGCCTGATCGCGAAGATGCCGACCATCGCGGCAGCCTGCTACCGTTATTCCATCGGTTGGCCGTTCCGCTACCCGCGCAACAATCTCGAATACGTCGATCGCTTCCTGCACATGATGTTCGAAGTGCCGAGCGAACCGCTGACGATGAGTCCGGTGGCTGCCAAGGCGCTGGATCTGCTGTTCATCCTGCACGCCGACCACGAGCAGAACGCCTCGACCTCGACCGTGCGCCTGGTCGGCTCCACCGGCGCCAACCCGTACGCCTCCATCGCCGCGGGCATCACCGCGCTGTGGGGTCCGGCGCACGGCGGCGCCAACGAGGCGGTGCTGAAGATGCTGGAAGAGATCGGCACGCCGGACAAGGTGGAAACTGCGGTCAAGCGCGCTAAGGACAAGAACGACAGCTTCCGCCTGATGGGCTTCGGTCACCGCGTCTACAAGAACTTCGATCCGCGCGCGAAGATCATCCGCGAGATGTGCCACAAGGTGCTGGCCGAGCTGGGAGTCAACGACCCGCTGCTGGACGTTGCGATGAAGCTGGAAGAGGCGGCGCTGAAGGACGAGTACTTCGTCGAGCGCAAGCTGTACCCCAACGTGGATTTCTACTCCGGCATCATCTACAAGGCACTGGGGATCCCCACCGAGATGTTCACCGTGATGTTCGCCATCGCGCGCACCGCCGGCTGGATCTCGCACTGGATCGAGCAGCATGAGACCCCCGGCTCGCGCATCGGCCGTCCGCGCCAGATCTACACCGGTGCAGGCGTGCGCGACTACCTGGCTTCCGGCAATCGTTGATCCACGCTGGCAACGCTACGCGAAATGCCCCGGCATGCCGGGGCGTTTTTTTGTATGGGTGATCATGGGCTTCTTTGAAAGGGCAGCCATGAATGGCTGCCCGTTTGACTCCCGCGATCAGGGATGGTCGCAAACCATGCCTACGCGCGGCGTGTCGCGTTCGCCAGCATGCGTTCCAACTCGTCCATGCCGTCGCCTTCGGCCAACAGTTCTTCCACGGCGGCCAAGGCGGCGCGACGCATCGGCTTCTCGTCGATCCGGTTCAATGGTGCCTGGCGCAGTGCATTGTGCGGCAGAACGGTGAGGTCAAACGGCAGTGCGTCGGCGGCGAACAGCAGCACCGGGAATTCGGCTTGTTCTTCGCGGCTGGTGCGCAGGCGACGCGTCTGCATCTCGAACGGCACGCCGTGTTCGTGCAGGTGACGAGGCACGGCGTCGGGATCGTCGCTGAACACGTGGAGACAGACTGCTGAATGGGCGTCGGCGGTGCCATCGAGCACGGCGCCGACGAGGCGCGGCTCAAAGCGGGCAAGGAAACGCATCGCTTCCACGGCCGCTTCTCGCCGCTCCTGCAGCAATCGTGGCTGGCTGCTGGCCTGGAACAGGCGCTGGTGCTCGCGTAGCGCCTGCTCGATTTCCTGGTTGCGGGGCAGCGCCTGCTCGTCGAGGATGCCCAGCCGTTCGGCGGCCTTGAGCTTGGCGCGATGGAAATCGCGGATGCCGTGCTCGCTCATCAGGCGGGCGGCCTCCTGTGCCACGCGCAACCGGTTGCGCTGCTGGCGGTCGCTAGCATGGATGCGGTGGTGTTCGCCTCGTGCCATGTCTGATCCTCCGCCGCTTGCGCCGTCAGACTAGCGCAAGCAATGGAGAGTGCAAAACTGCAGTGGGCTATCAGGATCAGAAGATGTTGTAGGGATTCTGCTGTTCCTGCTGCTGGGTTGCCTGGTTGCGCAGGCGATCCACGTCCTCGACCTTGAAGAATTCGTTCATGCTGTTCGGATCGTCCGGCGTGGTGGGCAGGCCACTGTCACGATTGATCGGCACGGTGGCAATGCCGGGCGGCATCGGCAGCGAGTTCAACGGCTGGCCCTTGAGTGCCGTGCCCATGTAATCCATCCAGATCGGCAGTGCCGCTTTGGCGCCGAACTCGCCATGGCCCAGCGAGCCGTAGTTGTCGAAGCCCACCCACACCGCGGTGGAGACATCACCGTTGAAGCCCAGGAACCAGGCGTCGCGGAAGTCGTTGCTGGTGCCGGTCTTGCCGGCAAGGTCCGCCCGATCCAGCGACTTGGCCGCAAAGCCGGTGCCGCGCAGAATCACGTCCTTCATCAGCGAGGTGACCAGGAAGTCGGTGCGCGGACCGAGCACGTGCGGCGCAAGTACGGGGGCCTGTGCGTCGCCAGCGTTGGCCGGCAGAGTGTCCACGCCGGAATCGTCGCTGCTCGCTGCGCTGGCGGGAGTTGCAGCGCTGGCGTTGTCGGCGATCTGGTTGATCGTGTGTTTGCCCATGTCCGCAGGCGGAGGGCCGGGCGGAGCGTTTTCCAGCAGGCGCGCCTGGCATTCGCGGCAAGCGCGTGCAGGGTTCGCGATGTAGATCGCCTTGCCGTCGCGATCGTCGATTTCGCTGATGAAATACGGCGTGACCAGGTAGCCGCCATTGGCAAACACCGCGTAGCCGCGCGCCATGTTGATCGGCGATGTCGAGGCGGTGCCAAGCGCCATCGACAGGTTGGCCGGCAGTGCATCGAGCGGAAAGCCAAAGCGCGTGATGAAATCACGCGCGTAGCGGATGCCGATGGCATCGAGCAGCCGGATCGAGACAAGGTTTTTCGACTGTACCAATGCTTCGCGCAGGCGCATCGGGCCGGCGAACTTGTCGTCGTCGTTGCTTGGCGTCCACAGGCCGCCGGGTTTTGAGGGATCAGGCAGCGCCAGTGGCGCGTCGTTGATGATCGAGGCCGGCGTGAAGCCATGGTCGAACGCCGCCGAGTACAGATAGGGCTTGAAGCTGGAGCCTGGCTGTCGGGCTGCCATCACCGCGCGATTGAACTTGCTGCGGGTGAAGTTGAAGCCGCCCACCAGAGCCTCGATCGCGCCGTCTTCCGGGCGGATCGAAGCCAGTGCGCCCTGTACGGCTGGAATCTGCGCGAGTTGCCAGGCCCCCTTGTCGTCCCGCGACACGCGGACGATGTCGCCGCGCTTGAGTACGGCGTCCACTTGTGCGGGTGCCGCCCCGGAGCGGCTCTCGTTGATATACGGATGTGCCCATGCGATGGCGGCGCGGTCCAGGCTTACGCTCTGGCCGTCGACGGTGACAACGGTGGCGGAGTCGGTGGAGCTGGCGGAGACGATGCCCGGTTCGAGGCCGGAAACGTTGGTGTAGCCGGCGAGCGCGTGCACGCAGTCCTGGGTGCTGGCGTCGGCGGCCAGGTCCTGATGCGCTTCCGGGCCGCGCCAACCATGGCGCATGTCGTAGTCGATCAGCCCTTTGCGCACCGCATCCGTCGCGGCCAGCTGATCGGCGGCCTGGATGGTGGTCTTTACCACGTATCCTTCGGTAAGCGCATCGTTGCCGAGGCGGTCAAGCACCTGTCGGCGCACCATCTCGGCGAGGTAGGGTGCGTCCACCTGGATCGGCACTTCGTGCGGTGCGGCATCGTTCGGTTCGGCGAGCGCCGCCTGGTATTGCGCGTCGGTGATATAGCGATGCCGCAGCATCTCGCCCAGCACCCAATTGCGCCGCGCCAGCAGGCGTGCCTGATTGTTCAGCGGATTCACCACCGAAGGCGACTGGAAAGTGGAGGCGATGGCCGCGCTCTGCGCGATGGTGAGCTGATCCAGCGTCTTGCCGTAATAATACGAACTGGCTGCGGCCACGCCGTATGACCGGTGGCCCAGGAACATCTTGTTGAGGTAGAGCTCCAGGATCTGGTCCTTGCTCAGTTCCTGCTCTATGCGCAGCGCGGTGAATATCTCGATCAACTTCCGCGAATAGAGTTTTTGCGGACTGAGGAAGAAGTTGCGCGCCACTTGCTGGGTAATGGTGGAGCCGCCTTGCACCTTGTCGCCACCGGCAAGGATCACGTGCCATCCCGCGCGCGCTATGCCGCGCCAATCGACGCCAGGGTGGTGGTAGAAGTCGGCATCTTCCGCGGACAGCACGGCATGCTTGAGGTTGTCGGGCACATTGGCGATGGCCACCGGGATGCGCCGCGTCTCCCCGAAGCTGGCGATCAGCTTGCCGTCGGCGCTTTCCACGCGCAGCGGCACCTGCATGTGGTAATCCTTCAGCTGTGCCACCTGGGGCAGCCGGGGAGCCACCAGCCAGTACGCCACGCCCACTGCGAGCACCGCCAACAGAAAACCCGAAAACGCCAGGATCAGTGCCCAGCGAAGCAGACGCTTGAGAATACGCATGTTTGGCGGATGGCCCATGTCGAGACCCGGCAGAGTATAGAGGTTGTGTCGCAAGCCACCCCGGACCAGCATATCTTTGGGTGCAGGGCGATCCGGGACGCAACATCGTGCGTTCGGCGCGGAATGGGGCCCCAGTCACACCCCAAAAAGGGCGTTGACCTAAATGTGGGCGCCATCACGGGAAATACTTGAAAAAAATGCGGCAGGCCATTGCGGGGGCGTTAATTTTTCGATCTAATGCCGTCGCGGATCGGCCGGAAATCCGGTCTGCCGCCCAGGGGCAAAGGGGGAACACCGTGGGGCTCTTCACACCCAAGAAGCCGGCGCTGATCGGCGTCGATATCAGCTCGACCGCCGTCAAGTTGCTGGAACTAAGCCAGTCGGGCGGCCGCTACCGCGTGGAGCACTACGCGGTCGAACCGTTGCCGCCGAACGCCGTGGTCGAAAAGAACATTGTCGAGGTCGAGGCGGTAGGCGAAGCAATCCGCCGTGCGCTCGCGCGTTCTGGTTCCAAGATCAAGCACGCGTCCGCCGCGGTGGCTGGCTCGGCAGTGATCACCCGTATCATCCCGATGCCGAGCGAACTGACCGAGGATGATCTGGAAGGCCAGATCCAGGTCGAGGCGAACCAATACATCCCCTACCCGATCGAGGAAGTGAGCCTCGATTTCGAAGTGTTGGGCCCGGTGCGCGACAACCCCGAGATGAACAGCGTCCTGCTCGCGGCCTCACGCACGGAAAATGTGGACATGCGCGTGGCCGCGCTGGAGCTGGGTGGCCTGACCGCCAAGGTGGTTGACGTGGAGGCTTTCGCGATGGAGAACGCCTTCGCGCTGCTCACCGATCAGCTCAACGTGGGTCGCGATGCGCTGGTGGCGGTGGTGGACGTGGGTGCAACCATGACCACGCTGTCGGTGCTGCGCAACCAGCGCACGATCTATTCGCGCGAACAGGTGTTCGGCGGCAAGCAGCTCACCGACGAAATCATGCGCCGCTACGGGCTCTCCTACGAGGAGGCCGGCCGTGCCAAGCGTAAGGGTGGCCTGCCGGAGTCCTACCAGAGCGAGGCGCTCGAGCCGTTCAAGGAATCGCTGGTGCAGCAGGTCAGCCGCCTGTTGCAGTTCTTCTTCGCTGGCAGCGAATACAGCAAGGTCGATCAGGTGGTCCTGGCCGGCGGTTGCGCGACCATCGACGGCATCGCCCGGATGCTGGAGGAACACATCGGCGTGCCTTGCGTGGTGGCAAACCCGCTGGCGCGCATGTCGATGTCGCCCAAGGTGCAGGGGCAGTCGTTGTCCCAGGATGCGCCGGCGCTGATGGTCGCGGTCGGCTTGGCACTGAGGAGTTTCGACTGATGGCACACGTCAACCTCCTTCCGTGGCGCGCCGAGCGCCGCAAGCTGCGCGAGCGCGAATTCTATGGGCAGCTTGGTGCTGCCTTCGTGGCCGGCCTCGGCTTCGTATTGTTGTGGGCGCTCTGGATGGGCGCGCGCATCGACAACCAGAACGACCGCAACACGATCCTGCAGGGAGAGATCAAGCAGCTCGATGTGAAGATCGACAAGATCAAGGAGCTGGACAAGGTGCGCGACCACCTCCTTGCGCGCAAGCAGATCATCGAGCAGTTGCAGGCTGATCGTTCGAAGATGGTGCATCTGTTCGACGAGTTGGTGAAGACGATACCCAATAGTGTGCGTCTCACCGCGTTGAAGCAGGCCGGTGACACTATGTCGCTGGATGGTGTGGCGCAATCCAACGCCAACGTCGCCGAATACATGCGCAACATCGAGGTTTCGCCGTGGATGGGGCACGTGGATCTGCGCAGTACCGTCAACACCCACGACTCCTCTCGCACACCCTATAGTTTTGGCCTGAGCGTAGGTTTGGGCAAGCCGAAGGTCGACGATGCTAGTTCTCCGGCTGGCGCCAGTTCGGTTGCGGAACCGGCCCATGCGGGCAGCGCAGCAGCGTTAGCTCCGGTATCCACACCTGCTATGCCAAAACCCCCTGTTGCCAAGACGCAGGCAGAGCGTGCGCAAGTTGAAGTAGAAGTAAAGGCGTTAGATGCTGGGTCCAAGAACCCAAATAACTCTCCCGCTGAACGCGCCAGACTCAGTGCCATGGCCAGAGCACTAGAAGACGCACAGACGTTACCGAACCCCGGGACGATTACAGGAGGGAACAAGTAATGAAGTTCCTCCAAGATTTGAAGAGTCTCGATCGCAACAACGTCGGAGGCTGGCCTAACTCGGTGAAGACTTTCTTCACTGTGCTGCTGTTTCTGTTGGTGGTGCTTGTGGGTTGGTACTCCTACGTCAGCGGTCAGCAGGACGAGTTGACTTCGCTGGCTGGGAAGGAAGACCAACTCAAGCAGGAATTCAGCACCAAGCAGGCCAAGGCGGTGAATCTCGACGCGTTGCAGCACCAGCTCGACGAGATGAAGGACATGTTGCGCCAACTGCTGCGTCAGTTACCCAGCCGGACCGAAATGCCGGAGTTACTGATTGACGTTTCGCAAACCGCATTGGCCGCAGGCCTTCAAGTGGATTCCTTTACTCCCCAACCCGAGGTGCCGAAGGACTTCTACGCTGAGAAGCCTATCGAGCTGAGGATGGTAGGTACCTACCATCAGTTTGGCACCTTCATCAGCGGCGTGGCCTCGCTGCCCCGTGTGGTGATCCTGACCATGCACGACGTGGCGCTTACGCCCGAGCACGGCTCCAAGAACGGCACCTCCCAGGACGGCGTGCTGGTGTTGCAGGGAACGGTGAAGACATATCGTTATCTGGATGAGGACGAGGCCGCTGCAGCCGCAAAGGGTTCAAATAATAAAGCGGGAGGGCGCAACTGATGAAGCTGTCCACCGCCATGAAACCGGTCACGTTGTTGCAGATCTCGCTACTGTTGGCCGCCGCGCTGATGCTGGGGGGGTGTACTCGCGGTACTTCCGATCTGCGCGAATGGATTTCTCAGCAGAAAGCCAAGAAAGGCGAACCGATTCCGCCACTGCCGGTCATCAAGACCTTCGAGACTTTCACTTACGCAGACCAAGACCAACGCGATCCGTTCGGTCCTAGCGCTATCGAGCAGGACTCGGCCGCAACCAACGGGCCACGGCCGGACAAGGATCGCCCCAAGCAGCCGTTGGAATTTTTCGCACTGGACAGCCTGAAAATGGTTGGCACCATTGGTGCAGGCGTAGGCACCGTGGCGTTAGTGAAAGACCCTGGTGGTGTAATCCATCAAGTGCACAACGGCGAATACATAGGCCAGAACTACGGTCGCGTCACTGCGGTCAGCGACGACCACATCGACCTGACCGAACTGGTATCCAACGGCAATGGCGGCTGGATGGAGCGTTCGGCCAGCCTCGCGCTCGGCGATAAATAGGGGACACAGGGGCTGATGCAATGAGCAACCACATTCAATCCGTCCGGGGCCGGGTCATGCGCCACGCCATTCGTAGTCTCCTTTCGCTGCTGCTGCTCGCCGGTGTAGGCTTCAGCCAGTCGGTACTGGCTGCCGACACCAACACGCTGAAGGACATCAGCTACACTGCGCAAGCCGGCGGCAGCGTGCAATTGCACCTGAACTTCACCGGAGCGGTGCCGCAGCCGCGCATCTTCACCACGGACAACCCCGCGCGTATCGCCATTGATTTTGCCGACACCGGTACCACTGCACAGCGGCATACGGACATCGGTCAAGGGGCAACTTCGGGCGTGTCCGCGGTGTCTGTGGCAGGCCGTACTCGCGTGATCGTGGAACTGATGCGTCCGGCGTCCTATCAGTCGGCGGTCGAAGGCGACAGCCTGGTGTTGACTGTGGCAGGCAGCAGCGGTAGATCGCAGGCGACATCTGTGCCAGCGCAGCGCAATGTTACCACCGCAGCGATCATCGACCCCTCCAAGCACCTGCCAGCTGCAATCGATGGCGCCATTAGCGTCACCAATATCGATTTTCGTCGCGGTTCCAACGGTCAGGGTCGAGTGCTGATCAATTTCAATGGTCCGGGAGCCGATGCGCAGATGCGCACGATCGGCGATAAGGTCATGGTTACCATCCCTAATGCCAATGTGCCTGCCAACCTTACACAGCGGCTTGACACGATGGACTTCGCCACGCCGGTACAGTCCATCACCACTCGTGTCGGTGCTGGTGGAGGAGTCCAGATAACGATCTCTACCAAGGGCGTGGTTGATAATTCGGCCTATCAGGAAGGCAACCAGTACGTAGTGGAAGTGGCTTCGAAGAAAGGCAGCGCCGTTGCTGTGGGCGCAAGCTTGGCTGCGTTAGATCAGCACCCTGCCTACAATGGCAAGCGTGCCACCTTCAACTTCCAAGACATCCCGGTGCGCTCGGTGCTGCAGCTGATTGCCGACACCTCGGGCCTCAATATTGTGGCTGCGGACAGTGTCACAGGTAACATTACCCTGCGCTTGGTGAACGTGCCGTGGGATCAGGCGTTGGATGTGATTCTGCGCGCTAAGGGACTCGACAAGCGTCAGGATGGCAACGTGATCTGGGTGGCTCCCCAGGAGGAGCTTGCTAAGTACGAGGAAGATGTCGCTACGGCACGCATGAAAGCTGAGGACAATGCGCCGCTAGTCACCACCTACATTCCGATCAGCTATGGGAAGGCGGCTGACATCGCCAAGCTGCTGACTACGGGCAGCTTGCAGGGCATGGGCGGCGGTTCGTCTGGCAACAATACAGCCCACGGCTTCTTGTCCGCACGCGGCAGCGTTTCCTCCGACGACCGCACAAATACTCTGTTGCTCAACGACACCGCTGACAAAACAGAGCAGATTCGCAAGCTGGTCGCCGTGCTGGACAGGCCGGTGCAGCAGGTGTTGATCGAATCGCGTATCGTGATCGCCACTGACAGCTTTACCCGCCAGTTGGGTGTGCAGTGGGGTGCGTATGCGCAGCGTGTCAATCCCAGTGGGCAGGTCATTCAAACGGGCGGTGGCGCAGGTGGCACTACTTTAGGTTGGACCACGCCCGGCAGTACCACCAGCGGCTCCGCTAGCACAACGGGTGCATCTACCAACCCTGGCCTCAACGTAAATCTCCCGCAATCCACTTCATCCCCTGCCGGTACGCTGGGCTTCGCCATCCTCGGCAAGAACTACGCGCTGGATCTGGAGCTGTCGGCGGCGCAGACCGAAGGCAACAGCGAAACCATCGCCAGTCCGCGCGTGATTACCGCGAACCAGCAGGAGGCTGTGATCCGCCAGGGCCAGGAAATCGGCTACGTCACCTATCAGGGCGGCGCCGGTTCCAGCGCGAGTACCGGCACGGCCACGGTGCAGTTCAAGGACGCCGTGCTGCAGCTCAAGGTGACGCCCACCATTACTGCGGATAACCGCGTGTACCTCGCGATCAATGTCAACAAGGATACGCTTGCCCAGTTCCTGCAGACGCCGCAGGGCCAGGTGCCGGAAATCAACACCCAGTCGGTGAACACCTCGGTCCTGGTGGACAACGGTCAGACGGTGGTGCTCGGCGGCATCTACGAAGTCGACAAGAGCAACACGGTGACCAAGGTGCCAGGCCTCGGCGACATCCCTGTCCTCGGCATTCTGTTCCGTACCACCAGCCGCAACGACAGCAAGGCGGAACTGCTGATCTTCGTGACTCCGCGCATCCTCAACGATTCGCTGCAATAAGGGGTTGCGCATCGAGCGATGCGGAAAGAGGCGGCCTTGGCCGCCTCTTTCCTTTTGTGCGCCTGAACGCTGCTTAGGGGGGATTAAACTTGTACGCCTGGCTGCGGTCGATAGCGGCGTCTTTATTGCAGGAAACACCATGATGGACATGCCTGAAACCTCGCCTCGAAGCCGCTTGCATCAGGCTTTCGTGCAACTTCGCGACGAGCTGCAGGGTTGCATCATCGGCCAGCCGAAGCTGGTGGACTGCTTGCTGGTGGCGTTGCTTGCTGATGGTCATCTGTTGGTGGAGGGAGCGCCGGGCCTGGCCAAGACCACGGCGGTGAAGGCGCTGGCCGCGCGCATCGAAGCGGATTTCCACCGCGTGCAATTCACGCCTGATTTGCTGCCAGCCGACCTCACCGGCACCGACGTCTTCCGTCCGCAGAGCGGCAGCTTCGAATTCGAGCAGGGACCGTTGTTCCACAACATCGTATTGGCGGACGAGATCAATCGCGCGCCGGCCAAGGTGCAGTCGGCGTTGCTGGAGGCGATGGCCGAACGGCAGATCACCGTGGGCCGTGCCACCAGGCCTTTGCCGGAACTGTTCATGGTGATGGCCACGCAGAACCCGATCGAGCAGGAGGGCACGTTTACGCTGCCCGAGGCACAGCTCGACCGCTTCCTGCTGCACGTGACCATCGGTTACCCCGACGCCGGAGCCGAGCTGGCGATCTTGCGTCTCGCTCGCGAACAGGCCAGTCGCCGGGCGCATGCGGTTGCTGCTCCGGTGTCCTTGCTGAGTCAGTCCGACGTGCTCGCTGCTCGCGATGTGGCGATGGCGGTGCACATGGCATCTGCACTGGAGGAATACCTTGCCCAGCTCGTGCTGGCCACGCGCGATGCGGGGCGCTACGGGCCGGAACTGAAACGCTGGATTGCCTGGGGCGCCAGCCCGCGGGCCACCATTGCACTGGATCGCTGCGCGCGCGCGCAGGCGTGGCTGGCGGGGCGCGACTACGTATTGCCTGATGATGTGCATGCCATCGTGCACGAAGTGCTCCGCCATCGAGTATTGCTGAGCTACGAGGCAGAAGCCGAAGGAGTTCGCAGCGACCAGGTGATCGCGCGGCTGCTGGATCTCGTGCCGCTGCCGTGAGCGCCGTCTTGCCGAACCGTGCCGATGGCGACGGCCGCGTGCGCGTGTCGCTGGCCGAACTGGTCGCATTGGGCACGCGAATAGGTCGCGCGAAATTGTCGCCAGCCGACAGCCGCGCAGCGCGCAGTGGCCAGCACTCCAGTCGCCTCTACGGCCGCGGCATGGATTACGCCGAGTCGCGTATTTATCAGGCGGGCGACGACGTGCGTCGGCTCGATTGGCGGCTCACCGCGCGAAGCGGCAGGTTGCACACCAAGCTGTTCCAGGAGGAACGCGAGGGTCGTCTGTTGATCCTGCTGGATACCCACTCGAGCATGCGCTTCGGTACCCGCGTCCGCTTCAAGTCGGTGCAAGCCGCGCGTGCCGCGGCCTTCGCTGCATGGCTGGCCGTGCGCGCGGGCGAACGCGTCGGCATGCTGGCTTTTGGCGAGCAGGATCGCTTGCTGCGTCCACAAGGCTCCGCCCGTGGCGCGCTCGCCGCATGCGGTGCGCTGGCCGAGTGGGACGCGATGCCGTCAATGGCACGCTCCGAGCCGCTATCCACAGCCTTGCTGCGCGCGCGGCGCTTGCAGCATGGTGCCAGTCGCGTGCTGCTTATCAGTGACGGTTTCAGTGCGGACGACGAAACGCGGCAGCATTTGTTCGAACTGAAGGCGCGCGCCGAAGCCGGTGTGCTGGTGGTAGCCGACGCGTTGGAGCGCGAACCGCCGCCGCCCGGTCGTTATCCACTGGAACATGGCGGGGAGCGTCGCGACGTGGTGCTGTTTGGCGAGCGTCAGCGTCGCGAGTTCCAGCAGGCGCTGGGCACCGGTCCGGCGCGATTGGAAACGCTGGCACACGGCGCAGGCGTGCGCTGCCGCGTCATTGACACGCGCAACGACCCGCTCGCAGCCGTCAGCGAATTGCTGGGTGCAACCGGGGTGTGCCGATGATGCCGCAGTCGCTACCGCAAAATGGCCCCGAGCTGCGCGACATCCACTTGCCGCCTGCCCCCTCATGGTGGCCGCTGGCGCCGGGCTGGTGGGCAATGATAGTGCTGGTGCTGCTGGCAGTGATCGTGGCGGCGTGGTTCCTGCTGCATCGCCACCGCCAGCACAAGCAACAGCGCCTGTTGCTGGGCGAACTGGAAGAACTGGCGGCACGTCACGCGCGCGTCGGTGACGATGCTGCGCTGGCGGCCGCACTCCATCAACTGCTGCGTCGCGTGGCCCGTAGCCACGATGAGGCTGCGACGAGGCAACGCGGCGACAGTTGGCGACGGACGCTGGCACGCGTGCCGGTTGCGATACCCGTGCTCGATCGCCTGATGGCATTGGAGCAGGCGATCTACCGGCCGCAAGCGAAGCTCGACGCGCCCGCCACCTTGGCCGCTGCCCGCAGCTGGTTGCGAGCAGCGGCAAGCCCTCGTGCTTGGAAGCCACTTGCGGTGGAGCAGGGCCATGTTTGAGTTCGCATGGCCCTGGCTGTTCCTGCTGTTGCCCTTGCCTTGGTTGTTGCGGCGCATGCTGCCGCAGGTGTCGCCAGGGCAGGCATTGCATCTGCCGCAACCGGGTCTGCGACTCGCCGCGACGGGCGGCAATGCAGTCCGCAGTGTCGCGCCGTGGCTGCTTGCGTTGGCCTGGTCGTGCCTGGTGGCCGCTGCTGCCCGCCCACAATGGGTGGGCCCCCCGCAGGCACAGCAGCGCAGCGGTCGCGCGCTGCTGTTGGCGGTGGATCTGTCCGGCAGTATGCGCACGCCCGACATGGAACTGGCCGGCCAGCCGGTGAGTCGCTTCGGTGCGGTGAAGGCCATTGCAGGCAATTTCATCGATCGCCGTCGTGGCGATGAGATGGGGTTAATCCTGTTCGGTAGCCAGGCATTTCTCGTGACGCCGCTCACCTACGATCTCGACGCGGTACGCGCACAATTGCAGGGTGCCGAGGTAGGTCTGGCCGGCACCGAGACCGCCATCGGCGATGCCATCGCCATTGCGGTGCGGCGCTTGTCCGAACTGCCCGAACAGGCGCGCGTGCTGGTACTGCTCACCGACGGCGTCAACAACGCCGGCAGCATCACGCCGTTGGAGGCCGCGCGCGCCGCACAGGCGGCTGGCGTACGCATCTACACGGTGGGCATAGGTGCCGAGCGTATGCGCGTACCCGGTTTCTTCGGGGCACAGGTCATCAATCCGTCCGCCGAGCTGGACGCGGCGATGTTGACGAAGATCGCCGACGACACAGGCGGCCGCTTTTTCCGCGCCACGGACAGCGCCCAACTGGCTGATGCCTACCGCGCCATCAACGCGCTGGAACCGATGCAGCAGCATGGCCCCAGCCTCCGGCCACGTAAGGAATGGTTCACCTGGCCGCTGGCAGCAGCCCTGCTGTTGTGGCTGTTGGCCACCGTGCCGCGTGGACGGGTGCGTGGAGCAGTGGCATGAGCGCGATGCTGGCGCAGTTCCATTTCCTGCGGCCATGGTGGTTGTGCGCGCTTATTGCGTTGCCATGGTTGCTGTGGCAAATCTCGCGGCGTTCGCGTGGGCTGCAGGCTCTGTCGCGGCTGGTCGATGCGGAATTGTTGCCGCATTTGCTGCACGGTCGCGCCGCGCGGCAGCGTCTGCCTTCGGGATTGCTCGTGATTGCCTGGATGCTGGCGACGCTGGCATTGGCCGGGCCGACCTGGAGCCGTGTCGAGCAGCCGTTGTACGCGCGCCGCGCGGCACAGGTAGTGGCGATTTCGTTGTCGCAGCGCATGCTGTCACGGGACGTGGCGCCAAGCCGCATCGATCGCGCGCGCTACAAGGCGCACGAATTGCTGGCGGCCAACCAAGACGGCCTCAATGCACTGATCGGCTATGCCGGCGAAGCCTTTGTAGTGGCACCGCTGACCTCCGATGCGCATAGTCTTGGAACCCTGCTCGATGCGATGGCGCCCGATACGATGCCGGTGGATGGCGACGACATGGCGGCGGCAATAGAGCGCGGCGCTGCATTGATCAACGACGCGAAGGTCGGCGGCGGTTCGCTGGTACTGATCGCGGATACGGCGGATGCCGCGGCACAGTCGGCCGCGCGCAAAGCGCTTGCAGAAGGCGTGCATGTCTCGGTGTTGGGCATAGGCACGACGCAGGGCGCACCGGTGCCGTCAGGGGGTGGCGGCTTCCTGCACGACGCGCAGGGCAACCTGCAACTCGCCGCCCGCGATGACGGTGCGCTGGCCGCGGTCGCGGCAGCAGGGGACGGACGCTACGTGCCGATGAGCGCAGATGACGGCGACATCGCTACGCTCAAGGATGCATTGCGTGCGGGGAACGTCCAATCGGCACAAGGCCAGTTTGGCGACCAGTGGCAGGATCGCGGCCCATGGTTGCTGCTTCTTCTTCTTCCATTGGCCGCGCTGGCATTTCGTCGTGGCTGGCTGATGTTGTTGCCGCTGGTGTTGCTGCCGATGTGGCCGGGCACCGCACATGCCGCGAGCTGGCGCGACCTGTGGCAGAACAAGAACCAGCAGGCGGCTGCGGCGCTCAAGCAGGGCGACGCGAAGCAGGCGATGCAGCTGGCGAAGGATCCCTCCCTGCGTGGTGCAGCGGCCTATCGTGCTGGCGACTATGCGGCCGCCGCGCAGGCGCTGCGCGAGGCGAAAGGTGGCGACGCGAACTACAACCGCGGCAATGCATTGGCGCGCGAGGGCAAGTACGAGGAGGCAATCCACGCCTACGACGAGGCCCTGCGGCACGATCCCGCGAACGCGGACGCAAAGGCGAACAAGCAAGCAGTTGAGGACTGGCTGCGCAAGCAGCAGAAGCCGCCGCAGAATTCTTCTTCCTCGCAGCAGCAAAAGCAGCAACAGAAGCAGGAGGGTTCGTCCTCGTCGCAGGGACAGAGCGGCAGTGGGCAAGGCAACGGTCAGCAGGACAAGAGCGGCAAAGATGACAGCGGCCAGGACAAGGATGGACAAAGCCGGCAAGCCCAGGGCGACGCGAACAAGAGCGACAAGCAACCCGGCAAGCAGCCGCAGCAAGGCCAGGACTCCAAGTCGCAGGATCGGCAGAATCCATCCAACGGCCCCGGCCAGTCGCAGCAGGCCCAATCGCCAACGGATCAGGCTGGGCAAAGCGACAGGAAATCCGGCACGCAACAAGACGAGCAGCAAGACAAACAGCAAGACAAACAGCAAGACAAACAGCAAGACAAACAGCAAGACAAGCAACCGCCATCGACGCCCGAACAGCAGGCTGCACAGCAAGCGCAAGCCGCAAGGGCACAGCAGGCGCTGAAACAGCAACTCGACAAGCAGTTGGGTACACCCGGTAAGCCCGAGGCCAAACAACCGCCGGCACATCAACTCGGCGCGGTCGGCGTCGACGACCTGCAGACGAAGCTTCCGGCGGATCTGCGTCAGGCCCTGCAGCGCGTGCCCGACGATCCGGGCGCGCTGTTGCGCCGCAAGTTCGAGCTCGAATACCAGCGTCGCCACGGCGATGCGCCCGACGAGGATGGGCAGTGATGTTTCGACGACAGCACCTGTTCTTGCGTTCGTTTCTGACCGCGAAGATCAAATGGGCGCAAATCCCAGGTCGCACTATGCAAAGCATTTGCGTGCTCCTGTTCCTCGTTTTGCCGTTCGCCGCACATGCCACCGACGTGCAGGCCACGCTGGATCGCAGCACCGTACAGCTGGGCGAGACGGTGACCTTGAACCTGCACATCAAGGACGGCACAAGTGCGGCGATGCCCGACCTGAGTCCGCTCGAACAGGACTTCGACATTCTCGGCAGCTCGCAGAGCAGTGATCTCAGCATCGTCAACGGCCAGCGCAGCGCCGAGCTGGTGATCGGCGTGGTACTGCGACCGAAGCATGTGGGCACGCTCGTCGTGCCGCCGCTCGGCGTGGCCGGCGGGCAGACGGCGCCATTGCAACTCGTGGTAAGCCAACCCGATCCGTCGTCGGCTGCGGCGGCGGACAAGAATGTCTTCATGGAGTCCGAGCTGGCGCCGCAACACGCCTGGGTAGGCCAGCAGCTCAGCTATGTGGTGCGGCTCTACATCAGCGGCGATGTCACCAACGGCACGTTGGATGCGCCGCTGGTCGATGGCGTGCAGCTCAACCAGGTCGGTGGCGACCTGCGTTACGACAAGGTGCGCGGCAACCGCGAATACCGTGTGATCGAGCGGCGCTATGCGGTGGTACCGCAGCACGCCGGCACGCTCACGGTTCCCGCATTGAACTTCAGGGGCGTGGCGGTGGATCCCAACGATCCCGACAGCTTCTTCGGTGGGGGTACTCAGGTCGCTGCCAGTGCTCCCGCACAGACGGTGCAGGTGCAGGCTGCGCCCGCAAACTGGGGGCAGTCGGCATGGCTGCCCGCGCGCGCGCTCAGCCTTTCGCTCTCGGGCTGGCCCGACGCCGGCACGCCCGTGCGCGTGGGCCAGCCGATCAACCTCACCATGACGCTCAGCGCGACCGGCCTGCCAGCCGAGGCGCTGCCGCAGCTCAGCCTGCCTTCGATATCCGGCGCCACGGTGTATCCCGACCAGCCGAAGACCGCCACCGCAAACGACGACGCATGGCTGCAAGGCAGCAGCGAACGCCGCTTCGCGGTGGTGCCGGAACGTGCCGGCACGCTGACCTTGCCGGCCACCACCTTGCGCTGGTTCGATGTGACTTCGGGACAGGAGCAAACCGCCGAAATCCCTGCGCACAGCGTCACCGTGTTGCCGGCAGCGGGTGCGGCATCCGCATCGCCGACCGCTGCGTCGACTCCGGAGCCAGTTACGGTAACCGTTGCCGCGTCGGCGCCGTCCAGCGCGACGTCGCACGGCGTTCCATGGCGGTGGATCGCGCTTGGCAGCCTGCTGTTGTGGTTGTGCACGATGTTGGCGTGGTGGCTTTTTCGACGACGCGTGCCGCGAGGCGTCGTCGCGGCCACGGCGAAGCATGCATCTACCGATGGCGTGCGCCAGCAGAGGCTGGCCTTCCTGGCCGTGGCGCGCGGTGGCGATGCAATGGCGCAGTTGCGCAGCCTGCTGGCTTGGGCACGGGCGGAACGCCCGGCCATCCGCAATGCGGGCGAGTTGGAAACCGCGCTGGCAGACGTGACGCAGCGGCGCGCCATCGCCGACCTGCAACGCTGTTGCTACGGCAATGCCGCGCCGGCGGCGGCTGTCGATCTGGCGGGTGCCTTCGAACGCGGTTTCATTTGGCGCAATGACGAAAGCAGGGAAGATGACGGCTTGCCGCCGCTCTACCCCTTCAAGCTGGAATGAGCGCGTGCCGGAACACCGCGTGCATCGGCTCGCTGTAGCAGCAAAGGATGAGGTCCAGCCCGGGATCGCGCGCCAGCTCTTCGTGCAGCGCGCCGGCGACAACCTCGGCGGCAAGCGGAGCGGGATAACCGAACACGCCGCAACTGATCGCGGGAAAGGCGATGCTGCGCAAGCCGTGTTCGCGTGCGAGGCGCAGCGCGTTGCGGTGGCAATCCGCCAGCAACAGCGCCTCGGCACGGTCGCCGCCGTGCCATACCGGGCCCACCGTATGGATCACCCAGCGCGCTGGCAGGTCGAAGCCGGGCGTGATGCGCGCTTCGCCGGTGGGGCAGCGTATGCCTGGCGCGACCTGTGCCAACGCCCGGCATGCGGCGAGCAATGCCGGGCCGGCGGCGCGATGGATGGCGCCATCGACGCCACCGCCGCCAAGCAACGTCTCGTTCGCCGCGTTGACGATGGCATCCACGGCCAGCGTGGTGATGTCGGCGATGACGACGGTAAGGGGCATGCGGGCTTATGCTTGGCCTGTTGACGGCGAGGTTGCAACGATGACGGCGAAAACGGAAGAACTTTCCTTCGGCTATCTGCTGAACGACGTGACCTTGCTGTTCCGCAAGCACTTCGACCGGCGCGCCGTTAAGTACGGCCTCACGCGCGCGCAGTGGCGCGCCACCAAGATGCTCTATCACCGCGAGGGCATGCGGCAGAACGAACTGGCCGAGGCGCTGGAGATGGAGCCCATTGCGGTGGGCCGGGTGATCGACCGGCTGCAGGCCGCCGGTTTCGTGGAACGCCGTCCCGATCCGCGCGACCGTCGCGCCTGGCGGCTGTATGTCACCGCACAGGCGCACGAGGTGGTGGACGATATGGAACAGGTGGCGCGTGAGCTGCGCCGCGAGTCCACCGTGGGCATCGAATACGATGAGCTGAAGCGCGCGCTCGACGTGATCGAACGGATCAAGGCGAACCTGCAGGCACTGGACGCAACAGAGGCGCAAGCTCCCCTCGAAGAGTAGGCGCTAGTCGCATCGGACGCATTTGCCAAGTGCCGGGCGTCGTTGTCGTTGATGCATCGACGTGTGGTGCGATGCGCGGTACTTTTGGAATCCGCCGACCATCCCGGTGTGTGATTCCCGGATGGTGAAATTCCGTATCGCATCAGCGGGGAGCCCATGCCGCAGCGCATTTCCTTGAAGAAACCAGTGGCATTGCTGGCCGTGGTAGCAGTGGCCGCGCTGGTCGCGCACGCATGGTCTAGCCACGGCAAGGCCGGTTCGGACAAGCCCAAGGCCACACAGGCGGTGCCGGTGAAAGTGGCAACGGCCGTGCGCGGCGACCTTGACCTCTCGCTCAAGGTGAACGGATATGCCGAGGCATATTCCACCGTGACCGTGCAGTCGCGCGTCAGCGGCCAGCTCGAATCCATCGCGTTCGCGCTGGGCGGCCGCGTGCGCGAGGGCGAGGTGATCGCGCGCATCGATCCCAGCCTGTTGCAGGCGCAACTGGATCAGGCGCGCGGCAATCTCGCCAAGGACCAGGCGCAGCTCGTGAATGCCCAGCAGGTGCTGCGACGCTATACGCCGATGCTGGCCAAGGGCTACGTCGCGCAGACCGACTACGACGGCTACAAGGCGAACGTGGGCATCTACGCCGCCTCGGTGAAAGCGGACCAGGCCGCCGTGGAAATGGCGCAGACGCAGCTTGGTTACGCACAGATCAGCGCGCCGGTGGACAGCATCGCCGGTGCGCCGCTGGCCTATCCCGGCGCGCAGGTGAGCGCGAACAGCACCAACCTCGTCGTGCTCAACCAGGTGCGGCCGATCCACGTGACGTTTTCGGTACCGGAATCCGCGCTGGGCGACATCCGGGCGGCGGAGGCGCGCGGCAAGCTGGCGGTGAACGTGCAGGTGCCGGGCGCATCCGCGCCGCTGCAGGCCACGCTGGATTTCGTCAACAACGCGGTGGACACCGGCACCGGCACGATCCAGCTGAAGGCGAGCTATGCCAATGCGGACGATCGCCTCACTCCCGGCCAGTTCGTGCAGGTGACCCTGCCTACCGCGCGCCTGCACGACGTGGTGACGGTGCCGGTGACGGCCCTGCAGAACTCGCCGAACGGGGCTTTCGTGTTCGTGTTGGATGCGGAAGGCAAGGCTAGTCAGCGCATGGTGACCGCGGGAGCGAATGACGGCGCAAGCATCGTGATCGGGAAAGGCCTGGACGGCGGCGAGAAGGTGGTCACCGACGGGCAGATGCTGTTGACGAACGGCACGAAGGTGCAGGTGGTGACGGAATGACGGGGACTGCGGCGAGATTGGCCCTTCTTCCCGGCAGAGAGAGGGCTCAAGCGGGTGTTGCGGGTTCGCCTGCCGGGCTGAGCGGTGATCCGGCGCCACGCCGCCTGCAGGGGGGGCGCATCCTTTGAACCTGCCAGCCCTGTGCATCCGCCGCCCGGTGATGACCGCGCTGTTGATGATCGCGCTGATCGTGTTCGGCGTGGCCGCGTATCCCAACCTGGCGGTGAACGAGTTGCCGAACGTGGATTTTCCCACTATCTCGGTGAGCGCGAGCCTGCCCGGCGCCTCGCCGGAGACGATGGCGACGGCGGTGGCCACGCCGCTGGAGAACCAGTTCTCCACCATCGCCGGCATCAGCCAGATGACTTCGACCAGCGCGCTGGGTTCGACGTCGATCACACTGAGCTTCGACCTGAGCCGCAACATCGACGGCGCCGCACAGGACGTGCAGGCGGCGATCTCGGCGGCGATGCGCCAGTTGCCCACCAACATGCCCACGCCGCCCACCTTCCGCAAGGTGAACCCGGCGGACAAGGCCATCCTTTACCTCACGCTCAGTTCCGACACGCTGCCGCTGTCCACCGTGGATGAATACGCTGAAACGCAGCTGGCGCAGGAGCTGTCGATGATCGAAGGCGTGGCGCAGGTGGGCGTGTTCGGCTCGCAGAAATACGCCGTGCGCATCAGCGTCGATCCCGCCAAGCTGGCCGCCAACGGCGTTGGCATCGACGTGCTGGAGCAGGCCGTCGCGAACGCCAACGTCAACCTTGCCACCGGTTCGCTCAACGGCTCGCGCCAGCTGGTACAGGTGAGTTCGGACGGCCAACTGCAGAAGGCGGCGCCGTACAACGACATCATCGTGGCCTGGCGCAACGGCGCGCCGATCATGTTGTCGCAGCTCGGCAAGGCCGAGGACAGCGTGCAGAACGACCAGGTGGCGAGCTGGTACAACGGCAAGCGCGCGATCGTGCTGGCGATCGACCGCCAGCCCGGCTCCAACACCGTGGCCACCATCGACCGCATCCGCGCGGTGCTGCCGCAGTTCCTGGCCACGCTGCCGCCGTCGATCAAGCTGGAGACGCTGTACGACCGTTCCGTCTCGATCCGCGCCTCGGTGGACGACGTGCAGTACACCCTGCTGCTGGCGGGCGTGCTGGTGGTGCTGGTGATCTACCTGTTCCTCGGCAACGCCTCGGCCACCCTGATCCCCGCGCTGGCGCTGCCGGTGTCCATCATCGGTACCTTCGGCGCAATGTACGCGCTGGGCTACAGTCTGGACAACCTCTCGCTGCTGGCGCTGACCCTGGTGGTCGGCTTCGTGGTGGACGACGCCATCGTGATGCTGGAGAACATCGTGCGCCACATCGAGACGGGCACGGACCCGTACGAGGCGGCCATGGTCGGCGCCAGCGAGATCGGCTTCACCATCTTCTCGATGACGCTGTCGCTGGTGGCGGTATTCCTGCCGGTGATGTTCATGGGCGGCATCGTGGGGCGTCTGTTCCACGAGTTCGCGGTGACGCTGAGCGTGGCGATCCTGATCTCGGGTTTCGTCTCCATCACGCTGACGCCGATGCTTTGCAGCCGCTTCGTGAAGCATGCCGAGCACGAGAAGAAAGCACGCGTGGTGCTGTGGTTCGACCGCTGCTTCGACGCCGTGCGGCGCGGCTACGCGCGCTCGCTGGACTGGTCGGTGGCGCATCCGCGGACCATCCTCGGCGTGTTCTTCGCCAGTCTGGTCGCCACGGCGGTGCTGTTCGTGGTGGTGGACAAGGACTTCATCCCCGCCGGGGACACTGGCCAGCTGCAGGTCAATACCGAAGGCCCTGACGACATTTCCATCAGCGGCATGGCCGCGCGCCAGCAGCGGCTGGCGGAGATCGTGGCGGACGATCCGAACATCGACGCTTACATGTCCTCGGTGGGTTCGGGCGGCTCGCGCACCACCACCAACAACGGTTCGATCTTCATGCGGCTCAAGCCCGCGGACGAACGCGCGCTGACACCCGACCAGATCATCCAGGAGCTGCGGCCGAAGTTCGCCAGGGTGCCGGGCATCCGCGCCTATATCCAGAACCCGCCGCAGATCCAGGTGGGTGGCCGTGCTTCCAAGGCCGAATACCAGTACACGCTGCAGTCCACCGACCTCGATGCGTTGTACGCGGAGTCCGGCAAGGTGCTGGCCGCGTTCGCCAAGCTGCAAGGCTTTCAGGACGTCACCAGCGACCTCGATCTCAACGGACCGGCCATCGACGTCAAGGTGGATCGCTCCAAGCTGGCGCCGCTGGGACTCACCATGTACCAGGTGCAGAACGCGCTGGGCACGGCATTCGGCGAAGGGCAGGTCTCGACGATCTACGGCACGGCCACCCAGTACTGGGTGATCCTCCAGGTTAACTACGCGTTGCAGAACAACCCGGAGGTGCTGTCGCAGCTCTACGTCACCTCCAATACTGGCACGCTGGTGCCGCTCAACACGGTGGCCAGCTTCACGCGTACCGCACAGCCGCTCACCGTGAACCACCAGGGCGAGCTGCCGGCGGTGACCATCTCGTTCAACCTCGCGCCGGGCGTGAGCCTGAGCCAGGCAGTGGGGGAGATCGACGGCGCGATGCGCGACCTGCGCCTACCCGCGTCCATCACCGGCAGCGTGCAGGGCACGGCACAGGCCTTCCAGGACTCCATGCAGGGCATGGGCCTGCTGCTGGCGCTGGCGTTGTTCGTGATCTACCTCGTGCTGGGCATCCTGTACGAAAGCTTCATCCACCCGCTGACCATCCTCTCCGGCCTGCCTGCGGCAGGCGTGGGCGCGCTGCTCACGCTGATGATTTTCCGCGCACCGCTGGACCTGTTCTCCTTCGTGGGCATCGTGATGCTGATCGGCATCGTGAAAAAGAACGCGATCATGCTGATCGACTTCGCGCTGGAGCGGCAGCGCACGGAAGGCATGGCGCCGGCCGCGGCGATCATGGAAGCCTGTCACGTACGCTTTCGACCGATCATGATGACTACCATGGCCGCCTTCGCCGGCACCTTGCCGATCGCGCTGGGCCTGGGCGCCGGCGCGGAAACGCGCCGCCCGCTGGGTCTTGCCGTGGTCGGTGGCCTGCTGGTGTCGCAGGTGCTCACGCTTTACCTGACGCCGGTGATCTATCTGTACATGGACCGGTTGCAGCAGCGGTTCGGCGGCAAGCGCCGCCACGGCGCCGAGGCCGCACGGGCAGGCTGAGCCGGCACCCGGCGTCGCGGCGGCGACGCCGGGCGTCATTCAGTCGGCTGCACCTGCCTGCAGTTCGGCAATGGTGCGGCTGGCCTGCGCCAGGCCATTGGCCTGTGCACGGGCATCGTCGGCGATCTGCCGGATCAAATGGCCGACCTGGGTCGACGAGCCGGTGATGGCCTGCATCGCGTGGCCGGCGCGTTCGGCATGGTTGGCGCAACTGGTCACGGCATCGGTGGTGCTTTGCACCAGGGAGTGAATGTCCTTGGCGGACTCGGCGCTGCGTTGCGCCAGCGCGCGCACTTCCTGCGCCACCACGGCGAAGCCCTTGCCAAGTTCGCCGGCATGCGCGGCTTCCACTGCGGCGTTGAGGGAGAGGATATTGGTCTGGAAGGCGATCGAGTTCATCACCGAGATGATTTCGGTCATGTCCCTGGAGTGCCGGTTGATGTCGGCGATGTCGGTGACCAGGCGCGCCACCAATGCGCTGCCGGCGTTGGCACTCTCGTTGGCTTCGGAGGCCAGCTTGTTGGCGGTCTGCGCCTCGCCGGCGATCGCGGGCACCGTGGCATTGAGCTCTTCGACCGAACGGCGTAGCGCCTGCGCGGCCAGCGTCTGGCGGGTTACGTCGGTGGCGAGCTTGACCACCTTGTGCGGCTGGCCCGAGGCATCGAGGATGGGGTTGTAGCTGGCCTGCAGCCATACCGGGCTGCCATCGCGGCGCACGCGCTGGAACAAGCCGGAGTTGTACTCGCCCCGGTGCAGACGTATCCAGAAGTCGCGGTAGGCCGAGCTTTCGCGTTCCTTCCGTTCGACGAACATGCGATGGTGCTGGCCGACCACCTCGTCGCGCCGGTAGCCCATCACGGCGAGGAAATTGTCGTTGGCTTCCTGCACGACGCCGTCGAGATCGAAGGTGATGACCGCCTGCGCGCGGTCGATGGCGGCGAGGCGACTCGCCATCTCCGCCGCCGCAAGGCGCTGGGCGGTGACGTCGGTGGCATGCTTGATCACGCGACGCACGCGTCCGAGCGGATCGCGTATCGGGCTGTAGCTGCCCTGGATCCACACCTCGCGCCCGTTGGCATCGATGCGGCGGTACACGCCGCTGTCGTGCTGGCCGCTGCCCAGTCGTTGCCAGAACTCGCGATAGGCGTCGCTGTCGCTTTCGTCAGGAAGCACGAACATGCGATGGTGCTGGCCGACGACCTGCTCGCGGCTGTATCCGAAGCAACGGAGGAAGTTGTCGTTGGCGTCGAGGATGGTGCCATCCGGCGCAAACTCGATCACCGCCTGCTCGCGGTCGATGGCCGCGAGGCGGCCGATCAGTTCATGGCGCTCGCGCTGGTCGAGCCACAGTTGCCGCAAACCACGCAGGCGGTCGAACAGGGAATACAAGGTAGTAGCCACGCAATCCCCCCTGGTACGCAGGTTGTCCCTATCTCTGCGCTAACGGCGGCAGTGCGCCGGACTTGAGCGCTTTTACCGTTGCCAGGTTCCTTCCCGGCAAACAGCCCTGGTACCGGCCCCGGCATGCATCAGAACAACCATTGTGCGGCCCGCTGACGTTGGCGCTCGCTCAAACGGGAATTCGGCGGGGTTGGGCCGTAGCCCAGCAGGTAGTCGATAGCGCGGTGGCCTTTGGTATCGGCCTGGTACGGGTCGGCGCCGGCGTCCAGCAGTGCCTTGATCAGGTCCAGCGAGCCGTTGGCCGCGGCATGCTTCAGGGCGGTGCGGGCATCGTTGCCGAGTTGTGGTGCAAATCAACCTCGGCTTCAGATCGTTGCGTTGACTGACGCGCGATCTCCGGGCAGCAGGCTTGCAACGCCGGCCTGGTCGAACGGCGCAAACCTCCATGAGCGCCATCCTGCCAGCCCCCGGCTAGCCGCCGCGCGCTGCCTGCGTGCGATGACCCGCCGGGCAACCGGCAAGCGCCGTCGACGGCCTCCTGCATGGCCAAGTCCCGGTATGCGCGCACGGGCATGGGCACGTCGTATCGGGAAGCGGGCCTTATTCCTCCGCGCCATCTCCGGCAAAGGCTCCCGGCGCCGATCCGAAGTCGCCGTCCGCCTGCGCCGCCATGTACGACCACGCCGCATACGCGGCCACGTTCTGCGCCAGCTCCTTGGGGTCGACCTTGTCCAGCGTGTCGTTGCTGGTGTGGTGCCAGTCGAAGTAATGCGTCGCGTCCTGGTCGAGGGTGAGCGCGGCCATGCCCTTGGCGTGCATGGCGCCGAGGTCGGAACCGCCGCCGCCGGGACGCCTGGGGTCGTAGGCCACGCCCAGCGGCTTGAGCACGTCGGCGATCTGTTCGATGGCGTGCCGCGCCCCTGGCTTCACGCTGGCGCTGATGCGGTACACCTTGCCGGCGCCGAGGTCGGAGTCGGTGCCGAGCATGAAGTCCGTCACCTCCTTGGCGTGCCTGTCGGCGTAGGCGCGCGCGCCCCACAGGCCCATTTCCTCGTTGGCGAAGGCGATCACGCGGATGGTGCGGTCGGGGCGTTGCGGCAGGTCGTGGATCAGCTTGGCGGCGGCCATCGAGATGGCGACGCCGGCGCCGTCGTCGATGGCGCCGGTGCCCGGATCCCAGGAGTCCAGATGGCCGCCAATGGCGACGACCTGCTCGGGATGCTTGCTGCCGGTGATCTCGCCGATCACGTTGGCGCCGGTGTATTCGCCAACGATGCCGCAGTCGAGGTCGAGCTGCACCGACACCGGCTTGCCATAGGCGAGTTCGCGTTCGAGCTGGTCGGCGTCGGGATTGGAAAGCGCCGCGGCAGGGATCGCCTTGGACGGGTCGCGGAAGCCGGTGACGCCGGTGTGGGCGATGCGCTCGTGCGCGTCGGTGCCAGCCGAGCGCAACAGGTAGCCTGCCGCGCCTTTCGAGGCGGCGATCACCGGACCGGCCACGCGCACCATCGAACCCATGCCGTAGTCGTGGCCGTCCTGGCTGCGCTGCATGCGGTAGCCGACGTAAACGATCTTGCCCTTGATCGTGGCCGGATCGGCGGCCTTCAGCGCCGCGATGCTGTCGAAAGCGATCACCTGCGCGGTGAGGCCGCCCTTGGGCGTGCCAGGGGAATAGCCCAGCGCGGTGAGCACGAGATGCTGCGGGAACGGCGCCACGATGGAGCCGCTCTCATGGCGGCGCACCCACAACGGATAGGTTGCCGGCTCGGTGTAGACCTTGTCGAAGCCAAGCGCCTTGAATTTCGCCACCGCCCAATCGCGACCGGGCTGGTCGTTGGAGCCACCGGCCAGCCGCGGACCGACTTCGGTGGTCAGCGACTGCAGTACGGCATAGGCCGTGCCGTCATTGAGCGCCTTGTCGCGCAATTGTTCAGCCGTCTTTACCGCCGAGGCGGGAATGGTGGTGTCGGCGGCGCTGGCGGCACCTGCGGCAAGCAGCAGGCTGGCGGCGAGCAGGGTGGAAGCGTGATGGCGCATGAATGTTTCCTTTTTCGTGGGGCATGACGCCGCGGCGAACCATGGGTTCGCACACGGCGTGTCTGCGGCGTGTGGCCGCGCGGTGCGGGATTTACTGCCTGTTCTTCAGCAGATCGCGGATTTCGGTGAGCAGGACCACGTCGGCCGGCGGCGCGGCGGGAGCCTCCTCCTTCTTCTTCTGCAGCCGGTTCATCACCTTGATGAGCATGAAGATCGCGAAGGCCACGATGATGAAGGTGATGATGGTGTTGATGAAGCTGCCGTAGTTGATCGCCACTTCGGCGATCTTGTGCTTGGGGTCGCTGTCGTCGGCAGGCTTGAGCACCCACTTCATCGCCGAGAAGTCGATGCCACCGGTGAGTACGCCGATCGGCGGCATGATGACGTCGCTGACCAGCGAGCTGACGATCTTGCCGAACGCGCCGCCGATCACGATACCGACGGCCATGTCCAGCACATTGCCGCGCATGGCAAACGCCTTGAATTCCTGCAGCATGCTCATTGGTGCTACTCCCCGATGGTGACGAGCCGGATGGCCGGGAAACTCTAGCGCAGCACGCACAGTTTCGGCATCAGTGACGCCGGCAGATTCCGGGTTTGTCCGAGGTTCCACGAAGCCGTGTGGCCTTGCCGAAACCGATAGATGGCAGTGCTTGGCGCAGTGCTTGCTTGGCGGGCAAGCCAGGCCGCGCTGCCGGATGGCAGCCACGGCAAGGCAAGCCACAGGCGGATCAGACGATCCGGCAATCCAGCTCGGCGTAGCCGGCCAACTCGGCGCGGACATGGTCGCCGCGCTCCAGCGCCGCCACGCCGGCGGGTGTGCCGGTGAACACCAGGTCGCCGGGTTGCAGTTCGAACAGTGTGGACAGCGCGGCGAGGATGTGCGGCACGTCGTGGATCATTTCGCCCAATGGCGCGTGCTGGCGCATGCCGCCATTCACCGTGAGCCGAAGCTCGGTATCCGGGGCGGGCAGCGCACCCGCCACCGGCCGCAGCGCCGACACTGGCGCGGAATGGTCGAAGGCCTTGGCCACGTCCCAGGGATGGCCCTTGGCCTTGGCCTGTGCCTGCAGGTCGCGGCGGGTGAGATCCAACCCAACGCCTACGCCCCACACCAGCGCGGCGGCATGTTCCACCGGCACATCGCGGCCGCCGGCGCCCAGGGCGAGCACCATCTCCACTTCGTGATGGAGCTCGTTCGTGAGGGTCGGATAGGGGACATCCTTGCCGTCGGCCACCACGGCATCCGCCGGCTTGCAGAAAAACATGGGTCGCCCGCTTTCCACCGCGGCACCCATCTCCTTCGCATGCTCGGCGTAGTTGCGGCCGATGCAGAACACGCGGCGGATCGGGAAGCGCAAGGTGTCGCCGAGGACCGGCAGGCTGGTAGGAACAGGCGGGGCGATGACGTAGTTCATGTGCGAGAGCCTAGCGGGTAGCTGTCGGTCCAATCCTTACCGGGTCGCGCCAGGATGTCGAGCAGCGGGTGGATCCTGCGCCCGGCACATGTTTGCACGGACGGGATGACATCTGTCATCGTCGATGGCTGATAACCACCCGTGGCCGCGATGGCCCGGGAGCGCTACGGTGTCGCGCATCACGGAGTCACGGGGATGACGGTGAGCCAAGCCGAGTTGCTGAAGGAACTGCGTATCGAAAAACACCAGCGCGACGACCATCGCCAGGGCCCGGCGCGCTGGCCGTGGATCGTGCTGGCGGTCGTGGTGTTGCTGGCGCTGATCGGCGCCGGCACATGGTGGGTGGGGGGGCATCGCGCCATCCCAGTGCAGACCGTGGCCGCGGTATCGCCGGCCAGTGACCCCGGTGCCGGTGCTGTGCTGCAGGCCACCGGCTACGTCACCGCACGTCGACAGGCCACGGTGTCGGCGCAGATCACCGGCACGCTCACCGAGGTGCGGATCGAGGAAGGCGACCATGTGAAAAACGGCCAGGTGCTGGCCCAGCTGGACGACAGCGCCTACAAGGCTGCGTTGGACGCGGCACGGACGCAGGCCGCCGCCACGCATGCGCTGGTTGCGCAATACCAGGTCCAACTGGCGCAGAACCTGCGCGATGCCGCGCGCCAGCAGTCGCTGGCCGAGCAGGGTCTGGTGTCGAAGCAGACGGCCGAGCAGGCGCGCACACTCGCCGACAGTACGCGCGCCCAGCTTGTCTCACAGCAGAAGACCGCGGCGTCGGCCGATGCGCAGGTGGTCGAGGCGCAGGTCAATTTCGACTACTGCGTGATCCGCGCGCCGTTCGACGGCGTCATCACCACCAAGGACGCCCAGGTGGGCGAGATCGTCTCGCCGTTCTCCGCCGGTGGCGGCTTCACCCGCACTGGCATCGGCACCATCGTCGACATGGATTCGCTGGAAGTGGACGTGGACGTCAACGAGGCCTATATCGGTCGCGTGAAGCCGGACATGCCTGCCGAAGCGGTGCTCGATGCCTACCCGGACTGGAAGATTCCTGCCCATGTGATCGCCATCGTGCCCGCCGCCGACCGCGGCAAGGCCACGGTGAAGGTACGCGTGGCGATGGAGCAGAAAGATGCGCGCATCGTGCCCGACATGGGCGTGCGGGTGTCCTTCCTCGAACAGAAAGCGACGAGCGTGGCGCAAGCACCCAAGGGCGTGCTGGTACCGGCCAAGGCGATCGCCCAGCGCGACGGGCGCAGCGTGGTGTTCGTGGTCGCCGGTGGCAAGGCGCAACTGCGTGCGGTACTGCCGGCGGCGCAGAGCTACGGCGACATGAAACTGATACCCGATGCGTTGCAGACGGGCGACGCGGTGGTGCTGTCGCCGCCGGCCGAGCTGCGCGACGGCGCGGACGTCCAGACGGAAAAATCATCTCCCTGATTGCCGTGCCTGCGCGAGCGGGCACGTATCTGCCTCCATCCATCCGGCCAATATCCACGGAGCAATGCCATGGACACACTGATCCAGATCCGCGACCTTTCCAAGGTCTACGCGCGCGGCAAGCAGAAGGTCGAGGTACTGCACCACATCAACCTCGACATCGCCGAAGGCGACTTTCTCGCGCTGATGGGGCCGTCCGGTTCGGGCAAAACCACCTTGCTCAACCTGATCGGCGGCCTCGATTCGCCCAGTGCCGGCAGCATCAGCGTGGGCGGTTCGCGCATCGACCAGCTGGGCGGCGGTGCGCTGGCGAAGTGGCGTGCGTCCAACGTCGGCTTCGTGTTCCAGTTCTACAACCTGATGCCGATGCTGAGTGCGCAGAAGAACGTGGAACTGCCCTTGCTGCTGACCAAACTCTCGGGTGCGCAGCGTAAGAAGAACGCGGCCATTGCGCTGCAATTGGTGGGGCTGGCCGAGCGGGCCTCGCACAAGCCCAGCGAACTGTCCGGCGGCCAGCAGCAGCGTGTGGCGATTGCCCGCGCGATCGTCTCCGATCCCACCCTGCTGGTCTGCGACGAACCCACCGGCGACCTCGACCGCCAGTCCGCCGAAGACGTGCTCGGCCTGCTGCGCACGCTCAACCGCGAGCACGGCAAGACCATCGTGATGGTCACCCACGATCCCAAGGCTGCCGAGTACGCCAACCACACCCTGCATCTGGACAAGGGCACCCTCGTCGAACAAGTGACGGCTTGAGGACGACGCCATGAAATACTTTCATCTCGTCTGGGCCGCGCTGTTCCGGCGCAAGACCCGCACCATCCTCACCCTGGTGTCGATTGTCGCGGCGTTCCTGCTGTTCGGCATGCTGGACGCGGTACGCACCTCGTTCGATCAGGCCGGGCAGAGCGCAAACGGCGCCGAGCGCCTGCAGACCGGCTCGAAACTCTCCTTCATCCAGACCCTGCCGCAGTCGCTGGGTGCGCAGATCGCCCAAGTGCCGGGCGTGAAGATGGTGACGTACGCAAACTGGTTCGGCGGCGCCTACCAGGACCCGCACAACCAGGTCTTCAGCTTCGCGGTGGCGCCGAACTATCTGGATGCCTATCCCGAGATCCAAGTGGATCCCGCCCAACGCAAGGCGTTCGACGACTTGCGCACCGGGGCACTGGTCGGCGAGACGCTGGCGGAGCGCTTCCATTGGAAGGTGGGCGACAAGATCCCGATGCAGTCCACGATCTTCCCGGACAAGAGCGGCAACAAGACCTGGACCTTCGACATCGTCGGCATCATGCACGCGAAGGACAAGAAGTCCGCGGGCTTCTACGACCAGATGTTCCTGCTGCACTGGAAGTACTTCGACGAGACCACGCCGTACAACCGCGGTACGGTAGGCTGGTACGTCACCCGCGTGGCCGACGTGAACCAGGCCGATCGGGTGGCACGAGCGATCGATGCCTTGTCGACGAACTCCGACCACGAGACGCGCACGCAGACCGAGCAGGCCGCCACCGCGAACTGGATGAAGCAGCTGGCCGACATCGGACTGATCGTGGGCTCGATCATGGGCGCGGTGTTCTTCACCCTGCTGCTGTTGTCGGGCAACACCATGATGCAGGCGGTGCGTGAGCGCACGTCCGAACTCGCGGTGCTGAAGACGATCGGCTTCTCCAGCCGCAGCGTGCTGGCGATGGTGCTGGCCGAATCGGTGCTGCTGCTGCTGATCGGCGGCGTGGTCGGGCTGGGGCTGGCCGCGGTGCTGATCCCCGGCGTCAGCGCGCACAGCGGCGGCATGCTCAACCTGCCGACTGTGGGCGCCGGTAGCTGGGTGCTGGGTCTGGTGCTGATGGTGCTGATCGGCCTGTTGGTGGGCGCGCTGCCGGCAGTGCGCGCGATGCGACTCAACATTGTCGACGCGCTGGCCGGGCGTTGAGGAGCGAGCCATGAAGAAATTCCTGATCAATCTGTCCCTGCTGATCGCGCTCGCCGTGGCACTGGCGATCTGGGTGAAACTGCCGTGGCCGGCTGTAGTGGTGCTGGCGGCGCTCGGTGCGCTGTGGATGGCGTTCACTCGCCGAGGCCGACAAGCTGCTTCGGTCACCGGCGTAGGTGTCAGTACCTTGCGCCAGCGGCTGGGCTCGTCTGCGGTGATCGTGATCGGCATCGCCGGCGTGGTCGGCGTGCTGGTGGCGTTGCTGGCGATGGGTGAGGGTTATAGCCAGACCTTGCTCAAGACCGGCAATGCGGACACTGCCATGGTGATGCGCGGTGCTTCGGCTTCCGAGGTGATGTCGGTGCTCGATCACGACAGCATCGTGCAGGTCGTGCAGACACCGGGCATCGCACGCGATGCCAAGGGACAGCCGCTGGCCTCGCCCGAGCTGGTGGTCGCCGCCAACCTGCCGTTGAAAGGCGGCAGCGCCGACGACGAAGGCAGCGTGCAGTTGCGCGGCGTGGGCGACGAGGCCTGGGCGGTGCGGCCACAGGTGAAGATCGTCGAGGGACGCAAGTTCAACCCGGGTATGCGCGAACTCGATGTGGGCAAGGGCGCAGCGCAACAGTTTGCCGGCCTGGTGCCTGGACATCAGGTACGCCTCGGCAGCCAGTTGTGGACCGTGGTGGGCGTGTTCGCCTCCGGCGATGCGATGGATTCGGAAGTGTGGGGCGACGCCAACGTGGTGGCCGACACCTACCGCCGTGGCAGCAGCCGCGCCTCGGTCGTGGCGAAACTCGCCAATCCGCAGGCGTTCGATGCGTTCAAGGCCGCACTGGCGGCGAACCCGCAGCTGAAGGTGGATACGGACACCACGCTGGCCTACTACGCCAAGCAATCCGAAGGCATGACCACGGTGATCCGCATCATGGGCATCACGGTGGGTCTGATCATGGCGATCGGCGCGATGTTCGGTGCGCTCAACACCATGTTCGCCGCGGTGGCCACACGTGCCCGCGAGATCGCCACGCTGCGTGCGATCGGCTTCCGTGGCCTCCCGGTGGTGGTGGCGGTAATGCTGGAGACCATGCTCCTGGCCTTGCTCGGCGGCGTCATCGGTGGTGCGCTGGCGTGGCTGATCTTCAATGGCTACGGCGCCTCCACCCTGGCCGCCGGCACGGTAGGCAAGCTCAGCTTCCAGTTGGCAGTGACGCCCGAGTTGCTCTGGACGGGCCTGAAGTGGGCACTGGCGATCGGCTTTGTCGGTGGCCTGTTCCCCGCCGTGCGCGCCGCGCGACTGCCGGTGACCACGGCGTTGCGCGAACTGTGATCGGACGTCGACTGTAGGAGCGCACCCTGTGCGCGAACGCTCTTCGCCAAGAGCCATTCGCGCACAGGGTGCGCTCCTACGGCATTACCGGCGGCACGTACTGCAGCGTCAAGCCCAGCAGCCACAGCAAGCCGAGCACCAGCGGTATGTGCACGGCGAGCTGCACGAAGGTGTAGCCCACCACGTCGCGTGCCTTGAGGCCCAGCACGCCGAGCAGGGGCAGCATCCAGAACGGATTGATCAGGTTGGGCAGCGCCTCGGCGGCGTTGTACACCTGCACCGCCCAGCCGAGGTGCACGTGCAGGTCCTTCGCCGCCTGCATCACGTAGGGCGCCTCCACCAGCCACTTGCCGCCGCCGGACGGCACGAAGAAGCCAAGGATGGCGGAATACGCGCCCATCACCGCGGGGAAGCTGTCGGTGCTGGCCACGTGCACGAACAACTGCGACAGCCGGTGCGCCAGCGTCGCGCCGCCTGCGCCCTGCGCATGGGTGAGCAGGGAGGCGATGCCGCCGTACAGCGGAAACTGGATCAGCACACCGGCGGTACTCGGCACCGAGCGTGCCACCGCGTCGAGGAAGCTGCGCGGACGCCAGTGCAGTAGCAGGCCCACCGTGAGGAACAGGAAGTTGTAGGTGTTGAGGTTGGCAATGGCGCTCACCACTGACTTGGTGGCGAACTCGTGGCCGAGCCAGCCCAGGCCCAGCAGGCCGATCAGCACCGCCAGCAGCGGGCTGTATTCCAACCACTCACCGGGACGCTGGCGCGGTGGCAGGTCCGGTACGGCGGCGGCTTCGGTCACGCCGAAATCGCGCGCGGTGCGCGCGTTGCGTTTCGACGGCGCGGTGAACCAGCACACCAGCAGCGAAGCGCCGATCAGGCAGGCGGTGAGCGCGAAGGACTGCCACAAGAAGATGGTGCTGGTGAACGGCAGCACGCCGGTGATTGCGAGCAGGCCGGGCGGCATGCTGGCTGGATTGGCCTGCAGTTGCGCCGCGGACGAAGAGAGGCCCATCGCCCACACCGCGCCGAGGCCGAGATACGCCGCCGCGCCGCCTGCGCGGTAGTCCATGTGCAGCTCCTCGCGTCGCGCCAGCGCGCGCACCAGCAGACCGCCGAACACCAGCGAGAAGCCCCACGACAGCAGCGAAGCCAGCATGCTCACCAGAGCCACGTAGCAGATCGCGCCGCGCCCGCTCTTCGGCGCCCGCGCGAGGAGGTCGATGAAGCGCGCCACCACCGGTGCGGTGGCCACCACGTAGCCACCGATCACCACGAAAGCCATTTGCATGGTGAAAGGGATCAGGCTCCAGAAGCCATCGCCGAACGCATTGACGGCGACAACGGGCGTCGCGCCGAAAGCCAGCGCTGCGATCGCCACGATCACCACGCCCAGCGCCGCGAACACCCATGCGTCGGGGAACCAGCGCTCCGACCAAGCCGCGCTGCGCAGCGCCAAGCGCGCCATCAGGCCTTCGTTCGTCGCATTCATGCGGTCCCCCTCGCGTTGTCGCCGGCATGGTGACGTGCGTTGCGCAGGCGAGGCAAGCCGACAATGGTCGATCAGTTGCGTCGCCTATGTGCGGTCATGATTGCCGCGACGCCAAGCAGGATGACCATCATGCCCACGATTCCGGAGGGGCTGATGTGCTCGCCCGCCAGCAGCACGCCAAGCAGCACCGCCACCGGCGGGTTCACGTAGGCATAGCTGGTGGCAAGCGCGGGACGCGCGTGCTTGAGCGCATAGAGGAATGCGCTGAAGCCGATCAGCGACCCGAACACCACGAGATAGGCCATCGCCAGGCCGGCACGCAGCGTGACGTGCGCCGGCAGGTGCTCGCCACCGCCGAAGCCCATGACGAATTGCGCCGCGCTGCCGCACAGCATCTGCGCGGCGGTGTTCATCGGGCCGGTCGGCATGTCCTGCTGCTTGCTCCACACCGACCCGAAGGCCCACGCCGCTGCACCGAGCAACAATGCCAGCGCAGCGATATGCGAACCGGCGAGCGAGCTGCCGAGGTTGAGCACGATCACGCCCGCGAAACCGACCACGAGGCCCAGGGCTTCGCGGCGATTTGGTCGATGGCCATACCCGATGCCGAACAGCGTGGCGAACAGCGGCATGCTGGCCAGCGCGACGGCGGTGATGCCCGAGCTTACGTATTGCTCGGAGAAACTCATCATGCCGTTGCTGATGCCAAGCAGCAGCACGCCGGTGACCGCCGCGTTGCGCCACTGCCGCGGTGTGGGCAAGGCCACGCCGCGCAGGCGCAGGAAGCCGAACAGCAGCGTGCCGGCAATCAGGAGGCGCACGCCGACGAGCAAAAACGGTGGCCAGCTCTCCAGGGCGAAACGGATGCCGAGGTAGGTCGAGCCCCAGATCACGTACAGCACCAGCATGCTCAGTGGCAGCAGCAGGCGGGAATGGTCGGTCGCGGCATCTATCGCGCCGGGAGCGGTGACATCGTTCATGGGGACTCGGCGTGGGGCATCGCGGTGTCGGCGATGCTGCGCATGATGGATGAGGCGCGTGCCGAGTGACAGCAACGGTATGGCATATCGGGCCACAACGAGCCCGATCCCGGTGCGGCATCGCGCGCCGGATGCGCTCGCGGATCAGTGCGCGACAGGCCCCTGGCGGATAACCACGAACTCGCCTTCCAGCACCTCCGGCGCCGGCTTGCCAGGCTGGGTCGCCGAGGTCGCGGGCATGCGCGGCCTCCGCCACTGGCGCCACGCCAGCCACACGCCGCCGCCGAGCAGCAGCACGCCGGCCAAGGCCAGCCCGAACACCAGCAGCACGCCTACCACGGCCACGCCAACCAGCAATGACAGGGCGCGCGCCAGCGGGTGGCGGAAACGACGGGGCGAGGGCAGGTTGAGGCGCATGTGTTAAAAATCCGTGTGCTAAAATCAATGACTTACGTGCGCAACGATGAGGCCATCTGGCCCGCAGGACAAGTGCCGATGGATACCCTTTCCCCCGCCACCTTGCTATGTCGCCTGGACGATGTTCCCGACGGCGGCGCCACCGCGATCGAAGGCGTGGCGGCAGTTGGTGGCGAAAGCGTGATCGTCGTACGCCGCGGCGACGAGTTGCGCGCCTGGCTCAACATCTGCCCGCATGCGGGTCGTCGGCTGGACTACGCACCGGGCATGTTCCTGCTCAAGGACGAACTGTTGATCTGCGCCGTCCACGGCGCGAGTTTCAATCGCAACGACGGTGCCTGCGTGGCCGGTCCGTGCCGCGGCGAGCATCTGCACGCGCTGGGGGTGGAACTGCGCGATGACGAGGTATGGCTTGTCCTTCGCGACCGCCCTTGATTGCAGAAGCGCGCAGGCTTTTAGCTGCCCTTCTCAGCTGAAAAGCAGGTTGATCGAGACCAGGGTGACAATCAGCATCGCCAGCGTCAGCGGTGCGCCCACGCGCAGGAAATCCTTGCCGCGGTAGCCGCCGGGGCCGGTGACCATCATCAGCGCGGGATGGCCGGAGCTGAGCAGGAACGTGTTGGACGAGGACACCGCCACGATCAGCGCGTAGGCCGACGGATTGCCGCCGGTGGCAACCGCCACCGAGATCGCGATGGGCACCATCATCACCGTGGCGCCCACGTTGGACATCACCTGGGAGAACAGCAGCGTCAGCACGGCGAGGGTGAGCTGCAGCACCCACGGCGAGGCGTGGCCGAGGTAGTGCAGCACGTACTGCGCCAGCCACGCGGCGGTGCCGGTGGCGTCCATCGACCAGCCCAGCGGGATCAGGCAGGCGGTGACGAAGATGGTCTTCCAGTTGATCGCCTTGTAGGCCTCGTCCATGTTCAGCACGCCCGACAGCAGCATGCCCACCGCGCCGCACATCATCGCCACCGAGAGATCGAGGTTGGTAAACAGCGCGAGGCACTTGGCCAGCACGAAGAAGCCCACCGCCTGCCAGACCTTGCCGGGACGCTGCTCATCCTTCGGGATGTCGGTGACCACCACGAGGTCGCGGTCTTCCGCCGCCAGCGAAAGGTCGCGCCAGGTGCTGTGCACCACCACGGTATCGCCCGCGCGCAACGTCACCGCGCGCACGTCGTCGCGCAGCACCTGGTCGCCGCGGTTCACGGCCAGCACCGAGATGCCGAAGCGCTTGCGCAGGCGCAGGTTGCCGACGGTCTGCTTGATGAAGCGCGACACCGGCGGAATCACCACTTCGGAAATGCCCGCGCGCGTCGGGTTGAACAACTCGCTCAATTGGCGCATGCGCGTGGAAAGCTTGCACAGCTGGTTGTTGGCGAAGCGGTTGAGTTGCTCGCGCGGGCCCAGCACGCCGAGTACCGAGCCTACCCAGATCACCAGATCGGCTGGCGGCGCCATGCGCGACTCGTTGCCGCTCTTGATGGCGAGGATCAACGGCGCGTCGTGCAACTGCTCGGCCTCACCGATGCTCATGCCTACCAGCGGGCTTTCGGCGGTGACGGTAAGCTCGGAGGTCTCGCCGGCGATGCCGTAGGTGTCGGCAAAGTAGCTCTCGGTGCGACCGGGCGTCACCTTTAGCCGTTCGTCCTCATGGCCGGGCAGCAGCTTGCGCCCGAAGAAGTAGAAATAGCCGATGCCTACCAGGGCCAGCGCCAGGCCGGCCGGGGTCACGCTGAATAGGCCGAACTTAGGGATGGTGTGCGCGCCGGGCAGCAGGTTCGCGTTCGCGCTGGCGATCAGGTCGTTCAGCACGATCAACGGGGAGTTTGCGATCAGTGTGGTGTTAGTGGCGGTGAGGATGCAGAACGCCATCGGCAACAGCAGCCGCGACAACGGCACGCCGGTGCGCGCGGAAAGGCGGCTGGATACCGGGATCATCAGCGCGGCCAGTGCCTGGCTGGGGATCACCGCGCTGAACAGGCTGGCCATGATGTTGATGACGAGACCCAGGCGAGACTCCATGCCCTTGGCCAGTTTCATCACCATGTGCGCGGTAAGGTTGAGCACGCCGGCGCGGTCCAGTCCCTCGCCCATGATCATGATCGCGATGATCGCGATCACCGCGTTGCCGGCGAAGCCGTTGAACACCCGTTCGGAAGGGATCACGCCGGTCAGGCCGATCACCACCACCACCAGCAAGGCCACCATGTCGGCGCGGATCCACTCCAGCACCAGCATCAGCATGGTGAAGCCCACCAGCCCGAGCACCAGGATCATTTCGGGGGTGAGCGCGAGTGGCATCAGCGCGCTCCCCGCCGGGGCGTCGAGTCGTGGAGTGGCAGTGGCGAATTCACGCTGCGAAGCTCGTCCCTGGCTGGGTCGGACAAGTATAAGTGGCGAGGCGCAAGGGCTGGTGAATCGTCGCTTTTCCCTTTCCCCGGAGGGCAGGGTGAAGGGCCGGTTTGCGACGATGCTTGCTGTGAGATGGACCGCGCAGCGTAACCCTTCGCGCCCCTTCTTCCCACAGGGGGGGTAGCGGGGCTGACGAAACCCCGCCGGAGGCGGCATTGCTTTTATTTGATGGGAGTTTGGCGATAGAGCAGATCCCACACCCCGTGCCCCAGCTTCAGCCCGCGCCGCTCGAAGTGGGTCTCGATGCGCCATGCCGGCTTCTCGGCGTACTGGCCAGGTGCAATGGCGTTGCGCCAGTCGGGCGCGGCCTCCATCACTTCAAGCATGTACTCGGCGTAGGGCTGCCAGTCGGTGGCGAGGTGCAGGAGGCCGCCGGGTGCCATGCGCGAGGCGAGCAGGGCGACGAACGGAGGCTGGATGATGCGGCGCTTGTTGTGGCGCTTCTTGTGCCAGGGGTCGGGGAACCAGATGCGTGCCTCGGCCAAGGTGCCGGGGGCGATCTCGTTTTCCAGCACTTCCACCGCGTCGTGCTTGTAGAGCCGCACGTTGCGCGCATCGCGCGCGGCCAGGGCGTTCATCAGCCGGCCCACGCCGGGGCCGTGCACCTCGATGCCGAGATAGTCGCGCGCGGAATCGTGCTCGCTGGCCCATGCCAGCGCCTCGCCGTTGCCGAAGCCGATTTCCATCACCAGCGGCGCGTTGCGTTCGAAGCGGGCGGCATAGTCCTGCGCGCCGCCGCTGTAGTCGATGCCGAAGCGCGCCCAGTGTTCGTCGAAGGCACGTTGCTGTGCCGGCGTCATGCGGCCCTCGCGCAGCACGAAGCTGCGGATGCGGCGCATCACATGCGGATGCCCGTCGTGGTCGGGTTCGCCGTCGCGGTCGTGCGTGTCGCTCATGGAATCAACCGATGGTGCCGTCGATCGGGCTGGATGCCGACGCGTAGCGCTTGCGCGGAATGCGGCCGGCCTTGAACGCGGCGCGGCCGGCCTGGATCGCCAGCTTCATCGCGTGCGCCATCAGCACCGGATCCTTCGCGCCGGCGATGGCGGTATTCATCAGCACGCCGTCGCAGCCCAGTTCCATCGCCACCGCGGCATCGGACGCGGTGCCCACGCCGGCATCGACGATGATCGGCACCTTGGCGCTCTCCACGATCTCCAGCAGGTTGTAGCGGTTCTGGATGCCCAGGCCCGAGCCGATCGGCGCGGCCAGCGGCATCACCGCGACGCAGCCGATTTCCTCCAGCTTCTTCGCCAGGATCGGGTCGTCGCTGGTGTACACCATCACGTCGAAGCCGTCGGCGACGAGGATCTCGGCAGCCTTCAGCGTCTCGACCACGTCGGGGAACAAGGTCTTCTGGTCGCCCAGCACTTCCAGCTTTACCAGTTTGTGGCCGTCCAGCAGCTCGCGCGCCAGCTTGCAGGTGCGCACCGCGTCCACCGCGTTGTAGCAGCCGGCGGTATTCGGCAGCAGGGTGAATTCGTTGGGCGGCAGCACATCGAGCAGGCTGGGCGTGTTGGCGTCCTGGCCGATGTTCACGCGGCGGATCGCCACGGTGACGATTTCCGCGCCGGCTGCCTGGGAAGCCGCGCGGGTCTCGTCGAAATCCTTGTACTTGCCGGTGCCGGTGAGCAGGCGCGAGGCGTAAGTGGTGCCGGCGATGACCAGCGGGTCGGTGACGTCGAGGGTCTTGAGATTCATGAATGGCCTTCAGCGGCATGGGCCGCGGGGTAGCGAATGGCAGCGCGCGATCAACCGCCGCCGATGGCGTGGACGATCTCGACCTGGTCGCCTTCGGCGAGCGCGTGGCTGGCGTGCTGGCTGCGCGGGACGATTTCGCGGTTCAACTCCACCGCCACGCGTCGGCCACCGTAACCGGCGACCTCCAGCAACTGGGCAATGGTGATGGAAGGCGCGCAATCGCGCGGCTGGCCGTTGAGCGTGATCTGCATGCGGCCATTGTAGCGGCTGGCGACGCATCGCTCTCCCCCTGAATTCAGGGGGAGAGCCTTGAAGCTCAGTGTTGCTGGTCGGACTTGCTCGGTGGCGGTGCCTTGCCCGACGACTCGGCGTGTTTCTGCGGTTGCGATTGCGGCTGTGCGGCAGGGCGTGGTGCTTCGCGCTGCTGCGGGTAAGGCCGGGCGAAATCGCTCGGTGGCTGGTAGGACGGGTGCGGTTGCTCGTAGCGTTGCGGAGCCTGGTCCTGCGGCTGGTAGGTTGGCTGGCGTGGCTGCACGCTGGCCGGCGCGTTGTTGTTTTGGGGCGGTGCATAGTTTTGTGGCGCACGTTCGAAGCGTGGCGGTTGCGGCAACGTATTGTCGCGATAAGCGGGCTGTGGGCGTGCCTGCTCCGGGCCGGAGATGTAGCTCACACCGGGTCGCGGCTGCGTTTCCGCAGCTGGCGCACGGCGGATCGGTTCGACCGTGGGCAGGTTGCGTCCGTCCGCGTTCGCATCGGGGCGTGCGAAGCGGGCCGAGGGCAAGGCATCCGCCTGCGGCGGAGCAGGTTGCACGTGGCGCACGTTCGGCAATCCGGCAGAAGGATTCGGACCGGGTATCGGGCGTCCCTGCATGGATGCGGCGCGGTTCGTGCCGGTTTGCGTGTCCAGCACGCGCACATTGTTGAATGGCGCAGCCGGACGGCTGTTCGTCGGAGCGAAGTTCGCGTGGACCGACGGCAACGCGGCCGGCGGCGGCGTGCGTGCCACCACGCTGCGGCGGAAGTCGGTGGTGGGAAGCGGGCGCATCCGCGGGCTGATCGGTTGCGCCACGCCGCGCGGCGTGGGGCGCAGCGCAGTCACGCCGGCGGTCATCACTGGCGCAGCGGCGAGCCGGCGCGGATCGACGCGCAGCATGTCGCGCTGCACGCGCTGGCCACCGGCGAAGGCCGAGCCGGGCATCGCGGTAAAGCCGCGCGGGGCACTGCGGTTCGCATAGTTGATGCCTTGCGGTGCGCGGCCTTCGCGATAGAAGTTGTACTGGTTGTTGATGTTGTTGATCACCGTGCTGCGGTACGTTGCGTTGTGCACGTAGATGTTGGCGGTATTGATGCGCTGGTAGTACGCACGGTCGCAGCGGTACCAGGGGTTGTAGACCTCGCCCGGACCCAGCGGGAACCAGCCCACCGGCGCGCCGCCGCCGAGGCCGGCGGACACGCTCCAGCCACCGCCGCCCACGAAGGCCACCAGCGCTGGCGCGTACACCGGGCGGGTCGCCCGCGGTCCGGGAATCCAGCCCCATGCGCCACGGATATAAGCCCAGCGCCCGTAGTGGTACGGCGCAAAGCCCCATGGCGAATCGTCCACCCAGGTCCAGCCCCAAGGCGCGATGTATGCCCAGTGGCCCTCGCGGTAGGGCGCCCAGCCTGCGGGTACCTGGTTGGGGTACCAGACTGCGCCGTAATCGGGCGAGTCCTGCCAGTTGCCGTACTGGTCGAGATCCTGGTAGCCCACCACGTCGGCGGATACATAGCGCGTGGCGTCGGATTGCGCATAGCGCTGGTCGCGTTGGCTGCACCAGGCGTCGAAGGCGTCGCCGCCGCCGTAGTCGGTGATCGAAAGCGCCGCCAGCGTCGCGTCGTCGAACTGGTAGCTGCGTCCGGCGAACACGTCGCGTTGTGCGCTGTTCTCGCCGTATACCGTGGCCTGGCCCTCGAATACGACGACGCGCGTGCCGTTGCCGTCGTTATCCACGTCGATGCGATAGGTGCCGGGCTGGTTCACCACCAGCGCCAGGGTGGGCGTGTCGATCTCGTAGCTCTGCCCTTGATCGAGGTTGCGAACGCTGAGGTTCAACGTGCCCTGCGTGAGTTCCACCTGCGCGAGGTTGTCGTTGAGGTTGAGCATGCCGAAGTCGGTGCCGCTGCCCATGCGCAGGCTGGCACCGCCCAATTCCAGCTCCGCGCGCGCGCCGTCTCCGGTGGAGAGGCGATCGCCGGTGGCCAGTGGCCGGTTGAGGTCGGCCGCTGCCCAGTCCTGGCTGCCGGCCGGCAGAAAGCCGAGATCGCCGCCGACGTAGGACAGGCGAGCCACGCGATCCGGCGGTGCACCGTTGTCGCCGCCGTTGTCGGTGGATTGCGCCTGGGCCAGCGTGGCTGCGGCGCACAGGAGCAATGCGGCCAGCGACCGCCAGCCGAGGCGCCCAGGGGCACACAAGAAAGCAAGCACACGCATCGAAGTCTCCGGGTTCCATCCGCATTGCGCGGGACGGCACAATTATGCGCACGGCATGGAGCGCGCGTTGTTGGGTTTCCGTGCCGGAGCGCTCATGGTTCAGCCGGCGGATACCCGGGAGCGGCGATTCCCACCGCGCCGCATCCCGGTTACCATCCGCGGGCCGACGCGGGTGTAGCTCAATGGTAGAGCTGTAGCTTCCCAAGCTACTGACGAGGGTTCGATTCCCTTCACCCGCTCCATTGCTCCCCCCAGCAATAATCCTGCTGCTTCCCATCGCCACCCCCAGCGAGCGCGATTGCATCGATGACCGATCCGGCCAATCCGAGTCCGATCGTGCTGGGCTGGCGCGAACGGTTGGCGCTGCCGCGACTCGGCATCGCCCAGCTCAAAGTCAAGCTTGATACCGGTGCACGCAGCAGCGCGCTGCACGTGGAGTCGCTGGAGACTTTCCTGCGCGAAGGCATCATGTGGTTGCGCTTCACCGTGCGCGCCGGCCGGTACCCTTCGGACACCGTGTGTTGCGAGGCGCCGGCGCTGGATCGGCGCATGGTCACCGATACCGGCGGCCGCCGCACCGAGCGCTGGTTCATACGCAGCGAAATCCTGTTGGCCGGGCGGCGTTTCGAAGCTGAGATAAACCTGACCGACCGGCGACACATGCTCTTCCCCATGCTGCTCGGCCGCAGCGCCCTGCACGGGCGTTTCGTGGTCGATCCCGCGCGTGCCTACACCCAACCCAGGCTGCTGCCAGCGGCCACGGATCGTTCATGAAGATCGCCATCCTCTCGCGCAACGCGCGGCTGTACTCGACCCAGCGACTGGTGGACGCGGCGCGCACGCGCGGCCACGTAGTGCGCGTGCTCGATCCCCTGCGTTGCTACGTGCGTATCGCGCCAGGCGACGTGGCGATCCGTTACAAGGGCAAGCCGGTGCGCGACCTGGACGCGACGATTCCGCGCATCGGCACGCAGAGCACGTTCTACGGCACTGCGGTGCTGCGCCAACTGGAAATGATGGGTGTGTACACGCCGAATTCTTCCGATGCGGTGCTGCGCGCGCGCGACAAGCTGCGTTGCCTGCAGATCCTTGCTGCACAGGGCATCGCCATGCCGGTCACCGTGTTTGGCGACAATCCCGACGACACCGGGGATCTGCTCGCGATGCTGGGCGAGCCGCCGCACGTCATCAAGCTCAACGAAGGCACCCAGGGCACCGGTGTGGTGCTGGCCGAGAAGCGCAGCGCCTCGCAGAGCGTGATCGAGGCTTTTCGCGGCCTGTATGCGAATTTCCTGGTGCAGGAGTTCATCGCCGAAGCGAAGGGCCGCGACCTGCGCTGCTTCGTGGTCGGCGGCAAGGTGGTGGCGGCGATGCAGCGCGAAGCCAGCGCCGGCGACTTCCGTGCCAACCTGCATCGCGGCGGCAGTGCGAAGCCGGTGAGGTTGAGTGCGGCGGAGCAACGTATCTCCGTGCTGGCCGCCGATGCGCTTGGGCTGGGCGTCGCCGGCGTCGACCTGTTGCGCTCCGAGCGCGGCCCGCTGGTGCTTGAAGTGAATGCCTCGCCGGGGCTGGAAGGGATCGAGGCGGCCACCGGGGTGGACGTTGCCGGCGCAATCATCGGATTGCTCGAGGCACAGGTGCAGGCAGGTGAAACGAAACGTGGCGTGCGTCGCGCCAAGAAAAACGCGACGTGAACGACTATGCGTGCGTTAACCGGGTCCTAACCCCGGGGCTTCTATAACCATTCTGCTGACGCTGCCAGAGACGACCCATGCGGTTCTCAACGGTGGATGGCGGTGACGGGACGAGCCCAATCCGGATGTGGCGGTATTCGCCACATCCGTTTTTTTTTGATTTGTTTGTGCGTTCGTCCTTGAACGCGAAGATCAAACGGGCGTGTTTGTTTCAGCGTTCGTCCATGAACGCGAAGGTCAAACGGGCGGCCATCCATGGCCGCACTCTTCAAGAGACGCCGCTTCGGTTCGGGGTTTGCGGTGGGGGCGCGAAGATCCGGCGCGAAGATCGAGCGGACGCCTTTTCCGTGGCCGCTCTTCTCCGAGAAAAGCCATGACATTCAGGCCGCGGCAGGTTTGCGGCAGGTTTCACGTGGCGCGAATGTTAAGCTTGCCACTCGGGCCGGCAACGCCGGCGGCATTGCGGAGTGACGCATGCGCGTACTGGTGATTGAAGACAACAGCGATATCGCGACCAACATCGGCGATTATCTGGAAGACCGTGGCCATGTGGTGGATTTCGCCGGCGACGGCGTCACCGGCCTGCACCTGGCGGTGGTGCACGATTTCGACGTGATCGTGCTCGACCTCACCCTGCCTGGCCTCGATGGCCTGGAAGTGGCGAAGAAGTTGCGCCACGAGGCGCACAAGCAGACGCCGATCCTGATGCTCACCGCGCGCGACGCGCTGGAGCAGAAGCTCACCGGCTTCGAATCGGGTGCCGACGACTACATGACCAAGCCGTTCGCGCTGCAGGAACTCTCCGCGCGCCTGGAGGTGCTGGCGCGTCGCGGCAAGGGCCCGCAGAGCCGGGTGCTCAAGGTGGCCGACCTTACTTTCAACCTCGACACGCTCACCGTGAGCCGTGCGGGCAAGGCCATCCAGCTCAACCCGATCGGCCTCAAGCTGCTGCAGGCGCTGATGGAAGCCAGCCCTTCGGTGGTGACACGACAGGATCTGGAGCAGAAAGTGTGGGGCGAGGAACTGCCTGATTCCGATTCCCTGCGCGTGCACATCCATGGCCTGCGCGCGGCTATCGACAAGCCCTTCGACAAACCGCTGATCCACACGCGGCATGGCATCGGCTATCGCATGGTCGAGCCCGACGCTGTTCAAGCTTGATGCAATCCCGGCGCAAACTCCGTTTCCGCCTGATCCTTTCCTTCGCGCTGTTCGGCTTCGGCCTCAGCGCGTTGTTCGCTGTGGCTTCGCTGTACGTGCGCGCCAAAGTGGAGGACCAGCTGGTCAACACCAGCATGCAGAACGACGTGGATCAGGCGGTGGACAACGCTATCTATCATCCCGACCAGGAGTTCCATTCCGAACTGATCGAGGGATGGGTGAAGAGCGACCGCACGCTCTACAAGATGCCCTTGGCATGGCAGAGCCTTGGCAGCGGCGTTCACGACATCTATGAAACCGATGCCAAGGGCCGGGAGCGGCACTACAAATTGGCGGTGCGGCGCAAAGACGGAATCATCGGTTTCACCCGTTACGACATCAGCCGCGAGGATCTGGGCAAGCGCCAGCTGATTACCGCTTTGATCGCAGTGGTAGTGCTGTTCAGTCTGCTTTCTCTGGCCATTGGTCTATGGTTGTCGCGCAAGGTGCTGAAGCCGGTGACTCAGCTCGCGCAGCGCATCCGTGACTTCCGCAAGGCCGGCAAGGCCGAACCGTTGGCGCAGCATTTCGCCGACGACGAAGTAGGTGAACTGGCACGGGCATTGGATGACTATTCGTCACGTCTCACCGCGATGGTGGAGCGCGACCGCGAGTTCAACTCCGACGTAAGCCATGAACTGCGCACGCCGCTGGCGGTGATTTCCAGTACCACTGAACTGCTGCAGGGTTCGCCCGACCTTACGCCAAAATTGGCCGAGCGTCTGAAGCGCATAGAGCGCGCCTCGCGCCAGGCCACCGAACTGATCGAGGCGTTGCTGCTGCTGTCGCGCGCCGAGCGACGCGGCCCAACTCGCGGAGAAACCACCGAGGTGGCCAAGGTCGCTGCCGACGTGATCGAGAGCCAACGCCCGCAGCTACGCGGCAAGCCAATCGAGATCGAGCTGACGGCGCGCGAGTCGCTCAGCGTCAACGCGCCGGCCTCGGTGCTGTCGGTGGCCCTCACCAACCTGATCGGCAACGCGATCAAGTACACGCTGGAAGGCACCGTGCGTGTCGAAGTTGGCGCAGGCCGCATCGAGGTGATCGACACCGGCCCAGGCATCAAGCCCGAGGACGCCGAGAAGCTTTTCCAGCGCGGCGTACGCGGCGAAGGCGCGGGTGGCAGCGGTGCGGGCCTTGGCCTCGCCATCGTGCGCAGGCTGTGCGAGCTCTACGGCTGGCAGGTGTCCATGCGTCCGCGCACCGACGGCAACGGCGCCATCGCCAGCATCGTGTTCGGCTGACGTCACTGTAGGAGCGCATCCCGTGCGCAAATGCTTTGGCTTCGATTAAACGTCAAAGCATTCGCGCACAGGGTGTGTTCCTACAAGCTCAACGCAGCTTCAACGCCAGCCACGACAGCAGTGCAAGCAGATTGATGCCCAGGTGCGCGGCGGCGGGCCCGCCGACGGCGAGCACGAAGCCCTGGCTGGCGAAGTGTGAGGTCAGCCCCAGGTGGGGCGGCAAGTGCAGCGTGGCAAACACGTTGACGTAGCCGCCGCAATGCAGTGCATAGGTGAATACCGGCGTGGCGATCAACGGCAGTTGCAGCAGCTGCGCCCAGCTTGAATAGCGCACGCCGCGTTCGTCGTTTTCCAGCAGCAACACGCCCGCCACCAGCACGAAGGCATACAGCGCCAGCCCGATCAGCGCGACCACGCTGTCGCTTGCGCGGAAAGGCAGCAGGCGGTACAGCATCAGGATCATGCCGTAGCAGCCGCCGGCCACTTCGAGGATGCCGATCAGGCGGAGCAGGATGGTGCGCACGCGAAAGTCCCGTTGGTAAAGCCGCAAGCTTAGGTCATGGGGGCTCGTTCAATCGAGAGCGTCGGCCAATTCGTGCAGGTCGGCGATGTGTTCGTCCCACCAGCGTGCCTCGGCCGCGAACGGGAAGGCCGCCGGGAAGGCGGGATCGTGCCAGCGCTGGGCGATCCACCCCGCGTAGTGCAGCTGGCGCATCGCGCGCAGGGCGGGTACCAGCGCCAGTTCCGCATGGTCGAAGTCGCGCAGGTGGGCATAGCCGTCCAGCAGCGCCTGCATTGCCGCGTCGTCGTTGGCGAGCATCCACAGGTCCTGCACCGCGGGTCCCGTGCGAGCATCGTCGAGGTCGACGAAGTGCGGGCCGGCATCCGTCCACAGGATGTTGCCGGGATGGCAGTCGCCGTGCAGACGCAAGGTGCGGACAGGGCCGACGGTATCGAGGCGCGCGGCGACGGCTTGGTCCAGCCGTTGCGCCGCATTGCGGTAGCCGTCTTGCAGATGGGCCGGAAGCAGCGACGAAGCCAGCACGGCCTGGATTGGCTGCGCGATCATCGTGCGGCGATCCAGCGTGTCGCGATGCGCGAATGGACGCCGTGCACCCACCGCATGCAGGCGCGCGAGCAGGCGACCCAGCCATTCCAGCTGTTCGCGCGATTCCAGCGCCGGTGCGCGGCCGCCATGGCGCGGCGCCAGTGTGTAGCGGAAGCCGCCATGCAGCAGCAGGCTGCGGCCGCCGAACGACAGCGGCGCCACCATCGGCACCTCGTCGCCGGCCAGCTCCTGCGCGAACGCGTGCTCCTCGAGGATGGCCGCGTCGCTCCAGCGGCCGGGGCGATAGAACTTCGCGATCACCGGTGACGCATCCTCGATGCCAATCTGCCACACCCGGTTCTCGTAGCTGTTGAGCGCGAGCAGGCGGCCGTCCGGCCACAACCCGCAGGCACTCGCGGCGTCGAGCACCAGGTCGGGAGTGAGGCTGGCGTAGGGAGCGGCGTTCAACGTGGCGCCACGGCTTCGGCCGGCACCACTGCCATGGTGATGCGGGAGATGCATACCAGCTTCTGCCGAACGTCTTCGATGCGGATTTCCCATACCTGGGTGCTGCGGCCGAGGTGTAATGCTTTCGCCGTGCCAGTGACGATGCCTTCGCGCACGCCGCGCACGTGGTTGGCATTGATCTCCAGCCCCACCGCGCGGAATTGCACCGGGTCGAGCGTGAGCATGGCGGCAGTGCTGCCCAGGGTTTCGGCCAGCGCCACCGAGGCGCCGCCGTGCAGCAGGCCGTAAGGCTGATGGGTACGGGCATCCACCGGCATGGTGCCCCGCAACCAGTCCTCGCCAATCTCGGTGATGCGTATGCCCAGCGCCTGCATCAGCGTGTTGGCGCTCCATGCGTTGATGCGCGAGAGGTCGGTTGCCTGCTGCCAGATGGCCATGGTCTATCCTCGTGAAACAGGCACGCATTGTCGGCCGGGGAGCATCGCGGCGACAATGTGCGCGTGTTCACCGTCACCCTGAAAAGCACCGGCCGCCGATTCGACGTTGCCGCGGGCGAAACCGTGCTGGAGGCCGCGCAGCGCGCCGGCATCGCGTTGCCGTATTCGTGCCGCGCGGGCGTTTGCGGCAGCTGCAAGGCTACCCTGCTGACCGGCCGCTGCGAGTACCCGCGCAACCCGCCCCTGGCGCTGGATGCGGACGAACGCGCTCATCGAGCGGTGCTGCTGTGCCAGGCGGTGCCGGCCAGCGACCTGCTGCTGGAGGCGCGCGAGGTGGCCTCGGTGGAGGACATCGCATGCCGGCGGCTCACCGTGCACGTGGCCAGCAAGCGACTGCTGGCGCCCGATGTCACTGGCCTCTACCTGCAACCCGCCGACGGCCAGCAGCGCCTGCAATGGCTGCCTGGACAGTACCTCGACGTAGTGCTGGAGGGCGGTCGGCGCCGGTCGTTTTCCATCGCCAACGGGCCGCAGGCGGACGGCAGTATCGAACTGCACGTGCGCCATGTTGCCGGCGGTGGCTTCACTTCGCAGGTGGCCGGTGCCTTGGCCGTGGGCGACACGCTGTGCATCGAGGCGCCACTGGGCACCTTCGTGGCGCGCGAGGATTCGGAGCGGCCGATGATCTTCGTTGCCGGCGGCACCGGCATCGCGCCGGTGAAAGCCATCGTTGAGCACTTCATCGAACTCGGCACGCGCCGCGCGATGGACGTGTACTGGGGCGTACGCCATGCGGCGGATCTGTACCTGCTGCCGCAGATCGAGCAATGGCGGCGACAGGCCAAGCAGTTGCGCTTCCACGCGGTGCTGTCGGAAGAGGGGCTGGCTTCCGGCCTGCGCGTGGGGCTGGCGCACGAGGCGGTGCTGGCCGACCATGCCGACCTCTCGGCGCACGATGTCTACATGAGCGGGCCGCCCGCGATGATCGACGTGGCACGCCATCGCTTCGTGGCGGCGGGCTTGCCGGAAGAACGGCTTTACTACGACTCGTTCGAGTACGCGCCGGATGTGCTGGCGCAGATCATCGCCGCGCGGGCAGGTTTTCATCCGTAGGAGCGCACCCTGTGCGCGAAAGCCTTTGCCCTGATCGGGCATCAAAGCCATCGCGCACAGGGTGCGCTCCTGCGGCATTCCGTTATTTGTTGCCCTTGGCCACCGGCAGTTGCGCCTGCTGCCAGGACAGCACGCCGCCGCCCAGGGTATAGACCTTCTGGAAGCCGGCCTTGGCCAGCCGCTGCGCGGCCTTGGCCGCATTGCCGTTGCCGTCCTTGTCCATCACCACCACCGGCAGTTCCTTGGCCTTGGCCAGATCCTTGTTCTCGGGGTCGAACTGGCTCATCAGGACATGGCGTGCACCGGGCACGTGCATCTTCTCGAAGTCGGCGATGGCCGAGAGATCGATCAGCAACGGGTTGTCGCGGTTGATGATGAGGGTGAGCCCGGCCGGCGTCAGCACCTTGATCTTGCTGAACAGTTCACCGAGTTGCACCACGATCAGGGCGACCAGCAGGATCGCGAACAGCGCAGCCAGCGCTGCATGGTTGCCGATGAACTGGGGCAGCTTGTGCAGGAAATCTTGCATGTGGGTTCCACGGGCGCGGCGATCGCGCCGTTGCGTTCAAACCGGCGATTATAGGCGATCCGGGTGCCGGCCCCGCGCTGGCCGGCTCAGTTCGGATCCAGGTCGGGCGGTCCGCTTTCCAGCCACCAGTGCTTGGCCTTTTCGTCGTAGCGCCAGAGCTGATGCACGATGATGCTGCGCTCGGCCTGGGTGTGATTGTTGATGAAGCTGATGCGTACCGTCTGCTTCACCTCATGGTCGTTCAGCGCCACCGGGCCGGAGCCGTCGTCGTAGTCGCTCACACGCACCTGCTGGTAGCGCGCAAGGTCGAAGTCGGTGGGCGGGTGCGCCTTGAGCACTTCGGGGTCGACGTATTGCAGGCCGCTCTGCAGGCCATCCCAGCGCACCGCGCCGCTGTAGGCATTGAGCGTGGTCACCAGGCTGTCGTTGCGGACGTCCTTCATGCAACCGGTGAGGAGTGCAGCAGCGGCGACGGCAAGTGGAGGCAGGATGTGGCGCATGGACGTTCTCCCCGGTAACCCGTGCATTCTGCGGTGGCGGGCGCGCCGCTTCAATCGCGGCGTTTGGCGACGAAGCGCGCGGACAGCGTGGCGGCCGGCTTGCCGTCCGTGCCGGGTACGCTGCAGTCCACCTCGATGCGCGCCTTGCCGCGTGCCTGCAACGTATCGAAGAAACTGGCCCAGTCCGCGCCCGCAGTGAGTCGCGCCTCGGCATGGAAATCCGCCCATACCGGCTGCAGGTAGCGCACGGTGGACTCGCCCACGAAGACGTCGCAATGCTGGTCGCGCGCGAGCAGGGCGAGTTCCACCAGGCCCCAGCCGGTCAGCGTCATCAGACTCACCAGGCTGCCGCCGAAGGCGCAGCCCTTGTCGTTGACGTTCGGCGCCAGCGGTGCGCGCAAGGCCAGCCGATCTTCATCGTGCGCCAGCAGTTCGAGGTCCATCGCCCGCGCCAGCGGGATCTTGTCGCGGATGAAGCGGATCAGGTCGTGGGCTGTGTCGGTCATGCAGTCGATTGTAGTGTGGCACGCGCGGCATCCATGTCGTTTCAACGTGCCGTCGCAGTCCACGACGTGCGCCCGTCGCCGGCGAGGAGCGCTCATCACGAGCCCCGAAACCGGCAACGGCACGGCACTCGGCAGGAGGCGAGCACGCTGCCGTGGAAGGTGCGGATGTCGAGGCGTTCGCGCGGCGCGCCGGCGTCGATGACCGGCAACGCCGATACCGAGTCCGACCAGCGTGGCGCGTTCGCGCAGGTGTTCGCAGGCCTGCCCGCGGCTCCGTCTGTCATGGTGCAGGCCGGCGTCCATCGCCAGTCGGCCGGCGCGCCACATTGGAGGTCGAGGCAGCCAAAATGGCCCACGGCATTTCGTGCAGGCCCATCCCCACGCCGGGGCATTCCGGATACAGCGACCAGCCTTCGCCATATGCCGAGTTCTGCGCGGTGACCGCTAGGTCGCTCTACCGTTACAAGGTGCGGAATTCGGCATAATGGCCGTTGCCAATGCAGGCTTTTGCTAGCGTGCGTTCCCACTTCCATTCGCCGGAATTTGCCGTGGACGTGAAGCTTTCGGCCGAAGACATGCAGATGCTGTTCGACGCGTTGCCCGACGTCGTGTTTTTCGTGAAAGATCGTTCCGGCCGCTACACGCATGCCAACCTCACCCTGGTGCGTCGATTGCGGTTGAAACGGCGCGAGGAGGTGATCGGCCGCAGCGTCGCCGAGCTGTTCCCCAGCACGTTGGGCAGTTCCTACGCTGCGCAGGACAGGCGCGTGCTGGCTGGCGAGAGCATCGCCAACCAGCTCGAGGTACATTTGCTGCCCAACCGCGCGCCCGGCTGGTGCATCACCTGTAAATACCCGCAGCGGCAGCGTGGAGAGGTGTGCGGCGTGCTCGGCATTTCGCGCGACCTGCGCCATCCCGACGGACGCCATCCGACCTATCCGCGACTCGTGCGTGCGATGGAATACCTGCAAGCGCACTACGCCGAAGGCGTACGCGTGGGCGAACTGGCGGCGCTGGCCGAAGTGTCGGTGGCGCAGTTGGAGCGCCATTTCCGCAACGTGTTCCAGCTCACGCCGCAGCAGGCATTGACCAAGCTGCGCATCGACGCCGGAATGCGCCTGCTGCGTGGCGCGGGCAGCGTGGCCGACATCGGCCTGGCCTGCGGCTTCACCGACCAGAGCGCGTTCGCGCGCCAGTTCAAGGCCACCGTGGGCATGACGCCGCGCGAGTTCCGCAATCTGCACGGTTGAGTCTTGAGGAGTGCGGGCGCGGATGGCCGGCCTCCCGATCGTCGCGATTACCTGTCGCAAAGCCTGCAGCAAAGCGGCTTTTCATGAAGCGTGCGGCCATGGTCGCCATTTGTCTGATCTTCGCGACAGGCCGCCACAAAAACCGCGACGAAGCGGATTTTTCTGAAGAGCGCGGCCATGGATGGTCGCCTGCTTGATCTTGTGTTCATGGAGGAACACACAAAAAAAGCCACCCGTAACGGGTGGCAGATGGGGAAAGGGGTGCCGTGCGGCGGAAGTTCCGTTTCCGCCTGCATCCGGGTTGCGTCGGTTTCGATCAGTAGTCGTAGGTCACGCCCAACTGCACGTAGCGCGGCGCTTCCGTGCTGTACGGCATGAGGTAGTACGGGTAGGGATATCCGGAGGAGTTTTCGGCCATGTACTCCTGCTGCTGGACGGACTTCTGCTCGTTGAACACGTTATGCACCTGCAACTGGAAATCCAGCTTGTGGTCGGCGAAGGCCGGACGGTAGTCCACCTGCAGGTTCAACTGATGCGTCCACGGCGTGTTGCCAACGGAGCCGGGCGGCGAGGGCAGGCCGTTGCACATGTGGTAGCTGGCGCCGTAGCCGCCGGGATCGGAAGCCGTGGTGCCCCAGCCGGAGACCGGGCCGAAGGGGCCGAAGCAGGACAGCGGTGTGCCGGAAGCGACGCGGTAGGTGCCGCCGACGCTCCATTCCGGCGTGATCTGGTATGAGCCGTAGATGCGCAACTGGTGACGCTGGCTGTTGGCTTGCGGCCCGTTGGAGTACGCCATGATCTCCGGGAAATCCCACTGCACGGTGGCCGACTGCGAGCTGCCGCCCTGGCCGCCGGGCGAGAACACCGGACCTTCGTAGTCGCCGTAGCTTTTCGAGAAGGTGTAGTCGATCTTGCCCCACCACTTGCCGTCGAACGGATGCTCCAGATACGTGTCCAGCGAGTAGTAGCGACGCTTGAGCTGCGGCATCAGGAAGTCCGCCCACGGCACCTTCACCTGGCTGTAGCCGCCGCTGCCGTTCGGCACGGTCACGATATTGGTGACGCCCGGGTTGATCAGGGTGCTGCTCTTGAAATCGTTCGGATTGGTGGTTATCGCAACGCCCTGCTGGGCGGCCAACTGCGTCAGGATGGCGAAATCCTCATTCGGGAGAGAGCCACCTTCACTGCCGCTGTCCCAATCATCGATGGCGCGGCCCATTCGGTTGAGCGTGCCGCTCACGCCATATACCCAGCTCTGGTCGAGCATCTTGAATTGCTGCTGCGTGCCCAGCACGAACTGGTCCACGTATTCCGCCTTGAGGTTCTGCGACGCCGCCATCTTGGGGTTGGACGACGTGCCGTTCTCGCCGTTGACGTAATAGATCCCGTTCGGGAAGTTGCCCATGATGGGCTGCGTGCCCTGCGGCAAACCGTTCGCGTCGATGCCGGTGTACGTGTAGTACTGCTCCGTGTACAGCGGTGCGCTGGCTTGGCGCAGCGCCACGGAGGTGGGCATGGCGAGGTAGTAGCGGCCGGCGTTGCCGAACACCTTCATGCTGGAATCACCGAACACGTCCCAACTGAAGCCCAGGCGCGGCGCCCACTGCGGCTTGGTCAGGCGCAGGTAGGGCACGTTGTTCGGCGTGTAGTTGGTGAATTGGTCGTTGCGCAGGCCAAGATTCAGCAGCAGGTTTGGCGTGACCTGCCAGTTGTCCTGCAGGTACTGCGCATGCTGCTTCACGGACACGGTGGCGTTGGTGGCGTACACATATTTGTACACGGAACAGGCGGCGGCTTGACCACCGATGGTGCATGGACTGCCCACGCCCGCAGAGTAGCCGTTGGCCGTTGCGACAGCCTGACCCGGCGACGTTACGTTGTAGATCCAGGCATAGCCGGGGCCGCCAATGATCGATCCATCGTTCTTGTCGGTATCGTCGTCGTTGTCGATGCCGAACAGGATGTCGTGGTTGCCCAGCCTCCAGTCGAGGTCGATGCGCAGATTGCGCACTTCAGAGGAATGGTCGGGATTGTTTATCGAGCCCAGGCCGTAAGGGTTGTAGATGTTGCTGGCGTAAGCCGGGTTTTCGTTCTGGGTACTCCAGGTCGCCGGCAGGGTTTGGCCATATGCCGCCGCCGCCGAAGCCACCGGCTGGTTGTAGTAATACTCGCCATCCATCTTGCCGTAGGTGGCGTTCAGCGTCAGGTCGTCGGTGATGTACGAGGTGTACTTCAGGATGCCGATGGTGAAGGTGGTCTTGTCACGCTGGCCCAAGTTTTGGAGCGTGGTGCCTTGGGTGTGCGTTGCGTAGTCGTAGAGGTAGCTTTCGTTCGGGTCGTTGCCAACCTGATTGCGAATACCCGTGAGCGACAAGATGTTGCTGGAGTTGATGTTCCAGTCCAGCTTGGCGTAGAACTTCGGGTCGCTGTCCTTCCAGTAATACATGTAATTCGTGCTGCCCGGACCGCCATAGGCGTCGACGCTGTGCCCCTGCGACTTGTTGACCTCAGCCGACACGAACATGAACAGCGTGTCCTTGATCAGCGGGCCGCCGATGTAGGCGTCATAGACCGTGTTCCAACTGCTGTTGTCTTGGCGGTATTCGTAGATCTGTCCCGGTATCTGCCAGGCCAGCAGGTTGTCCGGGTTGGCGTAGTAGTAGTTGTCGGTGCTGCTCTTGGCGAACGCCGGCTGCCATAGCGCCTGGGCGCCGAAGTGCCAGTCATTGGTGCCGCTTTTGCCCACCTGGCTGATCACTCCGCCGGCCGAGCGGCCATACATGGCGCCGTAGCCGCTGGTCAGGGTCTGCTGCTGGTCGATGGAGCCGTAGGGCAGCGTGATGCCGCCGGTGTTGCTGAGCGGATCGGAGGTGTTGAAGCCGTTGATGTAGTACGCGTTCTCCACGATGGACGAGCCGTTGAACGAGATCACCGGTTCGCCCGTGGGGCCGCCGCCCAGCTTTGCGGCGCCGGAGATGGTGCCCGGCGCCAGCAGGGCGATGGAGCCCGAGTTGCGCGCGACCGGCAACTGGGTCAGCTGCTGCGCCGTGATGGTGAGGTTCTGCGTGGTGGAGGTCACGTCGATCGCGGGTAGCGCGTTCGCCGTCACCGTGACCGTGCTCAACGACTTCGCATTCGCATCGCCGCGCTGCAGGAAGTCCGCTTCGGACGCGCCGCCGGCGGCCGGGTTGACGTGGTCGTGCGACTGCACCACGGCGCCGTTCTGGATGAGGCTGACCGTGTAATCGCCGATCGGCACGGTGATCGAGTAGTGGCCGGTGCTGTCCACCGGCACGGCGCGGTTGAAGCCCGAGCCGCCGGTGACCTGCACGGTGGCGCCGGACGCGGGCGCGCTGCCGAAGATGGTGCCGGTGGTGGCCTGCGCCAGTGCCTGGCCGGTCACGCCGATACCGGCGACGATGGCCACAGCCAATGCCGTGCGGCGCAATGCCGAAGCGCGCACGCCCACATCGAATTTCATGACATTCATGAGATTTGAGAACTCCCCGGTGAAAGACTGGTTTCTTCCGAATGCACGAAACATGGCATCCCCATGCCAGCGCAACGTTGGTTGCGGCATTCGGGAGAAAAGGATTATTTGTAGACAGGACGAACTGGATTTTCAGTCGCTGCGACGACTGCAATCGTTTCGGCCAAATCGGGCCGAAAACCTGCGAATTCCGTTTCGCATGTCAGGCACGGTAGATCACGATTCGTGGATTTGTCTCGGCGCGATGCTGCATGTTGAATGCGGGAAATGGCATAAAGTATTTAATAAGACATTTTCCTGTCGAAGTCGGCATAAACGTGCCGCCTGATTGACGGCAACGGCTCGGCGGGACATCCGTCGCCCGCCCTTGGCACAGGCCCGCAGGGCCGAAATCGAAGGACGATTGCGATGGGCGTTCCGACTCCCTCGCTACTCGAAACCGGCGCCATCCATGGCGCTTCCCCGCATGCGCTTGCCGTCGCAAGCGGCGCTCGGTGAGAGCGGAAACCTCCGCCTAGATGCGCCCGGGGCGAAGTGTGTGCGCACCGTGTTTGCGGGTCGGATCTATCTATCGTTGCGGCATCGGGTCGTTGCCTGATGCAAAGCCGCCTCCGTGGCGCCGGCACGCGCCGGCGTCACGAAGGCGACAGACGACCCCGGACTTACCGCTGATACCGCATGGCGTTCGCCACCGAAGCGGCATTCCACGAACCCCAACCGGATGCCTGGTTGTACTGGCCCGGCACCACCGAGTACGCCCCGTTGCTGCCTCCCGTGAGGAAGTTGTAGCAGTCGAGGCAGTCGCCCTTGGTCTTTTTCACTTGCGCCGTGCCGATGTCGTAGAAGGTCTGTGGCCAGAAATACGGCGGGATGCCGCTCTGCAGGATCCTGGCATAGGTGCCGGCCAGCAGCGGCGCGGCAAGGCTGGTGCCGCCATAAACGGCCCATTGCTGCTGGAAAGTGCCGCTGCTGTCGACATAGCCGGTCACCACCCACAGGCCGGTGTTGGGATCGCCATCCATCACGAAGTCCGGCGTGCCGCGCATGCTGCCGACGACGTTCGCCACGACATCCTGGTACCAGGGGCGCTGCTCGGTCGCGGCCGGGCCGCTTTCGCTGTCGACCCACAAGGTTTCGTGGTCGTAGGTGCTGTACGAGTCGGCCGTGTTGATGAGGGTGGAAGCGCCCACCGAAACGACATAGGGCGAACTGGCCGGGAAGCCGGTGGAACTCGCGTTGTCGGAACAGTTCGGATAGCCGCCGTCGTCCTGGGTGACGGCGAACACGGTGAGTCCCTTGGCTATCGCCGCGTACAGCTCCTGGTCCCAGCTGTTGCGCAGATCCTGCGGGATATCCGAATCGCACGAGGCCGCAAACGACAGCGAGATGGTGGTGTGGTTGTCGTTGACGGCAGCCGTCACTGCCGTCAGCTCGTCGCTCAGGTCGGTCGAAGGCGCCGAGTAGAACGCGATCTGCTGCAGGCCGCCGCTCATGGCCGTGACGGCATCGATGTCGAGTACCGCTTCGGTTTGCGCCTCGTAATCGCCCGCGGTGTATCCGGTGGGATAGGTGATGGCGAGCGGAATCGGCGTGATGCCGTAGCCATTGGCCCAGGTCTGGTACAGCGCAGGGGTTTCACCCTGGTCGCCCACGCCGATGATCGCCACTGACTGGCTCAACGCGGGAGCCAATCCGTCAGCGTTGTAGAGCTGCGGAAAATCCGTCGGCGCATGCACGCATTCGCGGCAAGCCACGGTGGTGTCGCCAGACGCCGCTTGCGTGCCCGGCGCCTTCTTGCCCTTCGCCGAAACCTTGGCCGTGAGCTTCGGCCCGTTCTTTCCTGCCGTGGCCGCTTTCGCGGCCGACAGGCCGCGCTCGCTGTATGAGCGCAAGCCGAGCACCGCGCCGACCACTCCACTCAACGAAGCCGGAATTTGTACCGCATCGACATTGGCTATGCCCGAACCGTTGGCATTGGTCACCTTGTACAGCCGCGTGCCAAACGCCGACTGCACGCCGGATGCCGTGCCTTCGGCCGTGACGATCACATTGTCTTTCGACACGTGGATATTTCCGAAACCGTTGGCGCGGAGGAAGTTGACGACGCGCGCGGCATCGTCGCCGTGCGGCAGGTAGCGGGCCGCCAGGTCGCTGTCCGTCAGCGGCGCGTGCGCATGCGTGCGCACGAGGTCGGCCATCTGCCTGAGTTCGTCCGTGTCGTGCATCTTGAGCACGACGTTGACGCGAACCGGCTCGAACGCCCCCATCATGCTCGCCTTGTCGGTGGATTGAAGCTTGACGCCCTCCGCAAGGGCCACGTTCGTGCCACTTGTTGCGGTGCCGCTTGCCGGCGGACTGCCGGTGGCAAGCGCGATTCCCATTGCACTGGTACACGCCAACCCGCACACGGCAACCCTCATTGCCGTGGACAATGTCGTCTTCCGAATCATTTGCTCTCTCCCCGCATTGGTCATGGGCCAGACCATCGGACGATGGCTGGATATGTCGAGCCGAACATCAGCCAGAGCCCCTCATGCACTGACGGGTTGCAGTATTGAAACCATCGATGGCGGCGTCTTGATCGGATTCGTCCGGGAAGCGTGCGGAATTCGCACGGTAACGGCGCAAGGCGGCCGCACGGTGCCATGCTTGGCATCACCGTATTTGCCGGCACGATCACGCAAATGAGCGACTACGTCCGCCAGCTCCACACCGTCGACCTGCATACCGGCGGCGAGCCGCTGCGCGTGGTGCTTTCCGGATTGCCGCCATTGCCCGCGGGCACGATGCTGCAGAAGCGTGCCTGGCTGCGCGAACACCACGACGACCTGCGCCGCTTCCTGATGTTGGAGCCACGCGGCCACGCGGACATGTATGGCGCCTACCTGTTCCCGCCGGTCACGCCCGGCGCCGATTTCGGCGTGATCTTCCTGCACAACGAGGGTTACAGCGACATGTGCGGGCACGGCATCATCGCGCTCGGCAGGTTGCTGGTGGAACTGGGCATGGTCGAGCGGCAGTCGCCGCGCACGCGCATCGCCTTCGACGCACCCGCGGGTTTCATCGAGGCGTGGGTGGAATGGGACGGTCGGCACGCCGGACGCACGACGTTCCGCAATGTGCCCGGCTTCATCTACCGTCGCGACGTCGCGGTGCGGACGCGCGACTTCGGCGCGATCACCGGCGACATCGTGTTCGGCGGTGCCTTCTACTACTACCTCGCCGCGCCGGACGGGTTGTCCATCGCGCCCGAAAACGTGCGTACGCTGATCGAACTCGGCGCGCAGGCGAAAGCGGCCGTGGTTGCGCAGATACCGATCCGGCATCCGCTGGAGCCGGACCTGGACCAGCTTTACGGCAGCATCATCGACGGGCCGCCGAATGCGGCCTCCGCCGGTGCGGACCAAAGCAACGTCTGCATCTTCGCCGATCGCGAGGTGGATCGTTCGCCCACCGGCACCGGCAGTTCGGGTCGTGCCGCGCAGTTGTTCCTGCGCGGTCGACTCGGATTGAACCAGGCCTATGTCAATGCCAGCATCGTTGGCAGCCGCTTCGAGGTGCGTGTGGTCGAAGCCGTCAAGATCGGCCCGTTCGACGGCGCCATCACCGAAGTGACCGGCGAGGCGCACATCATGGGTTTCAACCATTGGGTGCTGGAACGCGAGGATCCGTTTCCGCAAGGGTTTTTCCTGCGATGAACACCGCATCCTCCGACACCCTGCGCGTGCCGCTCGACGAACTGGGCGAGCAGATCCGTGCCGCCTTGCGTAGCCTGGGCCTGGGCGAAGCGCACGTGCAGGCGATGGCACGCGTGATCGTCGCCGGACAGCGCGACGCCTGTCAGTCGCATGGCATCTATCGCGTGCTGACCTGCGCGCGGACCGTGCACGCAGGCAAGGTCGACTTGCAGGCCGAACCCGTCGTCGAATCCGACGGCAGCGCCGTGGTGCGTGTGGATGCGCGTCGTGCGTTCTCGCCGCTGGCCTTCGAGCGCAGCCTGCCGGTGCTGGCCGAGGCGGCGCACAGACACGGCGTCGCCGCGCTGGCGATACGCCACTGCTTCCACTTCTCCGCCTTGTGGCCGGAAATCGAGGCCGTCGTCGCGCACGGCCTGGCCGCACTCGCGCTCACGCCCAGCCACGCGTGGGTCGCACCCGCCGGCGGTCACCGACCGGTGTTCGGCACCAATCCCGTCGCCTTCGGCTGGCCGCGCCCCGGCCCGTATCCGCTGGTGTTCGACTTCGCCACCAGCGCGATCGCGCGCGGCGACCTGGAGCTGCACCGCCGCATCGGCACGCCGCTGCCGTCAGGGTGTGGCGTGGACGCCGACGGCCATCCATCGATCGATCCCGTCGCGATCGCCGGCGGTGCGATGCACACCTTCGGCGGCCACAAGGGTTCGGCGCTGGCGATGATGGTGGAACTCATGGGCGGTGCGTTGATCGGCGACTGGACCAGCCGCGAATCGCTGGACTTCGATCAGGGCGCCGGCGCCGCACCCTGCCACGGCGAACTGATTCTTGCCTTCGATCCTGCGCGTCTCGGCGGAGCGGACGCCGCCGATGGTGCGCGGCGCGCCGAGGAAATGTTCGGTGCGATCACCGCACAAGGCGCGCGCCTGCCTTCGCAACGCCGTTTCGAAGCGCGCGAACGCAGCCTGCGCGAAGGCGCAACGGTTCCATCGGGGCTTTACCGCGAGATCCTGGCCATGGCAGCGGCCGACGCGTAGCACGACGCGGTCAAAACGGCTCGAACAAAGAGAGTGCGTTGCGGGGCCCTTCGACCCCGCTACGCCGCACTGGATGTCCCGACGTTTCGGGAGCAGGCGCTCACTCTATCCGCAGCATCGCCACGCCATGCGACGGCACGTCGGCGGTGAAGCTGCCGCGTGCGGCCGGCAGATCCTTGTGCGTCCAGAGGTCGCGCACCTTCATGCGCAGCGAGGCCGGCAGGTTCAAGTCCGCCCAGTCCACGGTGATCGCGTGGGCGGTGGCGCCGCGGTTGAGCAACAGCACCGCGCGTCCGCCGCCCTTGAGCGGGCGCGCCCAGACCTCGTAGTCGCCCTGCTTGGCGACGCGGCTGGCTTCGATGCCCAGCGGGTCCTGGTCCACCGCGATCACCTCGCGGTTGGTGAGGATGGCCTTGGTCTCCGCGCTCATGTCGGCGAGGTCGTTGCCGGCCATCAGCGGCGCGGCCAGCATGGCCCACAGGCTGAAGTGGGACTGGTACTCCACGTTGCTCATGCCGCCGTTGCCCACTTCCAGCATGTCCGGGTCGTTCCAGTGGCCGGGACCGGCGAAGCCGTCCAATCCCACCTGCAGGTCGAGGATGGCCAGCACGCTGTGCTGGTAGCCGTCCTGGCCCGACCAGTGGTCGTAGATGTCGTCGGTGGTGCGCCAGAGGTTGCCGACGTTCTTCGCCCACAGCCACGGCTTGTTGACGCCCCACTCGCAGATGCTGAACACGATGGGGCGGCCGGTGGCGCGCAGGGCGTCGCTCATCGTCGTGTACGTGGACGGTGCATCCTGCGTATAGGTGGAGCACCAGTCGTATTTCAGGTAATCGACGCCCCACGAGGCATAGGTGCGCGCGTCCTGGTACTCGTGCCCCCAACTGCCTGGGCGCTTGCCGCAGGTGAGTTGGCCGGCGTCGGAGTAGATGCCGAACTTCAGGCCCTTGGCGTGAATGTAGTCGCCCAGCGCCTTCATGCCGGAGGGGAAACGCAGCGGATCGGGCCGGATGTTGCCCTTGGCGTCGCGCTCGCCCTGCCAGCAATCGTCGATGACGATATAGACGTAGCCGGCGTCGCGCATGCCGGAGCTGACCATCGCATCCGCCGCCTGCCGGATCAGCTTCTCGTTGATCTTGCAACCGAACCTGTTCCAGGTGTTCCAGCCCATCGGCGGCGTCAGTGCCAGTCCGTTCGGCGTGCGCGGTGGCGCGGACTCGGCATGCAGCATCGCTGCGACCAGACCGCAAGCCAGCACCATCGTCAACAGCATCCGCAATCGCTTCACCGTCCGTTCCTCGTGCAAAGAATCGTGTGAGCCGCGCACCGGCGGTGCGCGACCCGCGTCAGTTGTCGATACGAACCATCACCACGCCGTGCGAGGGAACCTCGGCGGCGAAGCTGCCGCTTGCGCGCGGCAGGTCCTTGTGTTGCCACAGGTCGCGCACGCGCATGGCCACGCCCCTGGGATAGCCGAGCATGTCCCAGTCCGCGGCGATACGGCTCGCCTGCGCGCCACGGTTGAACAGCACCACCGCTCGGCCGCCACCCTTGAGCGGCTTGGACCACACTTCATGGTCGCCATCCTTGAATACGCGCTGCCCCTGCACGCCCAGCGCATCCTGATCCACTGCAATCACTTCGCGGTTGGTGAGGATGACCCTGGTCTCCGCGCTCATGTGGGCGAGGTCGTTGCCGGCCATCAGCGGTGCGGCCATCTCTGCCCACAGGCTGAACTGCGATTTGTATTCCTCGTTGCTCATGCCGCCGTTGCCGATTTCCAGCATGTCGGGATCGTTCCAGTGGCCTGGACCCGCGTAGTGCGCCAGCTCGGCCTGCATGTCCACGATGTTGGTCATGCCGTTCTGGCGGCCTGCACGGCTTTCCCAGCCGTCATAGATATCGCCGGTAGTGCGCCAGAGGTCGCCGACGTTCTGCGCCCACAACCAATCCTTGTTGCTGCCCCAGTCACACTGGCTGAACACAATGGGGCGGCCGGTGGCGCGCAGTGCGTCGCTCATCAGCGTGTAGGAGGACTCGCCGTCCTGCGTCCCCGTGTTGCACCAGTCGTACTTGAGGTAATCCACGCCCCAGGAAGCGTAGGTGCGCGCGTCCTGGTATTCGTGGCCGCGGCTGCCGGGACGGCCGGCGCAGGTTTTCGACCCCGCGTCGGAATAGATGCCGAACTTCAATCCCTTCGAGTGTATGTAGTCGGCCAGTGCCTTGATGCCGGAGGGGAAGCGCCCGGCGTCGGCGGTGATGTTGCCTTCGGCGTCGCGCGGGCCGTGCCAGCAGTCGTCGATCACCACGTACTGGTAGCCGGCGTCCTTCATGCCCGAACTTGCCATCGCATCGGCGGCGGCGCGGATGGTCCGCTCGTCGATGTTGCATCCGAAGTGGTTCCACGAGTTCCAGCCCATCGGTGGCGTGAGCGCCAGCCCGTTCGGTTGCCGTGGCGGTTGGGGCGGCTGTCCTCCAGCATATGCAGGCGATCCGACGCACGCGAACCACGACAGCAGCATGAAACCCGACATTACCAACCAGCGCATCGACTTCTCCCCGGTGTGCGAAACGTGCAATGGAATGCATTCGGCCGACTTCGTGTCACGCGAAGTCGCACACAGCATAATGTCCGACAATAGAACAATTGTCGGATGATTTGGCCGGCCATTCAACATTGCTATGCAGCACGGGTGCCGCTTCCGCGGCACTGGTGGAAGATGGATTGCCAAGCGGCGCGAAGCCCCTGGCTATACTCGCGACCTGTTGCCCGCGCGCGATGCGGGCTGGACCGCCGGGCACCGCATGGGTCGCAAGCCGCACATTCCGTCGTTGCATGGCCGCATCGTGGTCATCACCCGTCCGGCCGGCACCGCTGCCGCGATGGCGCGGCGCGTGCGCGCCTGCGGCGGTGTGCCGTTGCTTTTGCCCGGTCTGTCCCTGCGTGCTGTCGACGATCCGCGGTTGCCCGCAGCCATGCGTGCCGCGTTGAAGGACGAGCTGCTGGTGTTCACCAGTCCGGCGGCAGTGCGTTTCGCCGCCGCGCTGCTCCCCTTGCGCAGCAAGGCCATGGTGCTCGCGGTGGGGCAGGGCACGGTGCAGGCGTTGCGCAGGCATGGCGTGCGGGCGCAGGCGCCTGCACGGCAAGATAGTGAAGGCGTGCTCGATTTGCCGGCGATGCAAAACCTGTCAGGCAAGCGCGTGGTCTTGGTAGGTGCCCCTGGCGGTCGCCGCCTGTTGCACGGGCAACTGGCCGCACGTGGCGCGCAATGCCACGAGGTGCAGGTGTATCGACGCGTGCCCCCGCGACTGGACAGGCGGCATGTCGATGCGGTGCTGGCGTTGCCGCGTTCGGCGCGCGTGCTGCTCTCCAGCACCGAGGCGCTGCACAATCTGACGGGCTGGTTGCCCGCGTCGGCCATGGTGCGCTTGCGGAAAGCCATGGCCGTGGTCAGCAGCGAGCGCTTGGCACAAGCGGCGCAGGGCGAGGGTTTCACGCGCATCGTGCTGGCCAGGTCTGCGCTGGCTGCCGATCTGCTTGAGGCCGCCGCATCGCGTTGACGGCTTCACGAGCTTGCAACGAACGCTTGAGGGCTGCCTGTTAGCATGCCGGCATGAACGAACAAGACACCAAACCATCCCCATCGCCGGTCGCTGCGCCGCGCGCCGACAGACCGCTTCCCGTACGCGACGCTGCGCCGCGTGGCGGCAGCATCGCGCTGGCCTTGCTGTTGGCGTTGCTCGCCCTGCTGGCCGTCGGCTACGTGGGCTGGCGCCAGTGGCAACAGCGGGTCGGCATCAATGCCACCGTTGCCAATTCGAAGAACCTGCTCGACCGGGTGGATGCGCTGGAAAAAAGGCTGGATGGTCTGAAGGGTGGCAGCGCCAGCCTCATCCAGCGGCTGGATGCGTCCGACCAGCTCGACCGCGGGTTGCAAGCCGCGCAGCAGGCGCAAGGCGATCGCCTGCGCCAGTTGGAGGAGGCCGTGGGCAAGCTTTCCGAGAACACGCTCAGCGCACATGACACCGCCTTGCTGGACGAAACCGAATCGCTGCTGCGCATGGCCAAGGAGCGCTATGACCTGTTCCATGATGCGCAAGGTGCGGCCGCGGCCTATGCACTGGCCGCGCAAACGCTGGCCGCGGTGAACGACGGCGCATTCGCGGACCTGCGGCAGAACGTCGAGGCCGAACACCTCGCCCTGCTTGCCAGCCAGCCGGCTGGCCAGGATGAGGCGCTGGGCAAGCTCACCAGCTTGCGGGATGCCGTACCTGCGTTGCCGCTGAAGCCGCTGGATGCGCCGGCGGGCGCTTCGTCGTCCGGCGCGTGGTCGCGCATAACGCGTGCGCTCGCAAGCGTGGTCAGCGTGCAGCGCGACAACGGCGCGCCGTTGGCGGTGGCCGATGCGCGCTTTGCGCGCGAGCTGGTGGCGTTGGATCTCGCGCAGGCGCAGGCGGCGCTGCTCGCACATGATCCCAAGGCCTACGTCGGTGCACTGCAGCGCGCCGACGCCGGCCTTGCTGGCCAGTTCGACGGCAACGCGGATGCCGTGCAGCAGGCTCGCGCCAGCTTGAAGCAATTGGCCTTCGTCGTGCCCAACGACGCACCGGTGCAGCTTGGTGCCGCTTTGTCGGAACTGCGCAACCTGCGCGCGGTGCACGCGCTGTCGAACAGCCCTGCGCCCGCGGCGTCGGTACCTGCGCAACCCAAAGGGGCGGCGCGATGAGCTTGTGGCGCTGGATCCTGCTGTTGGTCATCGTCGCGGCGCTGGCCGCGTTCGGCTGGCATTGGGTGGCAGTCGATCCCGGCTACGTGCTGGTGCGCATCCGCGGCTGGAGGGTGGAGACCTCGCTGCTCGCCGCCGTGGTCATCCTGCTCGTGGCGTGGGCCGCCCTCGTTGCGGCATGGCGGTTGCTGCGCTGGCCGTTCGGCGCGTTGTCGCGGCGGCACCGCAGGCTCAGCCGCAAGCGTCTGGGCGAGGGCCTGATCGCGCTGATGGAGGGCCGTCATGGCGACGCCGAGCGCGATTTGAACCGCGCGTCGCGGCTGGGCACGTTGCGCGGCGTGGCCTTGCTCGCCTCCGCCGAAGCCGCCTCGCGCCGAGGCGAGCATGGCCGCGGGCTGGAAATCCTGGCCGAAGCCTCGCAGGCCGCGCCACAGGCCGCGCGGGTATTGCGCGCACGCATGCTGCGCCGAGACGGCAAGGCGGCCGAAGCCGTGGCCCTGCTGGCGCCCGATGCCGACAAGGCCGCATTGCCACCCGGCGGCTGGCGCGAACTGGCACTCTCCGCGCTGGCCGTGGGCGACACGCGGCGTGCCTTGGCTGCATTGGATCCTTTGCAGAAAAGCGGTGCGCTGGGCATGCGCGGTTACACCACGCTGGAAGCCAGGGTATTGACCGCCGCCATCAATGCCGCCCCTGATGGCGCCGCTCTCAACACCTTATGGTCGCAGTTGCCCAAGACCCAGCGCCGTGCCAACGCCGCCGTCGATGCCTACGCACGTCGCGCCGCCGGCTTTGGCCTTGTACTGCCGGCGATGGACGAACTTGAATCGGCGCTGCGCCGCGAATGGTCGCCGGAACTCGTGGAAGCCTATGGCGTGCTCGCCGGCGGCGACCTGGCTGCGCGCCTCGGTCGCGCCGAAAGCTGGTTGTCGGACCATCCCAACGACGCCACCCTGCTGCTCGCTGCCGGCCGTATCTGCGTGCGCTCCGGGCTCTGGGGCAAGGCTCGCCAATACCTCGAGCGCTCGCTGGCGTTGGAGCCGGGCAGCGGCGCATGGGAGGCACTGGGCGACACGCATGCAGGCCAGGGCGACGCCGCGCAGGCGCAACGCTGTTACCGCAATGCGCTGGCCATGGCGCGTGGCGAAACCGTGCAGTTCACGCATTCCGCCACGGCCGGCGTGATCGACACCAGCGCCATCGCGATCGAGGAACGCGACGAACATGGGGTGCCGAGGTTGCGCCGGTAGGCCTTCCGGGTCCTTTCCGGCGAGGAGCACGTGCCGGGCGGAGGATGCTCGTCACTGTGAATGCGTGACCTGATTTGCAGCTTTCCCTTGGTCCGGAGCATGCGGCTCCAGGGGCCGGACTTTTCCTTGCACTTCCGACCGTTTAGGTGCATAGAGGCCTCCGGGCCTCCCTCGATGTACCTTCCGTTCCCCGCCGGTCACGGCCCGGGCTGGCATCAACCGTCTGGAGTGACCATGGCTACCGCGATTCTCGAGAAGCTTGCTTCTGTCCCCCGTTACCCCACCCTGCGCACCACCGAGAGTGCAGATGCGTCCGTGCACTGGTGTCACATGCACGCCGATCTGGCCGCCTCGCCCGGCCGCGCCTGCTTCAAGCCGGCGCTGGTCGCCGACATCCTTCAATACCAGAACGTGCTCGGCGACAGGCTGCGCCGGGAACGCATGTATGGCGAATCAGGACTGCGGCACGTGGTGCTTGCTTCCGACTGCGATGCGTTCAACCTTGGCGGCGACCTCGAATACTTCTGCGAGGCGATCCGTCATCAGAACCGTCCTGCGCTGCTGACTTACGCCCGGCAATGCGTGCGTGGCGTGCATGCTTTCCATGCCGGGCTGGATGCCGACGTGCACAGCATCGCGCTGGTGCAGGGCGATGCATTGGGTGGTGGCTTCGAAGCCGCGTTGAGCTGCCACACCATCGTCGCGGAAGAGGGCGTGGGCATGGGATTGCCGGAGGTGCTGTTCGACCTGTTCCCGGGAATGGGGGCCTACTCCTTCCTGTGCAAACGCATCCCGCCCCAGCAGGCCGAGCGATTGATGCTTGGCGGCGACATCCTGTCCAGCGAAGAGCTCTACAAGATGGGGCTGGTGGACGTGCTGGCTCCCCGTGGGCAAGGCGCGCAGGCGGTCGAGGAAGTCATCCGTGGCAACCGCCGCATCCCGCATGCGCGGATGGCCATGCATAGAGTCCGGGCGCTGGCACAACCGGTGACGCTGGAGGAGATGATGGCGATCACCGAGATCTGGGTGGACACCGCGCTGCAGCTGGGCGAGAAGTCGCTGCGAACCATGGAAAGGCTGGTGCGCGCGCAGTACCGCCGGCACGGCGAACAGGCCGTGGTGCAGGCCTGATCATGGCGACAACGGGCTGTCCTCGCGCGCGGGTGTCCAGCTCCCGCGCGTCTGCAGCGCCTGCTCGCCGTCATGCAGGCGCTGCGTCAGGCTCTCGCAATGGCGCTGCCAGTCGCGCTCCAGTTCGAAGGCGGTCATGCGCATCAGGCCGCCACTCAACCCGGCGCACTGCACCAGGCCGAGATTGCCGGAGATTCCCTTTATGGCGTGGGCCTGGTCGCGGAACCGCTCCCAGTCGCCCTCCGCTCCGGCCTGGCGCATCCTCGCCAGCGCCAGGCGTGCGTCGACAACGCACTGATTGATGAAGTCGGCCTCGAATGTCTTTCCCATCCCAAGCGCGGCGAACTCATCCAGCACCGACATGTCCAGCACCTGCTCGGCGGAGGCGTGTACGCTCGGGCGGGCGCTTTCCACCTCCTCGCCGCTTCCACCGGTCAGGATCGTCGCGATGGCATCGAGCAGCCTTACGGCGGCAAAGGGTTTGGTGATGAAGGCGCGCGCGCCGGCATCGCGGCACACCCGCGCAGACTCGGGAGTGGCATCGGCGCTGATGATCACCACCGGCGTGCGGGTACGCGTGCCCGCCTCCATCACACGCAGCTGACGCAATAGGTCGATGCCGCTCAGTGACGGCATGTGCAGGTCCAGCAACGCCAGGTCGAAGCCTCCGCCCGCCAGCGCATCCAACGCGGCTTCGCCGTCCCCCACTGTCATCACCCGATGCCCGGCCTTCTGCAGTACGCCCTGCAGGAGCAGGCGGTTGGCGGCGTGGTCGTCGGCGACCAGGACGCGTGCCGACTTGATCCGCGCGCGATGGCGCGAGAACGGATCGGCAAACGCAATGATGTTGTGCGCCGTCGATGATGGGGGCGATATGCGCGCGTCCGCGGCTTTCGGTTTGGCGCCGGCGGATGCGGGCGCGGGTTCCACGGCGGAACCGAACGGCAGTTCGACCCAGAAGCGGCTGCCGACGTTTTCGCTGCTTTCGAACCCGATCGATCCCCCCATGGCTTCGGTCAGGCCCTTGGCGATCGTGGTTCCCAGGCCGGTGCCCTGGTGCTTTCGCGCAAGGCTGCTGTCGACCTGCTCGAATGCCTCGAACAGTTTTGCGCGTGCCGATGCGGGAATGCCGATACCTGTATCCGAAACCGTGAAGCGCAGGCGCACCTCTGTACCGACCCCGGCCGATTTCGCCACCGTCATGCGAACTTCGCCCGACGCGGTGAATTTGATCGCATTGCTCAGCAGGTTCACCAGTACCTGCTGCAGGTGATGGGGGTCGCCGCGCAGTTGCTCCGGCACCTCCGGCAATACCGTGACCGTGTATTCCAGCCGTTTCGAGCGGGCCTCGGGGCGCAGCATCAGGTTGATCTGCTCCAGCAAGGCATTCAGGTTGAAGGTTTCCTGCTTCAGCCGCAGCTTGCCGGCCTCGATCGCCGAGATGTCCAGCACATCCTCCACCAGAGCCAGCAGCGAGCGGCTGGCAGCCTGGATGGTTTCAAGATAGCCGCGCTGCTCCGTATCCAGCCTGGTGCTCGCCAGCAGCTCCGACATGCCCGACAGCCCGTTCAATGGCGTGCGGAACTCGTGGCTCATATTGGCGAGGAACCGGCTCTTGGCCAGGTTGGCGCGGCGGGCTTCTTCGATCGCGGCGGTCAGCGCCTTGAGCAGGGAGGCGAAGTACAGCGGTACCGCGATCAGGCCAAGCAGCAATCCCCAGGACAGGTAGCGGTTCTGCAGCCAATAGGGAGTGACCGTCATCATCGCCGCGAACGACAGCGCGGCCAACGCCGTGGAGGCGTACAGGTAGCGCGGTCCGTAGCGCATGCCGTTGCCGATCGAAACCCACAGGTAGGCCGCGTACAGCGGGGAGGCCGACTCCCCCTGCAGGAGCATGACCCCGCCAATCGCCGCGTAGTCGGCCAGCATGCCCAGCCAGCGCCGTACCCACGACGGTTGCGGAGCAACGAGAATGGCGGCCAGCAGGCCGATCGACAGCGCCAACTCCCCGAGCAGGATCAGCCAGGTCGAGAACAACGCCGGGCTGTCGTCGCCCCAGTCGACTTTCCAGCCGAGATAGGTGCAGAACAACATGGTGATCGCGATGCGCACGAAGACTTGCGCATGCTCACTGTCCGCGCGCCCGTGCAATCGCCGGCGTACCCAGGCCAGTGCCGGGCGCACGCGGTCAACGCCAGTCGCGATTGAGCGGAACACGGGAGAAACGTTCGCAAATGCCGCGCAGCCGCGGCAGGTTGTCCATGAGCGAGCGCACGCAGGCCGGATCCAGCATGGCGCCGCTTTGCGCGCCAATGAATTCGAGCGCTCGCTCGATATCCCAGGCTTCCTTGTACGGGCGCGGCGACAGCAATGCATCCAGCACGTCGGCTACGGTCGCCACCCGCGCCTCGATCGGGATCTCCTCGCTGGCGAGCCCGTCGGGGTAGCCGTTTCCGTTCCAATGCTCATGGTGGCGCAGCGCGATCTGCGCCCCCGCCTGGATGAAGCGGTTCTGGCTGTCCTGCAGCAGCTGGTAGCCGATGCGCGGATGCTGTTGCATGTGCAGGCGCTCCTCCGCGTTCAACGGGCCGGGCTTCATCAGGATCGCATCGGGAATGGCGATCTTGCCGATGTCGTGCAATGGCGCAGCCAGCTCGATCGTGCGTACCTGCTCCTCCGGAAGCCCCAGGCCTTCCGCAATCAGTCCGGCTATATGCGACATGCGCTCGAGGTAGGCGCTGGTGCCGGCATCGCGGAGCTCGATGGCCCGTGCGAGCCGTGACAGCGTTTCGCGCTCGCGTTCCTCCACTTCGTGCATGCTGGCCAGGAGTCGCTGCTCCAGCGACAGCGAGCGTTGCTTGATCGACTCCGACTGTTGGCGCAACTGCAGCAGGTTGCGGCAACGCGCGCGCAGCTCGCGGGGATGGACCGGTTTGACCAGGAAGTCGATCACGCCGGCGTCCAGCGCCGCCTGCCGTACCGGTTCGTCGCCCACCACCGTGACAAGCACGATGGGCACGTCCCGATTCCGCAGCGGCTTGCGAAAGGCCATGGCCAACTCCAGCCCGTCCATGTCCGGCATGCGGTAGTCCAGCAGCAGCAGGTCGGGCCGGTTGCCCTCGCACCAATCCAAAGCCGCCTGGGGCACGCCGAAATCATGCACGACGAGTTGCGGGCCGATGCCCTGCACGATATGCCGTAGCATGGTTCGTGCCGAAGGTTGGTCGTCGACGATCACGACATCCATGCAGTCCCCCTTTCAGCCAGAGCGCATGAAGGCGCGATTGTCCGCATCCTCCCCGCAATCCGGCGCCTTGGCAAGGGGCAGTCCAGGGGTCTGGACTGCCAAAAAAATGGTGGAAGACGGCGGGAAGGGAGCCCGCTTTCCCATGTCCGCGGCGAACCCATGCAGCCAACGTATCGGGTCAAGGCTGGCGTGACCGACGCCTGCGTCGTTGCGACCTGGGAATGCGACAAGCGAGTGGCGCCAAGGTTGCAGGGACAAGAAGCGAACGCTGCGTGGATTTGACCGGGTAATTGCATCCGTTCGATGCGCGCCGCGTTGCTGGTCGGGTTCGCTGGGCATCGATAATCACGTTGCCGGTTGCAGATCCTTGGTGAGGAAGATGCGGCTGGTGCCCGGCGGATCGCAGGGGATCGTCCCGAACTCGCGCCAGCCATGTTTCTTGTAGAACTCCGGAGCCTGGAAGCTGATCGTGTAGAGCACAGCGGCCCGACAACCGCGCCGCCCGCCTTCCGCTTCGGCCATCTGCAGCATCCGGCTGCCGATGCCCGATCCGCGCAGGGCTTCCGGCAGAAAGAACACGTCGAGGAACAGCAGGCCAAGAGAAGTGCGACCAGTGATTCCGCCCAAGGTTTTGCCTGTCAGGGGATCTCTCGCCAGTACGGCGAGGGGACGCCGGTCGGCGATGCCGCTGGCATCGATGTTGAACCGGTCCAGGCTGTCGGAGACCACGGCAAGATCCGCGGCTTCGGGTGCGTCCGTGACGATGATGTCCGGTGGGTTCATGGGGTTTGACGGCCTGCTGTCTGGGTCAAGTGCTTGGCGAGGAAGGAAAGGTCTGTCCGATGCTGCACGTGTCTACAGGGGCGTGAGGTTGGCATAGGCCGCCACCAGCCATTTGCTGCCTGCGTCTTCGAAGTTCACCTGCAGCCGCGTGTGCGCGCCGCTGCCCTCGGCGCTGACCACCACGCCTTCGCCGAAGCTGGGATGGTTGACGCGCTGTCCGAGCTTCACCGGCAGGTCTTCCTGCAAGGAAGGAGGATCGACATGGCGGCTGGCTCCGGCGTACAGCGGCCGGCTCACTTGCACGCGTGGGCGCACCTCGTCGATCAGTTCGGCCGGCATCTCGGCGAGGAAGCGCGAGGGGCGCGCCAGCATTTCGGTGCCGTGCATGCGGCGCGATTCGGCGTAGCTGACGACGAGGCGTTCGCGGGCGCGGGTGATGCCCACGTAGGCAAGGCGGCGTTCTTCCTCCAGCCGGCCTTCGTCTTCGGTGGAGCGCTGGCTGGGGAACAGGCCTTCTTCCAGTCCCACCAGGAACACCAGCGGGAATTCCAGGCCCTTGGCGGAGTGCAGGGTCATCAGCTGCACGCAGTCGTCCCACGCTTCGCCCTGGCCTTCGCCGGCTTCCAGCGCGGCGTGCGAAAGGAAGGCGGGCAGCTCGTCGAGGCCGGCGTCGATGTCTTCCTGCGTGCGCTCGAAGCGGCTGGCGACGTTGACCAGTTCGTCGAGGTTTTCGATGCGCGCCTCGCCGTTGCCGCGGCTGTCCTTCTCGTAGTGGTCGCGCAGGCCGGTATGGCTGAGCACGTGGTCGATCTGCTCGGCGAGGGGCAGCGTCGAAGCGCTCTCTCCTCCGGAGAGCGGGTTGGCCGAGGCGGCGGTCGAAGCGGAACTTTCCGGCGAATCCCGCCCTTCTGCTCGCTCCTCAAAGCCGGTGCCCCGCAGGGGAGAGGGCGAAAACGTGCGGGCCATCCCTTCGATCAGCGCAAGGAAAGTCTTCACCGCATTCTTCGCACGCCCGGCCAGTTCGCCGCCGGCGAGTTCGGCGAGTGCGGCTTCCCACATCGACGTGGTGTCGTGGCGTGCGCGACGGCGCAGCACGTCCAGCGTGCGGTCGCCGATGCCGCGCGGGGGCGTGTTCACCGCGCGCTCGAACGAGGCGTCGTCGTGGCGATTGGCGGTGAGGCGCAGATAGGCCAATGCGTCCTTGATTTCGGCGCGCTCGAAGAAGCGCTGGCCGCCGTAGACGCGGTAGGGGATGTTGCGCTGGGTGAGCTGTTCTTCGAAGTTCCGCGATTGCGCGTTGGAACGGTAGAGGATGGCGCAGTCGCGCGCGTTGCCGTGCTCGGCGACGTATTCGCGGATGCGCTCGATGACGAAGCGCGCCTCGTCCTGCTCGTTGTACGCGGCGTAAAGCGCGATGCGTTCGCCCTCGCCGCCGTCCGTCCACAATTCCTTGCCGAGACGGCCGCCATTGCGCGCGATCACGCTGTTGGCGGCCTTGAGGATAGTGGCGGTGGAGCGGTAGTTCTGTTCCAGTTTGATCGTGCGCGCACCGGGAAAGTCACGCAGGAACTGCTGCATGTTCTCCACTTTCGCGCCGCGCCAGCCATAGATGCTCTGGTCGTCGTCGCCCACGGCGAACACCTTGCTGCTGTTGCCGGCGAGCACTCTGATCCAGGCGTATTGCAGCGCGTTGGTGTCCTGGAATTCGTCGATCAGCAGATGCCGCCAGCGGTTCTGGTAATGCTCCAGTACGGCGGGGTTCTTCAGCCACAGTTCGTGCGCACGCAGCAGCAGTTCGGCGAAATCGACCAGGCCGGCGCGGCGGCAGGCGTCTTCGTAGGCCTGATAGATGCGTACCAGGGTGGCGGTGACGGGATGGTCGCGATGTTCGATGGCGTCGGGGCGCTTGCCCTCGTCCTTCCAGCCGTTGATCGTCCATGTGGCCTGCCGCGGCGGGAATCGCGCCTCGTCCAGTCCCAGGCCGGCCACCACGCGCTTCACCAGCCGCTGCTGGTCGTCGGCGTCGAGGATCTGGAAGCCTTCCGGCAGGCTGGCCTCGCGCCAATGCCGTCGTAGCAGGCGATGGGCGATGCCGTGGAAGGTGCCTACGGTAAGGCCCTGCGTACCGCCGGGGATCAGGCTTTCCAGCCGCGCGCGCATCTCGCCCGCAGCCTTGTTGGTAAAGGTGACCGCGAGGATCGCCCACGGTGGCACACGCTCCACCTGGGTGAGCCAGCCAATGCGGCGCGTGAGCACACTGGTCTTGCCGGAGCCGGCGCCAGCGAGTACGAGGTAGTGGCCAGGCGGTGCGCAGACGGCTTCGCGCTGCGCGTCGTTGAGCGAATCGATCAGGTGCGAGACATCCATCGCGCCAATTGTAACGGGTGCCGCGGTCAGCTCTTGCGGAGAATGCCGCCCAGAACCAGCAATGCGCCGACCACGATGCCGGCAATGCCCAGCCATTGCGGGAAAGCCTTGTCGTGCGTGGCGGTGAGCTTGGCCGAGCCGAGCTGGAACAGCGTGTCGGTGGTCTGGTAACTGCCGTGGCCGAATACCACCCACGCGCCAGCAATGAGCAAGGCGAGGCCGATGATGATCAGTGCGAAGCGCATGGTTTTTTCCGGCGATGGAACAGTCTTGAGTATGCCGGGTCGATCCGCGCAGTTGAAGTGAAAGGGCTGGACAGGGCGCAGCGGATGAAGTGGCCTGCTTGGAGAGTGCGACCATGGAGGCCGCCGTTTGATCTTGGCGATCGTGGGCGAACGCGCAATGGTGAGCAGTGCGGCCATGGAGAGTCGCTCCTGGATCCACGCGTTCGTGGACGAACGAACGACTAAACGCGCATAAAAATGGCCCCGAAGGTCAGGGGTACCTTCGGGGCCGGGGAGGCGGAGGCCCAGGGGAGAGGCTCCGCGTCCGGGTGGCTGTCCAGGGAGGTGACCAGCCGTGGGTGCCGTTGCGTACACCCGATAACTAAGAACGCGCGGCGGCGGAAAAGTTCTACGGCCTGCGCAAAGAAAAGTCAGGCTTCGTTCATTTCACGGGAAAGCAACAAATGGACGTCTAATGCGCCTCGTCCCAGTTTGCGCCAACCCCTACCTCCACCAGCAAGGGCACGGCCAGTTGTGCAGCACCCTGCATGTGCTCGCGCACCGCTTCGCGCACCAAGTCCACCGCATCGTCGCGCACTTCGAACACCAGTTCGTCGTGTACCTGCATCAGCATGTGGGCGTCGTCGCGACCGTTGAGCCATGCCGCCACGGCGATCATCGCGCGCTTGATGATGTCGGCGGCGCTGCCCTGCATCGGGGCATTCACCGCGGCGCGCTCGGCACCGGCGCGGTGGGCCTGGTTGCGTGACTGCAAGTTCTCCAGGTACAGGCGGCGGCCGAAGATCGTCTCCACGTAACCATCGCGGTGCGCCTGCGCCCGGGTGGCCTCCATGAAGGCGTGCACGCCGGGGTAGCGCGCGAAGTAGCGCGCCATATAGTCGTTGGCTTCGCCGCGGTCGATGCCGAGCTGGCGGGCGAGGCCGAACGCGCTCATGCCGTACATCAGGCCGAAGTTGATCGCCTTGGCCGCGCGGCGCTGTTCCTTGCTCACTTCCTCCATGGCCACGCCGAACACTTCGGCGGCGGTGGCACGATGCACGTCGCCGCCTTCGTGGAAGGCCTTGAGCAGGCCTTCGTCGCCGGAGAGGTGCGCCATGATGCGCAGCTCGATCTGCGAGTAGTCCGCCGCCATCACCTTCCATCCCGGCGGCGCAATGAAGGCCTGGCGGATGCGCCGCCCCTCCTCGGTGCGTACCGGAATGTTCTGCAGGTTCGGATCGGTGGAGGAAATGCGACCGGTGGCCACCGCGCCCTGGTGGTAGCTGGTGTGCACGCGGCCGGTGCGCGGGTTCACCGTGCCGGCCAGCTTGTCGGTGTAGGTGGAGCGCAGCTTGGCCAGGCCGCGGTAGTCGAGGATCAGGCGCGGCAGTGCATGTTCGTCGGCGATGGCTTCCAGCGCCTCTTCGTTCGTCGAAGGCTGGCCGGTAGGCGTCTTGAGTTTCGCCGGAAGGCCCAGCTGGTCGAACAAGATCGCCTGCAACTGCTTGGGCGAGTCGAGGTTGAACTCGCGGCCTGCTTCGGCATAGGCCTGCTGCTGCAGCTCGTGCATGCGTTTGCCGAGCTGCTGGCTCTGCTTACGCAGTTCGTCCACGTCGATCAGCACGCCGCGCTGCTCCATGCCTGCCAGCACGGGCACCAGCGGTATCTCGATCTCTTCATACACCTTGCACAGGGTGGGCACGCGTTCGAGCTGCGGCCACAGCGCGTGGTGCAGGCGCAGCGTGATGTCGGCGTCCTCGGCGGCGTAGCGACAGGCGGTGTCCAGATCCACCTGCGAGAACGAAATCTGCTTCGCGCCCTTGCCGGCCACTTCCTCGTACTTCACGGTGTCGTAGCCGAGGTACTTCTTCGCCAGCGAATCCATGTCGTGGCGTGTGGCTGTGGCGTTCCACACGTAGGACTCCAGCATGGTGTCGTGGCGCACGCCCTGCACCACGATGCCGTAGTGCGACAGGATGTTGATGTCGTATTTCGCGTGCTGGCCAAGTTTGGGCCGGCTCGCATCCTCGAAGACGGGCTTCAGCGCGGCGAGCACCGCGTCGCGCGGCAACTGCGCGGGGGCGCCGGGATAGTCGTGCGCCAGTGGAATGTAGCAAGCATGGCCCGGCTCCACCGCCAGCGACAGGCCCACGACATCGGCCAGCATCGGATCAAGCGCCGTGGTTTCGGTGTCGAAGGCGATCAGCGGCGCATCACGCAGCTTGTCCAGCCAGACGTCGAGTTGTGCCTGGGTAGTGACGAGTTCGTACTCGCCCTCCACGGCAAGATTCGCAGGCGAAAGATGGGAGCCTGGGACAGAGCCGCTCTCTCCGTGGAAGACGGGCGGAGGTGGTGGGGAGGGAGTGTCGTGCGTTCCGGCCGAACCCGCGCTCCCGGCACCTTTCCCGGCGAGAGAGGACAGATCGAGCTCCTTCAGCGCCGCCTTGAAATCGTAGCGCGTATACAGCTGGCACAGCGCGTCCGTGTCGGCGTCGCGCATCGCAAGGTCGGCGGGGCGTTGTTCCAGCACCACGTCGGTCTTGATCGTCACCAGCGCACGCGACAACGGCAGTTGCGGCAGGGCCTCGCGCAGGCTCTCGCCGATCTTGCCGCCGACCTTGGCCGCGTTCGCGACCACGCCATCCAGCGAGCCGTATTCGGCCAGCCATTTGGCGGCGGTCTTGGGGCCGCATTTGGGCACGCCAGGCACGTTGTCCACGCTGTCGCCGACCAGGGTGAGGTAGTCGACGATGCGCTCGGGCGGTACGCCGAATTTTTCCTCGACGCCGGCGCGATCCATCGTGGTGTTGGTCATGGTGTTGACCAGGGTGACGCCGGGGCCGACCAGTTGCGCCATGTCCTTGTCGCCGGTGGATATCTCCACCTCGATACCGGCCTGTTGCGCCTGCACGGCGAGCGTGCCGATCACATCGTCGGCTTCCACGCCGGGCACGCGCAGGATCGGGAAACCCAGCGCACCCACGATGGCCAGCATCGGTTCGATCTGCGCGCGCAGATCGGCTGGCATCGGTGGGCGGTTCGCCTTGTAGTGCTCGTACATCGCGTCGCGGAAAGTCGGGCCAGAGGCGTCGCTGACGAAGGCGACGTAGTCGGGCCTGGCTTTCAGCGTGGAGCGCAGCATATTGACCACGCCGAACAGTGCCCCAGTGGGCTCGCCTTGAGCATTGGTCAGCGGCGGCAGCGCGTGGAAAGCGCGGTAGAGGTAGGAGGATCCGTCGATCAGGATGAGCTTGGGCATGCGCGCATTCTTGCATGCGACGCGTGCGGGTGCGGTTCACGGGAGGGTGGCTGTCGCGCTGCTATGCTTCGCGCCTCTTTCGAGGTCGCCGCCATGAAAACTGTCGTCTGCATGCTTGCCATCTCCGCTTTTGCCGCGTCGCCGGTTTGGGCGCAATCCAGCAGCCAGTCGCCGCAGTTCGCGCCGGCACCTCCGCCGCCGGGCATGAACGATCCGGGCGTGCAGGCCGCGGCCCCAGCCCGGCCGGCGTCATCCAGCACCAACGGCAGTACACCGGCGACGGTCACAGCCACACAGGTGCCCAGCAAGCCGATTCCGCTGCCAGTGATGCCGGGCGACAACGGTGCACCGAAGACGGTAAAGCGTAATGCGCCGGCGGACGATGTCAGCGTGCATACCGAGGGCGATGCGGTATATCAGGAGTATCGTCGTGGCGGCCGCGTCTATATGGTGGTGGTCACGCAGAAGAACGGCTTGTCCTACACATACATGGTCGACAACAACGGCACGATGAGCGCCACCGACGGCGCGCCGCCGGTGAGGCCGGTGATGTACAAGATCCTGGAATGGGGCAAGAGCAAGCCGGCCGAGTCCGAGGACGATTCGCAGGACAGCGGTTCGCAAGACGGCGCACATTGATGCGTCATTCGAGGAGCGGAGCGAAATCGGCTCCGCATCCCGACCCTCTTCCTGCAGGAAGAGGTAAAGCGACGCCAGAGTGCCGGCGCGGCCTGCGTCATCTTGGTGGCGAGATTGGCGGATTGGCTCCGGTCACTTTCAGTGCCGGGATTGCCTGATTGACTTCCGTCACTTTTAGCGACGAGGTTGCTTGACTCAACTTCCGTCACTTTTAGTGACGGAAGTGCCTCATCCCGGTGAATACCATTGCCATGCCGTGCTCGTCGGCGGCGGCGATCACTTCGGCGTCGCGCATCGACCCACCGGGCTGGATCACCGCGCTGATGCCGGCCGCGGCCGCCGCGTCGATGCCGTCCCGGAACGGGAAGAAGGCGTCGCTCGCCATCACCGAACCGCGCACTTCCAGCTTCTCGTCGGCGGCCTTGATGCCGGCAATCTTCGCGCTGTATACGCGGCTCATCTGGCCAGCGCCGATGCCGATGGTCTGGCGGTGCCTGGCATAGACGATGGCGTTGGACTTCACGAACTTCGCCACCTTCCAGGCGAAGATCAGGTCGTCGATCTGCTGCGGCGTGGGCGCCACCTTGGTCACGACTTTCAGTCCTTCCGCCTTGACCATGCCGGTGTCGGCGGTCTGGATCAGCAGGCCCGAACCCACCCGTTTGACGTTGTTGCCGGGATGCGCGGCCACCAGGTCGGTACCGGCCGGCACCGGGATCTCCAGCACGCGCACGTTGCCCTTCTTGGCGAATGCCTTGAGTGCGTCGCCGGTATATGCCGGCGCCAGCACCACTTCCACGAACTGCCGCGACACGATGGCCTGCGCGGTGGCGCCATCCACTTCGCGATTGAAAGCGATGATTCCGCCAAAGGCCGAGGTGGGATCGGTCTGGTAGGCGAGGTCGTAGGCCTTGCCGATGCCGTCCAGGCTCACCGCTACACCGCATGGGTTGGCGTGCTTGACGATGACACAAGCTGGCTTGGTGAAGCTGCGCGCGCATTCCCAGGCGGCGTCGGCATCGGCGATGTTGTTGAACGAGAGCTCCTTGCCCTGCAGTTGCCTGAAAGTGGCCAGCGTGCCCGCCGCGGGATACAGGTCGCGATAGAACGCGGCGTCCTGGTGCGGGTTCTCGCCATAACGAAGGTCCATCAGCTTGACGAAGCGGCTGTTGCTTTGCGCCGGGAAGGGCTCGTGGCCGGCGATCGCTTCGTGCGCATCGTCGAGCCTGAGGCCGGAGAGATAGTCGCTGATCGCACCGTCATAATTGGCCACGTTGTTGAACGCGGCGACCGACAGCATGAAGCGCGTGGCACGCGAAAGGCCGCCATGCTGTTCGATTTCGGCGAGCGCCGTCTCGTACTGGCCGGGCGAGGTGAGTACGCTCACGTCGTTCCAGTTTTTCGCCGCCGAACGCAGCATCGCCGGGCCGCCGATGTCGATGTTCTCGATAGCGTCCTCCAGCGTGCAGCCGGGCTTGGCGACGGTGGCCTCGAACGGATAGAGGTTGAGCACCAGCAGGTCGATGGGCTGGATGCCGAGGTCGGCCATGACCGCGTCGTCGATGCCGCGTCGGCCGAGCAGGCCGCCGTGCACCTTGGGATGCAGGGTCTTTACGCGGCCGTCCATGATCTCCGGGAAGCCGGTGAGGTCGCTGACGTCTTTCACCGCAATGCCGGCATCGCGCAGCGCCTTCGCACTGCCGCCGGTGGAGAGCAGCTCGACGCCCTTCGCGGCGAGGCGGCGCCCCAGCTCGATCAGGCCGGTCTTGTCGGAAACGCTGAGCAGGGCGCGGCGGACGGGGACGACAGCGGGGGCGGGCATGGCGGCTTCCAGACGGGAAAGCCGCGAATTATAGCCCAGTCGGGGAGGCGGCCGGGATTTGGACGGCCAAATGCACGCTGATTACAGCAGCCCGTGCGCGGCCAGTTTCTTGCGCAGCGTGGCGCGGTTGATGCCCAGCGCCACGGCGGCGCGGCTCTGGTTGCCGTCATGGAACGCCAGGACTTCGCGCAGCAGCGGGCCTTCCACCTCGTGGATCACCAGTGCGTGCAGCCCCTCGCCGCAGTCCGCATCGCCGAGGTCGGCGAGATAGCGGCGCACGGTGCGGCTGACGCATTCGCCAAGCGCACTCTGCGAGGCGACCGGACGGGTGGCCTCGGCGGTTGGCAATCTCACGGCGTTCACTGACATTTCCCTCTGTACGTCTCGCGCGGCTGCGTGGGCCGCTGTTCTGATGGCCTTGCACGACCGCGTGGGCGATCGCCCCGTGCATGCCATCGGCAGTGCGCGGGGCGGAGAAGTCTACCCGTCCGGAACGCGGATTTTAAGTGCCGTGTCTGTGCGGTGCGCTATTCGAAATCAAACTGGTAGGCAACCGCTGCGTCGCCGGGATCTTGCACTTCCAATACCAGTGCCGTGGTGGCGCCGGGCGCGAGCCCCTGGCGCAGTACGACCGGGTCATCGAGATAGTCAGTGGGCAGCAAACGGCGCATCGACAGCCGATGGCCCTGCGCATCTGACAGGGTGACCACCACCACAGGCCAGGGTTGGGCGAACGCAGCGTCGTTGCGCAGACTGAGGCTGATCATCAGCGCCTGCGCGGCATTGGGATGCGTTTCGACGTTGCTGGCGAGCAGGTGCAACTGCTTTGGCGCAGCCACGAGCGGCAGGCGGCAGCCGAGCATGTCGCAGGCGCCACGCAGCCAGCTGCCGATGAGTGGGGAGCGAACCAGGTCATTGCGATCGATCCATGCCACTTCCCCCGCGAGCGCAATGGTGAGCGCCGTGCAGACCAGCACCCATGGCCAACGCCGTTGGTGGTCGGCGGTGCGCGGCCCGCGGTGTTTCCTTGCGGCTCGTGACGGTTTGCGTTTGCGCGCCTCCTTCGCGAAACGCGGCGCGAATACCAGCTGCGAGAAGTCTTCCGAGTTCGCGGCGGCAGGAGATGTTGCCTCCGCTACCACGGCAGGTTCCGGCGCAGGGCGCTGCGGGCGATACACCACCAGCTCGATGCGCGGCGGCGCCAGTGCCTGCTCGTTCACCGGCATTTCCTGAAAGGGTTCCGGCGGCAATTGCTCGCTGAGCGTGGCGAGACTGTCGAAACCGGCACCACAGTGTCCGCACAGTACGTAGCCGTGCGCCTGCACCAGCGCCTGCGCGCCGAGCGAGAACACGGACAGGCATTCGGGGCATTGTGCGTACATGTGGTGCGTCGCGTTGAACGAGCCGCAAGCTTAGCAGGGGATGCACGAGAGCCTGTTCACCCTCTCCGCGTGGCCCGCGCCGGGAACTGTCTGCGTGCAGCTCAAGGAAGGAACGAGGGTACGCGGGGAGAGTTCATGCAGGGACTCGGCCTTGAGGGGCGGACGCCCGTCCACGACCGGGTGATGACGCAGACATGCGGTCGAACAGGGGCGGCCCGTCGGGTTGCCTTGCCACGGCTGTCGTGAGGCAGCGTGCGGCTTCGCCCGATAGCCAGGCGCCACACGCTATCTCCTGACGGCCACGGCAAGGCTGCACGGGCTGCGTGGAGGCAGTGAACAGGCTTTTAGCCGCGACGATGCCCGCTGATGCGCACCCAGCCTTCGTGCACGTCCACCCGCAACGCATCGAACCATTCGGCGTAGCGTGCCAGCAGTTCGTCCTGTTGCCCGTCGAGGATGCCGGAGATCGCGAACGGTGCGCCGGGCTTTGCCGCCGCCGCGAACGCGGGCGCGAGTTCGCCCAGCGGACCGGCGAGGATGTTCGCCACGAACACATCGGCTGCAGCCCTGGGTTCGTCGCCCGGCAGATAGACGTCCAGATGCTTCGCCACGCCGTTGCGCCCAGCGTTGTCGCGCGAGGCAAGTAGTGCCTGCGGGTCATTGTCCACGCCCATCGCGTGGATGGCGCCCAGCTTGAGCGCGGCGATGGCGAGGATGCCCGAGCCGCAGCCGTAGTCGATCACGGACTTGCCGGCGAGATCGAGCCCGTCCAGCCATTCCAGGCACAGCGCGGTAGTCGGATGCGTACCACTGCCGAAGGCGAGGCCAGGGTCGAGGCGCACCACCACGCGTTCGTCGTCGGTCGGCGGCTCGATGTTCCATGGATAGATCCATAGGCGCCGGCCGAAGGACATCGGCTGGTACTGGTCCATCCACACGCGCTCCCAGTCCTGGTCTTCCACCACGCGGAAGTCCAGCTGGTCGGGCTCGAGCCACGGCAGCAATTCGCCCAGCGCGGCGGCGAGGCCGCGTTTGTCTGAGTGTTCGTCGAACAGTGCGTTCAAGGTGATCGTGGGCCACAGCGGCAATTCGCCCACGCCCGGCTCGAAGATCGCCTGCTCGTCCGGCGTCTCCGCATCGGCATCGCGCAGCGTGATCGACAGCGCGCCGAGATCCTCCAGCGCTTCCTCCACGCGAGGTTGCTGTTCGAGGCGGGTGGTGAGGGAGAGTTCGAGGAAGGGCATTTACGAGGCGTCGCTGGATGGTTGGCGATTCATGTGTGCCATGAAGGGTGGATCTTCGAGATAGATGTGGTCGGTGATGTGGAACACCTCCTTGATCAAGGGGTGCGCCAATGCTTCATCACGATCGAGCATGCGACCAAGAATGTTCGTTTCGTGCCATGGCGATTCATCCGCATTGCAGACACGGACGCCATCCGCGCGAAGCTCAAGGGCAAACGCCGTGCGTTGCGAGGGCGTGCTGCCTTCTTCCCAATCTCCGAGGCTTACTGCGGCGACGGCAGGCGTTTCCGGGTGGCCTTCGGTGAATCTGACGTAGTAAACGGCATGGGCATCGCCATCATTGGACACGAACCTGATCAGATGCACCGTGCGATTGCCGCAGCATTCGCACGGTGCGCCCAGGGAAGGCTCTTCAAATTCAATGCTGAGGGCCATGTCGCCGTTGTCTGATGGTGTTAGTGCGCGGGCGATTTGTCCTTCTGCTCCGCCATCCGCTTCTCGAGGTAGTGGATGTTCTGGCCGCCATGCTGGAAACCCACGTCGGCCATGATGCGCTGCTGCAGCGGGATGTTGCATTTCACGCCCTCGATCACCGTCTCGGCCAATGCCAGGCGCATGCGGGCGATGGCGGTGGCGCGGTCGGGGCCGTAGACGATCAGCTTGCCGATCATCGAGTCGTAGTTCGGCGGGATCGTGTAGCCGTCATACAAATGGGTATCCACGCGCACGCCGGGGCCACCCGGTGCCTCGAAGCGCTTCACCGTGCCGGGGCAGGGCAGGAAGCTGTCCGGGTCTTCGGCGTTGATGCGGCACTCGATGGCGTGGCCGTTGATCTTGATGTCTTCCTGGCGGATCGACAGCTTCTCGCCGCCGGCGATCAGCAACTGTTCGCGCACGAGGTCCACGCCGGTGATGAACTCGGTTACCGGGTGCTCGACCTGGATGCGCGTGTTCATCTCGATGAAGTAGAAGCGGCCGTTCTCGAAAAGGAATTCGAAGGTGCCGGCGCCGCGATAGCCGATGCGCAGGCAGGCTTCCACGCAGACCTTGCCGATCTGGGCGCGCAGTTCCGGGGTGATGCCGGGCGCGGGCGCTTCTTCCACTACCTTCTGGTGGCGGCGCTGCATCGAGCAGTCGCGCTCGCCGAGGTGGATGGCGTTGCCCTGGCCGTCGGCCAGCACCTGGATCTCCACGTGGCGCGGGTTCTCCAGGAATTTCTCCATGTAGACCATGTCGTTGCCGAAGGCCGCCTTGGCCTCCTGCTTGGTCATCACGATGGAGTTGCCCAGGTGCGCCTCGGTGCGCACCACGCGCATGCCGCGGCCGCCGCCGCCGCCCGCGGCCTTGATGATGACCGGGTAGCCGATTTCGCGGGCGATGCGCAGGTTTTCATCGATGTCGTCGCCCAGCGGACCGCCCGAGCCGGGCACGCAGGGCACGCCCGCGGCCTTCATCGCCTTGATCGCCTCCACCTTGTCGCCCATCAGGCGGATCACGTCCGCGGTGGGGCCGATGAAGATGAAGCCGGATTTCTCTACCTGTTCGGCGAAGTCGGCGCGCTCGGACAGGAAGCCGTAACCCGGGTGGATGGCCTGGGCGTCGGAGATTTCCGCCGCGGCGATGATGCGCGGGATGTTGAGGTAGCTCTCCGCCGACGGCGCCGGGCCGATGCAGATGGCTTCGTCGGCGAGGCCGACGTGCTTGAGGTTGCGGTCTGCGGTGGAGTGCACCGCCACGGTCTTGATGCCGAGACTGTGGCAGGCGCGCAGCACGCGCAGGGCGATTTCGCCGCGATTGGCGATGACGACTTTTTCGAGCATGGGCATGTTGGCTCAGCCGGCTCAGGCAATCACGAACATCGGCTGGTCGAATTCGACCGACTGGCTGTTCTCGACCAGGATCGCCTGGATCGTGCCGGATACGTCGGCTTCGATCTGGTTGAACATCTTCATCGCCTCGATGATGCCCAACGTCTCGCCGGCCTTTACCTGCTGGCCGACCTTTGCCAGCGCCGGGGCGCCAGGCGTGGCGGAGGCATAGAAAGTGCCGACCATCGGCGCCTTCACTACGTGGCCGGCCGGCAGAGCGCTGGCGGCAGGTGCGGCTTCGGCGGCGGCGACTGGCGCGGGGGCCGCCGGAGCGGCGGCTACCGCGATCGGTGCCGGGGCAGCCAAGGCTACGCCGCCCTTGGGCACGCGCGACAGGCGCACGACTTCTTCGCCTTCCTTGATTTCCAGTTCCGCGAGGTTGGATTCCTCGAGCAGGTCGATCAGCTTTTTGATCTTGCGCAGATCCATGGGATGGCCTTCATGTCATGGGCCGCCCTTGGGCGGCCGGAAAGGAAAAGGGGCAGTTTCAGCGTGGCGCCAGCCGGGCGACGACAGCGTCCAGTGCCAGGCGGTAGCTGTCGGCGCCAAAGCCGCAGATCACGCCGATCGCGATGTCCGCCAGGTACGAGTGGTGCCGGAACCGTTCGCGGGCGTGCACGTTGGACAGGTGCACCTCGATGAATGGGATCGCCACCGCAGCGAACGCATCGCGCAGCGCAATGCTGGTGTGGGTGAATGCGCCGGCGTTGCACAGGATCATCGCCACCTGCTCGTCGCGTGCCTGGTGCACACGGCCGATCAGTTCGTGCTCGGCGTTGGACTGGAACCATGCCAGTTCATGACCGGCGGCCTGCGCCTGCGCGGCCAGCCGGCCGTTGATGTCGGCCAGCGTGTCGCTGCCGTAGATGGTCGGCTCGCGTGCGCCCAGCAGGTTGAGATTGGGTCCGTGCAGGACCAGGATCTTGGCCACGCCATGCCTTCGACGACGTCCGGACGACCCGGAACGGGGCGCAGTGTGCGCGCAGTTGCTGATGTTGTCCAGTTCGGCGCAGATCGGCGATGTTCAATGGAGAAGTGCGTCACTCACCGTGCGTTCGCGTATGCGCGGGAGTGGCTCTTGCGGTCATGCCTGATCGCGAAGGTCAACTGGGTGGCCGTCCATGACCGTACTTTTCACCTGAGCCATTGATCGAGCGTGGCGGCATCCAGCGGACCGCGATGCGTGGCGATCACGCATCCATTGGCGTCGATCAGCGCGCTATATGGAAGCATCTCGTCGTTGTCGCCCCATAACAGTGATGTGCTTGGCGGTGCCATCCGGCCGAGCAGGACAGGGTAACGCACAGGATGATCGGCCAGAAAGGCACGAACATGCGCGGGATCATCCATGGCGATTCCCAGCACGATGCTACCGTTTTCGCCGAACTTGGCCTGGACGCGATCCAGCGCCGGCAGTTCATCCAGACAGGGCCCGCACCAGCTTGCCCAGAAATTCAGCAGCACGCGGCGGCCGCGGTAATCCGCCAGGGCATGGGGGCGGCCCTGCAGATCCGGCAGTTCAAGCCGGGGTGCTGGCTCGCCGGCCTGCGCCACTGTCACTCCGGCCGGCACATGCGCCAAGCGGCTCTCGTGTTGCAACCAGCCGCCAAGTGCTGCGGCCAGCACCGCCGCGACCAGGATGACGAGGTTGTCGCGGCTCAATGCGCCGCCTCATCCAGTGCCCGCTGCACCAGCGCGGTGGTCAGCACCGTCGGCAGTTGGCGACCCTCGCCGCCGCCCTCCGGGAACACCACGTACAGCGGCACGCCCGGCGAATGGTAGTGCTGCAGGAAGGCGGTGATCGCCGGGTCCTCGTTGGTCCAGTCGCCCTTCATGTAGACCGCACCGTCGCGCTTGAGCGCGTCATGGAATGCAGTGCCATCCAGCACGGTGTGCTCGTTGGCCTTGCAGGTGATGCACCAGTCGGCGGTCATGTCCACGAACACGGGCGTGTTGGCGGCGCGTAGTTCGGCGAGCTTCGCCGAGCTGTACGGCACGGTGCCCTGCTGTGCCGTCGCGGCATTCGTCATGGGTGGCAACTGCACCAACAGATACAGCGGCGCGGCGGTCAGCACTACCAGCAGTGCGGTCAGCACGTGATGCAACAGGCCGCGCCCGCGGCTGCGCTCGAACCACCACAGCGCCAGCGCCAGCAGCACCAGGGTCACCAGCAGCAGCCCCACGGCGTCGGCGCCGCGCTGGTTGGCCAGCACCCAAGACAGCCACGCCGCCGTGAGATACATCGGGAAAGCCAACACCTGCTTCAGCGTTTCCATCCAGCGGCCGGGTTTCGGTAGCCAGCGCGCCAGTGCGGGGATGTAGGCAATGGCGAGGAAGGGCAGGGCCAGGCCCACGCCCAGCATGAGGAAGACCAGCAACGCGTGCGCGGCTGGCGCGGCGAAGGCATAAGCCAACGCGCCACCCATGAAGGGGGCGGTGCAGGGGCTGGCCACCACCACGGCGAGCACGCCGGTGAAGAAGTCGCCGGCCACGCCGCCGCGATTGGCCAACGTGCTGCCCGTGTTGCCCAGCGAAGCGCCGAACTGCACCACGCCGGACATCGACAAGCCCAGCGCGAAGATCACGCAGGCCAGCACCGCCACCAGCAGCGGCTGCTGCAGCTGCGTGCCCCAGCCCAGTGCATGGCCAGCCGAGCGCAACACGAGGATGCCGCCGCCCAGCGCAAGGAAGCTCGCCAATACGCCGACGGTGTAGGCCAGCGCATGACGGCGGCGCAGTGCAGGAGTTTCGCCGCCTTCCAGCAAACTCACCGCCTTGAGCGAGAGCACCGGCAGCACGCAGGGCATCAGGTTGAGGACGAGGCCGCCGCCCAGCGCCAGCAACAGCGCGACGAGCAAACTGCTCTGCAACGGACCAGAGGGTGTGCTTGTGCCGGATGTAGTAACGCCTTCGACCGCCGCACCGCTGGCGAGGTCGAGGGTGGCGTCGCGCGTCATCAGCGGATAGCAGACGCCGCCGTCCTTGCAGCCGAGGAAGCTTGCTTCCAGCGTCACTTGCTTGTGGCCAGCGGTATCGCCTTCGATGGCTACCGGTAACGCGAGGTCGCCGAAGTACACCGTCACCGTGCCAAGCTGCGCGTCCTGATGCTGCACGCCGCCCGCTGGCCACGCGGGTGTGGCCAGCGTCAGGCCATTGGCGTCCTTGAGCTTGAGCGAGATGTGGTTTTGGTAGACGTAGTAATCCTTCGGCATCGTCCAGCGCAGCAGCAGGTGGTGTGCGTCCTGCGCCAGTGCGGAGAACTTGAAGGCTTGCTCTTGCGGCAGTGGATCGGACGAGGTGTCGTTCCCGTTTTCTCCGATCTGCTGCAATGCGTTGCCCAGCGAGGTGCCCGCGGCAGGCGTCGGGGCGGTAGCAGGTAATGGCAGGTCAAGCTGCTCGGTATGCGGGGGATAGCAGATCTTCGGCTCCACTTCGTGGCAACCCTGGTACTGCACGCTGAGCACGAGATGGGTGGTGCCTGGTGCCACCGTATAGGGAATGCTGGCGTCGACGGCGTGGTGGTAGGTCTCGACCGGGCCGAGATAGGGGTCGACGTGCTTTTCGCCAGGCGGCAGCTGCGCTTCGCCCAGCGTGATGCCCGGGCCGGCGGTGAACTTCATGCGGCCGCGATAGAGGTAGTAGTCCTGCGCGATGACCCAGTGCAGCTTGAGCGTGCCGGGCGTGCTGGCATCGGTGCTGAGCTTGTAGGCCTCGGTCACCGGCAGGATGTTGTCTTCCTGTGTCTGCGCAAACACGGCAGGCGCCAGCATGCACCCCAGGCCAAGCAGCAGGAGGGCCAGAATCGGCAGTCGGGCGGCCATGCGGCTGATGATGAAGCGCATCGTGATTCCAGATGTGCAGCGGGGAAAGCCATTATGGATCATGCAGAGCGGGCTTCCGCGCGCTGCGGCTTCATGTCTCCCCGGTGGCCAGCGCAGGAGCCTTGCGGCGCGCGCGGACCAGCCCGGTGGTGAGCGCCGTGCCCAGCAGCACCACCGCGCAACCGCCAAGCATGCGGGCACTCACCGGTTCGCCCAGCAGGAGCGCGCCCCAGAGCACGCCAAACGCCGGTATCAGATAAGGAATGACCATGATCCGTACCGCGCCGACCCGCGCCAGCACCCAGAAGAACAGCACATAGGCCAGCGCGGTGCACAGCACGGCCAGCCCGGCTGCCGCGAGCCAGGCCTGCGGCGGCGGAGCCTGCACGGGCCAGAACAGCACCGTTGGCGGGAGCAGCAGGAGTGCGGCGACCATATGGCTCCCGACTGTCACCACCAGCGGCGTCACTTTGGCCAGGCGCAGGTGCGTGTAGTGCACCACGTAGCCGTACAGCGCGGTGGCCGCCACGCCGGCGAGCAGCGCCGCGCCCGCGCCCGGCCCCAGCGCGAGGCTGCCCTCGGCCAGCCAGACCACGCCGGCAAAGCCGACCACCAGGCCGGCGCTGCGCCAGGCGTCCAGCCGTTGGCCCAGCCACAGCCAACCGACCAGGGCGGCGAACATGGGCGTCATGCCGTCGATGATCGAAGCCGTCCCCGCGGGCAGGCTGCGGGTGGCGAAGGTAAACAGCGCGAAGGGCAGTGCCGAATTCGTCAAGCCGACGACAGCGATCGGCCACCAGTGCGCGCGCCATTCCGCCCGGCGCTGGCGCGAGGCCAGCAGGGGCAGGAAGCACAGCGCCGCGCCGATGGCGCGCAGGCCCGCCAGCGGCAGCGCGCCGAAGGCGCTGGCACCCATCCGCATGAACAGGAACGAGCCACCCCACAGGGCGCCCAGCGACAGCAATACGGCGTAGTCGGTCTTCTTCATCAGGGTTGGGTCGGGATGGCTGGGAGATGGCCGAAGTCTGCCGGGTGCAGCTGACAAGGGCTGTCAGCAGTCTTCGGTCGCGCCATGCACCCAGTCCAGATAGGCCGCGTGGCCACGGTCGACCGGCAGCGCGATCAGTTCTGGTAACTCGTAGGGATGCAGTTCCAGCAGCCGCGCTTTGAGCGCGTCAAAGCGTGCGACGGTGGTCTTGATGAGCAGCAGCTCCTCGCCGTCGGTGTTCACTTCTCCCTGCCAGCGGTAGGTGGAAAGCACCCCCGGCACGCGGTTGACGCAGGCGGCCAGCCGTTCCCCCACCAGTGCCTCCGCCAGCTTTTGCGCGCTGACAGCGTCGGGGCAGGTGCACAGGCAGAGCAGGATTTCGGGGGCGGTCATGGCGGCGGGCGACGGATCGGACAATGCACGGTAGCAGAGGCCTCTTGAAACCCGCGCCTGTCCGCCCCATCCGCTGTTCCAAGGCTTGTACCTGCCGATCCGGGCCCGCCACCACTTGCGGGTGAGGGGCTTGAATCGCCAGAATTGGCACTCATCTTCGTCGAGTGCTAACAGCAGGCCACGAGCCAGCCTGTCAGTCCTCAACTCTTTTCATCACCAAAAGCTTGGGAGCCACCCATGAGCAAACTGCGTCCGCTGCACGACCGCGTCATCGTCAAGCGCCTGGAAGAGGAGCGCGTCTCCGCCGGCGGCATCGTCATCCCCGACAGCGCCACCGAGAAGCCCACCCGCGGCAAGGTGATCGCCGCCGGTACCGGCCGCATCCTGGAAGACGGCAACGTCCGCCCGATGAGCCTGAAAGAAGGCGACGTGGTGCTGTTCGGCAAGTACGCCGGCCAGGAAATCAAGATCGACGGCGAAGAGCTGGTCTTCCTGAAGGAAGACGACATCGTGGCGGTGATCGAGGGCTGAGCGCGCCCATCGCGCTCGCCCGTTGTCTAGAGCTTGCTTCGGCAACGCTTTCGAAACGACAGACCCTTTCCTTATTTCAAAATTTTTGAGGCAAAAATTTTATGGCCGCTAAAGAAGTCCGCTTCGGCGAAGACGCCCGTTCGCGCATCCTGAAGGGCGTGAACACGCTCGCCAATGCCGTCAAGGTCACCCTGGGCCCGAAGGGCCGCAACGTCGTGCTCCAGAAGAGCTTCGGCGCCCCCACCGTCACCAAGGACGGCGTGTCCGTGGCGAAGGAAATCGAGCTGGCCGATCCCTACGAGAACATGGGCGCGCAGATCGTCAAGGAAGCCGCTTCCAAGACCTCCGACAATGCCGGTGACGGCACCACCACCGCCACCGTGCTGGCGCAGGCCTTCATCCGCGAAGGCATGAAGGCCGTTGCCGCGGGCATCAACCCGATGGACCTGAAGCGCGGCATCGACAAGGCCGTGACCGCTGCGGTCGGCGAGCTGAAGAACCTCAGCAAGCCCACCGCCGACGACAAGGCGATCGCCCAGGTCGGCACCATCTCCGCCAACTCCGACAGCGCCATCGGCGACATCATCGCCACCGCGATGAAGAAGGTCGGCAAGGAAGGCGTGATCACCGTCGAGGAAGGCTCGGGTCTGGACAACGAGCTGGACGTGGTCGAGGGCATGCAGTTCGACCGCGGCTACCTGTCGCCGTACTTCATCAACAACCAGCAGAGCCAGCAGGTCGAGCTGGACGACCCCTTCATCCTGCTGCACGACAAGAAAGTCTCCAACGTGCGCGAGCTGCTGCCGATCCTCGAAGGCGTGGCCAAGGCCGGCAAGCCGCTGCTGATCGTGGCGGAAGAAGTGGAAGGCGAGGCGCTGGCCACCCTGGTGGTCAACACCATCCGCGGCATCGTCAAGGTCGCCGCCGTCAAGGCGCCGGGCTTCGGTGACCGCCGCAAGGCGATGCTGGAAGACATGGCCATCCTGACCAACGGCCAGGTCATCTCCGAAGAAGTGGGCCTGCAGCTCGAGAAGGCGACCATCGCCGACCTCGGCCGCGCCAAGAAGGTCGTGGTCACCAAGGAAAACACCACGATCATCGACGGCGCCGGCGAAGCGGCGAAGATCCAGGCCCGCATCGGCCAGATCAAGGCGCAGATCGAAGAGACCTCGTCGGACTACGACCGCGAGAAGCTGCAGGAGCGCGTGGCCAAGCTGGCCGGCGGCGTGGCCGTCATCAAGGTCGGCGCGGCGACGGAAGTCGAGATGAAGGAAAAGAAGGCACGCGTTGAAGACGCCCTGCACGCTACCCGTGCGGCGGTGGAAGAAGGCGTGGTGCCGGGCGGCGGCGTGGCGCTGATCCGTGCGCTCAAGGCCGTCGAGAACCTGAAGGGCGACAACGAAGACCAGAACCTCGGCATCGCCATCACCCGTCGTGCACTGGAAGCTCCGCTGCGCGAGATCGTCTTCAACGCCGGCGGCGAGTCCAGCGTGATCGTCAACCAGGTCAAGGAAGGCAAGGGCAACTACGGCTACAACGCCGCCACCGGCGAGTTCGGCGACATGATCGAGTTCGGCATCCTGGACCCGACCAAGGTGACCCGCTCGGCCCTGCAGTACGCCTCCTCCGTGGCTGGCCTCGCCATCACCACCGAAGCGATGGTGGCCGAGCTGCCGAAGAAGGAAGAGCACAACCACGGCGGCGCCCCCGGTGGCATGGGCGGCATGGGCGGCATGGATTTCTGATGCCCTCGTCCGCGCCATCGTCCCCGATGGCGCGGATCAGACAGCGGCCGTCCTGGCTGCACTGCTCAGGAAGGGCAGCGCGATACGAAAAACCCGCCTTCCCGGCGGGTTTTTCTTTGGATTGACTCGATGGCCTGCGCGGGATGGCGACTGCGGCGTAGTTGCGCCGGGCAAGCCTCACTCAGACCGAATCTCAATGCGCAGTCTGCGCTCCGCTGCCAGTCGCCGGCACGGTTGCCACCGGGGTCGGGCTGGTCGCGGCGGCTGGCGTCGGCGCAGGCGATGCTCCCAATGCCTTTGCCAGCAATGGCTGCAGCTTGCGGCTCATCCGCAACTGCTCGACGCTGGCCATGGACTGATCCAACTGCCGGGTCGCGTCGTCTTCGTCGGGTTGCGGGGCGCCGGGAGCGCGGGTGAGTGCGGCGAGTTGCGGGCCGAGTTGCTGGGTAAGCGCGTAGTAGGCGTCGTCGTGGATGCCGGCGGCGGTGAGCAACAGGCCGGGCATCAGCCACGCGGCCGTGTCCTCGTGCACGGGCGGAGCCGTGGTGCTGCGCGGATCGACCAGCAGCCATGTGCCAGGTTGCGCGAGCATGTCGCCGCCGTCGACGAAGCCGTCCGTGCGATAGACGTCGGTGAGCGCGGGCAAGTGGTCGCCGTAGAACAACAGCAAGGCAGGGCGCTGGCGCTTGGCGAGCGCCGCCGCGAGACGTCCCAGTTCCTGGTCGGCGTGCTGCATGTGGTAGATGTAGTTCTGCAGCGCGATCTTGTCCTTGCCCTCGATGCCAGCGGGCACCGCGATGGCGTCGCGCTCGGCGATGTTTTTCGGATCCACGTCGTAAGGGCCGTGCGCCTCGATGCTGATGGCGAAGATGAATTGCGGCGGCCCGTTGTCCTTGAGCTGGCTCAGGATCTCGTCGGTCATCGCGCTGTCGGCCATGTACTTGCCGTCGTTCGGCGCGTCGCGCGGAAAGTCGGCCTGCGACACGAAGCGTTGGAAGCCCAATGCCTTGAACGCGGTATTGCGGTTCCAGAAGGTTGGATCGTTGCCGTGCACCGCCACCGTTTCGTAGCCGTGCTCGTCGAGCACATGGACGAGGCTCGGTACCTGCTTGCGGCCCATCTGCAGGTAGGGAAACTGCAGGTTGTCGAAGTAACGCAACGACAGCCCGGTGAGCATCTCGAATTCGGTACGGATGGTGCCGCCGCCGAAGGTGGGCACGTGCAGCGCGCCACTGGTGCCGTGCGCCGCGAGCTGGCGAAGGTTGGGCGTGAGGTCGCTGTGCGCGTAGCCGTTGGTGGTGCTGGGATCGAAGAACGATTCGCTCTGGATCACCACGATGTCGGGCAGCACGGCGGCATTTGGCATGCCGATGCGTTGGCGCAGCGCATGGACGGACTGGCTGATCAGTTGCTCGGCCACCACGCTGTTGGGTTTGGGTTTGTGCAGGTTGTACTGCAGGTCGAACATCACCAGTTCGCTGAACAGGCCGGCATGGTCGCGGGTCGATGCGGCCGACCATGGCTCCATCCAGAGCACATGCCCGTTGTAGACCTTCGCCCAGCCGATCCAGCCGGCGAGCAGGCTGCCGAGCAACAGCGCCAGTGCCCCACCCGCCGCGAGGCGCTTGCCACCGGTACGGCGCTCGAACAATGGCGGTTCCAACCGCCATGCTGCCACCAGCACCAGCACGGCCACGACCATCACCAGGTACGGCCATGGGCTGTGCGGCAGGTAGCCGGCGAGAAGATGCGCGCCACCCTTGCGCAACTGGCCCACCATGCGGAAATCCGCCGGCAGCAGCGGGGTGCCGAGATTCGCCATCTTCAGCCTGTTGATGCCGTAGACCAGCACCTCCAGCAGGTAGGCCAGCCCAAACGACAACAGCAGACGACGCGTCGTCACCAGCAACAGGCCGACAACCAGCAGACCGGGCCACGCATTCGCGAACAAGAAGCGCGGCTGATCCAGGATGCGCAGCGGCAAGACGCCCTGGCCGCCGTCGAGCAGGCCGGTGAGCAGCACGAACAGCAGCGCCATCGCCAGCACCACGACGATGCGCAGAATCATGCGGCGAAGGACGGGGGCGGCGGATGAGGTCATGGCTGAATCGCGGACTCGGTTGTCATGGAGCGGGTGGTTTGTGAGAGCGAGCGATTTTCGCAGCCAGGGGCAGGACCGCAACAAAAAGGTAATGGGGACGACATGAATCGATTGTTGCCCGGGAACGTCTTCGCGCAACGTGCCGAGGCGGCAGACCGTGTACCGGCACGCTCGCCTTCGCTGCGGCACAATTCAGGGATGCCTCACGAATCTCCCGCCCTGCGCGCCCTGGTCGACGACCGTTATGCTGAACTGGTGGCGCGCTGTCGCGCTGCCGGCGTGCCGTTGCATGACGATGCGGGCGTGGCCGAGCGCATCCGCCGCACGCTGGCGGCCAGCGATTTCGCGTTCGAGGCATGGCGCGCCCAGCCCGCACTGCTGTCGCCTGCGGGGCTGGAACGCCTGCGTTCGAATGCCGATGCCGCGACGCGCATCGATGCCCTGAAGTTGCCGGAGGACGAGACACCGACGCTGGCCGCGCTGCGCCGCTTCCGCCACGCCGAGGCGCTGCGACTGGTGTTCCGCGACGTCAACGGCCTGGATGAGCTGCCGGATACCCTCTCCGCCACCAGCGTGCTGTACGAGGTGCTGCTGGACGTCGCGCTGGGCTGGAGCGAACGCGCTCTGGCCGAACGCTACGGCCAGGCGCGCAGCAGGCAGGGCGAGCGGCAGCGGCTGGTGGTGGTGGGCTTCGGCAAGCTGGGCGGCGCCGAGCTCAACTTCTCCTCTGATATCGACCTTGTGCTGGCCTATCCGCATGGCGGCGAGAGCGACGGCGCCCGCGTGCTCGACAACGGCGAGTACTTCGTGCGGCTGGGACGGCAACTGGTGCGCCTGCTCAACGAGCCGACCGTGGACGGCATCTGCGCGCGCGTCGACCTGCGCCTGCGGCCGTTCGGTAACGCGGGGCGGCTGGCGTTGTCGTTCGCGGCGATGGAGCAGTACTACCAGCGCGAGGGCCGGGACTGGGAGCGCTACGCTTGGATCAAGGCGCGCCCGGTAGCCGGCGATCGCGCCGCAGGCAAGCAATTGCAGGAGCTGCTGCGGCCTTTCATTTACCGCAAGTACCTCGATTACACCGCCTTCGCCGGCCTGCGCGAGATGAAGGCGTTGATTGATGCGGAAGTGGCGCGCAAGGAGCTTTCCGACAACCTGAAGCTTGGTTCCGGCGGGATTCGCGAGATCGAATTCATCGTGCAGCTCGTGCAGTTGATCCGCGGCGGGCGCGAGCCCAGCCTGCGCGTGCGCGGCTTGCTGTCTGCGCTGGCCGCGTGCGAGGCGCGCGGCCACATCCCTGCCGTGCGTGCGAAGTCGCTGCGCGCCGCCTATGTGTTCCTGCGCCGGCTGGAGAACCGCGTGCAGATGCTGCGCGACGCGCAGACCCATGACGTTCCCGATGACGCGTTGAGCCGGGAGCGCATCGCCTTCGGACTGGGTTGGCCCGCGTGGGATCCGCTGGCGGAAGAGTTGGCGAAACATCGCGAGATCGTCGCTAACGAGTTTGCCGCCGTGCTGATGCCGCAAGGCGGCCGCGGTGCGCGTATACCCGAGGCTGACGCCGCATTGTGGCAGGCGGCCTGCGCCGGCACGCTGGAGGCCGGCATGCTCGAAGCCAGTGGTTTCACGCCGGGCGCGGAGGTGGCCGATGCGCTCGCCAAGCTGCCGCAGGGCGGAGCGGTGCGTGCCATGTCGGCGCGTTCGCGCGAACGGCTGGATCACCTGATGCCGCAGCTGATCGCCGCCGCGCGCAACAGCACGGCACCCGTGCCTTGCCTGTTGCGCCTGTGCCGGCTTACGCAGGCGGTGGCGCGGCGGTCGTCCTATCTCGCCCTGCTCGAAGAGCAGCCCGCTGCGCGCAAGCGGCTGGTCGCCCTGTTTGCCGACAGCGCCCTGCTTGCCGAGCAGGCCATCGCGCAGCCGTTGCTGCTTGACGATGTGCTCGATCCGCGCATCGACCAGTTGCCATTCAAGCGCGCCGACATCGCCGCCGAGATCGCACGCGTGCTGGCGACGCTCGAAGAGCGTGAGGCCGAAGCGGAGCTGGAGCGCATCAACGAGTTCCAGTCCTCCACCGCATTTCGCCTTGGCCTTGCCTTCAACGACGGCCGGGCCGACGCGGCGGCCACGGCGCGTCGCCTCGCGGCGCTGGCCGAGTCGGTAGTGGGCGCGGTCACCGCGTTGGCCGAGCGTGAGCTGATTGCCCAGCATGGACGCCTGCCCGGGGAGGGCTCCGGCTTTGCGGTGCTGGGCTATGGCAGCCTTGGCGGCGAGGAACTGGGCTTCGCCTCCGACCTCGACCTGGTGTTCGTGTACGACGGCAAGCGTGCGCAGGTGACCAGCGACGGCGCACGGCCCATCGAAGGCGCGCGCTGGTACCAGCGGCTCGCCCAGCGCGTGATGAACTGGCTTACGGTGCCTACCCGCGCGGGCCGCCTGTACGAAGTGGACACGCGGCTGCGTCCCGACGGGTCCAAGGGCCTGCTGGTCGGCAGCCTCGACGCCTTCATCGCCTACCAGCAGAGTCGGGCGTGGACATGGGAGCACCAGGCTCTGTTGCGTGCCCGCCCGGTGGCCGGCGATGCCGCGCTGGGCGCGGCCTTGGCTGCGGTGCGCCGCAACATTCTCGGCGTGCCCCGCGAGCCGGCCCGCGTGCTGGCCGAGGTGAGCGAGATGCGTCGTCGCTGGCGCGCCGAGCGCGACCGCTCCGACGCGATGAACCTCGACCTCAAGCAGGGGCGCGGTGCGTTGCTCGACATCGAGTTCGTGCTGCAGGGACTGGTGCTGGCACATGCGTCCGACAAACCTGCTTTGCTCGGCGCCACTTCCAGCACGGCCTTGATCGAGGCTTGCCGAGCCGCGGGTTTGCTGGATGCCAACCAGGCCGCGATCCTCGCCGTGGCGCATGCCGAACTGCTGCGTCGTGCATTGGCCTGCACGCTCGATCTGCGCCCGCGCATCGCGCCGCGCGATACGGAGCTGGAGCAGTTGCGTGCCAGCGTTGAGGCGGTCGCCGATGCGCAGGGTTTCGCATTCTCCGGGGCTGCCGGCTAGGTTTGTCGGCCGCTGGAGGCGCTTGTCTGGGGCCGCGCCAGCAGGGCAATATCGCAGCCGGGTCGACAATGTCATTCAAGGGGATGGTTTTGCCGGCCGAAGGGGTTGCATGGCACGGGTGTCGCACGTGGTGCTGTTGGCGGTGCTGGGCTGCATATCCGGTATGCGGTCGGCAGCGGCATTGAGCCCGCATCTGCCGATCCACGCCATGACCACCGACCACTGGAACGTCGAGCAGGGCCTGCCGCAGATCACCGTGACGGGCATCGCCGAGGACCGCGCCGGCTTCCTGTGGGTCAACACCCAGGCCACCGTGGCGCGTTTCGACGGCAAGCAGTTCGTCGCGTTCGACCGTGCCGCCACCGGCATTGATACCAGCATGCTCACCGCGATCTGGGCCGACCCGCAGGGGCAGGTCTGGTTTGGCGGCGCACGTGGTCTATTGCGCGAGCAGCAGGGGCATTTCACCGCGCTGGGCGGAGATGCCGTCAACGCGATCATCGATGCAGGCGATGGCACGCCGCTGCTGGCTACCTCGAACGGCCTGGCCCACCTGCGCGCTGGGCGTATCGTCGCGGTGCCGGGTTACCGCGGGCCGGCCTTCAGCCTGCTGCGCGATGGTGCGACTTTGTGGGTGGGCGGATTGGGGCGCGTGTGCCGCGTCGTCGCCAAGCCCGATTCGCCCGGTGCAACCTGCATCGCCCTGGACGCGGGCCATGCCCAGATGGAGGTCATGCAGTTGGCTTCCAACCGGGGCCACCTGTGGCTGGGCACGCGCACCGGTTTGCTGCGCTTGGATGGCGACCGCATCGTCGCCGCGGGACTGGGCAACGAGCTCGACACCACGTCGATCGAAAGCCTGCTCGCTGATCGCAACGGCAACCTGTGGATCGGCACGGTGCCGGGACTGTATCGACTGTTGCCTGACGGCGTGCTCGAGGAGGCGGCCGACGATGACATCGCACCCAAGCCCTGGGTGCATGCGTTGCACGAGGACCGCGACGGCAACCTGTGGCTGGGTACGCACACCAACGGTCTGTATCGCATCTGGAACGGGTGGACGCATCGCGTGTCGTCACGCGACGGGCTGGCCGATCCGCTGGTGTGGAGCGTGGCCCGCGCGCCGGACGGAAGGATCGTGCTGGGTACCAATTCCGATGTCGAGATCTATGACGGCCATGGCGTGCACCCTTGGATCGCCGGCAACCGGTTGCCTAACCCTTCCGCCTATGAGCTTTACTACGACCGCCACGGCCGGCTGTGGGTGGGCACTCGCGGCGGCATCGCGGTTTTCGATGGGGCGCGCGACATTACCCCGCCGGCCTTGTCCGCGTTGGCCAGCCTGCAGATTGACGATGTGCGTGAAGTCGCCGACGACGATGTGTGGATCGGCACGACCGGCGGGCTGTATCGCTGGCATGCGGGCCGTCTCGACCGCCTCGATGCCGGATCGTCCGCGCCGGCATCGATCATCCGCTCGATCCTGCCGCTGACGCCCGATCATCTGTACTTCGGCACCGAGGATGGCGTCCGCGAATGGCGCGATGGAAAACTGGTGCAACCTGCGTGGGCCGAGCCGCTGCGCGGACACTTCGTGTCGCGCGTGGCCCTGTTGGGACCGGGGTTGCTCGGTGTCGCCACTACCGACGCGGGCGTCGGCGTCGTGGCCAACGGTTCGTTGCGCATGACTACCCAGAAGGACGGTTTGCCTGGCGACAACGCATGGTCGCTCGACGTGCTGGGGGGAAACCTCTACGCCGGCACGATCAACGGCGTGTGGCGGTTGCCGATGGCGCAACTGCCGATGCCCGGTTCGCCCGGGGGCAACGTGGTACCGCAGCAGCTCGCCGGTGAGCAACGCCTCACGCGGCTGCGCGGTTCGCATTGCTGCAATGGCGGTGGCGGCGCACGCAGTCTGGTGATTGGCGCCACCGTCTGGTACAGCACCACGGACGGCATGCTGGGCATCGACACGCGTGCCCTGATCGAGCCGCCGAAGCCGCCGGACGCGAGAATCGAATCCGTCGAGCGTGGTGGCCGCTTGCTTCCCGCCGGCGCGCTCGATCTGACTGACGGTTCGCGCGACCTGGTCATCCATTACACCGCACCGTATCTGCATGTGGGCGAGCTGCATTTCCGCTATCGGCTGGACGGCTACGACACCGACTGGCAGGAAGTGGGTGCGCGCCGCGCAGCGTTCTATACGCATCTGCCGCCGGGGAAATACCGTTTCCGGGTTGCCGTATCGCTTCCCGGTGCGTCGGGCTTCGGTCGCGAGGCGGACATAGCGATACGGATCGAGCCGCGCTGGCACGAGCGCATCCTGGTGCGTGTCGCCGCGGTACTCCTCGCCGTGTTGGTGATTGCCCTGCTGGTGGTATGGAACCAGCGTGCGCAGCGCCGGCGCAGTGCCCAACTGGAGATGGAGGTCGAACGCCGCACCGCCCAGCTCGCGCGTGCGGTGGAGCGTTTGCGCGTGGCCAACCTGGCGCTGGCCGAAGAGAGCCACACCGACGCGCTGACCAAGCTGCACAATCGGCGCTACCTGCTGCGCCTGCTGCCCGGGCTGCTGGCGAACCACCGTCGCATCGGCGTGCTGCAGATCGATATCGACTACTTCAAGCAGGTCAACGACAACTATGGCCATGCAGCGGGCGACGCCGTGCTGCGTGCGCTGGGCAGCTTGCTGCTGAAGTCGCGGCGCATCGACGACATTGCGGTGCGTTGGGGAGGCGAGGAGTTCCTGCTGCTGCTGCCCGGTGCCGAAGTGGTCGATGCGCAGGAGGTCGCGGGGCGCCTGTGTCGCGAAATCGCCGAACAGGATTTCGCCGATGGCCGCGGTGGCAGGATCCGGTTGACCGGCTCCGTCGGCTTCAGCCAATACCCCCTGGCCGCGCACCCGGACAGCGGCAATTTCGACGCCGTGCTCGAGCTGGCGGACCTTGCGCTGTATCGCGCCAAGCAGGACGGTCGCAACACCTGCGTGGGATTGGTCGCCACCAGTCCGCTACTGCCGGAAATCCTGGCTCATCCCATGGCGCCGCAGATCGGCGCCCTGGTCGCCGCGGGGCGTTTGCGCTGGGTGCGTGCGGAGCGCTGAATAGGCTATCGGATCGGATTGTCGCGATGGCGAAGCATGCGTGCATGCAGTTCTGTCGCGAGGCCGGGTTGTTGGATGCCAATCAGGTCGTGATTCTCTTCATTGCGCATGCCGAACTTCTGCTCCGCACGCCGGCCCGTATACTCGACCTAACTCTGCACATCGCGCCGCGCAACACTGAATTGAAAGCGTTGTGCGGTGAAGTGATGTATGTGACGCAGGCGTTGGGCTTCGCGTTTGCGTAAACTGCGTCTCGGTCGGAGTTTTGAACCGAGCAAGGACGGGGGATTTGTGACGCTGCAAATGTTGAATGGTAAGCCTATTGATGTCGCACGCAGAGGTCGCTGGTGTTCTTTGGGGTTCCTTTTTCTCAGCCTGTTCTTCGTCTGGCGTACTTCGCAAAAAATTGATCAAAATGCCTATGTCTTGAAATATCACTCGATAACGCAGGGCGTGATTACTTATGAGCTTCTTTCCGGGAGAGGAGCGCCGTCCATGGGCTATGCGTACAAAGTCATGGGCGAGAAATATAGTGGTGTTACAGATCCGGACGTTGTGCCTGGTTGCCGGCAAAAGTCTTGCGTGGGAAATGCGATAGAAGTTTCCTATTCGACAGAGCATCCGGGCTGGAGTTTTGCAGGGGAACTGAATCGGCAGCCGAATTTTTACGCCTCTGTCGCCATGAGTTGGGTGTTTGCAGCATTTGGGTTAATCGGTTGGGTAGTGTCGCAATTTTATGTTGTGCGTTTAAAGAGATTGGAAGATATACAAAATGTACCTGTGGTAATGAGCAGGCAGCAAAGGCGTGCATTGGAAAGAAGCGATAAAAAGCTTCATAAGTGAAGCTGCGAGAACGTGTCGGGGCACACTTCCATCGCTGTGGCTTTCTGAGTTTCATCGGCCGGACATGCACCGCTGCAACTCCGCAGCTATCGCCGCAGTTTCGCGCAGCGGCGACTGGCGCATCGGCGCGACAACATCGAGATCATGCAGCAAGCCGCGTCCGCGCAGGGCGTGGTGGAATCGCGCCAGCTTGTCCGGCAACGCGGCGACGACGTGGGTGTGCACGGCGCAGCCCACGGCGCAGGACTCGCTGAGCATGTTGACGGAATCGGGCGTGACCACCAGCCGGTCGGCCCAGCCCAGCACGCCTGGATAGGGGTTGCGACCATCGTCTGGGCCGGCCCACACCAGTCCAGGCACGTCGGCCAGCGCCTGGCGGAAGACAGCCAGTGCCTCCGGCGGCGTGCGCCGGGAAGCGAGCGCCAGCAGGCTGCCGCCTTCACGCCGGTGGCGGGCGAGCAGTTGCGCGGCGAGTTCACACGCGTAGTCCGTACCAAACGCGAACTGCTTGCGCGTGCCGCCCAGCAGCACGCCCACACGCGGCTGCGGCATTTCCTCGAAGGCGGGGCAGGCGTCGCGGCCATCGGCCAGCCACGCATCGTTCACGGGATTCAGTGAGCCGAGCGGCACCAGCACGTTGGGGCCATTCAATTGATCGTGGGACGGTGCGATCACCGTGTCCCAGTGGACGGGGTCGATGCGCGGATCGAGGATCTGCACGGTATGGCATTGCCCGTGCGCGAGTCGCCGCAGCATGCGGGTGAACAGCGCCGTGGCACGCCCGCAGCCGATGGCCAGTCGCGGCCATGGTGGCGCGAACTGCGCGCGCTGCCCGGCCGGCAAGGCCAGCGTGCCCCCCAGCGTGAAGCGCGGCGACAGCCACGACCACGGTGCGCGCGGTTCCAGCACCAGGTGCCGCACCGGCATGCCCATCAACTCGGCCAGCGCCAACGCCTGCCGCTGGTTGCCGGCAGCGGCGTCGGTGATTGCCCAGCACTCGTTTCTCAACAACGACATGCGGCGATTGTTTCCCGTGCGTACACGCTGCGTTGCGCCTGTCTGCGTTTATCGGCAGGCAGCTTGCCCATAAACTGGTGCAGCATAACGGCGAACGGCTGGCTTCCGGCCGACGCCTTCTTTCCCTACTGCTACTGCCGCGGAGAACTCACATGCGCATGTTTCGTTATCTCTTGATCGCGGGCCTGCTTGGCGCCGCGGTTGCTGCCCAGGCCAGCCCGGTCAGCTACAAGATGGATCCTGGCCACACCATGGTGCTGTTCAGCTGGAATCACTTCGGTTACTCCAACCCCACCGCCAACCTCGGCTTGGGCGAGGGCACGCTGGTGTTCGACCAGCAGGATCCGTCGAAGTCCTCGGTGGACGTGACCTTGCCGCTGAGCGGCCTCGACACCCATGTGCCGGCGCTGGACAAGCATCTGAAGGAGGCCGATTTCTTCGATGCTGCCAAGTACCCGGTGGTGACCTTCAAGAGCACCGGCGTGGTGCCGGTGGATGGCACTCACTTCAAGGTGACCGGCAACCTGACCGTGCATGGCGTCACCAAGCCGGTAACGCTGGATGCGACGCTGAACAAGATTGGTCCGCATCCGATGATGAAGGTGCAGGCCATCGGTTTCGACGCCACCGCCACGCTGAAACGCTCGGATTTCGGCATGGGTGCCTATGTGCCTATGGTGAGCGACGAGATCCAGGTGCATATCACCACCGAGGCCGAAGTGCCGAAGCAGTAATTCCTCCAGCGGAAAGACAGGCCCGCGTCGGTGACGGCGCGGGCTTTTTGCTACCGCCATTCAGACGGGCCCGTCTGGCCACCATCGGCGCGATCCCGGAAATGCTTCCGGCAAATTTTGCTGCCAGTGCAAGGTGGCCTGTTACCATGCGCGGCATCACAATCCTGCCCGGAACCTCCCCATGCCAGCCTCCGCCGCGGCCGTCGCCCCGATTCCGTCGAATGCCGAAAATCGTTACGAAGTGACGCGCAACGACCTCCCGTTGTCCTGCCCGATGCCGGGCATGGCGCTGTGGAATTCGCATCCCAAGGTGTATTTGCCTGTCGTCGACGACGGTGGCGAGTCGGTTTGTCCTTACTGTGGCGCGCGTTACGTCCTGCGCGATTGAGTAAGGCCGTTGTTCAGGCTTGCGGCGGCATTTTTCTTGCTTGGATAGCAAGATGAAGCTCATGCACCAGGATGCAGGCCCGCAGGCAGGAACCATGTCCGGCAGCGTCGGCACTACACCGCGACTGACCGTCGTCCAGCTGATCCCGACGCTGCAGTCGGGTGGCGCGGAGCGTTCCGCGCTGGAAGTCGCCCGCGCGCTGGTGCAGGCGGGGCACCGTTCGGTCGTGGTTTCGGCCGGCGGCCGGCTGGTGGAGCAGTTGGTAGCCGAAGGCAGCGAGCACATCACGCTGGACATCGGCCGCAAGTCGCTGGCCACCCTTTGGCGGATTGGTGCATTGCGCAAGCATCTGCAGGAACTCCAGCCCGACATCGTGCACGCGCGTTCGCGCCTGCCGGCGTGGCTGGGGTGGTGGGCGCTGAAGGGACTCAAGCAGCGGCCGCACTTCGTCACCACCGTGCACGGGCTCAACTCGCCGGGACGCTACAGCGCGATTCTGCTGCGCGGCGAACGCGTGATCGTGGTTTCGCAGACCCTGCGTGACTACGTACTTGGCCATTACGGTTGGCTGGAGCCAGGTCGCGTGCGAGTGATTCCGCGCGGCATCGACCCGGACGCCTTCCCGTATGGCCACCGCCCGGATGAATCGTGGAAGCGCGCGTTCTTCTCCGAACACCCCGGACTGGCTGGTGCGCCGCTGCTCACCCTGCCGGGGCGCGGCACGCGGCTCAAGGGGCATCACGACGCCATCGAACTGCTGGCCGACCTCAAGCGCCGCGGCATCGACGCGCGCCTGCTGCTGCTGGGTGTGATCGAGGCAGGCCGCGAGGCCTATGTGGAGGAATTGCGCGCGCTGATCCGCTCACGCGGCCTGGAATCGCAGGTGGTGTTGACGCCGCCGCGCAACGACGTGCGCGACATCTACGCGATCTCCAGCCTGATCCTGCAGTTGTCGAACAAGCCCGAATCGTTCGGACGCACCGTGATCGAGGCGCTGTCGCTGTGCCGCCCGGTATTGGGTTATGCGCACGGCGGCGTAGGTGAACTGCTGGCCGAGCTGTACCCAGCCGGCCGCGTGCCGCCCGGTGATCGCGAACGGCTGGTGGAGCGCGCCGCCGAATTGCTGCGCGTGGCACCGCCAATCCCGATGCTGCAGTCTTATCGCCTGGCCGACATGCAGCAGGCCACGCTGGCGTTGTACGAAGAAGTGGTCGCCGGCTGACTCGCGCGTCTCACTTACAATGCGGGTTCGTCGTCGCCACGGCACCCGCATGAGTCTCTCGCCCGACTCCCTGAAATCCGCACTGCGTTCGCCGCTGCTGCCATTCTGGCTGGTAGTTGCCTTGTTGCCGTTCGGTCGCAGCAGCGAATTCGGCACCTTTCTCTGCGCGGTGGGCACGGCCGTGATGCTGGTGCGTGCACCGCAGGCCTTGCGCGGGCAGGCCGGTGCTCGGCTGCTGCTGTGGTTGCTGGCGGCCTACATCGGTGCGGGGCTGGTCTCGTCTTTCGGTTCGCTGGCGCCTGGCAAGAGCTGGGGCACGGTGGCCGCCTTGCTGCGCTACCTGCCACTGGGTCTGTTCGCCTGTGGCGTGATCCGCGACGAACGCCGCCTGTACACCTTGTACGTGGCAGTGGCTTGCGTGCTGGCATGGTGGACACTCGATGCCTGGATGCAGGCGCTCACGGGGTGGAGCCTGGGCGGCCACGCCGAAGCCGAACGCATCTCAGGCATCTTCGGCGCACGCAACCTCAAGCTCGGCCCGACCCTGGCAGTGCTGTCGCCGTTCGCGCTATGGGCGGCACGGCGGCGCTGGGGTTTCGCGGGGTTGGCGATTGCCTTTCTCGTGATGCTGGGACCGATCCTGCTGGCCGGTTCGCGCGCGGCATGGCTGTGCTACGGATTGGTGGCGCTGGCCTTTGCCTGGCGCGAGGCGCGTTCGTGGCGGCGCTTCATGCTGTATTGCGCGTTGGGCGTAGTGGCGCTGGCAGCGGTCGGCGGTGTCGCGTGGCGCACCTCGGCACGCTTCGATGCGCGCATGGAGCGCACGCTGGACGCCTTGCACGGCACGCGGCTTGGATTGGACCAGGCGCTCACCGGCCGGCTGGAAATCTGGCGCGACAGCCTCAGGATGATCGCCGCGCATCCGGTCAACGGAGTGGGCGTGCGGGCCTTCCGTTATGCCTATCCGGAGTTCGCGCCGGCGGACGACCACTTCGTGGTGGCGGAGTCTTGCGGCGAAGGCGAAGGCGCCTGCCATGCACACCAGATCGTGCTGGAGATCCTCACCGAAACCGGCGGCATCGGCCTCGCGCTATGGCTGGCTGGCGTGGTCCTGGCGTTGCGCGTTTGGCGACGCGTGGGTGCGGCGGCGCGTGAACGCGCGTTCCCGGTCACCTTGGCGCTGGCCGTGATGCTGTTTCCGTTGAACACCCATCTGGCCTTCTACTCGGCATGGTGGGGCCTGCTGTTCGCCTGGCTGCTGGGGCTGTGGTGTTCAGCATTGTTTGCCGGCATCCCTGCCGGCAAAGCCAAGACCGGCATCCCTGCCGGACTCCTCAAAGAAGCGCTTCCTTCGGAGCATCACGATGCAGCGTGAGCCGCTGTCGGTGGTGGTGATCACCTTGAACAATGCGACCACGCTGGATGCATGCCTGTCCGGCGTGGATTGGGCCGACGAGATCGTGGTGCTGGACTCGGGTTCCACCGACGACACGGTGGCGATCGCGCAACGCCACGGCGCGCGCGTGGCTACGCATCCGTTCGACGAATTCGGCCCGCAGAAGCAGCGCGCCATCGGCATGGCCAGCCACGACTGGATCCTCAACCTCGATGCGGACGAAGTGCTGTCGCCTGCCAGCCGTGCGGTGATCGAGCGTGCGCTGACGCAGCCGAGATACGCGGGCTTCCGCCTGCCGCGCCGCGAACGCATGTTCTGGACAGTGCAGCACCCGTGGAGCTGGCGCAACGCGCATCTGCGCCTGTACGACCGCCGCCGTGGCCGCATGAACGACGTGGAAGTGCATTCGGCGATGGAAGTGGAGGGGCCGGTGAAGACGCTGTGGCGCGCCGACTTCATCAACGACAGCGATCCCGACATTGCTGCCCGCATCGATCGCATCAACCGCTACAGCAGTGCGCTGGTGGCGCACAAGCTGCGCCGCCGCCAGCGTTTCACCGGGCTGCGCATGGTGGTCTATCCACCGGTGTTCTTCCTGCGCCAGTACCTGTTCAAGCGCTACTTCCTCAGCGGCTGGGCGGGCTTCATCGCCAGCGTGGTAGGCGCGAACTACGTGTTCCTGAAATACGCCAAGTTGCACGAGGCGCGCCGGCGGATGCTTCGCGACCAGGGATGATCGCCAGGAACAATGACGGCAAGTTCAGCCGGGTCCCGCAACCAGCTGGCGCACGAACTCCGCAGCGATCACCGGCGTGCTGAAACGCTGCAGTACGAATTCGCGCGATGCGGCGGCCATGGTGCGGCGTTTCACGTCGTTGCACAGCTCGAGGATGCCGTCGCGCCAGGCCGCGGTATCGCCGGGTGGCAGCAGCAGGCCGGTGACGCCGGGTTGCAGGGTCTCCGGGATCCCGCTGGCGTCGCTGCACAGCACCGGCACGTCGCAGGCCTGCGCTTCCACCGAGGTGCGGCCGAAGGCTTCTGGCGCGATCGAGGGAAAAGCCAGCAGCGACAGCGCGTTGTAGTACGGCGCCACGTCGGCAACCCAGCCGAGCTGGTGGTGGCGCTCCGGGAACGGCGAAGCCGCGATGCTGTCGCGCAACCGCTGGGTATCGATGCCGTCGCCCAGCCACAGGCAGTGCAGGCGAGGCTCATGCACCATCGCCGCGTTGGCGGCGTCGAGCAGGGTGAAGATGCCCTTGCCCGCGTGCAGGCGGCCAAAGCAACCCAGTACGACGGCGCTCTCGTCCAGTCCCAGTTTCTTCAGCAGTTCGGCGCGCTGCGCCGCATCCGGCCGGCACTGCTCCATGTCCACCGGGTTGTACAGAACTTGCACGCGCCCGGCTGGCATGCCGTGCTCGACGTAGTCGCGCCGTGCGTATTGCGACACCGCGAAGAACCGTTGCGCGCAGCGGGCCACCAATCGGGCCGAGACCCGGTTCATTGGCTTCAGGCGATGGCGGAACAGCGCCACGGGAATGCCGAGCAGACGGCCGGTCAGGATCAGCGGCCAGTATTCCTTGCCGAAGTCGCCGACCAGCCAGTCTGGCTTCAACTGGCGCGCCGCGGCGATGGTGGCACGGTAGCCGCGCAGGTCGAAGATGTTGCGGAAGCGACCCGGGTGCAGATGCACCGGCGTGCCTGACAGCGCCTGTGCCATCGGCGCGCCTGGATGCACCACCGCCTCGACGGTGTGGCCGGCCTTGGCCAACGCCTGGGTCAGGGTGACGAAGTGGGCCTCGGCACCGCCGTTCTCGCGGCTGGTGCCGGCAAACAGGAACTTCATCCGTGACGGTCCTCGTAGCCGGTGAACGTCCGCCATGCGAACTGCGGCAGGATATGGCTGCGCGCCACCGCCACGCGTGGCAATCGCCACAGGTCGTTGCCTGGCTGCGCGCGACCACGGTGGATCGTGGTCGCGGCTGCATAGCCGGCTGCACGCGTGGCGTCGACCACGCGGTCGTCGTGATCGCCGTAGGGGTAGCAGAATTGCGTCACCGGTGCGCCGATCAGGTCTTCAAGATCGGCCTTGTTGCCGGCGATCTCATCATGCAGTTGTGTATCGTTGCACTGGCTGAGGCGCGGATGCGTACGCGTGTGGGCACCTACTTCCATGCCGCCGGCGTGCCAGGCGCGCAATTGTGCTGCGTCCATCATCGGCTTGCGCACGCCGAGCTTGGCGTCGTCCCAGTCGTTGTAGCGGCCGAGCGCGCCGCTTACGGCGTAGCAGGTTGCGCTGAAGCCATGGCGTTGCAGTACTGGCAGCGCGTTTTCCAGATTGTCGGCATAACCGTCGTCCAGCGTGATCACCGCGACGCGGCCCTGCCGCTCGCCGCGCAGGTACGGCATCGCCGCGCCCATCGAGAGCCCCGCGTAGCCGAATCGCTCCAGCAATGCCATCTGGCGCGCGAACGAGCGCGGGTGCACGTACAGGCTGCGCCAGCGCCGCAACTCGCGCGGTGGTGCGGCGATGTTGTGGTACATCAGGATGGGGATGGGCATGGCAGTCATGGTGCGTGCGTCGCCTTTGCGCGAGCTTTCAGTACACCGGCGGCATGCCGGGCGGGCGGGTCTTGAAGCGCTTGTGCACCCACAGGTATTGCTCGGGAGCCTCGCGCACCATCTGCTCGATGCAGGCGTTGACGCGGGCGGTGTCGACTTCAGCATCCGTGCCGGGAAAGTCGTCCAGCGGCGCGGCGAGGCGCAGCACGTAGCCGCTGCCGTCGGGCAGCCGCCGATGGAAGAACGGGATCACGGCGGCGCCCGACAGGCGAGCAAGATGATGCGTGGCGGTGATGGTGGCCGCAGGCACGCCGAAGAACGGCACGAACGCGTTGTCCTTGCTGCGCATGTCCTGGTCGGGCGCGTACCACAACGTGCCGCCGTTGCGCAGGTATTTCACGGTGCCGCGGATGTCGTCCTTGTCGAACATCGCGTCGGCATAGCCGAGGCGCGCGCGCAAAACCACCCATTCGAACACCGCCGAGTCCATCTTGCGGTACATGCCGGAGATGCGGGTGCGCTGCGAGACCAGCCGCGCGCACAATTCGAGATGCGAGAAGTGCCCGCCCACCAGCAGCACGCCGCGCCCTTGGGCGCGGGCGGCTTCGAGGTGCTCGATGCCTTCTATCGTCACCGGTATGCGTTCGATGGCGCGATCCGAACCCAGCCATCCCGACGCGAATTCCATCAGCATCAGGCCGAGGTCGCGCAGGTGGGCATCGACCAGCGTGGCCTGCGCCACGGCATCGAGTTCGGGGAAGCACAGTGCGATGTTGGTCGTCGCCACCGGTCGGCGCGCGTTGGGCACGATCTCGATCAGCTTGCCCAGGGCGCGCCCCAGCGCCATCCGCGCGCGATAGGGCAGCAACGCCACCAGTTTGATGACGCCAATGCCCAGCCAAGCCGGCCAATGGCGTGGTGCGAGCAGGGAACGGTGGAAGTCGGGGCGTGGGGTGCCGGGCATCCGCGGCATTGTAATGGACTGCTCCCTGCGCCCCGTATACTCGGCCACCATCTTTGGAGCCGGCCTTGCGCTTTCTCTACACCCTTGCGATGTACCTGGTGACGCCGCTGATCGTGCTGCGGCTTGCGTTGCGCGGCTTCCGCTCGCGGCCGTACTACTGGCGCTGGGCGGAGCGTTTCGGCTTCTTCAAGGCCCCGCTGAACCTGCGCGACAGCCTGTGGGTGCATGCGGTGTCGGTGGGCGAAGTGAACGCGGCCGAGCCGCTGATCAAGGCATTGAAGCGCGACTATCCCGATGCGCCGCTGGTGGTGACCACGGTGACGCCTACCGGTACTGCGCGCGTGCGGCAGTTGTTCGGCGGCAGCGTGTTCCACGTCTACCTGCCTTACGACTTGCCGTATGCGGTGAATCGTTTCCTCGCCGGCGTGCGACCGCGGTTGGCGCTGATCGTGGAAACCGAGATATGGCCGAACCTGTACTTTGCCTGCCGCCGCCGCGGCATCCCGCTGATGATCGTCAATGCGCGACTGTCGGAGCGCTCGCTGCGCGGCTATCGGCCGCGGCCGCTGCGGGGCATGGTGCGCGCGGCGCTGGGTTGCGTGGACATGGTCGCCGCGCAATCGCGCACCGACGCGGCGCGTTACCGCCTGATCGGCGCGCCGGCCGACCGCGTCATGGTTTGCGGCAACCTGAAGTACGACATGCCGGTGCCGCAGGATGCACCGGTGGCCGGCGCGCGCCTGCGTGAACACTGGGGCGCAAGTCGGCCGGTCTGGATCGCCGCCAGCACGCATGAGGGCGAGGAGCAGGCGGTGCTGGAAGCGCACCTTGCGGTGCTCAAGGGCCTGCCCGATGCGTTGCTGCTGATTGCGCCGCGCCATCCAGAGCGCTTTCGCCCGCTGGAGAACGCTGTGCGCAGCCTCGGGTTCGCCGCCGGCAGTTACAGCGTCGATGGCATGCCGGCGCCTTCGCACCAGGTATTCGTGATCGATGCGATGGGGCAGCTGATGCCGTTCTATGCGGCTGCGGGCCTGGCCTTCGTGGGCGGCAGCCTGGTGCCGATCGGTGGCCATAACGTGCTGGAGCCGGCGTCGTTGGGCACGCCGGTACTGGTGGGACCGCAGACCTTCAATTTCGAGGAAATAACCGTAAGCCTGATCGAAGAAGGCGGCGCGCTGCGCGTGCCGGATCGCGAGTCATTGGGCGAAGCGGTGCAACGCCTGTTGCTCGACGACGAGCGCCGTCACGGCATGGGCCGTGCGGCCAGGGAGGTGTTCGAGCGCGAGCATGGCGCCGTGGGCCGCCTGATGGAACTGATAGCTGCAAAGCTGCAGAACTGAGCCCCAAGAAAAAGGCCGGCAGCGCCGGCCTTTTCGTAGCGGTCTGCAGACGGGTTACTGCAACAGCGAATTGGTGTTCTGCAGATCGTCGAGGCTGGCGGTGCCGGCGCTCTGCTTCAGCAGCAGGCGATCCAGCACCAGCTGGTGGCGCGACTGCGAGTAGGTGCTTTCCGCCTGCGTCAGGGTCTGGATCGCCAGCAGCACGTTGACCATGGTCTGCGTGCCTACGTTGAAGCCTGCACGGGTAGCGTCCAACGCTTTCTGCGCGGAATCGACCGCCGCCTTGCCCGACTGCACCTGGCTGACGCCAGCCAGCACCGAGCGGTAGTAGTTCAGCGTGCTTGCCTTCACCTGGCGGCGTTCGATCTCCATCGAATCCTGCGCGGCGTCGCGGTTGTAGACGGACTGGCGCACCTGCGACTGGGTGAGTCCGCCGGAGAAGATCGGCACGTTGAGAGTGAGGCCGATCGTGGTCTGCGACGGGGTATTGGAGTGGATCGCCGCGTCCTCGTACCAGCTTGCACTCTTGCCGTAGCTGACGCTGGCCGTGATCGTTGGCAGGTGGCCCGCGCGTGCCGAGGTGACGTTCGCGTCGGCGGCCCGCACGTTCTGCTGCTGCGCCAGCAGGCTCGGGTTGTTGATCAACGCCTGCTTCACCCAGGCATCGGGGTCGGCCGGGTCGGGTGCGTTCATCGGCAGGTCGTCGCGCAGCTTCTTCAGGTTGCCGGTGGGCTGGCCAGTGATCTGGCTGAGCGCCTCGCGGTCGTTGTCCAACGTGTTCTGCGCGGCGATGGTCGTCGCCTTGGCGCCTTCGTAGTAGCTCTTGGCCTGGTATTCGTCGGTGATCGCCGACAAGCCTGCCTTGTAGCGCGCGACGGCCTGGTCGTACTGCTGCTTGTACGCGTCCTCGTTGGCCTTGGCGAAGGTGAGCTGGTCTTCGTCGGTAAGTACGGTGAAATAGGCCGTGGCGACACGCACGTAGAGGTTCTGCAGCGCGGCTTCGTAGGTCTCGTCCTGCGCGTTCGCCGAGGCGTGCGCTGCCTTCAGGTTGGCGTATTTGCTGAAGTCGAACACGGTCTGGCTGAGGTCGAGGCCCAGGCTGCGCGTGCGGCTGTGGCCGAACGCGCTGGTGCTGATGAACTGGTTCGGATTGTTCGGATCCTGCACTTCGCCGCCGCTGCCGCCGGTGGTCTGGTTCAACGAGAGCGAACCGCTGATCTGAGGCAGCAGCAGCGCGCGTGCCTGATCCACGCCTTCGCCGGTGGCGAGGCGGGTGGCGTCGGCCTGGGCCAGCGTCGGGTCGTTGGCGCGTGCCTGGCGATAGGCGTCGAGCAGGTCTTCGCCATGGCTGGGCAGCGAGACGGTGGCCAAGGCCAGAGCCAGGGTGAGCAGCTTCAAACGCATGATTGCCTCGTGGGGATCAGAGGAGAAGTTGGGCTTCAGAGCACGAAACGCGGCGCAGGCGCGGCGTTGACGAGGTAGGGCAGGTCGGTCTCGAGCAGGCTTCCCTCGCCTTCGCGGGTGATCAGCACGACTTGCTGCACGGGCGACTCGCCGCGGATCGCCAGCAGACGGCCGCCGGGCTTCAGCCAGCCCATCCAGCGCGACGGCACTTCGGCGACGGCACCAGTGGCGACCACCACGTCGAACTGGCCTTCCGGCTGCCAACCGTTCACGGCTTCGCCGGTATGCAGCTTGGCGTTCGTCACGCCGGTAGCCTGCAGGCGCTGGCTGGCCGTGGCGGTGAAGTCGGCGTGGATGTCCACGCTGACGACTTCGGCGGCGAGGTTGGCGAGGCAGGCGGTGAGGAAGCCCGAGCCGGTGCCGATCTCCAGCACGCGGTCGGCTTCCTGCAGATCCAGCGCCTGCAGCACGCGGCCTTCCAGCACCGGCTTCATCATCGTCTCGCCATGGCCCAGCGGCAGGCACAGGTCGGCGAAGGCGAGCTGGCGGTGCTCGGTGGCGACGAATTCCTCGCGCCGCACGCGGCCGAGCGTGTCGAGTACGCGACCGTTCAGCACCTCCCAGGGACGTACCTGGTTCTCCACCATGTTCGTCCGTGCCTGCTCGAAGTTCATCGCCATGTCTGCCGGGTTCCGTAGGAGTCGAAAAAAGACCTGAAAGGATAAGGGCTTGGCCTCGCCTCGACAACGGCTAGACTGCGGCCCGCACGTCGCATCACGAAGTGCCGGAAGTCACCGCGATGTGCTGACGCAAGTCATGCCTTGGGCAGTGTCCGCGGACACTTTGGCTGCCGTATGGCTGGAAATAAGTGAACCAAGGCGTATAATAAAGTCCTCGCATGACTTTGGGAAGGCGTTGGACATGAGCAGCATTTCGCCGGTCAGATCACAGGGGCCAGGGCGCCCGAAGGATCTGGAAAAGCGTGCGTCGATCCTCGCGGCGGCGAAGGCGCTGTTCATCCGCAACGCCTTCGCCGGCACCAGCATGGACGCGATCGCGGCCGAGGCAGGTGTCTCCAAGCTCACCGTCTATAGCCATTTCGGCGACAAGGACAATCTGTTCCGCGAGGTGATCCGCGCGCGTGTCGAGGACCTGCTGCCGGAAAACACCTATGACTACGACTCGCACGCCAGCGTGGAGCAAAACCTGCTGCGCGTGGCGCTGATCCATGCGCGGCTCGATTGCGACGTCGAGGCAGTGGGTACCTTCCGCGCCATCCTTGGCGATTGTCGGCAGGGCAACCCGCGTTTCGGCCGCTTGTTGTGGGAGGAGGGCCCGCTGCGCACGCAGGGCCTGATGGAACGCCTTTTGCAGCAGATCGTTGATGCCGGCCATCTCGCCATCGACGATGTGTCGCGTGCTAGCGTGCAGTTTCTCGCCCTCATCAAGGGCGACCTGTTCATGCGCCGCATGTTCGGTTGCGTGGATTGCAGCGAGAGCTACGCCGCCGAAATCGAAGCGACCGCACGCGCTGGCGTGGTCACCTTTCTGCGCGCCTACGCGACGCGCTGAACCAAGCGTCGAGTGCGCCGCACTCGCGGCATGTCCCGCTTCGTGCTTGAATAGCCGCTTGAGAAGCGGGGGTGCCGGCGCAACGGTCGGCTGAGAGAGTCCCTTCGAACCTGATCCGGTTAGCACCGGTGGAGGGAGCTTCGACGCACGATACAGCGTTTCGTCGTGCGCTTGGCGCCGCCGCTTTGATTACTTCATGCGAGTGCATTCGCAAGGGCCCGTGCATTCTGCACGGTCGTATGCGAATCCCTCGCGTAGAACCGCACATCCTCGTGCGGATTTTCAAAGAAGCCTGTCCAAGCCGGAGCCAACCCGATGAATGCCTTGCCGTCCGACCTCGCGCGCGCCGCGCAGGAACTCTCCGCTGCCGTGACGCGACCGATCCCCGGGTCGCGCAAGATCCACGCGCAAGGCAGTCGTGCCGACCTGCGCGTGCCGCTGCGCGAGATCGCGCAGGCGGACACGCCGGCGATGTTCGGTGTGGAGAAGAATCCGGCCATTACCGTCTACGACACGTCCGGTCCGTACACCGATCCGGATTACGCGGTGGATCTGGCCGCCGGCCTGCCGGCGCTGCGCACGGCGTGGATCGCCGAACGCGGTGACACCGAGGCATTGGACGGTCGCAGTTCCGAGTTCGGCCGTCGCCACGCGAATGCGCCGGAGCTGGCCGCGATCCGCTTCCCGCAGCTGCCAACGCCGCGCCGCGCGAAGTCGGGCGCCAACGTCACCCAGATGCATTACGCGCGCCAGGGCATCGTGACGCCGGAAATGGAATACATCGCGATCCGCGAGAACCAGCGCATCGACGCGCTGGGCGACAGCGCGTTGCGCGTGCAGCATCCGGGGCAGTCCTTCGGCGCGGCGATCCCGCGCATCATCACGCCCGAATTCGTGCGCGACGAAGTGGCGCGCGGCCGCGCCATCATCCCTGCCAACATCAACCACCCGGAAAGCGAGCCGATGATCATCGGCCGCAACTTCCTCACCAAGATCAACGCGAACATCGGCAATTCCGCCGTGACCTCGTCGATTGCGGAAGAAGTCGAGAAGATGGTGTGGTCGATCCGCTGGGGCGGCGACACAGTGATGGATCTCTCCACCGGCAAACACATCCACGAGACGCGCGAATGGATCCTGCGCAACTCGCCGGTGCCGATCGGCACCGTGCCGATCTACCAGGCGCTGGAGAAGGTCGGCGGCGTGGCCGAGGAGCTGACCTGGGAGCTGTTCCGCGACACCCTGGTCGAGCAGGCCGAGCAGGGGGTGGACTATTTCACCATCCACGCCGGCGTGCTGCTGCGCTTCGTGCCGCTCACCGCCAAGCGCGTCACCGGCATCGTCTCGCGTGGCGGCTCGATCATGGCGAAGTGGTGCCTCGCGCATCACAAGGAAAACTTCCTCTACACGCACTTCGAAGACATCTGCGAGATCATGAAGGCGTACGACGTGTCCTTCAGCCTCGGCGACGGCCTGCGTCCCGGCTGCGTGGCCGACGCCAACGACGCGGCGCAGTTCGGGGAGCTGGACACGCTGGGCGAGCTGACCCAGATTGCCTGGAAGCACGACGTGCAGACCATGATCGAAGGCCCCGGCCACGTGCCGATGCAGCTGATCAAGGAAAACATGGATCGCCAGCTTGAGAAGTGCGGCGAGGCGCCGTTCTACACGCTGGGGCCGCTCACCACCGACATCGCGCCCGGCTACGACCACATCACCAGCGCGATCGGCGCGGCGATGATCGGCTGGTTCGGCACCGCCATGCTCTGCTACGTCACGCCGAAGGAGCACCTGGGCCTGCCGAACAAGCAGGACGTGCGGGACGGCATCATCGCCTACAAGATCGCCGCGCACGCGGCCGACCTGGCGAAGGGCCATCCCGGCGCGCAGGTGCGCGACAACGCGCTGTCGAAGGCGCGCTTCGAGTTCCGCTGGGAAGACCAGTTCAACCTCGGCCTCGATCCGGAAAAGGCCAAGGAGTTCCACGACGAGACCCTGCCCAAGGATGCGCACAAGAGCGCGCACTTCTGCTCGATGTGCGGCCCCAAGTTCTGCTCGATGAAGATCACCCAGGACGTCCGCGACTACGCGGCAGAACACGGTACCGGCGAAACCGAGGCATTGTCCGAGGGCATGGCCGAGAAGGCTGCCGAGTTTCGCGCGCAGGGTGCAGAGGTCTATCGCAAAGCCTGAGGCATTCCATTGCAGTGATATCGAAAAGTCAGGTGAATCCTTCACCTGGCTTTTTCATGCGCCTTCCTAGGCTAGTCGACCACGTCCGTTGCAAACAGTCTCAGGAGCCAGTCATGCCCAAAGCCAAGCCCTTCGTCAGCGACATCGAGGCCATCCGCAAGCGCGCGCGCCAGGACATCGACAGGGGGGCGATGACGAAGGGCTACAGGGCTGATCGTGACGCCGTGGTGAAGCTGCTCAACCACGCGCTGGCCACCGAGATCGTCTGCGTGTTGCGCTACAAGTACCACTATTACATGGCTTCGGGCATCCACTCACAGTCAATCAAGCAGGAGTTCCTGCAGCATGCGAACGAGGAGCAGGGTCACGCCGACCTGATCGCCGAGCGCATTACCCAGCTCGACGGCAAGCCGAATTTCTCGCCTGAGGGCTTGGCTACTCGCAGCCATGCCGACTATGTGGAAGGCGAGGACATCGTGGACATGATCAAGGAGGATCTCGTGGCCGAGCGCATCGCCATCGACAGCTACCGCGAGATGATCGACTACGTGGGCAAAGACGACTCCACCACCCGACGTGTGCTGGAAGGCATTCTGGCGATGGAGGAGGAGCACGCCGAGGACATGAATACCCTGCTGGAGCAACTGGGCAAGAAAGGCGAGCCTGCCAAGGCAGCCCCCATGCATGGCGGCCACGCAGAGGGGAGGAAGCACGCGCGCAAGCGCGGCTGAGCCCGTACCGGCCGCCTGCGCATCACCAACCCGACAGCACCAGTTTGCCGATGCCGGTGCCCGACTCCAATCGGCGATGTGCCTCGCGCAGGTTCGTCGCATTGATCGGCGCAAGCGTCTCACGCCGAATGCCTTTCAGCTCGCCGGTATCGATCAGTTGCGCCACGCGGGCGAGGATGCGGCCCTGCTCGACCATGTCCGGCGTGCGGAAACGCGGCCTAGCGAACATGAATTCCCAGTGGATGCCGATGCATTTGGCCTTGTAGGGGTCGCCAATCCTGAGTGCGCCCTTCGGCTCTACGATCAGGCCCACGTGGCCTTGCGGTGCCAGCAGCTCGCCCAGCGTGTCCCAGTAGCGATCGGTGTCGGCGAGGTTGAGCGTGGCATCGACCTGCGCGAAGCCCTTCGCGGCAAGTTGTGTGCCCAGCGGTTCGCGGTGGTTGATCACGTGTTGTGCGCCCATCGCGCGACACCAGTCCGCGCTTTCGGGGCGCGAAGCAGTAGCGATCACGGTGAAGCCCGCGCGTCGCGCGAGCTGGACCGCGATCGAGCCCACGCCGCCCGCACCGGCGATCACCAAGAGTGATTTGCCTTCGCCACCATGCTCGCTGTCGAACGGCATGCGCTGGAACAGCAGTTCCCACGCGGTGATCGCCACCAACGGCAACGCGGCAGCATCGACGAAATCCAGCGTGCGCGGCATCGTCGCGGCGAGCCGAGCGTCGACCAACTGGAACTCGGCGTTGCTGCCCGCACGCGTGACATCGCCGGCGTAATAGACGCGATCGCCGGGTTTGAAACCCTGCACCTCGGCACCCACGGCCTCGACCACGCCTGCCGCGTCGTAGCCCAGCACCTTCGGCTGCGCTTCCACTTGTGGCTTGGGTGAGCGCACCTTGGTGTCGACCGGGTTGACCGATACGGCTTCCACGCGCACGAGCAGGTCGGATGCTCCCGGCACGGGTTTAGGCAATTCCACGTCCACCAGCGAGGCGGGATCGTCGATGGGCAGGTAGCGGGTGAGTGCGACGGCTTTCATGCTTTCGACTCCGAGGGGATGGGGAGGGTGGCCACCATTGGCGGATTGCGTTCGGTGAACATGCCGTTCCAATAAGGGTAGTGCGGATAGGGTGGCACCACCGCGCTGGCGGCATCGAGCGCGACGACCTGCGCGGGCGTGAGGTTCCAGCCGGTGGCGCCGAGGTTGTCGATCAGCTGGGCTTCGTTGCGCGCGCCGATCAGCACGCTGGATACGGTGGGCCGCTGCAGCAGCCAGTTGATCGCCACTTGCGGCACGCTCTTGCCGGTTTCCGCAGCGACGCCTTCCAGCGCGTCGACCACGCGATACAGCCGTTCCTCGTCCACCGGTGGCGCGAAGCCGGCGGTATCGTGCAAGCGGCTGCCTGCAGGCAACGGCTGGCCGCGGCGGATCTTGCCGGTGAGCCGGCCCCAGCCGAGCGGGCTCCACACGATGGCGCCGAGGCCCTGGTCCTGGCTGGCCGGCATCAGGTCCCATTCGTAGTCGCGGCCGATCAGCGAGTAGTAGCTCTGGTTCGCCACGAAGCGCGCGCTGCCGTGGCGCTCGGCGGCGGCCTGCGATTTCGCGATCTCCCAGCCGGCGTAGTTCGACACGCCGAGATAACGCAGCTTGCCCGCGCGCACCAGGTCGTCCAGCGTGGACATCACTTCGTCCACTGGCGTCATCGCGTCGAAGTGATGCAGTTGCAGCAAGTCGATCCAGTCCGTGCCCAGGCGCTTCAGCGCGCGGTCCACGCCGGCGATCAGGTGATGGCGCGAAGCGCCCACGTCGTTCGGACCGTCGCCGCTGCGCAAGGTGAGCTTGGTGGAAAGGATGGCACGCTCACGCCGGCCCTTCAGTGCGGCACCGAGGATTTCTTCCGAGGCGCCGTCCGAATAGACGTCCGCGCTGTCGAACAGGTTGGCTCCGGCGTCGAGGCAGATGTCGACCAGCCGCTTCGCTTCGGCAACGTCGGTGCTGCCCCAGGCACTGAACAACGGACCCTTGCCGCCGAAGGTGCCGGTACCGAAGCCGAGTGCGGGCACCTTGAAACCCGAGCGGCCGAGAAAGCGGTATTCCATGACGAAACTCCGATATAGAGAGAGGATCAAGCCTGCGTGCAGAGCACGGACGCTTGCGAAGCGCGGTGCCCGCGCAGCGCCCAGGCTGCCAAGGCGATGCCGACGACGGTCATCAAGGCCGCGATCCACGGCAGTGTGGCGAGGCCCGCGCCGCGCGCCACCGCTTCGCTGCCCAGCCACGCGCCCAACGCGTTGGCGAGGTTGAAGGCGCCGATGTTGAGGCTGGAGGCGAGGCTCGGGGCAGCGGAGGCGCGGCGCAGTATCCACATCTGCAACGGCGCCACGGTGGCGAACATCGCCATGCCGAGCAGGCCGGTGAACAGCACCATTGTCCAGCGTGCGTGCATCGCGAAGCCGAACACCACCAGCACCACGGCCAGCGCTGCCAGCGTGCCGACCAGGGCGTTGGAAAGGCTGCGGTCGGCCAACTTGCCGCCCAGCGGATTGCCGATGGCCATGCCAAGACCGAACACCAGCAGGACCGGCGACACCATCGCACCGCCAAAGCCGGTGACACGGGTGAGCAGCGGCTGGATGAAGGTATAGACCACGAACACGCCGGCGAAGCCGAACACCGTGGTGGCGAGGCCGACCAGCACCGGCGCGCCCGCGATGGCGCGCAGTTCCGTGCCCAGCGACACCGGTGCGGTGTCGTCGTGCGTGTTCGGAAGCAGCATGGCCAGCGCCGCCATCGCCAGCATGCCGATCGCGGTGATCGCCCAGAACGCTGCGTGCCAGCCAAAGTGCAGGCCCAGCCACGCGCATGCCGGCACGCCGATCAGTGTGGCCAGTGCGAGGCCGTTGAACATGGTGGCGATGGCCGAGGCCTTGCGTTGTTCCGGCACCAGCGAGGTGGCGACCACCGAGCCCACGCCGAAGAAGGTGCCGTGCGCCAGCGAAGCGAGCACGCGTGCAGCCATCAGCGCGACGTAGCTGGTCGCCACTGCGCAGGCGAGGTTGCCCAGGGTGAAGATCGCCATCAGCCCCAGCAGCACGGCCTTGCGTGGCAGCCTGCGCGTGGCCAGCGTGATCGCCGGCGCACCCACGAACACGCCGAAGGCGTAGCCGGAGATCAGCAGGCCGGCGCTGGCAATGCTCACGCCCAGGCTGGCCGATACCTGCTGCAGCAGGCCCATGATGACGAATTCGGTGGTGCCGATGCCGAAAGCGCCGACGGCCAGCGCATACAACGCCGGTGGAGTGCGACTGGGGGTCATGAAGAGGATTCCGCGCGATGGAGTGCGTGCAGTCTGGGTGCTTGCACTGTCAGCGGAAACCACCAAAATGGCGATTCATTTTCAATGAATTATTGAAAGCTATGGATCGCCTCGACGACCTCGTTTTGTTTCTGCGCGTGCTGGACCAGGGCTCGATCAGCGCCGCCGCGCGCAGCCTCGATCTCTCGGTGGCCGTCGCTAGCCAGCGGTTGCAGCGGCTGGAACGCGGGCTGGGCGTACGCCTGCTGCAGCGGACTACGCGCAGCCTGCACCCCACCGCGGAAGGCCGCCTGCTCGCCGAGCAGGGGCGGGCGCTGGTGGAGGATCTCGATGCGCTCACCGCGGGCCTGAGCCAGAGCGCCGGCGATGTGACCGGCACGCTGCGCGTGACCATGTCGGCCGCGTTTGCCCGCGAATACATCTCGGCGCTGCTGCCCGAGTTCCTGGCGCGCCACCCGAAGCTGCGCCTGTTCGCCCATCTCAGCGACGAGATGGTGGACGTGGTGGGCGCGGGTTACGACCTCGCCATCCGCATCGGTGCCTTGAACGATTCCAGCCTGGTGGCGCGCAAGCTGGCCGCCAACCGGCGCGTGCTGTGCGCCTCGCCGGATTACCTGCGCCGGTACGGCCGCCCGCGCACGCTCGCTGAGTTGGCGCGGCATGAATGCGTGTTGCTGTCGGGCCAGGACGTATGGCGTTTCACCGACCGCCGCGGGCGCGAACATGCAGTGCGCGTACAGGGGCGCTTCGAGACCACGCTGGGCGAAGCGGTGCGGGATGCGGCACTGGCCGGGCAAGGCATTGCCGTGCATTCGCTGTGGCATGTGCACGAGGCACTGGCCGCGGGTCGGCTGGAAGTGGTGCTGCCGGAGTACACGCTGCCCGAAAGCGGTATCTGGGCAGTGACGCCGCAACGCCGGCTGGTGCCGCCACGCGTGCGTGCGTTCACCGAGTTCCTGCTCGAAAAGCTGGGCGATCCGCCACCATGGGAGCGCGGCGTGGCGGCGGTGAAACGCAAGGCGCGCGTGCGCGGCGGCTGACGACGGGCATGAAAAACGGCGCGCCGCTTCGCAGCGACGCGCCGTTCCTGTGGAGGGGGATCAGGCCTTAGAAGCCTTGTAACGCTCCACGCCAGCGCTGATCTCGGCCTTCGCCTCATCGGCGCCGACCCAGCCGTCGATCTTCACCCACTTGCCCTTCTCCAGGTCCTTGTAGTGCTCGAAGAAGTGGCCGATGCGCTCCAGCCAGTGCGGCGACACGCCCTTGATGTCGCTGATGTGCGCGTAGCCCGGGAACACCTTGGGCGAGGGAATCACGAGCAGCTTCTCGTCGCTGCCGGCCTCGTCGGTCATCTTCAGCATGCCGACCGGATGGCAGCGGATCACCGAGCCCACGGTCAGTGGCAGAGGCAGGATCACCAATGCGTCCAGCGGATCGCCGTCGCCGCCCAGCGTGCCCGGCACATAGCCGTAATTGCACGGGTAGCGCATCGGCGTCGACAGGATGCGGTCGACGAAGATCGCACCCGACTCCTTGTCCACTTCGTACTTGACCGGCTCGGCATCCTTGGGGATTTCGATGATGACGTTGATTTCGTCCGGCACGTTGCGGCCAGCGGGAACCAGGTGCAGACCCATGGGGATGTCCTTGCGCGATATAGGAGAAAGATGGCCCGCAAGGATACGGCAAAACGCTGCTGCGATGCAGCAGCGAAGGCTGAACAACAAGCCCGGCAGGCCTGCCGTTTCCCTCCGCGGGAGGGCTTTGCGCTGTTCCGTGCGCTACCTGGTTTGTCCTGCGTGCACCAGGACGATAAACGCAGGCTTTCCATTTCCAGTCACGGCATGACGTTGCCATGGCGCCCAGCGCTTGGGTGAGAGCTGTTGGCTAACCCTCGACGCAGGCTATCCATGGTTGTGGCGGATTGAGCTTTGGTCTTTCTCTGACCACTGGCATCCTTCCCTTCGCGCTTTGGGTCAGCTTTGCCCTTCGTCACCGTTTCTGTGGTGACGTGGGCCAGCGAAGAGAAGGAATTCGGACACAGGCAGGCGATCAAGGCCGTTGGGCAACTGGTGATGGCAAGATCGAAGACGCCAGGAGAGCAAGTTCTCAAACCTGGCGTGCATCCATGTCATCCAGGCACTGCCCGAACAGCTGCATGGCTTCGCGCAATGTGGTGACCGATAGCCCGCAATAGCCCAGTAGCAGCCCAGGGCGCGCCGGAGGGTCGAGGTAGTGCGGGGTCATCGAGTACAGGCCCAGTCCGCGTCCCTGCGCAAGCTCGATAAGGGCCTCGGCGCGGGCGTGGTCGTAGCCGCGCAGCCAGGCCACCACATGCATGCCGGCGGGGGAGCCTCCTATCTCCACGCGATCTCCCGCGTAGCGGTGCAGCCCTTCGATCAAGGCGTCGCGCCGCGCCTGCAGTTCCTTGCGGGCAAGGCGCAGATGGCGTTCAAAGCCGCCATCCTCCATGAAGTGTGCCAGCGCAGCCTGTTCGATGCCGGGGCTAGCGACGTCGCTCAGGTACTTGGCATTGACGAAGTCATCGACGAGCGCTGCCGGCAGCACCATGTAGGCCATCCGAAGGGTGCCGAACAATACCTTGGAGAAAGTGCCCACATAGATCACGCGGTCGCCTTTGTCGAGCGAGCGCAAGGCTGCCAGCGGATGGGCGGTGTAGCGAAACTCCCCGTCGTAATCGTCCTCGAGGATCCAGCATTGGTGCTTCTCGGCATAGCGCAACAGTTCCAGCCTGCGCGGCAGCGAAAGCACCGCGCCGGTTGGGAATTGGTGCGAGGGCGTCACGCAGACAAGGCTGGGTGATATCTGCGGCAGTTCATTGCAGACCAGCCCTTCGTCATCGGTGCGCACGGGGCATATCCGGGCGCCGTGCGCGACCAGTGCCTGGTGCATGCTGAAATAGTGCGGCTCCTCCAGCACCACCGCATCGCCCTCATCCAGCAGCACGCGTGCTGCGATGGTCACGGCCTGCTGGGTCCCGGCGACAACCATCACCTGCTCTGGCGAAATCCGCACGCCACGGCGGCGCGCGAGGTAGTCGCATATCTGCTTGCGCAAGGCCGGCAGGCCTTGCACATGGGTGATCTGGGGCGGGGTATAGATAGCCGCCCGTGCCAATTCACGCCCCCAGATGCCATTCAGCGCAGGATTGATCTGCGAGTGGCCATACTGCAACTCGTAGCGAAGCCCGCGGTGCTTCGTGGCGATACCGGGAGTACGCACCGTCCGCGCACGCTGCGCGTAGCGCGAAGGCGATTCGATCGACGGTGTCGCAGGCAGCAGCGGCGGATGGGTCTGCAACGATGCCACATAACTTCCCGATCCGGTGTGCCCCTCGATGAAGCCTTCCGCCCGCAGTTGCTCGTACGCTGAAAGTACGGTGGTGCGCGACAGTTCCAGCTCGCGGGCGAGTTCGCGCGTGGGAGGCAGGCGAGTGCCGGTCCCGAGGCGGCCGTCGAGGACGGCACTCCGGAGCGCCCGGGCCAGCTGCGCGTAGTGCGGGCCATGACCGTCGAGTTCGAGGAACATGTCAGCGCTTTCGGAGAGCAGCTCCGCAATATCTGTGGCCATGGGGAAGTTGCGCCTGCAGTATACGATTGACCTCATTGGAGCGACGCCGGGAAATGTGCAATCGATCTGCGCGGGCATCACGCGTTGGGCGAGCACTGGCCCGAAAGGCCCAGTTGCCGCAATAAATCGCGCAGCGGATCCAGCAGGGCGCCGTAGCGGGCCCCACGAGCGGTGTTCGATTGCAGTGGCTGCCGCACCTGGGCGGCGCTGGCCGTGCTGCGCACGGCGCGAGCGGTTTTGTGGAATTCCAGGCAGGCCGGTTCGAAGGGCAGGCGGCAGAACTCGAGCAGCTCGCGGATTTTCCCCGCGGGATCCGCCAGCATGTCTTCGTAGACATGATCGTGGCAGCGCCCGGGGAAGCGCTGTTGCCAGAACCGGCTGATGCGGTCGTATCCGGCGTAGTAGTGGGCGATGGACTCGAAGTCGTAGCTGAAGGCGGCGCCATCGCCGAACAACTGGCGATAGCAAGCGAAGCAGGTTTCCAGCGGGTCGCGTCGAGTATTTACGACAAGGGCGCCTGGCAGCATCGCCAGCACCGGTCCGATCAGCGACCAGTTGCCAAGGTTCTTGTCAGTAAACCTGGGCTTGTCCTTGCGCCAATGCGCGGTGCGTTTCAGGTACTCGCAACCGAGGCGGTGCCAGTCTTCGGCCGTGGCCAGGGGGGCCCACTCGGCCAGGGCCTGATGCCTGCGGCCGGATTCACCCCGAAGCACGGCGGACAGATCCGGTATTTCATTGGCCCCCTCCACCTGGGAGTGAGAGGCAAGAATGTGTTCGGTGAGTGTCGAACCCGAGCGCGGCAGGCAGGCGATGAAGATGACCTCGCTGCCGAGGTTCGGGTCCACGACAGGGGGCAGCGGCGCGGAAAATGCCTTGATGAGGCTGTCGACGCGCAACTGCTCGCCCTCGATATCCCACGAGGTGAGGCGACGCTTGATGGCGCTGGCCGCCTGCAGGGCGTGGAAAGAGGCGGCCAGATCATTCTGGTCCTCAAGCGACTTGGCCAGCGCGTAACCAAGCCACACGCGGTCGTCGGCGGAGAGGTTCGGGCGATCCAGCAACTGCCTGATGTGTTGAACCTCGGCGTCGTCGAGCTTCACCGTCTTGAGATTGACCAGGGAGTACCACGCCCTGGCGTGGCTTGGGTGGTCCCTCAGGACATCGCGGTAAAGACCGATGGCTTCCGCAATGTCGCCCAAGCCGTTCAGCACGTTGGCCAAGGTCATGCGTGTCATGACGTGCGATGGATCAAGCGCCATGGCACGTTCCAGTGTCTGTTCGGCGGTTGCCAGCATGTGTGCGGCAATGGTGCGGGATGCGTCGGGCAGCAAGTCGTTCACCCGCATGTCGATGGGATCCATGGCGAGTGCGTGGCCGAATCCTCTGCGAACCGGGACGGTGGAGAGTCGCCTTTGCCGGCACGCAAAGGGAAAATCACCCGAAACTGAAGCTATAGATTTGCAAGCCTTTTGCAGGGATATGGAGCTTCAGCAGATGGCTGCCATCGGCGCTGCTCTCGAACAGGGTGTAGAGGCGACTGCCCTGCACGGTGACGGGTGGCTGAGGTTTGCCATCGATGGTTACTTCCAGCGTGATGGGCGTGTTCGCGTTGGCGACCATGTGTAGCTTGGTTGCCTTGAATCGAAGCTCGACATTTCCTTGCGAGCCGGCTAGCTCCGCGCATTCGTCCGTAATCCGCCATATACCGCTCAAGGCGTAGTGGTTGGGTTCGGGTTGCCCCGCCGAGAAATGGCGCAGGCCCTTGCTGCCGTCTTCGGAGCTGTCCAAGCCGGTTTGGGCCGCGGTGCCCAGCAGCATTTCCGGTGAGTCGCCATCGGCGGGGATGCCGCTGGCGGGTTCGGCGCCGGATAGCGTGTTCAGTCCCAACAGCATGCGTATCGCGTTTTCCATGCGCTGGTAATTGCCTTCGCCGTACTGGTGGCCGATCAGCTGGCCGTTCCGGTCGAACAGGTATTCGGCAGGCCAGTACTGGTTGTGCCAGGCCGACCAAGTTGCGTGCTCGCTGTCCATAGCGACCGGAAAGGTGATGCCCAGTTGCTGTACGGCGGCGGTTACGTCGGAAGGATTCTTCTCGAAATCGAATTCCGGTGCATGCACGCCGACCACCATCAGACCCTTATCCTTGTAGGTTTCGTACAGGTGCTCGACGTGCGGCAGTTCGCGCACGCAGTTGATGCACGAATAAGCCCAGAAATCGACCAGCACCACCTTGCCGTGCAGGCCGGCCATGGTCAGCGGCGGCGAGTTGATCCAGTGGTCGATGCCGGTAAATTCCTGGGCGGCGGCAATCCGGGCCGTGACGACGCCGCATGACAGAAGCAGCAGGAAGGCCAAGGAGCGTACTGGCAGCTTCACGGAGATACCCCCTTTGTGAACGATGTATAGGTATCACACAACGCGCCGGCGGGATGCGAGTCGGCGCGCTGCTTGATGCAGAACGGTGCCCGGTCTCGGTCAGTAGTCGTAGGTAATGCCGAATTGCAGGTAACGCGGCGCCTCCATGCCGAGCGGGGACAGGTAGTCGGGCGCTGGCCCCGGGCTGCCGGCCCCCGCCACGGAGTACTGCGACGACCCGTACAGGGCGTTGTACTGCGTGACTTTCTGCTCGTTGAACACGTTGTGGATCTGTAACTGGAAGTCCAGCCGGTTCTTGGCGAACGCCGGACGGTAATCCAGCTGCAGGTCCAACTGATGCGTCCATGGCGTGAAGCCGGTGGTGCCCGGCACAGCCGGTACCCCACCGCACCAGTGGAAGGCGTTTCCGTAGCCCTGGTAGTTGGTCTGCTGCGGACCGTACCAGCCCAGGCAGGATACCGGCGTACCCGAGGCGATGCGGTAGACGGCGCCGACCATCCACTCCGGGCTGATCTTGTACGAGCCGTAGATGCGCAACTGGTGCTTCTGGTCGTTGGCCTGGTCACCATTGGCGTACTGCATGATCTGCCAGTAGTCCCACTGCTCGGTAGCCGACTGCGAGCTGCCGCCCTGGCCGATGTTCGACTGCACCGGACCCTCGGTGTCGCCGTAGCTGCGCGAGAACACGTAGTCGATCTTGCCGTACCACTTGCCGTCGAACACGTGTTCCAGGTACATGTCGAGCGAGTAGTAGTCGCGCTTCAGCGTCGGGTAGTTGAAGGCGGATCCCGGCATGGTGATCTTCGCATAGCCGCCCGAGGTGGTCGGGACGGTAATGACGGCGGTGCTGCCCGGGTTGATCAGAACGCTGCCGCTGAGCTTGGACAGGTTGATACTCACGCCCTGTTGCTGGGCCAAGGTGAGAAGCTCGGAGTCGTCGGAATTGATTCCGGCATAGGCCGTCGGATCGAAGTCGTCGATCACCCGGCCCAGCTTGTTCACGATGCCGGTGACGCCGTACACCCAGCTCTGGTCCAACATCGTGAACTGCTGCTGCATGCCCAGCACGAACTGGTCCTGGTACTCTGCCTTGAGGGTGCTGGACGTCACCGTCTTGGGGTTGATCACACTGCCGTTTTCGTTGTTGACGACATAGACGTTGCCATTGGCGCCGGTAGTACAACCACCATTAGCGCAAAGTCCCACCTGCGCCGGCGTCACGCCCTGCGGCGTGCCGTCGGCATTGACACCGGTATAGGTGAAGAAAGTCTCCGTATACGTCGGGGCGGCGGCCTCGCGCAGCGCCACCGAGGCAGGCATCGCCAGGTAGTAGCGGCCAGCGTTGCCGAACACCTTCATGCTGGAGTCGCCGAACACATCCCAGCTGAAGCCGAGGCGCGGTGCCCACTGCGCCTTGGTCAGGCGCAGGTAGGCTTGGCCCTCCGGATTGAAGTTGGTGAACTGGTCATTGCGCAGGCCGAGGTTCAGCAGCAGGTTGGGCGTCACTTGCCAGTTGTCCTGGACGTACTGCGCACGCTGCCTGACCACCAGCGACGGAGTGAGGTCCTGGAGGCGGTACTGGAACACATAGCCGGGGCCGTATATCCAGGCGTAGCCGTTGCCGCTCTGGTGACCCGGACCGGTCATCTCCGCGCCATCCATGCGATCCACGCTGTTGTCGTTGTCGATGCCGAACTGCAGGTCGTGGTTGCCCAGCTTCCAGTCCAGGTCGATGCGCAGGTTGCGCGATTCCGCCGTATGGTTCGGATTGCTGACGCTATTATTGATGTTGGAGTTGGTGCAGCCATGGCTGCACGGCGCACCGACCTCCTGCGACGCGTTAAGGATGCTGGGCAGGTCGGCGTCGTAGTCCGGACCGAACGCGGTGTAGTACTTGCTGCTCATCTTGCCGTAGAGGAAGTTCAGCGTCAGGTCGTCGGTGATGTACGAGGTGTATTTGGCGATCCAGACATCGAAGCTGTTCTTCTGTTCCAGGCCGTAGCTCGCGAAGGCGCCTTTCGTGTACTGATTGTTGTCGTAGCTGTAGTCGTAGTAGCTGCCCGGATCCCGGGTCCACCCGTTGTAGATGTTGGTCAGCGACAGGATATTGCTGTCGTTGATGTTCCAGTCCAGCTTGGCGTAATACTTTGGCTGGCTCTGGCGCTGGCTATAACCTTCGCCGGCGGTGACATTGTTCACTGCGTTGTTCAGCTGCGTCTTGTCGGCTTCGGCGCCCAGGAAGAAGAACAGCTTGTCCTGGATCAGCGGACCGCTGACGTACGCGTCGTAGACGGCGTTCCATTGGTTGGTGTCGGCCGCCTTGTTGGGCTGGAACATCTGACCCGGGGCTTCGTTCGCCTGGTAAACGCCCGTGCCACCCGCACGTGTAAAGGTGTAGTTCGGATTGCCGTAGTACCAGTTGTCGTAGCCGCTCTGCGCAAACGCTGGCGCCCACAACACCTGACCGCCGAAGTGCCAGTCGTTGGTGCCGCTCTTGCCGATCTGGCTGATCACGCCGCCGGCCGAACGGCCGTACTGCGCGCCGTAGCCGCTGGTGAGCACTTGCTGCTGGTCGATGACGCCATAGGGCAGTGCGATACCACCGGTGTTGCTGAGCGGGTCGGAGGTGTTGAAGCCGTTGATGTAGTAGGCATTTTCGACGATGGACGAACCGCCGAATGAGAGCGGCGAACCTCCTGTGGGGCTGCTGCCCATGAAGGAGGCGGCACCCTGGATGGTGCCCGGTGCCAGCAGGGCGATGGCCTCGGCACTCCGCGCCAGCGGCAATTCGGTCAGCTGCTTGGAGGTGATGGTGAGATTCTGGGTTGTCGAGGTCACGTCGATCGTGGGCAACGCGTTCGCGGTCACGGTCACGGTACTCAACGACTTGGCGTTCGGGCTGCCGGCTTGCATGAAGTCGGCTTCGGATGCGCCACCGGCGGCCGGACTGACGTTGTTGCGCGACTGCACCACGGCACCGTTCTGGAGCAGGTTCACCGTGTAGTTGCCGACCGGCACCGTCAACGAGTAGTGGCCGGTGTTGTCGACCGCCACGGTGCGGTTGAAGCCCGAACCGCCGGTGACCTGCACGGTCGCGCCGGACGTGGGCGCGCTACCGAAAATGGTGCCGGTGGTGGCCTGTGCGTGGGCAGGCGCAAGCGCCGTCGCTCCATATAGTCCCAGCACGGCGGTGATGGTTGCGCTCAATGCCGAGCGGGTCATCCGGTGGCTTCGGCTGTTCAGTTCGATGTGTTTGCTGCTTTGCATGCCACGCTCTCCCGATGTGATTGCCTAACCCGGGCATCTGGTGTTGCCCGGACGAAATTTCGTGTTTCCCATCAAAACCGGTGCGCTCATTGCCGCTTGCGTCGCTTGCCTGTCGGGTGCTGGAACAGCCACGGTGCGTTAGCCGATCAGCGACTTCCTGCTGCAGAAGTAACCGCCGAGCATGGAATGCAGCGCGACCACGCGGTCTGCATTGCCAGGGCCACTGGCGTGGCCCAGTACGTGATAGATCTGAGCCAGCGAGTCGGCGCGTTGGGTCGGGTTGAGCGAGCCGCCGACCAGCCCGATGTAGGACTGGAGCACGCGGAATGCCGCCGCCAACAGATTCGGGTCGACGGCAATGTGCACTTCCGCGTCAACCGGCGTGACATCGTCAGCGGGTGCAGCGGGAGCTGCCCGCTCCATGGATGTACGGATAGAGTCGTCCGCCTCATGCATCGAGCCTTCGCCGGCGACCAGCCAGCGAAGGGAAATGCCGAGCGTCCGTGCGACGATGATGCAATGTTCGCGCGAGAGGTCGCCGCGGCCGCGGCACCAGTCGCGTACGGTGTCTTCCGAAAAGCCGCTGCGTTGGGCGATAGCAGCGGTGCTGCCCTCGATCCGGATCAGTAGCTGCATGCGTGCGACGAGGTCGTTCAAGCCGGAAGGAGGGATCGGTAGCGAGGACGCCCGCGCCGAGGTCGTGGTTTGTATGCTTGGGGAAATCGCTTCCGGAAGCCTGTCCAGGGCGGGCATGCGATCGCCCTTGCCGGCGAAATCGCGGGAATGGAAGTCACCGCCGGTGACGGGTTGAGCGGACTGCGCGTCGAGTTGGGGAATGGCTATCGGCATCAGATTGCTCCACGGAACGATCGAACGATGACCTCGTGTCTGGTGATCGGCTGAAGGAGCAAGCCCGCTGGCCAGACGCATGTGAGGAACTGCGTGTCGAGATGTCAACGATTCGTTACAAAAGCGTCTGATGGTCAAGCCTAGGCAGGCCGAATGCTTCGGTACACGACCAATTCACATGGAAAAATCGAAGCCAATTCATGAGCGCGCATATTCGCCGGCGTTGTTGCGCATGATGTTGCGATGAAAATCCGATCGCATATTCCCGCGATGAGAAACGCTGTTGCGCGCGCGAAGGAACATAGGAGTCCTATGCTTCCGGCCTTAAAAAATACGAGGAGATTGGCTATGGATGGAATGCGCGGCACTCTCTAGCCTGCATCCATCGGTGGATGCGCCAGCGCCGCATGGCATTGTGGCAAGGTAGCTTTTCCCCACCCTGCGGACGTGCCTCCCCAAGCGGTCCGCTGGGGTCTTTATGAGGTCATCGGAATCACGGTGCGCCATGTCCATCCCGTCGAGACTTCCAGTGGCTACCGTGACCCGTACGGCGACGTTATTGATCGGGGGCGCCGTTTTCGTGGGCACGCTGGACCTGATCTATGCGTGTGGGTATTGGAGATTGCTGCACGGAGTGCCTCCCGCCCGCATCATCCAGGTCATTGCATCGGGCGTGCTGGGAAGGCATTCCTTCGACGAAGGCGGTATCAGCGTGCTGCTCGGGCTGGTCCTGCAGTACGCGATCTCCTTCGTGATGGTATGGGCCTATTACATGGTCAGCGGTTGGATGCCTGCGCTGATCCGACGTGGCATATGGATTTACGGTGTCCTGTATGGCCTGTGGTTGTATGTGGCGATGAACGACATCGTGGTGCCGCTGTCCGCCGCGATGAAGGGATCGACCGTTCCCAGTTGGGTCGTCGGCAGCATTCTCGAGAGTGCCTTGTTGATCGGTCCGCTCATTGCCTGGATCGCGCGTCGCGCGCGAGTGGGCCCGCCGGGACGCGAAATGCAGCAACCGGCATGAGTCGCTCGCAGACCGGTCGGGGATATCGAGCGCGCGATTGTCATTGAACGCCAATTGGAAGTGGCGACGCGCAGGCTTCAATAGGGCTTTTCGCGGAGCCACTTGGTGGCGATCCACTTTTCTCCGCGCAGCACCGGCAGCCCGGCATGCAGCGAGCTGGCGTCACCGCTCTCGTAAGCGAAATAGACGGCCGAGCCGCGCAGGGCGGTCACAGTAAGGCCGACTTCGGGAAACGCGGTGCCGCCACCGGCTTCGGGCGTGTTGAGGTACATCACCACGCTGGCGATGCGCTGCCCGCCGCGTGCGGTGATGGTGGAGTAGCCGGGTTGGCCTGGGTCGAACCAGTCGTAGTGCGGCTGATACTCCTGGCCTGGCAGGTAATGCAGGATCTGCAGGCCCTCGCCATGGCTCATGGGGATGTCGAGAAGTTCCGCGATGCGTTGTTCGAGCTGTGCCACCAGCGGCAATTCGCCCAGCTTGAAGAACATGCCCACGCTGGTGCGACGTTGATCCACCTGTTGCCCGCCGCTCTCGTCCACGGTGAGCGCGCGCGCCAGGCGAGGGCGCGCCAGCGCGATCAGCTCGTCGCATTCCTCGCCCGTCAGCAGACCATCGAGCACGCGCAGCGCGGGCCTGTCCATGCTCAGCGCAATCTTCACCTCGCGGTCGCCGACCTTGGCCAGAGGTGCCTCTGGATGCCTGGTGCGATGCGCGAGCGGCGCCCCGGTATCCGCAAGCAAGGTGGCCAGCGGCACTTTCAGCACCTCGGCCACGCTGCTGCGGCTGTGCCGCGGATCGTAGCCATGCGACAGCATCAGTTCGACCACGGTCTGCGGGGCGTGTCCGGCGCGGCTGGTGGCGAGTATCCATTCGCGCAGTTCGGGGCTGATCGTGGGGCGTGTGTTCATGGGTGCGGGTGGAGCGGGGGAATTGGTCAAGCTTACTTCACCCGGTTTGGGTGGCATGAGCCGTCGGGAGCGCATTGTCCGCTGGCGTTTGTGGCCCTTAGACTGCAGCACCGCTGTACGGCTCGAGGGGAGAGTCCATGCGTCTGCTGTCAGTAGCGATCAGTTGCGTCTTGCTGCTTGCCGGTTGTTCGGGGGAGGCGGTTCAAAGGCCGGTCACGAATGCTGCGCCACCACCGCCACCATCGTCGTGGCCGCCCGCGCCACCGCCACCACCGGGGGCGCCGCCGCCGCCGCAATCGATAACGACTGTGGCCCCGGTTTATCCGGGATTCGAGGCCGTCTATGGCATACAAGGGACGGTCGTGTTGCTCATCCTGGTCGGCAAGGATGGAGACCCGCTCGATATCAGGGTCGACTACAGTTCCGGGTCACGTGGACTGGACAGGGCCGCCATTGCCGCGGCCACGCAGTGGCGGTTTTCCCCGGAAAGGAAGAACGGCATTGCGGTCGAAGGCTATGCGCGCGTACCGGTGACGTTCAACGAGCCGATGATCAAGGGCGATCCGGCGTGGACGCCGGCGTACCGCCATGCGCCCATCCAAATGGACGATGCGCCCATTCCCTATGCGACTGTCGTGCAAGCCGTCTCCGACGTGGCTGCGCGGGCCCATGCGCAGGTCTATGACAGCACGCACAAGCAATCCCATGTCTATGCGATTCGCGACAGCCAGAAGATCGTGCGCGAACTGTGGTATTTCACCGATATATCGACGGACCGGGCGATGGTGGTTCGCTACATTTTCACGGGAACCCCAGACAACCCGATAACGTTGGCGGCCACGCTTTGCAACAACGCCAGCCTGTGCAGGCAGCGTGAGTCATGGGTCAAGGCTGGCCCTTATACGAAGCGCGTGTCCACGGAATAGTCCGGCGCCTTGGACCGGCTGCCGTGGAACAAGACGGCGCGAGCCGCCCCAGAGGCGGCTCGCGTGTTCCATGACGGGACGGCTTACTGCAACTTGTCCCACAGGAAGTCGTACACCATCGCATGCATGTGTGCCGACTGTTTGTTGTCCGCGCCGGCTCCGTGGCCGCCTTCGAGGTTCTCGTAGAACCACACGTTGGGGATGCCCATGCCTTCCATCTTGGCGGCCATCTTGCGCGCCTGTGCCGGGCCTACGCGGTCGTCGCTGGTGGTGGTGTAGAACAGCACCGGCGGGTAGTGCGTCTCCTTGTGCAGGTTCTGGTAGGGCGAGAAGGACTTGATGAAGTCCCACTGCTTCGGATCGTCCGGGTTGCCGTATTCGGCGATCCATGACGCGCCGGCATCGAGGTGGATGTAGCGCTTCATGTCGAGCAGCGGCACCTCGCAGGCGATCGCGCCGAACAGCTGCGGGTACTGGGTGAGCATGTTGCCCATAAGCAGGCCGCCGTTGCTGCCGCCCTCGGTGCCAAGGTGCTTAGCGGTGGTGACGCCGCGCTTCACCAGGTCTTCCGCCACCGCGGCGAAGTCCTGGTAGGCCTTCGGCCGGTTGGCCTGCAACGCAGCCTGGTGCCACGCCGGGCCGTATTCGCCGCCGCCGCGGATGTTGGCGATGACGTAGACGCCGCCGCGATCCAGCCAGGCACGGCCGATGCTGCCGCTGTAGAACGGCTGCAGCGAGACCTCGAAGCCGCCGTAGCCGTACAGCAAGGTGCGGTTCGAGCCGTCGAGTTTCATGTTCTTCGGTGCGATCTCGAAATAGGGCACGCGGGTGCCGTCCTTCGAGATGACGAAGTGCTGGCTCACGTTGAACTTGGACGCGTCGAAGAAGGCAGGCTGATGCTTGATCGTTTCGACCTCGCCTTGGCCAAGCACGCCGCGTTCCAGCGTAGTCGGGGTAAGGAAGCCGGTGATGGCGAGCCAGTATTCGTCGCTGTGATCGGGGTCGGTATCGACCACTTCCACTGTGCTCATCGCCGGCGCGCCCGGCATGGCCTCGCGCCGCCAGTCGCCGGCGGTTGCGGGATTTTCGGGGGGAGTCAGCACTTCCATCCGGCTTTTCACGTCGTCCAGTACGTCGAGAATCAGATGGTGCTGCGTCCATGCGTAGTTGGAGAGTGCGGTGTGCGCATCGGGCTTGAACAGCACGGTGAAGGCGCGCTTGCCGGCCATGAAGTCATCGAACTTCGTGGCGACCAGCGAGCCATTGGGATAGGTGGTTCCACCCACCGTCCACGGCGCGCGCAGTGTCACCAGCAGCCATTCGCGATGCGCATCGGCGCTGGCGTCGCTGGGGATGTCGAGCTTCACCAGCTTGCCGTTCTTGCGCAGGAAGGTTTCGCTGTGGAAGAAGTCGGCGGCCACCTGCACGAAGTCGCGTTCGAAGCCGGGCGTGAGGTCGCGGTACGCGCTCACCGCGAGGTCGTCGGGCTTGCCCGCGTATACCTCGGTGGCGCTCGCGAGCGGCGTGCCGCGCCTCCATTCCTTGGCGATGCGAGGATAGCTGGACTTGGTCATCGAGCCGGGGCCGAAGTCGGTGCCGACGTAGATGTGGTCCTGATCGACCCAGCCCACCTGGGTTTTGGCGATCGGCAGTTCGAAGCCGCCTTTCACGAAGGACTTGGTGGTGGTGTCGAACTCGCGCACCGCCACCGCATCGCCGCCGTCGGGCGACAACGAGAGCAGGCAGCGCGTATACGCGGGCCTCAGGCATTGCGCGCCCTTGAACACCCAGCGCTTGCCTTCGGTCTTGTTGAGCGCATCCACGTCCAGCACGATGTCCCACTTGGGATCGGCCTTGCGGTATTCGGCCAATGTGGTGCGGCGCCAGAGGCCGCGCGGGTGATCCTTGTCCTGCCAGAAGTTGTAGAGCCAGTCGCCCATGCGCTCGATCATGGGAATGCGCGCATTGGAATCCAGCACTTCAAGGATCTGGTTGCGGGTGCGGTCGAACTCCGCGGAGCTGGCGAAGGCCTTCTCGGTGATCGCGTTCTGCGCCTTCACCCAATCCATCGCACGTGCATCGTGGGTGGCTTCCAGCCAGAGATAGGGATCGTCGCTGCCGGCGGGCTGGTCGGTAGCCTGGGCCGTGCCCGTGCCGCTCACAGTGATGCCCAGCGCAAGCGCGAGCCAGAGGGATGTCTTGGACGTCATGGAAGCTCCTTGGGGTGCGGCGAAAGACTTGGCGATTGTCGGCGTTTGGTGTGCTTGTCATTTCGGCGCAGGCCGGAATCCAGTGGCCGTATCGCCTGAACGTGCGTGATCGCCACTGGGTCCCGGCCTGCGCCGGGATGACGGGCATTTGCCAAAGTGTGATGGCGCGGTGTTGCGCATGCCTGTGGCTGAAGTCAGGTGTCCGAAATGCGACAGGCCCCGCGAACGGGGCCTGTCGTCGTGCCGGGTGGTTCAATGCAGCAGCGGGATGATCAGCAGCGCCACGATATTGATGATCTTGATCAACGGGTTCACCGCGGGGCCGGCGGTGTCCTTGTAGGGGTCGCCCACGGTGTCGCCGGTCACGGCGGCCTTGTGCGCTTCCGAACCCTTGCCACCGTGGTGGCCATCCTCGATGTACTTCTTGGCGTTGTCCCACGCGCCGCCGCCGGTGGTCATCGAGATCGCCACGAACAGGCCGGTGACGATGGTGCCGATCAGCACGCCGCCCAGCGCCTTCGGCCCCAGCAGCAGGCCCACCACGATAGGCACGACCACCGGCAGCAGTGAAGGCACGATCATCTCCCGGATCGCCGAGCGGGTGAGCATGTCCACCGCCTTGTCGTACTGCGGTTTGCCGGTGCCGTCCATGATGCCGATGATGTCGCGGAACTGGCGGCGCACTTCCTCCACCACGGCGCCCGCGGCACGACCCACTGCTTCCATCGCCATCGCGCCGAACAGGTAGGGGATCAGGCCGCCGATCAGCAGGCCGATGATCACCATGTGATCGGAGAGATCGAAGGTGTAGGTCGTATCCGGATGGTTCACCGCGAGGTTGTGCGTGTAGTCGGCGAACAGAACGAGTGCGGCAAGAGCTGCCGAGCCGATGGCATAGCCCTTGGTCACCGCCTTGGTGGTGTTGCCCACCGCGTCCAGCGGGTCGGTGACGCCGCGCACCTCCGGCGGCAGGTCGGCCATCTCGGCGATGCCGCCGGCGTTGTCGGTAATCGGCCCGTAGGCGTCCAGCGCCACAATCATGCCGGCCATCGACAGCATCGAGGTCGCTGCGATGGCGATGCCGTACAGGCCGCCGTGCTCGTAGGCGCCCCAGATGGCAATGCAGATCGCCACTACCGGCAGGCCGGTGGCCTTCATCGACACGCCCAGGCCGGCGATGATGTTGGTGCCGTGCCCGGTGGTGGAGGCCTGCGCGATGTGCTTGACCGGCTTGTAGTTGGTGCCGGTGTAGTACTCGGTGATCCACACGATGGCGCCGGTGAGCACCAGCCCGATCAGCGCGCAGAACCACAGGTTCAGGGCGCCGTAGCTGAAGCCGCCCATCAACTGCATGGTGATCGGGTAGAACGCGATGGCCGCCAGCACGCCCGACACCGCCACACCCTTGTACAGCGCGCCCATGATCGAGCCGCCGGGCTTCACGCGCACGAACAGCGTGCCAATGATCGAGGCGATGATGGACACCGCACCCAGCAGCAGCGGATACAGCACGGCAGTGCTGCCCGCATTGGTCAGCGTGAGGCCGCCCAGCAGCATGGTGGCGATCACTGTCACCGCGTAGGTCTCGAACAGGTCGGCAGCCATGCCCGCGCAGTCGCCCACGTTGTCGCCCACGTTGTCGGCGATCACCGCCGGATTGCGCGGGTCGTCTTCGGGGATGCCGGCCTCCACCTTGCCCACGAGGTCGGCGCCCACGTCCGCACCCTTGGTGAAGATGCCGCCGCCGAGGCGGGCGAAGATCGAGATCAGCGAGCTGCCGAAGGCCAGGCCCACCAGAGCGTGCAATGCGTCTTCGCTGGCCACGCCGCTGCGGTCGAGGATCAGCCAGTAACCGGCTACGCCCAGCAACGCCAGGCCCACGACCAGCATGCCGGTGATGGCGCCGCCGCGGAATGCCACGTCCATCGCCGGGCCCAGGCCTTGCCGTGCCGCTTCGGCGGTGCGCACGTTGGCGCGCACCGACACGTTCATGCCGATGTAGCCGGCTGCGCCTGACAGCACCGCGCCAATCAGGAACCCGCCCGCGGTGGCCCAGGAAAGGAAGAAACCGATCAGCAGGAACAACACTGCGCCTACCAGGGCAATCGTGCCGTACTGGCGATTGAGGTAAGCGCGTGCGCCTACCTGGATCGCCGTGGCGATTTCCTGCATCCGTGCATTGCCCGGCGAGCGCGCGAGAACCCAGCGTGCCGACAAGGCGCCATACAAAACTGCCACCACCGCACACGCGAGCACGATCCACCAGCCAAACTGCTGCAGCATCGGAGCCTCCCCATGGTTGTAATGGCCGTCCGGAACGGGCGGTCGAGGGGAGTATAGGCAGAGCCTTGTGTACAACCCGTTGTGCGGCGCAGCGCGCAGCGAGGCGGTGCGTGTGGACGGTTTGCGCCAAGGCTATGAAGTCGCGGTGTCGGATTGTCCCTACGTGCGGAGTGTGACGTTGCGACATCGACATGCGCACGTGGCACGACATGCCGCTGACACGATGTCTTAGGCATCAGTCGGTTCGCGATGGTGGCATTGTATGTGCGAGGTCGGTTGATCCACCTATGAAGCGGCAGGCGTAGTAGGCTGCGAAAATGAATTCCGCCAGCTTTGCGGCACGCCGTGCCGCCTTTCGCAAGCTGCACGAAAGTAGCTGCTTCATGCTTCCCAATCCCTGGGACCCTGGTTCTGCCCGGGCCTTGCAGCAGCTTGGCTTCAAGGCGTTGGCGACTACCAGTTCGGGCTTCGCGTGGTCGCGTGCGCACGCGGACAACGCGATGGACGTGGATGCGGTGCTGGCGCACTGCCGCGCGATCGTGGCAGCCACCGACTTGCCTGTAAACGCCGACTTCGAGGACGGGCATGCCCGCGACCTCAAGGAACTGGCGGACAACGTGCGTCGTTGCGTCGACACCGGCGTAGCGGGTCTGTCGATCGAGGATTCCACCGGCGACGCCGGGCAGCCGTTGTATGAGCTCGAGGAAGCGGTGGCGCGCATGCGTGCCGCGCGGGCGGCGATCGACGCCTCCGGCCAGGACGTGATGCTGATCGGCCGCGCCGAATGCTTCCTGGTCGGACATCCCGACCCGCTGGACGAGTCGTTGAAGCGCCTGCGTGTCTATGCCGAAGCCGGTGCGGATTGCCTGTACGCGCCCGGACTGCGTACCCGCGAACAGATCGAGGCGGTGGTGCGTGCCGTCGCGCCGAAGCCGGTCAACGTGCTGGTGGGTTACGCCGCGCCGTTCACGCAGGATGATCTCGCAACACTCGGTGTGCGCCGGATCAGCGTGGGCGGCGCACTGGCGGGCGCCGCGTGGGGTGGTTTCCTGCGCGCTGCGCGCGGCTTGGCCGAGGGCCGTTTCGACGGTTTCTCCGATAACGCCACGCATGCAGAGTTGAACGGCCTGTTTTGAGTAGCCGTATCGTTGCTGAGTCGGTGCGTCGGCCTTGGTACGTGGATGCTGTCGTCAATAGATGCCTGCACCGGCGTCCGATTCCTGTCGGCGCACTCTGAGGTATTGCCGCACGGCGATATGCGGGAACCGTTCCGTTTCGTCCACGCCGATCTCGATCAGGTGGTCGTGAGCCAGCAGCAGGAAGCGCACGTTGTCCGAATACGGCGACTCCGCGCCGATGCATTGCATCAGCACCTGCTTGTAACGCAGCTTGGGATCGAGCGGAGCCAGGGCCTCGCGGGCGTGTTGCCCGTTGATGGCGCCCAGTGCGGTGGTTTCCTGGCCGGCAGGCTGCGGGCTCACCGAGTAGGTGGCGCCCCCGCTGTAGCGTAACGCGCAGTCGTCGACGTTCCCGAACGGCGCTAAGGCTTCGGCCGGCGTCGCGCGTACGATCATTTGAAAGTCGCCGGTTCGGTCGCGCGTGATGCGGGCATAACCGTTTGCCGGTTGCAGCGGTTGATCCCAGTCCATCGTCCGGCTTTGCAGCTTCCATGTGCCGAGCCATGCGCGATCGAGCCGTGCCGTGGTGCTGCGCGTGCCCGCGGGTACCCATTCGTGCAGGCCAACGCGGTGCAGCAGGAATACCGCCCAGCGTGGATCCTGCTTCAGGTATGCGGCAATGGATGTCGAAATGGTTGCCAGTGTGTCGTAGAGCTCGCGCCGGAATTGTCCGTCGCCAGTGCCAGAGAGGGTGATCTCGTGCAGCGATGCGCCGGCCAGGGCACGCTTGAACTGCTCGTAATTCGTGCCGGTGCCAGCGATCTTCTTCATCGATTCGCTGTCGGGCACGTACACCCTGGTTGGACTCGAGCGCCAGTAGTGCGGGCCGGTGTAGACCGTTCCGCTGCCGGCGAAGTACAGGCGACGCCCCCAGGTAAGGAAGCCGGGCGTCAGCGGCTGGCGGTTGAGCTTCAGCGTGGCGAATGCCGCGGTCTTCCAGCCGGCGTTGAATGTGCCTGGCGTCACCGTGAAGGCGATCGGCGCGTCCTGCAGCGCGGCCTCGACCAGCGCGTAGTTCCGGTACCACTGCAGGTCGTCGGCATTTATGGCGGTATTGCCGTTGCTCATGACATGCATCGTGTCGAAGCCAAGCGCGCCATGGCGTATCGCATCCAGTGCACGCTGCTGGTTTTCCAGCCGGGTGACGTGCCTGTCGTGTGCCCGCTGCCAATTGGGAAACCGGATGTCCAGTGCGGGTACGAAACCGATGGCGCGCAGGCGCCCGTTGGCGATGGCCCGTTGTGCGGGATCGTCGTCGCAGGTCGAGGCCATGCCGCGCCGATCCAGTGCGCCGGTTGTCGCGCACTGGCGCAGGATCACCTCGGCCACGGGGTCGCCGTGCGCGACCGCGTTGCGGATCGCCGGCAGCCATGCGGCATTGAAGGCGGCAAACAGCGACCGATATGCCGCGCTGCGGCGACGCAGGGCGGCAATGCAGGCATCTTCGGCGCGTTGCCCGTCGGTAGCGTCGTCGCGCTTGCAGGCCTGTGCTTCCGCCTGCCGGCCGTCGTCCACATAGCTCGCTTCCACGACGGCGACGTCGTGGCGAAGGCGCCACACGTCGATGTAGCTGCGTGCATCAACCTTGGGAGCGAACTTTGGCGCCACTGCCCATGCGCATGCAGGCGTGGCGGTCGCGCAAGCCACGATCAGCAACGCGGCCGGCGTCGCGCGCAGACGACTCCTCATGTGTTTCCCCTGGTGTGCGCGACCGGCCGTGGTGGCCGATCGGTGCGTGCATCATGCGGTCGAGCGGCAGCGGGTCAGGGACGCCATGCGGGCAATTTGCGTTCGACCGCGGCGTTTTTCAGGGTTACGTAGCGCGGCAGACCGTCCGTGCCATAGGGCGGTACTGCTTCGCCCTGGATCAACGGGGCAAGGTAACGGCGTGCGGCGGCGGTGATGCCGAAGCCGTCACGGGCGATGAAACCCTTCGGCATCTTCTTTTCGCGATTGGCGATCTTCGCCAGCGGCGCGGGTTCGACCTTCCAGCGGTAGGGCGCGTCGCTGGTGCGCACGATCACCGGCATCACGGCGTTCATGCCGGCCAGCGCGCAGTCCACCGCAGCCTTGCCCACGGCATAGGCCTGCTCGGCATCCACCTTCGATGCGGCATGGCGCGCGGAGCGCTGCAGGTAGTCAGGGAGGGCCCAGTGATACTTGTAGCCGAGCTTCTGCTTCACCAGCGCGGCCAGCGTGGGCGCCACGCCGCCGAGCTGCACGTGGCCGAAGGCGTCATGCGTGCCGGCGTCGGCGAGGAATTGGCCCGCCGCGTTGCGGATGCCTTCGGAGGCGACCACGGTGCACCAGCCCACGCGTTCCACCGTGGCCTTCACCTTGGCGAGGAAGGCGGCCTCGTCGAACACGTTCTCGGGGAACAGGATGATGTGCGGCGCCTCGTCCGGGCCGTTGCCGGCGAGGCCGGCGGCGGCGGCGATCCAGCCGGCGTGGCGGCCCATCACTTCGAGGATGAACACCTTGGTCGAGGTCTCGGCCATCGAGGCCACGTCGAGGCTGGCTTCCAGCGTGGAGATTGCCGTGTACTTCGCCACCGAGCCGAAGCCGGGGCAGCAGTCGGTGACGGCGAGGTCGTTGTCCACCGTCTTGGGCACGCCGATGCAACGCAGGTCGTAGCCCATGGCCTTGCCGATCTGCGAGAGCTTGAGCGCGGTGTCGGCGGAATCGTTGCCGCCGTTGTAGAGGAACCAGCGGATGTTGTGCGCGCGGAACACCTCGATCAGGCGCTCGTACTCGGCGCGATTGGCCTCCAGCGATTTCAGCTTGTAGCGGCAGCTGCCGAACGCGCCGCCCGGCGTGTGGCGCAACGCCGCGATGGCGGCCTTCGATTCCTTGCCAGTGTCGATCAGGTCTTCGCGCAACGCGCCCAGGATGCCGTTGCGCGCAGCGTAGGCTTTTACGCCCCTGGCCCGGGCTGCCTCGATCACGCCGGCAGCCGTGGCATTGATGACGGCGGTCACGCCGCCGGACTGGGCATAGAGCAGTTTGCCTTGGACGGGGCGACGGATCGGCATGGCGAGTCTCCGGTGATGGGCGCGAAGCGCCGTGTGTCGCGGTTTGTTTGACTATTTTGTTTGACTATAACGGGCCGCAAACGCTAACGTGGAACTCATTTCCAGACGAATCGGCGGCCGCTTGCCGTCATTGTGGAGCGATATGCGACTCGTGCTACTCGGCGCGCCCGGCTCGGGCAAGGGTACCCAGGCCGCCCGGCTGAAGACGGACTTGGCCGTGCCGCACATCTCCACCGGCGATATGTTGCGCGCGGCCGTGGCCGCGGGCACGCCCATCGGCCTCAAGGCCAAGGCCGTGATGGATGCCGGCAAACTCGTCTCCGACGATATCCTGCTCGCCATGCTGGAGGAGCGCCTGGCCCAGCACGATGCGAAGAACGGCTTCATACTCGACGGCTACCCGCGCAACCTCGCGCAGGCCGATGCGCTCGACCACCTGTTGACCCGCATCCGGCAGCCGCTAGACGCCGTGGTGAAGCTAGAAGTGCCGAACGAGGCGATCATCGCCCGTTGCGAGATCCGCTACGCCGCCGAGCACCGTAAGGACGACGATCCCGCCGTGGTGCGCGACCGCCTCAAGGTCTACGCCGAGCAGACCGCGCCGGTGGCCGACTTCTATGCTCAGCGCGGCAAGCTGCAGGTGGTCGATGGCGTGGGCGAGCTGGACGAGGTCACGGCACGCGTGAAGCGCGCGCTGAGGGTCGAAGAGGCGGCCACCGCTGTTTCGCAAAACGGCGGCTGAGTCCGATGCGCCTGCGGCGCGTGTATGTCGGTTTCTGGCTGCTCGTAGCCCCTGCGCTCGGATGGGCGCAGAGCATGCGTGCATGTCCTGCACCATCTGCGGCGGACTATTACTTCGCTGCCAATACCTTTGTGAATCCTGATTCCAGCACGCCTGCCGGTTCGGCGAAGACGCAGGAACGGAGTGGTGCCGCGGCGACTGTTCATCTGCGGCACGACGACAGTTTCAAGCGCAAATGGTATGCAAGTCAGTTTGCTGCGTTGGGCCTGGATTCGTGGTCCTGCGGCAGGTTCGGCGTGGGGTACCGTTTTGTCTGGCTCAGGACGTTTCACCATCCCATCAGTGTCAGCATCGTGCGGGATGCAGGCGGCTGGATGCTGCATGCCGTCGAGTTGAACGGTGCCGGCGGCTATCAGCCTGGTGCGGTTTTGCGAACAGCGCGGGTCGCACTCGACGCCAGGCAGATTGAAGGCATCCAGCAACAAATCGATGCGGCGCAAGCCTGGTCGCTGCCGGCGCATGTCGATGCTTTGGGCTTCGATGGTGCGCAGTGGATCATCGAGCTGCGCGATGGCGATCGCTATCATGTCATTGATCGGTTATCCCCCAAAAATGGCTCCACACGTGCGCTGGGGCTGGCCTTCCTTGCGTTGACGGGCTGGCAATTCCCCGCACGCGAAACGTATTGATTGGACGACATGAAACTGCACATCCTCGGCATCTGCGGCACTTTCATGGGCGGCGTGGCCGCGCTGGCGCGCGAGCTTGGCCTAACGGTCGAAGGTTCCGACGCCAACGTCTACCCGCCGATGAGCACCCAGCTCGAAGCACTGGGTATCCGCCTGATGGACGGTTATGCGGCCGGACATCTGCAACCCGCGCCCGATGAGGTGGTGGTGGGCAATGCGATGACGCGGGGCAATCCGGCGGTCGAATACATGCTCGACGCGCAGCTGCGCTACGTCTCCGGCCCGCAATGGCTGGGCGAGACGGTGCTGGCGGGGCGCGAGGTGCTGGCCGTGGCCGGCACCCACGGCAAGACCACCACCACCAGCCTGCTCGCACACCTGCTGGAAAGCGCAGGCATGGCACCGGGCTTTTTGATCGGCGGCGTGCCGGGCAACTTCGGTGTCTCCGCGCGGCTGGGCAGCCGGCAGGCGCCTTTCGTGATCGAGGCGGACGAATACGACACTGCGTTCTTCGACAAGCGCTCGAAGTTCGTGCACTACCGGCCGCGCATCGCCATCCTCAACAATCTCGAATACGACCACGCGGACATCTTCCCCGACGTGGCGGCCATCCAGCGCCAGTTCCACCATCTGGTGCGCACGGTGCCGGGCAATGGCCGGCTGCTCGTCAACGCGCACGACGAGCGTCTTGCCGAGGTGTTGGCGATGGGCTGCTGGACGCCGGTGGAAACCTTCGGCATCGGACAAGGCGACTGGCGGGCCGAGCTGATCGAGGCCGACGGCAGCGTGTTCCGCGTGATGCGCAAGGACGAACTGCTGGGCAATGTGCGTTGGTCGTTGCTGGGCAACCACAGCGTGATGAACGCGTTGGCCGCACTCGCGGCGGCAACGGCGGCGGGCGCGGATCCGCGCGCCTTGCTGCCTGCCTTCGCCAGCTTCGACAGCGTGAAGCGGCGCATGGAGCTGGTGGGCGAAGTGGGCGGCGTGCGCGTATACGACGATTTCGCACATCACCCCACCGCCATTGCCACCACGCTGGCGGGCCTGCGCGCCAGCGTGGGCAAGGCGCGCATCCTGGTGGCGCTGGAGCCGCGTTCGAACTCGATGCGCCTCGGCGCACACGCCGAGGCGCTGGCGCCTTCGCTGGCCGATGCCGATGGCGTGGTGTTCCTGCACCGGCCCGAGTTGGCGTGGGATGCACAGCGCGTCACCGATGCGTTGCAAGGTCGCGGCAATACTGCGCCCAGCGTGGATGCGCTGCTGGCGGCCTTGCGTGCGAAGACGCAGCCGGGCGACCACGTGGTGTTCATGTCCAACGGCGGCTTCGAAGGCGCGCCGCGGCGTTTCGTTGAGCTGTTTGAGCGCGGCTGATCAGGCCAGCGGTGCATCGAAGCTTGGCGGCCGGCGGAGATATTCCCGCCGTGCGGACGTCCAGACGCCGAGCCCGAAACCCAGGGTGACCAGCAGCAGCGCAGTACTGCCGAAGGGCAGGCCCAGTGCGCCCAGCAACCAGTAACCGCCCCAGTACACCGCCATTCCGCCCAACGTCACGACCAGGTCGACCACGCCGCGCCCCAGGTTGCCCTCAGGGCCGATCAGGTGCACCGCGAGCGCGGTAAGGCTGGTACCGACGCTCACGATGGCTGCGGTGACCAGCATGCGCACCGGTTCCGCGGCATGGGTGAGCACGATGCCCAGGCCGGTATAGGCCATGGTGCTGAGCGCGGTGATCGGCACCAGCACCACTAGCGCGTCGATCAGCGTCTGCTGATAGTCGGCGCGGGTCGGCGGCGCCAGCGTGAGGTAGAGGTCGGCGAGATTCGGTCGCATCTGCCGCATGCCGCGGCCGAGCTGCGGGAAGCGCGACAGGCCCAGCAGGATCGCGTAGGCGCCCACCACCACCGCATTGAAATGCTGGCGATGCATCACCGCCAGCACGTAGAACGCTACGATGGCTGCCACCAGCACCAGGCGCAGCGCGATCGCCTGCGGATTGTCGTGCGGCAGCAGCAGTCGGCGCACCAGCACCATGCGCAGCCGCCACGTGGGCTTCGCGCGATAGCGCGCCAGCGCCTGTTCCATCGCACGTTGCGAGGTGTTGTCGAAGATCGCGCCGATGCGCTTGGCCAGCTTGCCGCGGCGGACTGGCGTGCCGTCGAGCGCGCGCGCGCGCGAACGGCCGAGCTGGACGTTCTCCAGCGGCGAGGCACCGGGCTCCTGGTCGTCGATGCGCAGCATCGAGCGCAGGCTGAGGCGTGTGATCAGCGTCGCCAGCAACAACGCCAGCGGCGCGGTCCAGGGCGAAGCGATCATCGCCTTGGCGATCTGGCCAGCCAGCCCCGGTTGCCAGCCGGCCAGCACGAACAGGACCCAGACCAGCAGGTTGACGTAGCGCGCCGAGCTGGCGGCCAGCCCGATGGATGCCAGCAGCAGGATGCATGCGCCGCCCAGCAACGCATGCGGCAGGCCCATCATCAGCGCGGCCACCATGGGCAGGAGCGCCCACTGCGCGACTTGCAAGCCGCCCATCAAGGCAAGCCGCCGGCGGAAGTCCGGCAACAGAAAACTCTCCGGCCGGCATAGCCCGCGCAGGCACATGCCCAGCATGGTGAACCAGAACCAGGTGCCGAAGCCGAGCAGCGTGGCGGCCACGCCGGCAATGCCCGCACCGACTGCGGGAACGCAGCCAAGCAGGATCGCGGCGACCAGCCACACCAGCTGCAGCAGCAGTGCACCGACCAGCAGTTGCCGGCACGGCTGTAGCCACAGCTGCCACACCGCCCTCATGCCAGCTCCACGAAAAGGTCTTCCAGGGTGGGCATCTCGATGCGCAGCGTGGCGCCTTCGCGCGTGGCCAATGCTTGCAGGCTTTCAGTGTTTGCATCCTCCACCAGCAACTGCGCTTCGTCGCCCTTGAGCGAAGCCTTCAGCAGGCCGGCGACTACCGGTGCGTGGGACCAGCCGCCGTCGCGCACGAGCACCGCGCGACGCAGGTGTTCGCGCAGCTCCGCCAGCGGACGGGTGAACTGGATCGCGCCGTCGCGCAGCAGGGTGATGTCGGCGTCGGCGCGTTCGAGGTCGGCGGTGATGTGGGTGGAGAAGATCACTGTCTTGCCTGGCGCCTTCATCAGCTCCAGCAGCTCGGCCATGAAGGCACGGCGTGCCTGCGGGTCGAGGCTGGCCACCGGTTCGTCCAGCACCAGCAGGTCGGGTTCGGGCGCGATGGCGCGCACGATGGCCAGCTTCTGCCGCTGGCCCTGCGAGAGTTCGCCGATCTTCTGCTTCGGGTCGAGTTGCCAGTCGCCGAGCAGGCGCTCGGCCAACGCATGGTTCCAGCGCGCGTAGAACGCCGCGGTGAAGTCGAGGTAGGCGCGCACCTTCATCCATGGGAACAGGTCGAAGGTCTGCGGCACGAAACCGATGCGGTGCATGCGCTCGCCGCCGGGCTCGGTCATCAACTCGCCGAACAGTTCCACCGTTCCGGCGTCGATGGGCGAGAGGCCGAGCAGGCAACGCAGCAGGGTAGTCTTGCCCGCGCCGTTCCGGCCGAGCAGGCCGATCACGCGTCCGCAGGGCACTTCCCAGTCGATGCCGCGCAACACTTCGCGCTGTTTGAAGGATTTGCGCAGGCCGCTCACGCGCAGTACGGATTCGGTCCGCGTGTCGGCGAAAGGCGGTGTCGTGATGAGGGTGGACATCCTTGCGCAAACTCCCCGTTGGCGTGGCGGCTAATGTGCCGTTGCGCGGTGGGCCCGTCCAGTGGGATGCGGTGCCGGACGCGATATCCTGCCGGAATTCCAATCAGGCCGATTCCGCCATGAGCAACCTCTCCGGCAAAACCCTGTTCATCACCGGCGCCTCGCGTGGCATCGGCTTGGCGATTGCGCTGCGCGCCGCGCGTGACGGAGCCAATGTCGTGATCGCCGCAAAGAGCGGCGTGCCGAATCCCAAGTTGCCCGGCACCATCCACACCGCGGCGGCAGCGATCGAAGAAGCAGGCGGTCAGGCGCTGGCGATCAGGTGCGACATTCGCGAGGAGGCCGAGGTGCACGCCGCGGCGGCCCAGGCGGCCGATCGTTTCGGTGGCATCGACATCGTGGTGAACAACGCCAGCGCGATCTGGCTGGCTGGCGTGGAAGGCACGCCGATGAAACGCTTCGATCTGATGCACCAGGTCAACACGCGCGGTACCTTCCTGGTCACGCAGGCCTGCCTGCCGTACCTGAAGAAGGCGATCAATCCGCATGTGCTGATGCTGGCGCCGCCGCCTACGCTCGACCAGAAATGGTTCGCTCCGCACACTGCTTACACGATTGCCAAGATGGGGATGAGCCTGTGCGTACTGGGCATGAGTGCGGAACTGGCGCCGCGGGGCATCGCGGTGAACGCCTTGTGGCCGCGCACGGTGATCGCCACCGCCGCCATTGCGATGATCGAAGGCGTGAAGCCCGAGCATTGCCGTACGCCGGAGATCGTGGCCGATGCGGCACATGCCATCCTCACCCGTCCCGCACGCGGATACACGGGCCGGTTCGCCATCGACGAAGACGTGCTGCGTGAAACTGGCCTGAGCGATTTCGACCGTTACGCAGTGCGGCCGGGGCAGCCGTTGTTGCCCGATCTTTTCCTGGGTTGAGTTCACGCACCAGACATGGCTGGCCGGTTCTCCAGCGCCGATTTGCCGTTGTTCCCGCTATCCACCGTGCTGTATCCGGGCGGGCGGCTGGAACTGCGCGTCTTCGAGCCGCGCTATCTGGACCTGGTGCGTGAATGCTCGCGCGATGGCAGCGGTTTCGGCGTCTGCCTGATCCTCGCCGGACGCGAGACGGGCGAACCGGCCTTGCCGGCAGCCGTGGGCACGCTGGCGCATATCGTGGATTTCCACTACGGCGCCGATGGCCTGCTCGGCATCGTGGCCGAGGGCGGCCGGCGCTTCCGGGTGAGGGGCACGCGGATACGTTCGGACGGCCAGTTGCGCGGCGAAGTGGAGTGGTGGCCGGAGGAGGCGCCCGCATCGGTGCCGGTAGAGCTCGCGTTACTGCAGACGATTGCCGAACGCCTGGTCGAAGCGATGGCTCCGCAATGGCGAAGTGCGCCGCGCACCTGCTACGACGACGCGCGCTGGCTGGGTTTCCGGCTGGCCGAACTGTTGCCGCTGGGCGGTGACGAACGTCAACGCCTGCTGGAAATGACCGATCCGTTGCAACGCCTGGCCGAATTGCGCGACATCCTGCCGCGATTCCAGAAGGCCTGAATCCGCCCGGTAACGTTGGGGAAAGCCGTCTTCTGGCAGCACTCATCAAGCAAGCCCCGTGCCTGACGCCGGAAGCGTCGCTTCGTGGCCGTTGTTACGCCACTGACTTCATCGCGGGTCTACAATTCGCGCCGAATGACAATCAGGCATGGAGCCGCCACACGCGTGTCGCCAGGGGGAGGCGGCACGTGGCGATCGGAATCCGGGGAGTGGGGACAATGGACGCCACGGGCTCGAGGCGTTTGGGGTGCGTGATCTGGTTCGGGCAACCGGAAGCCCAGGAGTGCAGCGGCCTGACTGAAGCCGGATGGAATGTCCGGGTCGCCGGCGGCGACGTCTGCGTCAAGGTGCGCGAAGGCGGCGGCATGGTGGCGCTGGCGGATCTGCGCCAGGGTGATGCCCAACTGTTGCAGGCGATGCAGCAGCTGATGACGGATTGCCCCTCGGTGCCGTGGATTGCCCTGATCCCGCTCGACATGCCGGCACGACGTCCGCAGGTCAAGCGCATCCTGCAGGGGTGCCGGGATTTCTTCAGCGCGCCGCTGGATCTGCCGCGCCTGCTCGTTGCGTTGGAACAGGCGGCCGGCATTGCGTCGCGTGGAGCCGAGGTGGCAACCGACCTGCCTGAACTGGTGGGGCGCAGCGCGTCGGTGGCGGCGGTGGTGGCTAGCCTGCGCAAATACGCGCCGATCGATCTGCCTGTGCTGATCACGGGCGAAACCGGCGTCGGCAAGGAAGTGGCCGCACGCGTGTTGCACCGGCTTTCGATCCGCGCCATGCAGCCGTTCGTGGCGATCAATTGCGGTGCGTTGCCGCCCAACCTGGTGCAGTCCGAACTGTTCGGCCACGAGCGCGGCGCATTCACCGGCGCCACCGCGCGGCGGATCGGGCACATCGAGAGTGCCGCTGGCGGCACCATTCTGCTGGACGAAGTCGGTGATCTGCCGCTGGACGCGCAGATCAACCTGCTGCGCTTCCTGCAGGAGGGCGTGCTGCAACGCGTGGGCAACAGCCGATCGGTCGAGGTCGACGTACGCGTGATGGCCGCCACCCACCTGGACCTGGAGCATGCCGTGGCGGCCGGGCGCTTCCGCGAGGACCTCTACTACCGGCTCAACGTCCTGCGACTGCAGATACCGCCACTACGCGAGCGCGGTGACGATGTGGATTTGCTGGCGCATCGTTTTCTCGAGCGCTTCCGTGCGCGGCAGGTCTGCGCCGCCAGCGGCTTCGAAAGCGTGGCATTGCGTGCGATGCATCGATACCCCTGGCCTGGCAACGTGCGCGAGCTGCGGAATCGGGTACAGCGCGCCGCGGTGATGGCGGAAGGTCCGCTCATCAGCGCCACCGACCTGGCGTTGCCGGGCGATACGGAGGAGCGCGACCTCCCGGCGGTCACCAGTCTTGGCGTCTTCCGTGCATCGGCCGAGCGCGAGGTCATCGCTGCCTGCCTGCGCGAGTGCCGGTTCAACATCAGCGAGTGCGCGCGGCGCCTGCAGGTATCCCGGGTCACCATGTATCGCCTGTGCAAGAAATATCAGTTGGAACTGCGCGCGCCCTAGCGCGGCGCGGACAGGCACGCGCGCGTGACGCGATGGCGTCCGGTCGTGGCTTTGCGTCGGGTTCGACTTCTGATTCGGCGACCGCGCGTGGATAATGGCGGCCTGACGCGCATTACCAGGCCGCCCCTGCGATCGCGGGCGTTTTGCGACGCTCCGGATGAGCATGGGCACATGGCCAGGCGCAATCCGGAGTGCCCCATGCAGCAACATGATTCGTCCCCATCCCTGATCGACCTCGGCAAGCGTTACTGGCTGCCGGTGTACAAGCCGCGCGACGTGGTGCTCGACCACGGCAAAGGGGCGCGGGTGTGGGATACCGAAGGGCGCGATTTCGTCGATTTCGGCGCCGGTATTGCGGTGAACGCGCTGGGCCATGGCGATCCCGACCTGCTTGCCGCGCTCACCGCGCAGGCCGGCAAGCTCTGGCATGCCAGCAACGTGTTCTGGACCGAGCCGCCGCTGCGCCTTGCGGAGGAACTGGTGCAGGCGAGCGGCTTCGCCGAGCGCGTGTTCCTGTGCAATTCCGGCGCCGAGGCGAACGAGGCGTCGATCAAGCTGGTGCGCAAATGGGCGGCAGCGCAGGGGCGCGCACCGGAGCGGCGCGTGATCGTCACCTTCAAGGGCTCGTTCCACGGCCGCACGCTTGCTACGGTCACTGCCACCGCGCAGCCGAAATACCAGGAAGGCTACGAGCCGCTGCCGGCCGGCTTCCGCTACCTCGATTTCAATGACGTTGTTGCATTGAAGGCCGCCTTTGTTGCCGGTGACGTGGCTGCGGTGATGTTGGAGCCGGTGCAGGGCGAGGGTGGCGTGGTGCCGGCCGCGCCGGGCTTCCTCAAGTGCGTGCGCGAGCTGTGCGATGAGCATGGCGCGCTGCTGGTGCTGGACGAGATCCAGTGCGGCATGGGGCGCACTGGCGCGCTGTTCGCGCACGCGCACGACCATGTGCAGCCGGATATCGTGACCCTGGCAAAGGCGCTGGGTTGCGGCTTCCCGATCGGCGCGATGCTGGCGGGCGCGAAGGTGGCTGAAGTGATGCAGTACGGTGCGCACGGCACCACCTTCGGCGGCAACCCGATGGCGGCCGCTGTGGCTCGCGTGGCGTTGCGCAAGCTGGGATCAGCGGACGTGCTGGCCAACGTGGCGCGGCAGGCGGATGCGCTGCGGGCCGGGTTGGAGAACATCAACCGCGAGCTGCACTTGTTCGACGAAGTACGCGGTCGCGGCCTGATGATCGGAGCGGTGCTGGCGGGGGCGCACAAGGGCAAGGCCGGCGTGATCCTGGATCACGCGGCCGCCTACGGCCTGCTGGTGCTTCAGGCGGGTCCGGACGTGCTGCGCTTCGTGCCGCCGCTGACGATCAATGACGAAGAAATGGCGGAAGGCCTTAGGCGGTTGCATGCCGCGCTCGCCGCGTTCGCGGCAGCATGAGCAGGATGCCTTTTCCGCTCTGAGGGATGGCGGCAGACAAATGGCGGCCAGTATCGTTGCTGAAAACGGCGACATCCTGGCCTTCATGGATCTGCGCCAAGCCAAGCTAAGACGTGCAGTGCCGGGGCAGGTGCTGGTGTTGCCGCGTCGCCATGTACCTGATCTCTACACGTTGACTGCGGAAGATATGGCGGCAGCGTTGCGCAGGGCGCAGCGTGTGGCGCGGGCGTTGCGGGAAGAGTTCGAGCTGGTGGGCCTCAATCTGTGGCAATCCAGCGGGTGTACGGAGGTCCAGTAGGTGTTCATCCGACTGCCCGTACAACCACGCCGCACACCTGATGGCTTGCTTCGGCTCAATTCCGGAGATGTGCGAAGCCGGCGCTGGTGGAAGTGCTTGGCGTATGGGCACAGGCCTTGCGGTAAGGCATCCGCGGTTTAGCGGATGTCGATTGGTATGATCGAGACCTCCCTCCGGCGACAATCGGCCGAAAATCATGAAATACCTGCACACCATGGTGCGCGTGCGCGACCTCGACGCTTCGCTGCGTTTCTATTGCGAAGGACTTGGCCTCAAGGAGGCTCACCGCAAGGATGTGCCCGAGGGCAAGTACACCCTGGTGTTCCTCGCCGCACCGGACAGCCCCGAGGCCGAGATCGAGCTCACCTACAACTGGGGTTCCACCGAGGACTACGGCAGCGCGCGCAACTTCGGCCACCTGGCCTTCCGCGTGGAAGACATCTACGCTACCTGTGAACGCCTGCAGGCGATGGGGTGCATCATCCATCGCCCGCCGCGCGACGGCCACATGGCTTTCGTGCGTTCGCCCGATCTGATTTCCATCGAACTGTTGCAGGATGGCCATCTGCCGCCGCAGGAGCCTTGGGCGTCGATGCCCAACACCGGCAGTTGGTGAGGTCTGGCGCGCCGCTTGTGCGTGGGCGGTGCCCGCTTCAGCCTTTCGCCTCGGCCAGCGCCTCGCGCGCGGCCTGCAAGGTGTCGGCGATGTCCTGGTCCGAATGCGCGCTGGAGAGGAAGCCCGCTTCGAATGCGCTGGGCGCGAGGTATATGCCGCGCTTCAGCACGCCATGGAAGAAACGGTTGAACAGCGCGGTGTCGGCCGTGGTGGCCTGCGCGTAGCTGCTCACCTGCGCAGCGCTGAAGAACAGACCGAACATGCCGCCCACGCGGTTGGTGCTGAATGGCACGCCCGCTTCGTCGGCCACCGACTGGAAGCCATCACACAGCAGGCGTGTCCGTGCAGCGAGCGTGTCATAGAAGCCGGCCGCCTGGATCAGCTCCAGCATCGCCAGGCCCGCCGCCATCGCCACCGGATTGCCGCTTAGCGTGCCGGCCTGGTAGATCGGACCGCTGGGCGCGATTTGTTCCATCAGGTCGTGGCGACCGCCATAGGCGCCCACCGGCATGCCGCCGCCGATGATCTTGCCGAAGGTAGTGAGGTCGGGCGTCACGCCATACAGCGCCTGCGCGCCGCCCAGCGCCACGCGGAAGCCGGTCATCACTTCGTCGAATATCAGCAGCGCGCCGTGCCGCGTGCACAGTTCGCGCAGGCCCTGCAGGTAGCCGTCCACCGGCGGGATGCAGTTCATGTTGCCGGCGACGGGCTCGATGATGAGGCCGGCGATGTCGTCGCCCTGTTCGGCGAACAGGGCCTGCGCCGCGGCCAGGTCGTTGTACGGCAGGGTGAGCGTGAGGTCGGCGCTGGCCTTGGGTACGCCGGGCGAGTTGGGCACGCCGAAGGTGAGCGCGCCGGAGCCGGCCTTCACCAGGAAGCTGTCGCCGTGGCCGTGGTAGCAGCCTTCGAACTTCACGATCTTCGCGCGGCCGGTGGCGCCGCGGGCGAGACGGATCGCCGACATGGTGGCCTCGGTGCCGGAGTTCACCATGCGCACCATTTCCACCGACGGAACCAGCTTCGTGATGGTCTCGGCCATGGTCACTTCGGCCGGGCAGGGCGTGCCGAAGGAGAGACCGTCCTTCACCGCGCGCTCCACTGCTTCGCGTACCGCAGGATGGTTGTGACCCACGACCATCGGGCCCCATGAGCCCACATAATCGATATAGCGCGTGCCCTCCACGTCCCACAGGTACGCGCCATCGGCGCGCGCGGTGAAGAACGGTTCGCCGCCCACGGACTTGAATGCGCGCACCGGCGAGTTCACGCCGCCGGGAAGGCGTTGCAGGGCGCGCTGGAACAATTCGTGGTTGGTGCTCATCGGGGAGTTCTCGATCAATCGGGTGGATAGAGGTGGGCGAAGCGCTGCGCGGCAGCGCACACGTCGGGCATGGCGAAAACCGCCGAAATCACGGCGAGGAAATCCGCGCCCGCGTCGACCAGCGAAGACGCATTGTCCGGCGTGATGCCGCCAATCGCCACCCGCGGCACGCCCAGCGTGGCGCTCTGCCGCAGCAGCGCTGGCGATGCGCGCACCGCATGGGGCTTGGTGGGCGAGGGAAAGAATGCGCCGAAAGCCACGTAATCGGCGCCGGCCGCAGCGGCGGCACGGGCGAGCTCGAACGAGTCGTAGCACGACACGCCGATGATCGAATGGTCGCCAAGCACGGCACGCGCAGCCGCAACATCGCCGTCGTCACGACCAAGGTGCACACCGGCGGCGCCTGTCGCAGCGGCGAGCACGACGTCATCATTGATGATGAGCGGTACTGCATGCACGTCGCACAGCTGCTTGAGCGCGACGGCTTCGGCATGGCGCCGTGTGGTATCCGTGGTCTTGTCACGGTATTGCAGCACGCGTGCACCACCGGCCAGTGCCTGTGACGCTACATCGAGCAGGTCGGTGCGGGGCCCGTCGGTGATTGCATACAGGCCATGGTTCGGGAATCGGGTTGTAATCATTGCGCAGCTTCCGCAACGGCAGGCGAGTTGCGAGAATGCACCATTCACCCTCGAACAAAGAAGCCCGATGATGAGCGACAGTGCAAGCCAGGTTCCCGGTCAACGCAAGTGGATGTGTGTGGTTTGCGGCTACATCTACGATGAGGTGCTGGGCGTGCCGGAAGAAGGCATCGAACCCGGCACGCGCTGGGAAGACGTGCCCGAGACCTGGACTTGCCCGGATTGCGGCGCCACCAAGAGCGACTTCGAGATGATCGAGGTCGACTGATCGCCGATTCCCGTCAGCAGGCGGCCCGATTTCGCCATCTTCCCGCCTGCGAACGGGCCCGCCGATCCGCTGAGATGCTTCCACGCGCATGCCATGCGCGTTTTGCCGGAAGCACCATCATGCAGCAGTTCATTCCGTTTGAAGACGAGTGGGACATGCTCGACGCACTTCGTATGGATGCCTTGACCCCTTATCGCGTCGGTCTTGTCGTCGTTCAGTCCACTGGGCCCACGTCGCCTCTGATCGCCAGCATGTCGCCATCGCGCACGCCTAGCCGTTTGACCGTACCTGCCGATAGCTCCAGCACGTAACGCGCTGGCCCCGTGCTGGGATAGATCGGGCAAGGATCGACCTTGCACGGCGGCACGTCCAATTGCGCAGACACGAGTTTGCGCTCGGCATCGAAGTACAGGATGTCGAGCGGGATCAGCGTGTTCTTCATCCAGAATCCGCGTGGTGCCGTGTCGGGAAACACGAACAGCATGCCGTGATTCGCAGCCAGCGCCGTGCGCATCATCAAGCCATGCTCGCGAGCCGCTTCATCAGTAGCCAGTTCGGCTGTGAATTGCTGCCCGTGCAGGGTTACGGCGACAGGGCCTGTTTCATGCGATGCCACGCAGGCGCTGCAGGCCAGTGCGAGCAGAGATGCAACGGTCAGCGGCTTCAGCATGATGTGCGTGTTTGCTTAGATGACGTGTCTGCGAAGTGTATGTCGATGAAGCAGCGCATCTGCCTAAGAATTTTTTCGCAACCCCTTCACAGCCGTGCAGCGCGGCGCTATGATTCTCGCCCCTTCGACGAACTGCCTTGCTTCGAAGGGTTCGCCCCACCACCCGCGCTGAAGAGACTTCGACGAAGGTGTTGACGGACCGAAAAGACGATGTATAGTAGGCGGCTCACCGGGACGAAATGTCCTGTAGCGGAAAGCTCCGCGGTGACAAGATCTTTGACAGTGTGCACAGG
>NZ_JACYXL010000007.1 GCF_014842995.1 Rhodanobacter sp. 7MK24
AGCGGCTACGACGCCAAGTACGGCCGTTCGGCCGGCGGCGTGATCAGCCAGATCGGCAAGAGCGGCACCAACGACTGGCACTTCGGTGGCCAGGTCCTGTGGGCGCCGGCGTTCGCGCAGGACGGCTACAACAACTGGTATTACAGCAACCCGAGATTCACCTCGGCGAATGCCGGTGCCAACTACCAGGCGAACGAAGCCTTCGGCCAGATGTACCAGCCGAACAAGGCGGCGGGTACCAACACGTGGAATACCGTCTACGACGCGTACGTCAGCGGCCCGCTGATCCAGGACAAGCTGTTCTTCTTCCTGTCGGCCGAATCCGACAAGACGCAGTACAACAACGAGGCGGACAACGTCACGGCCGGAAAGGTCTACAGCCAGCGTCAGAGCCAGCCCAAGTACTACGCCAAGCTGGACTGGAACATCAACGACAGCAACATCCTGTCGCTGACGAACATCTACAACGGGTGGACCCGTAATCCGGCCACCTACTCCGATTACAGCTACGACAACAACCAGTACACGAAGGGCGCTTTCTCGAACTACGGCCTGGAACAGAAGAACACCTTCGACATCTGGATCGGCAAGTACACCTCGTACATCACCGACGACCTGACGCTGAACTTGCTGTACGGCAAGATGAGCGGCAAGTACTACACGACGTTCGGTCCGGACTACGACGCCGACCTGCCCAACATCATCGCGGCGTCGCAGCAGATTGGCGCGCCGTGCAGTCACGGCTGCACCAACAGCAACATCTACACCACCGTCAACAACCCGAACCATACGTCGGGAGTGCGCAACCTGCGCCTCGATCTCGACTGGAAGCTGGGCAACCACGACCTCCAGTTCGGTATCGACAACGACAACAGCGTGGACCGCATGGATGGCGCGGAGATGACCGGTCCGGGTTACCAGACCAGCAACGGCTATGCCTGGTCGTACGGTCCGGGCTATGTGGCCCAGTACCGGTTCAGCACCCTCACCACGTCGGTAGTAGTCAAGCAGCGTGCCGAGTACATCGAGGACAACTGGCAGGTGACGCCCAACCTGCTGTTGAATGTCGGCTTGCGCGATGACCAGTTCACCAACTACAACCCGGCGGGCGAAGCCTATCTGCGCCTGACCAAGCCGCAGTGGGCGCCGCGTCTGGGCTTCAGCTGGGATGTGTTCGGTGACTCCAGCATGAAGGTGTTCGGCAACGCTGGCCGCTACTACCTAGCGATGCCTGCCTCGGTGGCGCTGCGCGAAGCCAGCACTCCGCTGTATACGCTCACCTATTTCAGCTACACCGGTGTCAACGCCGACGGCACACCGCAGGGTGTGGCGCCGGCAGCGCTGGGGGCCTGCGGTGGTGGTGGTTGTGTCGGTCCCAATGGCAACGAATATGTCGTCAACAACGAAAACGGCAGCCTGGTCAATCCGAAGGCGGCAGCAGCGGCCAACCTCAAGGCCGAATACCAGGATCAGTTTGTCCTGGGCATGCAGCAGCAGTTCACGATGTTCGACCAGAGTTGGGTGTACGGCGTCACCGGCACCGTGAACAAGCTGGGTCGTGTCATCGACGACTTCGATCCCCAGGTTTACGCAGGGAGCGGCTCGACCGATACGGTACTGCTCGACCTGGCCAAGGCCCAGGGCGTGAGCATCAATACGGCCCTGCTCAGCGGCAGCACGCTGATCAACCCGGGCAGCAGCATGGTGCTGAATGTTCCGACCACCTCGGGTGGTTGGGCACAGGTCACGATGCCGGGCTCCGCCTTCAACTACCCGAAGGTGAAGCGCAACTACTACTCGCTGGATCTGTACCTGGAGCACGTGTTCGACGGCAAGTGGTACGGCAAGATCGACTACGTGTTCTCGCGCAGCTACGGCGACACCGAGGGTCCGACGCAGTCGAACATCGGCCAGGGCGGCAGCTCGCAGTCGGGCACCGAGCAGTGGGACTTCTGGCAGATCATGCAGTACGCCAACGGCGACCAGGCCAACGACCAGAAGCACCAGTTGCGCCTCTACGGCTCGTACAAGATCACTCCGGAGTGGATGGTCGGTGCGACCTACCGCATCGCTTCGGGTACGCCGGAATCCTGTCTGGGTTGGTACGGCCCCGGCCAGACCAATTACCAGAACTACGGCGCGGTCGGGACGGGTGGCGGTGCCTACCACTGGTGCGGTGGCGTGCCGACGCCGCCGGGCAGCACGGGCTTCACGCCGTGGACGCACCAGTTGGACCTGCAGCTGGACTACCGTCCGGCATTTGCGAAGAACCGGCTGGATTTCCAGCTGCAGATCCACAATGTGTTCAACGAGCAGAAGGTCACGCAGGTCAGTGCGCAGTACGGTACCACAGCGTACTCCGCGTCCGGTTCGCCTGGCCCGATGCCGGACTACCTGTCTCCGCTCGGCATGGAAGCGCCGCGTTACGTGCAGTTCGGTATCACGTACGATTACTGATGACTGCAACAACAGGCCCCAGGGGATCGGGGCTTGGAGAAACGCAAAGGCCGCCGGGAAACCGGCGGCCTTTTTGCTTTTGTCACTGCCGTAAGATCCGGTGGTATCGCGATCAACGATCAGAGCAATAGGCGCGCTTGCCAGGATCGGCGCGTGATGCCATGCGACTAAGCTAAATGAGGGGGGTGCCCTGATCTCCAAACGACGCGGAGCGACCTCGGTCGGAATGGGACTACAGTGATGACATATCAGCGGTGGATGCGTCCGAGCCGCGCCAAGGTATGATGGTCCCACCTAAGCCCCGGCCGCAATCCGACTTCACATGCGGCCGGCCAACCCAGGAAACGAACCCATGGCACGCGGCATCAACAAAGTCATCATCGTCGGTAACCTCGGCGCCGATCCCGAAACCCGCTACACCGGCAGCGGCACTGCCATCACCAACCTGCGCATCGCCACCTCGGAACAGTGGACCGACAAGCAGAGCGGCGAGCGCCAGGAGCGAACCGAGTGGCATCGCGTGAAGCTGTTCGGCAAGCTGGCCGAGATCGCTGGCGAATACCTGAAGAAGGGGCGGCAGGTCTACATCGAAGGCTCGCTGCGCACAGACAAATACACCGACAAGGACGGCGTCGAGCGCTACTCCACCGACATCGTCGCCAACGAGATGCAGATGCTGGGTGGCGGTAGCGAAGGTGGCGGTGGCGGCGGCAGTGGTGGCGGCTTCCAGCGCGAGCGACCACAAGGCGGCCAGCGTTCGCAGGGCGGCGGCAACTACGGCAACAACAACTACGGCAACCAGTCGCGTGGCGGTGGCGCCCCGGCACCGTCAGCGCCGGCGAGCAGCGGCGGTTTCGAGGACGACGATATTCCGTTCTAGACAACACATGTTTGAAAGTGTTGATTTAAGTTTGAAAAGCCCCTGCTCTTGCAGGGGCTTTTTCTTTCCTTCGAACAATCCCTTTCGAGATTCTGGTGTGCTGCTTCGTAATACCCAGGTTTTCGGGAGAGAGGTGTATTGAACCGCAGGGACTGCTTGCGGCTTCAGTTCCGCTCAACTATCGCGATCGCGACTAGGCTGGCCATCCTTGACTATGTCCAGCAGCGAAGCTAGGTGCGTTTCAAAGTGCTTCCAGCGCGCCACAGAAGACTGGTAGATCGGCCGGCGAACCTGTGCTGCGCTGGCGGTGCGAACAGCGCGCTTGTTTTCATGGAAATTCAGGCAACGCGAATCCCATGGCAGTTCCAGGTAATCCACCAGGCGGCGCGCCTGACCTTCGGTGTCCGTCACCATGTCTTCGTAATGCAGCGTGAGTATCGATCCTGCCGGCAACACCTTATGCCAGTGTCTCATCAATGCGATATAGCTAACGTAGTATCGCCCGAGGCTGCCAAGCTCATAGCTGAAATCGAGGTTGTTTTTCGCAAATAGAGTGGCGTAACACGAGAAGCACGAATCCATTGGGTCACGCATGGCGTGAATGATCTTCGCACCGGGAAACATCTGCCGGATCATGCCGATGTGCATAAAGTTCGACATCATCTTGTCGGTGATACGCGTGGCATTGGGAGCGAGCGTCCACACCTGCTCAATATATGCCTGCCCCAGGCGCAGGAAGGTATCCTTGGAAAGGCTTGAGGCGATTTCCGGATAGCGGTTGCCAGGTAGGCCGGCCTCCGCGGCGAAGTTGAAAATCAGACTGTCCAGGTTGGGCAGCTCGCCTGCGCCATAAATATCCGGATGCGTGGAAAGAATTTGTTCGATCAGTGAGGTCCCCGAGCGCGGCATGCCGACAATAAAGATCGGTGATTTGCCCGGTAAAGCCGGGGAGGGGCGATTGGCAAAGAATTGCTCGTCAAAAACCGCGCGCACGCTCTCGACAAGAATGTTTCTGTCGGACTCGCTTGGTGCCAGCTGTGCGTGTTTCAGACGGTTGCCTTGCGCATAGGCCGCAAAGGCATCGTCATGGCGTCCGATATCCTCAAGCATCTTGCCCATGGTGAACCAATAGCGAATGCGGGAGTTTTCGGTACGGGAGGGTAGCTTGGCGACGAGTTTTTCCATGCGTTCGATTTCAACGTCGCCTGGTGAAAACCTGCGCAAAGAGGCCAGATTGAAATAGGCTTCCACCGATTCAGTGTCGATCGCCGCGGCCTTTTCGTACCACGCGAGCGCTTCGTCCAGACGGCCTTGCCGATGAATGCTTCTCCCGAGATTGTTGCAGGCATCCAAATCATTGGGTTTGCAGTGCAGCATGCGTCGAAACGTTTGCTCCGCCTCGGCGAAGTGTTCCAGTTGGTACTGGAGACCGCCGAGATCGACATAAGCCCTGGCGAATCGATCATCAATGGCGATGGCTTGGCGGTATTGCACTTCAGCCTCGGCATACGCACCGAGTTCGCGCAGCGCGTTGCCGAGATTGGCGTGGCCCTCGGCGTCCTGTGGCGTCAGCGCGACGACACGGCGAAAGCTATCGGCAGCTTCGTCCATGCGCTTCAGGCCATACAACACCACACCCAATGCGTTATGCAGCGACGCGCCGCCAGGGTATTTCAGCAAGGCGTTTCGCAGATGAGGTTCGGCTTTGACATAGTCCCCCGCGCTCATCCGGGTAAAACCGAGATTGGCGTGCGCTTCGCTGAAATCCGGGCGCATTGCCAGCACGCGTTCATATGCTCCTATCGCTTCGCCATAGCGAAGCTGCATGGCCAAGGCGTTACCGAGCTTGAAATGGGCATCGACAAAGTCAGGCTTGCGCGTGCACGCACGACTATAGCTTTCGGTGGCTTCGGCGGGATCCTGCAGTGCCATCAGACTGTCACCCAACGCGACGTGCGCAACGGCGTCCCATGGTGAAAGTGCTACGGCGCGCCGCAGCACCTCAACCGCATCGGTTGAACGCCCCTGCACGTTGAGCGTGGCGCCCAGCGTTTGCCACGAGGCGCTGTGCTCGGGATACCGTTCGGTAAGCGTACGCGCCAAGGCCTCCGCTTCGACATGCTGTTTTCGGGCGATCAAGGCGATCACCGCCTCGACATGGCGTTGATCCGGAGCATGCGGTGCAGCACTGTGTGACATGGATCTGCATACCGTTGTGATGGTCGTTGTGAAGAACCGCTCAGCAGGCGCACTCAGCCTGCATAGCAGGTATGGCATAGATGGGGCGCTTTACGATTCCACCAGACTCTCGCTCGCGGTGGCGCAAAATTATGACGAATAACTGAACACGATTCGATTGATATCGATATCAGCTCATCCACATCGAGTCGTTTAGCAAGGTCGATGCGCAAGGGCAAAGGCAAGGCAGCAAGCTGAGCCACCTGGCCAAAGCACTGATGGAGAGTCGCAATAACCTTCGGGGCGCGGTCGGCGTTCGCCACGTCAGCGGCGCAGGCGAGCGCGAGAAGGGAGCTGAATTTGGCGGTCATAGCGAGCGTGGCATCTGTTTCACGCGGAATGCAGACGAGGGCTGCGATACGCGCAATTTCTTGGCATCGCCAAAGCAATGCGGACCCGAACAGGCCTTCTGAGTCATTGCTATCACCATGATCAGCGCGGACATTTGAACGTCTTTGGATCCTATAGATCAGCACATCTTCAGCATGCTATGGTCCCGCGGCCAATCGGCACCCCTGGGGAGGGGAGCATCGTTAGTTTCCTCGCAATCTCTTCTTTTACTTTCATTGACTACTTGGAGTAGCTTCCGATGAATAGAACAGATTCGATGGGAAAAAAATCAAAAAAAGGAATTTCCAGCCTGGGCCGCAAGACATGCGGCCTTCCTTTTGTCATAGCGATGGCATTTGGCGCTGCTAGCACGGCACACGCAGCGCAGTTCATGACTCATCATGTGCGCGATGTCGTGAGCCAGATGGCTGCTCATCAGGTGGGTAACTTGCCCGCCACCGAGTTGATGAGCATCGATGTGGTGTTGCCAGTGCGTGATCAGGCTGGCCTCGATCAGTTCGTGGCGAATGTCAGCAACCCAAATAGTCTGCAATATCGCCAGTACGTCACACCGCAGGAGTTCACCGCACGGTTTGGTCCGGTGCAGAGTGACTATGAGACTGTGAAGAACTACTTGGCCAAGTATGGCTTCACCATCATCGGTGGCAGCCTTGACAGCATGGACATCAGGGCCGTCGGTCCTGTTTCCTCGGTAGAAGCGGCGTTCAACGTGAAGATGCATACGTATCAGCATCCCACTGAGAATCGCATCTTCTTCAGCCCAGATCGCGAACCAATGACCTCGTTGGCGATCCCGTTGTGGCACGTATCAGGACTGGACAACTATTCCATCCCACACCCGCAGCTCGTAAAGAAAGGCGAATATGCCGCGGCCCATGGCATTTCGCCGGACATGGTGGTTTCGCATGCAACCACCGGCTCAGGCCCGTCCGCCTCCTTCTTGGGTAGCGACATGCGTGCGGCCTACTACGGCAGCGGTTCACTGACTGGTGCCGGTCAGACCTTGGGCCTGTTCGAATACGCTGGTATCAACGCCTCCGACATCGCCTTGTATTACAAGAATGCCAAGGAGACGAATCCGAACAACCTCACCGTTGTCTCCACCGATGGCACTCCCACCACCTGCAGCGGCGGCAGTAGCTGCAGCAGCGACGGTGAACAGGCTCTCGATGTAACTCAAGCGCAGGGCATGGCGCCGGGCTTGGCCCATGTGATCATGTATGTCGGTGCCACCGACACTGCGATCATCAGCGCAATGACGACGACGACTGATTCCAACGGCGTGCTGCCGTTGACCATCAGCTGTTCGTGGGGCTGGACTCCGGAAGACGCGACGACGCTCGATCCCTATTTCGAAAAGATGGCGGCTCAGGGCCAGAGCTTCTTCGTTGCTTCCGGCGATTCGGGCGAATGGACCAAGACCGGGAATGCCGAATCGTGGCCGGGTGACGACGCGCACATCATCAGCGTGGGCGGCACCGATCTCACCACGTCCAGCGCAGCAGGTCCGTGGAAATCGGAAACCGCCTGGAGTGACTCTTCGGGGGGCATTTCGCCGAACGACATCGCCATTCCCACGTGGCAACAGATCTCCGGCGTGATCACCTCCACCAACAAGGGTTCAACGAAGTATCGCAATGGTCCAGATGTGTCGGCCAATGCGAACTTCACCTTCTACACCTGCGCCATGGGCAGCTGCCAAGCCAACGAATACGGCGGCACCAGTTTTGCTGCACCGATGTGGGCGGCCTTTGTCGCGCTGGCCAATCAGCAGACCGCAAGCAATGGAAGCACCGCGTATGCGGGCTTCTTGAACCCGACGATCTACGCCAACAACGCGCCTGAGGGCACGACCTACTCAAGCACCTTCCACGACATCACCAGTGGCAAGAACGAAAAGTTCTCTACCGAGAAGGGTTATGACCTGGTCACCGGTTGGGGCAGTCCGCAGGCTGCACTGATCAGCAAAATCGTTCAATAACCAAAGCAATTGCAGCACAAAAGAATCGGGCCCGGATGCATGCCGGGCCCGATTTCATTCCAGGGTTACGATGGCCCAAGCTGCGCTATTTCCCCTCGATTGGCCCTTTGCTCTGCCGTTCAAGTGCTGGGTGTTTAGAAAGAGATGGCTTGACGCCCGTATCAGAACACCAGACTTCACGTGACGCAGGGTAGACATATCCAGCGATATTGTTTGCAATCATCCATCAGGGGGAGAGCAAGCCATGCACATTGGAACGCAAGGATTCGACGTATCCGATGGGTTTCGCCGCTACAAGGTAAAAGACCGTACCACCGCGCTAGCGATAGGAGGCCTCTGCTTGCCCATCCCCGGGGGCGCATCGTGCAGATTGATGCTTCATGGTGGGAACACTGGTCTATTGCTGGATGAAATGTCTAGTAGCAGCGGGGGTGTCGTAGGAGATATCAGGCAACAAGCTTTTCCCGGCCTCTACACAATTAACGTTAGCGGATGCCAAGTGATTGGGCTCCTTACTTACGAGTCTGGGAAGTGGACCAGGTACTTCTTCCAGCATTGTTTGGCGGGCTACTACAACATTCAACTGGCGGCGAAAGCGATATCACTTCCGAAATTCACAGTAGGCATCGTCGCCCAGATCGGAAACGCTGGATTAGAGAGCACTGTCGATGACCTGGTAGCGAAGGTTGGTATCCCGAAAATGAATATCATCGGCTATGACGCTGGAGACGCGGGCTCGATCAATTTCGGAATCCGTCTTACAGGCGGTCCATTCGGCGGGCACTTTGGTGAAATCAGCTGAGACATCGGACGCAAAGCGAGGCGGCGAGGCTGTAGGGGCGGGGCGACCACGAGCCAACTCGCCCAGTTCGTCACGATGAGGACGACCTCGGTGACGCCCAACTCCAGAACGATTAGTTAGGAACATGTCCGCGCTTCAGCTTCAACGAACACTTATTTCTGAGTGTTGAGAAACATTTATGGAAGGCCCCGTCTCGATGGGGCTTTCTTTTTTTGTCTGTCTTGATCGTTGAAAAAGATTCATTTGTTGGACAGTATGGCTTCGGCAATGGCCTTTAAGGCGCTTTCGGTGCCCTCGCAGGCATCGTTGGCCAGCAAGACAAAGCCTTCGTGCTGTTTTGGATAGAGCACAACCTGGCTGGACATGCCGAAGCTTCCGCCGCTGTGCGAGATGACGGGTTGGCCTTGGTCGCTCCCCAGGTTCCAGGCCATGGCTTCGCCGTCATCCGGGTTGCCCGTCAAGACCTGGTGCGAAAGGTGGATGACTGGATTGCCGTCATCCAGCTGCCAGCGGATGAAGCGCGCCATGTCTTCCGTGGACGCATACAACCCCCATGCGGCGCCCGCATTCCGCGGGTGGTACGGCGTGACGCGGCCGTAGCGGTCGTAGCCGTTGATCAGGCGCGACCGTTCGTTGCCGTCGAGCGTGAAGCTCGTGGACGCCATGCCCAGCGGTTGCGTGATGTATTGGCGCAACAGTTGATCGAACGGTTTGCTGTAGACCTTTTCCAGCCCGAGTCCGATCACCAGAAAGCCGGCATTGGAGTAGACCTGCTTTTCGCCGGGGGTGCTACGCAACCTGGTGTCGTGCAGCGCCGCCAGGAACTGTTCGCGACCGAAGCCCTGGTTGAGAGCGACCATGCGCGCATTGAAGTCAGGTGCGCTTTTGTCTGCAAAGAGGGCATCCGTGTCGGGAATGTCGCGGGGCATGCCGGAGTAGTGCGTGACCAGCGTACGTAAGGTGATCGGGCGGCCATTCAAGGCGAGATTGCCGTAGTCACCCGGTAAATCGTTGCGGAAATCGCCGTCCAGACTCATGCGTCCGTCGACTATCGCTTGCGCCGCCAGCGTCGCAGTGAAAGTCTTGGTGACCGATGCGAGTTCGTAGATGCTTTGTGGCGTCGCGAGGGCGACTTTGTCGCGCGAAGTGCTTCCATAGTCGTAGAAATAGGTATGGCCAGCTTCGACCACGGCGATGGAAACGCCTACGTGGCAGCGATTGCGAAAATAGCGGATGGCGGCTTTGTCGACGGCGAGGTCCAATGCCGAATGGCGCGGGTTGTCGCTGGGCGTTCTTCCAGTCGTGGCGTACGCCGCGAAGGAGAGGGTCAAGTACAGAAACGCCGCAGCGCAAATCAGCCAACGTGCGCCAGGTGTGGAAAATGTTGCATCCCGCGCAATCTGTCCGGTCATGGCCATTCCTTCGATGCTTCGATGAGGTGCAGTTACGGCGAAGGCTCAGGCTAGCATCGCGGTCAGCACCGACACGCAGATCGCAGCGCAAACGACGAACAGGCTGTTGAGCATCAAGGTTTCGAATTTCATGGCGGTTGTCCGTTGGGTGGGTTGGTGAGGCTTTCGAGATTAGGTAGTGCAAGGCTGATGCCAGCTGCACCCATGTCTCGAGAACCGCATAACAGCGCCATTTTTAAGAGGTTGCGGAAATGCGGTGACTTGTCCGCGGACAGTTGTCCCCATTGCCCGGACAATGCGGCGCCATGGAAACAAGGAGCGGGACACATTCCTGCAGTCTTCTTCGCTGTCCCGAGGCTGGTCCTCTTTCTCGTCTTGCCGAAACAGGAAAGCCCGCCGTCATGGCGGGCTTTCCTTTGTGTCTGCATTGGAGAAGGCGGGTTCTCAGCTCATCGATTGCCGATGGCGTCGAGTTCCGCCAGCACATCGGTCGATAGTTCCAGTTCGGCCGCACCGAGGTTTTCGTGCAGGTGACCGACCGATGACGTGCCCGGGATCAGCAGGATGTTCGGCGCACGGTGCAGCAGCCAGGCGAGGGCGATCTGCATCGGCGTGGCGCCGAGGCGCCTGGCCACGCTGTTGAGCTTGTCCGATTGCAGCGGGCTGAAGCCGCCCAGCGGGAAGAACGGCACGTAGGCGATGCCCAGGTCTGCGAGGGCTTCGACAAGGGCATCGTCCTCGCGTTGCACTAGGTTGTACTGGTTCTGCACGCACACCACCGGTGCGATGGACTGCGCCTGCTTCACCTGTCCAAGCGTGGCGTTGCTCAAGCCCAGGTGACGAATCAGACCTTTATCGCGCAGTTCGGCCAGTGCGGTGAACTGCGGTTCGATGCTGCCTTCGCTGGGCTTGTGTACGTTGCCCATGATGCGCAGGTTCACCACGTCGATGGCGTCGAGGCCGAGGTTGCGCAGGTTGTCGTGCACGGCCCGGGTCAGCTCGGCGGGGCTTTGCGCGGGGTTCCACGATGCGTCGGCACCGCGCACGGCGCCCACCTTGGTCACGATGGTGAGCTTGTCCGGGTAGGGGCTGAGCGCCTCGCGAATGAGACGGTTGGTGACGTGCGGACCATAGAAGTCGCTGGTGTCGATGTGGTCGACGCCGGCCGCGATGGCTTCGCGCAGCACGGCGAGCGCGCCGGCATGGTCTTTTGGAGGCCCGAACACGCCCGGACCGGCGAGTTGCATGGCGCCATAGCCCATGCGGTGGACGGTGCGGTCACCGAGCTGGAAGGTGCCGGCTTTCTTCAGAGCGTTCATGTGCTACTCCTGACGGGGCGAGGGATGCAACGAAGTATGGGGATTGACCGGCCGATCGATAATCCATTGGAATCGGCACGGGTTGTGCGAGTAGCCGAACAATGAATGCCGACATGCAGGATCTCCTCGCCTTTCTCGCCGTGGTCCGCGCTGGCGGTTTTCGCGAGGCGGCGCGCACCAGCGATGCCTCGGCATCCAGCCTCAGCGAGGCGGTGCGCAGGCTAGAGGCCAGGCTGGGCGTACGCCTGCTGAACCGTACCACTCGCAGCGTCGCACCGACCGAGGTGGGTACGCGGCTGGTCGAACGGTTGCTGCCCGCGCTGGGCGAGGTGGAGGCCGCGCTCGACGTGGTGAACCACTTTCGCGACAACCCGGCGGGCACGCTGCGCATCAACGTGCCTGCGAACGTGGCGCGTACGGTGCTGCTGCCGATCATCACCCCCTTCCTCAAACGCTATCCCGACATCCGCATCGAGGTAGTGGTGGAGGACAGCTTCGTCGACCTGCTGGCCGCGGGTTGCGACGCGGGCATCCGTTACGACGACCGCCTGGAGCAGGACATGATTGCCCTGCCCATCGGCCCGCGGACGCAGCGCTTCGTCACTGCCGCCGCCCCGGAATACCTGGCCGCCCATGGCACGCCCCGGCACCCGAAGGATCTGCTTCAGCACCGCTGCCTACGCGGCCAGTTCGCGGGAGGCGCCATGCCGGTGTGGGAGTTCGAGCGCGACGGCGAGACCCTCCGCATCGACGCGCCTGGCCCGCTGCTGGTACGCCAGGGTGCGGCATTCGACCTTGCGGTGGGCGGAGCGTTGCAGGGTCTGGGGATCATCCACCTGTTCGAGGATTGGCTGCGGCCACATCTGGACAGCGGCGCTTTGCTGCCCATCCTTGAGCCTTGGTGCCAGGCCTTCAGCGGGCCGTATCTCTATTACCCGGGACGGCGCCATTTGCCGGCGCCGCTCAAGGCATTCGTGGATTTCGTGCGCCAGCAGGTTCCATCTGCGTAACGCGCGGCCTTTCACCTGCATGGCCGTGCCCGTCGCCGCAAGGCATGGCTACTGGCAACCCTCTGGCAGGTAGGCGGCTGCGATGTCCGGGCTCCGGCACATCCAGACGATGGCACCGTCCCGTCCTTCGGCCACCAGCGCCAGCCTCTTGCCGCGCAGGGCTTCGGGTGCGCCCTCTCCGAATGCGGTTACCAGCGCGGTGCCCTCGTCGATGGCCAGCACATCGAAGCCGATCAGTTCGTTGCTGGCGTATGCCTCAGCTTCTTTCAGTCCGGCCTGCATGTTGTTTTTCGGCCAGGCGCGATTGCGGTCGATGGAGTCCAGCATCTGTTGCTTCAACGGTTCGGCCAATGCCAATGCTTTGGCCACGTGAATCCGCAGCGCATAAGCCTGGTAAAGCGGGATGGCGACGGCGGCGAGGACGGCGGCGCAGGGCATGCCCAGCAATACCCAGAACGCGGCCCTGGACACGGCAGGACGATCCCGCCCCGTCTGTTGCCAGCGAGCCAGCCAGGTCAATTGCGCCTGCAGGTACAGCGTGTTGAAGAAGAACAGCGTGATGGCGCCGATCCGGACCGGGAGCCGGTAAATGGCCATGTGCCGACGGATCGAGGCCGCCATGGCGAAATAGGCGCCATAGAAGAGCATTCCGGAAGCCAGTTGCAGCAGCTTGCCGAGGCGTGCCATGGAAGTCAGTGGCGCCGTACCCTCCGCCGGCGGCCACGCGGGAATCAGGAAGAACGAGGCGAGGATGCCGCCCAGCGACAACCACAGCATCAGCGACGCACTGCTGCGCGGATCGATCCTGCGCACCCAACTGGCCTGGATGAAGGGCCAGACGATGGCGAAGATGCCAAGCGTGAGTACGCTGAGCAGGAAAACCCAGGTCCAGTGCAGGGACGGCGGAGGTGGCAGGTAGGCGCGATCGGCGGCCTGTATGGGCTTGGACTCTGAATCCCGGTCTCCCAGCCGTGTCGTCGCGTCATTGCGGTCCATTTCGCGTCTCCCTTGCCGGATCGCAAGATTATGCGACCATCTTGCGATGGGGCAAGGTGCGGATCCGTTGCGCCTGACGCGCCGGTATTTGCCTGGCGTCGTGCCGAAGCGGTGCTGGAACAGGTCACCGAAGTGCGATGGTGTGGCGAAACCCGGCTAGGTCGCGATGACGGCAATGGCTCTGCGCCGTTTCGAGCAGGCGACGACCGGCTCAGGTGCAGGTGATGCGTAGAAGCGTCTCGCTTTCCGAGTCCTTCAGGGTCGAACGATGCCCACCACCGGTATATCCAGCGGCCGCACATCCAGCCGCTCCGGCAACCCCATCCCCAGGCGCAGGCTGCGACCGATGCGGTCGGCATAATCCTGCATTCGTGCTGCATCGTCGTCGTCCAGCACTTCGCGGGTGGTTTCGCGCCACAGTTCCAGCCACCGGACAAAATGACTGGCGCGGATCGCGGGCTGGCCGCGGTGCACTGCCATCGGGTTGCCGCGATAGCTCTGCGTGCCCAGCGCCACCGAACTCCAGAAACGGATGAGCAGCGCCTTGTGTTCGGGCCAGTCATGCACGGCGGCGTTGAAAATGGGGCCGATGGAGGCGTCGGCGCGTACCTTGTCGTAGAAGCGGTCGACCAGGTTGGCGATGCGGGTTTCGTCGAGCGTAGTCATGGCTTGCTTGCCTGGTTTCTGCCGAGGCGCATCGCGCCCGGTGCAGACATTTTCGCAGATGTGCATGCGCCGGGAGAGGCGCGGCGGGGGCGTCTGCGGCAATCTGTCCTTGGGCTCGGTTCCGTGCGGCCAAAGCAAAGAAGCCCGCTTGCGCGGGCCTCCTGGCTTTGAAGAGTGCGGCCATGGATGGCCGCACGTTTGATTCACGCGATCAAGGATGATCGCAAAAACACATCCTTACTTCGCCACCACGCGCACCATTTCCAGGCACTTGTTGCTGTAGCCCCACTCGTTGTCGTACCAGCTCACCAGCTTCACGAAGGTGGAGTCCAGCGCGATGCCGGCGTCGGCGTCGAACACCGAGGTGCAGGTCTCGCCGCGGAAATCGGTGGCGACCACCTTGTCTTCGGTGTAGCCCAGCACGCCCTTCAGCGCGCCCTGCGACTGCGCCTTCATCTCCGCGCAGATTTCCGCGTAGGTGGCGGGCTTTTCCAGCTCGCAGGTGAGGTCGACCACGGACACGTCCGAGGTCGGCACGCGGAAGCTCATGCCGGTGAGCTTCTTGTTGAGCTCGGGGATCACCACGCCGACGGCCTTGGCTGCGCCGGTGCTGGACGGGATGATGTTCTCGAGGATGCCGCGACCGCCGCGCCAGTCCTTGTTGCTCGGGCCGTCCACGGTCTTCTGCGTGGCGGTGGCGGCATGCACGGTGGTCATCAGGCCGCGCTTGATGCCCCACTTGTCGTGCATCACCTTGGCGATCGGCGCAAGGCAATTGGTGGTGCAGCTGGCGTTGGAGATGATCGCCTCGCCCTTGTAGGTCTTGTCGTTCACGCCGTAGACGAACATCGGCGTGTCGTCCTTCGACGGCGCGGACAGGATCACCTTCTTCGCACCGGCGTCGAGGTGCTTCTGCGCGGTGGCCTTGTCGAGGAACAGGCCGGTGGATTCGATCACCACGTCGGCCTGCACTTCGTTCCACTTCAGTGCAGCGGGGTCGCGCTCCTGGGTGAGGCGGATCTTCTTGCCGTTGACCACCAGTTGGCCACCCTCGATCGCCACATCGCCCTTGAAGCGGCCGTGCACGGAGTCGTAGCGCAGCATGTAGGCGAGGTAGTCCGGTTCCAGCAGGTCGTTGATCGCGACGATCTCGATGTCGTTGCCGAAATTCTGCACCGCAGCGCGCAGCACATTGCGACCGATGCGGCCGAAGCCGTTGATGCCGACCTTGATGGTCATGGGACAGCGTCCTCCGATTACGGGGAAGGGCGGCCGCGGAGCGCGACCGGTTAAAGACGCGATTTTAGCGGGAAACCGGCACGGCTGCCTGCGCGGCGGCAGCTATGATCGGCGCATGCATTCCACGGGTGCCTCGCCATGCCTGCCAACATCAGCTCCTTCTTCCATGCCGCCACTGGCACATGGACGCATGTGGCCAGCGATCCCTCGACCCATGAAGCGGCCGTGATCGATCCCGTGCTGGATTTCGATCCGGTCAACGGCCGGATCGGCACGGAGGCGGCGCGTGCGGTACTCGACCATCTGCATGCGCAAGGGCTCCGTGCGAAATGGATACTGGAAACCCATGCGCATGCCGACCACCTCACCGCTGCGGCGTGGTTGCGCGCGCAGACCGGCGCACCGCTGGCAGCTGGTGCGGGCATCGTGGAGGTACAGGCCGGTTTCAAGCGACGGCTGGGTCTGGGCGAGGAGTTCGTGGCTGACGGCTCGGCGTTCGATCGCCTGCTGCACGACGGCGACGCACTGCCGCTGGGCGAATTGACGATCGAGGTGCTGGCCACGCCGGGCCACACCGCCGACGGCGTGAGCTATCGCATTGGCGAGGCGGTGTTCATCGGCGACACATTGTTTTCGCCAACAGCAGGTACTGCGCGTTGCGACTTCCCCGGCGGCAGCGCGGCGGCGCTGCATGCCTCGGTGCGCCGGCTGTACGCGCTGCCGGGTGATACGCAGCTGTATCTCTGCCACGACTATCCCGCTGCCGGCGCCGCTCCGCGCGACCGGGTGTCCGTACACGAACAGCGCGAGAGCAACATACATCTTTCCGCCGGTACCGCCGAAGCGGATTTCGTGGCATTGCGCGAACGCCGCGACGCTACGTTGTCGCTGCCGCGGCTGTTCTGGCCGTCGCTGCAGGTGAACATTCGCGCGGGCGAATTGCCGCCGGTGGACGGCGAAGGGCGGCGCTTCCTGAAACTGCCGCTGGATGCGCGCGCTGTAGACACCGCGATCGGTCGTTTCCTGCGCAACGCGCTGGATAGCGGAATGCCGGTGAGCTGATCGAGTGTCCCGTCGCGGTTCCTCGCCGCGGGACAGCAGTTGCCGGGCGGTAGGTGCACTGATGACCCAGGCACGCTGTGGCACACTGCCGGACTCCCCATTTGTCCGAAGTGCACGCCATGAAGTTCCCTCGCCGCCTGTTGGTCGCCTCGCTGGCCGTATTCGTCGTTGCTCCCGCTGCGCAGGCCTGGGGGCCGCTGGGTCACAGCATCGTCGCCGCGCTGGCGCAGAGGCACCTGAGCCCGGCCGCCGAGGCCGAGGTGGCGCACCTGCTCGCGGCTGACCACACCACCCAGCTTGCTGACATTGCCAGCTGGCCCGACCAGATCCAGGACGACCCGGCGATGGCTACGCTGTGGCAACAGACGCGCAAGCTGCACTACATCAACTTCCGTGGCGGCCCGGACTGCGACTACGTGCCGCCGCGCGACTGCAGCGATGGCGAGTGCGTGGTGGACGGGCTGGCGCATTACGTGGCGATCCTCGGGGACAAGTCGCAGCCGGACGCCGCGCGCCTCGAGGCGCTGAAATTCGTGGTGCATTTCGTGGGCGACGAGCACCAGCCCCTGCATGATGGCTATCGCGACGATCTTGGCGGCAACAAGTATCAGGTGCAGTTCGAGGGCAAGGGCAGCAACCTGCACAAAATCTGGGATTCGGGCATGTTGAAGACGCGCGGGCTGGACTGGCAGGCCTATGCGCAGAAGCTGGACGCGGAAGGTCCGGTGGCGCTGCCGCCGAACAGCTCGCCGCTGGACAATCCCTACGCGCAGTGGGCCGAGGAGTCCTGCCGCATCACGGCCGCGCCGGGCTTCTATCCGGACAGCCACAAGATCGACCAGGCCTATGTCGATGCCGAATTGCCGGTGGCCGAGAACCAGTTGCGCATCGCCGGGCGCCGGCTGGCCGAGGTGCTCAATCTCGCGTTGGCGAACTGAGCGCCTGTCCACGGTCCTCGTGTCTCCTGCGCAACCGGTTCATGGCACGGTGCCCGCGGATCGCGGACATGCGTTGACGCATTGAATGCGTCATTACATACGAATGCAGGCTGGCATGGCGCCGGGTATCTGCTAGCCTCCGTGGCTTGACCGATTTAGACGTCCATCGCCCATCAGGCCCACGCATGACCAGCACACCGCTCCGCCGCACCAAGATCGTCGCCACCCTTGGCCCCGCCACCGACGCACCCGGAATGCTCGAAAGCATCATCGCCAACGGTGTCGATGTGGTTCGGCTCAATCTCTCGCACGGCCAGCCGGACGACCACCGCGTCCGGGCCGCCGCGGTCCGGGCCGCCGCCGCGGCAGCGGGTCGCGAGGTGGGCGTGCTTGCCGACCTGCAAGGCCCGAAGATCCGTGTGGAGAAATTTGCGAATGGTCCGATCCAGCTCGAGGTTGGTCGGCCATTCGTGCTGGACTGCCGCGCCGACGCGCCGCCCGGCGACATCGATCGCGTGGGCGTGAGCTACCTCGGCCTGCCGCAGGACGTGCGCTCCGGCGACGTGCTGCTGCTGGACGACGGCCTGGTGGCGCTCACCGTCAACGAGGTCGTCGGCACCGAGGTGCGCTGCACCGTGCTGGTGGCCGGCAAGCTCTCCGACCGCAAGGGCCTCAACCGTCAGGGTGGCGGCCTTTCCGTCTCCGCGCTGTCGGACAAGGACAAGGCCGACATCAAGCTCGCCGCCGAGATCGGCGCGGATTTCCTCGCCGTCTCCTTTGTGCGCTCGGCCGCCGACATGCATCTCGCGCGGCGCCTGCTGGAAGAGGCCGGCGGCAGCGCCGCGCTGGTGTCCAAGATCGAGCGTGCCGATGCGATCCCCGTGCTGGGCGAGATCATCGACGCCTCCGACGTGGTGATGGTGGCGCGCGGCGACCTGGGCGTCGAGATCGGCGACGCGGAGCTGCCTGGCCTGCAGAAAAAGATCATCCGCGAGACGGTGCAGCGCAATCGCGCCGTCATCACCGCCACGCAGATGCTGCAATCGATGGTGCGCTCGCCCATCCCCACCCGTGCCGAAGTGCTGGACGTGGCGAACGCGGTGATCGACGGCACCGACGCGGTCATGCTGTCCGAGGAAACCGCCGCCGGTGCCCACCCGGACAAGGCGGTGGCAGCCATGGCGCGCATCTGCCTGGGCGCCGAACGCCAGTTCGAACCCAAGGAAGACCTGGCCAACGTCAGCCACCACCTCAGCCGCACCGACCAGGCGATTGCACTGGCTGCGATGGTGCTGGCTGCCCAGCTCAACGTGCGCGCGATCGTGGCGCTCACCGAATCCGGCGCCACAGCGCAATGGCTGTCGCGCTATCGCAGCGCGATACCGATCTACGGCCTGTCGCCCTTCGCGGCCGCGCGCCGGCGTATGCAGGTGCTGCGCGACGTGCGCGCGGTGGAATTCAGCCATGGCGAGAACCAGAGCATGGCCGCCTCCACCCGCGCCGCGGTGCGCCTGCTGTTCGCGCAGGGCAAGCTGGTCGAGGGCGACAGCGTGGTCATCACCTACGGCGACCGCGTCGGTCACGTCGGTGGCACCAATACGCTCAAGCTGCTTTCAGTGGGCGCGGGCGGCGCGGTGGACAATATTCGCGATCTTTGACGAGTGGCGGAAACCGCCGGGGAAGGATAAGGATGAAGACTTCTCTGTACACGGTCCTGTGCATCGCAATCCGCTTGGGTGCGGTGCTGATGGCGGTGGGACTGCTTGAGTCAGTGCCCTTGTTCCTCTGGAACTTGAATTCCAGTGACGGGCGGTTTGCAAAACTCGCCCTGGTGTTGACCGCATCGGGTCTGGCGATTGCGTTCGTGCTGTGGCTGAAGCCCGGAGTGTTGGCTTGGTGGGCTTCTTCGGGGCGCAGCAAAGGTGAAGTGTTCGAGAGCCATATCGAAGCCAACCAAATCCAGCACATCGCGTTATCTGTTCTGGGTGTCTGGCTGGCTATTTCCGGATTTGCCAGCATGACGTCGCTGGCAATCCAGCTGGTGAGGCTGCACCTTCAAATCGAAGGCTATTCGGGAGCGCAGATACCCGGTGCGGTTCTGGGCAACCTGAGCCGCGCTCTGGTGACAACCGTGGCGGGCGTAGCCTTGGCGTTGGGGTCACGTGGACTGGTCGGCTTGCTGTACCGCTTGCGCGGCTATCCGACTCAGCCGGCAGTGGCTGGTGGTGACGACGAAATCACGCCGCGCGACTAGACTGTCGCCGTCCCCAACCCCATCGGAGCATCCGTCATGCACTCACGCGCCCCACGCCTGGTCCGTTCCCTGCTGCTGGTGCCGGCGCTGCTCTGCGCCGCGTCTGCGTGGGCGCAGTCCAATCACCGGATCGATCCGCAGAACCTGTACCACTACTGGATCCGGCTCAACACCAAGGTGGATACGGACCTGCCCAATTCGGGTCTCAACCTGGACAAGCCGGGTTGCGCCGCGGTGACCTACACCATCGGTTCCGACGGCGTACCGATGAACGTGCAACTGGCCAAGCTCGTGCCCAGGAGCGACCTGGGCAACGCCGCAGTGACCGCGGTGAAGAACTTCCGTTATGGCCCCTCGCTCACCAATCGCATTGGCCAGCCCATCGACACTTACTACGTTGTGCCGTTCAACTCCCCCGACGGTGCGGACGGCATGCAAAAGGTGATGGAGCCCTGCAAGTTGCCCGGCTACGGGCAGTAATCGGCGTCCCCAGGGCGGTTTCGCTATAATCCGCGGTCTTCCATCCCGTCGCCCGTCCGGGCGGCATCCACCTTTAGCGGGCGGATTACGCCTCGTTGCACGGAGTCGTCATGAGTATTGAAGATCTCGAAAGCGTCGCCCTGGCCATGGTGGCCCCCGGCAAGGGCATCATCGCCATCGATGAGTCGACCAACACCATCAAGAAGCGCTTCGAAGCCGTCGGCATCGAGAACACCGAGGAAAACCGCCGAGCCTATCGCGAGCTGCTGCTCACCACGCCGGGGCTCGGCGAGCACATCTCCGGCGCGATCCTGTATGACGAGACGATCCGCCAGTCCACCAAGGACGGCGTGCCTTTCACCCAGCTGATGAAGAAGGCCGGCATCATCCCCGGCATCAAGGTCGACAAGGGTCCGGTGCCGCTGGCCGGCTTCCCCGGCGACGTGGTCACCGAGGGTCTCGACGGTCTGCGTGAGCGTCTCGCCGAATACGTGAAGCTGGGTGCTCAGTTCGCCAAATGGCGTGCGGTGATCAACATCTCCGAGGAGAACCCGAGCTCCACCACCATCGAGGCGAACTGCCACGCGCTGGCGCGCTATGCCGCGCTGTGCCAGGAAGCCGGCCTGGTGCCGATGGTCGAGCCGGAAGTGATCATGGACGGCGACCACACCATCGAGGTCAGTTACGAAGTGCACGAAGCCGTGCTGCGCAGCCTGTTCAACGCGCTGTACGAGCAGAACGTCATGCTGGAAGGCACCATCCTCAAGGTCAGCATGGTGATCCCCGGCAAGGAATCGTCCGAACAGGCCGACGTCGAGGAAGTGGCCGAAGCCACCGTGCGCGTGCTGAAGACCTGCGTGCCGGCTTCGCTGCCGGGTATCGTGTTCCTCTCCGGCGGCCAGACCGACGAGCAGTCGACCGCACACCTCAACGCCATGAACCGCATCGGGCCGCATCCCTGGCCGCTGTCGTTCTCCTATGGCCGCGCCATGCAACAGGCAGCGCTCAAGCTGTGGGCCAAGGACATGAAGGCCAACTACGCCGAAGCACAGAAGACCGTGCACGCGCGCGCCAAGGACAACGGCCTGGCCGCGCTGGGTCGCTGGAACGGCTGAAGGGCGCGTTCCTGCGATCGTCCATGGTCGTGAGAGTGAAGCAGGCAGCCATCCGTGGCTGCCTGGCGCAAGAAAACGGGCGCCTCGCGGCGCCCGTTTTGCTTTTGCCTGATAAGGAATTTCAGAAGCGGTACTCGGCGCTCACCGAAAAAATGTGGGTGCCGATGTCGTAGCCGTGCTTGTTCATCGAGTAGTAGTCGAAGTTCGCACCCACGCTCCAGTGCTTGTTGAAGTCGTAGCCGGTGCCCAGACCGCCGTACCAGCCGAGCGATTCCTCGCTGCCGCGGTACGTTGCCGAGCCCAGATAGGAATCGTTGACCGAGAGCGTGGCTTTCAGCTTCCACTGGAAGCCGCCGGTGCGCGCCGACATGTACCAGTTGTCGTTGAAGTTGAAATGACCATCGAGGCCAAACGTCCAGCCGTCTGCCTTAAGTTTGGCGTGGTCGCCGTAGCCATCGGTCGAGCTGAGGCTGCCCAGATTGGTATAGCCGGCTTCGAAGCCGATGAGGCCCTGGTCGCGCCAGCCTGCGTTGAGGATGAAAGCGGTGTTGCTATCGGTGCCCGAAAGGCCATCGACCGTGGCCTTGTAGTGGGCAGTGCCGGCGCTGCCGTCCACGAACCAGCCATTGGTCTGGTCGGCGTGGGCGGCGGTGGCGAAGAAGCCACAGGTTGCGGCAACGAGCGGAAGCAGTTTCTTGTACATGTAGGGATTCCTTGTGCCCTGAAAAATTGTCGTGTCGCTTCGTTCCGCGACCGCGGAATGTTAAGAGCACGTTTACCGGGCTTCAAGGACCGTTAAATGAAGGAAGGGCGCCTTGCGGCGCCCTTCGCGGTTGCATCCGGCATTGACGATCCGGTCAGAAGCGGAATTCCGCGCTGGCCGAGATCATGTCGGTGCTGAGATCGACGTTGTGCTTCTTGGCGTCGTAGTAGTCGTAGTTCAGGCCGACGCTCACGTTTTGCGTGATGTTGTAGCCGATGCCGGCACCGGCATACCAGCTGTTGTCGCTCAGGCCCTTGTTGATCGGATTGACGTCGTTGCTCATACCGTGGCCGGTCCAGCTGTAAAGGCCGGCGCGGCCGCTGAGGTACCAGCTCGGGCTGAGGTCAAGATGGGCGTTGGCACCGGCAGTCCAGCCGTGCAGCTGCGACTTGCCCGGAGCGACCACCGGCTGGTTATTGAAGATGTTTTTCGCGCGGATGTTGCCCAGATCGTTGTAGCCCACTTCCGCGCCCAGCTGGAAGTTCGGCGACAGCGCCCAGCGATAGCCGCCATCGATCGCGTAGCCGGTGTCGTGGCCGTTGTCGTACGGGCCCTGGTTGATGGCGGTGCGGCCGACATTGCCGTTGAGGAACCAGTTGTTGCCATCGGTCGGTGCGCTCTGCGCGAAGGCGGCAGGAATGGCCAGCAGGCTGCTGGAGGCGAGGGCGAGGGCGAGGGCGAGCAAGGTCTTCTTCATGGAGAGTCTCCTGTTATTGGGAAGGCGGCGGCCGGTCGTCGGGGAAGGGAGCGGCGCCGCATGCCAGGATCCGGGGAGAACCAGGCACCCTACTTGGATGGCGGCTCGGCCAGAAGATTCAATACTCATTAGTACATTATTAAGTAACGATTAACTTTCACGCCAATGGCTTGCCTGTAAAGGAAAACGGGCGCCAGTGGCGCCCGTTCCGGATCATGCTGCGGAGCCAGAAGACTCAGAAGCGGTATTCCGCGCTCAGCGAGTACTTGCTGGTGGCCAACTGCACGCGCTGTACGCCGTTGTCGGAACCGGCGTAGTAGTCGTAGTTCAGGCCCAGGCTCCAGTTCTGGCTGAGGTTGTAGCCCACGCCGGCTCCGGCGTAGTACTTGGTGCGGTCGTACTGGCGAAACTCCGGGTTCGTCCCGTTGGTGATGCCCTCGCCCTGGGCATAGAACAGGCCGCCACGCAGCTCGCCGTACCAGTTGGGGGTGAAGCTGTGACGCAGATCCAGGCCGGCGGTGCTGCCGCGCAACTTGGACTTGCTGTTGCCGGCGATCTGGTCGGCGTACTGGCTCTGGGCAGACAGGCGACCCAGGTACTGGTAGCCCACTTCCACGCCCAGTGACGTCTCCGGGGTGATCGCGAAGCGGTAACCGCCCTTCACGCCGCCAGCGAACTTGCCGTCGTCATAGGGACCCTTGCTGACATTGGCGTAACCGGCATCCGCGCTGACGTACCAACCTTGCTGGGTGGCGGTGGCGGGAGCCTGATCCTGGGCGAAGGCAGCCGGTACGGCCACAAAGCCGGCAGCAGCCAAGGTGAGAGCGAGCACAGTCTTTTTCATGGGGGAATTCCTCTTGTTATGGTCAGTCCGTGGGCCTTGGGGAAAGGGTGGCCACGGCTCGGCACCAGCTCGTAGGCGGCGCCGGACCATTAAATGAGGAGGTGGCTGAAGGAATTCAATACCGACCAGTTCATAATTAAGTGCAGGTTAATGTCAAGAAGCCAAGCGATGCCAATAGGGGCAATCGCGCGACAGCTTCAGCCGGATCGGCGACAATGCGTGCTTTTCGCCGCAGCCAGTCCCGGAGAACGCCCCATGACCACCCGCCGTCAACTTGCCAATGCCGTGCGCGCCCTTGCCATGGATGCCGTACAGAAGGCCAATTCCGGCCATCCCGGCATGCCGATGGGAATGGCTGACATTGCCGAGGTGCTCTGGAACGACTTCCACCGGCACAATCCGGCCAATCCGCACTGGTTCAACCGCGACCGTTTCATGCTCTCGAACGGTCACGGCTCGATGCTGCAGTACGCCGTGCTGCACCTCTCCGGCTATGACCTGCCGATGAGCGAGCTGGAACGCTTCCGCCAGTTGCACTCGAAGACCCCGGGCCATCCCGAGGCGCATCACACGGTGGGCGTGGAAACCACCACCGGTCCGCTGGGCCAGGGCATCGCCAACGGCGTGGGCTTTGCGTTGGCCGAGAAGGTGCTGGCCGAGCGCTTCAACCAGCCGGGCTTCGATATCGTCGACCACCACACCTGGGTGTTCTGCGGTGATGGCTGCCTTATGGAAGGTGTCTCGCAGGAGGCGATCTCCCTGGCGGGCACCTGGAAGCTGGGCAAGCTCACCTTGATCTATGACGACAACAACATCTCCATCGACGGCGAGGTGCCGGGCTGGTTCACCGACGACACCGCGATGCGCTTCGAGGCCTGCGGCTGGCACGTGATCCGCGACGTGGATGGCCACGACGCCGACAAGATCAAGGCCGCGCTGGTCGCCGCCAAGGCGGAAACCGCCAGGCCCACGCTGGTGATATGCAAGACCATCATCGGCTTCGGCGCCCCGCACAAGGAAGGCACCGAAGCCTGTCATGGCTCGGCACTGGGCAAGGACGAAGTGGCCGCCGCACGCGACATGCTGGACTGGCGCTCCCCGCCGTTCGAAATTCCCGCCGAGATCTATGCCGGCTGGGACGCAAAATCTGCCGGCGCGAAACACGAGGCCGAATGGAACGCGCTGTTCGATGCCTACGCCAAGGCGCACCCCGATCTGGCGGCCGAACTGAAGCGCCGCCTTGCCGCGGAGCTGCCCACGGACTGGACCGTGAAGTCGCAGGCCTGGATCGACAAGCTGCAGGCCGAAGGCCCGGACGTGGCCAGCCGCAAGGCCTCGCAGATGACGCTGGATGCCTACGGCCCGCTGCTGCCGGAACTGATCGGCGGCTCGGCCGATCTCGCCGGTTCCAACCTCACGATCTGGAAGGGCTCGGTCAGCGTCACCGAAACCAGCCCCAACGCCAACTACATCCACTCCGGCGTGCGCGAGTTCGGCATGACCGCGATCGGCAACGGCCTGGCGCTGCATGGCGGCTTCATTCCCTACGACGCCACCTTCCTGGTGTTCTCCGACTATGCGCGCAATGCGGTGCGCATGAGCGCGCTGATCCCGGCGCACTCCATTCACGTCTATACCCACGACTCGATCGGCCTGGGCGAAGACGGCCCCACCCACCAGCCGGTAGAGCACCTGGCCAGCCTGCGCTATATCCCGAACAACCGCGTGTGGCGCCCCTGCGACGCGGTGGAGTCGGCTGTGTCGTGGAAGGCGGCGATCGAGCGCAAGGACGGTCCGTCCTGCCTGGTGTTCTCGCGCCAGACGCTGAAGCACCAGCAGCGCAGCGCGCAGCAGGTGGCCGACATCGCGCGGGGTGCCTATGTGCTCTCGGATCCGGCGGACACGAAGTTCAAGGCCATCCTGATTGCCACCGGTTCCGAAGTGGAATTGGCGATGGAAGCGATGCGCACGCTGGCGCAGCAGGGCTTGCCGGTACGCGTGGTGTCGATGCCATGCACCGAGACCTTCGATGCCCAGCCGCTGGAATACCGCGAAGGCGTGCTGCCCGGCTGGTGCCGTGCGCGCGTGGCGGTTGAGGCTGCCGTCATCGATTTCTGGCGCAAATACGTGGGCCTGGACGGCGAGGTTGTCGGCATGACCACCTTCGGTGCCTCGGCCCCGGCGGAGCAGTTGTTCGACTACTTCGGCATCACCGTGACGAACGTGGTCGACGCGGTGAAACACGTCGCTGGCTGATAGGCGGGGAATTTCCCGAACAAAAACGCCGCGGTCTCCGCGGCGTTTTTGTCAGTCGAGGAAGGCGTTACGCCAGCATCTCGGCGAGGTGGCCCGGATCGCTGGCCAGCGCCTGCGCGCCGGCCAGCTCCAGTTCCTCTCGGCTGCCGAACCCCCATAGCACACCGATGGCGCGTACGCGGTTGGCCAGCGCGCCTTCGATATCGAAGCGGCGGTCACCGACCATGGCGGCCTGCTCGGGGGCGACGCCAAAATCGGCTAGCGCGGCGGCGATCATCGAGGCCTTCTCGCTGTGCGGGCTCGCCGGGTCGGGGCCGTACAGGCGTGCGAACGTGTCGCCGAACGGCAGGTTTTCGAGGATGGGACGTGCATGGCGTTCGGGCTTGCTGGTGACTACGGCCAGGGGGTGGCCGGAAGCATGCAGGCGCTCGATCGTCGTCGCGATGCCCGGATAGATCGCGTGTTCGCGCCAGCCCAGCGTGGCGAAGCGCTCGTGGTAGTAATCCACGGCCGCTTCGACGCGCTCGGCGTCATGGTCCAGCAGCGGCGCGAAGCCGTGCCGTAGCGGCGGCCCGATCCACGAACGCAGCTCGGCCGGCGCCGGCACGCCCAGCTTGTCGAAAGCGTAGCGGATGCACGCGGTAATGCCGGGCTCCGAATCGATCAGCGTGCCGTCGAGGTCGAACAGGCAGAGGGTCACTGGCCGGAGCGCGCCTTGAGAGCAGCCACCGCCGGCAGCTCCTTGCCTTCGAGGAACTCGAGGAACGCACCGCCGCCGGTTGAGATGTAGGAGATGTCCTTCTCGATGCCGTACTTGTCCACCGCGGCCAGCGTGTCGCCGCCGCCGGCGATGGAGAACGCCCTGGATGCCGCGATCGCGCGTGCCAGCGTCTCGGTGCCCTTGCCGAAGGCGTCGAACTCGAACACCCCGACTGGGCCGTTCCACACCACGGTGCCAGCCTTGGCGATCAGCTCGGCGTAGCACCTGGCCGTCTCCGGTCCGATGTCGAGGATCATTTCGCCTTCGCGCACCTGGTCCACCGCCTTCACCGAGGCCGGTGCGTTGGCGGAGAACTCCGGTGCCACCACCACGTCCACCGGCAGCGGTACTTCTGCGCCGCGGCGCTTGGCGTCGGCCAGGACCTTCTTTGCGGCGTCGAGCAGGTCGGGCTCGACCAGCGAGTTGCCTACCGAATGACCCATCGCGGCGATGAAGGTGTTGGCGATGCCGCCACCCACGATCAGCTGATCGACCCTGCCGATCAGGTTTTCCAGCAGGGTGAGCTTGGTGGAAACCTTGGAGCCGGCCACGATCGCCAGCAGCGGGTGCGCGGGATTTTCCAGCGCCTTGCCCAGCGCATCCAATTCGGCACAGAGCAGAGGGCCGGCGGCAGCAACCGGTGCGTACTTGATCACGCCGTGGGTGGAAGCCTGTGCGCGGTGCGCGGTGCCGAAGGCATCCATCACGAAGATGTCGCACAACGCGGCATATTTCTTCGACAGGGCTTCGTCGTCCTTGCCCTCGCCGACGTTCATGCGGCAGTTCTCCAGCACCACCACCTCGCCGTCGGCGACGGGAACGCCGTCCAGGTAGTCGCGAACCAGCCGTACCGGCTTGCCCAGCTTGTCGCCCAGCCATGCTGCCACCGGTGCCAGCGAGGACGCCTCGTCGAACTGGCCTTCCTTTGGTCGGCCCAGGTGCGAGAGCACCATCACCTTCGCGCCGGCGTCGCGCGCGGCCTTGATCGTCGGCAACGCGGCATCGAGGCGCTGGGTGGAGGTGATGCGGCCGTGGTCGTCGATCGGCACGTTGAGGTCTTCGCGGATCAGCACGCGCTGGCCGTGGAGGTCGAGGTCGCTCATGCGCAGGACGGTCACATCAAAGCTCCGGTGGTAACGATGGGCCGCCAGGGCGGCTGGAATCGCCCATTTTCCCGCCCCCCGGGAGGGGATGCAAATTAAACTGCGGGTTTTCCGCAGCGGGCAGGTGCCATGACCTCAGGACTCGTGCTGTACGGCTATTGGCGCTCAAGCGCTGCCTATCGCGTGCGCATCGCGTTGAACCTCAAGGGGCTGGGCTACCAGAACCGTCCCGTGCATTTGGTGAAGGACGGTGGCGAGCAGCACGCGTCGGCGTACGCCGCGATGAACCCGCAGCAGCTGATACCAAGCCTGCGTGACGGCGACCGGACGCTGACGCAATCGCTGGCGATCATCGAATACCTCGAAGAACTCCATCCCGAACCGCCCTTGCTGCCAGTTGATGCGCGCGGTCGTGCGCAGGTGCGGGCAATGGCGCAACTGGTGGCCTGCGACATCCATCCGCTGGGCAATCTGCGCGTGTTGCAATACCTGGAGAGCGAGCTGGGCGCCGACGAGGCGCAGCGTGGCGCATGGTCGCGGCACTGGATCGCCACGGGCTTTGCGGCGCTGGAAGCGATGCTGGCGGACAATGCGGCCACCGGCGGTTTCTGCCATGGCGACACGCCAGGCATGGCCGATGCCTGCCTTATTCCACAGGTATACAACGCGCGGCGCTGGAAGCTGCCGCTGGACGACTACCCGACGATTCGCCGCATCGATGCGGCCTGCAGTGAACTCCAGGCGTTTCGCATGGCCGCGCCGGAAGCGCAACCGGACGCGCCCGCCGTGCAAGGGTGACTGCGCGGTATCCACCTGGAAACAAGCGGCGGTGCGGGCAACGCAATCGGCAGGGCGGTGGCTACGACAAGATGCTGCTTAGAGGCATGTCTCGACCGCTCCATGCGATTGCTACCTGCTGCGTTTTCGCGGGGGGGCATCGGTGCCACCGGCACGGATCGTATGGCGTGCGGGGGCATTACCGATTGAATGCCGAATGGTCGGTGCGGCGGCGAGTTCGCGTGCGCATGGTCGATCCATGTCAGCCGTCGCATCGAGGTCTTCCCCCGGCATCGAGGAACACGGCGTCGCCGTGTCGAACCTGGTGCGCGCTGAGTGCCGAGCTTCGGCCGGGTCAAGGGCGCGGGGCGGCGGTGCGCGCCCCGCGACTTGACGCCTGGGTCTAGAACCCCATCCCGTAAGGATCGTTGCTGCCGCCCATCAGTGCGTTGTCGCCTGCACCGCCGCCCTCGGCGAGGCGGATCTTCAGCGCCAGGCCATCGCGGGAGTCGGCCTTGTTGAGCGCCTCGTCGAGTTCGATGCGGCCTTCCTTGTAAAGCCGGTACAGAGACTGGTCGAAGGTCTGCATCCCCTCCTGCAGGCTGCGATCCATCGCTTCCTTGATGTCATGCACCTGTCCGCGGCGGATCATGTCGCGGATCAGCGGGGTGTTCAGCAGCACTTCCACCGCGGGCAGGCGGCGGCTGTCCTTGCCGATCACGAGGCGCTGGCTGATGACGGCCTTGAGGTTCAGCGCCAGGTTCATCAGCACGTTCTTGTGCGCCGATTCGGGGAAGAAGTTGAGGATGCGCTCCAGCGTTTGGTCGGCGTTGTTGGAGTGCAGGGTGGCCAGGCAGAGATGTCCCGTTTCGGAGAAGGCGATGGCCGCCTCCATCGTATCGGTGTCGCGGATCTCGCCGATCATGATGACGTCCGGCGCCTCGCGCATCGCGTTCTTCAGCGCCTCGTGGTAGCTGTGCGTGTCCAGCCCCACCTCGCGCTGGTTGACGATGGAGCGCTTGTGCCGGTGCAGGTATTCGATGGGATCCTCGATGGTGAGGATGTGGCCGGCCGAATTGGTGTTGCGATGGTCGAGCATTGCCGCCAGGGTGGTGGACTTGCCCGAGCCGGTAGCGCCCACCACCAGGATCAGCCCGCGCGGCTCCATGATGAGCTCGCGGAAGATGGGTGGCAGCTGCAGTTGCTCGACGTTGGGGATCTCGCTCTTGATCGCGCGGATCACCATGCCCACTTCGCCGCGCTGCTTGAACACGTTGATGCGGAAGCGGCCGGCTTCCTTCACCGCCAGCGCCATGTTGAGCTCCAGATCGCGCTCGAACTGCGGTACCTGGCCCTCGTCCATCAGCGAGTAAGCGATCTTCTTCACCATGCCGCCCGGCAAGCCGGTGTTGCCCAGCGGGTAGAGCTTGCCCTCGACCTTGATGTTCACCGGTGCGCCGGTGGACAGGAACATGTCCGAGGCGCCCTTGTCGACCATCAGCTTGAGGAAGTAACCGATATCCACGCCAGATCCCCTGTTTGTTTTCGTTGCATTGAGCGATTGCGCACGCCCACAATACGCCCAGAAGCTTAATCAGGAATGCGTGATGGTGCACATCCTCCCTTTATCGGCCCGGAATGCGACAGAATTGAGTAAGTCAATCCGATTGCCAGCCCTGTCGGCCTTGCTGGCCGGTGTGCTGCTGCTGGCCGGTTGTGCCAGCGTCCCTCCGCCGAATGAGGCGATGAACCAGGCGCAGGTGCAGTTGCAAGCGGCGCGCGATGCTGGAGCCCCCGACTACGACCCGGTGGACCTGGGCTTCGCACAAGACAAGTTCCAGCAGGCGCAGGCCGCCATGGCCGACCGCAAGTATGCGCTGGCGGCCGATCTGGCAGCCGAATCGCGGGCGGACGCCGATCTGGCGCGTACCAAAGCCAACCTTGGTGCCGCACGGGCCAAGATCCAGGACAAGATGAATACCAATGCCGAGCTGCGCGAGCAGGGCGCGCAGGCCGCCGCCGCGGCTGCCGCCGAATTCGCCAAGCCGCTGCCGGTACCGGCAGCCGCTGGTTCGGCACCCGCGCCCGCGGCTTCCGGCGCGATGCCTCCCGCCTCCCCGATGGAAGACATGCCGGCACCATCGGCCTCGGCGCTGGCGCCCCCGCCGTCTTCGTCGCAGGATTCCAACGCAACGCAGGGCTTCCAGCCCGCGGGAGGCCAGCAATGAAGCGCCTCGCCATCGCACTCACTGCCGGCATGATCGCGCTCGGCATCGCCGGTACGGCCCAGGCCCATCGCGACGACATCGACGTCAGCCGGCTGACCGGCAACCTCAACCAGCTTTCCAGCGATCCGGTGTTGGGCAACTACGCCCAGGCCGAGCAGTCGTTGGCCCGTAATGCCATTGCCCAGCTCGCCCAGGCCGACTCGCATGACCGGCCGCACGCGCTGTACATGGCTGAGCGTCTGGTAGACACGGCCCGCGCTTCTGCCCAGCTGCAGGACGCCCAGATGAAGCTGGCCCAGTTGGATCGCGAGCATGACCAGATCCAGTTGGAGAACACTCGTCGCGAGGCGGAGACGGCGCAACGCGAACTGGAGCGCCAGCGCCTGCTTAACCAGATGGCACAGGAGGAAGCGCAGCGTTTGCAGGAGCAGGGCGAGGCCTATTCGATGGCGGCCCAGCAGGCCCAGGCCGAGGCGGCCAAGGCCAAGAAGCTGGCCGAGGCGCAGAGCCGGGTGGCCCGTTCCGCCAAGCGTGAGGCTGACCTTGCTGCCAAGGCCGCCAAGGCGATGCGTGCGCAGATGCAGCAGCAGGACGCCGGCGGCAAGCCTTGATCCAGCGTGTTGGCTGGCGGTCGCGGAGGGTGTGCTGTTTTTGGGCTGCGCACCGCCGTGGCTTCTTAGTTCTTGATGCGGATTTCACGCAGCCTTAGCGGCTCGCCACGGGCGATGCCATATGGGCTTGCGGCACTTTTCCCGGGGGAGTAGGGTCGAACCCATGGAGCCGTTCCGCTCCATGCCCGCCGGTCCGAACCATGCCCCACTTTTTCGCCAGCTTCACACCCGCCACCGGTTTGCCGGTACGGGTGTGCGAAGGTGTGTGCGCATGATTCGGCGGGGGGGAAGGGCGCGCTCGTGCGCCCACATGCTCACTCACGAGGAGGTTGGATCATGTTCGAAAACCAGCAGCGTGATGACGTCGAGGCATTGATGAAGGCTGATGCGGAATTCCGTCGCCTTTATCAACACCATCGGGAACTCGACAGCAAGGTGCACGACGCCGAGATCGGCGTGCTCCCACTCGACGACTTCACCCTCGCCAGCATGAAGAAGGAAAAACTGTACGCCAAGGCGCGCTTGGAACGAATGTGGGAAGGGCGGCGCCAGTTGTCCAACTAACCGGTTGACCCTATATGCCACGTCGGCCCCGGCAGCTTCCGCCCAGGAAGAGCGCCGGGGCCGCGACGTTTCTACCGGCCCGTTTGTGATGCTCGGTTATCATGAGTCTTTCTCCGGTGACGCTGGCGCGCCACCGGTCTGCCATGCGACGGAGCCTCCATGAAGGTGCAGCAAAGCATTCTCGAACTGATCGGCCACACCCCGATGCTGCGTGCGCAGCGACTCGACACCGGACCGTGCGAGCTGTTCCTGAAGCTGGAGAGCGCGAACCCCGGTGGCTCGATCAAGGACCGTATCGGCCTGTCGATGATCGAAGGCGCGGAGAAGGCAGGCAAGCTCAAACCTGGGGCAATCCTGGTCGAAGGCACCGCCGGCAACACCGGCTTGGGTCTTGCGCTGGTGGCGCAGGCCAAGGGCTACCGGCTGATACTCGTGGTGCCGGACAAGATGAGCCGCGAGAAGATCTTCAACCTCAAGGCGATGGGCGCCGAGGTGGTGCTCACCCGCTCGGACGTGGCGAAGGGCCACCCCGAGTACTACCAGGACATGGCCGAGCGCATCGCCCGCGAGACGCCGGACGCCTACTTCATCAACCAGTTCGGCAATCCGGACAACCCTCGCGCGCACATCGAGAGCACCGGGCCGGAGATCCTTGAGCAGATGGATGGCAGGATCGATGCCGTGGTGGTGGGCTGTGGCTCGTCAGGCACCATGACCGGCCTGTCGCAGTACTTCGCCAAGACTTCGCCGCACACCGAGATCGTGCTGGCCGACCCGGTGGGCTCCATCCTCGCCCAGTACATCAACGAGGGCACGCTCTCCACCAAGTCATCGAGTTGGCTGGTGGAAGGCATCGGCGAGGACTTCCTGCCGTCGATCAGCGATTTCAGCCGCGTGAAAAAGGCCTATGCGATTTCCGACAAGGAAAGTTTTCTTGCCGCGCGTGAGCTGCTGGCGAAGGAAGGCGTGCTGGGTGGCTCCTCCACCGGCACCCTGCTGGCTGCGGCGCTGAAATATTGCCGCGAACAGGCCAGTCCCAAACGCGTGGTGACCCTGGTCTGCGACACCGGCAACAAGTACCTGTCCAAGCTTTACAACGACTACTGGATGCTCGACAACGGCTTCCTCGAGCGTGAGCAGCATGGCGACCTGCGCGACCTGCTGCTGCGCCCGTTCGCCAAGCGCGACACCGTGGTGATCGGCCCGAACGAGCTGCTGATCACCGCCTATACGCGCATGAAGCTGTACGACGTCTCGCAGCTGCCGGTGATGGACGGCAACAAGCTGGTGGGCATCGTCGACGAGTCCGACGTGCTGCTGCACGTACATGCCGATGAGGCGCGCTTCCGCGATTCCGTGTCGGTGGCAATGATCAGCGATCTGCAGATGCTCGACGTGCGTTCGCCGATCGAGTCGCTGCTGCCCGTGTTCGAACGCGGCCACGTGGCGATCGTGATGGATGGCGAGCAATTCCTCGGCCTGATCACCCGCATCGACTTGCTGAACTGGCTGCGTCGCAAGGTGAACTGACTGCCTGACATCGGTGTCGAAAGTTGGTTGAAACGCGCGGACGGCACAGTCGCGCTTCTGCCTGCATCAGACGACACGGAGTTCGCCATGTGTGGAATCGTTGCTGCCGCCGCCCAGCGTGACGTGGCCCCTTTGCTGATCGCCGGCCTGAAGGCGCTGGAATATCGTGGCTATGACTCGGCTGGCCTGGCCGTGCTGGAAGGCGGTGAAATCCATCGCGTGCGCGCCAAGGGCAAGGTGCGCGAGATGGAAGCGGAGTACCTGGCCGCGCCGTTTCCCGGAGCCATAGGCATCGCACACACGCGCTGGGCCACCCATGGCGTGCCGAACGAGGCGAATGCACATCCGCACGTCGCCGGGCGCGTCGCGATCGTGCACAACGGCATCATCGAAAACTATGCCAGCCTGCGCGATGAACTCGCGGCGCGCGGCCATGTGTTCACCTCCGAGACAGACACCGAGGTAATAGCGGCGCTGGTCGAGCAGCGTCTTGCCGAGGGCATGAGCCTGCGCGAGGCGGTGTTGGCCGTGGTGCGCGGCCTGGAAGGCGCGTATGCGATCGCCGTGATCAGCCGCGACGAACCCGGGCGCGTGATCGGTGCCCGCCGTGGCGCGCCGCTGCTGGTGGGCGTGGGCATCGGCGAGCACTTCCTGGGCTCGGATGCACAGGCGCTGATCCAGGTCACCAACCGGATGATCTATCTCGACGAGGACGACGTCGTGGAGATGACCCGTGATCGCGTGCAGGTGTTCGGCTTGGACGGCCAGCCGGTCGAGCGTGCGGTACACGAGAGCGAACTGTCCGCCGATGCGGTGGAGCGCGGCGAATACCGCCACTACATGCAGAAGGAGATCTTCGAGCAGCCGCGCGCGGTGGCCGATACGCTGGAGTCGCGCCTAGGCGCGAACGGCGTGCTGCCGAATATCTTTGGGGTGGGCGGTAGCGAGCTGCTGGCGAAAGTGCGCGGCGTGCACATCATCGCCTGCGGTACCAGCTATCACGCCGGCATGGTGGCGAAATACTGGATCGAGGAATATGCGCGCCTGCCGGTCGCCGTCGAGGTGGCCAGCGAATACCGCTACCGCGAGGCGGTAGTGCCCGAGGGCACGCTGTTCGTGGCGATCTCGCAGTCCGGCGAAACTGCGGATACGTTGGCGGCGATGCGCGAATCGAAGCGGCGCGGCTACCTGGGCACGCTGGCGATCTGCAATGTGCCGGAGTCCTCGGTGGTACGCGAGGGGGATCTGAAGCTGATGACGCGCGCCGGTCCCGAGATCGGTGTGGCCTCCACCAAGGCCTTCACCACCCAGCTCGCCGCGTTGGCCCTGTTGTCCCTGCAATTGGCGCGACAGCGCGGGCTGGACGATGCGCGCTACGCGGATCTGTGCGCACAGCTGCAGGCCTTGCCGCGCGCGATCGAGCGGGCATTGGCACTGGAGCCGCAAATCATGGAGCTGGCCGAGCATTTCATTCCACGCCATCACGCACTCTTTCTGGGCCGCGGTGCGCAATACCCGGTGGCACTGGAAGGCTCGCTCAAGCTCAAGGAAATCTCCTACATCCACGCCGAGGCCTATCCGGCGGGCGAGCTCAAGCACGGCCCGCTGGCACTGGTGGACGAGGACATGCCCGTGGTGGCGGTGGCGCCGAACGGCCCGCTGCTGGACAAGCTGAAGTCCAACCTGCAGGAAGTGCGCGCCCGTGGCGGCGAGCTGATCGTGTTTGCCGACAGCGCCGCGCCGATGGACGGCAACATCGCACGCGGCCATTTGCTGCGTATCGACGCTGGCGGTGACTTCATCGCACCGGCAGTGTTCACCGTGCCGCTGCAGCTGCTGGCCTACCATGTGGCGGTGCTGCGCGGTACCGACGTGGATCAGCCGCGCAACCTCGCCAAGTCCGTGACGGTGGAATAGGCCTGTCGGTATTTGGTAGCGAACATCGGAAAGCTGGAAAAGAAAAAGCCGGCAATTGCCGGCTTTTCTCGAAGAGTGGATGGCTGTCTGTTTGATCTTCGCGATCAAGGACGACCGCAAGGATCACTCCCCGTTGTGCTGGTACTGCGGCGACATCGGCATCATGTTGGTGTTTTCGTTGTACATGACCCAGATGGATGCGCCCAGCACGATCACCACCAGTACGATGGTGAAGACAAAGGACAGCATGTTCCAGCCGCCTTCCGAGTGTGTGTCGAGGTGCAGGAAGTAGACCACGTGCACGAGGATCTGCACGATGGCCAGCAGCAGCACGAGGGTGATGGTCACCCAGTGGCTCTGGAATACGTGGCCCATCACCAGCCAGAACGGGATGACGGTGAGGATCACCGCCAGCACGAAGCCGGTCAGGTAGCTGCGCAGGCTGCCGTGGTTCGCGTGCTCGTCGTGGCTGTGCTCGTGGCCATGCACTGCATGGTCGTGGGAATTGGAATGGCTCATCGCAGCACACCTGCCAGGTAGACGAAGCTGAAGACGCCGACCCACACCAGGTCGAGGAAGTGCCAGAACATGCTCAGGCACTGCATGCGCCGGATATTGGCTTCGTTGAAGCCGAACTTGCCCAATTGCACCATCAGCACGATCAGCCACAGGATGCCGACGGACACGTGCAGGCCGTGCGTGCCTACCAGGGTGAAGAACGAGGACAGGAAGGCGCTGCGGCCGGGACCCGCGCCATCGGCGATCATGCTGGCGAACTCGCGGAGCTCCAGCGTCACGAAGCCCGCCGCCAGCAGGCCGGACACGGCCAGCCACAGCATCACTGCGCCCTTGCGCTTGCGCACCATCTCCAGCATGGCGAAGCCGAAGGTCACCGACGAGATCAGCAGCAAGGCGGTGTTGATCGCCAGGCCGTGCAGGTCGAGCACATCCGCCGCCGTCGGGCCACCAGCCGTGCTGGTACCCAGCACGGCATAGCAGGCGAACAGCGACGCGAAGATGAAGCAGTCGCTCATCAGGTAGATCCAGAACCCGAGCAGGGTTCCGTTGTGCGCGTGCTGTTCCTTCAGGCAAAGGAATCGCGATTGCGCGGTATCGACAGCCGTGCTGCTCATGCGTTTGCTCCCTGGGCCGCGTCCTGCCAGTTGCCGCTGTGTTCGAACGCGTTCACCTCAGCCTTGGGGATGTGGTAGTCGCGGTGGTAATTGAAGGTGTGCACGATGCTCGCGACGATGACGCCGACGAAGGACGCCGCAGCCAGCCACCAGATGTACCAGATCAGGCCGAAGCAGCAGGCGAAGGACAGCACGCCGATGACCACGCCCGAGGCGGTGTTCTTCGGCATGTGGATGTCGTTGAAGCCTTCCAGCGGGCGCTGGTAGCCGTGCTTCTTCATGTCCATCCAGGCGTCGCGCTCGTGCACGTTCGGGACGAACGCGAAGTTGTAGTCCGGCGGCGGCGACGAGGTGGCCCATTCCAGCGTGCGGCCATCCCACGGGTCCCCGCCCACGGCGTACTGCTTGCGGCGCAGGATGCTGATGCCGATCTGCACGATGAAACTGCCGATGCCGAGCGCGATCAGCGCGGCGCCGATGCCGGCAACGATGAAGTACGGCTGCAGCGCGGGATTGTCGAAGTGACTCAGGCGACGGGTCACGCCCATGAAGCCCATGATGTACAGCGGGCCGAACGCCAGCCAGAAACCGATCTGCCAGAACCAGAAGCTGGCCTTGCCCCAGAACTCGTCGAGCTTGAAGCCGAACGCCTTGGGGAACCAGTAATTGACGCCCGCGAACACGCCGAACACCACGCCGCCGATGATCACGTTGTGGAAGTGCGCAATCAGGAACAGGCTGTTGTGCAGCAGGAAATCCGCCGGTGCCACCGACAACATCACGCCGGTCATGCCGCCGATGGTGAAGGTGAACAGGAAGCCCATCGTCCACAGCATCGGCACGGTGAAGTGCACGCGGCCGCGGTACATGGTGAACAACCAGTTGAAGATCTTCACACCCGTCGGGATGGAGATGATCATCGTGGTCAGCGAGAAGAACGAATTGACGTCCGCGCCCGAGCCCATCGTGAAGAAGTGGTGCAGCCACACCAGATACGACAGGATCATGATCGCGCAGGTGGCGTACACCATCGACGAGTAGCCGAACAGCGGCTTGCCCGAGAAGGTCGGCACGATCTCCGAGTAGATGCCGAAGATCGGCAGGATCAGGATGTACACCTCCGGGTGGCCCCACACCCAGATGAGGTTGATGTACATCATCACGTTGCCGCCGAAATCGCTGGTGAAGAAGTGCGTGCCGACGTAGCGGTCCAGCGAGAGCAGGAACAGGGTGGCGGTGAGCACCGGGAAGGTGGCGATGATCAGGCCGCTGGTGCACAGCGAGGTCCAGGTGAACACCGGCATCTTCATCATCGTCATGCCGGGCGCGCGCATCTTGATGATGGTGACCACGAAGTTGACGCCGCTGAGCAGTGTGCCCACGCCGGACAGCTGCAGGCCCCAGATGTAGTAGTCGACGCCGGGACCCTGCTGCAGCTCGGAGACGGGCGGGTAGCCCAGCCAGCCGGCGGTGGAGAAGTCGCCCACGAACAGCGACACCATGAAGGTGATCGCACCCCAGAACGTGAACCAGAAGCTCAGGTTGTTGAGGAACGGGAAGGCCACGTCGCGCGAACCGATCTGCAGCGGCATTACGTAGTTGATCAACCCGACGATGTAGGCCATCGCCACGAAGAAGATCATGATCGAGCCGTGCGCCGTGAAGATCTGGTCGTAGTGCTCGGGCGGCAGGTAGCCCATGTTCGGGCCGAAGGCGATCGCCTGCTGCGCACGCATCATGACGGCGTCAGCGAAGCCGCGCAGCAGCATCACCGTGCCGAGGATCATGTACATGATGCCCAGCTTCTTGTGGTCCACGCTGGTGAACCACTCGCGCCACAGGTAGCCCCACAGGCGCTTGTAGGTGATGAGGCCGAGCACGGCGAGACCGCCGCAGATGACCGCCAGGAAGGTGACGAGGACGATGTGGCCTTCGAGGTCGGGCTTCAGGAACGGCAGCGAGTCGAGCGTGAGTCGGCCGAACAGGAAGCTCCTGGCGGCAGGGGGTGATGTGGGTTCAAGCATGGTTTGGATCCCAGAAAACAGATCAGTGTGCGCAGATCAGTGCGTCTCGGCAGCCTGCGTTTCGGCAGGCTTGGCGGCATCGGCAGGCGTCGTGTTGTCGTCGTGCATGCCCGGCATGTCCTGCATGGCGCCGCCGGCATGGGCATCGGCAGACATCGCCGGGCTCATGCAGGTCTGGCTGGCATCGATGCAGCGATCGAGGATGCGCGTGAACAGGTCGGGCTCGAAACTGGCGAAGGAGCGCGCCGCTGCATTGCGCTCCGGCTGGCGCAACTGCTCATAGGCCGGCAGGTCGAGCGAACCGCCTCCGGCGCGGGCTTTGGCGATCCAGCTGTCGAAGTCCTGCTGGCTCATGCCTTCGAAGGTGAAGCGCATGTCGGTGAAGCCTTCACCGCTGTAGTTGGCCGAGAAACCCTGGTACTGGCCCGGCTTGTTGATGACGGCGTGCAGCATCGTCTGCATGCCGGGCATCGTGTAGATCATGCCCGCCAGCTCCGGGACGGAGAACGCATCCATCATTTCGTCCGAGGTGAGCTTGAACTGGATCGGCCGGTCTACCGGCGCCGCCAGCTGGTTCACCGTGGCGATGCCGTACTGCGGATAGAAGAACAGCCACTTCCAGCGCAGCGATACCACATCCACTTCCAGCGGCTTGACGCCCACTGCCACGGGCTGGTTCGGTGCTACGCGGGTGAGCGGGCGATAGGGATCGACTTGGTGGGTCCCGATCCAGCTGATGGCTCCCACGGCGATGATGATGACCAGCGGCGCGGCCCATACCAGCAGTTCCAGGCTGGGCGAATGGTCCCAGTGGGCGTCGTAATGAGCCTGCTTGTTGGATGCGCGGTAACGCCAGCCGATGATGCCGATGGCGACCAGCACCGGCACCACGATCAGCAGGGTGATGAGCGTGGTGACGATCATGATGTCGCTTTGCTGGCGGGCGACGTCGCCGGAAGGATCGAGCAACGCGAAGTGACAGCCCGAAAGCAGCACGAGGGGGAGCAGCAGCAAGCCGCGGAGGCGTTTCACTGTCATGGACACATGTATCTATGTAGGGAGACGACGGGGAGCTGCTTACACTGCTCCCGCAGGGAGCGCCTATAATACTCCGTATGTCGTCGAGTTTCCCCGGCTGGACGGGTTCGTCCAGGTGTGATTCGGTGCCGCGAAGGGATTTGGATGGCCGCATGGAGCCGGCCGATCGCGTTCCGTCACGCCGACATCGGTTTTGTTCGACAATCCCCGTTGCACGCGCTTTTCCACGGAATCCCCATGTCAATCAGCAACGTCCAGTCGGCCGGCCAACCGGCTTCCCTAGCGCACGGCGCGAATCCCCATGACCAGCTCACCTCGGGCGACCTTGCCATCGGTGTGGTGATTGGTCGCATCTGCCAGTCCTTCGACCTGTTCGTGTTCGGCCTGGGCTGCGTGCTGGCTTTCCCGGAAGTGTTCTTCCCCTTCGCCAGCCACATGGACGGCGTGTTCTATTCGTTCGTGCTGTTCGCGTTGGCCTTCGTCGCCCGCCCGCTGGGCTCCATGTTCTTCGTGGTGCTGCAGCGCCAGTTCGGCATCGCTGCCAAGCTGACCATCGCGTTGTTCCTGCTTGGTATGGCCACGGCCGGCACGGCCTTCCTTCCCGGTTACTCCACGCTGGGCTGGGCCGCCATCGCGGCGCTATCGGTGCTGCGTTTTGTGCAGGGTTTTGCGCTGGGCGGAAGCTGGAACGGCCTGGCGTCGCTGGCGGCGCTCAAGGCGCCGAAGGACAAGCGCGGCTGGTACGCCATGCTGCCGCAGCTGGCCGACCCGATCGGCTTCATCCTCGCCGCGGCCCTGTTCGCCTATATCTGGGCCGCCCTCACGCCGCAGGAGTTCATCGAGTGGGGCTGGCGCTATCCGTTCTTCGCCGCGTTCGCCATCAACATCGTCTCGTTGTTCGCCAGCCTGCGCATGGTGGTTGCGCCGCGTTACGCCGAGCAGCTCAAGGAACGCGACCTCGAGCCCACGTCGATGCGCCAGCTGATGCGCGAGCAAGGCCGCAATGTCGGCCTGGGTACTTTTGCCCCGCTGGCGAGCTATGCGCTGTTCCACTTGGTGACCATCTTCGCGCTGTCGTGGGCGCTGCTCTATACGCAGCAATCGGTGACCAGCTTCCTGCTGGTGCAGGTGGTCGGCGCCTTCGTGGCCATGCCTTGCATGATCATCTCCGGCAAGGTGGCGAACCGCTTCGGCCGCCGCACCACGCTGGGTGTGGGCGGCGTGCTGATCGCGGTGTACAGCGGCTGGACTGCACTGCTGCTTTCGGGCGGCGTGGTGAACAGCTACCTGTTCGTCATCGTCGGTTATGCCTTGCTCGGCTTCACTCACGCGCAGGCGGCCGGCGCGGTGAGCGCGAACTTCCCTCCGGAATTCCGCTACTCCGGCGCCATGATCACCTCGGACTTTGGCTGGCTGATCGGTGCGGGTTTCGCGCCGCTGGTGGCGCTGTCGCTCGCCATCTATGCCGGCGTGCCCTATGTGGGTCTGTACCTGCTGACGGGGGCCGTGGGCACGCTGGCGGCTCTGTGGTTCAGCCGCCAATCCGGCTTGCCCAACGACTGATGGGCAAATTTGTCCTTCGCCTGCCGCGTACCGTGCGGCAGGCGATCATGGCGCGCCATGTCTGACACCCCGACTTCTTTCGACGGTAGCGAGCGAAACGTGCGCGGCCCGCTGGCGCTGGCCTTGCTGGCGCTGCTGGGTATCGTGTTGTTTTCCGGCTTCGTGGCGCTTGGTACCTGGCAGGTGCAGCGGCTGGCTTGGAAGACGGCGCTGATCGCGCGCACCAACGAGCGTGTGCATGCTTCGCCAGTGCCTGCGCCGGGGCCAGAGGATTGGGCCGGCATCACCGCGGCCAACGCCGAATACCGCCATGTGCAACTCAGTGGCACGTGGATTGCTGGGCGCCAGACGCGGGTATGGACAGCCACCGAAGCTGGCAGCGGCTACTGGATACTCACGCCGCTGCGTCGCGACGACGGCAGCATCGTGCTGGTGAACCGCGGCTTCGCGCCGGAGGGCTGGTGCGACTTCAAGGGTAATTGCCCATCTGCGCCGGATGGCGAAATCACGGTGACCGGGTTGCTGCGGATCAGCGAGCCTCCCGGCCTGTTTCGTCACAACGATGCTGTCAGTGATACGTGGTATGCCCGCGACGTAGCGGCGATCGCCAAGGCGCGCGGCCTGCAGGATGTCGCCCCATACTTCGTGGACGCCGACGCGATATCGGGGACAGCCTCATCTGCGTGGCCGCGCGGTGGCATGACGGTGGTCCATTTCCCGAACCATCATCTCAACTATCTGATCACTTGGTACGTCCTGGCGCTGATGGTGCTGGGTACGGCTGGCTACGTGGCGCGCGACGAATACCGCCTGCGGCGCCATCGACGGTTTGAACGCTCCGATTGACAGGCACCACCGCGTCTTCTGATGTGCTGGGTTGGTAGTCGTGCGCCGATCTCTTCGCGGGACTCTGCAAAGAGCCTTTGCGGCGGAACAGTGGTCACCGGTGGATGGATCAAATCGTCACCGTAATGACGCCCGCGGTCGCGAACACGGCTAGAGGTCAGGAGCCATTTTTGTTTTGCGGCCGGCTCGTGCGGAGAGCGGCACCGACCATTTGTGTGGCCAGTAGATGCCATGGCGCAGGTCGGATCCGCTATAGATGGTGATGTCGTCGAAGCCTGCTTTTGCTAGTTCATGCAGCATTGACGATTCCGAAAAAACCCGCATTTCCAACGTGCTTCCAGGGCCGCCATGGAAGACAAGGTCGTTGAAATACTGCACGTCCCCGCTGCGGGTCGTATTCTTCAGTTGATAACCCGTGGGCGTTTTCTCTATGGAATAGTCGTTCAGATCGGGGAAGTGCTCCTGCGTTGGAACCATGTCCTCGCCCGGATGGGTGAACGGGACGGAGAAAACAAAGACTCCGCCGGGCTTGAGGAGCTTTCTCGCATTTTCGAAGGCGCGCGAAACCGGCGGTTCGACATGTTCGAAGACATCAGTGGAAAGGATGAAATCCAGTGTCCCTTCCATGGAAGACTCTATATTGGTGATGTCGAGGTGCGGCGCTTGGTGGTAATAGGTGTTTTTGTAAGCCAGCCGATGGGCCAGCGGAATGGCATAGCCATCCCAGCAGCTCATGCCGATGCCGAGAATGTCCGGTCGTGGAGGGCTGATTTGCGAGATGCTCAGGCTGCGTTCGAACAACTCGGTTGTGAGGATCTGGATGATGGAGCGCATCCGGACAGTGGATCCGCATTTCTTGCACGTCGAAGCTTCGCGCGTTAGTTCGCTTAGAACTGCCTCGTTTTGCTCATCGCATATGTTGCAGTAGAAAGTAATTGGCTCATCGGGCCGGTGACGTGCTGCTGCCGTGTTCAATGTTCCTCCTTTGTGACCTCAAGTCATGCTGATCGCGTGACTGTGGCCTATGCATGAAGATTCCGTCAGCGCATTGGTCGGGCCCGCATGGAATTACTTCAGGCTCTTCCATACACGTCGTCGTAGCGCACGATGTCGTCTTCGCCAAGATAGCTGCCGGACTGCACTTCGATCAACTCGACCGGCACCTTGCCCGGATTGCGCAGGCGGTGCGTGCTGCCCAGCGGGATATAAGTGCTCTGGTTCTCGCCGAGCAGGAACACCTTGTCGCCGCAGGTGACTTCGGCGGTGCCGGAGACCACGATCCAGTGCTCGGCACGGTGGTGGTGCATCTGCAGGCTGAGGCTTGCGCCGGGCTTCACCACGATGCGCTTCACCTGGAAGCGTTCGCCTGCCTCCAGCGAGTCGTAGCTGCCCCACGGGCGATGCACGACGCGGTGGAACGAATGCTCGCTGCGCCCACTGGCCTTGAGCTGGTCGACGATCTTCTTCACTTCCTGCGCTGCGTCCCGATGCGCAACGAGGGTGGCGTCCGGCGTGGTGACCACGACCAGATCCTCCACGCCCACGGTGGCGACGAGGTGACGGCCGTGCGAGCGCAGCAGCGAGTTGCGCGTGTCCACGGTCAACGTATCGCCTTCGCGCAGGTTGCCGTCGGCGTCGCGTTCGCCGGCCAGCCACAGCGCCGACCATGAGCCGATGTCGCTCCAGCCGCAGGAGACGGGGACCACCGCGGCGCGCGTGGTCTTTTCCATCACGGCGTAGTCGATGGAATCCTCCGGCACCTTGCCGAAGGCATCCTTGTCCACGCGCACGAAGTCGAGGTCACCCTGCGCGGCGGCATGCGCGGCACGCACGGCGGCCAGCATCGCCGGTGCGTGCTGGCCGAGTTCCTCCAGGTAGCGATCGGCACGGAACAGGAACATGCCGGAGTTCCAGTCGTAGCCACCATCGGCGAGATAGCCTTCGGCGGTGGCGAGGTCGGGCTTCTCCACGAAGCGCTCGACACGGAACGAGCCTGCTTCCAGCGCCTCGCCGCGGCGGATGTAGCCGAAGCCGGTTTCGGCGCGGTCGGGGCGGATGCCGAAGGTGGCCAGCCAGCCCTGTTTCGCCAGCGGGAGTGCCTGTGCCACCGCGTTGGTGAACGTGTCGGTATCGCCGATCAGGTGGTCCGCCGGCAGCACCAGCAGCAGCGCCTCGGGGTCGCGCTTGAGCGCTTCCAGTGCACCCAGCGCAATGGCCGGCGCGGTATTGCGCGCCAATGGCTCCAGCACGATGGAGGCACCTTCGACGCCCGCCTCCAGCAACTGCTCGGCCGCGAGGAAGCGATGATCTTCGCTGGCTACCACGATGGGTGCCGCAACCTCCGGCAAGGCACGCGTGCGTGCGACGGTTTGCTGGAACAGCGTGCCGTGGCCGGCCAGGGACAGGAACTGCTTGGGCAGGTTCCTGCGCGAGACGGGCCACAGGCGGGTGCCGCTGCCGCCGCTGAGGATCAGGGGAATGAGCATGGTGCTTCAGCCTGTAAGTGTGCGTTTGCCTGCGGCATCGCGGCCCGGTTGCTGGATGTCTCAGGCGCGCTGGCGCGAAAGCGCATCCAGCACGTCGTTCAAGCCGGTTTGCCAATCGCCGAGAGCATAGCCGAAGCTCCGTTGAAACCCGGCGTTGTCCAGCACCGACCAGGCAGGTCGTTGCGCTGGCGTGGGATAGTCGGAGGTATCGATGGCGGCCACGTGCGGGGCACGCGCGATCAGGCCACGTTCCACGGCGCCGGCGAAAATCGCGCCAGCGAAGCCATGCCAGCTGGTATGGCCACTGGCGACGAGATGGTGCGTGCCGACAAGGGCGCGACGTTGCCCGGTGTCCGCGGTTTGCCACGCATCCAGTGCGGCCAGTGTGCCGGCCATGATCAGCGCGGTGCTGGTAGGTGCGCCCAACTGATCGGCCACCACGCGCAGCTCGTCGCGCTCGGCGCCCACGCGCAACATGGTGCGCAGAAAATTGTGGCCGTGCGGCGCGTACACCCATGCAGTACGGAAGATGAAATGCGTTGCGCCACTGTCGCGCAGCGCCCGCTCGCCCGCCAGCTTGCTGCGGCCGTAGGCGCCGAGCGGAGCGGTGGGTGCATCGACAGGATAGGGTGCGGTGGCTGTGCCGTCGAACACGTAGTCGGTGGAGTAATGGATCACCAGTGTGCCGCGTGCGGCAGCCCACCGTCCAAGTACGCCGACTGCTTCGCCATTGACGCGGGTGGCCAGCGCTTCTTCCTGCTCGGCGCGATCCACGGCCGTGTAAGCGGCGGCGTTGACGATCACGTCGGGGCGCACGCGGTTGAGCAGGGCGGACAGACTGTCAGGCGCGGAAAGATCGGCGGTTTCGATAAGGAGGTTGTCGTAGCACCGACCGTCGCGACTGGCTGCGACCAGTTCACCGCGCGCGGCGAGGCCGCCGTCCTCGATGAGGCTGCGGCCGAGCTGGCCGTTGGCGCCGAGCAGCAGGGTCTTCATGCCATGTATGTCGGCAGTCGCTCGACGGCCACGTCGGCCAGCAGTGGTGCCTTGCTGTCCTTGTCGGACAGCAGTGGTTCGCTGATCGGCCAGTCGATGCCGATGGCCGCATCGTTCCAGCGGACGCCGGCGTCAGCCTTGGCGTCGTACTGCGCCGTGCACTGGTAGGCAAAGGTGGCGAACTCCGAAAGTACGCAGAAGCCGTGCGCGAAGCCCTCCGGTATCCAGAAGTGGCGGTGGTTCTCCGCAGTCAACATCGCGCCAACCCACTGGCCGAAGGTAGGCGAGCCGTGACGGATGTCCACTGCCACGTCGTACACCTCGCCTTCCAGCACGCTGACCAGCTTGCCTTGCGGGTTCGGCCACTGGTAGTGCAGGCCGCGCAACACGCCGCGAGCGGAGCGCGACACGTTGGATTGCACGAAGCGGCGATCGATGCCGGCTTCGCGGTACTTGGCCTCGTTGTAGCTCTCGTAGAAGAAGCCGCGGGCGTCGCCGAATACCTGCGGTTCGATCACTATGGCACCGGGCAGGCGCGTCTCGATTACCTTCATCGGGCCACGCCCTCCTTTGCGACTTGTTGCAGATACTGGCCGTAGCCGGTCTTGGCCAGGGGGGCGGCCAGCTCCAGCAGTTGTGCAGCGTCGATCCAGCCGTTGAGGTAGGCGATTTCCTCGGGGCAGCAGACCTTGAGGCCTTGGCGGTTCTCGATCGTCTCGATGTAGTTGCCGGCCTCCATCAGCGATTCGTGCGTGCCGGTATCCAGCCACGCGAAGCCTCGGCCGAGCTGCTCCAGATGCAGCGAGCCGTCGTCGAGGTAGCAGCGGTTGAGGTCGGTGATTTCCAGTTCGCCGCGCGGCGATGGTTTCAGCGATGCGGCATAGTCGCAGACGCGGGCGTCGTAGAAATACAGGCCGGTGACGGCGTAGTGCGACTTGGGCTTCGCAGGTTTTTCTTCCAGCCCGATTACCTTGCCGCTGGTGTCGAACTCGGCTACGCCGTAGCGCTCCGCATCCTTCACCCAGTAGCCGAATACGGTGGCCCCGTGCTCGCGGGTCGCGGCGCGCTTCAGGCGTTCGGTGAAGCCGTGCCCATAAAAGATGTTGTCGCCCAGCACCAGGCAGCTGGGCTGGCCGGCGATGAAGTCGCGGCCTATGGTAAATGCCTGCGCCAGTCCGTCAGGCGAAGGCTGTGCGGCATAGCGGATGTCCAGGCCCCACTGCGAACCATCGCCGAGCAGGCGCTGGAACATCGCCTGCTCGTGCGGGGTGTTGATCACCAGGATCTCGCGGATGCCGGCCAGCATCAGCGTGGCCAGCGGATAGTAGATCATCGGCTTGTCGTACACCGGCAGCAGCTGTTTGCTTACCGCGCGGGTGATCGGATGCAGGCGAGTGCCGGAACCACCGGCGAGGATGATGCCCTTGCGCGTGTTTTTCGTACTCATGCGCCCAGCCTCTCCATGCGATAGCTGCCGTCCAGCACGCGTTGCACCCATGGCTGGTTTGCGAGGTACCAGTCCACCGTGGTGGCGATGCCGCTTTCGAAAGTCTCCGAAGGTCTCCAGCCCAGCTCGCGCTGCAGCTTGGAGGAGTCGATGGCATAGCGGCGGTCGTGGCCGGGGCGGTCCTTCACGTAGGTGATCAACGACTCGCGGGTGCGGCCGTCCGCCAGGGGGCGGTGCTGGTCGAGCAGGGCGCAGATCGTCTTCACCACCGTGATGTTGGTGCGTTCGGCGTTGCCGCCCACGTTGTAGGTCTCGCCGAGGCGGCCGGCTTCCAGCACACGCCGGATAGCGCTGCAGTGGTCGCCGACGAACAGCCAGTCGCGGATGTTGAGGCCGTCGCCGTATACCGGCAGCGGCTCGCCGGCCAAGGCCTTGGCGGTCACCAGCGGGATGAGCTTCTCGGGAAACTGGTACGGCCCGTAGTTGTTCGAGCAATTGGTCGTGAGCGTGGGCAGGCCGTAAGTGTGGTGGAAGGCGCGCACCAGATGGTCCGAGGCAGCCTTCGATGCGGAGTAGGGCGAATTCGGCGCGTACGGCGTGGTTTCGGTGAACATGCCGGTTTCGCCCAGCGAGCCGTACACCTCGTCGGTGGAGACGTGCAGGAAGCGGAAGTTTTCGCGTGCAGCGCCTTCCAGGCCGCGCCAGCAGTCGCGGGCGCATTCCAGCAGGCCCAGTGTGCCCACCACGTTGGTCTGGACGAATTCGGCGGGGCCGTCGATGGAGCGGTCCACGTGGGATTCGGCGGCAAAGTTCACGATGGCGTCGGGCTTGTGTTCGGCAAGCAGCTTTGCCACCAGGGCACGGTCGCCGATGTCGCCTTGCACGAACAAGTGGCGCCCGTTGCCCTCAAGCGCTTTCAGGGTGTCCAAGTTGCCGGCGTACGTGAGCTTGTCCAGGTTGACGATGCGTAGACCATCGGTCACCGCTTGCAGTACGAAGTTCGCGCCAATGAAGCCGGCGCCGCCAGTGACGAGGAGGGTTTGCATGAGTGCGGTGATCCACGTGGCGACAAAGCCTCATTTTTGCATGCTCTCCCTGCGACTCATATACGCCGGCGTGCGGTACTCGAGCCGAATGCCGGGCTTGGTTAAGGCAAATGTCAGTCACGCAGGTACAATGCACGATCCTTTCACGCGGCAGCCGGTTACAGGCAGTTGTCGCTCAGCACGGTTGCTTGTCATGTCCAAGAAGACGCCTGTCGCCAGCCACGGACTCGGAACGCGCGCGATCCACGCGGGCCAGCATCCCGATCCCTCGACCGGCGCGATCATGACGCCGATCTACGCAACCTCCACCTACGTGCAGGAGAGTCCCGGCAAGCACAAAGGGTACGAGTATTCGCGCACGCAAAATCCTACGCGCATGGCTTATGAGCGTTGCGTTGCGGACCTGGAAGGTGGCGTAGCCGGTTTCGCGTTTGCCTCGGGCCTGGCGGCAGCGGCCACCACGCTGGATCTGCTGGATTCCGGCAGTCACGTGATCGCGATGGACGACCTATATGGCGGCAGCTATCGCTTGTTCGAGCGGGTGCGTCGGCGTTCGGCGGGACTGGATTTCAGTTTCGTCGATCTGAACGACATGTCTGCGTTGAAAGCGGCGTTGAAGCCGAACACGCGGATGATCTGGGCGGAGACTCCTACCAACCCGATGCTGAAGCTGGTCGACCTGGCCAAGGTCGCGGCTTTCGCGAAGAAGCATGGTTTGATTCTGGTGGTCGACAACACGTTCTGTTCGCCGATGGTGCAGCGTCCGCTGGAATACGGCGCAGACCTGGTGCTGCACTCGGCCACCAAGTACCTGAATGGCCATTCCGACATGGTGGGTGGCATCGTGGTGGCCAACAACAGGGAACTGGCTGAGCAGATGGGTTTCCTGCAGAACTCGGTGGGTGCGGTCGCTGGCCCGTTCGATGCCTTCCTGGCCATGCGCGGTCTGAAGACGCTGCACCTGCGCATGCAGGCACATTGTGCGAGCGCGTTGGAGCTGGCCGGTTGGCTGGAGAAGCATCCTGCGGTGGAGCGGGTGATCTACCCGGGCCTGAAGAGCCACCCGCAACGGTCGCTGGCGAAGCGTCAGATGCAGGGCTTCGGCGGCATCGTCACCATCGAGGTAAAGGGTGGCCTGAAAAAGGCGCGCCGCATGCTGGAGCGCTGCGAGCTGTTCGCACTGGCCGAGTCGCTCGGCGGCGTGGAAAGCCTGATCGAGCATCCGGCCATCATGACCCATGCCTCGGTGCCGCCGGCCAACCGCAAGCGGCTGGGTATCAGTGACGGGCTGGTGCGACTCAGCGTCGGCGTGGAGGATATTCGCGATCTGCGCGAAGAATTGACGGCGGCGCTTGCTTGACCGCGGGCGTCCCAAACAAGGGAATGAGGTTACCGAATTGAATCTTCCCGCTGCTGCCGTGTCAGGCCGATCCGCATCCGGGCCATTCAATGCACTCGTTGCTCACCGGTCGCTGACGTTGGAGTTGGCCAAGCGCGATGTGCTGGGTCGTTACCGTGGTGCCAGTTTTGGTTTGCTGTGGTCGTTGATTAGCCCGTTCCTGATGCTGATGGTCTATTCGTTCGCTTTCGGCTTCGTGATGAAGTCGCGCTGGCCGCAAACGGATAGCGGCCATGCCCACTATTCGATCATCCTGTTCATCGGCCTGATCGTGCACGGTTTCTTCGCAGAATGCCTCAACCGATCGCCGCACTTGATTACTGGCAACGCCAATTTCGTCAAGCGGGTGATTTTCCCGCTGGAAATTCTGCCGTGGCCGATGGTTATGTCGGCGCTCTTTCATACTTTCATGAATTTTCTGGTGTTCCTGGTGCTGCACTTGGTGCTTGACCATACGATGGCGTGGACAACCGTCCTGCTCCCGGTGGTGATGTTGCCGCTGGTATTGCTGACCTTGGGCGTGTCCTGGTTGCTGGCAGCTCTGGGGGTTTATCTGCGCGACATCAGCCAGATTACCGGTGTGCTGGCGACCGCCATGCTGTTTCTGTCCACGGCGATGTTTCCGATCACGGCGCTGCCGCCGCAATACCGCTGGTTGCTATTCATGAATCCGTTGAGTTTCATCATCGACCAGGCGCGCGAAGTGGCGTTGTGGGGACACTATCCCGACTGGATCGGATTGGGCATTTACACGTTGTGCGCCTTGGTCGTGCTTTATCTGGGGTACTCGGTATTTCGTCTTACCCGACGGGGGTTCGCCGATGTCATCTGAAGCTGCCATTCACGTCGAGCGGCTCAGCAAATCATTTCCCGTCTACGACAAGCCGATGCATCGGCTTTATCAGATGTTTTCTCCGCGCTCGGCCAAGCAACGTTGGTACCGTGAGTTCCGCGCGTTGAAGGACATCGATCTCACGATCGGCAAGGGAGAGACCCTGGGTATCGTCGGGCGCAACGGCTCGGGCAAATCCACCTTGCTGCAGATCATCTGCGGCACGTTGGAGCCGTCCGCCGGCAAAGTGCAGGTCAGTGGACGCATTGCCGCCTTACTGGAACTGGGGGCCGGATTCAATCCCGAATTCACCGGGCGCGAGAACGTGTTGCTGTATGGCACCGTGCTTGGACTTACGCGGCAGCAGGTTGAGCAGCGTTTCGACGAGATCGCCGCATTCGCGGATATCGGCGAGTTCATGGATCAGCCGGTCAAGTGCTATTCGAGCGGCATGTATGTGCGCCTGGCGTTTGCCGTGGCGATCAACGTGACGCCGGACATCCTGGTGGTTGATGAAGCTTTGTCGGTGGGCGACGAGGCGTTCCAGCGCAAGTGCTTCGCACGCATCAACCGCATCCGAGACGAGGGTGCAACCGTATTGTTCGTTTCCCATTCGGCAGGCATCGTCACACAGTTGTGCGACCGCGCGGTGTTGCTGGATCGGGGTGAGTTGCTTTCGAGCGGTTCACCCAAGTTCGTGGTGTCGCGATACCACAAGATGCTGTACGTGCCAGCGGATCGTGCCGATGCCGTACGCGAAGCGATCCGCGCCGAACGCGAGGATGTGCAGCAGCCCGTCGAGATGCCGGAGATGTCCGAGGCCGATCGCGAGGATGTCCGTCTGGTGGCTTCGGTGGCGATCGAGGGAAGCTCGCCGGTTGGCGGGGAAGGGGCAGACGCGCGGGGCTGGTTCGATGAAGGACTCGTGCCGAAAAGCACAATGCGCTATGACACGCGTGGTGCTCGGATTGCCGTGCCGCACATCGAGACGCCGCAAGGACGCAAGGTCAACGTGTTGCATGCCGGTGACGACTACGTTTACGTGTACCACGTGGAGTTTTCGGAGTCGGCGGCCTCGGTGCGGTGCGGGATGCTGATCAAGACCTTGACCGGATTGGAGCTGGGCGGTGGTGTTACCAGCCTGCTCGAGGATTCAGTCCCGCTGGTGGAGCACGGGCAGACCATCGAGGCGCGCTTTCGTTTCCGATGTCTGTTGGAATCGGGTACCTACTTTCTCAACGCGGGTGTGCTGGCGCGGATCGGAGAGGAGGAGACGTACGTCGATCGCCTGATCGATGCAGCGATGTTCCGCGTGATGCCGCAGCCGGAGCGTCTTGCCACCGGCTTCGTCGATTTCTGCGTGACGGCGGAGGCTGCGGTGATGGATTTCTGCAAGGTGCAGGTATGACCAAGGAGCAACGCGGGCCTCGACAGGCTCTGCTGGTCATCGGCATGCATCGCAGTGGCACCTCTGCGCTGACGCGGCTGATCAACCTGCATGGGATAACGCTGGGCTCCGATTTGCTAGAGGCCGCCTTCGACAACGAGGCCGGCTTCTGGGAGAACCGTAAGGTGGTGGAGTTCCATGAGCGCGTGTTGGTTGTGCTCGACTCCAGTTGGGACGATCCGCGTGAGTTGCATGCGGACTGGCTTGAACAGGTGCGGGCGGCGGGCTTGATGGATGAGTTGGCGGCGATCATCGTATCCGAGTTTGGGGACATGCCGATCTGGGCGGTGAAGGATCCTCGTCTCTGTCGCCTGCTGCCTATGTGGCTGGAGACGCTGGCACGACTGGATATCGAGCCGAAGCTGATCTTCGCTATGCGTCATCCAGGTGAAGTGGCTGGCTCGTTGATTCGGCGCAACGACTTGTCTGCCGCCACTGCTACCTTGATTTGGTTGCGACATCTCGTTGAGCCGGTGAAGGCATCGAGGTACGCCACTCGCTGCATTACCGACTACAACGCCGTGTTGGGCGACTGGCGCGCCTGCATGGTCCGGATCGCGGACGACCTTGGTCTGGTCTGGCCGGTGTCTTCAGCTCGCTGTGCGGATGAGGCAGATGCCTGTTTGCGACACGACCTGCGGCATCAGAATTCGACGACGACAGAAGCACTGCTCCCGGAAGTCTGGCGCGATTCCATTCTGAATGGATATGCGAGTGGCTTGGCCGTGATGGAACAGCGAGGTAGCTGGGCCGATTTCGAGGCGAGCCTGGATGCATTGATGGTGCGCTTCGAGTTCGCGCGGCCGTTGATGGCTGAGCTGCAGCCCAGATCCAATCTGGATCGGCTGGCCAAAGCCGAGCAAGGTGTGAAGGCCTACCGCGCTGAAGCGGAGCGTCTGCTCAGTGAAAGCGGTGCAGCTCGCAAGGAAGTGGCGCGCGTCAAGCAGGAACTGGTCGATGCCCGTGGCGAGCTCGCCAAGCGCAATGCTCGCATTCGCGTGCTGGAGCAGGTGCGCGACGAACTGGATCTGATCAAGGCCAGCCGTTCCTGGCGCTGGACACGCTTCCTACGCTTCGCTTTGCGTGTATTGCGTGGCGGTGGCCGCCTGGGCGATGCCGACCGTGATCAGCTGCGGCGGCAGTTGAAACGCGCGCGAGGCTTCCAGTCGAAGGTGGCGCCAAATGAGTCTTCAGTCTTCGCCGGACTGCCGGTGCAACCTACCGCATGGCTGGCGACACCGTCGAACGATCGCCGCGATGTGTTTGTATGGGCCGTGATTGACTGGCACTTCCGCATTCAGCGACCGCAGCACCTGTCGCGTGAGTTGGCTCATGCGGGCCATCGTGTGTTCTACGTCTCCAACGACTTCATCGATCACGACGAACCTGGCTTTGCGGTCGAGCCGCTCGATGACGAGGGAAGGCTGTTCCGCATCCGGCTGCATCTGAAAGGTTGTCCGGCGATTTACCACGCGGTACCCACGCCCGTCGTGCAGCAACAGCTGTGTGCTGGCGTTGGTCAGTTGCTGTCGTGGACACGGAGCCGTGCGTGTCTTTCGCTAGTGCAACACCCATACTGGCTGGAGGCGGCTCGCATCCTGCCGAACGAGCGGCTTGCCTACGATTGCATGGACCATCACGGCGGCTTCGCCGACAACAGTCCAGAGGTGCTGGAGCGTGAGAACGAGCTGATGCGCAAGGCCGACCTGCTGGTGGTCACTTCGGACTGGTTGTACGAGGAAGCAGGCAAGTACAACCCGCATTGCCTGACGATACGTAATGCTTGCCAGTACGACCATTTCGCCATCCGGCCCAACCAGGTATTCCGCGACAAACAGGGACGCAAGGTGATCGGCTATTACGGCGCGATCGCCGAATGGTTCGATCTCGACTTGTTGGAGAAGGTGGCGCAGCGCCACGCCGATTGTCTGGTGCTGCTGATCGGCGCCGACACCACTGGCGCGCAGCAGCGGCTGCGGCATCTGGCCAACGTTGAGTTCACCGGCGAGGTGCCTTATGCGGAGCTACCGTACTATCTGCACGGCTTCGACGTATGCCTGCTGCCGTTCCAGGTGATACCGCTGACTCTCGCCACCAACCCTGTGAAGGTCTACGAGTACTTGAGTGCGGGCAAGGAAGTGGTGTCGATCGCGCTGCCAGAGATCCGCCAGTTCGGCGATCTGGTGCGTACGGGCGACGGTCATGCCGCGTTTCTTGTTGCTGTGGACGAAGCCTTGCGGGTTATACCCGATCCAGACAGGATCGCACGGCGCCAACGCTTTGCCGCCGAACAGACTTGGGCGCATCGCGTGCATGACCTCATTCAGGGTGTCGATGCGCTGCCCGAGTCCCGGGTCAGTGTTGTCGTTGTCACTTACAACAACCTTGACCTTACCAAGGTCTGTCTGCGCAGCCTGGAGCAATACAGCGACTACACCAATCTTGAGATAGTTGTGGTCGACAACGCCTCCAGCGACGGCACGCCCGACTATCTCACGGCATGGGCCGCCGCTGGCAGAGATCGGCGCCTGATCCTCAACCCAGACAACCGCGGTTTCGCCGCTGCGAACAACCAGGGCCTGTCGACGGCAGATGGCGATTACCTGGTACTGCTCAATAACGATACGCACGTGACGCCCGGCTGGATTGCCACGCTAGTTTCGCACCTGCGTCGCACGGAGGGGCTCGGCATGGTCGGTCCGGTGACCAACAACATCGGCAACGAAGCGCGCGTCGAGATCAGCTACGACAACATGGAAAGCATGCTGCATGCTGCGGCAGATTACACCGCGCGCCACGCGGGGCAACTGACACCGTTGCGCACCGCTGCGTTCTTCTGCGTGATGATGCCTCGTCGCGTGTATGAAGCTGTGGGTGAATTGGACGAGGCCTTTGGCATCGGCATGTTCGAGGACGATGACTACTGTCGCCGCGTGCAGCATGCGGGCTGGAGCATCGCTTGCGCCGATGACGTGTTCATCCACCACCACCTCTCGGCTTCGTTCAGCCAGATCAAGCAGGAGAAGCGGCAGGCTATGTTCGAACAGAACAAGGCGATCTATGAAGCCAAGTGGGGGCCGTGGGAGCCGCACAAATATCGGCAAACCTAGGTCCGTCGCAGTGCTTCATGGGCGCGGTTGCATGGCATATGGCTGGATTCTGATGCCTGACCCTTCGGGTTGGGATGTTCTGGGGAGTGACCAATGATCGGTCTGGTGGGGAAGCGGGCAACCCGATGGCGTGAGATGCCATCGCTCCTGCTCTGGGTTGGCTGCGCGCTGACCGTTGTTGGCATTGCAGTCAATGGCATGTGGAGTAGCGTGCCGTGGGCACCGGCGACGTTACTGGTCAAGCTGGGGCTCGCAGTTACCCTGGCGGCATGGGTGATGAAGCGCCCGACGGGTTTGTCGATGGCTACGTCCGCCGGTCTCATCTGGCTGTTGGCGCTTATCTACTTCGCGGGCCTCGCTTCTTTCGCTGCCGTGGCTCTGCTTGCGCTGGCGAGCGTGGCTCTTGGCAGCTTGCTCATTCCAGCGGATTGGGCGGCGCGAGGCACGTTGTCGATCCTGGCGGGGCTGGCGCTGATTGTCGGGGTGGCGGGCTGGCTTTTGCCTTTTCCGGTGCATAGGCGCGCGGCTTACTTCGTCGTGCTGATTGCAATGGTCCTTGTGCGTTGGCGGGTTGTCGGCGAGGTACTGAGGCCGATCCCGCAAGCATGGCGTGCGGCGGTCGCCTCGGCTCCTGCAGGCATGTGGCTGGCGGTCACAGCCATGGGCATCGCCACGATCTGCGCGTGGATGCCCACCGTGCATTTCGACGACTTGGCCGGACATCTGGCACTGCCTTCGCAGTTGGTCAGCCTTGGCTACTACAAGATGGACGCGGCTTCCCAGGTATGGGCGGTAACTGCCTGGGCGTCGGATGTGTTGCAGGGCGTGGCTTGGCTGGTAGCCGGGCAGGAATCACGCGCCATCCTTGACGCATTCTGGCTGCTCACTGGTTTGGTTCTCATCTGGCACCTGTGTGAGGCTCTCGACTTGCCACCATGGCTGCGTTGCCTTGCCGTGGCCCTGTATGCCAGCTTGCCTCTGACCGCAGGCGCCGTGACGGGCATGCAGACGGAAGGACCAACCGCAGCATTGACAGCCGGTATTGCCCTGCTGATCCAACGCTCGCCGGGGCCCGGTCGTCGCCAACTGCTGGCGTTCTCTTTGTTGTTTGGCCTGCTCCTGGCCCTGAAGGTCAGCAACTTGATGGTTGCAGGACCGCTGGGCTTGTGGTTGCTTTGTCGCTGGCGCACACGCTTGCCTTGGCGATTCCTGCCAGTGGCATTGCTACTTTTGTTGCTGGTCGCAGGATCTAGTTACACCTATGGCTGGATAACGACTGGAAACCCGGTATTGCCGGTTTTCAATGGCATATTCCATTCGCCCTATTACGCGCCCATAAATTTCCATGACGGTCATTGGGACTCGGGTTTTCATTGGGACATTGTTTGGAACCTGGTATTTCACACCTCGCGTTATATTGAGGGCGGCGACGGTACGGCCGGTTTCACCCTTGTTGCATTAGGTGGCAGCTTGCTCGTGGCCCTGTTAGATCGTCGAGCCAGACCACTTGCTTTGGTGGCCCTTGGATCCTTTCTGCTGCCGTTGACTCAACTCCAATATCTGCGCTATGCGCATCAGGCGCTGGTGTTGATGATCCCTGCCATGCTTTGTGGCCTGCCGGCGCTTGCTCATGAATCACGTAGCCTGCCGTGGATCGCTGGTGTGTTGGTTGCACTCGTCGTGACCAACGTGGCTTTCATTTCGGCCGGGGCTTGGCAGCTCATGGGGGGCGAGCTCGGGCAGTTCCTGAAGGAACCTCGGCAGGACTTCATGGAGAGTTATGCCCCGGTTGATCGCTTGATCGACGTCGTCAACCAACGTTACGGACCACATGCACGTGTGCTGATTGCCGCCGCCAATGCACCATATGCCGCAGGTTTTGCGGGTAAGGCGTATGTAATCGATTGGTACGACGGTGAACTGAATGCCAAGGCACAACAGGCGGACAAGGATTCCTCTGGGAGTGCGTGGGCACGCTTGCTCGATGAAACCGGAGCAAACTTGCTGGTGCTGCAATCGGGCCACGTATCGACAGCCCTTGTTTCCGAATTGGTGGCAGCTCGAGGTGAACTGGTACTCCAGTCGGGCGATCTGCAGCTATGGGAAGTAAGGCGCGCCATATCCGGCAGCCTCCTGCCAAGTCCCTCCGGCACCATAAATCTGAACTTCGATGTTGCCGCCATGCCGACACAGGCAGTGCTTGCGAAGGCCAGAGTGGTTCTTGGCTGCACGCATAGCGGTGAACCGGTGGCCTTGTCCTGGACTATTGCCAGGGAGGGCGCCGAACCGTGGTCGTATTCCGAATGGGTGAATTGCCTGCCGGACCGTACTGCACATGCAACGCTGGACGTCGCAATTCCGCAGACCGTTGCCGCCTTTAAGTTGATTGCCCAACCTGCCAAGGCGCCGGACATGAAACTGTCCCTGATCTCCGCTGACTTGGACGCACGCCGCGATCTCGGGCGGCAGCGCGATCTTGCGCTTCGAATGCGGGAAAAGCTTCGGTCCGTCCTGGCCGCCTGGGTCGATCCCTGGACAGGAAAGGGCGTCATGCATGCCGGATTGCCGGTGCGGCGCGAGCCTGCGCAAGGGGTGGCTGTCGATTTCGGGACGTCCGCGGCTCCATCTGTCGCTGGCATCGTCCATGCCACGCTGGAATTGGGCTGCCATTATTCACCGACTCCGATAACGGTAGGCTGGAAGATGGCAGTGCAAGGCGACGCGCCGGACTCACAATATGCATGGATGTATTGCGGCCGGGACGGGGTGGCGCGTGCGTCGTTCGATGCCAGGGCCCGGCATCGCGTGACATCACTGGAAGTAAGCGCGGTGACTTCCGAGGACGAGGGCACAGGGTTGCGATTGTTGAACGCTCAATCGGGGTACGCCAAGGCGTCGGGTCTGCGAGGCAGCATCAACCGCAGGCGCATCAAGCTGGCAAAATGGCTGAACCGGGCTCCTGAAGTAACGCGGATTGATCCATGAGCATCGCGCGCCAAGGAATCAGTTTCCTTCTTGTGGGCGTTTGTCTGGTTGTTGCCGACTGGGCGGTGTTCGTGATGCTGACGGCTCTAGGCGTTGCGCCACCGGAAGCCAATGTTGCGGGGCGTGTCGCAGGTGCCTTGCTGGGGTTCTGGGCAAATGGAAGGATCACGTTCGGAGCAGACAGGTCTTCCAAGCTTGGGCACAGGCATTTTGCCAAGTTCGCCACTTCGTGGCTGGTGGTGACTTTTCTAAGCACATATCTGGTGACAATCGTGGCCGATTATCTGGGCCTGAAGATGGCATGGCTGGCTAAGCCCATTGTCGAAGGAATGCTGGCCATGTTGACGTTCTTCATTTCACGCTATTGGGTGTATCGATGAGCACAAGTGCTGCCACGTCGAACCAGCGCATCGCCGTCGTGATTCCATGCTATCGGGTGGCGGCGCACGTGCTCGGCGTGATTGAAAGGATCGGTCCCGAGGTGGGCTGGATCATTGCCGTGGACGACGCTTGCCCCGAGCGCAGCGGCGACGTGATCGAGCAGCAATGCAGCGATCCGCGTGTAAGGGTGTTGCGGCACGCCGAGAACCAGGGCGTAGGTGGTGCGGTTATGACCGGTTATTTAGCTGCAATCGACTTGCCAGCAGATGCCGTCGTGAAGCTGGACGGCGATGGCCAGATGGCCCCAGAGCTGATCGCCCGGCTTGCGGCGCCGTTGCTTGCGGGGAGAGCGGACTATGTCAAAGGGAATCGCTTTCACCGAGTGGCCGACGTGGCCGGCATGCCGGCGATACGTCTGGTCGGGAATGCGGTGCTTTCGTTCCTGACCAAGCTTTCTTCGGGGTACTGGCAACTCTTCGACCCCACCAACGGTTTCACGGCAATCCACCGGCGCGTGCTGGCCGAACTGGACGTGACGCGGATCGCCAAGCGTTATTTTTTTGAATCGGACATGCTGTACAACCTGAACCAACTGCGGGCCGTGGTGGTGGACATGCCCATGCAGGCCAGCTATGGCGATGAATCCTCCAGTCTGCGGCCATTGCACATGATTGGTCCTTTCATGCGCGGCAACCTAAGAAATTTTTTCCGGAGACTGTTGTACAGCTATTTCCTCAGGGGATTCTCGGCAGCCTCCCTGGAGTTGGCGTTGGGGTTTCCCATGTTTGTATTTGGCGTGCTGTTTGGTGTCTGGCATTGGTGGGCTTCTGTTGCCGGTCGTGCACCAGCCACTGCGGGTACCGTCATGCTGGCGGCGCTCCCGCTCATTATTGGAACGCAGTTTTTGTTGTCCTGGCTGAACTTCGATATTGCGTCGGAACCGAAATATGTAATCCATTTTGATCTCGATGGAAGAGATGGATCAGAATAATCGGTGCGATCGCATGACAGTGTCGCAATGCGATGATGGATGGTGGAGACTTTTCCATGTTTGAATTTCAGGAATCCCAGTGCACTGACGAGGCGCTGGAGCGTTATGCCGCGCTTTTCAGCTTATGCTTCCCGGGCGCGAATCATCTTACGCCTGCCTATCTTCGATGGCTGTACCGTGACAATCCCTGTGGTCGCGTCGTTGGCATGGATGCGTTGGCGGATGGCACTCTTGCTGCGCATTACGTCTGCGTTCCCACCGCGATCAATTTGCAGGGTGTTGAGATGAAGGCGCTTTTGTCGCTCAATACAGCGACTCATCCAAGTTACCAAGGCAGGGGCTTGTTCACGAAATTGGCGGAGCTGACCTATGATCTTGGTCGGCGCATGGGCTTTTCGTCGGTGTATGGTGTGGCGAATGCAAACAGTACGCCTGGGTTTCTCCGTAAGCTTGGCTTCCAGCATGTCGCGAGCCTTGATGCCAGGATTGGTCTGGGGCGCCCGGCAAACATCGATTGGGACAGGGTCGAGAAGGACGCCGAGTTTTCCAGAAAATGGAGTCCTGACCAGCTGCGGTGGCGCATGCGCAATCCAGCCAACCCGCTTGGACTTTCGAGGCTCGGTGCAGAAGGCTCTGCTTTTTATGCCAAGACGGACAGGCGCGGGGTGATAGTTTGGGGCGAGGTTTCGCAGGTGCTGGATGGGATAGCGGAGACGCGGCCCAATGTATTTTTACCGAGGCTGTCCCTTGGGCTTTATCCTCATGGGGCGGCCACTCGAAGGTTTAGTGTTGATATACCGGGCTGGGCCCGTCCTTCGCCATTGAATTTCATTTATCGCTCCCTCCGCGATGACCATCGAATCAATCCGCATGCGGTAAATTTCAGCTTCATGGATTTCGATGCGTATTGAATCACCTGCCGTGGCCAACGGTCTGTTTGTCTTCGCGCACCCGGATGACGAATTCGGGTGTTTTGAATCGATTCGTATTGAAGTTGAGAGCGGCCGGCGTGTTAGCTGTTTCTACCTGACCGACGGTGGGTACGGCGGGCAGCCGGTGGCGCGGCGCAAGGGGGAGAGCATCCGAGTCCTATCATCCCTCGGAATCGACGCTGAGGACGTCCACTTTCTGGGCGTTGAGCTTGGAATCAAGGATGGGGTGCTGCACGAAAACATGGAGCGCGTGGCCGGTGAACTGTCATCGGTCGTTCGTCGATTGGGGCCTATTGAGAGTCTTTATGTCCCGGCGTGGGAAGGTGGCCACCAGGATCACGATACTGCACACGTCATTGCGCTGGCCGTGTGCGGCTGGTTGAATTTGCCCGCCTGCGTGTGGCAGTTTTCGCTTTACCATGGTGCAGGGCTGCGTGGCTCGTTCTTTCACGTCATGAAGCCGCTTCCGGACAATGGCACCTGTGTCACGCAGCGAATTCCGGTGGAGCGTCGGCTCAGGTATTTGAAATTGTGTCTTTCCTATCCGTCCCAGTGGAAGACCTGGCTTGGTCTTTTCCCTTTTGTTTTTTTTAGGCTGCTCTTTGGCGGTGGCTATTCAATCCAGCGCGCGCATCTGCAGCGTCTTCTGCAACGGCCGCACGCGGGGCCGCTTTTGTACGAACGTCGCTGCGCAATTGATTATGATTGCCTTGGCAAAAAGTTTCGCGCTTTTTTGAATAATACTGATTCAGTAGACAGGTCGGTTTTGTCTATGGATTGAATCACGATTCAAGACGGTTATTGATGGTTGTTTGGCCGGGCGAATTGGTATAATTGCACATATGAAACATATACTCTGCATCGTCGGCACGCGACCCGAAGGCATCAAGATGGCGCCGCTGATCAAGGCGCTGAAGCGTGAGCCGTGGGCGCGGGTGACGGTGCTGGCCACGGCGCAGCATCGCGATCTGCTGGATCAAGTGCTTGCACTGTTCGACATCGTGCCGGATGTGGATCTGGACATCATGCGACCGAACCAGGCGCTGCCCGAACTCACGGCGCGGCTGGTCATGGCGCTGGACGAGAAGTTCGGCGAGTTGGCACCAGACGTGGTGCTGGCGCAGGGCGACACCACGACGGTGATGACGGCGGCGCTGGTGGCGTTCTATCGCCGCATCCCGTTCGGGCACGTGGAAGCAGGATTGCGAACCCACGACCTGGACAATCCGTTCCCGGAGGAGATGAACCGGTTGGTGGCCGGACACCTGGCGCGCTGGCACTTCGTGCCAACCCAGCGGTCGCGGCAGAACCTGTTGCGCGAGGGCATCTCCGACGCAGCAATACATGTGACCGGCAACACGGTGATCGACGCGCTGCTGGAAGTTGCGGCGACTGAGTGGCCGCTGGACATTCCACTGGATGCTAGCAAACGGCTGGTGCTGGTCACCGCGCACAGGCGCGAGAACTTCGGCGAGCCCTTCCGTGCTGTATGCCGCGCGATTCGGCAGCTAGTGGATCTTTATCCGGACATCGAAGTGGTCTATCCGGTACATCCGAATCCGAACGTGCGTGCTACGGCGCACGAGCTGCTCGGCAATCATTCGCGTATCCGTCTCTGCCAGCCGCTCGACTATGCGCCGTTCGTGGAGATACAAAAGCGTGCGTACCTGATCCTTACCGACTCCGGCGGTGTGCAGGAGGAGGCGCCGGCGCTGGGCAAGCCGGTGTTGGTGCTGCGCACGGAAACCGAGCGTCCGGAAGCGGTGGACGAAGGTGTAGTGCGACTAGTCGGCACCGACGAGGCATGCATCGTGGCGGAGGCTTCGCAACTGCTTGAGAACGAGGCGGCTTATCGCGCGATGGCGCGTGGAGTTTCGCCCTACGGCGACGGCCACGCGGCGTGTCGCATCGTCGATGTGTTGCGTGATGCCTTGTGTGCGGGCGCCGGCGGCGCCTGACGACTCCCCGGGTGTGGAACCTTCACGCGAGCACTTGAGGTCTGCTCTCCTGTAAGCTCGCTGAAACGATTCGGCGCGGGGGCGCAGATGACATTACGGTGGCGAGGGGCTCGCGCAGCGCGGGCGTGGAGGATTGTTGCCGTCACGGCACCGATCGTTGTCATGGCGTTGGCAAGCGTGGCACTGGTGTGGTGGCTGGATCTTGCGCTGCGTTGGACCTTCGAACCCGCGTTGCTCTGGCGCAACGCTCTGCCGGTTTTCCTGGTCATGTTGCTGATCTACGGCCTGAGCGGCCGTGCGCTGATGGCACTCTTGCTGGGCGGCGGCATCGCGCGTCTCGTGTTCGAGGTGAATGCGATCAAGGAGCTCAATTTGGACGAGCCCCTGCTGCCTGGCGATCTGGTGCTTTGGCATCAGGTGCTGCACAACATGGGTTTCTTCGCGCATTACACCGGTCACCGTCTCGTGCTGTTGTTGCTGGCGCTGTTGGCGGCCATGGCAGTGTTGTGGGCGATCTGGCGATTGGAGGGACGTTGGCGGCGGCCGCACTGGGTGGCTCGTGCGTCGTGGATGGTGCTGTCGCTGCTGCTCCTCGGCACCTTGTACCGTGGCATCGGTCCCTGGCGCGAGGCATATGCGGACGAGGCATTGCCCGATTTTCAGCTCTGGGATCCGATCGACAGCGTGCAGCATGTCGGTTTCATGGCCGGTCTGGTGCGGATGTCGCAGGAGGCGGACACGACGATACCGAAGGCTGACGAGTCGCTCGTGCGCGATTTCGCCGCACGTCACGTTGCGGACCTGAAGGCACGCATGACGCGCCAGCCGCCTGCCGATTTGCCGGACATCGTGGTGGTGCAGAGCGAGGCGTTCTTCGATCCCGGTGTCCTGAAGGACATCGACTACGGCGTGTTCGTGCCCAATTTCGAGCGGCTGGCGGCCACGGGTATTACCGGCAGCCTGACCACTCCCACCTACGGCGGAGGGACCATCCGTACCGAGTTCGAGACTTTGACCGGTTACCCGATGCAGGCGTTTCCGTCCGTCGTGTATCCATATTACGGGCTGGTAGGCGGATGGATGCCGGCGGTGCCGCGAAGGTTGGCGGCTCTCGGCTATTCGACCACGCTGTACCACCCGTTTAGTGGCAGTTTCTGGAATCGTCGGCAGACGATGCCCGAATTGGGGTTCCAGCATGCCTATTATCGACAGGCCTTCGCTGGCGCCGAGCGCGCCGGAGAGTACATCTCTGATCGGGCCTTGTTCGATTACGTGCTGGCCCATCTCGACGACGGCGGCTCCGGACCGCACTACGCGATGGCAATCACGATGGAGAACCACGGTCCGTGGGATTTCGACGTGGGCATGCTGGCCAACGTGCTGGGCCGGCGCCCGCTGCCCAAGGGCCTGTCGGCGGCAGGCACCGAGGAGATGGTTTACTACCTCTCCCATCTGGTCAACGGTGATGACGCGCTCGGTGATTTCGCGAAGCGCTTGCTCGCGCGACCACGTTGGACCGTGCTGATGTTCTATGGCGATCACCTGCCCGCACTTCCGAGCGCGTTTGCGGATTTGCACTTTGACGATGACGGCTTGGAAGTCCAGGAGCACACCCGTTACATGCTGGTGTCGAATCGGCCACTGGCGCCGCGCAAGCTGGATCTCAGTTCGTACGATCTGCCGGCCCTGCTGTTCGATACGATAGGGCTGCCCGAGGACGGCTACCTTGCGTTCGATTCGGTTGCCAGGCAGGCCTGGGCGCAGGATCGCTACCAGAATGGTGCCAAGTATGGGCAGGTGCTGTTCAATGCAGCACAGCTGGAGGTGAGCTGCCGGCGCAAGTTGGATGTTGCGGGAGAGTGCGGTAATACCTCACCCCGAGATCAGCCACAACCCGATGCCGCGGGGAAAGAATGATTCTTGCGATACGGACGACGGGCGGGACTGCCATCACCGCCTGTCAGGGGATGGGCTCCTGACTGCTCGGGTGGCGACGTTGTGTATGGCGGCCGCGTGGCGATATTGCGCGCTATGCCAAGCGTAATCGGGCGGGCGCCGTTGCTGAGCCGATCGCTGCCGCCGACGGTCCAAGTGTGGGAGATGATGGCGAATGCGATGTAGCTTGCGGAGCCCGCTGGACGAAGATGTGCGCGGGCAATGGACTTGTGCTGTACGTCGGCCGGGTTGGCGTGTTGCAGCTCGCCGCCAGCACGGGTGTTCGTCTACGGGAGACATTGATCCATCGCAACAGTGACACGCCCGTCCGATTCGGATAGGCGTGGCACAATGCGTGGCTTTCGAGCACGTTCGACAAACGAATGAGCGCATCAATGAATCTATTACGGACCTATCCGGGTGCATCGGGAAATGCGGGTATGAACAACCTTGCCGGTGCACCTCAAGCTGCCGTTGGTGGCTGAGGGATGCATGCTGCTGCGTGCGATCGGAACTCCCTTGTGCCCGTCTGTTAGGTGTCGATGATGCGCATCCTGCTGATTGCCTACGACTACCCGCCACTCGCGTCGCCGCAGGCGATCCGCTGGCATTACCTCACGCGCGAACTGGTCGCATTGGGCGTCGACGTACATGTACTCGCACCTCAGCTGCCAGTTTCCTGCACCGCGCTGGCAGTGCCGCCGGGCGTGACAGTTCATCGCTGTGCCGCGGGTGGCCTTGCCGGTTTGCTTGAGCGTCGCCGCAGGCGTTCGTCGAGCGCGGTCGCGAGGCCTTTGACGCCCGCTAATGCGGAAGTCGTTGCACCGTCGACTCCGTCGCTGAACTGGAAAGGACGTCTATACCAGCGGCTGGATGTGTTGATCGGCCTGTGGTGTTATCCCGACAGCCGCGGGCAATGGCGCAAGCCGGCGCGAGCAGCTCTGTCGTCGCTCATGGCGCAGCTCCGACCGGACATTGTGATCAGTTCGCACGAGCCGGCAGTGAGTCTCGAACTCGGCATCGATGCGGCCAACAGCACTGCCGCCTGGCTTGCGGATCTGGGCGACCCGGTTCTGGCACCCTACACACCTAGGCGTTGGCGTCGGCGCGCAGGCCGACTGGAGGCGCAGGTTTGCGTCAAGGCCGCAGCGGTCAGCGTAACGACGGCGCAGACGCGTGAATTGCTGATCGCACGTCACGGCATCGACCCCGACAAGGTATCCGTGCTGACTCAGGGTTTTGACGAACGTGCTGCGCGCGGCGCCTGGAATCCAGATCCCGACAGTTTTGCGCGCGACGGCGAATGGCACCTGCTTTACACGGGGCGGTTCTATCCGTTTCGCAGCCCGCTGGCGTTGCTGGAAGCAGTACTGGCGCAGCCGCGCGTGCGGCTGACAGTGGCGGCGCCCGAAGTGGCGCCGGAATGCCTTGCTCTGGCAGATCGCAGCGGTGGCCGCATCGTCTTTCTTGGCGAGCAGCCGCACGCGCGGGTACTCGAACTGCAGCAGCAATGCGACGTGCTGGTGAATATCGGCAATGCGCTGGCCGCACAGACGCCGGGCAAGCTGTTCGAATACCTCGGCAGCGGCAAGCCGATACTGCACTGCCATTCGGTCGACGACGACCCGGCCAATGCGTTGATTCGCAGCTGGGGACGCGGCTGGGTGTGCCGCAACGACCGTGCCAGCCTGCAGGCGTTCCTGGGGACACTTGTTGAATCACCGGAGCAACGGTGCGCGGAGCTGTCGCGTGACGATAGCGGCATTGCGGAGTATGGATGGTCAGTGTTGGCACGCCGGCTGCTGCAGCGCTGTGAGCAGGTGGTCAAGGAGAAGGTGCGATGACGAGCGGGCTGCAATTTGTTCCAGAACGAGTTCGGCAGCACCTGATCCACGCTTTTGCGTGGGTCGCGGCCTGTGCAGCGTTGTTCAATGCGTGCCTGTTCGTGTGGCTTACAGCCAACCCTGTACTGCGTTCCGATGAGTGGTATTCGCTGGACATCTTCGTGCGCAAGGCAGTTGCAGGCCAGCTTGGTGCCATCGATTTCTTCACCAGACGCTATGCCGCCGATCACGCGCAACCATTGAACAAACTGGTAATGCTGATCGAATGGCGCTGGTTTGGCCTTGATTCCTCCGTGGGTGCGGTGATCGGCGTCATGGCCGCTACCGCGTGCGCGGTGATCCTGCATCGGGTCGTGCTGCCGACGCAACAACGCGAGCAGCGGGGTGTTGCGCGCCGCTGTCTGGCCTGGGCCGTCATCTGCGCACTGTTGTTTTCACTCAACGCCAGCGTCATCTGGACATGGCCGCTGGCGACCCTCGGCTACCTTGCCGTCTTGCCGATACTATTGTTCCTGCTGGCAACGTGGCAGGCGTGGCAACATCGGCGATATCTGACGGTGGCGCTGGCGACCCTGCTACTTGGTGTGGTCGCGGATGACAGCGCCGTGATCACCGTGGTTGCCACGCTGGTGGCCCTGCTTCTGTTCGCGTTCCGTGAGCCGACGTCGTCGCGTGCTGCCCTGTGGAAGACGACGCTGGTGATTCTTGCCTGCATGGTTCTCGTGCGGATCGGTTACTCCTTGGTTCCCTTGCTGGACAACAGCATGCCCAACCCGTCGTTGTCCGCTCGCCTGACCGCGTTGTACGGGCAATTGCGAGCTGGCGGGGCGTGGCAATGGCTTACCACCCCGCTGGCATTGTCGGTGGCGCACGACAACCCCTTCCACGGCTTGTCGACGACGGGGTGGAACAAGCTGCAGATGGTCGTAGCCGTGGGCCTGCTCGCCGCGCATGCGGTGTTCTGGCGGCGCGCTCTGCTTGGCGGATACAGCAAGCTGACGTTTATCGCAGTGTGCCTGATGCTGCTTTCATATGGCTGGCTGGCGGCCATTCTTGTTGTTCGCGTGTCGTATTTCGGCAGCGATTATCTTGCCCAGGATCGTTATGTCGAGTTCTACCAATTCAACCTGATCGCGCTGCTGCTGATGTGGGCGGATACGTCGCCGCTTGCCGATCGTGGTGCATCGTGGCGCAACTGGCTCACGGGGCATCTTCCCGCAACGGCCTGCGGACTGTTGCTGTTGCTGCAGATTCCATTGGCGCAGGCTGCCTGGCAGCAGCGGCGCTACGTCCTTCCCTATTACGGCCAGATGGCGACCCAGATCGAGCAGATGTCGGCGGACCCGGCCCGTACGGAGGGCTGCCTGCCGCTGCTGGTGGTTTGTCAGTGGCCGCTCGAGCGCCGGCGCGCTGCGCTGGAGCTATTGCGCGACCAGCGCCTGAACGTGTTCTCGTCGCGCGTGCAGGCCCAGCATCGGTTCCTGCCACGCTGGCCAGTCAATGCCGAAGGACGCGCGCAATGATGGAATGGGCGCGTCGTAGGACTGCGAAACAATCTGGTCGGTGTGCAGTCCGTACTGCTTGGCGAAGTGCTGAATCGTGGTTTCGCGGCCCGGGTCCGGGATGCCCCTATCGGGCCAGCGAACTGCCAGGGTCGTTCGATGCAAAAAATGGCATCTGCGCTCTGTAGCTATCTGCAAACGAACCAGAGGCAGCTCGAATCGCACCGTGAGCTATCCCGAACTGCAGGTCTACACCCCGGAACCGTGGACGGGATAGGACATGTCGTTCTTGCGTCTATTTTTGTTCACTGTGTGGAGACCGCAAAAGGAATAGCAGGCAGATGAATCCCGCCAGTGCAATCAAGGGTGTGAGCAAACGCAACGCAATGGCGACAGCTTCTGCATCGGAGGCGGAAGCTCCAAGCCAGAGCATGATGCCGCGGCTGCCGAGTTCCGACACGCCCAGGCCGGCGGGCGTCATGCTGGCGACCACGGCCAGCATGACACCGCCCAGCAGCAGGCAGACCTCGCTGAAATCTATGTGCACGTTGATGGCGGCTACGGCGAGCCACCAGAGGCCGGCGTAGAGCAGCCAGATGATCACTGTCAGCAGGCTGGCACGAACGATCCGCTCGCGATGTCGCAATACTTCCACGTACGGCTGCAGCCGCTGGGGCAGGTGGTGCAGATAAACGGCCAGTATGCTGAGCAGTAGCCCCGCCAGCAGCGGCAGAAACAGTGCCAACGGAGCCAGCCACGCGAACCCGAAGTGCCAGGCTCCGCCGCTCAGGCCCATGCCGACTACGCCGCCGAAATCGAGTACCCGTTCGACGAAGAATGCGGAAACGCCCAGCCGCCATGCGCCCGCGTGATGGTCCGGAATCAGGCGGATTTTGATGACCTCACCCAGTTGGAACGGAGTGAGCGAGGCGAGCCCCGAAGCGGCGCCGTTCGCGCACAGCGAATGCCAGAAACGGCGACGATCGGGTTCTACCCCCAGCACGAATAGCCAACGCAGGCCGCGCACCGAGAAGATCGCGAGCAGCAGGGGCACGGCGCCTGCCAGCAGCAGACCTAAGCGCAGGCGCCCAAGTGCGCGTGCCACCATGTGCCAATCGAACAACCGGATGGTTGCCACTATGCAGATCGCTGCGATCAGCAGCACCAGCAGATGGCGCCAGCGGCGGCGGATCAGCGCACGCATGGTTGGTCGGTGCGGTGGTTGGCGGGGCACGGCAATGCCCACCGGCGATCAGCGGTGGCGGCCGTCGAGGGGTGGTGAGCGGCGTACATGTGTCTCAGGCTTGCTCCAGCACGCGCTGCGCGACCTGCATGACGTGTTCCTGTTGGCTTTCTAGTCCGATCCATAGCGGAAGGCGCACCAGGCCATCGCTGGCGACATCGGTGTGCGCCAATGCTCCGGACATGCGCCCGTGGCGCTGGCCGGCGGGCGAGCTGTGCAACGGGATGTAATGGAACACTGTGCCGATGCCGGCAGCCTTCATCGCCTCGATGAAATGCGTGCGTGCTTCCAGTCCATGCAGCAGCAGGAAATACATGTGCGCGTTGTGCGTGCATTCCGAGGGGACGACCGGTCGGCGCAGCAGGGCGGCCGCTTCCAGCGGAGCCGCCCAGGCATGGTAACGGTTCCAGATCGCCAATCGCCGGCTGGTGATGTGGTCGGCTTCCTCCAACTGGGCGGCCAGGAATGCCGCGATCAGCTCGCTGGGCAGGTAGGACGAGCCGAGGTCGACCCAGGTGTATTTGTCGACTTGGCCGCGGAAGAATCGGCTGCGATTGGTACCTTTTTCGCGAATGACCTCCGCGCGTTCGACCAAGGCCGGGTCGTTGATCAGCAACGCGCCGCCTTCGCCCGAGATCACGTTCTTGGTCTCGTGAAAGCTCAGCGCGGCCAAGTCACCGATGCTGCCGAGTGGGCGGCCCTTGTACAGCGAAAGTATGGCCTGTGCGGCGTCCTCGACCACGCGCAAGCCGTGGCGCGTCGCGATCGCCATGATGGTGTCCATCTCGCAGGCGACGCCGGCGTAATGCACCACGCAGATGGCGCGTGTGCGTGGGGTGATCGCCTGTTCGATCAGCATCTCGTCGATATTCAACGTATCGGGCCGGATGTCCACGAACACCGGCACGGCACCCCGCAGCACGAAGGCATTCGCTGTCGAGACAAAGGTGAACGAAGGCATGATCACTTCGTCGCCCGGCCGCAGGTCGAGCAGGATGGCGGCCATCTCCAGGGCCGCCGTACAGGAATGGGTGAGCAGCGCTTTGCGCGTTCCAGTGCGCCGTTCCAGCCAGGAGTGACAGGCGCGCGTGAACGAGCCATCCCCGGACAGCTGCCCCATGGCGTGCGCCTGGGCGATGTTGTCGAGCTCGCGGCCGACCAGATAGGGGCGGTTGAATGGAATGATCATACGAACGTTCGGCGCGTGGACACACGATAGGATAGTCAGGGGATCAGGGATACGATGGTGTCCCTGTCGGGTGGCGGTCGCTGTTCATGGCCTTGCATCGATGACCCCAGATGTATTCAGGCGCTTGCGGGCCTACGTTGAAAATCAGGTCGAGCACGCTCACGGTGTGTTCGAACGGCGGGTAAAGCTGGGGGTATTCTGGGTAATCCGAGTAGTCCTTGAGTTGCAAGCCAATGCCCAATGTCGCGAATTTCCGTGGTTCCAGGTAATCGGCAGCCAGCGGGCCTGACAGATAACTGGTGGCGCCGCTGAGTCGCAGCAGGTCGATGATCCGATCGAGCTTTGCACCTTGCGCCACATAATTGCGCGAGTCAGTGAAAACGGTGCGGATACCAAGCAGTTCGCGGGCAATGCGTTGCGTCATCAACTGATTCATCGTCGAGAGACTGGCCCATATCTGTCCAAGATAAAGTTCCTCGAAGAAGGGGGCGTATTGCCGGAAGAACGGTGCGCGCGAGTAGCTGTGGCAAAGGGTCTTCCAGTGTTTCTCCTGCCAGGAAGGATCGTCCAGCGCTACCTCGGAAATGAGGCGGCTGCGATTTGCGCCTGCAGGAACGGTCAACCAATGGGTACCGCCCGCTGTCTTGATACGGTTCCTGCTGCGCCAATCGCGTGTCGTGAACTGGACGTCATCGAGAAAGATGAATTCGTCCACGTCGTGGATGATGTCGAAATATCCCTTCCACGGGATATACGACGACTGGATGATCGCGACTTTGTGTCCGTTCATTGGCTCAGGCAGGCATGGCGGGCCGAAAGCAAGCTGTCGACGACATCGATGCGGCGGCTGATCGCGCCGGGGACGGTTGCCGCGAGGGCTTCATTGGAACTCAGGAGCGTACCGTTCCTGCGGATGATCAAGGCGTGCATGTAACCTGCGCGAATCGCGCCGACGCCATCGCGGAAGTAGTTGTCGCCGATCATCACCAGTTGGGCAGGGTCCACGCCCAGCGCATGCGCTGCTTGCAGGAACGCTGCGGCAGCGGGCTTCTCCCCGCCATGCTCGCGGCTGCAGACCACGGCGTCGATGCAGCCGAGCGCCGGCGCTTGGCGTATCTTGACGCGCTGTGTCGCGGGAGGATTGTCGGTAAGGATGGCCAGGGGCAGGCCAGCGGTCTTCAGGGCACTGAGTGTCGCCTCGACGTCGCTGAACAGAGGTGTCTCGGCAACGATCGCCGCTCGATAGGCATCCATCGCCGTGGTGCGCAGGCTTTCCGGCAGCGCCAGTAGCGCCAGCAGTCGATCGATCAGGAATGCGCGTTCGCCTTCATCGATCAATTGCCCCGCGCACAGCAGGAAGGCGGATCGTTCCACCCATGCGGAAAAGACGTCGGCATAGATGAGCTGTAGCTTTTCGAGCATCCACTCCTTGTGCTTGACCAGGGTATCGTCCAGATCGAAGACGATGCCCCTGGGGGCGGGATGCAGCAGCGGCACGACGACATCTTCGAGCACACGTACGGTCTTGACGGCTCTGCGTGCGGACAAGTCTGGAACCGCTGCGGTCGTGCAGGCTCCCATGAAGAATCCTGGCAGATTGATGCCCTCGGCGAGCGCATGCGTGGCGGACGTTCCGGTGCGCGGGTTGACGTCGGAAACGAAAGCTATGCCGTCCGGCGGCGCGACTACCTGGATGTTGTAGATGCCGCAGCCGCCTGCCGCGGCGATGGCTGCTGCCGTCCGTTGCGCGATTGCGGCGATGTGTGGATCGTGCACCGATGTGGAGATGACGGCGAAGCCGCCCGATGTCCGCAGCCGCCGACGCAGCACGACCGGCGAGGTGTGACCGTGTGGATCGATCGCGAAGTCGGCCGAGTACTCCTCGAAGTCAGATAGCCACGTCGACCATACATGGGCGGCGAAGTCGCCCTGGTGCGCAAGCGCTTCCTCGCGGCTGCGCAGGAGCACGGTGCCGCGGCCGCCCCAGCCTTCGCGCGGCCTGCCGAACAGGGGCTGAGCATAGTCGTGGGCAAGCGGATCCAGCAGCGCCGGTACCGGCAAGCCTGCATTGTCGAGAAAATGATGGGTGCGCAGTTTGTCCAGCAGCGTCGTGGTCAGTTCTTCGCCGGCCACGGCCACAACGACACCCAGGTCGACCAGCGGGTTCCTGAGGCGCGCAAGCGTGAGCAGCTCATACGCGGTCGCCGGGAAAATGGCGTCCACGTGCTCGTGCCGCGCCAGGTCGAGCAGGAATGTCTCAAATGCCTGCTCATCCGCCAGCGGCGGTGCCACGAAACATTCCCCGCAGACATAACGTACGAGGTGTTCGGAGTGGATGTCGCAAACCAGCACCCTGGTGCGATCCAGTCGCTGCAGGGCGCGCACGATGCCCAGCCCTTGAAAGCCGCCCGCGCTGACGACGAGCGCGGTTTTCATGCAGGCTGCGCGGTCAGCAGGATGCCATTGCAGATATCAGGCAACTCGTAACCGACGTCGATGAGCGCGTTCTCGATACCGGGGGCGAGCGACAGCTGCTGCTGTTGCGACGTGGTCAGCGGCTTGAGCACCAGCCCCACCTTGTCCAGTATGACGTAGCCGGAGTCTTCTACCAGACGGCTGATCGAGCTGCTGTCGAAATACCGCTTGTGGCCAAGTTCCAGGTCGTACTGGCTCAAGGCGTACAGGTCCGCCAGGAGACCTGCGGAGTGACCCAGCAGGCGGTGCAGCGAGCGAGCGTTGGGTACGGCTGCGAACAGGACGCCGGCAGGTTTCAGAAAGGTCCGGAAGCGGCGCAGGATCAGGCCCGGATCGTCGACATGCTCCAGCACGAACCCCATCTCGATGGCGTCGAATGGCTGATCGAAATGCGCTTGTTCGAAATAGGTGTGATGAATCGAAACATGTGCCGGTGGTGACGTCTCGGCCTGGTAGCGGGCGATGATGTCCGCGGATCCCTCAAGAATGTGGTACTCCGTCACGTCGAGTCGATCGCGGATCGCCTGGCTGACACGCTGCCCGCCGATGCCAAGGCTTAGTACCCGCAACCTTCGTTGGTCTTGCAGTCGTTCGAAGATCTTGCCCGCGTAAGCGGCCAGCAAGGCCTCTTCATCCCTGTGATAGGGAAATTGCTCGGTATAGGCGCCCTGGTAGGCGTTGAGATCTTCTTGCATCCGGCAGCCTCAATCGTGAAATTCGCGAACAATGAACAAGGGACGGTTCTGCGTCTGGGTGTAGATGCGCGAGATATACAGACCGATCACGCCGAGCACCGTGATGATAATGCCGGACATGCCGATGATGACCAGCATCAGCGAGGTGAAGCCGGTCAGCACCGCTTCGGGGTGGAGCAGTTTCCGGATGACCAGGGCGATGCCGGCAACACCGGCGCACAGCGTGATGCCGAGGCCGCCGGCGAGAACCATCTTCAGCGGAACCGTGGAGAACGAGGTTACCGCTTCCATCAGCAACGCGAATCGCTTGCGCAGGGAGTAGGTCGAGGCATTCTCCCGTTGCGTCTTCTCGACGACAATCGCCACCTGGTGGAAGCCCGACCAGTACATCATGCCGCCGAGGAACACATTGCGATCACCCAGCGACAGCAGCGCATCGACATAGCGGCGCGTCATCAGCCGCTCGCTGAGCACATTGGCGGGAACCTGGGTGTCGCTCAGTCGATTGAACAGGCGCCAGAACACTGCGCCGCCGACACGTTCCACCCATGCGCCCTTGCGCTTGGCCTGGATGCCATAGACGACATCCGCGCCGGCTCCGCGCAGCGTCTCCAGGAAATGCGGCAACACGCCCGGTCGCACCTCCAGGTCGCAATCGATGATGAACAGCAGGTTGCCCCTGGCATGGGCCAGGCCCGCCATCACCGCCTTGTGATGGCCGAAGTTGCGCGACAGATCCACGATCTTTATCGCGGCATTCGTGCTGCGCGCGCGGATGAGATGCTGCAGCGATTCATCGGGCGAGCCATCGTTGACGAAGACCAGCTCGTAACGCCCGATGCCAGCTGCGCCGATGGCGGCGGTCATCTCATCGATGAAGCGGGTAATGAATTGTTCGGAGCGGTAGACGGACGTGACGATGCTCAGCTGCGGTGCCGGCACCGTAGATTCCCGAAGTGGTGTGATGCCGGGCGTCAGCATGATGCCGAATTCCTGCGGGATGAGGGCGTCGTGAAGTGCGGTAGCTCGCCTAGAGCACACCCAGAAGCGATGGCGCAGCGATCCGGAGGCGGCTGGTTGTTGCTTGGTCGGCAGGGTACGCCGGATGACACGGAGCAGGCGTGCTCACGTCATGACCGGTTCAACCCAGAGCTTGTTCCAGTTCCGGGATCAGCTTGAACAGATCTCCAACCAGACCAAAATCGGCCACCTCGAAGATGGGCGCTTCACCATCCTTGTTGATTGCTACGATGGTGCCGGCGTCCTTGATGCCAGTGAGGTGCTGGATGGCACCGGAGATGCCTATGGCCATGTACAGCTCGGGGGCGATGATCTTGCCGGTCTGACCCACCTGCAGGTCGCTGGGTACGTAGCCGGCGTCCACCGCGGCGCGCGAGGCACCCACTGCAGCGCCGAGCTTGTCGGCGAGCTTGAAGATGATGTCGAAGTTTTCCTTCGAGCCCACGCCGCGGCCGCCGGAGACCACCTTGCTGGCGCTTTGCAGGTCGGGGCGATCGCTCTTGCCCGACTGCAGGCCGACGTAGCGGGTGTGGGCGGGCAGGGTTATGTCCAACGTTATCGCTTCGATCGGTGCGTTGTTCGTGCCCGTCGCGGCAGCCGGCCACGACGCAGTGCGGATGGTGGCGACCACGGGATGCGACGGTTCGGCTTCGACGGTGACGATGGCGTTGCCTGCGTAGATCGGCCGCTTGAAAGTATGTGCGCCTTCCACGCTCATCACATCACTGACCTGGGCTACGCCGAGTAAAGCGGCAACGCTCGGTGTCACGTCCTTGCCGAAAGTGGTGGAGGGCGCGAACACATGGCTGTAGCCTGCGGCAGCCTTGGCGATCTGCGGCGCCAGCACGGCGGCCAGCGGGTGCGCATTCTCGGCGCGCTCGACGGTGAGCACGCGGCTCACGCCGTCGATCTTGGCGGCCTCGGCGGCGAGCGCGGCGACGTTGTCGGCCAGCACCAGCACATCGACGGCTTCGGGTTTCACTGCGGCAGCGGCGCTCACGGCGCGGGCGGTGGAGGAGTTCAGCTTGCCGTCCAGATGTTCGGCGATGACGAGAATCTTGCTCATGGCATGGTTCCTTGAGTCTTGCTTTTCGGCAGGGACGGCTTCAGCTGCGATACGCGCGGTTGTTCTCGGCTGAAGCCGTTCCTACGGGTGATGTGGGTTACAGCAAACCCTTCTGCTTCAGCGCCGCAACCAGTTCGGCCGCGTCCTTCACCATCACGCCCTTGCTGCGCTTGGCCGGCGCGGCGTAGTGGGTGGTCCTCAGGTGGTCGCCACTGTCGACGCCCAGCGAGGCCAGTTCGACCACGTCAATGGGCTTGCTCTTGGCCTTCATGATGTCGGGCAGCTTGATGAAGCGCGGTTCGTTGAGGCGCAGGTCGCTGGTGACGACGGCGGGCAGTTCCACTTCGATGGTTTCGAGGCCTGCATCCACTTCGCGCGTCACCGTGGCTTTGCCTTCGGCGATCTCGATCTTGCTGGCGAAGGTGGCTTGCGGGCGGTCCCACAATGCGGCGAGCATCTGGCCGGTCTGGTTGGCATCGTCGTCGATGGCCTGCTTGCCCAGAAGCACCAGACCCGGCTGCTCCTTCTCGACCAGCTTGAGGAAGGCGCGCGCGGCGGTGAGCGGCTGCACGGCATCGGCAGTGGTGACGTGGATGGCGCGGTTGGCGCCCATCGCCAGGCCGTTGCGCAGGTGCGCGGTGAGGTCGGCAGGGCCAATGCCCACCACCACCACTTCTTCGGCGATGCCTTTCTCGCGCAGGCGCAGGGCTTCTTCCAGCGCGATGTCGTCGAACGGGTTGGCGGAAAGTTTTACGCCGTCGGTCACCACGCCGGTGCCGTCGGGTTTGACCTGGATACGCACGTTGTAGTCCACCACGCGTTTGTAACCGACCAGAATTTTCATGTGATCCCTTCCATCGGGCGCACGACCGGCGCCTGGCTGTGCCACGAAAACAGCAATTGTAACCCATGCCTCATCCGGTCCGGAGCGAAGGTCATGCCAGGTTCGGCCCTCTAGCTGACGGAAAACGGAACCATCAAGGCTGGAGTGCCGCGTTGCGGAGCAGAGACAGGACATGGCGCTCCAGCGCGTGGCCAAAAAAAAGCCGGACAGCAGTCCGGCCCTTTCAAATCTGTGCTGATTGTGGCCAAAGCTATTCGGTGCTGTGGGATGACCTAGTAGCCGTTTGCTTGAATCTGCGCACCAGCAGGCAACGTTACGGGAGCTCCCGCAGCATTGTTCAGACGATAACCCTGGAAGTCTGTCCCGTTGCTTTGCCAGTCATATGCATCACCCGCTGTGTCGATCCACAAGATATCGGCCATGCCGTCGCCATTGAAATCGGCGATCGTCGCAATCTGGTAACCCGGCGCAATCGAGCGAGTACCCCGCGCAGTGACCGTGTCGCCATTCATCAGCCACCATCCGAGCTGGTAGGTGGTGCCGTTGGTGAACAGCAGATCACTCTTGCCATCGCCGTTGACATCGCCCGCGCCCTGCAAGACCCAACCCGCCGGGAAATTGCCCACAAAGTGATGAGCGAAGTGTCCGGTGCCGTCATTGATCCAAGTGTACAGATCGTTGTTGGGGCCGGTAAACACGAAGTCCACGAAGCCATCGCCATTGAGGTCGGCGAGCGTCAGCTTGTAACCTGCGGCGGTTGGCAGCAGCGCGGAATAGCTCACCGACACCTGGGAGCTGTCCGACGTGAAGGTCAATTCCCACCAAGCCACCTGACCCGTCGACTCATTGCTCCAGATCAAGGCATTCTTGCCAGAGGCGTCCACCTTGCCGGCACCCACCAGCGTCCAGCCGGCTGGATAGGGGGTGCCCACTTTGTAGGCAGTATGACCGCCGCTGCCGTTGTTCAGCCAGACATACAGCTGGCGGGTCGTCGGGTTGGTAAACGCGAGGTCGGTGATACTATCGTTGTTCAAGTCGACCATTGCGCCAATCGTGTAGCCCGCGGCAATCGTCTGCGTTTGCGATTGCACGACAGTCGCGCCGTTCACACCCAACTGAGTCATTGTGCCGGTTGTTGGGTTGATATAGGTGATGGTGGCTATGGCTGCGGGCGGGGCTGTGCCCACAATCGGGTGTGATATTTCACATTCGTTGGTGTCATTCGACCAGATACTTTGCATGGCATAGCTGCCATTGCCCATGACCACGTTCGCGAGGGCACCCTGGCCACTGGTGATCCAGGCGCATTCATCAGCAGACTCGCCGCCATTGGTTGAGGCGTTGTTCGAGTTGAACCAGCCATAGTCCGGAATCTGGTCGGTAAGGGTCTCCGCGTACTCGTGGCCCTCGACGATGGAAAAGCCGTCCAGGCTGCCCTGCGGGGAATTGCCGTTGACGAAGCCTTGCCCGCAGTTCATGTCATTGACGTAGGGCATGTTCGTGTATGCGACGAAACCACCATAGGAGGCCCAGGCGTCGCTGTGCCAAGCGCAAAAATTGCCGCTGGGAGTATTGAATCCATCCGGATGGGTGCCCGTTGGCGACAGGATTACGTACTGTGCGTAACGGTTGGACGCCGCTGTCGTGTTGCCAAAATGCTGCGCGGCGTTGAGCGCTTCCTGTCCGAGCTGGTCCTGGGTCGCCTGCTGCGGTGCGGCAGCCGAGTTGTCATACCAGATGCCGGCGAATGCCGCGCCGCCGGTCGGATAGCTGATTTGTGCGGCACCGGAAGGGCAGAATGTCGCGCCAGTCGAGACCATCGGACCATCACAATACTGGGTCATGGTGCCTGACCACAGTTCGCCCCCGGTGCCCAGGCCCTTGAACATGCTCTCCAGGTACGGCACCGCACCGAACGCGTCGCCGGACAGATGCGTATTGCCGTTGCCGTCGGTGCTGGCGGTACCCCATTGGCTGCCGTAGACAACCAGGTAGACCCTCGAGATGCTGCTGGTGACACCGATACCGTCGTAGCCGCCACCGTAACTGAGCGTATTCGGACCGGTGGTGGCTGCCGTGGACATGTGCAGCGCCCGGTATTGCATCATCTGGCTGTAAGCGTCGCGGGTTGGTACGGCACCGTGGCGATACGGATGGCCGTAGGCCGGCGCATACGGATTGCCCGTTGGGTGCGCTGCCGTGTTGTCTGTTTTGTTGCTGCTGCCGTCGTCGTTGCCGGCGAGGGCAGTGCCGGCAAGCAGGCCCAGCAACGCTGTCGCGACGGTTATCAGGATTCTGCGATTCGTGTGGTGATTCATTTTATTGACTCCTTTCAAAGAGACATTGGGCCAGCCGGTGTGGCGGGCCGTGCCCATACCGGATGCGCTGAGCGCGTGACTGGTCCGGCGGTTCCTGACCTCGCGGCTATTGCTACACCACATGAAGCCGTATTGGGCGTTGCGTTTCAGCGCCGGCTTTGCCGCGTGTTGGCATTCATGCAGGCGCGGCAACGCATGTCACGCGCGGCATGGGAAGGGGCTGTACCTGATGGCCCGGCTCTACAAGGGCTAACAGAACAGGCCGGCAGAAGTCCGGCCTGTTCATTTCAGTGCCGACAGCAAGCCAGACTAAAACAGCCCTTGGTAAAGGTTTGCTTGCACCTGAGCGCCAGCAGGCAGCGTCACCACGGCTCCGGTGTTATCAATCAAGCGGAAGCTCTGGAAGCTCGTGCCGTTGCTTTGCCAGTCGTAGGCATCACCCGACGCGTCGGTCCACAGGATATCGACCAAGCCGTCGCCGTTGAAGTCGGCAATTGTCGAGATCTGGTACCCGGGCGTGATGGAGACAGTCTTTTTCTGCGTGACGGTGCTGCCATTCATCAGCCACCAGCCGAACTGGTGCGTGGTGTTGTTGGTGAACAGCAAGTCACTCTTGCCATCGCCATTGACATCGCCTGCCCCTTGTAAGACCCAGCCCGCCGGGAAATTGGCCACGAAGTGATGACTGAAAGAGGGGGTGCCAGTCCCAAAGCAAGTGCTATCCGTGCAATTGTTGATCCAGGCGTATACGTCGTTTTGAGGGCCGGTAAACACGAAGTCCATGAAGCCGTCGCCATTGAGATCGGCAAGCGTCAGCTTGTAGCCAGGCGTGGCTGACAGCACATGGGCAGTCACGCCTATGGTGCTGCTGCCATTGAAGGTCAGATCCCACCAACCCACTTGGCCGGTGGTTTCGTTCTGCCAGATCAGGGCACTCATACCCTGATTCGATCCATCCACCGTACCACTGCCCACTAGCGTCCAACCTGCTGGATACGGAGTGCCCACCTGGTACGCCGTACGGCCACCATTGCCATCATTCACCCAGAGATAGACTTGGCGGGTTGCCGGATTGGTGAACGCGAAACTGGCCAGCGAGCCCTGCTGCAGCGGACCCACATCGATCATGGCCCCGATCGTATAGCCAGCGGCAACCGGCTGGGTATGAGACAGCATCACGGTCGGACCCACCATGCCCAGCTCGGTCAACGTGTTGGTGCTTGGGTTGATGTAAGCAATATCGCTATGCCCATCTCCGAAGTCGGCGTAAGCACCGCCGAGAAAATCGCTGACCACGGCGTAGTCGCCTTCCTGGTACGTGCGCTCCTCATTCGCAAATGCGTTTGCCAGGGCACTAACATTCACCGAGCCAAGGCCGGTGGCGTAGTTGTAGCCGGCGCCGGACAGATAAGCTGGCTGCAGTTGCGACTTCGAGGTGCTCAATACGCCGTACTGGTGACCCGGACGGCTATAGCAGTCTGGGCTCAACGGCAAGCAGGGTTCGTCGTTGTCGCCGACGGTGATGTTGTTGAACGCACAGCCGTTGCCGGCGAGGCCGGTCGTCTCCGAATTGCATGCAGCAAGTTGGGTGGCGTTGGGTGACTGCACGCTGCCGTATTCGCGCATGGCGATGTCGTAGTAGACCGGTAGCACGTTGCCCCAGGGGAAGGTGAATCCAGCGGGCCCACCCATGCCGATAACAGCCTGCTCGTTGATCAGAGCCTGCACGCCCGCCATGGCTGGTGCCGCGAAGGAGGTGCCACCAGCGCTGTTGGCCTGCACGTCGCCGGCGTTGGAGTACGTGCACGGCGTGCCGCCTTGGCTTGCGTCGGACATGCAGTAGATCAAAGCGTGCTCGTACAGGCCGTTGGCGGCAAACATCGAGACGTCCGGCAGCGTGCGTGCACCGTCATTCCGGGTGCCATACACGCCGTATTGCCATGTCGGCTTGGCGATATAGCTGCTGATGCCGCCGCTGCCACCGCCGGTACTCATGAATTGTTGACCGAAGGACGTGTTGCAGAACGACTCGCCGTCCTGCGTTCCCGAATACCCCAGGCTGCCCGCAAGCGCCGTCAGTACGCTGCTTGCGCAGGAGTCATTCCATGTCTGCTCGGGGATGTAGCCCAGCGCCGACGCGCCGTTGGGCGCATTGGTCGGGCTCCAGTAGTTCGCCTGGTTCGCGAAGTTCCCGCTCGGGCCTGCATCGTAGAAGTCGGTACCGCCGACGGCTACGTTGTACGGCGTGGAGGCGAGCCCGTTGACGGCCGTGCCGGCCGTGGTGAACGGTTCGTTCTGGTCGCAGCCGGCCGCACCGGAATCGCCGGTGGACACGAACACCGTGACGCCTTGCAGCGCGGCCTGCTGCCACAGCCCGTTGACCTCCGCTAGACCCGCAGTGCCCTGCTGTGCTTCGCAGCCACCGTAGCTCAGGCTCATGATGGTGATGAAGGGGGTGGATACACCTAGGACGTTATTCGCCAAGATGTTCTCCGCCGCGATGAACGGACCGAAGTCCGTGGCACTGTCGGCACACGAGGCCACCATGATGTTTGCGTCCGGTGCGGCGGCACCAGCCCACTCGGTGTCCAGCGCCGCTTCACTCTCGTCACCATTCGTACCAGGGTTGGCGCAAGTCTGGGGGCCGGTGGGCTGCACGTAGGTCACTGTGCCCGTGGCATTGGCCGGCAGAAACGCGCTGCGGAAGGTATTGACGTCGGCCGACTGGATGTCCGTGCGCTCCAGCACGGCGATGGTCTGGCCGGCACCGCGTACCGGGGTTGTCTGTGTCCACAACGGGTTGACGCTGTAGACCGTGTTGAAGTCGGCCGGAGCCATGTCGTACTGGCCATTGCCATTGGAGAACAATGGCGAGGCCTTGCCGTCGGTGGCTTTCCAGATGCCCGCGGCGGTCTTGTGCACCGGCCCGACTTCACGCATTTGCGGTGCGGGCTTGAAGTTGTTCAGCGATGCCACGCCGACCACCACCGGGCTCAGCGCTGCCGGAATCTGCTGCGGGGTGGCGTTGGCGAAATGCGCGACGCCGTTGACGACATAGTTGTGCAGTTCGGTGTGGAACGCGCTCTGGACGGCCGTGGCGTTGCCGGAAAAGCGCACGCGCAAGCCGGTCGGATCGATGCCATCCACCTGCAGGCCTTGGCTGGTGAGCCAGTCGGTGACTTTCGCGATGTCCTGCTTGGAAGGACCGAACAGGCTACCGATTTGCTGGGCAGTCAGCCACTTGTGGAAGTAGGGAGAGTGTGGATTGGTCAACTGCCGCTCATAGGCCTCGGCGCGGGCTTCGCGCTCGGGGCTGCGCTTGAGCATCAGGGTGAGTTGGCCCAACTGCAGGCTGGTGTCAACTAGGCCGCGGTCGAAGCGCGGTGAGGCGGCGGTGATGACGGTACCTGGCAGGGCGACGCGGTCACTGTTGTTGATGGTGGTGTTGATCTGCGCGATCGCCGGTGTCATGACCAGGCTCGATGCCGGAACAATCGGATGGCTGACAGCAGCCTGGGCGACGGGCATTGCACCAGCGCAAGCAACACTAAAGAGCATCGCCCAAAGGCGATTTCGGGTGTGCATGGATTTCCCCTGAGCTAAAGACCAAGTGTGCATGGCCTGATCGCCGCACCCGGTTCGGGTATTCAGCGGCGACTCGTTCCATGGAGTTTCGCCTTCCGAATAAATGCATTCACCCGGAATGGGCAGAGACCATAGTGAGGTTCCAAATACGCTGTCAAACGATTTTTATGGAACGGCTGCTACGCATCTTGAAGTGGGTGGGTGATCCGTTTCAGGTGGCAATATATTGCGATTTCAGCAATGTGAAACGCCGGGAATCGTATTAAATTACGTCACATGCTCCGGTTGCGGTAAAGTCGCAAATTTGCAGCCTGCCAAGCAGACAAGTTGCCTATTTCAGCCAAAGCGCCAGGTCTGCCGGTACTTATGACGCATGCAGCAACCCGAGCCCTGCATGACGAACAGATATGTGCGACGCAGCTACGGTCGAAGCCGGGATCGGTGTAATCAAGGAAGCATGTGCAGCAGGGTTTTTCGCGCCGCTTCAAAGGAAAAGTATTGCTGGACATTGAGCAGTCCTGCGTTCGAGAGCCGATTCCAGAGAGTTTCGTCCTCGTACAAGCGCAATACCGCGGCAGCGAAGCTTCCCGCATCGTCGCCCAGCAGAATGGTTTCGCCGTTGACGGCGTACATGCCTTCCGCGGCCATGGAAGTAGCCACTACCGGCAGGCCGTGGCTCATCGCCATGTTCACCTTGCCCTTGACGCCGGCGCCGTAGCGCAGTGGCGCCAGCGCAATGCGGCAACCAGCCATCCAGGGATCGAGGTCGTCGACACGACCATGGATGTGCACGCCCGCTCCGGCGAATTGCGGACGCATGTCTTCGGGAATGTCGCCGACCAGGTGCAATGCGATGTCCGGCTGCGATGCGCGGATGCGTGGATAGATCTCGCTGGTCAGCCAGCGCACCGCATCCTCGTTTGGCGGGTGGCCGAAGCCGCCTACGAACACCAGTCCGCTACGCTCGGCGAAGCCGGTCGTGCGGCCATGTACCTCATGCACGTTGGAGAGCAGTTCCACGCGCGCCTCGGGCACTTCGGCACGCAGCATGTCGAGTTCGACCGGGCTGACCACGAGGCTGGCGTCGCAGGCGCGAATCAGGGCCAACTCGCGTTGGCGCGAAACCTCGGCCTGGCGTGCCAGTGCCGTGCTGCCGGCATGCTCGGCTGCACGTTGCTCGCGTAGGAAGTGCAGGTCAACGGTGTCGAACAGCACCATGGCGCGTGGTGCTAGTCGGCGCACCAGCCCGAGGTTGGGGCCTGCTACGTAATGTCGGCATAACATCACCGCATCGAGCGTTGCGCCTTCGCGATGCAGCCAGGTGGCGAGCGTGGGCGACCATGGCCTGCACAGTACGTGCACGCCAACACGTCCCAGTCGCCGGATCTCTTCAGGTGTGGCCTTGCGATTGTCCGCCATGAAGCTGACCTGCCAACCCAGCTCGCGTAGTAGCTGCATGATGTTGATCAGGCGCAGCGAGCCGGAGTCGCGTGCGGCATCGGGCGTCAGTGCGTCAACAATGAGGATGTGGCTTCGCTCATCATGGTGCAGCGCCGTCTCCACAGGCGTACGTGGTGCCGGCTGATTTTGCAGAACGGATTGCCACTTATCGACGAAGGTTGCGCGGTTGGCGATCTGGTATTGCTTGACCCCCGCGAAGGGATCGACCCCAGAGCTGATCCCTTCGCAATGCACTACCAGGCTTTCCGGCTGGTAGATGACGCGATGGCTTGCCGCGCGTACCGCGAAGGCCAGGTCCATGTCTTCGCAGTAGGCAGGTGTGTAACGTGGATCAAAGCCGCCGACTTGACGAAACAGCGCGGCATCGATCATCAATGCCGCCCCGGAGACATAGTCCGCGTCGCGGCGATACAGGAAGCGCGGATCGTCGCGATCCTCGAAGCGGCCGTAGTTCCATGCGCTGCCGTCGGCATACACGATGCCTCCGGCCTCTTGCAGGCGGCCATCCGGGTACGCCAGCCGACTACCGGCGATACCGCAGGCCGCTTCCTCGGTGAAGCAGTCGAGGAGGCGGTCCAGCCAGCCCGGTGTCACCTGGGTATCGTTGTTGAGAAACAGCAAGTGCGCGCCGCGCGCCGCCGCGGCGCCGGCGTTGCAACTGCCTATGAAGCCGAGATTGCGTTCGTTGCGCAGCAGGCGCAGGCCATCGACGCGTCCCAGCACGGCAACGCTCTCATCGGGCGAGGCATCGTCCACCACGATCACCTCGAACGCCGCCTCGGCGCCATGGCTGGCGATCGAGCGCAGGCAGGCCAGCGTGTAGGGCAACTTGCCGTGGATCGGTACGATCACCGAGACGCGTGGCGTTTCGCTGCACGGCAACGCGAATGGCGCGAAAGGCGTGTCGAGCGGTTCAAGTTGCCACGACGCGTCGGTCGTGTTGCGCGGACGGAACTCCTGCGCGATGCGTGCCATCGTGCCGCGCAGACCGCGCTGCGCCACGCTGCCGCCCAAGCGTTGCAGCAAGTAATGCAGGCGTTTTAGTCGCCACGAGATCGTACTGGTCAGAGTAGCTTCCTTGTTGATGCAGGGCGGTGGGTTATCCGTTGCCGAACGAGGTCGCGCGGTCACAGGTTCTGGTAGTTCGGCCCCGAACCGCCTTCCGGCGTCACCCAGTTGATGATCTGGTACGGGTCCTTGATGTCGCAGGTCTTGCAGTGCACGCAGTTGGCGGCGTTGATCTGCAGGCGCTTGCTCCTGCTCCCATCAGGCATGGTGTCCTGCACGATCTCGTAGACGTTGGCGGGGCAGAAGCGGGTACAGGGGTTGCCGTATTCCGTGGCGCACTTGTCCACGCACACGCTGGTGTCGGCCACGTGCAGGTGGACGGGCTGGTCCTCGTCGTGCTCGGTGGCGGCGAAGTAGACCGCCGCGAGGCGGTCGCGCGGCGGCAGTTCGCGCGGTTGCACATAATCGCGCTTCGGTTCCTCGCACTGGCCGAGCTTGTGCAGCGACGACCAGTCGGCCTTGTTCTTCAGCGTCCAAGGCGAGCGGCCGCCGGTGACGGTTTCCCACGCGGCGTTCAACAAACCGAACCACAGGCCCTTCTTGAAGGCGGGCTTGATGTTGCGCACCTTCTTCAGTTCCGCCATGGCCTCGGAACCGCGCAGCTTCGCATCGAAGCCGGCAGGGGCGAGTCCGTTGGCGGCGAGGTGCTCGGCGGCCAGCACGCCGCTGCGGATGGCTTGATGGGTGCCCTTGATCTTGGGCACGTTGAGCAGGCCGGCGGTATCGCCGATCAGCAGCGCGCCGGGCATCTCCACCTTCGGCAGCGACTGCCAGCCGCCGGTGACGATGGCGCGCGCACCGGCCGAAAGGATGGTGCCGCCCTCCAGCAGATCCTTCACATGCGGATGGTTCTTCCACTGCTGGAAGGCTTCCCACGGCTGGTAGTTCGGGTCGCTGTAGTCGAGGCCGCTGACGTAGCCCAGCGCGATGCGATCCTTGTCCAGGTGGTAGAGGAAGCTGCCGCCGTAGGTGTGGTTGTCGGCGGGCCAGCCGAAGCTGTGCACGATCTTGCCGGGCGTGACGCGGCCGACGGGTACCTGCCACAGTTCCTTGATGCCGATGGAATAACTCTGAGGGTCGCTGTCGGCATCGAGCTCGAAGCGCTTGATCAGCTGCTTGGTAAGGCTGCCGCGCGCGCCTTCCGCGAGCACGGTGACCTTGGCCTTGATGTCGATGCCCTGGGTGTAGCCGGGCTTGTGCGAGCCATCCTTCGCCACGCCCATGTCGCCGATGCGCACGCCGGCGACGGAACCGTCCTCGTTGAAGACAGTGTCGGCAGCAGCGAACCCGGGGAACACGTCTACACCCAGCGCCTCGGCCTGCGGTGCCAGCCAGGCGCACATGGCGCCCAGCGAGACGATGAAGTTGCCATGGTTGTGCATGCCCGGCGGCACCGGCAGCTTGCGGCCGCCGGTCTTGCTCAGCAGCCAGAATTCGTCTTCCGTGGCAGGGACGCAGATCGGTGGCGGGTTGTCGCGCCAGCCGGGCAACAGGGCGTCCAGCGGGCCGGGTTCGATCACCGCGCCGGAGAGGATCTGCGCGCCGATGGTCGAGGCCTTCTCGATCACGCACACCGTGGTGTCGGGCTGCAGCTGCTTCAGCCGTATCGCGAACGACAGTCCGGCCGGACCGGCGCCGACCACGACGACGTCGTATTCCATGGTTTCGCGTTCGCTCATGGCTTCCCCGGCATTCAGTGGACGGTGTCGCCAGTGCGACACATGCATTGCGGTATTGTCCGGTTTCGCGCGCTGCGCGGCAAACCCGGCGCCCCGGGCTTGCGCAGGCTTCACGAATGATGGCGATAATCCGGTCACGCTTAATTGAGGAGTGCGGCCACGGATGGCCGCTTCTTGATCTTCGCGTTCATGGATGAACGCATATCTAAGGAATGCCGATGAGTTCGCTTCCGCCGATCACCGACCTGGACCTGCGCCGCGCCACCGTGTGCCAGCTGTTGCACTGGATGGCCATCGGACGCACCAACCCCCAGGCCGTGGCCGAGGCTTATGGCGAGGCGATCGAACGCATCAATCCGCAACTCAATGCTTACGTGGGCCTCAGCCCGGGTTTGTTGCATGAGCAGGCGCGTACCGCCGGGCACCGCCGCCGCGATGGCGTGATCGGCCGGCTGGACGGCATCCCGGTGGCGGTCAAGGACAACCTCGACATCGCCGGCTGGCCCACCCGCGCCGGCCTGCCGGGTCGCGGGGCGCCCGCGACGGACGATGCCCACGTGGTGGCGCGGCTGCGCGCCTCGGGTGCAGTGCTGGTGGGCAAGACCAATATGGATGAAGGTGCGTTAGGCGCAGCCACCGACAACCCGCATTACGGTCCTACCCACAATCCGTGGAAGCAGGGTATGAGCGCGGGGGGATCCTCCGGCGGTGCCGCGGCGGCAGTGGCCGCCGGCTTGGCCGCCGCGGCCGTGGGTTCGGACAGCCTTGGCTCGATACGCATACCCGCCAGCTACTGCGGGGTATACGCGCTCAAGCCCACCCATGGCGAAATTTCCGCGCGCGGCCTGGTGCCGGCGGCGCGTCGGCTGGATGCGGTGGGCCTGCTCGCGCGCAGCGTGGCCGACCTGACCGTGCTGCTGCAGGTGCTAGCCGGCTACGATGCCGACGACGCACGTTCGCGCCGCCGCCGCGTAGCGCTGGACTTGCCGGACTGGGAGCCGGGCAAGCTGCGCAGCGGTGTGCTGCCCGACCTCGCCGCGGTCGGCGTGCAGCCGGACGTGGCGGCACTGTTCGGTACGGCGCTGGAAAAACTCGCGCACGCGCTGGGCGGCCGCCGCACCGTGGACTTCGCCGACTGGGATTTTGCGCGCACCCGTCGTGCCGGCCTGCTGCTGATGGAGGCCGAGATGCTGGTTACCTTCGCGGACGATTTGCAGGATGCGGCGCATCCGCCGTCGCCGCGCTTCCGCGAGATGTTGAGTTACGCCGAACGCAAGGGCGCGGCCGATTACGCCAGGGCCGACCGTGTGCTGGATGCGGCCACGCTCAAGATGCGCCGGCTGTTCTCGCAGATCGACGTGCTGGTGCTGCCCACCACGCCATGCGGTGCATTCCCGCTGGCTGGGACGGAGTCCGGCAACCATGCCGACCTCACCAGTTTCGCCAGCCTTGCCGGGTGTCCCGCGATGAGCATCCCGATGGGTATCCTGCCGAACGGGATGCCGGTGGGCCTGCAATTGGTGGGGGCGCGCGGTTCGGATTTGCGCCTGCTGGAGCTGGCCGCGGTGTGTGCCGCCACGCTGGATGCCGATCCTGCTTATCCGGCCATCGTTTGACACCTAGGTTCGCGCTTTTGTAGGTGCCCCCCCTTGCGCGATGGCTTTTGGCTTCGACAGACACTGGAGTCGTCGCGTACAGGGTGCGCTCCTGCGGGCGGTGTTTTGGCGCTATATGCCGTCTGGTGCAGCTTCCAGCCAACCTGGTTGTTTGGGCAATCGGCCATGCTCGCGTAGGATGCCCGTTCGGCCCGTCCGGCGGCGGCCCGCATATCGTTTCCGAAGTCGGCATTCCATGAACGCACGTTTAGCTCCGCGCACCGATCATCTCGACGAACTCGAGGCCGAAAGCATCCATATCTTCCGCGAGGTGGCGGCCAGCTTCCGCCGGCCGGTGATGCTCTATTCCATCGGCAAGGATTCCTCGGTACTGCTGCACCTGCTGCGCAAGGCGTTCTATCCCGCGAAGTCGCCGATCCCCTTGCTGCACGTGGACACCACCTGGAAGTTCCGCGAGATGATCGCCTTCCGCGACCAGGTGGCCGCGCAGGGCGACGTCGAGGTGCTGGTGCACATCAATGAGGATGGCGTGCGGCAGGGCATCTCGCCGCTCACCCATGGCGCCACCGTGCACACCGACGTGATGAAGACGCAGGGGCTGAAGCAGGCGCTGGACAAGTACCAGTTCGACGCGGCCATCGGCGGTGCGCGGCGCGACGAGGAAAAATCCCGCGCCAAGGAGCGCGTGTTCTCGTTCCGCAACGCACAGCACCGCTGGGATCCCAAGCACCAGCGTCCGGAGTTCTGGCACACGTTCAACACGCAGATCCGCAAGGGCGAGAGCGTGCGTGTGTTCCCGATCTCCAACTGGACCGAGATGGACGTGTGGCAGTACATCCGTCGCGAAGGCATTCCGGTGGTGCCGCTGTACTTCGCCAAGCCGCGCCCGGTGGTGGCGCGCGACGGTGCGCTGATCATGGTGGACGACGAACGCTTCGCCCTGCGCGAGGGCGAGAAGGTGGAGATGCGCACGGTGCGCTTCCGCACGCTGGGCTGCTACCCGCTCACCGGCGCGGTGGAATCCACCGCCGGCACGCTGGACGAGATCATCGACGAGATGGCCGAGTCGCGCAGCTCCGAGCGGCAGGGGCGCGTGATCGACCACGATCCCACGGCATCGATGGAGCGCAAGAAGCAGGAGGGCTATTTCTGATGGCCGCCAACGCCAACAGCGCCGAGCGCGCCCGGGGCCTGCTGCGCTTCATCACCTGCGGCAGCGTGGACGACGGCAAGAGCACCCTGCTCGGTCGTCTGCTGTACGACGCCGGCATGGTGCCGGACGATCAGCTCGCCGCGCTCGAACGCGACAGCCGCAAATTGCACGCCGAGGCGGGCGCCGCCTTGGATTTCGCCCTGCTTACCGATGGTCTCGATGCCGAGCGCGAACAGGGCATCACCATCGACGTGGCGTGGCGCTATTTCCATACCGAGCGACGCAGTTTCATCGTGGCCGACTGCCCCGGACACGAGCAATACACGCGCAACATGGCGACTGGCGCTTCCAACGCCGACCTGGCCGTGGTGCTAGTGGATGCACGCAAAGGCCTGTTGCCGCAGACGCGCCGTCACACCTACATATGCAGCCTGCTCGGCATCCGCCAGGTGGTGTTGGCGGTGAACAAGATGGACCTGGTCGGTTGCGACGCAACCGTTTATCGCGGAATCACCGAGGCTTATCGCGAACTGGCGCAGACGCTTGGCATCACCAAGGTCGATTGCCTGCCGGTGATTGCTCCGGGCGGCGACAACGTGGGTGCGCGCTCCGAGCGCTTGTCGTGGTACCAGGGCCCGACCTTGCTGGAATTGCTTGAGGTTGCCGATGCCGCGCCCGCGCGCGCTGAGGATTTCCGCATGCCCGTGCAATGGGTGAACCGGCCCGACCAGAGTTTCCGCGGCTACGCCGGTACGATCTGCGGCGGTCGCGTGTCGCGCGGCGACGAAGTGCTGGTTCAGCCAGGCGTGCAGCGTGCGCGCATCGACCGCATCGTCACGGCCAGCGGCGACCTGGAGAGCGCGAGTGAAGGGCAGGCGGTCACGCTGTGCTTCGACCGCGAGCTTGACGCCAGCCGCGGCGACGTGGTCGCCGACGCGCTGCGCCCCGTGCCGGTAGCCGACCAGTTCGCCTGCCACGTGGTATGGCTGGGCGACAACGCACTGCTGCCCAACCGCACCTACTGGCTGAAGATCGGCGCGCGCACCGTCAACGCGCGGGTGATGTCGATCAAGCACAAGGTGGACGTGAACACGCAGGCGAAGCTCGCCGCACGCCATCTGTCGCTCAACGAAGTGGGTTATTGCACGGTGGGCCTCGACGAGGCGATCGCGTTCGAGCCTTACGCCACCAACCGCACGCTGGGCGGTTTCATCCTGATCGACCGCCAGAGCAACGCCACCGTGGCCTGCGGCATGATCGACTTCGCGCTGACGCGCTCCGCCAACGTGCATTGGCAGCACGTGGACGTGGACAAGTCGGTGCGCGGCGGCAGCATGGGGCAGCGCCCGTTGTGCCTGTGGTTCACCGGCCTGTCCGGCGCGGGCAAGTCCACCATCGCGAACCTGGTGGAGAAGCGCCTGCATGCGCTGGGCCACCACACCTACCTGCTCGACGGCGACAACGTGCGCCATGGCATCAACAAGGACCTGGGTTTTACGCCCGAAGACCGCGTGGAAAACATCCGCCGCATCGGCGAGGTGGCGCACCTGATGGTGGACGCCGGCCTGATCGTGCTGGTCAGCGCCATCTCGCCCTACCGCAGCGAGCGGCGTTCGGTGCGCGAGCTGTTCGACGAGGGCGAGTTTGTCGAGGTATTCGTGGACACGCCGCTGGCGGAATGCGAACAGCGCGACCCCAAAGGCCTGTACCGCAAGGCACGTGCTGGCGAGATCCGCAATTTCACCGGCATCGACGCCCCCTACGAGCAGCCGGAGTCGCCCGAGGTGCACCTGCGAACCGCGGGCCTGCGTGCCGAGCAGCTGGCGGAGCAGGTGACTGCGCAGCTGCTGGAGCGCATCGTCGAGCCGGCGGGCGACGATTATCCCGTCTAGGCCATGAGCGGCTGGCAGCACATCCCCTTGCCGGGTGCCGATGTGGATGTGTGGCCGCAGTGGCTGGACGCAGCCGAAGCGGATGCATTGTTCGGGAAGTTGCGGCAGGCCATTGCTTGGGAGACCCACCGCATCCGCCTGTTCGGCCGTGAAGTCGCGTCGCCGCGCCTGAGTTGCTGGATCGGCGATCCGGGCGCTGCCTACACCTATTCGCGCAGCCGCTTCGAGCCTCGGCCATGGCCAGCGGTGTCGGCTGCTCTGCGGCCGCGCGTCGAACAGGCCTGCGGTGCCCGCTTCAACAGCATGCTGGCCAACCTGTACCGCGACGGCAACGACACAATGGGTTGGCACAGCGACGACGAACCGGAATTGGGCGCGCGGCCGGTCATCGCTTCGTTGAGCCTGGGGGCGGAGCGGCGCTTCCGCTTTCGCCGCCGCCGTGCGCGCGGCGAACCCGTGCAGCTTGGCGATACCTTCGAACTGATGCTGCCGCACGGCAGCCTGTTGCGCATGGCCGGCGCTACCCAGCGGTTGTGCCGACATGACCTGCCTCGTATGCGCAATCTGGCGGAAGCCCGCATCAACCTCACTTTCCGCCATGTCGATACGGCTGCGCACTGAGTCCATGGCTTGGAATGCCTTGCGCGTGCAGGGGATAATGGGTGTCTCTTTCCCCCGCAGAGCGCCACCGCGATGACCGAGAAGACCGTACTCAATGCCACCCACCGCGCGCTGGGCGCACGCATGGTCGATTTCGGCGGCTGGGACATGCCGATCAACTACGGCTCGCAGATCGAGGAGCACCACGCGGTGCGTCGCGACGCCGGCATGTTCGACGTCTCGCACATGACCGTGATCGACCTGCACGGTGCACGCACCAAGGATTTCCTGCGGCACCTCGTGGCCAACAGCGTGGAAAAGCTCAAGGTGCACGGCAAGGCGCTGTACACCTGCATGCTCAACGAGCAGGGCGGCGTGATCGACGACCTGATCGTGTACTTCCTGGGCGACGAGCACTACCGCCTGGTGGTGAACGCCGCCACCCGCGCCAAGGACCTGGCATGGATCGAGAAGCAGGCTGCGGCCTTCGGCGTGGAAGTGAAGGAGCGTCCCGAGTTCGCGATGATCGCGGTGCAGGGTCCGAACGCCCGCGCGAAGGTGCTTGGCCTGTTGCACGAGGTGGATCGTCCGCGCATCGAAAAGCTCGGCAAGTTCGCCGCCGCTGCGGCGCAAGGACCGCATGGCATGCCGCTGTTCGTGGCGCGCACTGGCTATACCGGCGAGGACGGCTTCGAAATCGTCGTGCCGGCCACCCATGCCGTGGCGTTGTGGGAAGCGTTGGCTGCGGCAGGCGTCGTACCGGCCGGCCTCGGCGCGCGCGACACGCTGCGCCTGGAGGCCGGCATGAATCTCTATGGCCAGGACATGGACGAAACCGTTTCGCCGTGGGAGGCCAATCTCGGCTGGACCATTGCACTGGACGAAGGCCGCGACTTCATCGGTCGCGCCGCGCTGGAGAAGCAGAAGGCCGATGGCGTGAAGCGCGTGATGGTGGGCCTGGTGCTGGACGAGAAGGGCGTGTTGCGCCACGGCCAGAAAGTGCTCACCGCGAACGGCGAGGGCGAAATCCTCTCCGGCAGCTTCGCGCCCACGCTGGAGAAGGCCGTCGCCTTCGCCCGCATCCCGGCCGGCGAGCCGGGCACGGTCCGTGTGGACATCCGCGGACGCGAGTTGCCCGTACGTCTGGTGAAATATCCCTTCGTGCGCGACGGTCAGCCCTGCGAAGGCATCTGACCGCGCATCCTCTTGCGGCTAGAATGACCGCCCGACTCCGCCCCTTTCCAGACCCGATATAGGACCCGACCATGAGCGAGATCCCCGGCGACCTGAAGTTCAACAAATCCCACGAGTGGGCCCGCGTCGAGGACGGCGGCCTGGTGCGCGTGGGCATCTCCGACCATGCGCAAGCCCAGCTTGGCGATCTGGTCTATGTGGAGCTGCCGGAAATCGGCGCAAGCGTCACTGCCGGCAACGCCGCCGCCGTGGTGGAGTCGGTGAAGGCCGCTTCGGACATCTACTCGCCGGTGTCCGGCGAGGTGGTGGAAGTCAACGAGGCACTCAACGACAAGCCGGAGACGATCAACGAAGACGCCTGGGGCGACGGCTGGATCTACCTGGTGCGCATGAGCGACCGTGCCGAACTGGACCAGTTGCTGGACGCCGGCGCTTACGAGGAACTGGTCGAGAACGAAGACCACTGAGTCTTCTTGCCCTGCGAGTTCGACGACGGCCGCCTTGCGCGGCCGTCGTCGTTTCCGGCATCCGGTGTGGTGCATCGATTTCGCAAATGGACGTCCATTTGCATTGGTGGGCGGGTGAATCGGCGTGGCTTTTGGCCGGGTCGCCGCGCCACCCTGCCGGTCGAGCCGGGATGTCTTGGGCGGGTTTTGGTGTCCTCGGCGGAGCCGAATCCCTTCCGTTGCCGGTCGGTTCGAGATGCGGCTGGTCGCGTCCCGTTCATCTGGCTGGGCGCGGCTCGTGGGTGCGCGTGACGTGTGTCGTTGCGTTGCTGAAACAGAGCGGCGAATTCCTCGCGATGCGCGTGACATTGCCGTGAAGTGCCTTGTTTCCAGCGTTTTGTCGTTGTCTTCCGGTTAATGCTTGATTTTTCGTGTGGAAGTATAGACGTCCATAAGAAAATGCATGGCGCGGTGATCCGGAGTTGCTGTCGGCATGGTCGGCGTGGGCCCTCCGGCGAAAGGGTTTGATTTGCCGATCAAAATCCATTGACAGCTGAAATCTTACGGAATAGCTTTCGCCCAAGTTCACGGGGAACGGCAACATGGCATCACCGAAATTCATCAAGCCTTACGTGGAGCACGGCGAGAAAGCGAACGCAGTACGCAAGATCACCGTTTCGATTCCGCTCCATGTACTGCGAACGCTGTCCGACCTGCGCACCGAACGTCAGGTGAAGAATTTGAGGCATGCCACGAACAGCGATCTGCTGGTCGAGGCGTTCCTCCACGCTTTTACTGGGCAACCACTGCCAACCGATGAGGAGCTAAGACGAACCATGGCCACTGCCAAGAAATCCGCTGCAAAGAAGCCGGCTGCCAAGAAGGCCGCCGTGAAGAAGGTCGCCAAGAAGGCCGCCGCCAAGAAGCCGGCCGTCAAGAAGGCTGCCGTGAAGAAGGTCGCCAAGAAGGCTGCCCCGAAGAAGGCTGCCGCCAAGAAGCCGGCTGCTGCCAAGAAGGCCGCTGTGAAGAAGGTTGCCAAGAAGCCGGCAGCCAAGAAAGCTGCTGCGAAGAAGCCTGCCGCCGCCAAGGTGGTGAAGGCTGTCAAGACCACCGCCAAGAAGTAAGCAACACAACAACGAGCGTCAAACGATTTCTCTCCCTGCGGTGCCCAGCGTGGGGAGATCGATTCGGAACTTCGTCCCGGCCCTGCCGGGACGTTTCGTTTTGGGCACAGGAAAACCGGTGGCGTTTGGGCCCGGAGTGGCTTGAAAGTCCCTGGCACGATGGCCGTCATGGTGCCGAGGCGTGTGTCACGGCTTGCGGGGACGGATCGCGCGATTTGCGCACCTTGGCGCAATGCGGTTACCTTGTCGTCAATCCGCGCCGCGGCGAGTCGGGGACTCTCCGCATCCTGGATGCACAGGGGGAAAGCGCGGGTATCTGTCGACACTCGGTGAGAGACCATGGGTACCCGATATACCTACATCGCACGCCATCGCGCGCGCGGGGCCGTCCGGCCCGTTGCCATAGCCATCGTCGCCATCGTCGCAGCGCTCGCTGCGGCGTCGTGGTTCCTGATCGTTCGCCCTTACCGACAGCAGATGCAACTTGATGCCGGCCTTGCGCCTTCGGCGCCCGCGGCAGGCAAGGCGGAGGCGACGCAGGCCGAGGCCGCGCCGGCCAACCTGCAGGCGCTGGACGTCAACCAGTTGTTGAACGAGGCCAGCAAAGCCCTGAAGGCGCAGCGTTACCTGGCGCCTGCCGGCAACAACGCGTTCGAGTTCTACTTGCGCGTACTTGCCAAGCAGCCAGACAACCCGGTGGCGACCAGCGCCTTGCGCGAGACGTTCCCGTTCGCCGCCTCGGATGCCGAGCAGTCGGTCAACTCACGCAACTTCGACGAAGCGCAGCGCGAGATCGACCTGTTGGCCAAGGCCGATCCGGCGAATTACACGTTGACCATCCTGCGTTCCAAGCTCGATGCCCAGCGCAAGCTGGCCAGCCAGCAGGAGCAGCAGACGCAGGATCAGCAGAAGGCGGCGCAGCTCGCCGCGCAGAAGGCCGCTGCCGACAAGTTGGAAGCCGCCAAGCAGGCCGAGCAATTGCAGGCGCAGCAGGCGCTGGCTGCCGAGCAGGCCAAGGCCAAGCAGCAGAAGGCCGCCGAGCAGCCGCAGACTGCGACGCAGCCGCAGGGACAGACGCAAACGGCTTCGACCGACACCGCCGGCGCGCAGAACAGCAGCGCGGTATTGTTGAAGGCGGTGCAGGCGAGGTATCCGACTGCGGCGCTGCGCACGGGGCAGGCCGGTTGGGTGCTCGTCGGTTTCACGATCACCGCGGAAGGCGCCACCAGCAACGTACACGTGGTCGATGCACAACCGCGCCATGTGTTCGACCGTGCCGCCATGGATGCGATCGAACGCTATCGTTTCAAGCCGGCGATGCGCGACGGCAACCCGGTGGAAAGCACGAACGAGCAGAAAATTGAATTCAGCACCGGTCGCTGAGTGGCCACACGATTCGTGAAGAAAAAACGGCGCATGCATCGCGTGCGCCGTTTTTGTCCGGTTCGAAGCTGATCGTCAGTGCTGCTGGTGCTTGCGGGACTTCTTGCGCGCGGGTTTGGCCGGTGCGGTCTTGGCTGGGGTGGCGCTTTCCACGCCGGCCCAGTCGACGTGGGGCAAGCCGAGCAGATCGTCGAACACCATCGGCATCAGCCCGCTGGGCATCGCGCCGCTGGAATTCCACAGCGTCACCACGCCGGCGTGGTACTTCGGGAAAAAGCCGATCATGGTTCGGTAGCCCGCCACGGCGCCGGCATGGAAGAGCAGCGTTTCGCCGTTGTAGGTGTAGACGCGCCAACCCAGCGCGTAGCTGGCATTGCTGAGCCGCGCGTGTCGCCACGGCGTGGCGCGCACCTCGGTGGGAGTCGCCACGCCGGGCGCGTGCAGCACGTCGAGCAGCGTGGTGGGCAACACGTCCTGGCGGCCGCCCATCTGCGCGATCAGCCATAGCTCCATGTCGCGGATGCTGGCATTGACTCCGGCGGCCGGCGCCACGCGGTAATAGGCGTCCTTGGGTTCGAACGGCACCCAGCTGTGGTTCCTTCCTGCATGGTGCGGCTGCGCCCAGCTTTTGCTGGACTCCAGCGCGGCACGTCCGTAGCTGGCCGTCTGCATGTGCAACGGTTTGAAGATGTCCTGTTCGACGAGTTTGTCGAAGAAGTTGCCGGTACGCGCGAACAGTACGTCGCCGATCAGGCTGAACGCCACGTTCTGGTAGCCGTAGCACACGCCGGGTGCGCAGGTGTTCTCGACTTCGTCGAGCTTGCGCACCAGTTCGTCGTAGGGCACGTCGTCTTCGAGCAGGTTGTCATAGGTGTTGTGCGGCAGGCCCACTCGCTGGCCGAGGATGTCGGCCACGGTGGCCAGCTCGGTGGACTGCACATCCTTGAGCTTGAAGTAGGGCAGCACGTTGACCAGCTTGGTATCCCAACCGAGCTTACCGGCGTCGACCTCAAGTCCGGTGACCGCGGTGGCGAAGGCCTTGGAGAGCGACGCCAGGCGGAACACCGTGATGGCCGTCACCGGTGTCCGGGCAGCGGCGTTGGCGTAGCCCTGGGTGTGCTCGAACACCACCTTGTCGTCGATCACCACCGCCGTGGCCAGCCCTGCGGCGCCATGGCGCGCATCGAGCTCGTCCAGCCAGCGTTGGTAATCCATCAGCGTGGCCTGGACGCGCGCCTGCGGAAGTTCCTCGGAGGGGATGTTCGCGCTGGCCGGCGGCAGGGCGCTTGCCGGGGCGGCCCGGACTTGGGGCTGTGCTTGGAGCTGTGTCTGCGCCTGGGTTTGGGCATGCGCCTGCATGGCGTGGACGCTGGTGCAGGCGAGGCAGGTGGTGCAGGCAAGGGCGAGGTGTCGAATCCGCATCTTCTTCGCAAGGCTGGGCGACGCGCGAAACGCCGAGATGGAATGCGTGGACGGGATCCATCGGCCACGCGGAACGCCGATTTTCCGGTACTTCGCGTGCCGGGACAATGCGCCCCCCGAGATGACCTTCGACGGCCGCCATATGGCGACACGCGGCGTGGAGGCGCGTGCTAGCCTTGCGCCCTTCCGGGCATGGCCCGTGCGGGATGCCACAGTGAGTTCGATTCGTTCCGCCGCCACGCGCGAGGGCGCCGAGTCTGGGCTGTCCGCGTTGGCGTTCTTCTTCGTGATGACGTCGTACTACATCATCCGGCCGGTGCGCGACCAGTTGAGTGGAGCTGTAGGTTCGCAGTCGTTACCGCTGTTCTACGGCGTGGTGTTCGCGGTCATGCTGTTGTTCACGCCGGTGTTCGGCTGGCTGGTGGCGCGCTTCTCGCGGCGCCGCATGCTGGCCTGGAGCTACAGTTTCTTCGCCGTCTGCCAGTTGGCCTTCGTGCCGGCCTTCATGGCGCAGGATCGCGTGGGGGCCCGAGAACTGGGTGTGGTGTTCTTCGCCTGGGGCAGTGTGTTCAACCTGTTCGTGGTGTCGCTGTTCTGGAGCGTGATGGCGGACATCTTCTCCAGCGAGCGCGCACGCCGAGTGTTTTCCTTGATTGCGCTCGGCGGCATGGCGGGAGCGATCTGCGGCCCGTTGCTCACCCGTCTGCTGGTTCACTGGCTGGGCGTGGCGCCATTGTTGGTGGTATCGGCACTGACGCTGGCGGCTGCACTGGTGCTCTTGCTGCACCTGTCTGCACATCACGAGCAGGCGCGACCGGGCAGGTCGGGCGGCGAGGCGATCGGTGGCTCGTTGTGGGCCGGCGTGCGTGAACTGTGGTCGCGCCCATTCCTGCGCTACATGGCATTGCTCATGCTGTTTGGCGATGGCGTCGGCACGTTGGCCTACGCGCTGGTGGCGGATTACGCGAAGCTGCATTTCGCCGGGAACGTAGCGCGCACCGCGTTCTACAACGACCTCGACCTTGCCACCAACACGCTGGGCGCGCTGCTGCAACTCACGCTTACGCGCTGGTTGCTGGTGCGCTTCGGCCCGGGCTGGGGCCTGGTGCTGCCTTCGCTGGTGAATGTTGCGCTGTTGCTGACGGTGATGATGGTCGGTCACGGCAGTGTGGCGGTGCTGGGTGCCACGATCCCGGCGCTGGCCGTGATGATGGTGACCACGCGTGGTTTCGCCTATGGCATGACCAAGCCGGCGGTGGATGCGCTGTATACGCGCGTGCCGCGCGAGACGCGCTACAAGGGCAAGAACTTCGTGGAAACCGCAGTGTGGCGCTTCGGCGACTTCGCGGTGACCAGCGCAGTGAGCGGCCTGCGCCTGCTGGGCGCGGGTATCAGCGGCCTCGCACTGGCGGGCGCCGGCGTGGCCGTGCTCGCCACCTGGGTGTCGATACGCGCCGGCTGGTCGCCCGATCTCGCGTCGGAGGAAAAGCGGGCCGCGTGAAGTGGCCGCCGCGCGCCTTCCGTACGCCCAATCCCGGCCTCAACCGGTGATGTAGCGTTCCAGATGCTCGATCTGTTCGGCCTGCGCGTCGATCACCGCCTTCACCAGGTCGCCGATCGAAATGACGCCCACCACCCTGCCGTCGTCGAGCACGGGCAGGTGGCGCACGCGGCTGTCGGTACACAGGCGCATGCAGTCGAGCACGTCGGTTTGCGGCCCCACGGTCAGCGGATCGCCGTGCATGATCTCGCTCACCGTCGCCTGCGACGACGAGCGACCCTGCAGGATCACCTTGCGCGCGTAATCGCGTTCGGACACCACGCCCAACAACTGCTCGCCACGCATCACCAGCAGTGCGCCGATGCGGTGCTCGGCCATCCGCTTGATCGCGTCCAGCACGGGCGCATCGGGCGCGATGGTGTGGATGGTGCCGCCTTTGTTCTCCAGCAGATGCTTGACCTGACGCATGTCCGATCTCCGGCCGTGGGAGCATGTGGTCAGTCTAACGCTGACATGCGCAACGGGTGTTGCCGCCCTGTGAAACACCGGCCTGGAGACGGCGGCAGAGGACAGTCGCCCGCTCCATTTCCGCGATCATGGAGGATCGCAATGGTCAGGGGCGCCCGAGGTAGGACGGGCCGCCGAGTTGGCGCATCTGCCGCTCGATCCAGCCAGCGCGGCGCATTACATAGGCGCTCGGACGATCCGCGTGCAGGCGCCGTGGGCTGGGCAGCACGGCGGCCAGCCGTGCCGCCTGCGACGGATCGAGCCGCGCGGGAGGTTCGTTGAAATAAGCCTCGCTGGCTGCGCCCACGCCGTAGATGCCGTTGCCCAGCTCGGCGATGTTCATGTACACCTCGAGGATGCGCCGCTTCGGCCAGGTCAGTTCGATCAGCACGGTGAAGTACGCCTCCAGCCCCTTGCGCACGAAGCTGCGGCCGTTCCACAGGAACAGGTTCTTCGCGACCTGCTGGCTGATGGTGCTGGCGCCGCGCAGGCGAGCGCCGTCGTCGGCGGCGTCGATCGCCTGGTGGATGGAGCTGAAGTCGAAGCCGTGATGGTAGGGGAACTTCTGATCCTCGCCGGCCACCATCGCCAGCGGGACCCATGGCGATACCTGCGACCACGGCACCCAGTGCTGGTGCAGACGGAAATCGCGCTCGCCATGCACCCAGGCGCCGACGTGCCGCTCCAGCATTACCGCGGAGGTGAAGGGCGGCACGAAGCGCATTGCCAGCACCATCAACCAGGTGAGCCCCAGCCAGGCCAGTACGGCAAAGACGATCCAGCGCAACACGCGGCGAGGGGAGAGTTGAAGGGGCATGGTGGGCGAATGGCGGGGAGTCGGGGCAGTATAGGTGCGGCTATTGCGCGGCCGTCATCCGGCCCCATCTAGCGGGGATCGTTTTGCGAGGTATCGGCTGTGGAAACCGTATTTGTCGAAGATGTGCTGCACCGCTTCCTGCTCGAGCGCGCCGGCGTGCGTGGCGCGTTGGTGCGGCTTGGGCCGGCGTGGCGCGAGGTGGCTGGACGCGTCGACTACCCGGTCGAGTTGCGCAATCTGCTGGGCGAGGCGCTGGCCGCCAGTGCGTTGCTGACCGCCAATATCAAGCTCGACGGCGAGTTGTCGGTGCAGTTGAAGAGCGCCGGCGCGTTGCGTCTGCTGTTCGCCGAGTGCACGGACCATGGCCGTTTGCGTGGCCTGGCGCGCTGGGATGGGCCGCTGCCCGAGCCGCTGTCGCTGGAATCATTGCCGCAGGCGGTGATGGCCATCACCATCGGCAACGTTGAACGCGGCCAGCGTTATCAGGGCCTCGTGGAATTGCGCGCGACGGACCTGGCAGGTGTCCTGGAGAACTATTTCGCGCAGTCAGAACAGTTGCCCGCGCGCCTGCTGCTGGCTGCCGACGGCGAGCACGCGGTGGGCCTGATGCTGCAGAAGCTGCCCGACGAAGGCGGCCAGGGCGCGGTGCAGGACGACGATGCGTGGACACGGGTGATGCACCTCACAGGCACGCTCGGTGCCGAGGAAATGCTGACCACCGCGCCGGAGCAACTGCTGTACCGCCTGTACCACGAGGAGTCCGTGCGCCTGTTCGCGCCGCGCCCCTTGGCCTTCGGCTGCAGCTGCTCGCGCGAACGGGTGGTGGCGATGTTGCGCTCGCTGGGCCGCGAGGAAGTGGAGGCCACGCTGGCGGAGCAGGACGGCCGCATCGAGGTGAACTGCGAGTTCTGCGCGCAACGCTACGAGTTCGACCGCATCGATGCGGAGCATCTGTTGCGCGATGCGGGCGGGGCGGGCACTTCCGGCACGGCGTAAGCGCCCGGCGGGCGCGCCTTGTGCGTGTCTACGGCAAGCGGTTTTCCGGGCGCAGCCAGTATTCGGCGGCCTGCCCGCGTGCGAACAGGAAGCCTTGGCCGTAACGGCAGCCCATGTCGAGTAGAGCCTGTTGTTGCGCTGTGTTCTCGATGCCTTCGGCGATCACTTGCATGCTCAGCGCATCGGCCAGCACCTGGATTGCGCGAATCACGGCCGCACCCTGGCCCTTGCGGTCGCTGTCCAGCTCGGTGACGAAGGAGCGGTCGATCTTCAGCGCGTCGAACGGATACTGGTGCAGGTAGCTCAGCGAGGAGTAGCCGGTGCCGAAATCGTCGAGCGCGATGCCCATGCCCTGCAGGCGCAGGTTTTCCAGCATCCGCTTCACCTGCGCCGGATTGTCCAGCAGCGTGCGCTCGATCACCTCGACGCGGATGCTGGAAGGCGGCACGTGGTACTTGTCCAGCAGCGCCAGCAAGCGGGCATCGAAGTCATCCGAGCGGAAGTGCAGGCCGGAGACATTGATGCTGATCGTGCCCTTGCCGCCAAGCAGCTGCATGGCTTGGGCGCAGACCTGTTCGAAGACCAGCCAGTCGATGGCCTCGGCGCAGCCGGTCTCCTCGGCGATCAGCAGGAAATCGTGCGGCAGCAGCAGGCCGCGCTCGGGGTGGTTCCAGCGCAGCAGTGCCTCGTAGCCGGCGATGCAGCCGTCGGCCAGCGACACGATGGGCTGGTAGAACGGCACGAACTCGCGGCGAGCCAGCGCATGGCGCAGATCGCCCTCCATGCGCAATTGGGACAGCGCCTCGTGGCGCAGGCGATCGTCGAACAGGGAGGCGCGATGGCGGCCGCCGTCCTTGGCGTGGTACATCGCGGAATCGGCGTCGCGCAACAGCTCCTCGGGTTGGCGATAGTGCGTATCTGCCATCGCGATGCCGATCGAGGCGGAGGTGAAGATTTCGCGGGTACCCAGGCGGAACGGCGCCTGCAACTCCTTCAGCACGCGCTCGGCGGTGCGCTGCGCCGCGGCGACGTCCGGCACCTGCTCGAGCAGCACGGCGAATTCGTCGCCACCCAGTCGAGCCACGATGTCGCGGGTTTTCAGGCAGGCGCGGATCCGACCGCCGACCTGGAACAAGAGGTCGTCACCGACCAGATGGCCGACCGAATCGTTGATGACCTTGAAGCGGTCGAGGTCGATGAACAGCACCGCAAACCCATCCTTCGGGTTCGCGAGGTAATGCTGCAATGCCTGCTCCAGACGTTGCAGCAGCATGGTGCGGTTCGGCAGGCCGGTGAGCGAGTCGTGCAGGGTCTCGTACTTCAGCCGGCGCTCGATGCGTTCGCGTTCGGCGATCTGCTCGCGCAGATCGCGGTTGGCGAGGCCCAACGCGCGGGTACGCTCCACCACGCGGCGCTCCAGGCTGGCGTAAGCCTGCTTCAGCGTGGCGTCGGCATGCTTGCGCTGCAATGCGTTGGCCACGTGGTAGCTGACGAAGGTGAGCAGTTCCTGGTCGCGTTCGCTGTAGGTATGTTCGGGGCTGTAACTCTGCACGGCCAGCACGCCGCGCACCTTGTCGGCCCAACTCAACGGCACGCCCAGCCAGCACACCGAGCGCGCCCCCGGGTTGACGATCTCGCCGCTGGCGATCAGGCGATCGATGGTCGCCATGTCCGCCAGCAGCGGTTTGCCGGTGCGTTGCACGTATTCGGTGGCTCCGCCGCCACGGCGGCGTGGCGGGCGTTCGCTGTTCATCTCGTCCACCGAATAGGGAAAGGTGATGAACTGCGTTTCCTCGTCGATAAGCGCGATGTACAGATTGCGTGCGTACAACAGACCGCCGATCACGCGATGCACGGCGGGATAGAAGTCGTCGAGGCTGTCGGTGGTGCCGGCCAGCTCGGCGATGCGGAACAGCGCCGCCTGCAGTCGTTCGCCGCGCTGGCGCTGCAGCACTTGCTGTCGCAGCACGCGGTTGGCCTCGCGCAGCGCGGTGGTGCGATCGGCGACGCGGCGTTCCAGTTCCACGTGGGCGCCACGCCGTTCTATCGTGGTCTGCACGTGCTGTGCCACATAGCTCAGCAGGTCGAGATCGTGCCGGGTGTAGCGCATCTTGGCGCGATAACTCTGCACCACGATGCAGCCGACGACCTGTCCTGAGCGGAACAATGGCACGCCGATGCAGTGCTCGCAGCGCGTACCGTGCAACTGGAACTGCCCGCCCAGTTCCTGCGCCAGCTCGTCGATGGCACCGAACAGAGGGCGTCCACGACGCAACAGGTTCCAGGTGACACCATGCAGCAGCTCGTTCAGCGGCACGCTGCGTTCGGGCGAAGGCACATCGACATCAAGGCTGTCCACGTAATACGGGAAGCGCACGCTGTCGCTGGCGGCGTCATACAGCGCTATGTAGAAGTTCTCTGCGTACATCAGGCTGCTCACGATGGTGTGCAGTGAGCGCATCAGCGCGGGCATGTCCTGTTCCGCGCTGGCTTGCTCTGCGATTGCATAGAGCGCGCGCTGCAGGCGTTCAGCCAATGCCAGCCGGGAGATCGCCTCGTACAGACGGCTGGATTCGGAGAGTTGGTTAAGGCGGGCATCGGCGAGCCGTCCCAGCCAGGCCAATTTGCCGCGCAGCGGCAGGGCAACCGGTTCGTCGTGGCTCAGTACGAGCACGAGCTGGTGTTGCACATCTTCCGCCAGTTCGTGGCGCCACCCGTGAGATTCCACACCCGGGCTTGCCAGCGGTTGCCAATGCAGCCGACCGGCGATGCCGAGATCCTCCAGGATGCGCGCGCAGGCCTCCAGCACGCTTGCGCTGTCCTGCGCCTTGAGCAACTGCTCGATGGCTGCCGGCACGCCGGCCAAGTCCTTGGCCAAGGCAGGCATGGGCGTGGAGCGCGGCGGCGGGGAAGCTGGGCTCATCAAAAGGGCAGGCGGGCAGGCTTCGGCGAAGAACCCGTTATATCCTGCGGGTCAGTAGTGCGCCAGTTGGAATCCAAGGTGACGCGAACCCCGCTATTGAGATGGCGGTCACAGGGTGTATTCATTAACTGTACCGAAACCCTTGTGTCGTTGTTATTTAAATGTAAAGTGCAGTAAACTTCTGCCGACAATTCCGAATCATAGCTACCGTAACGAACCTGCCGTCTATGCGTCGACTGCTTGCCCCAATGCTGCTGTGCTTGCTGCCCTTTGTGGCGGCCGGTCAGGGCGTGGACGATGCTAACGGCCAACTGGCCGGACAGTTGCTGAAGCAGCCGCCAGCGCAGGTCGCCAAGGTGAAGTCGGGCTTGGCGGTGCCGTTGTGGCGTGGCACGGACGGCCGCCTGCTCGTGCTCAAGGCAGACGGAAGCAATGGCGCCCAGGCACAGCGCGATTCGCTGTTGTCCCCCCATGCTGTCGATGCCTCCACGCTCGTGAGCACCGGCCTACAATACGGCCTGGCACCGAACTGGCAAGCGAACGCTGATGTCAGCCAGCAATCCTGGGTCAACAGCCCGTTGCGTGTGGTAGGCAGCGAGGTTGGCGCCACTTACTTCAACGGGCCTTACAGCCTTGGCGTGAGCGTGGGCAGCAACAGCACGCCAAACAGTACCAGTCTGCCGCGTGTGCTGCCCGGTGTGACGCCCAGCGTCGATGGCCTTACCGGTTTCGACAGCAGCTCGCAGCTCAATGCACGCGGCCGCCTGGCGCTGGGTACCAACAGCGGTGTGGACGTGGGCGCCAGTGTCGGCCGCATCCATCTGTTGCCGGGCAACCTGTTGGGCATCAGTACGCTGGATCAGAAAGCGATCAGCTTCGGCGTCGACCATGGCCCGATCAGCGGCACCCTTATCGGCCGCACCATGCAGCCTTTGGCTGGCGTGCCAGGGAATGGCTACAGCCCCGACCGCCGCTGGAACAGCATCGACCTTGGCGTGACGTGGCACTTGCCGTGGCAGGGCTCGCTCAGCGTGGGAGCTCAGAACCTGTGGTCGTCCGGTGCGCCGACGAACACGCCGGCCGGCCCCGAGCCGGATCAGTCGCGTACGCCTTACGTGCAATACCACCAGGATCTTTGATCCGCGATTCGCCCTGAATATCGCGCAGACAAGAGCGCCGTCGCGTAAAGCGATGGCGCTCTTGCTTTGGTGGTGCGATAGATCTCGGCTGTATGGACGCGTGTCTCCACATTGGCCGGGTCGTTCGGCTCCTAAAGCGTGCGAGTTCGCCAGCCTAAGCTGGGTATCTCATGCAACGCGCGCGTGGCAGGCAGCAGTAATGGCGCGTCATCGCGCTGGGCGCCGCGCTGTCACATCGGAAAGGCGAGCGCTGCTTGCTGAGCCTCCAGCGCCAGACGTAGCGGCTCCAACTGCTGTGCATAGCGGCGCCATTGGCCCAGTCCGCGTACATGGATCGATTCGCGTACCTGAGCGCTGCTGGGCGTGGCGACAGGCGCGGCATTGCGTTCAGGGCGGAAGCAGCCTTCCTCGACAGCCAGTCCGCAGTGAGCCAAGACACGGCTTACGGTTGCTTCGGTATCCTGCACGAGCGCCTCGTACCCCACGTCGAGCATGGCACCGGGCATCGTGCTGTGCCAATGCTGCGCCTGTCGCATGTATTGCGCGTGATAGTGCGCGAGTGCTGTGAGGTCGTAGCTGTACGAGGAAATATTGCCGAACAGAGCCTTGTAGTTGGAAAAGCAGGTATCCATGGGATCGCGCACCATATGCAAGATGGGGGCGTGCGGCAGGGCTCGCCGGATGAAGGAGACCATCTGGATGTTCGCGGGCAGCTTGTCGATGTAATACGCCCTGCCTTGCGCACGCCATTGGGTCTGCTTCAAGTAGCGCTGACCCAGTTCGCGGTAATCGACGTTGCCGCTGCGGCGGATGATTTCCAACAGGCCTGCGGACTGCGCAGGTGCCACGTCGGCCACCCAGTGCAGTTGGCGCCAGAAGTCGATGATTTCCCCTGCCGAAGCGACTAGCGAGTGGCTGGAAAGGATTCGTTCCAACAGGGTCGTACCCGACCGAGGCATGCCCACGACGAAGATGGGTACGGGGCCTGGCGGTCTGGCAGGGCCAGGCGGCGCGGGTGTCGCCGGCATGTTGAGCAGGGCCGCCGTGACAGCTTCCTCTGCCGCAGCGTCGTAGGGATTCAGGCTGCGCATGATCGCATTGCAACGCGATAGCGCCTCCCAGGCCTCCCCGTTCTGCCCGAGATCATCCAGCGTCTTGAAACGGGCATATTCGAATTCCGCACGCACGAAACCACGATCGGTATCGGTAGTTTCATGCGGCATCAGACGCAATTGCTTGTCGATCCGATCCAGCCGGTTCGCCCCGGGACGCTGCTTGCGTAGATTGACCAGTACCGTAACGGCGTCGCCGAATTGCGGCCATCGCGCAAGGCAGCGCTCCAGCACTGCCTCGGCCTCGTCGATCCTGCCGCTGAATTGCAGCAGCAGGGCGTGCATGTGGTGCTCGCCGGGCGAGTCGGCTCCAGCGTGCAGGGCCAATTGGATCCGCTCCAACGCCTTGGCGAGGTCGCCGATCATGAAGCGCAGGTGGGCCTGTGCAGCCAACAAGTCGGCCGGTGGAGCAGGTGCTTCTTCCAACAGGTCGAGGCAAGTCCGTGCAGCAAGGATTTCGCCATTGGCAACAAGGCGTTGCGTCAAGGAGACGATCAGCGGCGCATTGCGCGGGAGCCGGCTGGCAGCCGCCAGCAGCGGATGGCTGGAGGCGCGCAGGCGTCCGCGCCGAAACAATACTTCCGACAGCTCGATGAGCGTAGTGGTGTCGTGTGGCGCCTGGGCCAGTCGTGCTTCCAGCGACGTTTGCGACGAGGCTAGGCGGAGGTCGTCAGCCTCTTCCGGATGCCCGGAACGATGCTGGAATTTGTCGGGAAGGAGAGGCGTGAAAGGCATTGGGAGATAGTAATTCTGGTCTTCTGTGGGCTCAATTCGTTGCTTCGTTCAGCGCTGTAGGGGCGGGCATCGGTGCTTGAACATGGCTTGGCAAGGGGTGTTCGTTACCGTTAATTCGTAAATATTTACGGTTATAGAGTATAAAATTTGTGTTGACCTGTATTTTCTAACGTCATATTTTTGCTGTCGGTGGTCGTTAAGCGTACGGAATTTCGCATAATCTCATGCGAACTTGCGGCGCCGGAGGAATTTCCGCGATCCGCCGGATCCTGGCATTTGGGCCATCGATCCTTTGCACGCAATCCATTTGGGGAGAATCACGATGAGCATTCGATACCGTGCCGACGCCACGCGCTGGCGCCCGACGGCCTTGGCGATTGCCGTGGGCTTGAGTTTCAGCGGGGCCGCGCTTGCGCAGAGCACTGTCGGCAGCGTCTTCGGCCAGGCGCCAGTGGCGTCGGGTGAGACCGTAGTGGTCAGCAACACGTCGGGCTTCACGCGGGAAGTGCCTGTGGACAGCACGGGCCGCTATCGCGTCGACAATCTGCCCGTGGGTACCTATACGGTCACCCTGAAGCAGAACGGCAAGACGGTGAGTGCGCGCGACAACACCTATGTCTCCACCGGTGCCGCCGCAGGCGTTGACTTCGCTAGCGCCACCGGCGGCTCGAGCAACGCCAATCCCACCCAGCTGTCCTCGATAACGGTCTCGGCCAGCGCATTGCCCGCTATCGACGTCACCAGCGTCAACTCGAGCACTGTCATCACTGCAGCCGATCTGCAGCGGTTGCCGGTGGCGCACAGCGCCGAGGCCATCGCACTGCTCGCGCCGAATACCGCCTCAGGTAGCGGCTTCTTCACCGGGCCGTCCGGTCAATCGCTGGTGTCGTTCGGTGGTTCCAGCGTGTCAGAGAATGCCTATTACGTGAACGGCTACAACGTCGGCGAACCGTACAAGAATCTGGGCGGCTTCCAGTTGCCCTATGGCGCCATCGAGCAGCAGGAAACCCTTGCCGGCGGGTACGACGCCAAATATGGTCGTTCCGACGGCGGCGTGATCAACCAGGTCGGTAAGCGCGGCAGCAACGAGTGGCACTTCGGCGGCCAGGTCGCTTGGCAGCCGCGCTATCTGGAGAGCGATCCGGTCAATTACCGCTACGGCAACCCGGCCATTCCTGCATCGAGCAGCCTGGTCAACTATGCCGCGGGTCCGAATGCTCCCGGGTCTCTGCGCCAGTACCGCAACGACAACACGTCCTGGCAGACGATCTACTCCGCCTACGTGGGCGGCCCGCTGGTCAAGGACAAGCTGTACATGTTCCTGGCAGGCGAGACCACGCGCACGCAAGGCACCAATGTCGAGAACAACGACAATGCCAAGGTGCAGGATTACCGCAACAAGGAAACGAAGTTCTACGGCAAGCTGGACTGGAACATCACCGACAGCAACATCCTGGAACTGACGGCGCTGAAGGACAACAACAGCCTGGGCGCCGGATCGACCTACGATTTCGACTACGACACGCTCCAGCGCGGTGCGTTCTCCAGCAAGAACGATGTCACCAAGGACAACGCGCAGATCTATGTAGCGCACTTCACCAGCTACATCACCGATGCGGCCACGCTAAGCATTACCGGTGGCAAGGCACGCTTCCAGGATCCTGTCGTATACGGCAATACCAGCCCGCTGCCGTTCATTTCCGGCGCGAGCAATGCGACGCTGCCCGACGGCAGCCATCCGGGCAACGCGCAGACCAACACCTCATGGACCGCGCCGGGCGCCAAGAACGCTACCCGCGGTCTGCGCGTGGATTTCGATTACAAGCTGGGCGACCACGATCTGCTTGCGGGTATCGACAACATGTTCTACCGGGCCGTGGACCAAGGGCCGGATCAGCAGAACCCGTTCGATCCATCGGTCAATTACTACTGGCGTTACATGGCTGGCGGTCAGGTGCAGAAGCGCGAGATCGGCTGGATGACCAGCATGTCGACGGCGCAGAAGGCCTACTACCTGCAGGACAACTGGCAGGTGGCGCAGAACGTGTACCTGAGCATCGGTCTGCGCAACGACCGCTTCACCAACTACAACGACTTGGGACAAGCCTTCGTCGACGAGAAGAACCAGTGGGAGCCCCGTATCGGCGCTAGCTGGGATGTGTTCGGCGACTCATCGTTCAAGGTCTACGGCAATGCAGGCCGCTACTACCTGGCGCTGCCCGACAATGCGGCGGAGCGAGCAGCCAACCGCTCGACCTATCTCACCACGCTGTATTCGTACGCCAGCATCGACCCGGTCACGGGTATCCCGCAGGGCCTGACCCAGGCCGGACCGACGACTTCCCCGGACGGCGAAACGGGAGCGCCTAAGGATCCGATGCAGGTTGCCGCGCGCAATCTGAAACCGGAGTACCTGGACGAATTCATCGTCGGCTTCGACAAGAAGCTGGGGGATAACTGGGTGTACGGAGCCAAGGCCACGTGGCGTAACCTGAAGGCCGCAATCGACGACGAATGCGAGCCCGGCATGATCGCCGCCAAGATGACCAAGATGGGCCTCGATCCGAACGCCTACTCCGATTCGTTGTATGGCGCTTCGTATTGCCGCCTGTTCAACCCGGGACGCACCAACGACATGCTGGTGGTGTCGGACGACGGCAGCAGCAAGGTCACCGTGCCCATGACTCTGCAGGACTGGGGCTTCAGTCGCGGTGCCGTCCGCAAGTACGGCGCGCTGAACCTCTATCTGGAGCACCCGTTCGACGGCAAGTGGTATGGCCGCATCGATTACACCTTCACGCGAGGCTTCGGCAACACCGAAGGCCAGGTGCGCTCGGACTTCGGCCAGGAAGACATTTCCAAGACCGAGGACTGGGACAGCTGGCAGCTTATGGATGGGCAGTACGGCGAGTTCGCCAATATCCGCAAGCACCAGGTCCGCTTCCGCGGGAATTACCAGATCAATCCAGAGTGGCTGCTCTCCGCCACGCTTCTGGTGCAATCCGGCATGCCGCAGGAGTGCCTTGGTTATTACGGGCCGCTCACCCAGGGGCCGGGAGGCTACAAACCCGGCGGCGACAACGACCCGACCGGCTACAACAACTACGGTACCGGCAACTATCACTGGTGCAATGGCCAGCGCGTGCCGCCTGGATCGGTCGGCCACACGCCATGGACCGAGCTGCTCAACCTTGGCGTGCACTATCGTCCGGCGTTCGCCGGGAACAAGCTTGGCTTCAACCTGGATATCTTCAACGCGCTGAACCAGCAGCGGCCGTTGCAGACGGACCCGTCGTTCCCGGCTTCGTTTGATCCGACCAGCAACACGATTTACGTCAACACTTACTACAAGCAGCCGTTGTTCACCAACCCGCCGCGCACCGTGCGGTTGTCGGTGACCTACGATTACTGACAAGTTCCGGCGTTGATGCCACATCGCCACCGGTCGTCAAGACCGGTGGCCTTTTTTATGGGTGTCCGGCTGGCCTCGTTTGCATCATTTCGATGTACGGATGCGCAGGTCGCCGCTGAAGGTCTCGACATTGATTGTGCCGCTGCCGTTGCCAAGGGTGGCGTCGAGCTTGCTGCCGGGGCCGTGCTCGGATTTCTGCGCGGCGCCGACGTCGCTGCGCAGGTCGCCGCTGAAGCTGCTGGCATGCACGGTGGCATTGGCGGCGGCGGGCAGTTGCAATTGCACGTTGCCGCTCATGCTGTCGACAGACAGCTTGCCGTCCTGCGCGAGGTTGCCGGCGAGCTGCACGTCGCCCGACACCGTGCTCAGCGTGAGCTGGCGCCATGGGCCGCCATTGCCTTGGATGCGACCGGAAACCGTCTGCAGTTTCGCCTGATCGCCCAGCACCGGGGCGAGGATGTCGCCGCTCACGGTCTGCAGGTTGGCTTGCGTTGCATGGCCAGCCAATTCGATGTTGCCGCTGACGCTTTCGATGTAGAGCGACGGACTGTTCGCGTTGATGCGCGCCCGCCCGCTGACCGTGTTGACGGAGATCTTGCCGCCATCCATGCCGTCGACTACCAGCGGTGCGCTCACCACGCGTACATCCAGCGAGGCGCCGCGCGGTACGTGCAGATCCAGCATGGTCGGGCCCATGCGGTTGTCGCTGCCCCAATTGAGCCAGCCGCCGCCGTTGCCCTGCGGTTGAACTTCGATGGCGAGCTTGTCGTCATTGCCTGTGATCGCCAGCGGCTTGGCGCCGTCGCCGAGCTGGCCGTCGACCTGCACCGTGGCCCGATCCCATGCGGTGACGCGTACTTCGCCGGAGATGTTGCTGATGCTGATGTGGGCAGTAGGCGTCGCGGCATGCTGCAGGTTGATCGGCGTGCCAGCCATGGCCTGGCCTGCGCAAAGGCACAACAGCAAGGGGGCGTAACGGGCGGTGGTTTTCATGATCGTTCCCGGCTGCGGTCAGCCGGCCTCCTGGGCGAGATGGCGCAATTGCGTTTGTTGCTGTTCGGTGCGCGCCAGCAGGCGCTGCAACGAGGTGGAATCGGGAGACTGTTGCATGGCCTGCCGCAGTTCGATGCGGGCAGCATCCAGTTCGATCGCCGCACCGCTGAGGCGCGGATCGGCCGGCTTCCAAGGCGCGCTGGCCAGTGCAGGTGCGTTGTCCGGTGCGTCATGGGCGGTGCGGTGCAGGTGCAGACCGATATCACCGATAAGCAGGAAAGCACCAGCCAGCGCGGCGGCGAGCAGCCATGGCCGCGGCGGCGCATGACGGGTGACGTGCTGCGGTGCCGCGCTTTCGCCGCGGTCTTCCAGTGCAGCGTCGATCGTCTCCCACAGGTCGCGGCGCGGTGCGACGGGCTCGCGCAGCTTGCGCATCTGCTGGCGCCATTCGAATTCGTTCATGGGTTTTCTCCCAGGGCGCGGCGCAGCAGTTGCCGCGCGCGGTGCAATTGCGCTTTGGACGTGCCCACGGCCATGTCCATCTCCTCGCTGATTTCTTCGTGCCGCCAACCTTCCACGTCGTGCAGCACCAATACGGCGCGCGCGCGCGGCGGCAGCTTGCCGATGGCGCGTTCGAGTTCTTCGCGTTCTGCGGCGCAGAACGGCGTTTCGCCATGGTCGGGCAGTTTTTCCTCGTCCATGAAGCCGACCGGGTCGGCGCGGCGGGCGCGGATTTCCATCAGTGCCATGTTGACCGCGAGGCGGTACAGCCAGGTGCCGAACGCACTTTCGTGACGGAAGCTGGGCAGCTTCTGCCATGCGCGCACGAAGGCTTCCTGGGTGAGATCCTCGGCACGGGCATGGTCATAGCCGGCCAGCCGATACATCGCGCCGTTGATGCGTTCAACATGCCGGCAGTACAGCCGCTGGAACGCACGGCGGTCGCCCATGGCGGCCGCGCGCGCGTCGTCCTTGTCGTCGTCGGCGGCAGCGGGGGCTGGCGGCATCGGGCTGGCGGTGGCGGGGCAGGCAGCGATCATCTTGCCAGCTTGGATGCCCGCCGTGCCGAAAGGGTTTGCATCGCCGTGGGCACAGGTCCGCGGCGATGCGCGCACGCTCAGGCCGAGGCGACCTTGCGCTCGATGGTTTCCAGCGCGAGGGCTACGCGTTGCTGTTCCCCGTGCAGCGCCGCAGGTGTGCGGGGCGAAAAGCTGGCCAGATATTCGCCGATAGCGGCCAACTCGACCTGCCATCCTGCCTGATCCACGTCGAGCAACTCCGCCAGTGCGGTCTTGTCGAGGCTCAGCCCGTCAAGCTTCAGCTCGCCGGGCGCGGGGAGGGTGCCGACGGGGGTTTCCTTGCCGCGCACCTTGCCTTCAACGCGCGCGATCATCCACTCCAGCACGCGCAGGTTGTCGCCGAACCCCGGCCACAGGAACTTGCCGTCCTTGCCCTTGCGGAACCAGTTGACGTGGAAGACCTTGGGCAACTTGGCGCCGGGCTGGTCGAAGCTCAGCCAATGCGCAAAGTAGTCGCCGTAGTGGTATCCGCAGAAGGGCTTCATCGCCATCGAATCGCGGCGCAGCACGCCGACGGCGCCGGTGGCTGCGGCCGTGGTTTCCGAGCCCATCGCGGCACCCATCAGCACACCGTGCGTCCAGTCACGCGCCTCCATCACCAGTGGCAGCAAGGAGGGGCGGCGACCGCCGAACACGATGGCGCTGATCGGCACGCCCTGCGCGTCTTCGGCCTTGGGCGACCAGGTGGGGCACTGCTTGGCGCTCACCGTGAAGCGCGAGTTGGGATGTGCGGCGGGTCCATTGGCGGGGTCGTAGGGGCGGCCCTGCCAATCGGTGACCGGCGTGCCGGGCAAGCCCTCCCACCACGGCTGGTTGTCGGCGGTGACGGCGACATTGGTGAAGATGGTGTCGTGCGAAATGCTTTTGAGCGCGTTGGGGTTGCTGCTGTCGCTGGTGCCCGGCGCCACGCCGAAGAAGCCCGCCTCGGGATTGATGGCGTATAGACGTCCATCCGTGCCGGGGCGCATCCAGCAGATGTCGTCGCCCACCGTCCACACCTTCCAGCCATCCCTGCGGTAGCCCTCGGGCGGAATCAGCATCGCGAGATTCGTTTTGCCGCAGGCTGAGGGGAAAGCGGCGGCGATGTAGTGCGTTTCGCCGCTGGGGTTCTCGATGCCGACGATCAACATGTGCTCGGCCAGCCAGCCCTCGTCACGGGCCTGGTTGCTGGCGATGCGCAGCGCGTGGCATTTCTTGCCCAGGAGTGCGTTGCCGCCGTAGCCGGAGCCGTAGGATTTAATCGTGCGCTCCTCGGGGAAGTGCATGATGAAACGGCGTTCCGGATCCAGTTCGCCGGTGGAGTGCAACCCCTTCACGAAGATGCCTTCGTTTTCGATGCGCTCCTGGGCCGCCTTGCCCATGCGGGTCATGATCTTCATGTTGGCGACCACGTAAGGGCTGTCGGTGATCTCCACGCCGCAACGCGACAGCGGCGAGCCGATCGGGCCCATGCAGTACGGGATCACGTACATGGTGCGGCCTTCCATGCAGCCGTCGAATAGCGCATCCATCTTCGCGTGCGCCTCGGCCGGGGCCAGCCAATGGTTGTTCGGACCGGCATCCTGCTCGTTCTGGTGGCAGACCAGGGTGAGGTGCTCCACGCGTGCCACGTCGGACGGATGGGAGCGATGCAGGTAGCAGCCTGGGTGGGTCTGCTGGTTGAGCTCGATCAGGGTGCCGTCGGCCAGCATTTGCCGGACCAGCGTCTGGTATTCGGCTTCGGAGCCGTCGCACCAGTGGATTTTCGCGGGACGGGTAAGTGCCGCAACTTCGTTGACCCAACGTTCGAGCGCGTCCAGAGTGCTTGCCATCATGTCCTCACTGGTCTTTATAAAAAAGGGTGGAGGAACCGTAGTTTGCGAGCACTGGCATTGCAAGGAAGAATGCAGCAAAAACCGCCAGTGGCGTTTTCTTGCGCCGCATCTTAGGGATGGCGCGGGGGATGGTGGCCAGGAAGATCGGTCGTAAAAACGGCGCCAAGCGGCGCCGTTCGCAAGCTCTTGCCGGAGGGGGTCAGGCCGGAATAAGGGTAGCGATCATGTGTTCCACGTAGCCATCGAACTCTTCGTGGTTGATGCGCGGAAGACCCAGGGTGAAATTCAGTTGCAGAAAGCCCACGTAGGCGGCGTACGTGAGCCGCGCGCGATTCAACGCCTCACGTGGCGGCAGACCGGCTTCGCGGTAGGCGGTGTGCAGGAACTCGGTACGTCGCTGCGACACGCGCGCCATCACGGGAACCACCAGCGGATGATCCAGCGCCTTCAGCAAAGCGGCGTACACGCGGTGTGGCTGCAGCTCGTGCGCCACGCGGCGGAACAATTCGGGCAGGCGCTGGCGCGGATCGGCGATCTGCTCGATCTGGCCCAGCACTTCGTTTTCGCCGTACTGCTCCCAGCGTTCCAGCGCGGCCTGCAGCAACGCTTCGCGGGTGCGGAAGTGCCAGTAGAAGCTGCCCTTGGTGACGCCCAGTTGGCGGGCCAAGGCTTCGACGGCCAGCGCACCCACGCCTTGGTCGGCGATCAATTGCAGGGCGGCTACTTCCCAGTCTTCCGCGGTGAGGCGGGTTCGTTCGGGTTTCGGGCTTGAATCCATGACCGTATGGTAGCCGCTGCGCCGGGCTTTAGTAACCCGCGCGAATGGGTTGACGGCACTCGATCGAGCAATCCATACTCATCCGTATGGACAAGTCAATTGCCCCTGCTGCCCACATCGAATCCATCGCCGCCCTCGACGGTGCACAGTTAGCTATGGAGACGCATCGTGCAGATGGCGCGCCCACTCTCTTGTTCGCCCATGGCTTCGGCCAGACGCGTGGTGCGTGGAACGGGGCGGTCGCCGCGTTGGCGGCGTGTGGCTGCCGCTGCGTCAGCTTCGACGCACGTGGTCACGGCGAGAGTGGACGCGCGCCGGGCGGCGATTACCACATGCAACAGTTCGTGGACGACCTGCTGCTGCTGGCCCGTGCGCAGCCCGAGCGGTCGGTGCTGGTCGGTGCCTCGATGGGCGGGCTGCTTGGGCTGGTGGCCGCAGGAGAGGCGCAGCCTCCACCGTTTCGCGCCCTGGTATTGGTAGACATCACGCCGCGTTGGGAGACGAAGGGCGTGGAGCGCATCCTTGCCTTCATGCAGGCGCATCCGGCCGGTTTTGCCGACTACGTGGAAGCCGCCGAACAGATCGCCGCCTACCTGCCACACCGTCCCGGCCGCAAGAGCGAGGAACAATTGCGCCCGCTGCTGCGCGAAGGCGCAGACGGTCGCTTGCGCTGGCATTGGGATCCGGCGTTGCTGGCCGGCGACTTGATCGCCGAGAGCGAGCGCTATCAGCCGCGCCTGTTCGCCGCCGCCGCGAAGGTGGGGGTACCGGTGTTGCTGCTTTCGGGCGAGCGCAGCGACGTGGTGTCGCATGACACCGTCGCCGAGTTCAGGCAACTGGTGCCGCACGCACGCCACATCGAAGTGGCTGGCGCCACCCACATGCTGGCGGGTGATGCCAACGATGCATTCACCCGCGAGATCGCACATTTCATCCAGTCACTGGACGATGCAGTTGCCGGGTCAGGCGCATGCATCGCCCAACAGGCATGACCGCAACGAGGAAGTCGAGATGGCCGTAATACTCACCCTGCTGGCGGCGCTCATCGCGAGCGGCGCCTGTGCCTACCACCGCAGCAGCCTACGCACTTTTGCCATCGCGGCGCCGTTGGTCACGCTGGTCGTGGGCCTGCTCGCCGGCGCGTTCTGGACGATGGTCGTCCTGCTGATTGTCGAACTGGGCATCGCGATACCACTGCTGATGGACAGCTTCCGCCGCAGGAAGATCACCGCCCCGCTGCTGAAAATGTTCGCCAAGGTCACGCCGAAGCTGTCGGAGACCGAGCAGACCGCGCTGGAAGCCGGCACCGTGGGGTTCGAGGGCGAGCTGTTCTCCGGCAAGCCGGACTGGCATGAGCTGCTGAAGCAGCCCAAGCCCGAACTGAGCGTGGAGGAGCAGGCCTTTCTCGACGGTCCGGTGGAAGAGCTCTGCGGGATGATCGACGACTGGCAGATCACCCATGAGCTGGCCGACCTGCCGCCGGAAATCTGGGCCTTCATCAAGAAGCATCGCTTCTTCGGCATGATCATCCCGAAGCAGTACGGCGGCCTGCAATTTTCCGCGCTGGCGCATTCGGCGGTGCTGCAGAAACTGTCGACGATGTCGGCCACGGTGGCGTCCACGGTGGCCGTGCCGAATTCGCTGGGCCCGGCGGAGCTGCTGCTGCACTACGGTTCGGACGAGCAGAAGAACTACTACTTGCCGCGCCTCGCAGTGGGTGAGGAGATTCCCTGCTTCGCGCTCACCGGCCCCTACGCCGGCTCCGACGCCACCTCGATTCCCGACTACGGCGTGGTCTGCAAGCAAGTTGCGGACGGCGTCGAGACGCTGGGCGTGAGGCTCAACTTCGACAAGCGCTACATCACCTTAGCACCGGTCGCCACCGTGGTGGGTCTGGCTTTCCGCATGTACGACCCCGAGCGTCTGCTGGGCGAGAAGGAAGATCTCGGCATCACGTTGGCGCTGCTGCCACGTTCCACACCTGGGCTGGAAATCGGCCGTCGCCATTTCCCGCTCAACATTCCGTTCCAGAACGGCCCGATCCACGGCAAGGACGTGTTCGCACCGCTCAGCACCCTGATCGGTGGCCCGCAGATGGCCGGCCACGGCTGGCGCATGCTGGTGGAATGCCTGTCGGTGGGCCGCGCGATCTCGCTGCCGTCGAACGCAACCGGTGCGATGCGCGGCTCCGCGGCGGCTACCGGCGCGTACGCGCGCATGCGCAAGCAGTTCGGTCTCGCGATTGCCCGCTTCGAGGGCGTGGAGGAGGCGCTGGGCCGCATCGGCGGACTTACCTACGCCACCACTGCGCTTTCGCGCGCCACCGCGGCGGCGGTGGACCGCGGCGAGAAGCCCGCGGTGCCCTCGGCCATCGCGAAGTACCACGCCACCGAATGGGCGCGCGTGGTGGCCGGCGACACCATGGACGTGCACGGCGGCAAGGCGGTGCAGCTGGGCCCGAAGAACTACGCAGGACGCGGTTGGTCCAGCGTGCCGATCGCGATCACGGTGGAGGGCGCGAACATCATGACGCGCAGTCTGATGATCTTCGGCCAGGGCGCGATCCGCTGCCATCCTTACGTGTTGAAGGAAATGGACGCGCTATCGATCGTCGATTACCGGGAACGGTTGCACAGCTTCGACAAAGCGCTGTTCGGCCACATCGGCTTCGGCCTGTCCAACGCAGCGCGCAGCTTCGCGATGGGACTCTCCGGCGGACGCATGGGTGAGGCTGCGGGCGATTCCTATACGCGCCGCTACTACAAGAAGCTCAACCGCTACTCCGCAGCGCTGGCGTTGTGTGCCGATACCTTCATGGGCGTATTGGGCGGCAAGTTGAAGTTCAAGGAGAAGCTCTCTGCGCGCCTCGGCGACGTGCTGAGCTATCTGTACATCGCGAGCTCGATGCTCAAGCGCTACGAGGATACCGGCCGGCCGGAGGCGGATCGTCCCTTCCTCGCCTGGGGCTTCCACGAGTGCATGTGGCTGATCCAGAACGCGCTGGATGGCGCCATACGCAACTTCCCGGTGCGTCCGGTGGCGTGGCTGCTGCGCGTGCTGGTATTCCCGCTGGGCCGCCGCGAAGTGCCACCATCAGATCGCCTGGGCCGGCGCGTGGCCGCGCTGCTCACGGCACCGAACGATGCCCGTGCGCGCCTCACCGAGTGGGTGTACCTCACGCCCACGGCGAACAACACGGTAGGCCGCATGGACGCGCTGTTGCCCGACGTGATCGCCGCCGAGCCGGTGGAGCGCAAGTTCCTCAAGGGCTTGAAGGCCGGCCAGTTCAAGGCGCACGACTACGATGGCCAACTGGCCGAGGCGCTCGCCGCCGGCGTGCTCAGCCAGGCCGAACACGACCTGTTGAAGCGCGTGCACGCGGCGGTATTCGAATTCATCTCGGTGGATGACTTCGACCCGTCCGAGCTGGGTGCGGCAGTGACTCGCGCGGACGAGCGCCGCAAGCAGTTGGCCGACGCGGCATAAGCCGGGTCGTGGACGACGAGGCGTGCGTCGCCTCGTTCGTCCGTCGGGAGCCAGGAACATAAGCAACGCGCGGAAACTGTAATGCCGGTTTTCCGTATTGCCGCCGGCCGTGGGCTCTCGGCCGGTTGATCTGCTTCAAGGTGCCGAATTTTGCCGCCATCGCGCCGCGCGTTGTAGCGCTGGGGCCGGGGCGTTGCAAAATCGCGATCAGCGATCGCAGGCCGCTGCCGAGCCCGGCAACGGTTATGCGTGGCCGGTGGCGGTGCGGGTGCGCGACGACGCAAGCACGGAAGTGTCCCGTGCACCCATCGAGATATGGCTGTCGCTGGGACCCAGGGATGAGGTGCCTTAGGCAGCGTGCGCCACATCGAGCAGGCAGCGGTTCTTGCCCGCCCGCTTGGCCTCGTAGAGCGCCCGATCGGCACTCTGGATAAGCGCCTCGTCCGACGGCGTATCGGTGCGCCACACCGCGATGCCGATGCTGGCGCTGACCCGGGCCGTCACCTCGCCGGACGGTCCGGGCAAGGTATAGGGCAGGGCGAGCGTGTCGCACAGTTGCTGGCAGCGCTGGAGCAGCAGCGACAGTTCCATCGCGTCTTCAAGGACCAGCGCGAATTCGTCACCGCCCAGCCGCGCCACCGTGTCGCCGGCGCGCACGCACCCGCGCAGGCGCTCTGCGATGGCCTTCAGCAGGGCGTCGCCGACGGGATGACCGTGGGTGTCGTTGACTGCCTTGAAGCCGTCGATGTCCAGCATGGCCAACGCGAAGCCGCGGCCACTCGGAGAGTTCGCGATGGCCTCGAGCAGGCGCTCGTGGAACAGCGCGCGGTTCGGCAGGCCGGTGAGGATGTCGTGGGTGGCCTGGTGGCGCACCTGGGCCTCGACGCGCTGGCGCTCGGCGATCTCTTCCCGCAGTTGGTGGTTGCGCTCGGAAAGTTCGCCCAGCGTCTGCTGCAGCTGCATGCGCGCGTTGTAGAGGTCGAGGAACACGCGCACTTTCGAGCGAAGGATGGTGTCGTTGACCGGTTTGGCGATGTAATCCACCGCACCGGAGCGGTAACCCTTCAGGCGGTTTTGGTCATCGGCATACGCGGCGGTAACGAAGATGATGGGCGTGTCACGCAGCTGCTCGGCGTCGCCGAGCAGGGAGGCGACTTCGAAACCATCCATGTCGGGCATGTTCACGTCGAGCAGGATCAGCGCGAACGAGTGCTCCAGGCACAGGGCCAGCGCCTCGCTGCCGCTCGTCGCCTCGATCAGCTCTGCGCCGCAGTCGCCGAGCAGGCGGCGCATCGCCACGAGGTTGGCGTGGGTGTCGTCGACGATCAGGAGCTTCGGACGCTTGTCGTTCATGGCAGGCATAGCCGGTTGAGCAGGGGGGCGATCGCATCCAAGGGTACGCAATGGTCGGCGCCGGCGCGATCGATGGCAGCTTGTGGCATCACGCGCGCCAAGGCGCTGTCCGGCGACTGCACGATGGCGCAGCCTCCCAGCCGGCGCAACTCCCACATGCCCTCGGCACCGTCGGCGTTCGCTCCGCTGAGTACCACACCGATCAGGGCGTTTCGCCATGCTGCGGCAGCGGAGGCGAAGAGGACGTCAATCGAGGGACGCGAAAGGTTGACGCGTGGATCGGCCGACAGCGTGAAATGGAAATCGCGCTCCACCAGCAAGTGGTAGCCGGCAGGTGCGACCTGCACCACGCCACCGCGTACCGGCTCACGCTCCCCCGCCTCGATCACCGGCAGCTGCGAGACATGTCCCAGCATCTCGCAGAGCAGTTCCACCGTTTCCGAGCCGGTGTGGCAGCAGACCAGCACCGCCTGCGGCAGGCGTGGATCAAGTCCGCCCAGGACTGCCTTCAGCGCTTCGGTGCCGCCGGCGGAGCCGCCCAGCACGATCGCCGCCATGCGTTTCACAGCCGTCGTCCCGACATGGCCGCGCCGCGGCGGTAGATCCGCAGGTTGGCATCGACGGGCGCGAAGTCGGCTTCGGCCGCGGCCGCGCCCGGGCGCTCGCGCAGCCCCAGGCAAAGGAAGCCGTCGCGCACCAACGAGTCGCGGAACAGCGCAAGGCAGCGCTGCTGCAGCGGGTTCGTGAAATAGATCAGCACATTGCGGCACAACACCAGCTGCGCCTCGCAGAACATCTCGTCGGCCGTCAGGTTGTGCTGGGCGAACGTGACGTTGCGACGCAGCCGCCGGTCGAGCTTGAGCAGGCCGTAGCGCGCGCTGCAGTAGTTGGAAAACGAATGGAGGCCGCCGGCCGCCACATAGTTGCGCGACCACTGCTGCGCGGAGCGCAGCGGATAGATGCCTTCGTGCGCACGCTCCAGTGCGCGCGTGCTGAGGTCGGTGGCGAAAATCTGGCTGCGTTCGTACAGCCCGGCTTCCTCCAGCAGGATCGCCAGCGAATACACCTCCTCGCCGTGTGCGCAGCCCGCCTGCCAGATATTGATCTGCGGGTGCGAGGCGAGCATCGGCAGCACCTGCTCGCGCAGCGCATGGAATACGGAAGGATCCCGGAACATGTCCGAGGCCGGTACCGACAATCCTTCCAGCAGCTGCGGCAGCAGCTCCGGTTCGTGCAGCATGCGATGGATGAGCGCGCTGATCGAACCGCCGCCGTGCCGTTCGGCCAGCAAGCGCGCGCGGCGCAGCAGAGAAGCCGGCGCGTACTGGCTGAAGTCATAGCCGTGGCGTCGGCGCATCGCCTCCACGAACAGATCCAGTTCGATGCCTTCCAGCTCGATTTCGTCCAGCACGTGACTCATTGCTCAGCGGCGCAGCCAGACGCGGATCATCGAGTTGAGCCTGTCGAGGTCGACCGGCTTGGAGAGATAGTCGTTCGCGCCAGCCGCAAGGCAGTGCTCGCGGTCGCCGCGCATGGCCTTGGCGGTAAGCGCGATGATCGGCAGTTGCGCGAAGCGCGGCTGGGCACGGATCTGTCGGATCGCCTCGTAGCCGTCCATGCCCGGCATCATGATGTCCATCAGCACGAGTTCCAGCGCGTCTTCCTCGTCCAGCATGCGCAGTGCCCTGGGGCCGTCCTGCGCCATGCTGACCTTGAGGCCCCAGCCGCGCATCACCTTCGACAGCGCGAACAGGTTGCGCATGTCGTCGTCCACCAGCAGCAACTGGTGACCCCGCAGCCCGTCGGTGGCGTCGATTGCGCCAGCAGATGGCTCCTGTCGTATGCGGTGCAGGAACAGGCTGACCTCGTCCAGCAGCCGGTCCGGCGAACGCGCCCCCTTGATCACGATGCTGTCGGTGTACTGGCGGATGCGCAGGCTTTCCTCGCGGCTGAGATCGCGGCCGGAATAGATCACCACCGGCGGCACGCTGCCGCTGGCGGCGAGGCGTTCCAGCAGCTCCATGCCGGAGAGGCCAGGCAGGCCGAGATCCAGCACGATGCAGTCGTAGGTATTGTGCGCGAGCTGCTCCAGCGCCTGTTCGGCGGAGTCCGCCTCGTCGATCTCGACGCGATCCTGCTGCAACAGACTGTGCAAGGCGCGGCGCTCGGTGGCATTGTCCTCGACCACCAGCAGGCGGCGTGCGCGGTCGCGCGCCACATGCAGCAGGCGATCCACCGCGCCGTTGATCTGCTCGCGGCTGACCGGCTTGGTGAGGAAACCCGCCGCACCCAGTTCGCGGCTGTGCTCGGCGTCGTCGGCAGCCGACAGGAAATGCACCGGAATGGAGCGCGTGGCCGGATCGGCCTGCAGCCGCTCGGCCACGGTCCAGCCGTCGATGCCCGGCAACATCACGTCGAGCAGGATGCCCAGGGGGCGGTAACGACGGGCCAGCTCCAGCCCGCTCTCGCCATCGGTGGCGAGCAGCATGGGGTAGCCCTTCTGGCGCACCATGTCGGCGAGGATCCGCGCGAACGGAAGATCGTCCTCAACGATCAGGATCGAGGTCTCGCCGGGAGCGAGGCGTTCGCGGTCGTCGGGCAGGTTGCCCGGCAGCAGCGACGGATTCGGCAGCGGCCGAATGGGCGGTGCTGTCGATGGTTCCACGGCCGCCGTCGACGTGGCGGACGCGCTGTGTTCGGGCAGCAGCAGGGTGAATTCACTGCCTTTGCCGCTCTCGCTGCGCAACACGATGTCGCCGCCGAACAAGGCAGCCATGCGCCGCGAGATGCTCAGGCCCAGCCCGGTGCCGCCATATTGCCGGCTGGTGCTGGAATCGACCTGTTCGAACGCGGCGAACACCTTTTCCAGCTTTTCCGCGGGAATGCCGATCCCGGTATCGGTCACGCTTATCGCCAGCAACGGCGTTCCGGTGAGCAACGCGGGCAGCGGCAGATCGGCGGTCGGCCTGTCGATGCGCACCTGCACCGATCCGGAAGCGGTGAACTTGAAGGCGTTGGCCAGCAGGTTGTTGATGATCTGCTCAAGCTTGCCCGGATCGGTATGGATGCTTGCGGGCAGTCCCTCGGCCAGCTGCACGCCGAAGTCCAGCCGTTTGTCGCGGGCCACGTGGTCGAAGTTGCGGCGCAGGCTACGGGCGAGGTCTTCCAGCGCGTAGTCGCACAGCGCCAGTTCCATCTTGCCAGCCTCGATCTTGGACAGGTCGAGGATGTCGTTGATCAGGCGCAGCAGGCTGCTTCCCGCGTCGTGGATGATCTGCGCCGACTCGACCTCCTCGCTGTCCAGTCTGCCGCCCGGGTTCTCGGCCAGGCTGCGCGAAAGGATCAGCAGGCTGTTCAGCGGCGTGCGCAATTCATGCGACATGTTGGCGAGGAACTCGCTCTTGTACTGGCTGGCGCGCGCCAGCTCGTGAGCCGTCTCGGCGGTCTCCGCCTGCAGCGCCTCGAGTGTCCGCTTCTGTTCGTGCAAGGTGTCGCTCTGCAGGCGCAGCTCCTCGTTCGAGGCCTGCAACTCCTCCGCCTGCACTCGCAATTCCTCCTCGGAGACCAGCAGGCGCTGCGACTGCTCCTCAAGTTCCAGGGTCTTCGCATGCAAGGTGTCGTGCGATTCGCGCAGGGCCTGCTGCTGCTGGCGCATGGTGATGCTGCTGAGTCGCAGCTGGTCGGCCTGCTCCTGGGTCTGTTCGAGCAGATACTGGGTGCGGACGGCTCGGCTGAGGTTGTCCAGCGAGAGGGCAACCATCGGCAGCAGCTGTTCCAGCAATTGTCGATGCAATGCGGTCGGGGCTTCGAAACCGGCGAATTCCAGCACACCGATCAGGCGGTCGCGCAGCAGCACAGGCAGGATCACTAGGTGGCGCGGCAGTGCGCTGCCGGTGCCGGAATCGATGCGCAGGTAGTCGTCCGGCAACTGGTCCAGTTCGATGGAGCGATGGCTCTGCGCGCACTGGCCGACCAGACCTTCGCCCGGCAGATAGTGCACGGCGGGATTGGCGCCAAGCCGGAGCCCGTAGCTGCCGATCAGGTCGAGCCGCCTGCTGGTTTCATCGTGCAGATAGAGCAGGCCAAGGCCGGCCTTGAGCAGGGGCATCAGCTCGCCGGTCAGCCGCTCGGCGTACTCGCGGTGACTGGTCGCTTCCTGCAGTTGCCGCGAGATCGCCGCGACCTGGCTCTTCAGCAGGGCGTTGTCGCTTGTCGCGATCGCCATTTCCTTGAACACCTGCAGCGCGCGGGCGATCTCGCCGATCTCGTCGCCGCGCTCCAGCTGGCGGATCTCGACGCTGTGGTCATGCGTGGCGAGCCGGCTCATCTGGTCCGTGATGCGCCGCAGCGGCCGGGTGATCAGGCGGAAGCACAGCGAAACCACCATTCCGCCCAGCAGCAACATGATCAGCGTGAATACGCCGTCGATCACGCGGGTGCGCGTCATCAGGCTGTCCAGGCGCGCGGTGCGGCTGGACAGCAGGTCCTGCTCGCTGGCGCTCATTTGATCAAGCAGGGTAAGGACGTCGGTGGCCTGCACGGTACGGTGCTCGATGTAGTCGGCCTGGATGTGCTGCCTTTGCGCGGGCTGTTGCGCCGGATCCAGCGTCCCGAGGTTCTTCAACGGCGTGAATACCCCGACATTCACCTCCTGGATCCATTGCGCCACCAGGTTGTCGAGCCGATCGATGCGCACCTGCTGCAGCGGGTTGTCAGCAGTCAGCGCGCGCAGGTGGTGCGCAAGCCCCGCATATTCCTGCATGTTGGAGAGGTAGGCGTTGCGCTCGTCGGTGCGTTGGTCGAGCAGGTAGCCGCGGATGCTGACCTGGGCGGTCTTGGTCGCATGGCGGATATCGTCGATTTGCTGCAGCACCGAGTAGGTATGCACGTACCAGTGTCGTGCCACATCCTGTTGGCGCAGCGAATCCAGCGTGAGCAGGTTGGCGACCAGCGGCACGCCAAGCAACAGCACGATGGCCAGCTGGATCTTGCGCTGGATCGGCTGGTTTGCCAGCCAGGAATACTTTTTTCGGGGCTTCGCAGGTGTCGTCGCTGGCATGGTCGTGTCGCCGAACGTGTCGAGGAACTGACCGTCGCACGTCCCTGCCGTGCGCGGGCCTACTGCTGCGCACAGGGTAACCGCTACGGGCGCCCAGCCATAGACGGGCGCCCGTTTGGGCTTAGCGTCGACGCCAGAAGGGGGGCACCAGCGAGTGCCGTCGCAAGGCGACGGCCAGCAGCGCTGCCGAGCACAGCAGGCACAGCGTCAGCGCCACCACGGAAGCCTCGGCGCCGAACACGCCGCCGCTGAGCCAGTCCGGCCCCGTGCGCGTGGACACCAGCCAGCCATCAGCCTTCAGGCCGGAGACCGGGATGCCGTAGACGGTGCCCTGGCAGAAGTTCCAGGCTGCGTGCAGGCCCATGCAGAGCAGCAGCGAGCGGGTGGCGTGGTAGAGCAGGCCGAACAGCAGGCCGGCCTCGATCGCGATGGCCGTCGAGCTCCACACGGTGGCGCCGGGGTTGGCGGCATGGGCGAAGCCGAAGAACAGCGCGGAGATCAGCAGCGCAGCCCAGGTGCCCAGGCCTTCCTCCACGACGCGGAACAGCACGCCGCGGAACAGGATCTCCTCGGTGATGCCTGCGCCGATGCCGGCGACCAGCAGAGGCGGCAGCCAGTCGGCGTGGGGGTTGAAGCCGACGACGTGATAGCTGCCCAGCAGCCAGAGCACGCCCACCACGGTGCTGAACAGCAGGCCGCCCGCGAGCAGGCCGCGGAATACATCGGGCCAGCGCCGCAGTGCCAGCTCCGCCGGCTTGCGGCGTTCGACCACGAGGGTCAGGAACAGGTAGGTGACGATCGCCGGAAGCATGGCAACCGCGAGATAAGTCAGTGCCGAGGTCATCGGCGTCTTGGCTATGCCCTGCATGAGCAGGTGGACGAGCGCTGCAGCCGACCGGTTCAGCACGAGGAAGATCGCCATGAAGATCACGATGCGCGCCAGCGGCGAGCACACCAGCCAGCGCTTCCAGGCTGGCGGTGTGGCCGGCGTGACGTAGGCGAGCGTTGGCGTGGCATTCATGCGTGCGATCCATGGGATGAGGTGCCGCAGAGCCTAACTGGCGTACGGTGTCCCGTCTGCGTGACTTCCGCCACGCGCAGCCGCAGGTGGCTGCTACGAGGTGGTGTACAGGACCTGGGCCGCCTCCCCGTATGCGTGCTGCACTATCCGGCCATGGACGGGCGTCCACTCCGTGTTCCTCGACGCCAGGTCCATCCATCAGCCCCCAGACGTGGCCTTCTTCCGTGGCCGGCGCATAAACAGCTGCCAGCGCGAACCACGGGAAGGGCGGGACTTACATTTCCACTGACGTCGCATGCTCGCGCGTGGCCGAGAAGCGCACCGCAGGCGAGCGCTCCTGCGCCAGCTGCAGGTTCACCCGCGAAGGCGCGAGATAGACCAGTTCGCCTGCAGCATCGATGGCCAGGTTCATGGCGTTCTTCTCACGGAACTCTTCCAGCTTCTTCGCGTCGTCGCAGTGCACCCAGCGCGCGGTGGACACGGTCACCGGTTCGAACGCGGCATCCACGCCGTACTCGTCCTTGAGGCGGTAGGCCACCACGTCGAACTGCAGCACGCCCACCGCACCGAGGATCAGGTCGTTCGACATCAGCGGACGGAAGAACTGCGTGGCACCTTCCTCGGACAGCTGCGCCAGGCCTTTCTGCAGCGCCTTCATCTTCAGCGGATCGCGCAGGCGCGCGCGGCGGAACAGCTCCGGCGCAAAGTTGGGGATGCCGGTGAACGAGACCGGCTCGCCCTCGGTGAAGGTGTCGCCGATGGAGATGGTGCCGTGGTTGTGCAGGCCGATCACGTCGCCGGGATACGCGGTTTCCACGATCTCGCGGTCGCTGGCCATGAAGGTGAGCGCGTTGGCGATGCGCACCTCCTTGTTCGTGCGCGTCTGGATCATCTTCATCCCGGCGCTGTAGGTGCCCGAGCAGACGCGCATGAAGGCCACGCGGTCGCGGTGCGCCGGATCCATGTTGGCCTGGATCTTGAACACGAAGCCGGTGAGCTTTTCCTCCTCCGGCTGCACCTCGCGCGAGGTGGTGGCGCGCACGCGCGGCGCGGGCGCGTGCTCGACGAAGAAGTCCAGCAGCAGCTGCACGCCGAAGTTGTTCACCGCCGAACCGAAGAACACCGGCGTGAGCTTGCCGGCGAGGTAGTCGTCCAGGTCGAACGAGGGCGCGGCGCCCTGCACCAGCTCCAGTTCTTCGCGCAGTTCGGCCAGGGCCTCGCTGCCGAGGGCTGCTTCGAGGCCCGGTGCGTCGAGGCCCTTGAAGATGGTGGAGTCCTGCCGCGTGAAGTTCTTGCCCTGCTCGAACAGGTGCACCTCGTCGAGCAGCAGGTGGTACACGCCCTTCAGGCGCTTGCCCATGCCGATGGGCCAGGTCAGCGGAGCGCAGGCGATGCCAAGCACGGATTCCACTTCGTCCAGCAGCTCGATCGGCGACTTGCCCTCGCGGTCGAGCTTGTTGATGAAGGTCATGATGGGCGTATCGCGCAGGCGACACACTTCCATCAGCTTGATCGTGCGCTCTTCTACGCCTTTGGCGCAGTCGATCACCATCAGCGCCGAATCCACCGCGGTGAGCACGCGGTAGGTGTCCTCGGAGAAGTCGGCATGGCCGGGCGTGTCGAGCAGGTTGACGATCTTGCCCTCGTACGGGAACTGCATCACCGACGAGGTCACCGAGATGCCGCGCTCCTTTTCCAGCGCCATCCAGTCCGAGGTGGCGTGGCGCGCGGCCTTGCGGCCCTTCACGCTGCCGGCCATCTGGATCGCGCCGCCGAACAGCAGCAGCTTTTCCGTCAGCGTGGTCTTGCCCGCGTCGGGATGGCTGACGATGGCGAAGGTGCGGCGGCGGCGGGTTTCGTCGAGATGGGTGGACATGAGGGGCGTCGGTCGATGTGCTAACCGCCTATTCTAGCTTGCACGGGCCCGCTTGGCCCCAGGCCGAGTTGCGCCGACCCGGCCCTCCCGGGGATGATCCGTGCCCTCCCTCGAAGCTGCGGAGCAGCGTGCCATGAACGCATCCAGGCAATAAGCCAACGGCAAGGCGCCTGCGCGCCTCGCTTTCCATGACTTTTTGCTGGAGACGCAACCATGGGTCGTCTGAAGGGCAAGGTCGCGCTGGTGACTGGCGCGGCAAAGGGGATTGGCGCTGCCATCGCAGCGGCCTTCGTTAATGAAGGTGCGTCGGTCTATGTGACCGACATCGATGCCGCGTGCGGTGAAGCGACGGCGTCGCGGCTTGGCGAGGCGGCGGTGTTCCTGCCGCTGGACGTGCGCGATGAAGCGCAGTGGCGCAAGGCGGTCGGTCGGGTGCTGGCGCTATCGGGGCGCCTCGACGTGCTGGTGAACAATGCCGGCATCACGGGATTCGAGGCCGGCTTCGTATCGCACGATCCGGAGCACGCCAGCCTTGCCGAGTGGCGGCGCGTGCACGAAACCAACCTGGACGGTGTGTTCCTCGGTTGTCGCGAGGCGATCCGCGCGATGCGCGCGACCGGGACGGGGTCGATCATCAACCTCTCGTCGCGCTCCGGCGTGGTCGGTATCCCGGCGGCGGCCGCTTACGCATCGAGCAAGGCGGCGGTGCGCAGCCACACCAAGAGCGTGGCGCTCTATTGTGCGGAGCAGGGTTTGCGCGTGCGTTGCAATGCCATCCATCCGGCCGCGGTGCTCACGCCGATGTGGGAGCCGATGCTCGGTAGCGGCGAGGAACGCGAGGCGAACATGGCGGCTTTCGTCAGGGATACGCCGCTGCGGCGTTTCGGCAGGCCGGAAGAGGTGGCGGTCGTCGCCGTCCTGCTCGCTTCGGACGAGGCGACCTACATGACGGGTAGCGAACTCCACATCGATGGCGGCATCCTTGCCGGTTCGGCGGCTGCGCCAAAGAGTAGGGCCGGCGGCGAGGCATAGCTGCCGTCCCGAAACGAAGAGCCCGGGTCATGGCCCGGGCTCTTCGTGGAAGCATGCTGCCCTGCCGTCAGCGCATGATGCCGGTATGCCCCAGCGAATAACGGCCCGGCTGCGGCCACACCGCCAGACCGTGCGGCTCGGCGCCGACCTTGATCTTGCGCACCGAGCCGGTGGCGGTATCGAAGGCGTAGACCACATCATCGAAGCGGCCGGACAGCCACAGCGTCTTGCCGTCCGCGCTGACGTTGCCCATGTCCGGGCTGCCGCCGCCGGGGATCGGCCAGTTGGCGACGACCTTGCGCGTGGCGAAATCGATCACCGACACGCTGCCCTTGCCGCCGCGCGGGCCGTGCACCTTGTTGGAGCCGCGGTTGGCGACGTAGAGCTTGGTGCCGTCGCGGCTCGGATATTCACCATGCGTGCCGATGCCGGTCTTGATGAAGCCGATCTTGGTGAAGCTGTCCCCGTCGATCAGGAACACGCCGTCGGCCATCATGTCGGCGACATAGAACACCTTGCCGTCGGGCGAGACGCGGATGTCCTGCGGCATGCCGTGCTTGTCGAGGTCGAGGTAGCCGAGCACCTTGTGGTTGACCATGTCGATCTTGACCAGCTTGCCGCCGAACTCGCAGGTGAAGATCGCGTAGCGGCCGTCAATCGAATAGTCCGCGTGGTTGATGCCCTTGCATTCCGGCGCCTCGATGCTGAACTTCAGCGCCATCGTGTGCGCATCGCGGAAATCCAGGCGCGCATGCGCCTCGGCCACCACGATGGCGAGCTTGCCGTCGGGCGAGAAGTACATGTTGTACGGGTCGTCCACCGGAATCGCCGCGCCCGGCTTGCCGGTCTTCGGGTCGATCGGGGTGAGGCTGCCGTTGTTGCGGCCTTCGGAATTGTTGGTGACCCACAGTGTCTTGAGATCCCACGAAGGCACCACGTGCTGCGGGCTGCGGCCGACGGGGAAGGTATCGATCACCTTGTAGGTGGCAGGGTCGATCACGCTGACGCTGTTGCCGCGCAGGTTCGGCACATAGATGCGCGGCAACGCGCCAACCACTGCCGGGCTGAACATGTTGTAACCCGCCTGGCTGTACATGTCGGCGGCATTCACCACGCGCGGCATGCCCGGCACGGTGGTGACCGACTGGGCCACGGCGACGGCGGAAGCGCAGAGGCCAACAAGGGCGCCAGCGATCAGGGCGAGGCGGGGAAGACGAAGGGTGTGTCGGGTCATGATCGGTTCGCTGCGGGAATGGGGAAAAGCGGGTCGGGTATTATCGCTCAGACGTGTCCTTGCGGATCGCCTCGACAGTGCGCGTCACGATGGCGTCGACGCCGAGCTGGCCCAACGCGGCGCTGGAACGATGCGGATCGCCGCCATACACGCCATCGGTGGCGCCGAGCTTCGGCGCACCGCGCAGGCTATCCAGTCGCACCATCTGCGGGGCCACCGCCAGTTGCAGCGAGGTGTCGGCCAGCCCTGCGTGGGTGCCGATCTCGTCGTCGCGGACGCCGTGCTGGCGCAGGATTTGCGCATATCCGGTGGAGCTTGCCTCGTAGTACTCCGGCGGCACGAAGGCGCGCGCTTGCGTACCGGCCCATTGTTTGTTGAGTTGCTCCACTACGCGTTGCAGATCCTTCTGGTAACCGCCGTGGTCACCGAGAAAGACGATGTTGCGGAAGCCGTGCACGGCAAAACTGTTCGCGGCCGATGCGAGCAGTTGCTCGAACGTGGCGTCGGGGATGGTGATGGTGCCGGGAAAGCGCATGTGCGAGCTTGGCGGCGCATAGCTGCCCTCGGGCACGTAGTCGACGGTCGGCGCCACCAGCGCATTGCCGAGCTTTTGCGCGATCCGCTCGGCCAGCACGGTGGCGCGCCGGTTGTGCTTGCCCACCGCGATGTAGGGACCGCTCTGCTCCGTGCCGCCGATGGGAATGATGAGGGTGGTCCTCCCGGCATGGACCTGGTCGCGGATTTCGGTCCAGGTGAGATCCTGCAGTTGCACGGTGGCAGGGGTCTGGGCGAACGTGGCTTGCGCGGCGAGCAGTAGCACGGCGAGCGCGAAGGCGCGTTTCGGGAAGCGTGGCGACATGTTGGTCCTTGCGTGGGATGTGGGGTCAGGCGGCCTTGAACGTCACCACCAGCACGTCGCGATGCGCGGCTTGTGCGGGATCCTTTGGCACCACCGGAGTGACGCCGTGGAACACGCGGTGGTCATCCAGCAGGGCCGCGTCGAAAGCATGGACGAGGGTGAACTGGCCCAGTTCGCGGCCATCCGGTGCGTGGATGGTGGTGGTGCCACGCTCGATGTTCTCGCGGTCGATCAGCAGCACCAGGACATAGTCCACGCCGTCGCGGTGCACGCCCTCGGGCGTGGGTTCGCCGGCGGCGTCGGCGCGTGCCTCGATGCGGAACTGGTGCGTCTCGATGCGCCAGGTCCGCACATCCGGCGCCAGCGCACCGAAGTTGTCGCGACAGAACGCAAGGATGCGCCGCAGGCTGCTGCTGCCCGCGATGGCCGGTTCCACCGGCTCGAACCAGCGCTCGATGCCTCCCTGCAGGGCGTTGTAGGCGAGGCTCTGGTAATGCGGCTGGTTGGGTTGGCGGACGATTGCGCCGGTGGTGGCATCGGCGGTGAACACGGCATGCCGGCGCCGGCGAAGGCGGCCGCGCGCGGCCAGGTAGCCGTCATCGCCCAGCGTGTTCCAGCTCGCGGCAAACGCGGGCCAGTCGTCCAGCGTGGCTGCGTCCAGCAGGCCGTGCATCGCGTCGGCGGTGAGGAAGGCGAAGCCTTCGTGCTGCAGCGCTGCATGCAAATCGGATGGGTTGGGGAGGTCCATCCGCGCAAACTAACAGTTTGCGCATGAAGCGGCACTGGCTGGTGCGTGGCGGAATGCGGGCAAATCCTTGCGTTTGCCGGTGGACTCCTCTCACCGCGGGGAGGGCGGCGGTAGCCGGGTGAGCGCTCGGGCGGGACGAGGCAATGCGGCAAGTCCGAACCGCCGTTTCGCGTCGCCTTTCTCGGGAGAAGAAGTTCTCTTCGTGCGAACGAAAAGCTTCGGTCACAAATAGACATATGAACGTCCAGACGTTTAGACGTCTATTGACATGAAGGAAAGTCATATTGCAGAATCCGTCGTACTCATCGAGACCGGCTGAGGGACAGGCCCTTTGAAGCCGGGGCAACCTGCGGAATGTTCCGCGACGGTGCCAACTCCTGCGGTGGCGCGAAGGCGCCCCGGCAGATGGGCAGCTTGCGCAGCGGCGTCTTGCCGTATCGCGCGGGGCTCCTCTCCGGCATCCGCAGGCGATGCCGAACGGAGAGACGCATGAGCCAGCCGCAGCCCGAAACCTGTATTCCCTGTACCAGCGACGTGGTCGGCCCGTCCGTGGCGCCGCGCGCGCTCGGCGCGCAGCGCAGCACGCGGCGGCTGACGCTCAGTCCGAAGCACGGCAACGGCCCGCGCGAGGTCGACGTGCGCTACCTGTGGTGCGGCGCGCCGGATGCGCCCACCGTGATCGTGCAGGGCGGTATTTCCGCGAACCGTGACGTCACCGCGCCGACCGGAACCACGGCGGGCTGGTGGCAGTCGCTAGTGGCCGAGGACGCGGCGATCGACCTGGTCCGCTTCCGTGTCCTGGCCATCGACTGGCTCACCCCGGTGGAACTGGGTGCCACCACCATTTCCAGCGAGGACCAGGCCGATGCGCTGGCCGCGCTGCTCGACGCGCTGGGCATCGTCAAGACGCATGCCTTCGTGGGTTCCTCCTATGGCGCGATGGTCGGCCTGGCTTTTGCGGCCCGGCACCCGCAGCGCACCGACCGCCTGGTGCTGCTGGCCGGCGCGCACCGGGCTCATCCGCTTTCCACCGCGCAGCGCAGCGTGCAGCGCGGCATCGTGCGGCTCGGCCAGTCCAGCGGCCAACTGGATGAGGCGTTGGCGCTGGCCCGCCAGCTCGCCATCACCACCTACCGCGGCAGCGCCGAATTCGGCCGGCGCTTCGCCGGCGAGCCGGAATGGCGCGGCGAGCGCTTCCATTTCCCGGTCGAGGACTACCTCGAGCATCAGGGGCGTCGCTTCGTGGAGCGCTTCGATGCCGACCGCTTCCTTGCGCTGTCCGAATCCATCGATCTGCACGACGTGAAGCCCGAGCAGGTGCCGTTGCCGACCACCCTGATCGGCTTCCCGTCGGATCGCCTGGTACCTCTGGCCGACCTCTGCGAACTGCAGCGCCGCCTGCGCGGCCCGGCCACGCTCGAAGTGGTGGAGTCGCCCTATGGCCACGACGCCTTCCTCAAGGAGCCGGAGCAACTCGCGCCGCTGCTGCGCGAAGCCCTGCGCTGAAAACACGCATAACGACATTCTGGATTTCGGGAGCAACCCCATGAGCGACAACGCCACTTCCATCACCCGCGCTGTGCGCGCCGGCATCGAGAGCGACACCCAGCACGGTGCCGTGGTGCCGCCGCTGCATCTCTCGACCAACTACAGCTTCGAGGGCTTCGGCAAGAAGCGCCCCTACGACTACTCGCGCAGCGGCAATCCCACGCGCGACCTGTTGGCGAACGCCCTGGCCGAACTGGAGCAGGGTGCGGGCGCGGTGGTCACCGCCAGCGGCATGGCCGCGGTGGCGCTGGCGCTGGAGCTGGTGCCGGCCGGCGCCACGGTGCTGGCTGCGCACGATTGCTACGGCGGCACCTGGCGCATCCTCGACGCCTGGGCGAAGAAGGGCCGCTTCGCGGTGCAGTTCGCCGACCTCACCGATCCCGCCGCGCTGGCAGCCGGCCTTGCCGCCAAACCCGCGCTGGTATGGGTGGAAACGCCGTCCAATCCCTTGCTGCGCATCACCGACGTCCGTCACGTGGCACAGGCCGCGCACGCCGCCGGCGCGCTGGTGGTGGTGGACAACACCTTCCTCTCGCCCGCGCTGCAGCAGCCGCTGGTGCTGGGCGCCGACGTGGTGGTGCATTCCACCACCAAGTACATCAACGGCCACAGCGACGTGGTGGGCGGCGCCGTGGTGGCGCGCACGCCGGAGCTGGCCGAGCAGCTCAAGTGGTGGGGCAACTGCAATGGCCTTACCGGCGCGCCGTTCGACAGCTACCTCACCCTGCGCGGCCTGCGCACGCTGGGCGTGCGTCTGCGCCAGCACCAGGAGAACGCCGAGCGCATCGCAGCGCACCTGGACGGCCATGCCGCCGTGCGCAAGGTGTACTACCCGGGTCTTGCGTCCAACCCGTACCACGCGCTGGCCGCGCGCCAGCAGCAGGGCTTCGGCGCCATGCTCAGCTTCGAGCTGGACGGTGACGAGGCACAGATCGCCGCCTTCGTCGACGGGCTGGAATACTTCTCGCTGGCCGAGTCGCTGGGTGGCGTGGAAAGCCTGGTCGCGCATCCGGCCACCATGACCCATGCCGCGATGGCGCCGGAAGCGCGCCGCAAGGCCGGCATCGCCGACACGCTGCTGCGCGTGTCGGTGGGCATCGAGGACGGCGACGATCTGCTGCGCGACCTCGATGCCGGGCTGGCGCGCGCGGTGGCCGCGGGCAAATCCAAACGTGCGGTGGGTGCGTGAGCGCGGTGCTGGTCGAGACCATGCCTGCAGCGAAACGCGAGCAGGCATTCCCGATCGCGGTGGTGCTGCTGGGCACCGGCGTGGTCGGCGGTGCCTTCCTCAAGCTGCTCAACACGCCGGCCGCCGCTTCGCTGCGCCTGGTAGGCGCGGCCAATTCGCGCCGCCAGCAGACCGAGCCCGCCAAGCTCGCCGAGCGCAACCTGCGCGAGCAGCTCAAGAGCACTGGCGCGCAGCGCGACGACGCAGTCCTGCTCGCCGCGCTGGCCGCCAGCGATGCGGCGACCAAGGTGATCGTGGACGCCACCGCCAGCACTGCGCTCGCTGCGCGCCACGCGGAATGGTTGGCGCAGGGCTATCACGTGGTCACCGCCAACAAGTCGCTCGGTGGCGGCGAGCTGCCCGGCTGGCGGACATTGCAGGCCGCACTGGCCAACGGCGCGCGCTACGGCGACTCCGCCACCGTGGGAGCGGGCCTGCCGGTACTCTCCACCCTGCGCCGCCTGCGCCAGTGCGGCGATGCCCTGCTCACGCTGGAAGGCGTGTTCTCGGGCTCGCTCAGCTACCTGTTCAACGGCTACGACGGCAGCCGCCCGTTCTCCGCACTGCTGCGCGAGGCGCGCGAGCGTGGTTACACCGAGCCCGATCCGCGCGCCGACCTTTCCGGCGAGGACGTGGCGCGCAAGCTGCTCATCATCGCCCGCAACGCCGGCTTCGCACTGGGCTGGGACGAGGTACAGGTGGAAAGCCTGGTGCCCGAACCGCTGCGCGCCATCGATACCGGGGAATTCCTCGCCCGTCTCGAAGAACTCGACGAACCGCTCGCCACCCTCCATGCCGAAGCCAAGGCGCGTGGCAACGTGCTGCGCTTCCTCGCAAGGCTCAACCAGCGCGGCCATGCGCGCGTAGGCCTGGTCGAGGTGCCGGCCGAACACCCCGCCGCGCGCCTCTACGGCACCGACAATCAGTTTGCGCTCACCACCACCCGCTACCACACGCAGCCGCTGGTGATCCAGGGGCCGGGCGCGGGGCCGGAGGTCACCGCACAGGCATTGCTGGGCGACGTGCTGGCACTGGGCTGAAAACCTTTATGGGAGCGCACCCTGTGCGCGAATGCTTTTGCTCTGATCGGGCATCAAGGCATTTGCGCACAGGGTGCGCTCCTGCCGTTAGGCCTTCGGCACGAACTGCAGGTACGGCTCCGCCTCGCGCAACGCGCGGGCGAAGGACGGCCGCTCCATCAGCCGCTGCCGATAAGCGGCGATATGCGGGAAGTCGTCCACCGGCTCCGCCCACGCGGAGTAGAACAGCGGCGGTGCGGCTGCGCAGTCGGCCATGGTGAACTCGTTGCCTGCTGCCCAGGTGCGCTGACTCATCTCCTGATCGAGCAGCGCATATGCCGTACGCAGCTGCGCACGTGCCTGTTCCACGCCAATCGGATCGTGGCCGCCCTTGGGGCGCATGCGATCGGTAATGATCTTCTGCGTGGGTACGTGCAGGTAAAGGTCGAAGAAGCGGTCGCGCTCGCGCACGGCCAGCGCGGCTTGCGGACCGATCGGCACCAGCGTCGTGCGCCCCGGATAGTGCAGCGCCAGGTATTCGATGATGATGCTGGACTCCGGCACGGTGCGGCCGCGCGTTTCGTCGCGCAGCACCGGGAAGCGCAGGATCGGCCACACCTTGCGGAAATCCTCGCGCGAAGCTTCGTCGTCCAGCCGCACCATGCGTGGCTCGAACGGCGTGTCGTTCTCGTACAAGGCGATCAGCACCTTGTGGCAGAACGAGGACAGCGGGTGCATGTAGAGCAGCAAGCTCATGAAATTTCCTTTGTGGGGCTGGGCCATGGTGGCGGTCTTCCATGGATCGACGAACGGACTGACAGGTTTTCGACAAGCCGTGTGATTGTCGGCGGACCCGGCCGGATGCTAGCGTCGGCGCACCCCACACCCACAAAGGAACGTGCATGAATTCCGTACCGTCGGAAGCCGTTGAAGTGCGTTTGGCCCGGCTCGAGCGTTCGTTGCGACGCGCGCGCTGGGGCATGGTTGGCCTGTTGTTGCTGGTGGTAGCGATGTTCCTCGCCTGGTACGGCGTAGGCGGCATCGTGCAGCGCGAGATACGGGTGCACCGCATCTATGCGGTGGATGACGCAGGCACGGTGCGCGTGCGGATCGGACAAGATCGCCCTGGCATCCAGCGCTTGAGTCCTGTATCGGGTGTCGTTCTCTATGACGAAACGGGCTTGGAGCGCGGAGGCATGGCGACTATGGCCAATGGCCGCGTGGCGCTTGGGTTGGATGCGTCGAGTACACCGAAGGGCACGGCGCGCGATCGCGTCGGCCTGATGGTCGATGGCAAAGGCAACACGGTGTTCATGCTGCTGGACGCTCAGGGCGCGCCCGTGGTGATGGCAAAGGGTGCCGACAAGGGCGGCACCCTGCAGGTTCTAGAGGCCACGCCGGATGGGAAGCAACTGCAGGTGCGCACGTTGGGCGTGCGTGGCGATACGCAGTCGACGGAGAGCGACGACTGACGGGGAGGGAAGCCGGGTTGCCTGCGGCGCAGGACGAGGGCCTGATTGCCGCAAGCGAAAACGACGACGGCCGTTTGCGCGGCCGTCGTCGTTTCACCCATGGAGCAAACCTCAGCCTCGGCCAAGCAACCGATTGAGGTTGGCCACATAAAAAGAGCAGGAGGTAACCCTGGTCCCTCTAGTCTGATAGACGACACCATCCGAGCCACCGTTATTGAGGTGCCACAACGGCATGCTGGTGCCTCCTGCTGCGGCGACGCACGGATCGGAGGCAGGTGCATCCATTTGCATCGGTGAGCCGAGGTCGTTCGGTGCGGTCGGTGAAGGATTCGCAATGCAGCTTCACGGAGATTGCGCTTCCTGCCGATGGCGTTGATCCAGGCTGCATCTCGAACGTATGTCGCCATGACGCCTTGCGGTCGATCTGGTGGGCCCTCATCGAGACGAACATCAAGGATGCCTTGCGCGTCGTCGAACTTCCCGTCGCGGCGCCGCTGACCAAGCGTGGCGAGGCCGGCACGGTGGCGAAAAGCGGGTAAAAAAAGCCGCTGCACCGCGGTCTGGCGATGCAGCGGCAATTGGAGGCGGCCTCGAGGAGGGACTTTTGCGGGGGCTCGCCTTAATTTGTCCAGCGTCAGTCGTAGAGCGCGAGCTCGGTGCCGGGTTCGTGTTCGAGCGCAAAAGTGTCGACATGGCTGCCGGTCGACTCGCCGAGGGTGAAGAAGGCGACCTGGCGCAGCAGCGTGCTGGCTTGTTCGTGCATGGACCGGCTGGTGGCGGATACCTGTTCGACCAAGGCCGCGTTGCGTTGCGTGTTGTCGTCCATCGCGGTGATGGTGCGGCTCACTTCGTCAATGCCGGTGGCCTGCTCCTGGCTGGCGGCGACGATCTCGGCCACGCTGTCGGTGACTTTCTTCACGCTGTCGATGATGCCGGCCAGGGTCTGTCCGGAACGTTCCACCAGCTCGCTGCCGATATTGACCTTGTCGACGCTGTCGGCGATCAGCGCCTTGATCTCCTTGGCGGCACCAGCAGAGCGCTGCGCCAGACTGCGCACTTCGCCGGCCACTACCGCGAAGCCGCGGCCCTGTTCGCCGGCGCGTGCGGCCTCCACTGCCGCGTTCAGCGCGAGCAGGTTGGTCTGGAAGGCGATTTCGTCGATCAGGCCGACGATGTCGGCGATGCGTCGGCTGGAGGCGTCGATGGCCTGCATGGCGGCGTTGGCCTCGGCCACCACGCGGCCACCTTGCTCGGCCTGCGTGCGTGCGCTGCGGGCGAGCTGGTCGACGTGGCTGGCGTTGTCGGCGTTGTGCCGCACCGAGGCATTCATTTCTTCCATCGAGGCGGCGGTTTGCTCCAGTGCGGCAGCCTGATCCTGGCTGCGCTGCGAGAGGTCATCGTTGCCTTCCGTGATCTGCGCGGAGGCTTCGCCGACGGTTTGTGAGGCGCTGCGGATCGAGCCGACGATCTCGCCGAGCTGTTTCATCATGCCCTGCAGCCGGCCCAGTACGGATTCCGAATGCGCCGTGTCGTTTGCCTCGTGGCGCAGGTCGCCGGCGGCGATGCGTCCCACGATCTCGCGCAGGTGCTCGGGTTCGGCGCCGAGATCGCGCGTGATGGCGCGCAGCACCAGCCATGCGCCCAGCACCAGCACGACCACGATGGCGGCCCCGGAGACGGTGTTGGCCACCATCGCGCGGTGCACGCCTTGCGCCGAAGCGTCCAGGTGCTGCTGCACGTCGCCGCGGGCAGCGGCGATCTCATGGTTCAGCAGGGTTTCGAGAGCATGTTGCGCGTCCTGCATGGCGGACACCTTGCTGGCGGTGTCGCCCTTGCCGCCGAGCATCACGGAGGCTGCGTCGGTGGCGCTCTTCACGTAGGCATCGTAAGCGTCGCCCAGGGTCTTGGCGGTGTCCTGATGGCCGTTCAGCGCAAGCATGCGCTTGCTCGTGGCGGCGGCTTCGGTCGCGATCGCCTTGACGTCGTCCAGCTTGCTCTTGTCGCCTTCGGCAACGGCGCTCTGGATGGTCTGCGTCGTGCGCTTGCTCAGCTCGTCAAGCTGGGTGACGCCTTCCAGGTAGGGGTAGTCGTCGGTGCCCAGCGCGGACACCATGGTGGCGGAGCGCGAGGCGATGGTGCTGCTCGCCAGCCAGCCGGCGACGAACAGGGCGAGGGTGACGCCGGGCAGGAGCAGGATGCGGGTCTTGAACTTCATGGACGGGCTCTCGGGCGGGCTGACTCGCCCGTCGCCTCGAGGCGACGGGCGTGCACGGTCAGGGCAGCTGCAGCACGGCCCGGACCGAGCCGTTCACCGCGCTGCTGTCGACGTAGCCGACCGCGGACGGATCGGCGGCCACGGCCTTGACCACGGCGTCGTCGCTGCCCAGCTCCTTCGGCGGCACGGCGCGGCCGCTGAATACCAGGCGCGACCATACCGATTTCACCTGGCTGGCCGACTTGCCGGTGGCTGCCTGGTAGAACTTTTCACGCAGCGGGTTGGAATCGGCCAGGTCGAACAACTTGGCGTTACCGCCCGCGGGCAGGCTGGTGGTCTTGCCAAGGTAGAGCGCGGCGGCGTCGTCCTTGCTGAGCGATTTGACCGGGCTGCTGGCGCTCACGATCACCACGGTGCCAGCGAGGGCAGGGGCGCCGACCAGCGCCAGTGCGCCAGCGACGAGACAGTTTCGGAAGATGCGATGCATGACGAACCTCAAAACAGGAAATCGACGACGGCGGAGTACACGTCCACGGCATGCCCGTCGTAGCCGGGGACCACGTCCGTGAAAGTGCCGCCATGGGAAGAAGGCTGGACGTGATCGGCCTGCAGCTTGATCGCCACGTTCTTGTACACGTCCCAGCGCACGCCCGCCGAGGCGGTGTGCTGGCTGTTGCCTTCAACCAGGCCGTCCACGCCCTGCGCAAGGGGCATCAGCGGCGGATACGGCGGGAATGCGTAGTTCGAGCTGTTGTCGCGCTTGGCGTAGCCGGCCCACGTGACATAGGGCATCCACTTGCCGAAGTGGTAGCCGGCCGTGCCGTACCAGCCGGAAGCGGTGCCCAGCGCGTCGGAAGCGGAGCGCAATTTGGCGTACTCGCCGGTGAGCAACAGCTTGCCGTCGTCGTAGTTGCCGCCCAGGCTCATGAAGGTGGTGCGCGCACCGTCGGCGTTGATGGTGCTGGCGTACTGGTCGAAGCCGACCATCTGCAGGCTGTCCACCAGCAATCCGAGGTTGTCCGAGCGGTAGGTCACCTTGCCGGTGCTGGCTCCGCCGCGCAGGCGCAGGTTGCCGATCTCGTAGGTGACGTAGGCACCGGCCAACTGGTTGACCTTCAACCGTGCGGTCGTCTCGGTGGTGTCGGGCAGCGGGCTGGAGGCGTGCCCGCCCAGCGCCTGCAGGGTGAGGTAGCCCGCGCCGGCGTTGTGCGACCAGCTGATGTCCGCACCTTCGTAGTTGTCCATCGCGGCGAGGTTGTAGACCTCCAGCGGCGCGCGCACCCACGGGTTGGCATAACCCACATAGCGGTAATCGGAGACCAGGTAAGCCGGCCAGCCCAGCCGGCCCAGTCGTAGCGTGGTGTCGCTGCTGAGTTTGTAGCGCAGGAAGGCCCACTCCACCGTCGGGCGGAAGCGGCCCTTGGCGTCCTGCATCGCGATGGCCTGTGCGGTGGCACTGAGGCTGGACGTGAAGGTGAGGTCGAGCTGGCCGCCGACGCGCGAATCGACCAGGCCGGTGCCGCCCTCCTGGGCGCCCTTGAGCTGGCCTGGATTGACCAGCAGCATGTCGTTGGTGTTCGTGGCGGTATAGCCGACCGTGCCGAAGCCGGAAAAACGCCAGGAGAAGCTGTCGTCGGCATGCGCACTGGAGGCAGCGGCAATCGTTGCCACGAGGGTCGCGGCAAGGGTCTTCTTGGAAAGCATTGGGTTGGATCCGTTGATGGTCGATAGGGAAGGGCGTGGCCCTTGCCAGACGTTTAACGGCAATCCAACGAAAAACTTGAGCGGCGGGCGGCCAACGGGCCGGCTCCGAGCCCGGAGCGGGGGTGCTTGCGGCACAATAACCCCTTTCGCGCGTCGCTGGCGGCAGTCCAGACGGCGCCTTTCTCCGTTCCCCAGTCAAGCCATCCCCATGACCGCCATCAAGCAAGCCGACCTGATCCAGTCCGTCGCCGACGCCCTGCAGTACATCAGCTACTACCACCCCGTCGACTACATCAAGAACCTCGCCGCCGCGTACGAGCGCGAGGAGTCGCCGGCGGCGAAGGATGCGATGGCGCAGATCCTGATCAATTCGCGCATGGCCGCCGAAGGGCATCGTCCGCTGTGCCAGGACACCGGCATCGTCACCGTGTTCCTCAAGGTGGGCATGAACGTGCGCTGGGACGACGCCACGATGTCGCTGGAGGACATGGTCAACGAAGGCGTGCGCCGCGCCTACAACGACCCGGACAACAAGCTGCGTGCCAGCGTGCTGGCCGACCCGGCCGGCAAGCGCAGCAACACCAAGGACAACACGCCGGCCGTCATCAACGTCTCCATCGTGCCGGGCGACACCGTGGACGTGATCGTCGCGGCGAAGGGCGGCGGTTCGGAAGCCAAGAGCAAGTTCGTGATGCTCAACCCCTCCGACTCCATCGTGGACTGGGTGCTGAAGACCGTGCCGACCATGGGCGCCGGCTGGTGCCCGCCGGGCATGCTGGGCATCGGCATCGGTGGCACCGCCGAGAAGGCGATGCTGCTGGCGAAGGAGTCGCTGATGGAGCACATCGACATCCAGGAGCTGATCGCCCGCGGTCCGCAGAACCGCGCGGAAGAGCTGCGCATCGAGCTGTACGAGAAGGTCAACGCGCTGGGCATCGGCGCACAGGGCTTGGGCGGTCTCACCACCGTGCTCGACATCAAAGTCAAGGATTACCCGACCCACGCGGCCAACCTGCCGGTGGCGATGATCCCCAACTGCGCCGCCACCCGCCATGCGCACTTCACGCTGGATGGTTCGGGCCCCGTCCTGCTCGATCCGCCGTCGCTGGAAGACTGGCCCAAGCTCACCTACAGCCCGCAGAACGCGCGCCGCGTGAACCTCGATACGGTGACCAAGGAAGAAGTCGCCGCGTGGAAGCCGGGCGAAGTGCTGCTGCTCAACGGCAAGCTGCTCACGGGGCGCGATGCTGCGCACAAGCGCATGGTGGAGATGCTCAACAAGGGCGAGCCGTTGCCGGTCGATTTCCATGGCCGCTTCATCTACTACGTCGGCCCGGTCGATCCGGTACGCGACGAAGTGGTCGGCCCGGCCGGCCCCACTACCGCCACGCGCATGGACAAGTTCACCGAACAGGTGCTGGCGCAGACCGGCCTGCTCGGCATGGTCGGCAAGGCCGAGCGCGGCCCGGCCGCGATCGAGGCGATCAAGAAGCACCAGTCGGTGTACCTGATGGCCGTGGGCGGCGCCGCCTACCTGGTGTCCAAGGCGATCAAGGCCTCGCGCGTCGTCGGTTTCGCCGACCTTGGGATGGAGGCGATCTACGAGTTCGAGGTGCAGGACATGCCGGTGACCGTGGCGGTGGATTCCGCCGGCACTTCCGTGCACCAGACCGGACCGAAGGAGTGGCAGGCGCGGATCGGCAAGATTCCCGTGGTGGTCGCCTGATTTTCCCCTCTCCCCTTTGGGGCGAGGCCATGCTGCTTGCGAGCCACTGGCTTGCGTATGGCTGAGCGCCCGAGCGCTGGTGCGAGTGCCGGGGGTGCTTGGCGAGGAACGAGCCTAGCAACGGACAGGGTGAGGGGGCGCGAGAGCATCACATCGAAGCACGTGGTGCTTCGTCAAAGTCATTCGCCAGATTGTCCCTTCAGCCCAACCCTCTCCCCGGCGGGGAGAGGGAGTGCGTCGTGCAGTGCCTTCAAGGCATCGAGCAGGCGCTCGGGTTCCCGTAGCGCCTGCCTTGCCGCGCCTATCGCGCGCCGCACATCCCCTGGCGTGGCGCCTTGTTCGATCAGCGCCAGCGCGGGCGCACGACAAGCGGGCAGCACGTCGATCCAGTCCGCCGGCTGGCGCAGCCCGAGCATGCGTGCAGCACGGAACGCGGGAGCCAGCGATTCCACGTCATTGAGTGCACGAACGAAGGCCGCCGCGTCGCGTCGCTCAACCGCTGGATCCAGCGCCTCGCCCAGCGCGGCCAGCGCGTCGGCCAGACGTCGGCGCAATACATCGGTGGAACACACCGGCAACACCAGCCATGCGGTGGCTACGCCGATGGCCGCACCGGCCGCGATGGCGGCCAGGCGCAGTGTCATCGCCGATGCCGCGGGTAATCCGGCGTAGTTCTGCAACAGCGCCAGCGCCACGGTGACGAACAGCGCCCACCAGGCATAGTTGAGCTGGCGCAGCCAGGTGCCGAGGAACAGCGCGAGCAGGATCAACGCGACGCTGCCGTGCGCATCGGCCGGTGCGGCGAGCAGGGCTGCTGCAACGCAGCCGCCTGCCGCACCCGCCAGCCGCAGCAGGCTTTTGTACGCCACCTCCAGCCGGCCGCGGTTGCCGCTGTGCACGATGAAGGCGGTCAGCACCACCCATGGCCAGTGTTCGCCGAAACCCAGGTGGCCAACGGCGAAGGCGAGCGCCAGCGCCACCGCCATCTGCAAGGCCATGCGCGTGGTGGCCGAAAGTCGCGCCTGGCTGGCCGGGGCGCGCGTCGGTGCGGCAACGTGGTGCTTGCGCTCATCGACCAGCCAACCCATGCGCTGGCCCAGCGCGTCGAGCAAGGACACCCAGGCCAGCGCCAGCAGTGCCACCAGGATCGGAACCAGCGCGGCGGGCAACGGCCCGCGCTGCGCCCCGGACAGGTGCGGCACGGTGAGCACGGTCACGAAGGGCAAGGCGACCAGCCGGCTGGCACGCCGCGCCAGCTCGCCGAACTGGCGCAGCCACACCGACGACGCCATGCCCACGGTGAACGCCGTGGCGCCGATCCACGGTGCGTGCAGAAGCAACCAGCCGACGCCGGTCGCGGCGAGGCCTACCACGGGCAGGGCGATGGCCGCTTCCAGTTGGCCGCGGTGGTCGCGGTCGAGCCGGCTGCGCGCCAGCGACAGGCTCAGCACCACCGCCAGCACCGCGCTGCCAGGGCCGGGTGCGAGCCATTGGGCGCAGGCCATGGTGAGCAGGGCGGCCAGCATCGCCGCCATGGCCTCGGGCAGTGCCCGCAACATCGTGGACAGGGCGAAAGGCGCGGCAGTCATGCGCTGGCGGGTTCCTGGTCGGCAGCGCGCAGTCTAGCAGCGCTGCGACAGGGCGCCCTTGGTTCCGTCAAGTGGACGTCTGGACGTCCAAATGGTATTGGATGAATCGACGGTTGCAATCGTGTTGCCGCAGCGCAACACTGGGCGGATCATTTCCCCAGCCACCACCCAAGAGACCCGTGAACCCCAACGCCCCTGCGCCGCTGCCTGCGGACGCCCCCTGGATCGTGATGAAGTTCGGCGGCACCAGTGTCGCCACCCTGCCGCGCTGGCAGAACATCCGTGAGCTGGTCGCCAGCCGCCGCGCAGAAGGCGCGCGCGTGCTGGTGGTCGTATCCGCGCTCACCGGCATCACCGACGCGCTGAAACAGCTGTGCGGCGAGGGCGACCAGGGCAAACGCAAGGCGGCGGCCGGCGCCATCGCGCAACGCCACTACGACCTGCTCGGCCATATGCAGCTCCAGCTGCCGGCCACGCTGGGCGCGCGCCTGGACGAGCTGGCCGCATTGGCGGCGGAAGGCCCGTCGCGACTGGGCGAACTGGCCTGGGCAGCCTTGGTGCAGGCGCACGGCGAGCTGATGTCCAGCGCGCTGGGCGCAGCTTTTCTCAGCCACAGCAGCTTGCCCACGCAGTGGGTGGACGCGCGCGATTGCCTTGCCGCCATTGCGCTGCCCAACCAGAACGAGCGCACCAAGCTGCTTTCCGCGATGGTCGAGGCCAAGCCCGATCCGGCCCTGAACGCGCGCCTCGCCGCGCAGGGCGAGGTGTTCATCACGCAGGGCTTCATCGCGCGCGAGAGCGAAGGGCGCACCGTGCTGCTCGGCCGAGGCGGCTCGGACACCTCGGCCTCGTACTTCGGCGCGCTGCTGAAGGCGGCGCGCGTGGAGATCTGGACCGACGTGGCGGGCATGTTCACCGCCAACCCGCGCCAGGTGCCGGGCGCGCGCCTGCTGCAGAAGCTGGACTACGAGGAGGCGCAGGAAATCGCCTCCACCGGTGCCAAGGTGCTGCACCCGCGCTGCCTCTCGCCGCTGCGCGAGCCGCGCGTGCCGCTGCTGGTGAAGGACACCAACCGCCCCGAGCTGGAAGGCACGGTGATCGGCCCGCAGGTGCGCGAGCACGCGCCCTCGGTGAAGGCGATCAGCGCGCGCAAGGGCATCACCCTGGTGTCGATGGAATCGGTGGGCATGTGGCAGCAGGTCGGTTTCCTTGCCGACGTGTTCGCGCAGTTCAAGCAACACGGTCTCTCGGTGGACCTGATCGGCTCGGCCGAGACCAACGTCACCGTGTCGCTGGACCCCACCGAGAACCTGCTCGATTCCGACGCGATCGCCGCGCTGGCCGGCGACCTCGCCAAGGTGTGCCGGGTCAAGGTGATCGCACCCTGCGCGGCGATCACCCTGGTCGGCCGCGGCATGCGCTCGATGCTGCACACGCTGTCCAGTGTGCTGGCCGAGTTCGACCAGCTGCGCGTGCACCTGATCTCGCAGTCGTCCAACAACCTCAACCTCACCTTCGTGGTGGACGAGGACGTGGTGGACGACCTGCTGCCGCACCTGCACGAGCTGCTGATCACTGCCGGCGCGCTGCGTACCGACGACAGCGTGCTGTTCGGCCCGAGCTGGCAGCAGCTGTACGGCAGCGGCGAGGCGGCGGTTGCGCACGCGTGGTGGCGCGAGCCGGCCGAACGCAGCCGGCTGCTCGATATCGCCGCCGAGGCCACGCCGCGCTACGTCTACCACCTGCCAACGGTGCGCCAGCAGGCGCGCGAGCTGAAAACCTTGGCAGCGGTGGATCGCCTGCACTACGCGGTGAAGGCGAACACGCACCCGGCGATCCTGCGCGTATTGGCCGCGGAGGGTTTCGCCTTCGAATGCGTGTCGCCGGGTGAACTGGAATCGGTGTCGGCGGCGGTGCCTGCGGACGTGCTGCTGCTGTTCACGCCCAACTTCGCCTCGCGTGCGGATTTCGAGCGCGGCCTGGCTACACGCGCCACGATCACGCTGGATGCACTGCACCCGGTGGAATACTGGGGCGAGCTGTTCCGCGGCCGCGAGATCGTGTTGCGCGTGGACCTAGGGCGCGGCCTCGGCCACCACGAGAAGGTGCGCACCGGCGGCAGCGGCAGCAAGTTCGGCCTGCCCGTCGAACAGCTCGATGTCTTCCTGCGCCACGCCGACGCGCATGGCGTGGTGGTGCGTGGCCTGCATGCGCACCTCGGCTCGGGCGTGCTCGACGCGAAGCACTGGGGCGAGGTGTACAGCCAGCTGGCCAGCCTCGCCGAGCGCATCGGCAGCATCGCCTTCCTCAACATCGGCGGCGGCCTGGGCGTGCCCTCGCACCCGGGCGAGGCGAAGCTGGACATCGCCGCGCTGGACAAGGTGCTGCGCGAGGTCAAGGCGGCCTACCCGCACTACCAGTTGTGGATGGAGCCGGGTCGTTACCTGGTGGCCGACGCCGGCGTGTTGCTGGCGCGCGTCACCCAGACCAAGGGCAAGGGCAGCTGGCGCTACCTCGGCGTGGACACCGGCATGAACAGCCTGATCCGTCCCGCGCTGTACGACGCCTGGCACGAGATCGTCAACCTCAGTCGCCTGGACGAGCCCTCCGACGCGCTGTTCCAGGTGGTCGGCCCGATCTGCGAAAGCGGCGACGTGCTGGGCAGCGACCGCCGCCTGCCCGAGCCACGGGAAAGCGACGTGGTCCTGATCGCCCAGACCGGCGCGTACGGCAAAGTGATGTCCTCGCCCTACAACCTGCGCGGCGAAACGGAAGAGGTCGTGCTGGATAATTGACCGCCTTTCTCCCTCTCCCCTCTGGGGAGAGGGTTGGAGTGAGGGGTGGGTGCTCGTAGGCAGCTATCCAACGAAGCGGAGGTTTCAAGGATGAAACACTTGCACGTGGATCGGGCACGACGTCTGAGAGTCGGCCAAACCGAAGCCGAACAAAAACTCTGGCACCACCTGCGCAACCGCCAGATGCAAGGCTGGAGATTCCGCCGCCAGCATGAAATGGATCGTTACATCGCCGACTTCGTCTGTCCGGATGCAGGCCTGATCGTGGAATTGGACGGCAGCCAGCATGGCGAACAGATGATTTATGACGAAACTCGCACGCGCAAGTTGGAAGCCATGGGCTACCGCGTGCTGCGTTTCTGGGACAATGACGTACTGACAAATATCGAGGGCGTGCTTGAGGCGAGTCTGGAGGCCTTGGCAAGCCCGGTCCCTCACCCCAACCCTCTCCCCGGAGGGGAGTGGGGGCAGGGCTCGCGGGAGACTTGAGAGAATGACGACGATCCACAATCCCCGCCTGACCCAGGTGTTCCGCTTCCTGCACGCAAGCTACGCCGACGGCGTGGCCGAGCTGGCATATGCCTTCGACGATGGCGAGCCCATGGTGGAGCGTATCCGCTTCCCGCATGCCCCCGCGCTGCCGGTGGAGCGCAAGGCCGCATTCGATGCCGCACTGAAACTGCTGCACCTGGTCGCCGGCGTCAGCTACTACAAGGCCGGCGTGCCGCCGAAGATCGAGGTGACCGACGGTCCGTTGGACGACGCCACCGCCGACCTGCTCGATGCGCTTTACCTGCATGGTCTGGCCGAGTTTGCGTATCGCAACGGGCTGGACCTGCGCGGGCGCATCGTGTTCCCGCGCCTTGGTGCGGAAGCCGATCCGGCGATCCCACGTGGTGGCGTGAGCCGGCCTGAAGCGAAAGCCCTGGGCCTGCCGCAACGCACCCTGGTTCCCATCGGCGGCGGCAAGGATTCCCTGGTCGCGGTGGAAGCCATCAAGTCCATCGGCGGTGAAGCCACCGCGGTGTGGGTCGGCAACTCCGCGCTGATCGCCGCCTGCGCCGAGCGCACCGGCCTGCCCATGCTCAACCTTCAGCGCGAGCTGGCGCCGGCGCTGTTCGAGCTCAACCAGCGCGGTGCGTGGAACGGCCACATCCCGGTGACCGCGGTGAACTCGGTCATCCTCGCCGTGGCCGCCATCCTCTATGGCTTCGACTCCATCGCTTTCGCCAACGAACGCTCCGCCTCCGCCGCGACGCTGGAATACGAAGGCCAGCAGGTGAACCACCAGTGGAGCAAGGGCTACGCCTTCGAACAGCTGCTGGGCGACTGGTTGCACACGCACGTGGCCGCCGACCTCGACTATTGCTCGCTGCTGCGCCCGTACTCCGAACTGGCGATCACGCGTGCGTTCGCAAAGCTCACGCCGTATTTCGACGCCTTCTCCAGCTGCAACCGCAACTTCAAGATCCTCGGTCCCAAGCCGGCGGACCGCTGGTGCGGGCAGTGCCCGAAGTGCCATTTCGTGTTTCTCGCACTGGCGCCGTTCCTGCCCAAGCCTCGCCTGCTCGCGATCTTCGGGCGCAACCTGCTCGACGACGAGACGCAGGCAGCGGGGTTCGACGCCCTGCTGGAATACCAGGACCACAAGCCGTTCGAATGCGTGGGCGAGGGCGCCGAGGCGCGCGCGGCCATGTATGCGCTGAGCCAGCGGCCGGAGTGGCAGGAGGACGCGCTGGTGGCGCGTTTCAGCAGCGAAATCCTGCCGCAGCTCGAGGTGGCGCAACTCGCGCTGGAGCCATGGCTCGAACCCTCCTCCGAACATCGCGTGCCAGAGCGCCTGCAGGCCGCGTTGAAGGCCATCGCCTGATGCGCATCGCCGACCTGGCGGGCAAGCGCGTCGCGGTGTGGGGTTTCGGCCGCGAGGGCCGGGCCGCGATCCGCGCCATCCATGCGCAACTGCCGCAGCTGCCGTTGGCGCTGTATTGCAGCGAGGATGAGGCCGATGCGGCGCGCGCATTCGACGCCGCGCTTACCGTCTATGGCCAGGAGCCGGGCTCGGTAGCTCTGTGCGCCTACGACGTGGTGGTGAAGTCGCCGGGCATCTCCGTCTACAAGCCTGCGGTGACCACCGCGCAGGCACAAGGCACCGCGTTCACCTCGGGCACTGCGCTCTGGTTCGCGGAGAACGCGGACGCACGCGTGATCGCGGTGACCGGCACCAAGGGCAAGAGCACCACCACCGCCTTCATCGCGCATCTCGCGCGTGCCCTGGATGTGCGCACCGCGCTGGCCGGCAACATCGGCCTGCCCTTGCTGGAGCTGCAAGGCCAGTCCGCCGACTTGTGGGCCGTCGAACTTTCCAGTTTCCAGACCGGAGAAGCGGGTGCGCTGGAGCTGGGCGTGGTCACCAGCCTGTACGAGGAACACCTCGACTGGCACGGTTCGCGCGAGCGCTACGTGGCCGACAAGCTCAAGCTCGCGGATGTGTCGCGTACCCTGCTGGTCAACGGGCAGCAGGCGTACTTGCTGGAGCGCACCGCCACGCATCCGCATCGCCTCGTGTTCGGCACGCCCGAGGGCTGGCATGTGGCCGATGCTGCGATCCGCCGTGGCGAACAGGCCGTGTTCGACATCCACGCGATGGCTGCGCCCGGCCTGCACAACGCGCTCAACGCCTGCGCGGCGCTGGCTGCGCTGGAAGCGCTGGGCTACGACGCGATCAAGGCCGCGCCGGCATTGGCGGATTTCCGCCCGCTGCCGCATCGCCTGCAACCGCTCGGCATCCGCGACGGCCTGGCGTGGATCAACGATTCCATCAGCACCACGCCGCTGGCCACGCTGGCTGCGCTGGACAGCCTGGCCGGACGCGAGGTCACGGTGGTCGTGGGCGGGCATGATCGCGGGCTGGACTGGTCGGACTTCGTGCGTGCCGCCAAGGATCGCACCGACCTGCGCATCGTGACGCAGGGGGCCAACGGACCGCGCATCGCGTTGGCGCTGCGTACGGCCAAGGCCACGGTACCGCTGGGCGAGGCCGAGGATTTCGCCGACGCGGTGGCGATGGCACGCACTGTCACGCCGGCGGATGGCGTGGTGCTGCTGTCGCCGGGCGCGCCCAGCTTCGACCAGTTCAAGGACTATGCCGAGCGCGGTCGCCGTTTCGCGGAGCTGGCCGGCTTCGCTGTCGAAACGACCGGCATCGATGGGCTCGGCATCCGCTGACGCCGTGGTGGCGTGCCCGCTGTGCGGCGATTCGTCCGGCGCGTCGTGGCGCGAAACCACCGGTATCTACCGCCATTGTGCGTCGTGCGATCTGGTCAGCCGCGACCCGGCGACATGGCTGGACGCCGTGGCCGAGCGTGCCTATTACGGCACACACGACAACCGCGTCGACGATCCGGGCTATCGCCGTTTCCTCGCGCAACTTGCCGGACCGTTGATGGTACGTCTCGCGCCTGGCGCGCATGGTCTCGATTATGGTTGCGGTGCGGCGCCGGCGCTCGCCACGATGCTGAGCGAAGCGGGTTTCCCGACAGTCGGCTATGACCCGTTCTTCGCTCCCGATGAGATGCCGCTGGCCGCGCGCTACGACTTCGTCACCTGCACTGAAGTGCTGGAGCACATGCATGCCCCCTTGCGCGATCTTGCATGCATCGACGCGATGCTCGTGACTGGCGGCTTGCTCGGCCTGATGACCGAATTGCGTCCGGCGATGGCGGGGTTTGCGCGCTGGCATTACCACCGTGATCCTACGCATGTGGGATTTCATTCCGAGGCTTCGCTGCGTTGGATCGCGCGGCGGTTCGGCTGGGAGCAGGTCGGTATGGATCGGCGCGTGAGTTTGTGGCGCAAGTCGCGGTGAGCTGCGCATTTTCTCCCTCTCGGGCCTGCGGGGAGGAGTGGGGGAGAGGGTGGTTCTGGCGACGACCGTTCGTTTCCGCGATCGGGCTCGCCTGCGGAGGCCTTTCGATTGCCTGCCGGCGCCCGAGTCCCTTTCTTTGCTGGCCCAAAGGAAGGTGGCCCAAAGAGCGGCCTTGCTCAATCCGCCGGGATTACAAGCCTGCTGTTTCGAGGATGTTGGAACTGCATCGCGCGACACGACCGCCGCCGCCGCCATGCCGCGCCGTATCCGGGAGCTGGGGCACACGCGAAATCGGGGACGTCACGCTCGTCATCCCGGCGAAGGCCGGGATCCAGCAGCCGTATAGCTCGTCGCAACTGGATTCCGGCCTTCGCCGGAATGACAGGCAACCGCCACGCTCTGCTTTGGCCGTTTGCTTCTGCACGCAGGAGCGCGCTGCTTTTCTTGGGGCGCACGAAACCGCTTTGTCACTTGCGAGAACGACATGGAAACTTCTGCGCGACCTCATGCCGCCGAAGTGTCGATCCCGCCTTCCCGCAGCAATGCATCCAGTTCCCCCAGCCAGGGCCGGAATTTTTCCCAGCGACCTACGGCGCGGCGGTGCATGCCCTCGCGGACCTGCGCGGTGCTGGCGGTGGCCACGGCGGAAGGATTGTTCTGGAAGGCCAGGCAGGCGTCGTGCCATTCCAGGTCGCAGTGTGCGAGCAGCTTGCGGGTGGTGGCTTCCTGTTCGGCCACCAGGGTTTCGTAGTCCACCTGCAGAATGCGACCGGGCAGCACGGTGTTCCAGTGAGCCATCATTCGGTCGAACTGGATGTAGAAGCGACCGATGTCGAGCAGGTCGAAGCTGTAGCCGTGGAAGGCGGAGTTTTCCGCGAAGGCTTCGCGGAAGTTGCTGAGGCAGGTGTCGAGCGGATGGCGGCGCAGGCAGATGATCTTCGCTTTCGGCAGCGCCTTGGCGATCAGGCCGAGGTTGAGGAAGTTGTGCGGCAGCTTGTCGATGAAGCGCGGCTTGAGCGCGGTCTGCGGGCGGGTGGCGTCCACGTAGCGCAGGCCGAGCTGGTGCCAGTCGTACCGGTGCGATTGCGCGATCAGTTCCGGGCACAGCCTTGCCGGTGCGCCGGCAGGCGCCAGGCGGCAGAGCTGCGTGCCGAAGTCCATCAGTTCGCCGGCGGAATGCACATCCGGATGACTGGACAGGATGCGCTCCACCAGCGTGGTGCCGGAGCGCGGCATGCCCACGACGAAGATGGGTTCGTCGCTGCCGTAGCCGCTGCCGCTGTCCACCGTGCCGGGGAACGCCGCGATCAGCGCGTCGACCATCGCGCGATCCCGCTGGGGTTGGTAGTCCACGCGCGTGCGCGCGGCGGCCTTGCCCAGCCGCATGTGCTCGAAGGAGGCGGCATAGTCGCCGAGATCTTCACACTCCTTGGCCAGCGCGCTGTGCAGGTGGATTTGCGCATCGACATCGCCGGCATGTTCGGTCAGCAGCGTGCGCAGAGCTTCGACGTGGTTGCGGTCCGGCGTTTGCCGGTACAGGCGCGATCGCAGCCCGTAGGCCGGCCAGTACGTCGGCTGCAAGGCTACGCAAGTGCCGAAGTGCGTTTCGGCGGCGGCGAGGTTGCCGGTGAAGGTGGCGGTCACGGCGGCATTGAAGCGGACGACGGCGTGATCCGGCAGCGCGGCCGTCGCGCGACGGAACATCGCATTGGCGCGCTCGAACGCATTGCACTGCATGTAGACGCCGCCCAGCACATCCAGTGTCAGCGGGTCGGCCGGCGTCAGCGCGTAGGCGATGTTGGCGACCTGCAGGGCTTGGCCATAGCGGCACGAAATCGCCAGCGCAAGCGCGAAATACGTGGTGTATTCGGCGTTCTCGGTTTCGATGGCCACGGCGCGGTTCAGATGCTCCAGTGCACGACCCTGTTGCCTGGTGTCGAGGCAAATGCGGCCGGCGAGGTAGTGCGCTTCGGCGCAGTTGGCATCCACTTGCGTGGCGTGCGCGGCGAGTTGGCCGGCTTGCGCATGGTCTCCGCGGGCACGGGCCTGCCGGGCGTCGTCCAGCAGCTTGCGCAGTGCGGGAGGGGTTGGCTTGGTGTTGTTCATGGCCGCCATTATGGAAAAAAACCGCGCCTTTTCGGGCGCGGCTTTTCAAGGTTTCCTACGGCAGTGGCGCTTACCAGATCTTCACCCGCTGGTCCGGCGCAAGATAGAGCTTCTGGCCGGGGTTCACGTTGAACGCCGGGTACCACGCATCGAGGTTGCGTACGGTGAGCGCGCGGAACTGCGCGGGCGCGTGCACGTCGATGCTGAGGCGCTGGCGCTGGGCGGCGTCGCGTATCTTCGAGCGCCAGGCCTGCCCGAAGGCCAGGAAGAAGCGCTGGTCGCCGCTCAGGCCGTCGATTGTCGGCGCAGGCTTGCCGCCCAGCGACTTGTGGTACGCGAGGTACGCGATGGTGAGGCCGGAAACGTCGGCGATGTCTTCGCCCAGCGTCTGCTCGCCGTTGACATGCAGGCCGGGCAGCGCCTCGTACTGGTCGAACTGCTTGGCCAACTGCTCGGTGGCGCTCTTGAAGTGTGCCTCGTCGGCGGGAGTCCACCAGTTTTCCATCTTGCCCTGCGCGTCGAAGTCGGCGCCGGTGTTGTCGAAGCTATGGCTGATCTCGTGGCCGATGATGGCGCCGATGGCGCCGTAATTGGCAGCGGCGTCGGCCTTCGGGTCGAAGAACGGTGCCTGCAGGATCGCGGCGGGGAAGTTCAGCGCGTTCTGCAGCGGCAGGTTCACTGCGTTCACCGTCTGCGGCGTCATCCACCATTCGCCGCGGTCCACCGGCTTGCCGAGCTTCGCCAGCTGGTGTTCGTATTCGTGTTTTTCCGCACGCAGGTGGTTGCCCAGTGGATCGTCGGCGCTGACCTGCATGCTGCCGTAGTCGCGCCAGTGCTCGGGATAGCCCACGCCCACTTTCAACGTGACCAGTTTCTCCTTCGCCTTGGCGCGGGTACCCGGGGTCATCCAGCTCAGCGTGTCGAGGCGTTCGTTGAAGGCGGCGATCAGGTTCTTCACCAGTTGCTGCACTTCGGCCTTGGAGGAGGCGGGGAAATATTTCTGCACGTAGAGCTGGCCCACCGCATCGCCGAGATCGGTGTTGGTGGCGCCCACCGCGAGCTTCCAGCGCGGCTGTTGCTGGGGCGTGCCCTGCAAGGTGTGGCCATAGAAACCGAAATGGAGGTCGGCGTAGGCCTTGGGCAGCAAGGGCGCGGCGCCGTCCAGCGTGTGGAAGGTGAGCAGGGTCTTCCATGCGTCCAGCGGTTCGCTGCCGACCAGTGCGGCGAGGCGGGTGATGGCGCCGGGCTGCCATGCGTCGATCTGCTTCTGGCTGCCGAGGCCGGCGGCCTTGAAGTAGCTGGCCCAGTCCAGGCCGGGTGCCTTCTGCGCGAAGTCGGTCGTGCTCCACAGGTTGTTCGCCTTGTGCACGTCCTGGCTGTCGACCAGGCTTTCCTGCGCCTTGGCGATCTTGGTTTCCAGGTCGATCACCGTGGCGGCCTTGGCCTCCGCGTCGGCGATGCCGGCCTGCTTGAACAGCGCGACCACGTAGGTGTGGTACTGGCTGCGGAACGCCGCCATGTTTGAATCGTCGGCGAGGTAGTAGTCCCGGCTGGGCATGGCCACGCCGCCCTGCAGCAGATACGCGACGGTGTGCGAGGGATCTTCCAGCCCCTGCGTCACGAACAGGCCGAACAGGTTCTCGGTATGGAAGTTGGTGGCGTTGACCGGATCCACGTCGGCGCGCAGGCGGCTGCCGAGCACGCGGGCGAGGTCGTCCTTCGAGGCGATGGCGTCGATGGCGGACAGTTCGGTCTTCAGCGGCGCGAGGCCATGCTGCTCGATCGCGGCCTCGTCCATGTAGGCGGCGTAGTAGTCGGCGATCCTGCGTGCGTTGCTGCCCGCGGCGGGATGGCTGGCGCCGGCGTTCTTGATGAGGTCGGCGGTGTGCTGCTCGGTCAGCTCGAAGATCTTGAGGAAGGTGCCGGTGCTGGAGCGGTCGGCGGGGATCTGCGCGGTCTTCAGCCAATTGCCGTTCGCGTAGTCGAAGAATTCGTCGCCCGGCTGTACGGAGTGGTCGATGCCGGCGAGGTCGATGCCGATGTCGGGGCCGTGTGCGACAGGCACGGCGGCAAGGGCTGGCATGCCGCAAAGCGCGGCGGCGATCGCCGTTGCCAGGATCCATCGAGTGCTTTGCATGGGTGCCACCTCGCTGTCTTGGGAGACGGGCACGATAGCGCCAAGCGGGTGGTGTTGCAGGTGCCGGAAGACCGGGAGCGCGCTCTTGCGCGCTCCCGGCGTGCCTCGCCGTCAGTGCTGGTTGTTGTCCTGTTTCTTCGGTGGGGCGTGTGCGGGCTTGGCAGCCTGATGCTGTTCAGCCGGCGCCGGATGGGCAGCCGGGCTGGGTGCCGGCTGGGGCCTGGCTTCCGGGCGCGGCGCGGGAGGTTGCGGTGCACGTTCCATCTCCACCGGTCGCGGTGCGGTGGCGTGGGTGGGCTCGGGGCGCGGGGGCGCCGTGTGCGTGGCTTCGGGGCGCGCTGCTTCATGCGGCGCTTCGACGCTATGCACCACCTCGGCAGCACGGGGTGCCTCGGCGGGACGCGGCGCTGCCACCGCATGCGGAGCCTCGACGGGACGCGGTGCCGCGGCAGCCCGCGGCGCTTCGAAAGGACGCGATCCTGCGGTAGCGCGCCGGGCTTCGACGGCCCGCGGCGCTTCTGCAGCGTGCGGCACCGGCTGAGCGGGAGCGCCGGCGTGTGCCTGCTGGAAACGCGCAGGTTCGGCGCCGCGTACCGGCGTGCCGAAGTGCGGCATGGTCATGGCCTGCATGGCGGGTTTCTGCGCAGCCGCTGCTGGCGCGCGTTCGTTGTTCGCGCCGTTGCCGATGTAACGGTTGTTGCCGCTGTTCGTCGTATTGACGTAGCGGGTGTTGTTCGTAACGTTGTTGATCGTGCGGCTGTTGTTGATGTTGTTGGTGACATAGCGGTTGACCACCGTCGTGGAGCGCGAGACATAGACGGTGTTGTTGTGCACCACCGCCGGACGCTGCCAGCCGCCGCCCTGGCCTTCCGGGCCGCCGCCATGTCTGCCCCAGTTCATGCCCCAACTGTTCCAGCCCCAGCCTGGATTCGGGCCGGGACCGCCCTGGTTGTCGTGGTGGTGTTCGAACAATGCTCCAACCACGATGCCGACGCCGAAGGCGATGGCGCCCGTCGCCACGATCTGGCCGGTGCTGTAACCGGCGGGCTGGGCATAGGTGTAGCCGGGGTAGGGCGCCATCGGCTCGCCGTATACGGTTTCCGGGTCGTATTGCGGCACGTACACCGTATCGGGCTGCGCGGGCAGGATCTCGATGGTCTGCGGCGGCGGCGGCACCTCGGCGGGGCCGGCATACACGGGCTGTGCGTCGCCTTCATACGCCACTTGTTGTTCGTCTGCCGGCGCGGTCGAGGGCTGGCTGACCACCTGCATCTGCGCCGAGCTGCGCAGGCTGCCATTGTGCTGCGCGCGCTGGCGCATCACCTGGATGGCGTTCATCACGTCGGACGGGTCATTGACGTAGGCCTCGCCCAGCGCGGTCGTCCACGGGATGTTCTGCGCCATCTGGTCCAGCACGTTGGGGAATTGCGTCAGGCCCTTCACGCTGGGGTCCCACGGCTGCGGATTCACCTCATCGGCCAACTGGCTGCCGGTGAGGTTCGGATGCTGCTGCAGCATGTTGTCGGCGGCCGTGATCTGGTCGGGATACGTCGAGCCGGCCAGCACTTGCGCTACCAGCTTGTCGGGGAACAGGGCGATTGGCGCCACCATTTGATAGAGCTGGTCGGCCGAGGGAGGCGTGTACGGCGCGGGCTGTTGTGCGCTGGTGCCGGCGGATGCGGGTGCGGTGCCCGCGGCGGCTGGGTTCGCGGCTTGCGAATCGGCGGCCTTGTTGCAGCCGGCCAGCATCACGACGCCGGCGCAGAGCAGCGTGCAGGCGGCGTTGCGGGGGAAGGTTCGGTCGATCATCGGAAACACTCCATGGGGATGACGATGGAACAGAAGCGGTGCGGTGATTATTGCCATGCGTGTCGTACGGTATTCGTTACGTGCGATGCGCCGGTCATGCGCGATTCCGCAAAAAGGACGGTGTTGCGGACTTTCTTGCGAACACGTTCAGCGTTCGTACCGGTAGTTGAAGCTGGCGCGACTGAAGTCGGTGGCGCTTTGCGCCTCGAAATTCCAGCGATGGTTGAGCCGGTAGCGTAGCGTGACGACCTGGCCGGATTCGAAAAGACCTACGCCGTAACTCAGGTAAAGCCGTGGCGACAGGTACTTGCCCACGGTGAAGGCGGAGTTGCCGCCCAGCGCCTCGTTGTTGGAGACGCCGATGTCGTCCACGCCGATCTTCGAACCGATGCTCTTGGCCAGCAGGTTGCCCGCCGCCGAACCCAGCGCCTGCGCGGCGGCGCTCAGCATGTCGCCCTCGCCGCCTTTCACCTGCGACAGCGGCTTGCCGGTGACGAGATAGGAGAGTGCGTCGGACTGCTCCATCAGCGGATTGGAGAACACGGTGAGCACGGGGCGTTGCGCGGTGCCGGAAATCTGCAGCCCCACTTCCTGGCCTTCGTCGATGGTGGCATTGGGATTGAGCTTGCGGCTCGCCCGGATGTCCAGGCCCGGGTTGTCGATGGGGGTGCTGGCGAACAGCAGCTTGCCGCTCTGGATCGCCAGGTTCTGGCCGTAGGCCTTGTACGTGCCGCTCACGGTGACCTGGCCCTGGCCGGTGGTGGTGCGGCCAGGACGCTCGCTCACCGTGAGTACGCCGCGGAGGCGGCCGTCCAGGCCCATGCCGGCGAGATGGGTCTTGTTGCCCAGGTCCACTTTCACCGTGGCGGTGAACGGCAGCGATGCGCCCGGCTCGGGCTGCGGGCGATCGACCACCACCACGTCGGGCGAAGCCTTGCTCGCACCCGCACCGGGCAGCTTGTCGAGATTCACGTCGGCGCTGTCCAGCAACACTGCACCGTTGAGGTCCAGCCCTTGCGCATTGCGCTGCAGGCGCAGGTCGGGCGCGATCGCGACCTTGGCGGCGGGGATGTCGGCGGCGGTGAACTGGCTGCCCTTGATCGCGATGTCGGTGGAGACGTCGCCCCCCAGGCCCACCACGCCGCTTACCGTCAACGTCCCTGCACCGGACTGCACACTGCCATCCACGCGCAGGCCGCGCGCGTCGATGGCGCTTGCCGTCAGCCGCCCTTGCGCAAGCTTCAGCCCTGCTGCGGGAACCTCGGCGGCGAAGTCGTCGAGCGTGGCATTGCCGTCGATGGCCGGCTGCGTCAGCGTGCCGCCGAGATGGAAGCTGCCGCTGGCCCGGCCATGCACGTTCGCCAGCGCGTCGCTGAACAGTTCGATGAAGGCAAGGCTGTTAAGACGCAGGTCGATCTGTCCGGCCAGTGCTTGTTGCTTGCCGCTCAAATTCATTTGGCCGTCCAGGCGTCCGCCGTGGTCGAGTCCTGCCTGCAGGGTGAAGCGCTGGCTGTGCGGGTCGAGTTCGACGTTCAGCGCGAAGCTGTCATAGCTCAGCAACGGCGCGTCGGCATGCTCGGTGTAGGTGATGCTGCCGCTGCTGGAGCCGATGTTGGCGTGGCCGCTGAATGCGCCGGCCGCATTGCGGTGCACTTGACCGTCGCCCTGCAGGCTTCCGTCCACGCGCACCGGCAAATCGGATTCGCCTGCGGCATTGAGCAGCAGCGCAAGCGGCAACGCGCGCAGCCGGTAGCTGGCGTCGAGGTTGCCGGCCTTGTCCTGCTTTGCGCTGGCGCACAGCTGCGGGTCGCCCGCCGTGAGGCACAGTTCGGACAGGCTGAAGGCGCCGTCGCGCCAGGCCAACTGGCTGGCGTTCTGCAGGCGCCAGCCGGGCAGGCCTTGCGGATCGAGGTTCAGCGTGGACAGCGTACCGCTCCATCCGTCGTTCTTCAGCGCCCCATGTAGTGCCAGCGCACCGGAAACCTGGCTGCCGTGCGCCTCCAGCGTCAACCGGTGGTCGCTCTGGCTACCCTCGGCGAGCAGGTGGATACGCTGGAACACCAGTCCGCCGGCGTGCGTGCCGCCCATGGTGAGTTCCAGCTTTCCCGCGGGATGGCTGATGTCGGGAATGCCGACGATCAGTTGCAACGTATCCACGCGCTGCTGCTGCCATGCCAGCGCGTTGCCGTTCAAGTGACCGTTGACGGAAAGTTTCGGCAGCAGGCCGCGGATGGAGAGCCGGCCATCCAGGCGGCCGCCGGCATCGGGCAGCCAGTCGGCCAGCGAGGCGATGGCGAGCGTGAGCTCGGCGTTGTTGCCCACGCCGGGTTTGGCGTCGATCTGCACCGTGCTGCCGCCGGAGGACAGCTTCAATTTGCCGTCGATCACTTGGTCCGGCGACAGATGCAGTTTTCCCTCGCCGCCGAGGCTGCGGTCGCGCAAGCGTCCGGCGAGTTGCTTGAGCTCCAGTGTGGCATCGGGTCCGGCTTTCGCCAGCGTTCCCTGGCTGGCGATTGCGAAATCCAGCGCGCCGTTCCATCCGGCGAACAACTGGCCGGGATCGATGCGGCTGGCCTTGGCGTCGAGTTGCCAGCCGAGCACGGGTTGCAGTTGCAACCTGCCTTGAGCCTGCAACTGGCCCTGCGCCTGTTGCAGGGTGAGCGGGTGCAGGGCGATGGCCTGCGGCGTGCCGTCGATGTTCAACACTAAGTGCGCGGGCTTGCCGGGCGGCCCGACAGTGAGATCGCCGGCCGCATGGAAATTTTCTGCATTGCCGTATGCATCGAGCTTGCCCGCGCTTGCCAAGGGCTGGCCAACCAGTTCGGCGGGCAATTGCAGGTCGCTCCATTGGATCGCCAACTGGCCACCCAAGGGCTTCGCGTCCAGTCGCAGTTTGCCGTTGGCTGCCAGTGTTCCCTTGATCTGCGGCGAAGCCAGTGTGAGCTGCTGCAGCTCCAGCGTGTTGCCGTCGCCGCTGAGGCTGGCGCGCAACGGTTGCAACAGGAGACGGTACTGGTTCAGATCCAGCGTGCCGGTGAGTTCGCCGCCATGGCGGTCGCCCTGGCCGTGCACGGCCATCGCCACGGATGCCAATGGGCCGTCGCCGAGCAGCGGCTTGGGATCGAAGCGTGGCGCATCGAGCGTTGCCTTCCATGCGTACTGGGTGTCCTGGCTCAAACCCAGTTGCAGGTGTGCCGCCATGGGTTGCGCGAGTTGCAAGTCGAGCTGCGCCTGCCTGCCGTCGCTGCTGGCGACCAGCTGGCCGGCGTAGCGGGTAGCGCCCAGTTGCCACGCGAAGTCGGCATGGCCGTTGCCGCGTTGTCCGCGGGCGAGGGCCAACTGGCCCTGGAGATCGACAACGCCGTCCGGCGCGCGCAGTTTCAGCGTGTTGATGGCGATGCCTGCATGCGTCCAGCGGCCGGCGAGGTCGAGGCTGTCGGAGGCGAACACGGGATGGCCGCCCCGGCTTACATGCACCGCGCCGACATGCGTGCGATCCAGCAGCAGGTCGATCGGCGGCTGCAGCGAGAAGCTGCCGGAGCTTTCGCTCGTGTCGCTGCTTTTCGGCAGCGACACCGTCACGTCTTCGAGGTCGAGATCGCGCACGTGTACGCGGGCCGCCAGCAATGCCCAGAAGCGCAGGTCGAGGCGTGCGTGTGCCGCGTCGATGCGCGTGCCCTGGCCGTCGTCGTAGCGCAGCCCGTCGAGTTGCAGCGGACCGATCAAGCGGCCTTGCGCGTGCTTCCACTGCAGCGCGCCATGCGTGGCGGATTGCGCGCGTGCCAGGGCGAAGCGCAGCCCGGCGCCGGTATCCAACAGCCACCACAGCGTGGCTGCAATCACTGCCAGCAGGATCGCGAAGGCGATGGCGAGGCGCTTCAGCCACTTCATGATGTTGTCTGCTGCCTCTGGTTTGTTTCGGTCGCCGTGCATTTGCGCGTTGCAGGGCCAGGCCCTTTGCCTATGTCGAAGCCGGGCTGTCCTGCCCGTCTTCGACTCGCCGAGTCCGTTGCGCAGACCCGGCACCGCGCATCGTCCACTTTGTGGCCGATACGCGTGCGACCCATCCATGGATCGCCTGTGAGCAGTCGCTGCAGGCGACTGCTCACAGGTCCGGCCCGATCACCAGGTGCAACACCACGCCATGGCGCTGCGAATTGTCGATGGGCGTGCCGAGGTCCACCCGGACCATGCCTACGGGCGAACGCCAGCGCACACCGATGCCGGTGCCGAGCTTGGGCTGGAAATCCACGGCGTCGAAGGCGTTGCCGGCGTCGAGGAAAGTGGCGATACCCCAGTTGCGGGTGAAGTAGTGCTCCACCTCCGCGCTGGCGACGAACAGGTTGCTGCCGCCGAGCACCCGGCCGTAGCTGTTTTCGGGGCCAATCGACTGGAAGCCATAACCGCGCACCGAGCGATCGCCGCCAGCGAAGAAACGCAACTGCGGCGGCAGCGCGGAGAAGTCGTCGGTCCAGGTCTTGCCGGCGCTGCCGCGCAGGATCAGGCGGTTGCGCTTTTTCGCACCGAACGCATGTATCCATTTCGCATCCGCGGTGAGCTGGCTGAAGCTGGCCGAGGAGAGCAGGTCACCCGCGGTGCTGCGCGCCGCGAAATTCAGCGACCAGCCGTCGTGCACGAAATCGTAGTTGTCCGCCTGTTTGCGCGACAGCGATGCCTCGGCGAACACCAGCGTGCTGCTGCCGTGCTCGATGCCAGGCGTATCGTCCGGTTCGTCGCTGCGCTTGCCCACGGTGAAGGTGCCGGACAGCGCATGCAGGCCCACGGTGCGCGTCCAGCCGTGCCAGAGCTGCGTTTCGTTGGCGACCAGCTCCAGCGTGCGCGATTGCGAAGTGTCGGTGTTCGCGTCGCGGTAGTTGGCGCCGAAGTCGAGGCTGCGCTGGTTGTCGCCGGGCAACGGTATGGAATACAGCGTGGACAGCGTTTTCAGCCGTTGCGCCAGTACCAGTTCGTTCTTCCATTTGTCGCCGCTGCGGTTCACCCAGCGCCGCTCCAGTCCGCCGCGCACACCGAAGCCGGTGTCGGTGCCGATGAACGGGCCGCCGGTGTAGATCGTACGCTTCGCCGGCGCCAGCTCGACCTTGACGTCGACCTTGCCGTCGGCCTTCTCGTCGACCTGCGGCAGCACGTTGACCACGGCGAAGTAGTCCGCACCGTTCAATGCCTGCTGCAACTGCAGCAGCTGGCTCTGGTCGAAATAGTCGCCCGGCTTGAACGGCACGTAGCGCTCGAGGAAGCCATCCTTGAACTGCGACCCTACGAAGTGCACCGCGCCGTAGCGATAGCGTCGACCGACCTGCCATGCGAGCCGGATCGCCGCCGTGTGTTGCGCCGTGTTCACTTCCACGCGATGCGTCGTCAGCCTCGCATCGAGGAAGCCGCTTGCGGTGAGCGTCGCCGACAATGCATCGCGTGCGGCGTCGTAGCTGGCATCGTCCAGTTGCCTGCCGCGCATGCGGGTCAAGGCACTGCGGGCGCGGCGGATCGAAGGCAGCGCGAGCGCTTCGGCATCCAGTTGCACATCCACCGAAGCGACCTTCACCGGCTCGCCAGGGCGCACGTCCAGCGTCACCTTCCAGTCCTTGCCGACCTGCTGCAGTTGCGCCGTGATGTCCGCGTCGTAATAGCCGTAGGGTTCCAGTGCGGCCTTTGCCTGCGCAGGCGCCTGCGCGTACAGGCGGCGCACTTGCGCGTCGCTCACGTCGCGCCGCGCGTACTGCGACAGCCCTACCGATGCGCCGATCGCCTGCTGCAGCGGTTCGTCCACGCCACGCACCACCAGTTGCACGCCAGCCTGCGCGAGTGTCGCGAACAGCAGCAGCGGCAGCGCAAACGGGATGATGCGACGCATGCGTGGGGATCCGTCCTCGATGGATGTAGTCGGGGACAGCTTAGCGAAGTGGCGTGGCGAGTGCGCCGGTGCAGGCTTCCCTGGAAACGGTACCGACTGTGGTGCCGGTGCCATCTCGCCAGTATTGCCGGCATGCTTCTAGGTGGAAGCGGACATCCCGCGTTTCATCGGCTCCCACACTTACTTCGCAAAACTCACGCTGCCTCGCACACCACGAGGGTCTGAGGGAAGGCAAATGGCCAAGGCACTCCTTGCTGGAGGGCGCGGGTCAGAGAAGTCGACAACGCTTACGATCAAGCCATTCGGCCCCTCATAGACCGCCAAACCGCCGCTCCCAAGAGATAGAGATCGAATTAGGTATCTCTTGCTTGGCGCTTCACAACTAAGGCCAAGTGAAGGGCCAGTCGTGCTGTGGTCCAGTACGAATGTGTTGCTCTTCAACTCCCGTAGTGCTTGTGGATCACCGCACAAATCGAGAAAGTTCGCGGCGGGCACCCGGCTGTGCTTCGTACCCCAGTCCCGAATGGAAGCCGGCTGTAGCCAACCATCTTGGGAATGCACGAACTGGCTTGGCAAGAGAAGTGCAGCTCCAAGTATGAGCATCGGGCATTTCATGGTTGCCACCTTTTCAGATCGTTCATTCCGTCCATTCGCCTCCCTGGAATATGAGTCCGCTTTGTCGAAGCATGACATTCGGCCATGCCATGCCAGCTCAGTGGCAGTACGACGGCCCTGGCCACGCAGCGATGCCCCGCTTCTGTTCGACCGGCAGCATAGTGGCGTTCATGCGCCAGCGGCCGGTTTGCGTGGCCAACGGCGCCCCGGTTTGTAGAGCTCGGCCAGGAAACATGGAGCCTTGCCGAGGCGTGGACGCCAAGAACTTGCGCCTCGCGCTACCTCATAATCGGCGATGCGTATTGTCGGAATCGCCGGGTCGATCCAGCGTACCAGGGGCCGGGCCAGGGACAGGCGCACACCATCCATAACACGAGGGAATGACCATGGCACTGACGCGGCAAGTGATCTCGACTCTGCAGGACAACGGCACGGACATCATGGGGCCGGACGTGATGGCCTACCACTACCCGGACGCGAGCATCATCTCCGGGAGTTTGTTGACGGTGGAGGCGAACCATTTCGCCGTGCTCAAGTCGCGTGGCGCAGTGCTCGGCGTCTACGACACTGGCCAGTATCCGATCCAGACGCCCGACAAGCCGCTGCTCGGCGGCTTCGTCACCGGTTTCTTCGGCGGCAATTCGCCGTGGCAGTACGAGGTGCTCTATGTGAATCGCGCCAAGTTGCTGGTGCGCGCCAGCGGCGTGGCCACCTCGGCGGAGATGGCCGAGATGGTGTACCAGGTCGACTACTACATCCACGTCGACAGCAAGGACGATGCGCTCAAGCTCACCACGCACATGCCGTTCAGCGGGCACTACATCAAGGCCGACGAGGTGGCCAGTTACGCCGCTCCGGTGGTCGAGCAGGCGATCAACCAGGTCGTGCAGGTCACGCCGATGGAGAAGATCAACGAGCACATCCACGAAGTGGTCGAGCTGCTGAAGGAGCACATGAGCGCGTTCCTCTCGGTATTCGGCATCACCTTGAACGACGCCAAGGTGCTGATCCTGCCCAAGGACGACCGCATGCGTGAACTGATTTCGCTGCGCGCGTTCGGCTTGAGCGAGCTCGATGCGGTGCGCTACTACACGGCGTTGAAGATGGCCGAGCGCGGCCTGGTCTCTGCGCCGAACATGGCGGTGGGCGCGCCGTTTTCGATTGGCGGCGCCACGATGGGCACGTACCCGGTGCCCGATGGTCATGCATCGGTGACGCTGCCGAAGGGGTGACGGCTGTCCACGCACACCGCCCCCGCCGGGGCGCGGTGTGCGTCCACCGGATTGGAGATTGCACGATGGAATTGAAGACGACGGAAAACCCGATCGAGACCGCGGACCCGGCCACGCAGGTGCTGTCGAACCTGTTCTACGGCTGGGGCTACAACTTCTATCGCAAGGAAAACCAGCTTCGCGCGGACGACCTGCTGATACGCGCCAAGGTCAGCGAGATGCTAGGCCAGATGCGCGCGCACCTGGCCGGATTGGAACGGGATTGGCGGCGCGAACACCTGCCCGCGCCGACGCGCGAACACCCGTTTCCCGATGCCGCGGCCATCGCCACGGCGCAGGCCTTGCAACGTGCGCAGCAGGGTCTGGAATCGCTGGAGACAAAGGTGCGCACGGCGCCGGTGCCGGAGATGGATCGGGTGACGCAGCGGCACGTCAACGAGCGTGACGCACTCGAACGCCTCGCGGCGGTGGACGGCGATCTGGTGATGGCGGTGAAGTCGGTGTTCGATGCGGCGGCCGGCCTGCTTGATCCGGCCACGGCCGCCGGCGCGCTGTCCGCGATCCTCGCGCACTCGGGCGTCGATGCGCTGCTGGCGCGGCGTGCCGAGGTACTGTCGGTTGTCGCTGTGACCTGACTTGCCGCTGCCTTTGTCACGATCGCGCGCTGTGACACGTCGTATGGCACTCAGCCTGGCTGGATCGCATCGAAGTCCACCAGATCACTCTCTTCACCGCGTACATACAGTCGCTTGCGGCGGTGTGGATAGTCGCAGACGTCCTGTTCCAGCCGCTGGCCGGCCACCAGCAACACCAAGGGTGCATCGGTGGTGTTGGTGATGACGTGGGCGGGGCCGTTGCGCGCGAAGCCGAGGAAGTCGCCCGGGCCGATGTCGCGAGCCTGTTCGTCGATCAATGCGCGTCCGTGTCCGGCGAGTACGTAGACGAATTCTTCCTCGTACAGATGGCGGTGGTATTCGCTGGAATCGCGGCCGGGCGGCAACTCGATGCGATGCACGCCGAGCTGGGTCAGGCCGGTGACGTCGCCCAGCGACTTGCGCAGCCGCAGCGCATTCGGATTTAACGGATGCGGACGCGCTTCCGCCTCCATGGCTTCGATGTCGGCGGCGGCCAGCAAGGCAGGGTGTGGCATGCGGTTCTCCCGGAAGGTTGATATCAGCGGCGCGGTCGCCGCACGCCTGCGCCCAGCGTGCCGATCAACAGCAGGGTGAGCGTGATTTCGATGACGGCGGGCATGCGTTCGATCGATGAACTCCATGCCTCGGCCACGCCATGGCAGAAGTAGAACAGGGCAAGGATGCCGACCCAGAGCAGGGCGCGGCGCGGATTGCGCAGCGCGGCCAGCGGCAGCAACAACGGAATCAGGGCGATCGCCAGTACGAGCGTCATCGGCATGCTTTGCGGCGGCAACAGCCAGCCATGCCAGATCAATTGCAGCACGGCGAGCGCAGCCCATGCGACAAGGCCGAGCTTTTGTTCGGAGGGCAGGGCGCCAGCGCTCATGCGCCTGCGGCCAGCTTGCGCGCGGTGTCGGCGAGACGGCGTCCCAGCGCGCGGGCCAGTTCGCGCTCGTGTTCGCTGATGGCGTTCTCGCCCTTGGCACCGGCGACATGGCTTGCGCCGTAAGGCGAGCCCCCGGTTTGCGTGATGCTGAGCGTGGGCTCGGTGAACGGAATGCCCACCAGCAGCATGCCATGGTGCAGCAACGGCAGCGCCATCGTCAGCAGGGTGGATTCCTGGCCGCCGTGCATGGTGCTGGTCGAAGTGAACAGCGCGGCGGGCTTGCCGGCCAGCGTGCCGCTGGCCCACTCGGCGCCGGTGCTGTCGAGGAAGTGCTTGAGCGGTGCGGCCATGTTGCCGAAACGGGTCGGACTGCCAAGCGCGAGGCCGCTGCATTCCTGCAGATCCTGCCTGGTCACGTAGGGTGCGCCCTCTTCAGGTACAGGTGGCTGCGCAGTTTCAGTGACGGGCGCCACCGGCGGCACCTGACGCAGGCGCGCGCGCATGCCGGGCACCTCCTCGATGCCGCGGGCGATCAGTCGCGCCAGCTGCGCGGTGTGGCCGTTGCGGCTGTAATAGAGGACGAGGACGTCATTCATGCGTGTGGGCGCGATGTGGGCAATGCGCTAGTGTAAGAGTTATGCAAGGCCCGATCTTGCTCGTCATTCCTGCGCCTCCGGCCTTCGCCGGGATGACGAGCAAGGAGCCCCATCGCTCCACCCGTTTGTCCAGGGCGTAGCAAAGCGGAGTCGAAGGGCAATGCCTTGCACAGGTGTTTCGACTTCGCGGAACTCTGTTCCGCTACGCTCGGTACGAACGGTTTCCGGTTTTTGATCAGGTTGGCAAGCCGCCCATGCAACTGCGTTTCGACCGCGACCGCACGCACAGCTTCGGCCACTTCCTGTGGCAGCGCTTCGTCGACGACAAGTGCTTCGAGACAGCTGGAGCGCTGTCCTACACCACCTTGGTGTCGCTGGTGCCGCTGATGGTGGCGGCGCTGGCGATGTTCGCGGCGTTCCCGGTGTTCGCGCAGTCGCGCGACCTGCTGCTGGACTTCGTGTTCCGCAACTTCGTGCCGGCGGCGGGCCATCACATCCAGGACGCACTGCAGGGCTTCGCCGGCAATGCCAGCCAGCTCACCGGCATCAGCATCCTGATGATGCTGTTCAGCGCGATCTCGATGATGGTCAGTATCGAAGACCGTTTGAACCGCATCTGGCGGGTGCAGCGGCCGCGCCGCTGGGCCGCGCGCCTGCTGTTGTACTGGGCGGCGCTGACGCTGGGGCCGGTGCTGGTGGGCGGCGGTATCGCGGCCAGTTCCTACCTGAGTGCGCAACCGCTGTTGCAGGGGTCGGCCACCGTCGCCGCGTCGTCCGCGCCGCTGCGCCAGGGAGCGGCGGCTGTCGCCGCATCGCCCGGTTTGGGCACGCATGCGTTGCGGGTGGTGCCATTCGTGGCCACCTTCGTGTCCCTGTGGCTGATGTACGTGCTGGTGCCGAACCGCCGTGTGTCGCGGCGCGATGCCACCGTGGGCGCGCTGGTCGCCGCGATCCTGTTCGAGTTCGCGCGCTGGGGGTTCCGTCTGTTCGTGCACGGGGCGCACACTTACCAGCAGATCTACGGCAAGGCGCTGGCGGCGATCCCGATCTTCCTGGTGTGGATCTATCTGTCATGGATCATCGTGATCCTCGGCGCCTCGATCGCCGCCTCGATCTCGGCGTACGAGTACGAGCCGCCAGCCGAGCGGCTGCCCGAGGGCGCGGAGTTCCTCGGGCTGATGGTGGTGCTCAAGCACTTCGTGGACGCGCAACGGCGGGGCGAAAGCGTGGATCCCGCGTCGATCTGCGCCAGCGAACCGCGGCTGCGCACCGCCTCGGCGGCGGTCTATGTCGACGACCTCGTGCGTGCTGGTCTGGTCCAGCGCAACGAATCGGGCGGCTGGCTGCTCAGCCGCAGCCTGGACAGTGCCGATCTGCTGCGCGTATACCTGCACACCCGCTACCGCCTGCCCCTGCAGCCGACGCAGGAAGCGACGGCGTTGAACCTGCCGTTGCCGCCGGAGTTGCTGGCGATGCTAGACGAGCTTGCGACCGCGATGCGCTCGACCTTGGGCACGCCGCTCCTGCAAGTGTTTCCCGCAGCGCTTGCTGCTCCGGAGGAATCTTCACCATGAAACGACACGTCTGGCTTGCGGCACTGCTGCTACCGCTGGCGCTGGTGGGCACGACGCGCGCCGCGATGCCTGCCCATCCGGCCATCCACGTCACCACGATGGACGGCAAGGCCTATGACCTGGCCGCCCAGCACGGGCATTGGGTGATCGTGAATTTCTGGGCCACGTGGTGCGTGCCATGCATTGCCGAGATGCCGGTGCTTTCGCACTACGTGGCCTCGCACAAGAACGTGCGTGCCATCGGCCTCGCCTACGAAGACAGCGAACCCGCCGACATCAAAGCATTCCTCGCCAAGCATCCAGTGGTCTACCCCATCGCGCAGGTCACGCTGGACAAGCCGGTCAAGGATTTCGACGAACCGCGCGGCCTGCCAACCACCTACCTGATCGCACCGGACGGCACAGTGGCGGCGCATTTCCTCGGCCCGATCGATGCCGCCAAGCTGGACGCGGCGATCAACAAGGCCAGGTGATGCCAGCAGCGCGCTTCCTCGTCCGTGGCCGCGTGCAGGGCGTGTGCTTTCGCGCCAGTACCCGCGAACAGGCTTTGGCGCTGGGTATCGAAGGCCATGCGGTCAACTTGCCCGACGGCGGTGTCCAAGTGCTGGCCGTCGGCAGTGCCGCCGCGCTCGATGCGCTGGAGCGCTGGCTGTGGCAAGGGCCGCCCGCGGCGCAGGTGGATGCGGTCGAGCGAATGGCCCTGCCCGAGCAGGCAGCGAACGGATTCCGCATCGCCTAGCAGGCGCCTGTTGGCTAGTACGTGTCCGGCACCCAGTGGGCCAGCTTGGTGACATGCTCCTTGCCGGGCTTGCCCTTCAACTTGGGCAGCTTTACGGGCGGAGTAACCTTGTCGTGCAGAGGCACCTGCTGCAGCAGGTGCCGGATCAGGTTGATGCGGCCGCGTTTCTGGTCGTTGAAGTCGGCCAAGAACCACGGGGCTTGGTCGCTGTGCGTGCATTCGATCATCGTGTCGCGCAGCCGCCCCATCTCGGCATATTTGTGCCGCGCCCGCAGATCCACCGGCGACAGCTTCCAGCGCTTCAGCGGATCGTTGGCACGATCGGCGAAGCGCTGTTCCTGTTCGGCCTGGTCCACCGTCAGCCAGTACTTCAGCAGGACGATGCCGTCGTCGACGAGCAGCTTCTCGAAAGCCGGCACCGCCTGCATGAAGGCCTCGTATTGTGCCTTGCTGCAGAAGCCCATCGCCGGCTCGACCACGGCGCGGTTGTACCAGCTGCGGTCGAACAGCACGAGCTCGCCGGCATTGGGCAGGTGAGGGACGTAACGCTGGAAGTACCACTGCGTGGCCTCGGTGTCGCTGGGCTTGGGCAGCGCCACGATGCGGCAGCCGCGGGTATCCAGTCTTTCGCTGATGGCCTTGATGGTGCCGCCCTTGCCGGCGGTGTCGCGTCCTTCGAAGATCACCAGCAGCCGCTTGCCGCTGCTGCGCAGCCCTTGCTGCAGCCGGGTCAATTCGATCTGGAGTTCCTCCAGGGTCTCGCGGTAGCGCTTGCCCATGTCTGCTCCGCACGTTGTCGTGGCCGGAAAGACTATACCTGCTGGGCATCAGGCGCCGCGTCCACTTGCGACCTGTTGCATCACTGCGCAGCCACCGAGTCTGCTCCCAGCTCCATCAGCAGGCCGCGTTCACGGACGATGCGTGCCAAATCGCCATGGGTACGGGCGCCGAGCTTTTCCATCAAGTTGGCACGATGGCGGTACAACGTCTTGTCGCTGATGCCAAGGTCGGCGGCGACGGCTTTGGGAGGGCGGTCGGAGAGCAAGCCGCGCAAGGTTTCGCGCTCGCGCGGTGTCAGGCGGACAGTGTGCGATGTCTGTACGGTGTTGGGCAGCAAGTCGCTGCTGAACACGATTTCCCCAGTGGCTGCGCGACGCAGCAAGGCAATCAGCTCTTCGGCCGCAACGGCCTTGGTCACGTAGCCCTGCGCGCCTTCCTCTATGGCTCGCAGCACCAGGCTGGGATCCTCGTGCATGCTCAGCAACACCACACGCATGCCGGGCACGGCGGCACGTAAACGCGGCAACAACGACAGACCGCTATCAGCGCCAAGGCTGAGGTCAAGCACGGCCAAGGCGGGTTGGTGACGACGAGCCATCTCCAGTGCCGATGCGGCGTTGCCGGCCTCGGCCACCACCTCGAAGCCCTCCGTGCCGGCGATCAAGCTCTTGAATCCCGCGCGCACGATGGCGTGGTCGTCGATTAAAAGTATCCGCAGCATGCATGCAGTTTGCCAGAGCCATTGCGTCGGCAGGGGCTGAAAAAATCGCAGTCCGGAAAGGAATGCGCGCTGCTAGGCTGGCCGGATGCCCAATGCTTCATCCTCCGCGCGCTCACCTTGGTCGCATCGTCCAGCATGGATGAAGGATGCGGCGATTGCGCTGCTGTTTACCGCCATCTACCCGTTGCTGGGATACATCCAGTTCTATCACTGGTTGATTACCGATGGGCTGTTGTTTGCGGTGCTGTGGATCAGTCCGCGGCAACGGTGGCCGTGGTTGTTTGCAGCCATGATATTGGGACGGTTGTTGAACGGGGTGGTGAGCAATGACTTGGTGATGCACGGTCATGGCGCCGTGTTGGGCTATTGGAAGGACTGGACGGCGTTCGTGCTTGGAGCCTGCCTGGAGCCGTTCCTGATCGCTCCGGGCGTGCTGGCGCTGCAGCGATGGGGGGTGGTTCCAGGCGCGCTTGTCGATGCACGCGCCATAGCGCGCCTGCATTTGGCTGCAGCGCTCTCTGCGGTGGCCGTGGCGAGCAAGGACGTGCTGTATGTGCTCAACGACGGATTCATCGCCGACGTGACGCTTTACGTGATCCACGATGCCGTGCCACTGGGTCAGCCCGGGTCATGGGAGCTCGTGCTGCGTTTTGCCATCAAGAACTTCATGGGCTGCTTCGTCGGCATCCTGTTGATCGCTCCGGTCACGTTCTGGGTGGTGTCGCCGGGTGAGCGCGTTGGTTCCGCCCAGGTGCTTCGCGACACCCAGCGCCTGGTATTGCCCGCCGCCTTGCTGTTCCTGCTGCTCGGAACGGTGGTGCGCAGTGCTCCGTTGGCGGAGGTGTTGCGCCTGCTTCTGCTGGCGGTGATCGCAGTCGCCGCCGTGCGCGATGGCTGGCGCGGCGCCGCGCTGGCCGTGCTGTCGGTGAGCATCGCGGTGGCGATTGATGACTATGCCGGCCAAACCGCCGCCAACCCGATCCAGTTGCAGATGTTCATCGCCATCAGTGGTGCGATGGGCTTGATGTTCGGTGCTGCCATCGACGAAATGCGTCGGCAGCGCCGGCAGCTTGACGAAGCACAGATACGCGCCTTCGCACTGGCCGACGGGCTTGCCAGTGCCGCAACCGGCAATCTGCGGGCCGAGGAACGCGAACGCCATCGCATCGCTGGCGAACTGCACGACGAATTCGGCCAGAACCTCACCGCCTTGCAGACCTATATGCAGGTGTTTCGCGACGACCTGCATCGAGCCGGCAAGAGCGGCGCAGCGGATCATCTCCTGGACATCATCCGGGCGATGCGCCACAACATATCCGGCGTGCTCGAACGCCTGCGCCCGATGGCATTGGATGAACTCGGTTTGTTCGGCGCCATCGACCGCGGCATGCCGCGCCGCTTGGCGCAGGGGGCGGGCCTCGAATTGGACGTCATCATCGAAGGGGACGCGCGCCTGCTGTCCCTGTTGGATGATGTCCACCGCATCGCCGCCTATCGGCTGGTACAGGAGTCGGTCACCAACATCGTGCGCCATGCCCATGCCGTCTGCGCCCGTGTGCGCCTGCGCATCGAGCGGCGCGGGGGCGCGCTGTGGTTGTTCATAGATGTGCGCGACGATGGCATCGGCGGTGCAGCGCACCTGCGCCAAGGCCATGGCCTGACCACCATGCAGGATCGCGTCACGGCACTCGGCGGGCGCCTGCATTTAAGCGACCTGCGCTCTGGGCTACGCGTGCATGCGCTGCTGCGGCAGCCGCTTCGGGGCGAGTGAGAAATTTTCTCGTTGTGGCGAGTGGCGATGCGCGGCTTAATACCAAGACAATAAGTTAGATCAACCCTAAAGGCGGCCTTGGATAGGCTGAAATCAACTTATTCGTCACTAAACACGGGGGTGTTTATATGGAAATTACTAATCAATGGGGGCCTAACACATGAAAACTAAGAAAACAGGTGGACGCAAGCTCGGCGACAAAAATCATTCGCTTCGGGAAGAGCGTCTCATTGCCGAGAACGAGAAATTGAAAGCTGATATTGCAGTACAAAGAGCGAAAGTCAAAATTAAGGATGCGCGAATGAAAGAGCTTCGAGCTTCTTTGGCCGCCGAGAAAAAGAAAGGCGCGACCGAAAAGTAAATCATGACTCATGATTTACTCTTCTTCAAAGCAGGCATGGTGAGGGCGTGCATTGTGAAAAAAATGATTTTGACGCTTACGATAATCTTGACTGCACTTTCTACGGTTTCTTGTTCCAACGGAGGTTTGCCACAGCAGCCAAGCCAAGCAACGCTAGCGGTCGCTTCGACCGTTCCGGAAATCTCCAAGAAGGAGAATGACGTACTGACGCAGAAGCTCAATGATTTCGAGGATCAGTGCAAGATTCAGATCAACGATCTTTATGGGAAGATTGGCTCTTCGACGAAAGAGAAATTCTTAAATATGTTCCATTCAGCCGTGTCTTCCGATTGTCAGCAGATTCTCATGAGTAATGACCCGACGCCAATGTCGGATGAAATCTGCGTCTCAATAAGGACACAGCATCCAGAGGTTCGGAAGAATGATCTTCCGCCAGTATGTACTGCGTCTATCAAAGATGATAGCAATGGAAGTGCGGACGAACGGCCGGTCAACGCATCAAGCGGAGACAGTGCTGCAGTATCCGCGTCTGCTGGGCTCTCATCCGGTGAGAGAGCGGATTGCATTCAAGCGGTTGCCAACGACTATAGTAACTCACAAACTCAAACTGACCTGAATGGCAACCTTGCCGACACAGAAAGTCTCTATCCAGGATGTAGTGCACTATTTGGCGCCGATGCGCCGCAGACTGATGATATCAAACAGGCGTGCGAAGATATTGGTAATGCACGTTTGCAAATGGCAAAGATGCTTGGCCATTTCCTTTCTACACACGATGCCCCGGTTTGCGATACGATGAGAAGGCAGACTACGGATGCGCATCAGGCGAAGAAGGATGAATATGATGCTTTCATGAAAAGCCTCCCTGCTCGTCTCGCGTCTGGTGAATTCAATTGCAAAAATGCTCCAAGCAATGCGCAATGCGCGCGCACCAAAGAAAAGTTGGTGCAGGAACGAGAACTCTTCAAGCTCGATTCGCAAGAATTCTGGGGAATGTCGGATACGCCTATGCTTTGGAATTGGATTGATTGTCAAGGAAGAAATTTTGCAAGTCCAGAAATGCATGGGGCGTTGCTTGCAAGTGTAACGTTTGGATCCACTGTGGATGGCGGTTCTCCTGGTTTTGATGAGGTTAGTTTGGTGTCGTCAACTGGTATCCCTGAAGTTGATGCTGCCGCAATTAATTTCGTCAAATCTTGCAAAGTAAAATGGACGGGTGCCGGAACGACAATAAAGGCTGCCATTCCGATCCCTATGGATTATTAATAATGTCTTAAGTTTACTTTCGTTGCGCGCGCGCCGGTGCGTAGTAGCTTTTGGAGCCAAGTCCGCCGTGTACAGGTGCCCCTAAAAAGTTCAGCCCTGTCCCAGGGCCTGCAACTGGTCGGCCTGGTTCTCGCGGGTCAGGGTATCGACCAGTTCGTCCAGGTCGCCCTGGATGATTTCCGGCAGGCGGTAAAGCGTGAGGTTGACGCGGTGGTCGGTGATGCGGCCCTGCGGGAAGTTGTAGGTGCGGATGCGCTGGCTGCGATCGCCGGAACCCACCTGCAGGCGGCGCTCCTGCGCCTGGGCCGCGGTCTGCTTGGACTGCGCCTCGTCCAGCAGGCGGGCCCGCAGCAGGCTCATCGCACGGGCGCGGTTCTTGTGCTGGCTGCGCTCGTCCTGGCACTCGACCACGGTGCCGCTGGGCAGGTGGGTGATGCGGATGGCCGAGTCGGTCTTGTTGACGTGCTGGCCGCCCGCTCCCGAGGCACGGAACGTGTCGATCTTGAGGTCGGCGGGGTTGATCTCGATGGCGTCGATCTCGTCCAGCTCGGGCAGGATCGCCACCGTGGCCGCCGAGGTGTGGATGCGTCCCTGCGACTCGGTTTCCGGCACGCGCTGTACGCGGTGCGTGCCCGATTCGAACTTCAGCCGCGAGTACGCGCCCTTGCCCTCGACGCGTGCCACGATCTCCTTGTAGCCGCCATGCTCGCCGTGGCTCTCGCTGAGGATTTCCACCTGCCAGCGCCGGCGTTCGGCGTAACGCGCGTACATGCGGAACAGGTCGCCGGCGAAGATCGCCGCTTCGTCGCCACCGGTGCCGGCGCGCACCTCGAGGTAGAGGTTGGCCTCGTCGCGCGGGTCCTTCGGCAGCAGCAGGATCTGCAGTTCGCCGTCGAGCTCGACGAGGCGCGCTTGCAGTCGTGCGATGTCGTCGGCAGCCATCTCGGCGAGCTCGGGATCGTCCAGCATCGCGCGTGCATCGACGAGTTCGCGCGTGGTGGATTCGTGCTCGCGCAGTGCGCCGGCGACGGGCTCCAACTGCGCGTATTCGCGCGACAACTCGCGGAAGCGCGTGCCGTCGGCCAGCACGTCGGGCTGGGCCAGCAGCAGGCCGATTTCCTCATGGCGTTCGGCGAGGGTTTCGAGTTTGCGGCGGATGGAAGGCGTCATGGCATCGTCGGTTGCGTGTGCAGGAGCGCACCCTGTGCGCGATTGCTCCTGGCTTCGGTCGAAGCGCAAGGCATTCGCTCACAGGGTGCGTTCTACAACAGGTCGGGGTCTTGCGGATCGAGGTCGTACAGCCGACCCGCCGCATGCAGCAGATCAAGGTCGCCCGAAAGCGCCGCTTCGCGCAAGCGCGCACTGGGATGGTGCAGCAGCTTGTTGGTGAGCGTGTGGGCGAGGAAGCCCAGCGCCTCTTCGGGCGACTTGCCGCGTGCGAGCATGGCGCGGGCCTTCTCCAGCACCTCGTCGCGCTGCGTCTCGGCGTGCTGGCGCAGGTCGAGCGCGGGGTTGCGCACGCCGAGGGCGCGGCGCCAGGCCATGTAGCGATCCACCTGCAGGTCGATGATGGCGTCCGCCTCGCGGGCGGCGGCGGCGCGCGAACGACGGTTGTCGTCGATCACCTGCTGCAGGTCGTCGATGGCGTAGAGGTAGACGTCGGGCAGTTCGGCTACAGCCGGTTCGATGTCCCGTGGCACCGCGATGTCCACCATGAACATCGGCTTGCGTCGGCGCGTGGCGAGGGCCTTTTCCACCATCGCACGAGTGACGACGGGCGTACGGGCCGCCGTGGAGGAAATCACGATGTCGGCTTCGGCCAGGTGCTGCGGCAGGTCGGCCAGCGCGATCGCGTAGCCGCCGTAGCGTTGGGCGAGATCCTGCGCGGTTTCCAGGGTGCGGTTGGCCACGATCAATCGGCGCGCCCGCTTGTCGGCAAGATGGCGCGCGGCCAGCTCGACGGTGTCGCCTGCACCGATCAGCAGCACGCAGGCTTCGCGCAGGTCGGCGAACACCTGTTCGGCAAGGCGCACCGCGGTGAACGCCACCGACACGGTGTGTGCGCCGATGCGGGTTTCGGTGCGCACGCGCTTGGCCACGGCGAAGGTGTGCTGCAGCAGGCGATCCAGCGGCGCCTTCAACGCGTTCGCCTCACGCGCCAGCTGGTAGGCATCCTTCACCTGGCCGAGTATCTGCGGCTCGCCCAGCACCATCGAATCGAGGCCGGTGGCGACGCGGAACAAGTGGCGCGCGGCGGCCTGTTCGTCGTGGCGATAAAGGAACTCATCCAGCTTGCCGGGAGTCAGCTGATGGTGGCGGCTCAACCATGCCTGCGGCAATTGTTCGGCACCGGCGGCCACGCTCACGTACAGCTCGGTGCGGTTGCAGGTCGACAGGATCAATGCCTCCTCCACGCCAGGCTCTCGCTGCAGTTCGTGCAGGGCAGCGAGGGCGGAATCGGGGTCGAACGCCACCTGCTCGCGCAGGGATACCGGCGCGGTAAGGTGGTTGAGCCCGAGGGCGATCAGCGGCATGAGGTAACGAGAGTCCCGGCGTGGATCAGGCGGCGTAGGCTAAGCTTGTCGTCGAGGCGCCGTGGATTCGGACACGGTGTGGCATGTGTGCAGACGTGACGGACAGACGATGGTCAGTGTGCGAAGCGGGCGTTGCGGATTCAAGCAGATGCGGCATTTTACGGCAGCCGCCACGCTGATGCTCGGGCTGGCCGCCTGCGCGCAGGCACCCCTCAGGCCTGCGCCTGCGGCCGCCCCTCAGCCGTTGGCGCACATGGTGGTGGCGACGCCGGATGCGGACCACGACCTGCTCGCGCAGCTTATGGCCGGCGAGATGGCATTGGGCCGTACCGACCTGAAGTCTGCCGCTTTGCACTACGGCAAGGCGATGGCGATCAGCAACGACCCCGAGGTGGCCGAGCGCGCGGCGATGCTGGCGATCGCGGTGCACGACGATGACGCGGCCAGCCGCGCGCTGGCCCGCTGGCAGTCGCTGGGCGCCAAGCCGGCACCGATGGCGCAGGCGCGCGCGCAGCTTGCGCTTGATCACGGCGATACGCCCGAGGCGCAGCACCAGTTGCAGATCCTCACCGACAGCCACGACAAGAATGCCTGGCGCGACTTCGGCCAAGTGCTGGTGGCCGCACGCGACCAGGCGCAGGCCGCGCAACTGCTGGAAACGCTGGCCACGCCGCAACGCCTGCCTGCCGATCCGCAGGCTTGGCTGGCGATGAGCGAGCTGGGCGACAAGCTGGGCCGGCATGCCTACGCACAGCGGGTTGCGGATGCCGCCATCGTCCGCTTCCCGGGCAACGCCGAGGTTTATGTGTGGTCGGCGCAGATGAAGGCCGGCAACGGCGATACGAAGGGAGCGTTCGCGTTGCTGCAACAGGCGACTGCCAAGTCGCCGGACAACGTGCGTCTGCGCCTTGTCTACGCCAGCCTACTCAGCCAGTCGGGCGATGATGCGGCGGCCATGAAACTGCTGGATCATGGCCCGCAGGACGCCGACACCTACCAGTTGCGTGCTGCGCTCGCCGTGCACGACAAGGACAGCAAGGCGCTTTCCGCGCTGTATCGCCAGTTGCAGCAGGCTGCGCCCGGCGTGCGCGCACAAAACGCCTTCCTGCTCGGTCAGCTGGCGGAAATGCAGCATCGCGACGCCGAAGCCCTGGCCTGGTACGACCAGGTCGGCGACGACGATCCGCATGCCTTCGACGCCGATCTGCGCAGCGCCGTGTTGCTGCAGGCGCAAGGCAAGAGCACCGACGCGCACGAACTGCTCGGCCAGATGGAAATGGACTATCTCGACCAGCCGAACCAGCTGCGCCAGGCGTGGCAGCTCGACGCCGAAATCTACATGCAGGAGCAGAACTATCCGCAGGCCATCAGTGCCTTCACCCGCGCGCTGCAAGTGGTGCCGAACGACCCGGGGCTGCTGTATGGCCGCGGGCTGGCTTATGCCAGCGCGGGGCAGGTCGACCCCGCCGTGCGGGATTTCCGCAGCCTGCTCAAGCTCAAGCCCGACGACATCGACGCCAGCAATGCGCTGGGCTTCACCCTGGCCGACGCCAACCGCGACCTGCCGGAGGCTGAGCAGTTGATCGGCAGGGCGCGGGCGGCGCGGCCGAACGATCCGGCCATCGCGGATTCGTGGGGCTGGGTGCAGTACCGGCTGGGCCATCTTGATCAGGCGGTGCAATCGCTGCGCAGCGCATGGCAAGCCGGCAAGGATGGCGACATCGGCGTGCACCTCGGCGAGGTGCTGTGGGAACAGGGCGATCACCGGGGCGCGCAGCAGGTGTTCGATGCCGTGCGCAAGCTCGACCCGCACAATGCCAGCCTGCAGAGCACCCTCAAGCGGTTGAATCCATGAAGCGTCATTTCCGATTTCTCGCGGTGGCCGTGCCGCTGCTGCTCGCCGCCTGCGTGCCACAGCAGGCGACGCGTATCAAGGGCGACGCGGGTTTGCTGAATGCGCAGGTCGCGCGCGAGCAGGCGCTGGCGCGTACCGACCACTGGACGCTGCAGGGGCGGTTGGGCGTTTCCGATGGCCATGCCGGTGGCAGCGGTAGCCTCACCTGGACACAGGACGGCGATCGCTACGAATTCGTGCTGCATGGACCGGCGCTCAGCGGCGCGGACTTCCGCCTCAGTGGCGGTCCCGATGGCGCCACTTTGGAAGGAGTGAACGGCGGTCCGCTGCACGGTCCGGACGCGGAGGCGCTGATGCAGCGCGCATTGGGCTGGACCGTGCCGCTGCACGATTTGCGTGCCTGGGTGCTGGGCCTGCGTGCCGACAGCGGCCCGGCCGAGCTGGCGTTCGGCGACAACCGGCTGCCATCGTTGCTCACGCAGGATGGCTGGTCGGTGGACTACCGAACCTGGGACACCACGCGCCAACCTCCATTGCCTACCACCGTCTTTGCCGCGCGGCCGCCGTACAAGGTGCGGCTGTCGATCGAGACATGGAGTCTGCGTTGAGCGGACAGTCGCGCCGGATCCGATCGCTGGCGCCATGGTCCTGGGCGGAGAGATCGCTGCAGGAGTGACCGCACGCATCCGACTCGCTAGAGTGCGCCGGGGCACGCATGGGGAAGGGTGGACGTGGCTGCATTTCGACGAGGTGCCATTGGGGCTGCCATGTCCCTGATGCTGGGGCTGGCGACCGCCGTCGGCGCGCAGCAGCGGCCGGGCGATGGGCCGCCGCCGCCTGGCATGCCGTTACGACCCCCGCCACCCGGCACGTCGCCGCCAGGTCCGCGGCCACCGCCACCTCCTCCTCCGCTTCCGCGGATTGAGTCGGTTCAGGCGAGCACGCCCGCGCCCTTGCTGCCTACGTCGGCAACGACGGCAAGCCCGCAGGCGACAGCCGATGCCGCAATGCCAGCAGTGCCCGTGTCGACGCCTGCGGCCCATGCCGAAGCGGTTCCGGCGACAGTCCCGGCGCAGGTCGCGCCGACGCCGATCCACGCCGAAGTTCCGGCGAATCCATCGCAGCGACCGCTGCCGTGGCTGTTGTTGCTCGCGCTGGCCGGTGCGCTGCTGGCCTGGTGGGCGTCGTTGCGCCGGTCGCGGCAGCTGCACGCGGAGGCCGAGCGGCTGGTGCGCCAGCAGCGTTTCCTGAAGTCGGCACACAGTCATTTGCGGCAGAAGTCCGAGCAGTTGCAGCAGTTGTCGATGCACGACCCCCTCACCGGCACGCTGAACCGGCAGGCGTTCGCTGCGGAACTGCGCGAGCGCATCGATCATCTGGCGAAGTACAACCAGCCGCTAAGCCTGATCGTGTTCGACCTCGATCACTTCAAGGCGATCAACGACAGCCACGGCCATCTGGTCGGCGATGCAGCACTGGCCCTGGTGGTCGGTGTGGTGCGCGAGCATCTGGTGAGCGACGATCTATTCGGCCGCTTCGGCGGCGACGAGTTCATGATCGCCTGCGCCGGGCACCACGTCGCGCACGCCATGGCGCTGGCCGAACAGTTGCGCGCCGCCGTTGCCGCGCGGGCGCCCCTGGCCGAGCCGCCGATTCCCGACCTCACCCTCAGTCTTGGAGTGGCGCAGGCGGATCCGGATCACGGCTATCACCCCGACGAGCTGTTCGCGCGCGCGGACGCGGCGCTCTACGCCGCCAAGCAGGGTGGTCGCAATCGGGTCGCTGCCGACGTGCCGGTCGAGGCGGCGTCGGGTGCTATCCGGCGGCATCTGTGATCCGTGCGCCGGCGCGGCGGTTAAGCTAGAGGGCTCCCTGGAATCCATCGGCCCATGTCATTCCGCATCGAGCGCGCCCGGCTGGCGCAGGTTGACGATCTCCGCGGCATCGAGCGCGCAGCGCAGGAACTGTTCCGCGGCCATGCCGCGTGGCCGTCCTATGCCGCCGCACCCATGGACGCACAGGCATTGGTCGAGGCGATAAGCGCGGCGCGCGTGTGGGTGGCGCTGGACGTTGGGGATCAGGTCGTGGGCTTCGTGGGCGTGGCGATCGAGGACGGCGAAGCGGCCATCGCCGAGATCGACGTGCTGCCCAACCATGGACGGCGCGGCATCGGTGCAGCGCTGCTGGAACACGCCTGCGCGTGGGCGGCCGAGTCGGGTTATCCGTCGGTGGTGCTGGGCACGCTCTCGGACGTACCGTGGAATGCGCCGTTCTACGCCCGTCACGGTTTCGAGGCTATCGATCCGAAGCAATACACGCCGGCGCTGGCGGCACACCAGGCGCACGACCGCGAACGCGGCTTTCCCATGCACCTGCGTGTCTTCATGCGCCGTCGCCTGCGCGCTTCCCCGGACGGCTGGACGCGCTGGCCGGCACCCGCCAAGCTCAATCTGTTCCTGCGCATCACCGGCCGCCGCGCCGATGGTTACCATGAGTTGCAAACCGTATTCCGCCTGCTCGACTGGGGCGACGAACTGCGTTTGCGCGTGCGTGCAGATGATGCGATCCGGCGCCTCACCGACGTGCCCGGCGTGCCCGAACAGGACGACCTGGTGGTGCGCGCCGCGCGGCTGCTGCGCGAGCATGGGGGTGGTGTGCGCGGCGTCGACATCGAGGTGGAAAAACGTATTCCGATGGGCGGCGGCCTTGGCGGCGGCAGCTCGGATGCAGCCACTGTGCTGGTGGCGCTGAACCATCTCTGGGGTTGCGGACTGGATGAAGACGCGCTGGCGGAACTGGGTCGGCAGCTGGGCGCCGATGTGCCGGTATTCGTGCGCGGCCGTTCGGCCTGGGCCGAGGGCGTAGGCGAGCGGCTCACTTCGCTGGCACTGCCGCGGCGACATTACGTGGTGCTCGATCCCCACGAGCACGTGCCTACCGCCGCGCTGTTTCAAGCGCCTGAATTGACACGAAATGCGCCCCGGGCGACAATTTCGTCCTTTGTTTCGGGCGAAACGACGGAAAACGCCTTCACACCGGTGGTGCGCGAGCGCCATCCGCGCGTGGCGGCGGCGCTGGACTGGCTGGGCCGCCACGGTGCGGCAAGGCTTTCCGGCAGCGGTGGTTGCGTGTTCCTGGAGCTGCGCTCGCGGGAACAGGCGCAGGCCATCGCGGATCGTTGCCCCGCTGCGTTCACGGCCCACGTGGCCACCGGCGTCGCGGTTTCGTCCTTGCATGAAGCATTGGGGCGCCATGAAGGCGGCTCGAACCAGCCGGAAGCGGCGGGTTGAACTACAAGCGAGTCAGGGATGGTTCGCGACCCGAGGGGCAGCCACGAAGGCTGCCTTTCGGTATCCATGATGGGGCGTCGCCAAGCTGGTTAAGGCACGGGATTTTGATTCCCGCATACGCAGGTTCGAATCCTGCCGCCCCAGCCACTCAGAGAGCTTGGGTGGCGGAAATCGTCCGGGCTGGAGAGCCCGCCGTGCGGTAGATGTTTACGACGTTTCCCGGTCCATGGAACCGCCACGGGCCGGCGAACCGAGGACAATCTGCCCTCGCACGGCGAGTTTTCGGCCTTGAATGTTTTCACCACCCAAGCTCTCTGCACTTTGCAGCATTTTCGAGGAATGCACGCGTGGACAGGTCCAGCCCGATGATGCTGTTTGCCGGCAAGGCGCACCCGCAGCTTGCCGAGGATGTCGCCCACCGACTGGGCGTGCCGTTGGGCAAGGCCCTGGTCAGCACCTTCAGCGACGGCGAGGTGCAGATCGAGATCGAGGAGAACGTGCGCAACCAGGAAGTGTTCGTGCTGCAGCCCACGGGTGCGCCGAGCGCGAAGAACCTGGTCGAGCTGCTGGCGCTGGCCGATGCGCTGAAGCGCGCCTCCGCCGCCCGCGTGACTGCGGTGGTTCCGTACTTCGGCTATGCGCGGCAGGATCGCCGGCCGCGTTCGGCGCGCGTGCCGATCACGGCGAAACTGGTGGCCAAGATGATCGGCACCGCCGGCATCGACCGCGTGGTCACGGTGGACCTGCACGCCGAGCAGATCCAGGGTTTCTTCGACATCCCGGTGGACAACGTCTACGCCTCGCCGGTGCTGCTGGCCGACATCTGGCGCAACCACAGCATGGACGACCTGATCGTCGTGAGCCCGGACGTGGGCGGTGTGGTGCGCGCCCGTGCGCTGGCCAAGCGCCTGGACGACGCCGACCTGGCGATCATCGACAAGCGTCGTCCCAAGGCCAACGTGGCCACGGTGATGAACATCATCGGCGACGTAGCGGGCAAGACCTGCGTGATGGTGGACGACATCGTCGATACCGCCGGCACGCTGTGCGCCGCGGCGGCTGCGTTGAAGGAGCGCGGTGCGAAGAAGGTGGTGGCCTATTGCGTGCACCCGGTGCTTTCCGGCGCGGCGATGACCAACCTGGAGAACTCCCAGCTCGACCAGCTGGTGGTCACCAATACGCTGCCGCTGAGCGCGGAGGCGAAGGCCAATGCGAAGATCCGCGTGTTGTCGGTGGCCGAGCTGCTGGCCGAAACGATCCGCCGCATCGCCTTCGGCGAGTCGGTGAGTTCGCTGTACGTCGATTGAGAATTTGCTGGTCCGCTCAGGATGAGCGGTTTTGATGTTTGGCTTTTCGCGGCAGGACGCCGCGTAGAAGTGACGGACTTTTCTGGTCGCGGAAAAGTCGAACTGCCGCCGCGAGGCGGCTTCCCAAATCAAGGTAGTACCGAAATGGCACAGACTCATGAAATCAAGGCCGAGAGCCGCAAGGACGAGGGGAAAGGTGCGAGCCGCCGCCTGCGTCGTGCGGCCTACGTGCCGGCCGTCATCTATGGCGCAGGCCAGCCCCCGCAGAGCATCCAGATCGAGCACAACACCATCCTGCTCGCCGCCAAGCACGAGTGGTTCTTCTCCTCCGTGCTCGACCTGAGCGTCGACGGCAAGGTGCAGAAGGTGCTGGTGCGCGACTGGCAGAAGCACCCGTTCAAGCAGCAGATGATGCACATGGACTTCCTACGCATCGACGAGAAGCACGCCATCCGCGTGAACGTGCCGCTGCACTTCCTCAACCAGGAAAAGTCCGCCGCCGCCAAGACCTCCGGCGTGGTGATCTCGCACAACCTGACGGAAGTGGAAATCTCCTGCCTGCCGAAGGATCTGCCGGAGTTCATCGAACTCGACCTGGCCGACCTGAAGCCGGGCGACATCATCCACCTGTCGCAGCTGAAGCTGCCGAAGGGCGTGGAGATCGTCGCGCTGCACCTGGGTGCCGACCATGACACCACGGTGGTCACTGCGAACGCGGTGAAGGAAGAAGTCGAGGAAGCGCCGGCCGCCGAGGCCGCTCCGGCTGCCGAGGCCAAGCCTGCCGCTCCGGCCAAGGACAAGAAGTAAGCCGCGGCACCCCGCGTCCCATCGGGCGCGGGGTGCGTGCGCTTGCTTGCCGTCATGGCGGGTCTGCGACTCATCGTCGGGCTGGGCAATCCCGGTGCCGAATACCTCCGAACCCGGCACAACGCCGGGTTCTGGTTTGTGGACGCCCTCGCGGCGGGGCAGGGCGAGCGCTGGGGTTTCGACGGCAAGCTGCACGGCGAGACCTGCAAGCTGCGCATCGGCGGCGAGCCGGTGTGGCTGCTCAAGCCCGCCACTTTCATGAACAAGAGCGGCATCGCGGTGGCTTCCGCGCTGCGCTACTACAAGATCGAGCCGGACGAGTGCCTGGTGGCGCACGACGAGCTGGATCTCGACGCCGGCACCGTGCGGATGAAGTTCGACGGCGGCCACGGCGGTCAGAACGGTTTGCGCGACATCGTGGCCCATCTCGGCCATGCCAAGTTCCATCGCCTGCGCATCGGCATCGGTCATCCGGGTCACAAGGACAGGGTCACGCCCTGGGTGCTCGGTCGCCCCTCGGTGCAGGACGAAGACGCCATCCTCGACGGCATCGCGCGCGCGCTGGACGTGCTGCCGCTGGCGGTCGAGGGGCAGTTCGACAAGGCCATGCAGCGGTTGCATACCGTCGCTGGCAAATAGTTTCCGGGTATCGCTGCCGTTTTCGCGGAGCGGCGCCTGCAACGGCACAAACGCTTTCGGAGTTTTCCATGGGCATCAAATGCGGCATCGTCGGCCTGCCCAATGTCGGCAAATCCACCCTGTTCAACGCGCTGACCAAGGCCGGCATCGCCGCGGCGAACTTCCCGTTCTGCACCATCGAGCCCAACGTGGGCGTGGTGCCGGTGCCCGATCCCAGGCTCAATGCGCTGGCGGCCATCGTCAACCCGCAGAAGGTGATTCCGACGGCGGTCGAATTCGTCGACATCGCGGGCCTCGTTGCCGGCGCATCGAAGGGCGAGGGCCTCGGCAACAAATTCCTCGCGCACATCCGCGAGGTGGATGCGATCGCCCATGTGGTGCGCTGCTTCGAGGGTGACGTGATTCACGTGGCCGGCAAGGTCGATCCCATCGCCGACATCGAAACCATCGACACCGAGCTGGCGCTGGCCGACCTGGAGTCGGTGGAGAAGGCACTGAATCGCGCCGAGCGCGCGGCCAAGGCCAACGACAAGGAAGCGCTGGCGAAGAAGCCGGTGCTGCAAAAACTTGCCGCCGCGCTCAACGATGGCAAGTCGGCGCGCAGCGTGAAGCTGGACGACGAGGAAAAGGTGCTGGTGCGCGACCTGTTCCTGCTCACGCTGAAGCCGCTGATGTACATCGCCAACGTGCTGGAAGACGGCTTCGAGAACAATCCTCATCTTGACGCCGTGCGCGCCCGCGCCGTCGAGGAAGGTGCCGAGGTGGTGCCGGTGTGCGCCGCCATTGAGGAAGAGCTGGCCCAGCTCGACGACGCCGACCGCGACGAGTTCCTCAAGGACCTGGGCCTGGACGAACCGGGTCTCAACCGTGTGATCCGCGCCGGCTACAAGCTGCTCGACCTGCAGACCTACTTCACCGCCGGCGTGAAGGAAGTCCGCGCCTGGACCATCAAGCGCGGCTACACCGCGCCGCAGGCCGCCGGAGTGATCCACACCGACTTCGAGCGCGGTTTCATCCGTGCAGAAACCGTCTCCTACGACGATTTCATCCAGTACAAGGGCGAATCCGGCGCCGCTGCTGCGGGACGCCTGCGCAAGGAAGGCAAGGATTACGTCGTCAAGGACGGTGACGTGCTGCATTTCCTGTTCAACGTCTGAGCCGGATCGCGCGCACGGCCGCGCCAATCGCCTCCATTCCGTGCAAGGATGCGCGCCGTCCGGCGAGGTGCGGGGTGGATATGGCGAAGGCGGCATTGCGGATCCGGCTGGGACGCCCGGACGATGCGCGTGCAGTAGGCGCGCTGGTGCGCCGTTTGACTCGACGCTGGATCCTTCCCGACCAGCCGTACGAAGCCGGGTTGGCGCTGCTGTCGCGGCAAGGCACGGCCATCCAGCGCATGCATATGAGCGAGGGTCATCGCTTCCATCTTGCCTGGCTCGGCAGCACCCTGGTGGGCGTGGCGACGATGCGCGACGACAGCCACCTTACCCAGCTTTTTGTCAGTACCCGTTATCAAGGTCGTGGCATTGCACGACGCCTGTGGCTGCGCACGATGGCCGATGCCGTGCGCCGCGCCGGCACGCACCGCTTCACGCTCAACGCGTCGCGCTGTGCGGTTCCGGCGTACCGGCGGCTGGGGTTCGTGGCCACCGGGCCGGAACGCCTGTCGCCGAACGGCGTGCTCACCACGCCGATGGCGCTGGAGCGCGTCCAGTAGCGCGTCCAGCGGGCATAATGCGGGTTTTTCCGCCGTGATGATCGGAGCGCGCATGCCAGGCCAGCAGCACGAAGTCACTTTCCGTTTCCTCGCCCAGCCCACCGACGTCAACTTCGGCGGCAAGGTGCATGGCGGCATGGCGATGAAGTGGATCGACCAGGCAGGCTACGCCTGCGCGGTGGCGTGGAGTGGGGCGTATTGCGTCACGGTTTCGGTCAGCGGCATCCAATTCGTGGCGCCGATCCTGATCGGTGATGTGGTCACGGTACGAGCCAGGCTGATCCATACCGGCACTTCCAGCATGCATCTGGCGGTGGATGTGCTGGCCAGCGACCTTCGCAAGAACGAGCAGCGACTGGCGACCAGTTGCGTGATGGTATTCGTGGCGCTGGATGCCCCGGACGGCAAGCCCACGCCGGTGCCGAGCTGGGAGCCACGCGACGCCGCCGAGCGTCAGCTGCAGGCGCATGCGCGCCGGTTGCAGGAGCTGTCGCGCGAAATGGAGCGCCTGGTCGACGTGCAGGCCGGCGAAGGTGCGCAGAATCCGGGCTGAAATCGTCGCGCCAATGTGTTTGCGAGGCGCCGCAGGTGTTGACAGTCGGCGGGTCGATCCACACAATACGCGTTCTTTGTTGGAGGGATACCCAAGCGGCCAACGGGGGCAGACTGTAAATCTGCTGGCTTACGCCTTCGGTGGTTCGAATCCACCTCCCTCCACCAGTCGATTCGCGCAGGTTGCGATTGGACTGGTTCGCCGGGTCGACCTGGTCGATTCGGCAACGGGTTCCGCGCAGGGCGGGAGTAGTTCAATGGTAGAACCTCAGCCTTCCAAGCTGATGGTGCGGGTTCGATTCCCGTCTCCCGCTCCATTGATCCCGCCGTTTGAAATCTTGCTCATGTAGCTCAGTCGGTAGAGCACTTCCTTGGTAAGGAAGAGGTCGCTGGTTCGATTCCAGTCATGAGCACCATCATCGTTGCTCGCCCGTTCCGGGCGGTTTTCCTCTCACTGACTCCACCGGGATTCTGGTCATGGCAAAGGGCAAGTTCGAGCGCACCAAGCCCCACGTGAACGTGGGCACGATTGGTCACGTGGACCACGGCAAGACGACGCTGACGGCGGCGCTGACGAAGGTCGGTGCGGAGCGTTTTGGCGGTGAATTCAAGGC
>NZ_JACYXL010000008.1 GCF_014842995.1 Rhodanobacter sp. 7MK24
AGCGGCTACGACGCCAAGTACGGCCGTTCGGCCGGCGGCGTGATCAGCCAGATCGGCAAGAGCGGCACCAACGACTGGCACTTCGGTGGCCAGGTCCTGTGGGCGCCGGCGTTCGCGCAGGACGGCTACAACAACTGGTACTACAGCAACCCGAGATTCACCTCGGCGAATGCCGGTGGCCCGGCAAGTGCCGGTGGCAATTACCAGCCAAACGAAGCCTATGGCCAGATGTACCAGCCCAACAAGGCGGCGGGTACCAACACGTGGAATACCGTCTACGACGCGTACGTCAGCGGTCCGCTGATCCAGGACAAGCTGTTCTTCTTCCTGTCGGCCGAATCCGACAAGACGCAGTACAACAACGAGGCGGACAACGTCACGGCCGGAAAGGTCTACAGCCAGCGTCAGAGCCAGCCCAAGTACTACGCCAAGCTGGACTGGAACATCAACGACAGCAACATCCTGTCGCTGACGAACATCTACAACGGGTGGACCCGTGATCCGGCCACCTACTCCGACTACAGCTACGACAACAACCAGTACACGAAGGGCGCTTTCTCGAACTACGGCCTGGAACAGAAGAACACCTTCGACATCTGGATCGGCAAGTACACCTCGTACATCACCGACGACCTGACGCTGAATCTGATGTACGGCAAGATGAGCGGCAAGTACTACACCGCGTTCGGCCCGGACTACGATGCCGACCTGCCCAATATCCTTACCGCGTCGCAGCAGGTCGGTGCGCCGTGCAGTCACGGCTGCACCAACAGCAACATCTACACCACCGTCAACAATTCGAGTCATACGTCGGAAGATCGCAACCTGCGCCTCGATCTCGACTGGAAACTGGGCAACCACGACCTCCAGTTCGGTATCGACAACGACAACAGCGTGGACCGCATGGATGGCTCGGAGATGACCGGTCCGGGTTACCAGAGCGGCAACGGTTATGCCTGGACGTACGGCCCGGGCTACGTGGCCCAGTACCGGTTCAGCACCCTCACCACGTCACTGGTGGTCAGGCAGCGTGCCCAGTACATCGAGGACAACTGGCAGGTGACGCCCAACCTGCTGTTGAACATCGGCCTGCGCGATGACGAATTCACCAACTACAACCCGGCGGGCGAAGCCTACCTGCGCCTGACCAAGCCGCAGTGGGCGCCGCGTCTGGGCTTCAGCTGGGATGTGTTCGGCGACTCCAGCATGAAGGTGTTCGGCAACGCTGGCCGCTACTACCTGGCGATGCCTGCCTCGGTGGCGCTGCGCGAAGCCAGCAACCCGCTGTTCACGTACACTTACTTCACTTACACCGGCGTCAATGCCGACGGCACCCCGCAGGGTGTGGCGGCGGCACCTGTGGGGATTTGCTCTGTTGCTACCTGTGCCGGTGCCGCTGGCAACGAATTTATCGTCAACAACGAAAACGGCAGCCTGGTCAATCCGAAGGCGGCAGCAGCGGCCAACCTCAAGGCCGAATACCAGGATCAGTTCGTCCTGGGCATGCAGCAACAGTTCAAGATGTTCGACCAGAGCTGGGTGTACGGCGTCACTGGCACCGTGAACAAGCTGGGTCGTGTCATCGACGACTTCGATCCGCAGGTCTATGCGGGGATCGGTTCGGCTGACACGGCGCTTCTCGACCTGGCCAAGGCCCAGGGCGTGAGCATCAATACGGCCCTGCTCAGCGGCAGCACGCTGATCAACCCGGGCAGCAGCATGGTGCTGAACGTTCCGACCACCTCGGGTGGTTGGGCGCAGGTCACGATGCCGGGCTCCGCCTTCAACTACCCGAAGGTGAAGCGCAATTACTACTCGCTGGACCTGTACCTGGAGCACGTGTTCGACGGCAAGTGGTACGGCAAGATCGACTACGTGTTCTCGCGCAGCTACGGCGATACCGAAGGTCCGGTGCAGTCGAACATCGGTCAGGGCGGCAGCTCGCAGTCGGGCACCGAGCAGTGGGACTTCTGGCAGATCATGCAGTACGCTAACGGCGACCAGGCCAACGACCAGAAGCACCAGTTGCGCCTCTACGGTTCGTACAACATCACCCCGGAATGGAGGGTCGGTGCGACCTACCGCATCGCTTCGGGTACGCCGGAATCCTGCCTGGGTTGGTACGGCCCCGGCCAGACCAATTACCAGAACTACGCTTCGGTTTCGACGGGTGGCGGCGCGTACCACTGGTGCGGTGGCGTGCCGACGCCGCCGGGCACCACCGGCTTCACGCCGTGGACGCACCAGTTGGACCTGCAGCTGGATTACCGTCCGGCGTTTGCGAAGAGCCGGTTGGATTTCCAGCTGCAAATCCACAACGTGTTCAACGAGCAGAAGGTCACGCAGATCAGCCCGGAGTACGGCACGACGACGTACTCCGCGGCAAATGGCACGCCTGGGCCGATGCCGGACTATCTGTCCCCGGTTGGCATGGAAGCGCCGCGTTACGTGCAGTTCGGTATCACGTACGATTACTGATGACCGCAACAACAGGCCCCTGGGGATCGGGGTTTGGAGAAACGCAAAGGCCGCCGGGAGACCGGCGGCCTTTTGCTTCTGCTTCTGGCTTGTCAGAAAGTGTGCGTGATAGCTCCTGTGTCAGGGCACCTGGAAGGCTTTCGATGGATTGCCAGGCGGCGCGGCCTTGTGTCGTCCGTCAAGGAGGCCATCACGCTGCAGGCCAGCAGGGCTGTGCTCTGTGAAGTCAGAGGCCCCAGAGAGTTGAGGGGCGGTCAGGCGATACCATGCTGTCGCAGCAGGTCGCGCAATGGATCCAGCAGGGCGCCATAGCGGGCCGAACGGGCGGTGTCCGATCGCAGTGGTTGTCGCACCTGGGCAGCGCTGGCAGTGCTGTAGACGGGACGGGCAGTCTTGTGGAATTCCATGCAGGCCGATTCGAATGGCAAATTGCAGAACGCCAGCAGTTCGCGGATCCTGCCTTCCGGGTCGGCCAGCATGTCTTCGTAGACGTGATCGTGGCAGCGACCAGGGAAGCGATGCTGCCAGAAACGGCTCAGGCGGTCGTAACCGACGTAGTAATGCACCATGGATTCAAGGTCGCAGCTGAAATCGGCGCCTTCGCCGAGCAACTGGCGATAACAGGCAAAGCAGGTTTCCAGCGGGTCGCGCCGGGTATTCACCACGCGGGCGCCCGGTAGCATCGCCAGTACAGGGCCGACCAGCGACCAGTTGCCCAGATTCTTGTCAGTGAACCGGGGTTTGTCCTTGCGCCAGTGCGCGGTGCGCTCCAGGTATTCACAGCCGAGTCGATGCCAGTCTTCGGCCGTGGCCCGCGGAGCCCATCCGCCGAGCGTTTGTTGCCTGCGTCTGGATTCGCCTGCGAGGACGCTAGCCAAGTCCGGTATTTCGTTGGCGCCTTCCACCTGGGAATGGGAGGCAAGGATGTGCTCGGTAAGCGTCGATCCCGAGCGCGGCAGGCAGGCAATGAAAATGACCTCGCTGCCGAGGCCTGGGTTCACTGGAGGAGGCAGCGGCTGGGTGAAGGCTCGGATGAGATTGTCGACCCGTCGGTGTTCGGCTGCGATATCCCATGAGGTGTAGCGGCGTTTTATGGCGTTCGCCGTTTGCAGGGTATGGAAGGAGGCTGCCAGGTCGTGCTGGTCTTCAAGCAGCTTGGCCAGCGCAAAACCCAGCCACACGCGATCGTCGGCCGAGAGGCCGGGCCGTTCCAGCAGCTGCCTGATGTGCTGGACCTCGATGCTGTCGAGCTTCACTGTCTTGAGGTTGGCCAGCGAGTACCAGGCTTCGGCATGATTCGGTTGGTGCCGCAGGACGCTGCGATAAAGCCTGGCGGCTTCGTCGATGTCACCCAGGCCGCTAAGCACGCTGGCCAGGGTCATTCGCGTCATGACGTGCGTGGGGTCAAGCGCCATCGCCTGCTCCAGTACCGGTCGCGCTTCATCGGTATGCCGTGCAATGTGCAGGGTGCGGCCGAGGTTGTACCAGGGGGCACTCACATCGGGAGCCAGTTCGCAGGCGCGGCGCATGCTTGCGAAGGCGGCCTCGGGATCCCGGCACTGGAACAGGGCACTGCCGAGATTCATGTGCGCGTTGAAATCGTCGGGTTTCAACTCCACAGCTCGTCGCAGGAACTCGAGGGCTTTGCTCGCGCTGCCGCGCATGAGCTGCACGACGCCCGAAAGTCGCTGCACCTCGGCCGACGCTGGCGCGACGCGTGCAGCCAGCTTCAGGGTTTGCTCCGCGGTTGCCAGTTTTTGCGCCGTAATGGCGCGAGACGCGCTGGCCAGCAGATCGTTCAATGAAGGGGTGTCGGTAGGGACCATGAGGCTCCTGGCTGTTTCTGACCCGCTCCCGCATGAGGAGGCGGGGTTCGACATCAGCGGTGTTCTTCCACCGCCAGCATCCCGCCGGCCACGTTGTGCACGTTGCTAAAACCATGCGCGGCGAAGCGCTCGGCCACGCCCTGGCTGGAAATGCCACGCGTGCAGATAAAGGCGAGTGCGGTGTCCTTGGGCAAGGTGGCGAGTGCTTCGTAGCCCTCGTCTTCGAGGATGCGTGCCTGCGGCAGCGGAGCAAGGTCCGCGCGCGCGGCGGCGGGTCGCACGTCGATCAGGGTGATGTTGCCCGCGGCAAGACGTTGTTGCAGTTCCTGCACGGTCAGCGACTTCACTTCCTGCGCGCCGGGGAATTTCAGGCTCAGGCCTTCGCCCTGTACGGTGGACACCCAATCAATCACGATGCCCTTGGCGCGCTGGGCGCTGGCGGGGTCGAAGTGCACCTCGAGGCCGTTGGCGTGGGCCACGATGTCGTGCTCGCTGGCGGGTGCGAGCTGGAAGCCGGCGCTGTGGTCGGGGCCGATTTCCAGGTGCAGCGCAAGGCCCTGCGCGTTGGCGGTGCCTTCGCGGATGGCCTTGGCGGCGGCGTCGGTGACGGTGATTTCCGGCGGCGTGCGATCCGGCGCTGCGACGCCGAACAGCGCGTGCAGCTCGCCGCTGCCGTACATCTGGCGAATGATGTCGGCGCCGCCGACCAGCTCGCCTTCCACGTAGAGCTGCGGGATGGTGGGCCAGTCGCCGTAGGCCTTGATGCCCTCGCGGATCTCCGGGTCGTCCAGCACGTTCACCGTGTGGTAGTCCGGCAGCAGCTCGTTGAGCGTGTTGGTCGCGGCGGCGGAGAAACCGCACATCGGCTGGTGGCGATGTCCCTTCATGAACAGCACCACGCGGTGGCTCTTGAGCAGGGATTCGATACGTTCGCGGGTGGTGGCGTCGAGGGACATGGGAGGCTCCGGCAAAGAAGGTCAATGATACCTCCTGCCGATATGACGCCTCCCCCGCGCGGCTTCAAGCCGTCAGCATTGCGCGAGCCACGGGCAGCGCGGCCTCGGTCCATAACGTGTACTGCGCGGCCGAGGGGTGCAGGCCGTCGTCGGCGAGCAGGCCGGGGTGCCGGCGCGAGATCGGCGTGATGTCCACCCAGTGCGCGCCCGCCAGCAGGGTTTCATCGCGGGCGGCAGCGTTGTACGCGTCCAGCTCGGTGGCGATGCGTGCGATGTCGCGGCCGCCGTCGCGCGCGAAGGGGGTGACGCCCCAGTCGGGAATCGACAGCACCAGCGTACGTCCGGGACGGCCGTCAGCCAGTGCGACTGCACGTTGCAGCAGGCGGCGGAACTCCCCCCGATAGTCGTCCAGACTGCGGCCGCGATACTGGTTGTTTACGCCGATCAGCAGGCTGACCAGGTCGTAACGTGGCGCGAAGGTCGCGCCATCCATTGCGCTGGAAAGCTCGTCGGTGGTCCAGCCGGTGGTGGCGAGGATGGTCGGATCAGCCAGCGCCTTGCCTTCGTCGCGCAGCATGGCAGCCAATTGCATCGGCCAACGACTTTCGGTCGGTACGCTTTCGCCTATGGTGTAGGAATCGCCGAGAGCGAGATAGGTCGATGGCATGCGAGTTTCCTGCGCTTCCTTCTCCCCCTCGGGAGAGGTGGCCCGGAGGGCCGGATGAGGTTCGGGGCAGAGTGTGGTGGCGAGGGTATCCGAACCCTCACCCATCCCCTCTTCCTCGCTGCTCAGAGCAGGACCATCCATGGCCCTTCCCCGCGTCCGACGGGAGAGGGGCTTTGAATATCACGCCACGGCAGCGCGACGGGGCTGCTCGGCTGCCATGCGCATCAGCACCTGCTCGATGCGCGCGAACACCTCGCGCAACTGGGCGGGCTGCGGCAGCAGGGTGAGGCGCAGGTGGCGGCTGGCCGGCACGTTGAAGCTGGAGCCGGGCACCACCAGCACCGACTCCTCTTCCAGCAGGCGCAGCGCGAAGGCGTTGTCGTCAAAAGCCGGGATGGCGTCGGCGCGAACCCGCGGGAAGGCGTACAACGCACCGGCGGGCGAAACCACATCGAGGTAGGCGCTGGCGGCCACGCCATCGAGCACGGCCTTGCGCGCTTCGTGCAGGCGTCCGCCCGGCGCGGTCAGCATGGTGATGGTGGGCGCGTCCTGCAGCGCAGGGATCACCGCCCACTGCGCGGTGACGTTGGCGCACAGGCGCAGCGCGGCCAGCAGTTGCAGCGCGTCGCGGTAGTCGGCGCTGCGTGCGTGGTTGCCGGAAAGCGAGAGCCAGCCCACGCGGTAGCCGCAGGCGCGATGCACCTTGCTCAGGCCGCCGAAGCTCACGCAGGGAAGTTCGCCGGCGACTTCCGCCAGCGGCTGGAATGCCACGCCGTCGTAGAGGATCTCGTCGTAGATCTCGTCGGCCAGCAGCAGCAGGTTGTGCCGCGCGGCCACCGCCACGATGCGCTCCAGCAATGCGCGCGGATAGACCGCGCCGGTGGGGTTGTTCGGGTTGATCAGTACAAGCGCGCGGGTGCGCGGTGTCACCAGTGCCTCGATCTCGTCGGCGTCGGGCACATGGCCGTTCTCCGCGAGGCAGCGGTAATAGCGTGGCTTGCCGCCGTTGAGGATGGTGGCGGCGCTCCACAGCGGGTAGTCGGGGCTGGGCAGCAGTACTTCGTCGCCGGGTTGCAGCAGGGCGCGCAGGCTGAGATCGATCAGCTCGCTGACGCCGTTGCCAATGAAGACGCGTTCCACGTCCACGTGGCGTGCGCCGCGCGCACGTTGCTGGGCGGCGATGGTTTCGCGGGCGGCTTCCAGGCCCTGTTCGTGCCCGTAGGCTTCGCTGTCGCGCAAGTGGCCGGCGATGGCCTCGCGCAGGTGCGGGGGTGTCTCGAAGCCGTAGCGGCCGGGGTTGCCGATGTTGAGCTTGATGATGTCGTGGCCGGCGGCCTCCAGCTCGCGTGCGCGCCGGGTGAGTGCGCCGCGGATCTCGTAACGCACGTCCGCCAGATGCGTGCTGGGTTTGATCGAAGCCAACGCCGGAATCCTCGGTATCCTGGGCCGGCGCATGGCCGGGTTGCCGCCGATCCTAGCAGCGTGGTGCGGTGCAGCGCGAGCCATTGCGCGGGCATTTCCGGGGCAGGGCATAATCGGGCCACTTGTCGAAGTCCCCAGTCTCATGAGTGATGCGGAAACGATAGAACGGCTACGGCGCATCGGTTGGCGCGGCGAAGCCCTGCCCGCGACCGGCCGGCGGCTGGCGCGGGTGGTGGCGCAGCACCGTGCGGGCTACGAGTTGCACGACGGCGAGCAGAGCTTCGGCGCACAGCCGGCCGGGCATTTCCTGAAACGCAGCCTCGACCCGGGCGAACGGCCGGCGGTGGGCGATTTCGTGGAGATCGAGCCCGGCCAGCCGCCGCACATCGTCACCGTGTTGCCACGGCGCACCGTGTTGTCGCGCGCTGCCGCGGGCGAACGTTACGCGCGGCAGGTCATCGCCACCAATATCGATTGCGTGCTGGTGCTCACCGGGCTGGACGGCGACTACAACCCTGCGCGCATCGAGCGCTACCTTTCGCTGATCGAGGACTCCGGTGCGCGGCCAGTGGTCCTGCTCAGCAAGACCGACCTGCACGAGGACGCCGCCGAACGCATCGCCGAGTTGCGTGCGCGGCTGGCGCCCGGCACGGCGATCCACGCGATCAATGGCAAAGACGCTACCAGCGCGGCGCAACTCGCGCCCTACCTGCAGCCCGGTGACAGCGCGGTACTGGTGGGCTCCTCCGGCGCGGGCAAGTCCACGCTTACCAATACCCTGCTCGGTATCGACAGGATGGCCACCGGTGCGGTGCGCCACCACGACAGTCGCGGCCGCCACACCACCACGCACCGCGCGCTGCTGCAACTGCCCACCGGCGGCTGCCTGATCGACACGCCGGGCATGCGCGAGCTGAAACTCACCGGCGAGGAGAACCTCGACCTGTTCGCCGACATCGAGGAACTGGCCGAAGCCTGCCGCTTCGCCGACTGCGGCCATGGCAGCGAACCCGGCTGCGCGGTGCAGGCCGCTCTGGACAGTGGCGAGCTGTCGCCCGAGCGCTGGCGCAACTACCTCAAGCTGCGCGATGAGCGCGAGGAGCAGGCCAGCACGCTGGAGGCGAAGCTGCGCCGTCAACGTGGAGGCCGTCCGGTCGAGCGGCCGCATGCGCCGCGCGGCAAGCGGGAACGGGAGTGACGGCATGCGGCAGACGCCAACCAGGCTCGGAATGCGCCGGCTTTCGGCCTTGGCCAAGCCGGACCATGACCGTTATTACACCCTTGCGATCTTGGGGTTCATGTTGCTGGCCATGGTGGCGGGCGGCCTTGCATGGCGCGATGGCCACACGTCGTGGCTGGCGATGCTGGGTGTCTGGTCGGCGCCGGCCATCGCGATACTCGCGACGCGCGGCCGCCGGCTGCTGGCACCCCCTGTGATCGATGAAGTCCTGGTGGAGGACGGAGACTTGCTGTTGAAGCGTGGCGAGGAGTCCGACCGCGCGCCCTTGGAGAATATCGCGATGGTGGAGGCGGAGCGTCGGAGCAACCTCGTCACGTTGGAGTTGGACCCGCCGTGCGTGTTTGGCGACCGGGTCCACTTCATCACGCGGCGCGGCGCGGCGGGCGATATTGGCGCCGAGTTGCGCCAGCGCATCGCCGAAGCGCGGCGGCACGCATGAACGACTTGAACCACGATCTGCAACACATCGCCGCGCTCGACCAGCGCCTGCTGGCCGCGGTGAAAGGGATCCGCATCCTGCCCACGGTGGCATGGCCGGCATCGTTGGAGAACCGGCTGATCGCGGATTTCGCGGCGGGCCGTTTCGCTCTACCCGAGGTGCAGTACCAGCGGCCCGACCTCGGTGCGGCGCGCACCGAACTGGAAACCATCGAGCGCGAGTCGCTTGGACAGGGCGGTGCCTTGGGTGAGTATCTGGCGCGCACGGCCGAGTCCTGGCGCATCGCGGCCGAGATGCTGGATGTGGTTGGCACGGCGCAGGTTACCGAGCCGTCGATCCTGTTGTATGGCCGCCCTGGCGACACGATTCCCGGCAGCGGGCGCAGCAACCTCGACGCGGCGCGCTATTTCGTCGAGTTGTCGGACGAGTTGGGTGCCGGCCTGGCTGTGGACGAAGCGTGCGAAGGCATGAGCGCCGAGGCCTTGCGCGACGAGATGGCACGCACGCTCGACGATTTTTTCGGTGCCGGTCGGGTAACGGTGGAGGTCGACCCCGAACTCACCGCCAAGGCGGCCGCCGGCGCCACGCGCATCCGCCTGCGTGGCGGTGCCAGTTTCAACGACTACGACCGCCACCAGTTGCTGGCGCACGAGGCGCTGGTGCACACGCTCACCGCGCTCAACGGGCGGGAGCAGCCGCTGCTGGCTTCGCTGGCGCGCACATCGCCGCGCGTCACCGCCACGCAGGAAGGCCTGGCGGTGTTTGCCGAGCTGATGTCCGGCGCCATCGACATTGCGCGGCTGCAGCGCATCAGCCTGCGCATCCTTGCCATCGAGAAAGCATTGGACGGCGCCGACTTCGTGGAGGTATACCGGTTCTTTCACGCAAGCGGCCAAGGCGTAGCGGACAGCTTCCACTCCACCCAGCGCGTATTCCGCGGCGTGCCCACCGGCGGTGGTGCGGCTTTCGCCAAGGACAACGTATACCTCAGCGGCCTGCTCACCGTGCATACCTTCTTCCGCTGGGCGCTGAAGGAGCGGCGGCTGGAGCTGCTGCGCTACCTGTTCGCCGGCAAGCTCACCCTGTCCGACGTGGTCGCGCTGCAGCCGCATTTCGAATCCGGTGCCATTGCGCCGCCGCGCTGGCTGCCGCCCTGGATGGGGCACGTGCACGGTCTGGCCGGCAAGCTGGCGTTCTCGGTGTTCGTCAACGGCATCCGCATGGGCAAGGTGGATGCGGACGACCTGGCGCTGGGCGTCTAGCCGACGGCCCGGTGTTACCATGACCCGGGCCGATTCGCGGCCCCACGCCCCCACGAAAAGCCCCCTCCATGGCCCAATCCGACGATCTGCGCCGCGCCGCGCTCGAATATCACCGTCACCCGCGCCCGGGCAAGATCCAGGTCAGCCCGACCACGTCGCTGTTGACCCAACGCGACCTGTCGCTGGCCTATTCGCCGGGCGTGGCATACGCGTGCGAGGCCATCGTGGAGAATCCGCAGGCGGCCAGCGAGCTGACCGCACGCGCCAATCTGGTGGCGGTCATCACCAACGGCACCGCGGTGCTGGGCCTAGGCAACATCGGGCCGCTCGCCGGCAAGCCGGTGATGGAAGGCAAGGGCGTGCTGTTCAAGAAGTTCGCCGGCATCGACGTGTTCGACATCGAGCTGGCCGAACACGATCCGGACAAACTGGTGGACATCATCGCCGCGATGGAGCCCACCTTCGGCGGCATCAACCTCGAGGACATCAAGGCGCCGGAATGCTTCGTGGTCGAGCGCAAGCTGCGCGAGCGCATGAAGATCCCGGTGTTCCACGACGACCAGCACGGCACCGCGATCATCGTGGGCGCGGCGGTGATCAACGCGCTGGACGTGGTGGGCAAGAAGATCGGCGACGTGAAGCTCGCGACCACGGGCATGGGCGCGGCCGGCATCTCCTGCGTGAACATGCTGGTGGCGTTGGGCCTGAAGCCGGAGAACATCCTCGCGCTGGATCGCGACGGCGTGCTGCACACCGGTCGCACCGACCTCGACCCGGACAAGCAGCGCTATGCCCGCGACACCGACAAGCGCACGCTGGCCGAGATCGTCGAGGGCGCGGACATCTTCCTCGGCCTGTCTGCCGGCGGCATCCTGAAGCCGGAGATGGTGGCCACGATGGCCGAGCGCCCGATCATCATGGCGCTGGCCAACCCCAACCCGGAAATCCTGCCGGAGGACGCCAAGAAGGTGCGTCCGGACGCGATCATCGGTACCGGCCGCTCCGATTATCCCAACCAGATCAACAACGTCCTCTGTTTCCCGTATCTGTTCCGCGGGGCACTGGACGTAGGCGCCACGGCCATCAACGAGGAAATGAAGATCGCCTGCGTACGCGCCATCGCGCGGATGGCACGGATGGAGGCGGGCGACCTGGCCTCGGTGTACGGCGGCGAGCCGCCGACCTTCGGGCCGGACTATCTGATCCCGCGCCCGTTCGACCCGCGCCTGGTGGTGGAGCTGTCCTCCGCTGTGGCGCAGGCGGCGATGGACTCGGGCGTGGCCACGCGGCCCATCACCGACATGGAGGCCTACCGGGAAACGCTGGGCCAGTTCGTCTACCGCACCGGCCTCCTCATGAAGCCGGTGTACGACCGCGCCCGCGCCGACCGCAAGCGCGTGGTCTACGCCGAGGGCGAGGAGGAAACCGTGCTGCGCGCGGTGCAGACCGTGGTGGACGAAAAGCTCGCTTTCCCGATCCTGATCGGTCGCCCCGAAGTGATCGATATGCGCATCCAGCGCCTCGGCCTGCGCCTGCGACAGGGCGTGGATTTCGAGCTGACCAATATCAACGACGACCCGCGCTACAACGAGTACTGGCAGCAGTACCACGCCATGACCGAGCGCCGAGGCGTCACGCCGGATGCAGCCAAGGCCCTGATGCGCACCCGCACCGCGCTGATTGCCGCGATGATGGTGGAGCGCGGCGAAGCCGATGCGTTGATCTGCGGACTGGTCGGCCGCTACCACAAGAAGCTGGGCTACCTGCGCAGCGTGATCGGCCTCGACCCTGGTGTGTCGTGCACTTCGGCGATGACCGGCGTCATCAACGAGAAGGGTGCGTGGTTCTTCCTCGACACCCACGTGCAGGCCGACCCCTCTGCCGAGCAGATCGCCGAGGCCACGCTGCAGGCGACTTACCGTCTCAAGCTGTTCGGCATCGAGCCCAAGGTGGCGCTGTTGTCGCACTCCAACTACGGTAGCCACGACACTCCGAGCGCGGCGAAGATGCGCAAGGTGCGCGAGATCCTGATGGCGCGCGCGCCCAAGCTGGACATGGACGGCGAAATGCAGGCCGACACCGCCTGGGACGAGACGTTGCGCAAGCGCGTGTTCCCCGGCACCACACTCGGCGGTCGCGCCAACCTGTTCGTGATGCCCAACCTCGACGCCGCCAACATCGTCTACAACATGGTGCGCGTGATGACCGACGGCGTGGCGATCGGGCCGATCCTGATGGGCGTCGACAAGCCGGTGCACATCCTCACGACTTCCTCCAGCGTGCGCCGCGTGGTCAACATGACCGCCATCGCGGCGGTGGATGCGCAGATCCGCGCGCGCAACTAGCAGGCTGTCTCCGGCAGCCTGCTAGTTGCGCGAAGAAATGAGGGCTGCGTCGAAGACGGACGTTGCCAGCCCCCGGGACGTCTGGCAGGCGAATCCGCTCACCGCGTTCGCTTCCTCTCCCTTTCGGGGAGAGGATTGAGGTGAGGGGCGGGTGCTCGCGAAATCGCGCATCGAAGCATGCTTCGTAGCCCGAGTCTCCAGCGCATCCTCCTCGCGCTGGCCCATTATCTGGCTCGTTCCGCGCCCGTAGCCCCCGGCCTTCGCGCCAGCGCTCGACGCTCGGCCATGCGCGAGCTTGAGTCAGGCAAGCAGCAAGGCTTCGCCCCGAGGGGAGAGGGAGAGAGCCAGCCGCCATGCGCCACCGCATGGCCCACATAGACGGACGTCCAACTGGCAGCGGCCAGCCGCGAAAGCTAAACTCGGGTGTCGGCCTGCCGCTTCCCCTCGGTGGCCGCTTTCCTTTCAGGCATTGCGCCGTTCGGCGCCGCGGAGAATCCCCCATGGATCAACTCGACGACATCCTCAACCAGGATCTCGATCCCACCGAAACCCGCGAGTGGATCGACTCGCTCAACGCGGTCATCAACCACGACGGCACCGAGCGCGCGCACTTCCTGCTTGAGCAGATGGTCGATTCGACGCGTCGCGCCGGCGGCTACCTGCCGTTCGATCCCACCACCGCCTACGTCAACACCATCGCGCCCGCCAACGAGGCGAAGATGCCGGGCGACGCGGCGATGGAATGGCGCATCCGCACGCTGATCCGCTGGAACGCGATGGCGATGGTGGTGCGCGCCAACCGCAAGCCGGGCGAACTGGGCGGCCACATCGCCAGCTTCGCTTCCTCCGCCACGCTGTACGACGTGGGCTTCAACCATTTCTGGCGCGCACCCAGCGCCGACCATCCGGGCGATCTGGTGTTCCATCAGGGCCATTCCAGCCCGGGCATCTACGCGCGTTCGTTCCTTGAAGGGCGCGTCGGCGAAGAGCAGCTCGACCTGTTCCGCATGGAAGTGGCGGGCAAGGGCCGCGGCCTGTCCTCCTACCCGCACCCGTGGCTGATGCCGGATTACTGGCAGGTGCCCACGGTGTCGATGGGCCTGGGTCCGATCCAGGCGATCTACCAGGCGCAGTTCTGGAAGTACCTCGAGCACCGCGGCCTGATTCCGAAGAGCGACCGCAAGATCTGGTGCTTCATGGGCGACGGCGAAACCGACGAGCCGGAATCCCTCGGCGCCATCTCGCTGGCCGGCCGCGAAGGCCTGGACAACCTCGTCTTCGTGATCAACTGCAACCTGCAGCGCCTCGACGGTCCGGTGCGCGGCAACGGCAAGATCATCCAGGAACTGGAAGGCGTGTTCCGCGGCGCCGGCTGGAACGCCATCAAGGTGATCTGGGGCAGCTACTGGGATCCGCTCCTCGCGCGCGACAAGAACGGCGTGCTGCGCAAGCTGATGATGGAAACCATCGACGGCGAGTACCAGGCCTGCAAGGCCTTCGGCGGCGCCTATACGCGCGAGCACTTTTTCAACAAGTACCCCGAAACCCGTGAGATGGTGACCAACCTGTCGGACGACGACATCTGGCGCCTCAACCGCGGCGGCCACGATCCGCACAAGGTGTACGCCGCCTATCACCAGGCCGTGAACACCAAGGGCATGCCCACGGTGATCCTGGCCAAGACCGTGAAGGGCTACGGCATGGGCGCGGCCGGCGAATCGCAGAACCCCACGCACCAGCAGAAGAAGCTGGATGCCGAAGCCGTGCGCCACTTCCGCGACCGCTTCAACATCCCGGTCGCCGACGACAAGCTGGGCGACGTGCCTTACTTCCACCCGGGCAAGAACTCGCCGGAAGTGGAATACATGATGGAGCGCCGTCGTGCGCTGGGCGGCTTCCTGCCGCAGCGCCGCCGCCATGCCGACGCCAAGCTCAAGGCGCCGGAACTCTCGGCGTTCGAGCAGATCACCAAGGGCACGGGCGAGCGCGAGATCTCGACCACCATGGCGCTGGTGCGCGGCATGAACCTGCTGCTGCGCGACAAGCAGATCGGCGAGCGCATCGTGCCCATCGTCGCCGACGAAGCGCGCACCTTCGGCATGGAAGGCATGTTCCGTCAGATCGGCATCTACGCGCCGTTCGGCCAGAAGTACCGCCCGCAGGACGCCGACCAGCTGCTGTACTACCGCGAAGACCAGAAGGGCCAGGTGCTGCAGGAAGGCATCTCCGAGGCCGGCGGCATGGCGGCATGGATGGCTGCGGCCACCAGCTACAGCATCAGCAACCAGGCAATGCTGCCGTTCTTCATCTACTACTCGATGTTCGGCTTCCAGCGCATCGGCGACCTGGCCTGGGCGGCCGGCGACATGCGCGCGCGCGGCTTCCTGATCGGCGGCACCGCGGGTCGCACCACGCTCAACGGCGAAGGCCTGCAGCACGAGGACGGCTCCTCGCATCTGATGGCCGGTGCGATCCCCAACGTGAAGTCGTACGACCCCACGTTCTCGTATGAAGTGGCGGTGATCCTGCAGGACGGTACCCGCCGCATGGTGCAGGAGCAGGAAGACGTCTACTACTACATCACCGTGATGAACGAGAACTACAGCCACCCCGACCTGCCGCAAGGCGTCGAGGAGGACATCATCAAGGGCATGTATCTGTTCAAGGACGCCGGCAAGCCGAAGAAGGGCGAGCCGCGCGTGCAACTGCTCGGCTCGGGCACCATCCTGCGCGAAGTCATTGCCGCTGCCGAGCTGTTGGAAAAGGACTTCGGCGTCAGCGCCGACATCTGGTCCTGCCCAAGCTTTGTCGAGCTGCGCCGCGACGGTTTCGACGCCGAACGCTGGAACCGCCTGCATCCGGAAGCCGAGCAGCGCGTGCCGCACATCACCGGGCTGTTGCAGGGTCGCCAGGGTCCGGCCGTCGCCGCCACCGACTACGTGCGCGAATACGCCGACCAGATCCGCGCCTTCATCCCCGATGGCATGCGTTACACCGTGCTCGGCACCGACGGCTTCGGCCGCTCGGACACGCGCGAGCACCTGCGCGGCTTCTTCGAGGTGGACCGCTACTGGATCGCCCACGCCGCGCTGGCCGCGCTGGCGAAGGACGGCAAGGTCAACGCCAAGGACGTCGCCCGTGCCATCCGCGAGTACAAGCTCGATCCGGAGAAGCCCAACCCGCTTACCGTCTGAGTCGGTTGCCGCAAACAGAAAGCCCGCCGGAAGGCGGGCTTTCTCTTGGAAGGCATGGCCATCCATCGCCAGTCGCTTGATTCCGGCGATCGTGGGCGACCTCCAAAGGATTTGTGCGCGCTCACTCCGACAGCGTGCGCTGTATCGCCTCCAGTGCATGCCCGCGCGTCTCCACGCCGTGGCGTGCCAGTTGCCAGCCGGCCATGGCCATCGGCAATGCGATCAGCAGCGCCGACAGCGCGAAGTGCGCGAACAGCCCCAGCACGCCCAGCGCCGCGCCGAGGATGCCGCCGAACTTGGAGCTGGCGGCGATCAGGCCCGAACCGCTGCCGCGCAGGTGCACCGGATAGATCTCCGCCGCGTACGGGATCATCGTGGCGATCACCCCGCCGCTGCTCACCAGCAACCCCGCCGTAGCGGCGACCATGGCGCCATCGGCGCTCGCTCCGACGAAGGCGAGGGTGCAGAACGTGGCCAGCGACGCCGCAGTCAGCGCGATGAACAGCACCAGGGTACGGAAGCTGCTCCAGCGCTGGTACAACCACACCACGGCCGCCGTGCCCGGCACCGCCAGCAGCGCCGAGCGTGCGAGCAGGAAGCTGGCGGCATGGGCGTCCATGCCGAGCTTGGCCAGATTGGCCGGCAGCCACAGCAGGAAGCCGAAGTTCACCAGCCCCCAGGCCAGGCCACAGGTGCACAACCCCAGCGTGAGCCTTGCATGCCGGCCGCGCAGCAACTGGCGCAGGTCGGCGGCCGGATGCGCACTTTCCAGGATCGGCGGATCGCTGTCCACGCCAGTGGGATCTTCGCGCAGCGCCGCGGGCGAACCGGCGAAGCGTGCGAGCACGGCGCGCGCTTGCGCATGCAGTCCGGCATCGGCGAGGAAGCGCGGCGACTCCGGGATATAGCGGTTGATGAACACGATCAACGCACCGGTCGGCAGGTTCAGCAGCCATAGCGCGCGCCAGCTGAAGGTCGGTTCCAGGGCGGTGGCCGCGCCCGAGGCGGCGAGATAGCCGGCTGAAGTGCCCAGGCCGCCAAGCGCCACCAGCAACCAGCCGCGATGGGCTGCGGGTACGGTCTCGGCCATCAGGGTGAAGGCGATCGGCAGCATGCCGCCAGCCGCTGCGCCCATCATGAAGCACATCGCCAGATTCCAGCCGAACGCCGGCATCGTGCCGCAGATCGCCGTACCCATGAACAACAGCGCCGAGAGCAGGATCGCCGCGCGTCGGCCGAACAGGTCGGCCATGCGGCCCCACACCAGCGAGCCGAGTGCCGTGCCGGTGAGCGCCGACAGCGCCAGCCAGCCTGCGGTCGTCATGTCGATGCCGTACTCAGTCGTCACGCCCGGCATCACGAAGGCCAGCGAGGCCGGCTTCATCACGTCGATCGCCAATGCCACCGCCAACGCAGCGGCCAGCGCCCAGTGCGCGCGGTTCAGCGGCACGCTGTCGGCGATATGCAGGTGCGGCCGGCGGCCGTGGTCGCGCCGGCTGTGACGCAATTGCGCCAGCCGCGGCATCAGCCCGTACCCGGCCAACAGCACGCCACCGGGGATCAGCACCATGCCGACCATCATGCCGGTGTCCATCGGCATGCCGGCAAGGTGGTAGTGCATCGGCGCGGCCATCAGGAACATCGGCAGGTGCAGCACCACGCCGGTCGCCACGGCGATGCAACCCAACCAGAACGCGAGCGGATGGTGGAAGCGGAGATCTTGCGTGGACATGGTGGGACCGATGGGCGGCAACGACGGCCAAGCATAAGGCTTGCGAGTACCGCAAGGTCTCCCTCGGGCGACTGCCCTGGCCGCGGCATGCCTGCGCACGATTGCGTTCGGTCAGAGGGGCCGCCATGCCGGTATTGCGCATCGGCTCGGCATGACGCAAGCCTGTCTGGAGCCGCTGCGCGCCCATGCCCGATGCGCATGGGTGCATTCAAGAAGGGCCTGCAGTCGAGACCGGCTGGACGAGTCGGCTCGTTTGCCGTCTCGTCCAGCGCAAACTCAGTGCGGCGCAGGCGGAACGGATGTACGGCGATCGCGCCACGTGTGCACCATCGGGTCCGATTTCGAGATGGCCGGAAGCCTATCGGTCCGTGGATCGACTAAAACGTGCTGCGCCTTGCATCGAGGTGCTTTTCACCATCCAGCGTATGGAGTGTGGCGCAACGGGTTCACTCCTCGTCGCTGCTGCGCAAAGCCCGGCGCAGCAGCAGGAAGGCACCGATGGCGCCGGCCACGATCGTGGCGGTGGCGACCGGGTGACGGTTAACCTGGCGCTTCAGCCGGCGGTAGCGATAGTTCGTTTCGTCGACGAAGTCCTCGGCGGCGCGCGCCAGCCGGCGCTGATAGCCCTCGCCATCAAAACGCCCCGCCGCGCGCCTACCGCGGGCGATCCAGTCACGGGCGGTGGCGTTGGCGTCGTCGGCGCAATGGCGGGCGCGGTCGCCGAGTTCATCCATGCTTCGTTCGATGTTGCGGCGTGTGCTCATGGCGGACTCCTGCGGATAACGCCTTCACGCTGCCAGCGCTGTTGTGAGCAGTGCGTAAAGGCTGCGTGGCTGCGTTCAGGACGAAGCCGCCCACGGACGGAATTCGTCACGCACCTGGGCGCTGTGCAGGCGACGGATGATCCAGCCGAACAGCACGCAGAAACCAAGTGCCATCAGCGTGCTGAACAGCTGGATGGCGCGCATGAATCCATGCATGACCGCGCTTGCATCCGCGGGCATGCCGGGTGCGTGCACAAAGGTGTCCATCGATCCCATGAACCACCACTGCCATGCCAATCCGAGCAGGTGGTAAGCGATGGCGAAGCCCATCAGGCCAATGAACATGCGTCGTGCCCACTCGTGCCGGCGCAACAGGCCGATGGCGGCGATCAGGGTGAGGCTGGAGACCAGCAGGAAGGCGCGGAAGAACCAGGCCATATGCCCGAACATCCACTGCATCGGAACCGGCATCCCCTGCGGCAGCGGCGGCATGGGCTGCGCCTGCATCGCCGGCAGGAACAACCACTGCAACATCAGGTTCTGCAGCGCGGCGATCAGCGTGGCGAAGCCGGCCATGCCGATGAACACCCACGCCAATACGGTGACGAAGGTGGAACGCAGCGGCGGTGGTACAGACATGCGCGACTCTCCGTGGTGGGCATGACGGGCGCGCGGGTTTGTGCGCACCGGGCAACAGCGTAGTCTTGCTCTCAGTATCGCCAGCTCTTGAGGTCCGCGTCCGCGGGCGCGTGGCTGTCGATGTAGTGGGTGATGTCTTCGATCAGCTCCTTGCCGCGCGGTCCCCAGCAATGCGGCGCCATCGGCTGATAGGTGATGCTGCCGCCGAAGGCGGGATCGCGCGCACTGTGCAGGAAGGCGTCCATTTCGCGCACGCCCATATTGAGGTTGTAGGTGTCCATGTCGCCGACATAGATGTGCAGCTTGTCGGCCAGCTTCGGCCCCAGCTCGGGCCAGTGCGTCTGCAGCAGGTAGCGCAGGTCGAAGTGCTGCTTCCAGTACTCCGCCACCGCGTGGTCGATGTCGCCGCTGCGCTTGTTCCACAAGCGCTGCGGATAGCCGTCCGCGCCCACCGGGCCGAAGGCGGACTCCCAGATGTCCCATTGGCCGCCGGAGCGGTCGTGGTCGCCCACCGCCAGCTCGTACCAGTTCTCGTCCTTCATCATCGCCTTGATGTTGCCGTCCGGCTGGCGCATGTCCACGCGCTCGACCTTCACCCAGCCCTTGTCGATCCAGTAGGCGTTGGCGTCGTCGTAGATGTTCACCACCTGGTGGTAGCGGAAATCCAGTGCGTCCGGACACGAGGCGAACGCGCCCCCGTAGAACGCCGGATGGAACACGGTCTGCGCCACCGTGATCCAGCCGCCGGTGGATCCGCCCTCGAGGATGCGTGCCCAGGGTTGCTCGATGGTGCGGAAGCGCCGCGCGATCTCAGGCAGCAGTTCCTGGTGGATGGCATCGTCGTAGGGGCCTTCGTTGGCCGAGTTCACCGCGTAGGAGTCGTCGTAGTAGGGCGAGGGATGCTGCAGGCTCACCATGATGTAGCGCGGTGTGCCGTCGGCAAGCCAGTAGTCGCGGAAGCCGCTCTTGGGGCGGTCGAAGCCGCCCGGCGCCGCGGTGGAGAAGTGGCCCTGTTCGTAGATCACCGGGTAGCGCATGCCGGGATGCTTGTCGTAATCCTTCGGCAGCAGCACGGTCGCACCCAGGTAGATCGGGTGGCCCCACCAGGCGCTGAGCAGCTTGCTCTGAATGCGGAAGCGCTTGACCTGGGGCGTGTCCTTGGGGAACGGGATCGGCGCGATCACCTGGTCGGCGATCAGATGCAAGGGCGTCGGCGCGGCCGGGTCGTAATGCACCTTCACCGGCTTGCCGTAGAGATTGCCGGGCGAGTGCTTCCAGTCCTGGCCTTCCCACTGGTCCATGTGCAGCCATACGGTGTGGCCGTCGGCACGCTTGAACTCGGTGTAGACGTTGACGAAGGGCTGCATCCAGTAGTCGCCGGCGGGCAGCTGGCGCAGGCTGGCCAGCGGCGCGCCGAAATCGCTGGCGTCGATCGCCACGACCTGGCCCGGCGTCAGCGCAGCCACGTCATGGCCGAACAGCGGCACGCCGGTGACGTCGGCTTCCTCGATCGGCGGCTTGTCCGCGTCGCGGCTGATTGCCACATAGACGCGGCCGGTTACCGGCTGCGCATGTGCCTGGGCGGTGAAACTGACCAGGATGCGCGGGCCGCCGTCGGTCGCACGCGCGGCGGGTGCAAGGACGGACAGGACGAGGGCGGCGCCGGCGGCGCGGAGGATGGCGAGTGTGTTCATCCGCCGATCCTAGCCGCCCGCGACGGCGGCGCCCACTGCCGCTGGACCTACACCGATTCGGCGGTACCCAGCGCCTCGTTGGCAGGTTCTTCCAGATGCAGGCTCTGGCGCCGGCGCAGGCCGGGGAACATCGCCATCCACAGGCCGACCACCACCAGCGTGCCCAGGCCGCCGACCACCGCGGAGCCCACCGCGCCCAGCCAGGCGGCGAGCATGCCCGATTCGAATTCGCCGAGCTGGTTGGAAGTGTTGATGAAGATGGAGTTCACCGCATTGACCCGGCCGCGCATTGCGTCAGGTGTGTCCAGCTGTACCAGCGAGCCGCGGATCACCATGCTCACCATGTCGAATGCGCCCAGCGCGAACAACGCGGCCAGCGACAGCCACAGCGTGCCGGAGATCGCGAACACCAGAGTGGCCACGCCGAAGCCTGCCACTGCGGCAAACATGGTCATGCCCACGCGTCGCTGCAGGTCGTGCTTCGCCAGCCACAGCGACATCAGCAGCGCACCCACTGCAGGTGCCGCGCGCAGCAAGCCCAGTCCCCACGGTCCGGTATGCAGGATGTCGCGCGCGAAGATCGGCAACAACGAAGTGACGCCGCCCAGCAGCACGGCGAACAGGTCCAGCGAGATCACGCCCAGCACGTCCTTGCGCTCGCGGATGAAGTGCACACCCGCGAACAGCGTCTTCAGCGTGGCTGGCTCGCGCTTCGGCGGCGCCTGCTCGTAGCGCAGCATGGCCATCATGCTGGCGGCGACCAGGTACAGCGCGGCGGCACTCAGATAGACCACGCCGGGACCCGCAACGTAGAGCAGGCCGCCCACGGCAGGGCCGAGGATCATCGCCATCTGGAACGCCGAGCCGCTCACCGCCACCGCACGCGGCAGGATCGCCGGGGGCACCAGCGCCGGCAGCAGGGATTGCATCGACGGTGACTCGAAGGCCTTGGCCACGCCGATCACGAATACCAGCAGCAGGATGCCTGCTTCGTGGACGCGGCCCAGCAGGGTCAGCACGGCCAGCAGCACGATGGCCGTCCACTCCACGATTTGTCCGATCAGCACCACGCGTCGCCGTTCGAACTGGTCGGCCACGTGCCCGGCCGGCAGCGCCAGCAACACCGAGGGGAAGAACTGCACCAGGCCGATGAGGCCGAGATCGAAGGCACGTCCGGTGATCGCATAGATCTGCCAGCCCACCGCCACCGACAGCATCTGGAAGCCGAAGCCGGAGGCGATGCGTGCGCACCAGAACTGCACGAAGGCACGATGACGCAGCGGGGAATCCGCGGCAGCGGAAGGGAGTGTGGGGTTCGACATGGGCATCCTTGGGGTGCGCGCATTGTAGCCGCGCCGCCTGCGCCGGCAGCCGGCGCGGCTTGACGTCGCCATGCCGCGGATTTGATCCGGGCTTTCCCCGCACGCGGCTACCGTGGGAGCGGCCTTCCCCGAGGAGATATGTACCGATGGGCAGGTCCGCCAGGCATGTCTATTCCGATCCGGCCGCCGTAGCGGCACTTCAAGCGATAGCGAGCAAGCTTTCCGCCAATGGGCACGTGCGCCTGACGCTGAAAGACGGCGGCATCTGCGAAGGCGTGATCGCGGAACGTGCCAGCGCGCAGGTCTATTTCGACCCTGCCGAGCAACACCTGGGCATCGACGGCGGGCTGTGGCTGGAGCGGCCCGACGAACCCGGCTGGCACTGTTGGATGTGGCTGGACGAGATCGCCAGCGTGGAGCATCTCGACTTCCACGCTGGACAGCGAAAACCGAGCGGGTTCGCGTGCTACGTCCGCAACTGGGTGAAACCATCCGGGCTCCAGTTCTCGCTGCCGACGCCGTGGTGCACGAAGAACAGGCCGTCCGGGTCGTACTTGCGCTTCGCCGCGGCGAGGCGCGGATAGTTACTGCCCCAGAAGCCCTGCTGCCAGTCATGCAGGAAGTAGTCGCTTTCCGAGACGTAGGAGCCCGCATCCGGCGCTACGGCGCGCAACGCGGCCATCGTATGTTCGATGGCTGTGGCATCGCGCCGCGCCCTGGCCAGGTCGGGCTTCCCGCCCGGCATGCCGGGAAAGGCGGGATCGCCGCCATTGGCACTGATCGCGAGGGCGAAGGCGTCAAGCACCTGTGGATGCGTGGCGGTGTCGCGGGCGCGGGCGATCACGTCCGCCGGCGCGCCAGCCAGGCCCTTGTTGAGATGCAGTGAGACGCCGAAGTGCCGCGCAGCCTCGAACAAAGCATCCACCAACGGCGTCTGCCGTCCCGGTTGCAGTAGCGAAGCCGGCAGCCACGCGGACTGGTAGCCATAGATAAACCAGCCCGCCTGGTCGCGGTCGCCGGCCCACGCGAAGTGGTGGCGGGGCGCATCCGGCCGGTCGTCCGGCACGATGGCGTCCGGTAGGTGCTTGCGCAGGAATTCGACGTCCCAGAGATGCCGGGCCGGTGCCGCCAGCGCCTCGAATGGCTTGGTGACGCGGCAATCCCTGCGGGCCTGTACCCAGGCCAGGAAGGGTGCCCAGGTCTGTTCTGCCTGCTGCTTGGTGAGGTCTTGGAACATCATGGAAACTTCGAAGGTGTCGCCACCGTAGAATTTCAGCTGCTCGCCCCAGTGCGGATTGAACAGCGCGCGTTGATAGAAGCTCACCGCCTCGGCGATCAAGGCGCGGTAAGCCGCGTCCGAGCTGGCCTTGATGGTGAGGTTGACCGCGCCGAAGAACTCGGGCAGCTCGAAGGTGCGCAGGGTCAGTCGCGTGACGACGCCAAGGCTGCCGCCGCCGCCGCCCTTGAGACCCCAGAACAGCTCCGGGTTCGTGCGGGCATTGGCGATGCGCACCTCGCCGTCGGCGGTAACGACTTCGGCTTCCAGCAGGTTGGACGCCGCGGTGCCCCAGCGCTTCGACAGGCTGCCGAAGCCGCCACTCTGCACCAGCCCGGCCACGCCCACTGTGGTGCAGCCGCCGCCCTGTACGTAACGGCCACCCCGGGTGGTCACGGCGCTGTAGGCGTCGATCCACATGGCGCCCGCCTGCACGCTCACCGCCGCCTGCGGTGCCACGAAGCCGGCGCAGCCTTGCGGCACGAAGGCATCGTGCAGGCTCACCTGGTTCATGTGGCGCGTCCACACCAGCAACGAATCCGGTGCGTCCGAGGTGCCCTGGTAGCTGTGGCCGCCGCCTTTTACCACCAGCCGTAGGTGGTGCCGGCGCGCGAAGTCGACGGCGGCGACCACGTCGGCCGCGCTCTCCGCCGCCACTGCGTAGGCGCTGGGTTGGGAGGTCCATGCGTTGGCCCAGCCGCTGGTCTGGGTCAGTGCCGGGTTGTCGCCCACCGCGAACGGGTTGTCCAGTTGCTTGAGTGTCTGCGACGCCTCGCCATGGGCGAACGGTGGCTCCAGCTTCAGCAACCGGCCACCGACCTGCCGCTTCAGTTGCTCCCATTCCGTGGCCGTGGGCCAGCCTGGCTGGCCCGGACGTACCCGCGAGCGCAAGGTGGTCGCGAGAGCACCGGCGCCGCGCGCCAGGCTCGTGCCGCTGCGCATAAGCAAGGGCAGCAGGGGAAGGGTGGCGGCAGCCTTCAGCAAGTCGCGCCTTTTCATCGTATCGCTCCGGACGGGATGGACAGTGGCCAGCATGGGCCCGCACCACTGCCAATCCCAGCGCGCGGTGACGGATCGTGGGCGGCCAGGGACGAACTGACTTCGACGCGGGACGGGGCGCATGGGGATTCCGCCGCGGCCACGTAGAATCGCCGGGATGAACGAGCAGGCGGATGTCGGATACAGGGATTTTCAGCGTTGGCCCACCTCGGTCGAGGTGGCCTTCTGGGTAGCACTGTTCGCTCTCAATACGGTGTTCAACTGCATCGTTGCGCAGATCGACGATGCCCGCACGGCAGCCTGGGAGCCATGGGTGAGGGAATCGAGCAGCGCGCTGCTGGTCCTGCTGCTGATTCCCTTCGTCAAGGCGGCGGAGCGGCGCTGCCCATTCCGCTTCGATACGTGGCGCCACAGCCTGCCGTGGCATCTGCTGGCCAGCGTGGCGTTCAGCCTGGTGCACGTGGCCGGCATGGTCGGGCTGCGCAAGCTGGCTTACGGAATGGCCGGGCATCACTACCATTTCGGCGCGTGGTGGCCGAACTTCGGCTACGAGTATCTGAAGGACATCCGCAGCTATTTCACCATCGTCGCGCTGATCTGCCTGTCGCGGCTGTGGTTGCTGCGCCAGCAAGGCGAGGCGAAGCTGCTGGCCGAACCGGATGATGGGCCGCCGGTGGAGCCGGTCGAGCGGCCGGTACGTTTCCTGGTGCGCAAGCTGGGCAAGGAGTTCCTGCTCAACGCCAGCGAGATCGAGTGGCTGCAGGCCGCGGGCAACTACGTGAACCTGCACGTGCGCGGGCGCGACTATCCGTTGCGCAGCACCATGGCCGGCATCGAGGCGCGGCTGGACCCGGCGCGTTTCCTGCGCGTGCATCGCGGCTACTTCGTCAACCTCGACTACCTTGCCGAGATCGAGCCGTTGGAAAGCGGCGATGCGCGCCTGCGCCTGCGCGACGGCACGGCAGTTCCGTGCAGCCGCCGTTATCGCGCGGCCCTGCGCGAACGCTATGGCGGGCAGCCCGCCATGGGCGAATGAGCTTGCGTCGCGGCTCGGGATCGTTCCAAGCTAACCGCTGGTTCCGCTCCGGATGTTCGCCGATGCTCCCTGCGCCGTTTCGCTCCCGCTACGCACTCGCCGCCCTTGCCGGCACCTTGATCCTCGCGGGTTGTTCGCAGGGCGCGCCCGCGCCCGCGCCGGACGCCGCGCAACAGCAAGCGCAGGCGCAAGCCGACGAGGCGTCGCGCAACCTCGACACCTATCGCCAGTTGTTGCGCATACACAACGACCAGATGGCGGTGTCGATGGGCGAGGACATCGTGCAGCGCTTCCCCGGCAGTGCGGCGGCGAAGGAAGTGCAACAGACCCTGCCCGACATCGAGAAGCGCTGGAAGGAGAACAGCGAAAAGGCGCGCCTCGCTGCGCTGTGGCAATACCAGGTGGCGCCGATGGAAGGCGGCACCCAGTCCACCGCGGCTATCTACGAGAGCCAGCCCGCCGACGTGCGCGTGCGGCTGGTGCTGCGCCGGCACACCAGTTGGGGCCAGAGTGCCTTCCTGTACAGCGACGCCCACGGATTCGTCTGCAAGGGCGATTGCACCATCGCCGCGAAGTTCGACGACAAGCCGCACCCGATCAAGGCCTTTGCGCCGCCCACGGGTGAGCCGGCGCTGATGATCCGCGACGACAAGGGTTTCATCGCCCTGCTGGAGAAGTCGAAAAAGATCAGCCTGCCCGTCACCATGCAGGACGGCGAGAAGAAGGTGGAGCTGGTCTACGAGGTGGGCGGCTTCGTGTCCGGCCAGTGGCAGGCGCTGTCGAAGAAGGGGAGCAAGAAATAGCGTTGGTGCACCGGCTTGCCATTCGTGCGTTCCAATGCGCATCGAAGAAAGGAGACGCAGCCATGTTCCGCACAGCCTCGTGGGTGGTCGTTGTGTTGGCGATGGCAATGAGCGCCTGCTCCAGCGTGCCGTATGCGCAGCGGGTGGCCCAACGCCAAGCCGCCTACGCGGCCGCCGCCGGTGCGCCGGTACGCAGCTTTCATTTCTACGAGCTGTACTCGTGGGAGCCGTTGAGCGACGGCCAGTTGGCCGTCTATACGCAGGCCAACCGTGCGTGGCTGCTGGACGTGGGCACGTGCCCGAACCTGGAATTCGCGAACGCCATCGGGCTCACTTCCTTCGCCAACGAAGTGTCGATGAACTTCGACAAGGTGCTTACCGGTCGCGGCTATCCGCCGTGTTTCATCACGAAGATTCGTCCGGTCGACGTCGCCAGGCTGAAGCTGGAGCAGCAGGCGCAGCGCAAGATCGACGCAGAGTCGCGGGAACAGGACTCCGTGCCCGCCGGCCGTTGAAGCCGGTTCAGCGCACCACCGTCACAGGCACGTGCGCGCCTGCCAGCACGTTGTCGGAAACCGAGCCGACCAGCCAGCGCGCCAGCGCGCCGCGTTCGGTGTGACCGATCACGATATGGTCGATGTCGTGCTGGGCGACCTGACTGAGCAATACGTCGCCGGGACTGCCATGGGTGAGTTCGATGTCGACGAGACGAGCGGTGTCGGGATCGAGCGCGACCAGCTCGTCGTTGAGCTCTTGCGCACGCTGGGTGCCGCTGTCGGTCATCATCAGGGCGCAAGTATCGCCGCCTTCAGCCACCTGCAGCACTGACACCACGCGCACCCGGCCGCCGCCGCAGCGCGCGAGTTCCATCGCGAACGCGAAGGCGCGCCGGGCGGCATCCGAGCCGTCGTAACCGACCAGCGAATACTTGGGCATGCCTACTCCCGCCGCGGCGAAGCCGTGTCAGGCGCAGTGTGGATCCCGTTGTGTTAGCGAAACATCAAAATGAACGAAAGCGCGCGAGGCTCACGCCCCCATCACGATGCTGCGGTGACGCTGGATCACGCGTTCCCGCCAAAGGTTTGGCCGGGCGCAACAAGCTCGCAAACTGAGGAGACGACAATGAGCAAGCGTACTCTCGCCTTGGCCGCCGCCCTGTTGCTGGGTACGGGCACTTTGGCAATCGTGCCGGCCATGCCAGCCCATGCTGCAGAGGCGAACCTGAAATGCCACCTCGATTTCAGCCTGTCGGGTTGGTCGGCCATCTACAAGCACGCCGAAGGCAGCGGTACCGTGCGCTGCGACAACGGCCAGCAGGCGGCGGTGAAAATCTCGATCGTGGGCGGTGGCCTCACCGCCGGCAAATACCGCATCGACCATGGCACCGGAGACATCACGCATGTGCGCGACCTCGACGATGTATTTGGCGGGTACGTGCAGGCCGGTGCCGAGGCCGGCGTGGTGAAGAGCGGCACCGTGCAGGTGTTGACCAAGGGCACTACTTCGCTGGCGCTGGCCGGCCATGGCGAAGGCATCAACCTTGGCGTGTCGGTGGGACGGTTCACCATCAGCCGTCCCTGAGCGATCAGGTCAACCGTACAAGCGAAGGGCGCCCCATGGCGCCCTTCGCTTGTACAGCGGCGTACACTGGGGAGTGCCATTCCACGGAGTACCGCGATGCGCCGCCTTTCAGTGTTGTTCGCCTTGACTTTGCTGTGCGGCCTGCTCGTCGCTCCCGCCTTTGCCGACGACGCGTTGCCGCAGGCCGGTACCGCCGCGCCGACCTTCCGCCTGCAGGACCAGAACGGTCATTGGCACAGCCCCGCCGATTACCACGGCCACTGGCTCGTCCTGTATTTCTATCCCAAGGATTTCACGCCCGGCTGCACTACCGAGGTCTGCACTTTCCGCGACGACGTCGCCAAACTGCGGCAGGCAGGTGCGTCGGTGGTGGGCGTAAGCCTGGACGACGTGAAGTCGCATGCGGATTTTGCCGCCAAGTACCACGTGCCGTTCCCGCTGCTCGCCGACTCGGATCGCAAGACGGCCTCCGAATATGGCGTGCTCGGCAGCATGGTGGGCATGCACTACGCCAAGCGCACCACCTTCCTGATCGACCCGCAGGGCAAGATCGCCAAGGTCTACGTCGATGTGGATCCCAAGGCGAATTCCGGCCAGGTGCTGGCCGACCTCGCCGGCCTGCAGAAGGCAACTCCCTGATGGCGGTGACGGTACGGGCCGAGGCAGGTCTAGCTCCGCGAAGCTTCGCATTTTGGCGTGTCATGGTCTGGCTGGTGTTGCTGCTGGCAGCGTTTGGCTGCGTGGTGAATCTTGGCCACGCCCAGTTGCTCTGGGCGCAGCGGGCGAATCTGTCGCCTGCGGACAGTCTCGCGATGCACCGCATGCTCGCCTGGGACATCGGCTATTTCGTGGCTGCCTTCGTGCTGATCGTGCTGTGTGCCGGTTGCATCCTGCGCCAGGGTTGGGCGCGAATACCGCTGCGCGCGGCTTGCGGCGCGCTGGTGCTGTGGGCGCTGGCCAGCGCCCACAGCATGATGCTGGCGCAGTGGCCGCAGTTCGAGCACTCGAGTGCCGACGCGCTGGCCCAGTTCGGCCACGATGCCCTCCTTAGCCAGGCCGTAGTGCATGCGCGGCGCGTCTACCGCATGACGCTGGTGTTGAAGGCCGCTGCGATCCCCGTGCTGCTGTGGCTGACGTGGCAATTGGGACTGCCGGTAGTGCGCGGACAGTTCCGCCGTCGCCGTTGAGCAAGGGCAACTGGTTGGAGCGGATGCATTGCTGAATGGACCGGGCTCCGTGTATGGCGCTTATGGCCTGTTCAATATCTCCAATCCAGCCGTCCCCAGCCAGAGGCTTTGCGTTGTCCTAAGGAACGAGGCGTTTTCGTTTCCCTGCCGACGCCCAAGTCACCTCCCTTGGCTGACCCGCGCCACCGCAGGAGCAGCGGCACGACGAGGCCGACCCGATGGGCGCAGAACGGGCTGCCCGAGTCAAAGGGAGGTAGTCCAGAGAAGTAGACGGCCTGGTTCAACCCGCCGGGACTACCAGCAGGCCGTATCGAGGGTTTGGGAGCAACTCCCGCCGATGGGATGGACACGGCAGCTACTCCGCGTCGTATCCGGAAACCGAGGGTGTCCAACTTGGCCATGCCAGCGGCCGTTGCCTGTTCGAGCCATAGGGAGATGGTGGACAGGCCCTTACAGCCCTGCGTGGGTTGGCATCCGTGCGCTGCATGGAAAGCGCCCCATTTGCAGGGTGTTTCCGTGGCGGCGTTGCCTATGTTCAGCAGGGGTTGCTCCGGCGGAAGGTATCGCTGCGCCATCGTGTTCCTGGAATTTCCCCGATGCGCCTTCCACGCCTGACGTCTTTTCTGCTGCCGTTGTTCGTCGCGTTGCCGCTGCACGCACAGGATCTGGCTACCACCTGCCGTGCCACCAGCAGCTACGACGTGACGCTGCAGCCGGACAGCCTGCTGTTCGATCGCCCTTCGCCCGCACCGGTGCGGGTGGAGTTGAGCCAGGGTAACTTGCGTGTGGATGGCGTGGCGGTGAGGTTGGATGCGGAGGACCAGGACCGCCTCGCCTTGTTCGAGCGAGATCTGCGTGCGCTGGCGCCCCGTGTGCGTGCGGTGGCCCAGCGGGGCGTGGATATCGCGGTGCGGGGGCTGCATGAGGAGGCGGCGGGTATGGGTTTGGACGCCGATACGCGCGTACAGCTCGACCAGCGGCTGGCGGCGGACGCGGCCAGCCTGAAGCAGCGCATAGCGACCAGCAACAGCACCAAGGACTGGCAGGGCGATGCAATGAACCAGTTCGTCACCCGGATCCAAGGCGATCTGCTGCCGTTGGTCGCAGGGGATCTTGGCCAGCAGGCACTGAACGCGGCGATGAACGGCGACCTGCAGGGCGCCGCCGACCTGCGCGATCGCGCCGCGAACCTCGCGACGCAGCTGGAGCCGCGCATGCGCCAGCGGATGCAGGCGTTGCGTCCGCAGATCGCCGCCTTGTGCCCGGCGATCCAGCAGTTGTCGGCATTGCAGCAGGGTGTGCGCGACGACCATGGTCGTGCGCTGAACCTGTTGCAGATTGGTGAGTGAGGGTTGGCGGAGGAGAGAATTGGTGGGCGCAGATTAATCTCCCGCTAAGTGCCTATGCACGAGGATGGCGTCATCTCTCCCAGCGCCGATATCGGGGGGCGACCATGACAACCATCCTCGCAGGCACTATCTGCAATCCACTGATCCGCCGTGGCATCGATTTGTGCCGCTTGTATCGTCGTGCTGCCTCGGCCGTGAACGAGCCTGGCCTGCGCGCGGTACTGGAGGAGGATGCGCAGACGCTTGCTGCCGTCATCGCCGACGTGCAGCACGAAGTGGAGCAGGCCGGCGGTGAGCCGCGCACACGTGGCAGTTGGCGCGCTGCGTTGCGTTGGCGGTTGTTCGAAACGATGGCGCATGCCGGCACGCGGCGCGACAGCACCTGGATCCGTGAACTGGCGCAAGACGAAGCGGCGTTGTTACGCGCCTTCGAACGAGCGATTGCCGGCCTGCCGGAGGCATTCGCCAAGGGCTTGCGTCGGCAACTGCCACGCCTGCGCGGAATTCACCTGGACATGCACGACCTGGCCAGCCACGCACGCTCCTGACGGCAGGCAGCTACGCGGATGCGGGCGCCGCACCCACCCGATCCTCGGCGTGCATCTGTGTCGTTCGCCGATGCGTGCGGGCTAGTTTGCCTGACCGGGCGCGGCGCGCCCCCCGCACGAGGCGCGTGTCATGCATCGCAACCTGTTTGCCGGCTTGCTGGTGTGCCTGCTGTTCGTTGGCGCCGACAGAGTTGTCGCCACCGACAGTTTGCGCGTGGGCAGTCATGTTCTGGTGGTGGGCGACAGCGCAGCCACCGTGACCGCGCTGCTTGGCAAGCCTTCGCACAAGTCGCACGCCAAGGGACAGGACAAGGGACGCCACGGCAAACGTGCACGCCCGCTTGCCGGCAAGGCGGTTTCGGGCGAGCAATGGCAGTACCGCCACGACGGCAGGGTGATCGTGGTCACCCTGGTCGACGGCCGCGTCAGCGATATCGACGAACGCAGCCGCTGAGTTGCAGTCCCGTGCGCGACGTCAGGCGCAGGAGCGTCTCGCGCAGGATGCGCTGTCGCGAGGTTCCGGTTATTGCACCGTCACCGTCTTGCGGTTGTCGTCCGGCACCTTGTCGACCAGTTCGTTGTACGGGTCGATGCCGGCCATCGCGGGCTTGCCGTCCACGGTCACGGTGACGGTGCTGTCGCCATCGGGCAGCATGCGCTTCTTCAGGTACAGCGGCCTGCCGTCCTTGCCGCCGCCGGGCGAAGCGGCGAACACGCCGATGTCGATGGGGATATCGGGCGCGGCAGATGCCTCCTTGCCCTTGCCGTCGGCATGAACCATGCCGGCGTGCACTTCCATCGTCACCTCGTATCTGCCGTCGGGCAGTTCCTTCGCGGTGGCGCTGAGCATGCGGTCGTCGAACAGGGTGATCTTCCAGAAAAAGTCGTCGAGCAGCGGCTGCCATTGCGGCCCAAGTCCGGCGGACAACGCATTCATGAATTCCTTCGAGGTGGTGTAGGGCGGTTGCTGGAAGCCTTTGTCGAGCAGGAACTGCTTGAGGACAGCGTCGAGCCTGTTTTCGCCCACATAGTCCTGCAACGCGTAGAAGATCACCGAGCCCTTGTTGTAGTGAATGTACTGTTCGTTCTCCACCTTGGCCAACGGCTCCTCGGCCACCTTGTCGGTGCTGCGACCGGCTAGATACCTGTCCAGCTCGTACTTGAGGAACTTGCGCATCTGGTCGGCGCCGTACCTTTGCTTCATCACCATCAGCGCGCTGTACTGCGCCAGCGACTCGCTGAGCATGGTCGAGCCCTGCATGTCCGCGCCGATCACGCGGTGCGCCCACCACTGGTGCGCCACTTCGTGCGCGGTCACGTAGTACACGTAGTCGATCTGGCTGGTATCGCGCAGGTCGGCGATGAAGCCGATGGACTCGGAGAACGGGATGGTGTTGGCGAAGCTCTGGGCGAACGAGGCGTAGCCGGGGAACTCCACGATGCGCAGCTGTTTGAACTGGTACGGTGTGTAGTGGGCGTCGTAGTAGTCCAGCGAGTCCTTTACACCCTCGATCATCCGGTCGACGTTCCAGGCATGATCGGGGTTGTAGTAGATCGAGATGGCTACGCCCTTCCAGTCCACGGTCTTCACCGCGTAGCGCGCCGACAGCCAGGCGAAGAACGGCAGCATCGGCTGCTGCATCGTGTAGTGGAAATAACGGCGGCCGCCCTGGGTCCATTCCTGCACCAGCGTGCCGGGTGCCAGCGCGATCTGGTCGGCGGCGGTGGAGACAGTGGTGTCGAAATCGATCCAGTCCGCGTCGTTGGCGATGTAGGTGTTGGCGCGCGCCTTTTCGTCGCCCAGCGGCGGCATGCGCGGCGGCTCGCCCTTCAGCCCGTACTTGCGGCGATCGTTGCGATCGGTGAGCTGCGCGCCGGTCTGGTAGCCGAAATGCGGCAGCACCGAGCTGTTGAAGAAAGTGCCGTTGTGCACCAGGAAGGTCTCGCCGGTGCCATTGGTGAAGCCCTTGGGCGCGTAGTCGAGGTCGAAGTCGAAGGGCATCGACGCGCCAGGCGCCAACGGCGTCCTGAGCTTGTAGATGGCCACGCCGAGGCGGTGGTCGAAGTTCTCCGTGTCGTGCGGTGCGAACGCGAGTGTCCTCGGTTCGAAACCGGCGGTGTAGTTCACCAGCAGTTCGGTGACAGGCACGTCGTGCTTGTTGACCAAGGTGTAGTGCGCATGAATATGCAATTGCCGCCGGTACGGATGGATGTCGACCTCGGCCTTCACCGCGGTGATGCGTGGCTGCGGCAGGTCGGCGTACTTCGCGTACTGCTTTTCGTAGTCGGCGTGTTCGCGCTGCTGCACCGTGCCGTTCTCGTAATGGTTGAGCACGTTGGTGTTGTAGAAGATCCAGCCGCCGACGCCGACGAAACCCAGCAGTGCAAAAGCCAGCACCATCGCCAGGGCAGGGTGCAGGCGCGCGCGGGCTTCGCGCAGCCGCTCCGTCCAGCCTTCCCCGGTGCCGCGCACCCACAGCAGCGCGGCGAGCACCAGCAGCGCCAGCGCCAGGCAGGCCCAGTAGCCGTAGAACCACAGTGCGCCGGTCAGGAAGTGGCCGAAGCCGTTCAAATCCGAATAAGGCACGTCGGGCGCGCCGGCGTAGTTGTACAGGTTGTGGTCCCAGTGCAGCCAAGGCAGGGCGAGTTGGCTGACGAACCAGAGGATCACCAGCAGATAGCCCACATAACGGTTGTTGGTGGCTACCTGCAGGAACAGGGCCAGCACTGCCAGCAGCACCAACGGAATCGCCTGCAGCGCCAGCGTGCCGAGATAAAGCCCGGGCTCGATGTGCGTGTAGCCGTGGGTCAGCTGCCAGCCTATGCCGAACACGGCGCCGGCGAACATGTAGAGCACGATCACCGCCAGCAACGCGCCTAGCTTCGCGGCCAGCGAAATCCAGTCGGGCAAGGGAAACGCGTCGCTCACCTCGGCGCTGTGCTGGTTGCGTTCGCGCCACACGAGTTCGCCGGCATAGAACATCACGATCACGTACAGCAGCCAGTGCGTGCCGCCGATGACCATGTCCAGCACGCTGTGCGTCACCGAGTAGGTGGCGGTGCCGTAGATGCGACCGCTCAGCGCCAGCGCGAACACCAGGTTGACCAGGCCGAAGGCCACCATCACCAGGAACGGAACGCCGCGCAACACGCTGCCTGCCTCGAATACCGTCAGTTGCCGCAACTGGACCAGTCGCGCGCGCCAATCGTTGGCCAGCCGCACCTTGGGCATGGCCATCGTGCTGGCCATGAAGGCAGGGCGCAGCATCGGCGGCTCGGCGCGTTTCGCGCGGCGGCGCAGCTTGATGCCTTCGCGGTCCGGACGGAAGAGCGCGAAGGCGGTGGCGGCCAGCACCACGGCCACACCGATCCACAGCAGCCGGTTGAACAGCAGCAGGCCATCCAGCGGCGGCAACTGGTGGTTGGTCTGTTCCGGTGCCCAATAGCGCGTGACGATCTGCAGCGTGCGACTGCCGAATGGGTCGAGGATGGCCGCCAGCGTGTAGTGGTTCACGTCCTGGGTGAGCAGCTTGGCGATGGACAACAGCACAATGAAGGCGATCACGCCGATCAGCGTGGCCAGCAGCGAGCGCGTGGCGGTGGCGAGCAGGAACAGCGCTGCGGCGATGAACAGCAGGTTGGGCAACACCATCACGCCGAATGCCCAGAGATAGCCGCGCCAGTCCGGCGGACCCAGCCGGGTCGCGTCAATCCACGGCATGCTGCCGCCTACGGCCAGCGCCAGCGCGCACAGCAGCATGATCGCCACCATCACCAGCAGGCCCGCAGCAAAGCGGCCGCCCAGATAGTCGCGCTTGCGCAATGGCGTGGAGAACACCAGCTCGGAGGTGCCTAGGTCGAAGTCGCGCAGCGCGGCGCCGGCCACGAAAGCGGCGGCCAGAAGCATGCACAGCGGCGCTAGCGCATTGAGCAGGCGCACGATTACCAGCGGGGCATTGCGCAGCACATTGCCGCTGGCGCCGCCCGCCGTCACTGCGTCGGTACAGGTGAGGATGAAGGCCAGTCCGGCAAACACCGCGGCGATGATCCAGAACAGCGGCGCCTTCAGTTGCTGACGCAATTCAAAGCGGAGGATTTCGAGGAACATGGCTGCCCGTCCGTCAGGCGGCACGGGTGGTGGCCTGGGCCCGCAGGCGGCCGAAGTAGACGTCTTCCAGGTCGGGTGCCACCGGCTCGAAGCCCGCCTCCGGCTGTTCGTCGGCCAGTACGTGCAGCAGGGTGCGGCCGCCGGCGAGGCGGGTGGAGAGGATGTTCATGCGGGCGCGGTAGCCGTCCAGCTCGGCCTTGTCGATGCTGCGCCGCCAGACCCTGCCCTCCAGCGCGCGGATCGCCTCGTGCGGCTCGCCGGTGAGCAGCACCTGGCCCTGGCCGATGATCGCCATGCGCTGGCAGAGGTCGGTGACGTCCTCGACGATATGGGTGGAGAGGATCACCACCACGCGCTCGCCGATCTCGGCCAGCAGGTTCAGGAAGCGGTTGCGTTCCTCCGGATCGAGGCCGGCGGTGGGCTCGTCCACGATCACCAGCCGCGGGTCGCCGATCAGCGCCTGCGCGATGCCGAAGCGTTGGCGCATGCCGCCGGAATAGGTGCCCAGCTTGCGCTTGCGCACGTCCCACAGGTTCACCTGACGCAGCAGCGCCTCCACCAGCTCCCGACGCTCGCCCCTGGCGATGACGCCCTTGAGCACCGCGAAGTGATCCAGCATCGCTTCCGCGGAAACTTTCGGATACACCCCGAATTCCTGGGGCAGGTAGCCGAGCAGGCGGCGGGTGGCTTCCTTGTTGGCCAGCAGGTCCAGGTCGTCCAGCCGGACGCTGCCTTCGTCCGGTTCCTGCAAGGTCGCAATGGTGCGCATCAGCGAGGACTTGCCCGCGCCGTTTGGCCCCAGCAGGCCGAACATGCCATTGGGAATCTCCAGCGAGATATCGCGCAACGCACGCACGCCATTGGCGTAGGTCTTGGACAGGCGGTTGATGCTGAGCATGGTTGCGGCGGCTATGGGCGATGGATGCAGTGTGCGGTGGCGAGGCAGGGGACCGCATGGGCTGCACGTCACGGGGTGCCCGTCACGCCATGCATACGTATGCGCATGTGCAGGGGCGGCGAAAGTAGTGCTTCCGCCGGATGCCTCGTTCGCTATCATGCAAGTCTTGCGGCCGCTCTCTGTCCCCCTTTGCGGTCTGCCCTCGCCATCCGCAGGAGACACCATGGCCATCCAAGAAGCCCGCGTACCCGACATCGGCGGTCACGACAACGTGCCGGTGATCGAGGTGCTGATCAAACCCGGCGACCGGGTGGAGAAGGAACAGAGCCTGATCACGCTGGAGTCGGACAAGGCCACGATGGAGGTGCCGGCACCGTTCGCGGGCGTGGTCAAGGAAGTGAAAGTGAAGCTTGGACAGGAAGTTTCCGAGGGCGCGGTGATCGCCCTGATCGAAGCCGAGGGCGCTGCCTCGGCCCCCGCGCCGCAACCGGCGGCTGCACCCAGCCCGGCTCCCGCAGCGGCCGCGCCGGCACCCGCCCCCACTCCTGCGCCTGCCCCCCAGGCCGCCAGCAGTGGTGGTGGCGTCCGCGAAGCGCGCGTGCCCGACATCGGCGGCCACGGCGGCGTGCCGGTGATCGAGGTGCTGGTGAAGGCGGGCGACCGTGTCGCCAAGGACCAGGGCCTGATCACGCTGGAATCCGACAAGGCCACGATGGAAGTGCCTGCGCCGTTTGCCGGCGTGGTGAAGGAAATGAAGTTGAAGCTGGGCGACGAGGTTTCCGAAGGCGCGCTGATCGCGTTGATCGAGGCCGAGGGTGCGGCCCCCGCACCCGCTGCTCCGGCTCCTGCGCCCGCCCCGGCTCCCGCTCCAAAAGCGGAAGAAAAGCCCGACCCCCAGGGGGGCCGTGGCGTGCTGCCCGGCAACCCGCCGGAGGGTGACGTACCACCGGAGGTGCGCCCGCCGTTCGACGCCAACATCGTGATGCCGGGCGACGCGCCCTACGCCAGCCCCGCGGTGCGCGCCTTCGCGCGCGAGCTGGGCGTGGACATCCAGCAGGTGAAGGGCAGTGCGCGCGGCGGCCGCATCGTGCGCGACGACATCAGCGCCTACGTCAAGCACGCGCTGGCCTCGGGCGCGCGGCCGGTGCAGGGCGGTGCGCCCGTCGCCGCCGGCGGTGGCCTCAACCTGCTGCCGTGGCCCAAGGTGGACTTCAGCAAGTTCGGCCCGGTCGAGGAGAAGGCGCTCTCGCGCATCCAGAAGATTTCCGGCGCCAACCTCGCACGCAACTGGGCGATGATTCCGCACGTCACCCAGCACGAGGACGCCGACATCACCGAGCTGGAGGCCTTCCGCAAGAAGCTCGGCGAGGAGAACAAGGACCTCAAGATCACCCCGCTGGTGTTCCAGATGAAGGCGGTGGTGGCGGCGCTGAAGGAGTTCCCGCAGTTCAACGCCTCGCTGGACGAGACCGGCGAGAAGCTGATCCTCAAGAAGTACTTCCACGTAGGCATCGCGGTGGACACGCCCGACGGCCTGGTGGTGCCGGTGATCCGCGACGTGGACAAGAAGGGCCTGCTCGACCTCGCCCGCGAGCTGGGCGAGATCTCCAAGAAGGCGCGCGACAAGAAGCTGGGGCCGAACGACATGTCCGGCGGCTGCTTCTCCATCAGCTCGCTGGGCGGCATCGGCGGCACCGCGTTCACGCCCATCGTCAACGCGCCGGAAGTGGCCATCCTCGGCGTCTCCAAGTCGGCGATCAAGCCGGTGTGGAACGGCAAGGAATTCGCGCCGCGCCTGATCCTGCCGTTGTCGCTCTCCTACGACCACCGCGTGATCGATGGCGCACTCGCCGCCCGCTTCGCCGCCTTCGTGGCGAAGCAGCTCGGCGACATCCGCCGCTTGCTGCTCTGACGCCCTGCTTTTCCCCTCTCCCCCGTAAACAAATTTGGTAAACGGGGCAGAGGGCAGGGTGAGGGGCGGGTGCTCACGGCACCGCCTCAACAGGTAGCGAACAAGAACAAAGGATTCCCCATGGCGAACACGATCGAAATCAAGGTTCCCGACATCGGCGGCCACGACAACGTGCCGGTGATCGAGGTGCTGGTGAAGGCCGGCGACACGGTGACGAAGGAACAGAGCCTCATCACGCTGGAGTCGGACAAGGCGACGATGGAAGTGCCCTCCAGCGCCGCCGGCACGGTGAAGGAACTCAAGGTGAAGCTGGGCGACGAGGTATCCGAGGGCACGGTCATCCTGCTTTTGGAAACCGCCGCCGAAGCCGGCGTCGCGCCCCCCTCTCCCCCCCGGGGAGAGGGCAGGGGTGAGGGGACGGCCCCGCCGAGCGCTTCCGCAAGCGCCCGCCCCTCACCTCAATCCTCTCCCCAAAGGAGAGAGGAGGCGAAAGCACCGCAGGCGGCAGCTGTTACTGGGAAAACCGCGGACATCACCTGCCAGCTCGTCGTCCTCGGCTCCGGCCCCGGCGGCTATTCGGCCGCGTTCCGCGCCGCCGACCTCGGCCTCGACACCGTGCTGGTGGAGCGCTACGACACCCTGGGCGGCGTCTGCCTCAACGTGGGCTGCATCCCCTCCAAGGCGCTGCTGCACGCCGCCGCGGTGATCGACGAAGCCGAGGCGATGGCCGCGCACGGCGTCACTTTCGGCAAGCCCAAGCTCGACCTGGCCAAGCTGCGCGACTTCAAGGTCAGCGTGGTGGGCCAGCTCACCAAGGGTCTGGCCGGCATGGCCAAGCAGCGCAAGGTGCGCGCGGTGGTCGGCACCGGCAGCTTCGTGTCGCCGCACGAGATGGAAGTCCAGACGCCCGAAGGCGTGAAGCTCATCCGTTTCGAGCAGGCGATCATCGCCGCCGGTTCGCAGTCGGTGAAGCTGCCTGCGTTCCCGTGGGACGACGAGCGCGTGATGGATTCCACCGGCGCACTGGAAATGAAGGACGTGCCCGGCAAGCTGCTGGTCGTCGGTGGCGGCATCATCGGCCTGGAAATGGCCACGGTGTATGCCGCGCTGGGCAGCGAAGTGACCGTGGTCGAGTTCATGGACCAGATCATCCCCGGCGCCGATGCCGATCTCGTCAAGCCGCTGGCCAAGCGCCTGGGCGGCAAGGTCAAGGGCATCCACCTCAAGACCAAGGTGACCGAGGCCAAGGCCGGCAAGAAGGGCATCGAGGTCAAGTACGAAGGCGAGAGCATCCCCGAAACCAGCGTGTTCGACCGCGTGCTGGTGGCCGTGGGCCGCTCGCCCAACGGCAACAAGATCGGCGCGGAAAAGGCCGGCGTGGCGGTGACCGAGCGCGGCTTCATCAACGTGGACACGCAGCTGCGCACCAACGTGCCGCACATCTTCGCCATCGGCGACATCGTCGGCCAGCCCATGCTGGCGCACAAGGCGGTGCATGAGGCACACGTGGCGGCGGAAGTCGCGGCGGGCCACAAGGCACATTTCGATGCACGCGTAATCCCGTCCGTCGCCTTCACCAATCCCGAAGTGGCGTGGGTGGGTGTCACCGAGCGCGAGGCGAAGGAGAAGGGCCTCAAGGTGGGCGTGGGCAAGTTCCCGTGGGCGGCTTCCGGCCGTGCCATCGGCATCGCGCGCACCGAAGGCTTCACCAAGCTGATCTTCGACGAAGAGACCCATCGCATCGTGGGCGGCGCCGTGGTCGGCGTGAACGCGGGCGACCTGATCTCCGAACTGGCGCTGGCGATCGAGATGGGTAGCGAAGCCGCCGACATCGCGCTCACCGTGCATCCGCATCCCACCCTGGGCGAATCGGTGGGCATGGCGGCCGAGGTCTACGAGGGCACCATCACCGACCTCTACATTCCGAAGAAGAAGTAAGGCGCGCGTTCTTTTCCGAAACGAAAAGCCCGGCTTCGGCCGGGCTTTTTCGTGGGCACATGGCCCGTGACAGCGATGCTTAGTGCGCCGGCGCGGCGGATGTCGCTGCGACGAGGCCGGGCAGCTCATGTCCGAAAGCCCGTTTCATGGAATCCAGTGCGATGACCGTGTCGCCCAGCGACGAGGCCATGGAATTCACGGTATGCATGACCTCGAGCGGCTGGAGGGTACCGGCCTTCAGGTCGGCGTCGATGTCGTTCATCCTCGAGCCTTGCAAGTTGACGCTGGTGTTGAACGAGACGCGCCGTTCGAAATCGCTCTGATAGGCGTAGATCGTGGCGTAGTGACGCAACTTTCCGGCATCGATCCAGCCGGCGGCCTGGTTGGCGACGGCCACGTCCCAGGCTTCGTGGCGCAGTTTCGGCAACTGCAGTCCAAGAGAGAAATCGCCTTCCATTTGCGTGTCGATATGCTGCGTGATCGTGGCGGCACTGGTGCCGTCCTTCACCGCCTGGACGAGGTAGTTGTCCAGTTGCGTCAGCAAGGCGAGGCGCTTTGCATCTGCATCGCGCATCCGCTGGATATCGGCGAGGTTGGTCTGCAGTTCCGCCTCGATCTGCGCGCTGGCCGTGGCTGCTGCGTGCGTGCGATGCGCGTGCTCGATCCACGCCTCCAGCCCCAGCGCGGTAAGGATGCTGAGCACGATCATCAGATAGTGCTTGGCGAAATCCTTGAAGGATGTCAGTTCGGCGTGCGGTGGTTCGAGATGCATGGTGGCTCCAGCGAAGGCGGGACCGCACGAGCGTAGCGGATCACCTGGTTCCGGTCTGCGCCGGTCGCGCGTCGGGCGCGGGTGGAGAGTATGACGGCGGGTGTCTGCGTGGGTACCATCGACGTCCATATTCCCGATAAGTCGATGATTGCCATGCCGCGTCCCGGCGTAGTGCATGGATCTGCGAGGTAAGCATGACGCTGAAGGTATGTCTGGCAGGCGCCACCGGCTGGGCCGGCTCGGAACTGGCGTGTGGCATTGCCGCCAGTGCGGATCTGGAGCTGGTCGCCGCGGTATCGCGTCGGCACGCCGGCCAACTGCTGGGTGAAGCACTGGGTGACGCCTCGATCGCCACGCCGGTCTTCGCCAACGCGGTCGAAGCACTGGCCGCGCCCTGCGACGTGTTCGTCGAATACACCCATCCCGATACCGCGCGGGCGAACGTGCTTGCCGCGTTGGAGCGTGGTGCACACGTAGTGGTGGGTACATCGGGGCTTGGCGACGAGGACTACGCGCAGATCGACGCGGCGGCGCGCAAGCAAGGGCGAGGCGTGCTTGCCTGCGGCAACTTCGCGCTCACCGCGGTGCTGTTGATCAAGTTCTCCGAGATGGCGGCGAAGATCCTGCCGCAATGGGAGATCATCGACTACGCCTACGCCGGCAAGCCGGACGCGCCCAGCGGCACCGTGCGCGAGCTGGCCACGCGCATGGGCAAGGTGCGCCAGCCGCGACTGGAAGTGCCGCTGGAAGAAACCCGCGGCCTGCGCGAGACGCGCGGAGGCACCCTGGCCGGCAGTCAGGTGCATGCGGTGCGCCTGCCGGGCTTCGTGCTGGGCGCCGAAACCCTCTTCGGCCTGCCCGACCAGACCCTCAGCATCCGTCACAACGCGGGCGGGAGCGCCAAGCCCTACGTGGATGGTGCGCTGCTGGCGATCCGCAAGGTGCCGGGCCTTGTCGGCCTGCACCGCGGACTGGACGCTGTGCTGGAGCTCTGAGCGTTCAGGCGTGCCCGGCCTGCTGGACTGGCCCGTTGCCTGCGGGAGGCAGCGCCGCCTTGAGCGTGTCTTCGAAATGGCGCAGGTTCTGCGTGGTCTGGCCGAGGAGCGCACGCATCTGGCTGATGGTGTGCAGGAAGTCGCGGGGCTGCACCTCGCCGGTGTCCAGGTCGGCGATCGTATTGACCATGCCCGAGCCGTTCATGATGAGCGCGGTGTCCTCATTGAGCAAACTGACGGACTCGCGCTGGCTGGCATAGGCCACGGAATAGCGTTGCATGTGCTCGTGATCGATCCAGCTGGCGGATTGGTCCGCCACGGCCACGTCCCATGCCTCGTGGCGTAACTGCGGGAAGTTGAGGTCGAGGTCGAAGTTGTCCCGGGTCAGCGCCAGGATGTGCTGCCTGATCGTTTCGTCCGGCGTATGCGCCCGGAGGTCCGCGGCAATCGCATCGCGAATCGTGGCGAGTCGCTGCAGTTGGGCGGAATCCTGTTGCAGCGATTTCTCGGTCAGGTCGAGATTGGTGCGGATTTCCGCCTCAATCCGTGCGCTGGAAGCCGCGGCCGCATGCGCGCGGTGCGCATGCTCGATCCACGCCTCCAACCCCAGCGCGGTAAGGATGCTGAGCACGATCATCAGGTAGTGCTTGGCGAAATCCCTGGAGGACTCCAGCCGGGTGTTCTGGGGCTCGATATGCATGCGTTCTCCGGCGCGAGTTTGGTCGGTCGTGAAGCCTAGCGGATTACCAGGCCGGGTTTGCGTACCTGGCGAGCTAGGGGCTTGCGGCGTGCCCAGCTGCGGTGTCGTCATCAGCGTCCTTGCCGAGCGCGTAGAGAAGATGGCTTTCCAGTTGATGGAGATGCGATTGGGTTTCCATCGAGGTGTGCAACATTTGCCGCACGGTACTGATGAACTCCAGCGGGTCGACGGGCGCGCCTAGATCGACGCGCGTGTGCAACCGCTCCATGGCCGGTACGTCGAGCAGGGCGATACCGTCGTGCGAGACCCAGTCGGAGGTCTCGCGCAGATCGGCGTAGGCCCGCGAGTAGTGGCGTAGCCGGGCGTCATCGATCCAACTGGCGGATTGGTTGGCGACGGCTACGTCCCAGGATTGCGAAGCGAACGTCGGCCAGTTGATGCTGAGGCGGAAAGCATCCTTCTGCGCCTGGATATGCTGGTTGATCGCCGCGGCGGGCAGGTTGTCGCGTATATCGACGGTAAGGGTTTCGTCGAGGTGCTGTAGCGGGGCGATCAGCCCTTCGTTGGTCTTGATCGATTTGCGTATGTCGGCCAGGTTTGCCAGCAGCTCGGTGCGGATGTGCTGGCTGGCTTCCTCGGCTGCGCGGGCGTGGTGTGTGTGCTCGATCCACGCCTCCAGCCCCAGCGCGGTAAGGATGCTGAGCACGATCATCAGATAGTGCTTGGCGAAATCTCTGAAGGATCCCAGCCGGGTATTCGGCGGCTCGATGTGCATGCTCTCTCCGGCGCAGGTTCGGTCGTGGTGAAGCGTAGCGGATCGCTACTTCCGCAAGCGACCGGGCGGCTCTGATCTCATGCAAACAGCGCGGTCCTTTTCATTCGGCTGCCCAGGGTGATGGCAGCTGAAACAACGCCCGGGTCAGAGCATCGTCGAGGCACGATGCCGTAAGCCCCCTCAGTTCTCGGATGCGGCGCGCCATGGCCGTGTCGTCTATCGCACAGGTGAGTGTGGGCCAATGCCCTCGGGAATGCCTGTTTGTTGTTCCGGTGGATTGAGCACGGTCATTTCCCTTCTCCTGATCGTGGCGTCTCTGCCTTCGATCCTATGGACAGACCTTGCTGCCTGCCACCGCAACTGCGATGACATGGCTTGGCAAAGGGAGCGAATCCGGCCGTCCGCAGGCGGCCGAAGCGGCCTTGATTCCTTGCCAAAGGAAACGCCGAAGTTGACGCCCGCCCCCAACGACCGAGAGTCTGGGAGCACATCGCCGCCCAAAGGGAATGGCGAAAAGCCGGCCTGCCGATCAGCCCGCCAAACGCCGCCCCGGCCGCAATCCAAGCAGCCAGGTCGCAGCCACACATCCCCCCAGAGCCAGCAACCACTCCGTTGCAGACGAACTGGGCTGCGGCAGCAACAGACGGAACGCAGGCAGCCAGGCAGCGCCGTAGTCGGCAGTCACCACACCAGCCGCCACGACCAGCACGACGCCGAGCAGACCCATCAGGATGAACTCGGAACGCGAGTCCCCGATTTCGTCGCGAGCTGGCGCGGTGGCAACGCGTGCCGCCATCTGCTGCGCGAAGTCATCCGGCAATGCCGAAGGCAGCGGTTCGCGCAACGCGCGTGCCATCAGGCGGTAACGGCGCACGCGACCGTCGCCGTTGGACGGATCGAGGCCGAGGCGCTCCGCGCGCAGGGCACGTTCCTGCGCCTGCCATTCGCGCTCCTGCGCGGGATCGTCGAAAGGAGGGATGTCGTGATTCATGCCGCAACTCCTGTCCGGTTTTCCAGCGCCTCGCGCAAGCGCAGGCGTGAGCGGAACAAGTGGCTCTTGATGGTACCCCCGGCCAGCCCGGTGATGCGAGCGATCTCGGGAATGGGGAGTTCGTCCAGGTAATACAGCGTGAGCACGCTGCGCTGCACGGGCGGGAGCGCCTCGATGGCTTCGTGCAAGTGGCGCTGGGTTTCTTCGTCTGCGCAGGCGGCTTCGAGGTCGAAACCGTCGCCAATGTTTTCCAGCAGCGCGTCGCCCTCGTCGTCGACACTGGTTTCGACCAGCGGGATGCGCTTGTGTTGCAGGTGACGCAGGGCGATGGTCCAGGCCACGCGGCCTATCCACGATTTCAGTGCGCTCTCGCCGCGGTACTGATGCAGGCACTGGTGCACGCGCAGGAAGGTGTCCTGGCACAGCTCGCGCGCGTCCTCGGGGTTGCGCACCATGCGCTGGATGATGTGCCAGCACAGGCCCTGGTACTCGCGCACGAGGCGTTCGAACGCGCCGAGCCGGTTGGCCAGCACGGCTTCCGCCAGGGCGCGGTCGTTGGAGTGGGCGTCATCCATCACGCAAGGGATACATGCAGGTGCAGAACGGTTGCAGCGTGCCGAATGCAACCGTTGGCTGCTGGCCGGTATCCATGTCTCCGAAAGCCGTCATTTCATCCATCTGCCTGGAGCTGCCCATGCCTTCTGAACTGATTCCGATTTCGCTGTTCGTCTGTATCGCCTACGCCATCAAGGTATGCGTGGATGCGATGGTGCGCAAACGTATGGTGGCCACGGGCGGTTCGGCCGACCTGGTCGCCTCGGTGCTGCGCGACGAGGAACTGCGCCGTCGCCATTCCTCGCTGCGCTGGGGCATCGTGCTGCTGTCGGTGGCGCTGGGCTTCGGCTTGATCCAGTGGTTTGGCTGGGAGGAAGTCACGCCGGGGCTGGTTGCCGTGCTGGCGGGTGCCACCGGGCTCGGCAACCTGGTGTTCTTCATGGTGTCGCGCAGGCTGGGTTGAAGTCCGATAGGAACGAAGCCCGGGACTGGCCCGGGCTTCGTTCGTTTGCGCGGTGGCTGACGCTGCTGGTTCAGGCAACGACCAGCGACACGTCGATGTTGCCGCGGGTGGCGTTGGAATAGGGGCAGACGATGTGGGCCTTTTGCACCAGCGCCTCCACTTCCTCGCGTGGCATGCCGGGCACGTGGATCTTCAGTTCGACCTCGATACCGAAACCGGTGGAGATCTGGCCGATGCCGACCGTGCCTTCGATGCTGGTGTCGGCGGGCAACACGCGCTTGTCCTGGCCGGCGACGAATTTCATCGCGCCGAGAAAGCAGGCCGAATAGCCGGCCGCGAACAACTGCTCGGGGTTGGTGCCGGCGGCGCCGTTGCCGCCGAGCTCCTTCGGCACGGTCAGCTTGACGTCGAGCACGCCGTCGGAGGAAGTGGCGTGGCCGTCGCGGCCGCCGGTGGCCTTGGCATGGGCGCGGTACAGGACTTTTTCGATGGACATGGTGGTTGCCTCTCGGGTGGGTGGCTGTGTCAGCCTGGGGGATGGTGGGGGAGCGTCTGGCGTGCTCAGAGTCAAAGTTCGAGCGTTATTGAATAGCGCGCTACTTAAGTGGGCGATAAAATTCTGGCGGTGATCGTTTTCAGGAGTCGGTGGACAGGTGGGAACGGAGTCGGTCGAGATCGCGCTTGAGGCTGCGCAGTTCGTCCACCTCGCAACCAGCGGCGCACAACACTTCGTTCGGCACGGCGTTGGCGCGCTTCTTCAGCGCACGGCCTTCGGCAGTAAGGGTGATCACCACCTGACGCTCATCCTCGGCCGAACGGGCACGGTCGAGCAAGCCGGCGGCTTGCAGGCGCTTGAGCAGGGGCGTGAGCGTGGCCGAGTCCAAGTATAGCCGTTCGCCGATCTCCGACACGGTCAGGCCGTCGTGCTCCCACAGCACCAGCATCACCAGGTACTGCGGGTAGGTGAGCTCCAATGCATGCAGCAGCTTGCGGTAGAGCTTGCCCATCGCCAGGTTTGCCGCATACAGCGCAAAGCACACCTGCTGATCGAGGAGCAGGGGCGAATTGGCTTGGGCGGTGGTCTGGCGAGTGCTCATGGCTGCAGTATATATAGCGCGCTATTTAATAGCAAGATAAATATTCCGGCGAATGAGGGCGGTCAGTCGGCCATCTCGTCCCTGATGCCATCGAACAGGTCGCGCTGTACGGCATAGTTGTCGACATCGACAAAGCCCGACAAGCCCACGCCGACGAGGCGGTAGCGGCTGTCGGCGGAGTGCTCCACGCGGGTACGCAGGGCACATGCCATGTCGGCCAGTTCGCGTTCGGATTCCGGTCTTTGCGCGGGAGTGAGGCTGCGGGTGAGGGTGTGAAAGTCCGCAGTCTTCAGCTTCAGCACGACGGTGCGTGCGATGCGCCCGTCTTGCGCTTCGCGCTGGTGCGCGGCCCAGGCCTTTTCTGCAAGGCGGCGGATGTGCGGTTCCAGCTCGTCCAGGGTGAGGTCACGCTCGAAGGTGTCCTCCGCAGATACCTGCAAGGTGGGGCGGCCGGGCGTCACCGGGTGATCGTCGATGCCCAGCGACAACTCATGCAGGCGTCGCCCCCAGCGGCCGAAGCGCTGCTCCAGCTCTTCCGCCGCGAATGCTCGCAGGTCGCCCACGGTGGCCAGACCCAATGCGGTCAGCTTGCCTTCCATCACCTTGCCCACGCCCGGCAGGCGGCCGATCGGCAACGGAGCGAGGAAATCCAGCACGTCGCGTGGGCGCACCACGAACAGGCCATCGGGCTTGCGGAAGTCCGAGGCGATCTTGGCGAGGAACTTGTTCGGCGCCACGCCGGCGGAGGCGGTGAGCTGCGTTTCCTCGCGAATCGCCGCGCGGATCGCCTCGGCGGTGGCGGTGGCCGAGGGCAGGCCGGTTCGGGTCTCGGTGACGTCGAGGTAGGCCTCGTCCAGCGAGAGCGGCTCGATCAAGTCGGTATGCCGCGCGAAGATCTCGCGCACCTGCCGCGACACCGCCTTGTAGCGCGTGAAGTCCGGCGGCACGAAGACAGCCTGCGGACACAGCCGTTCCGCGCGTACCGCCGGCATCGCCGAGCGCACGCCGAACTTGCGTGCCTCGTAGCTGGCCGCACACACCACCGAGCGCGCGCCCCTCCATGCGACCACGACGGGCAGGCCGCGCAGCGAAGGGTCGTCGCGCTGCTCCACCGACGCGTAGAACGCATCCATGTCGACGTGGAGGATTTTGCGCGGCGGGGTGGGCACGGTGGGATTCTAGAGAAGGTTCGATCAATCGGCCTTTTTGCACGTCATCCCGGCCTTTGTCGGGATGACGTGCAAAGCGGTGGTTCTCTAGGCGTTCGCGATACTTGTCAACCGTGCGACGAGCCGCTCCGCATAGCTTTCCGCCGCATCGGGTCGTATCGCGAGATGCAGGAACGGTTCGATCAACTCGGCCTCCATCAGCAGGAAGCGCCCGTCGCACATCACGCCATCGATGCGTGCATAGGCCGGGTTGGCGTGGCCGGCACGTTCCACGGCAGCCAGCACGGCCTGCGCCGCGGCGAGTGCCGGCGCGGGCGCTTCGGCCAGTTCCGCGCTGCCGCCGTGTTCGCCCTGCACGCGATAGTCGCCGGCCTTCGGCAACTTGCGCACGGCGTGGCTGAAGACGCTGTCGAAGAACAGCAGCGACCATTCGCCGTCGCGCTGGATTTCCGCCACGAACGGCTGCACCAGCCAGTCGCCGGCGGGCAGCGCGGCGAGGGCCTGCGCGAACGCCGGATCCCCCGCAACGCCGCGCAAGGTGCGCCACGCGCCGCCGCTCACGGCCGGCTTCACCACCACGTCCTGCCCGTGCAGGGTTTGCAGCGCCGCCGGCAATTCCGCCGTGTCTGCGAGGCGCGTCGGAATGACATCCACGCCGACTTGCGCCAGTTCTAGCAGGTAACGCTTGTCGCTGTTCCAGCGCAGCAGGCGGCTGTCATTGACGGTGGGAACGCCCAGCGCGTCGAGCTGATCCAGCCAGCGCAGGAACTGCGGATAGAGTCGAAAGTAATCCCACACACTGCGGATCAGGACGGCGTCGAAACGCGACCAGTCCACGTCCGGGTCGCTCCATATGCAGGGTACGGGCTGCACGCCGAGGCGGGTGAGTGTGGCGACGAAATGCGCGTCGTCGGGATGGACGCCGGCATGCGTGGCGTCGGTGGCAAGGGCTAGCTGGATGGACATGTGGACGCTCTCGAAAGTAAGGGCGCCCTTGTCGATAAGGATCGCGTGCCGAGCGTGGCGGATGGCTCCGTCGCAGCACCCCTCGGCGCGGACTGCGCGGCGCGGATGCCAACGCAACAGGGTCGCATCGCAGGGCGATGCATGGCGCCTATTTTTTTACCGCGCTGGGCAGCTGTCAATCGGGCGTATGCTGGTTTCCTGTATCCGTTGATGCCCTGGAGCCTTCATGCCGCTCGACATGATCCATGCCGGGCCTTCGATGCTCGCCGCCTTCCTTGCTTCGCTGGTGGAATGCGTGGAAGCCTTGACCGTGGTGCTGGCAGTAGGCGCGGTGCGCGGCTGGCGCAGTGCGCTGGCAGGCAGTGCGTCGGGCTTGCTGGCGCTGCTTCTGCTGGTCGTGGCATTGGGCCACGCGCTCACCCGCATCCCGCTGCAGAAATTGCAAATGGTGGTAGGCGCCCTGCTGCTGCTGTTCGGCATGCGCTGGTTGCGCAAGGCCGTGCTGCGCGCGGCGGGGGTGATCGCGCTGCACGACGAGACGGCGATCTACGAACGCGCGGCGCAGGCGCTGCGCGGCCAGGGCGCCGCTGCACACGCGTGGGACAGGCTGGCCTTCGCGACAGCTTTCAAGATCACCGTGCTCGAAGGCATCGAGGTGGTGTTCATCGTGCTCGCCATCGGCGCCGGTCGTCCCGGCCTCATGTGGCCGGCCAGTCTCGGTGCGCTGGCAGCGTTGATGGTGGTGGTGGCGTTGGGCGTGGTGGTGCACAAGCCGCTGGCGCGCGTGCCGGAAAACACCTTGAAGTTCGCAGTGGGCGTGCTGCTGTCTGCGTTCGGCACGTACTGGGCGGGCGAGGGAATGGGCTATGCGTGGCCGGGTGCTGACGGCGCCATTCCGTTGCTGGTATGCGTTTTCCTCGCAGTGGCGATGCTGTGCGTGGCCCGGTGTCGGCGCGTGGCAGGGGGAGTCGCTCAATGAGCTGGTTGCGTACGATCGCAAGCGAACTCTGGGGCTTGTTCGTCGACGACGGGCGCTATGCATTCACCATCGTGGCCTGGCTGCTGCTGGCGTGGCTGGTGTTGCCGCTGTTGCAGCTTGGCGACGATTGGAACGCGCTGGTGTTCGCGGCCGGCCTGCTCGCGATCCTGGTCGAGAGCGTGTTGCGCCGCGCGCGACCGTGAGTTGCGCGCGGCGCCGGGTTCTAGCTGGCGTCGTCCCAGAACACCTCGACCGCATCGGGGTTCATGAACCCCCATATGGGCGTGCCCAGCCGCACGAGGCCGTTGCGGATGCGATGGGTGGTTTCGTCGTAGGCCGAGATGCGATAGATCATCTGGTACTTCGAAGTGGTGAACCACATCGACAACGGCACGGACAGCCAGAAGGTGCTGGATTTTGCATGCAGGATGCGCAGGCCGTTGGCGCCGGCCCAGTCCTGCAACAGGGCCTTGGCGTTCTGCAAATGGCGCCAGCTCAGCCAGATCGCCACGGCGATCAACAGCACGAGCAGCAACGGTGTGGTTCTGGTCATCTTGCCTCCATGAATTCCCTATGCGCAGCGTGAGCCGTGTTGCGCGGTTGCGCAAGCCATCCTGTCCGTGCTGGCCACGCTTCCATCCGCCTGTGCCGTTCTGCCGCACGGCAGGAGGGCACAGCAATGAACTCGTTCTGCACGACGCTGTCGGAACGTCTGGTGCGTTTGGCCGTCACATGCCGGTCTTTGCCATTGGGTGTTTGTCCCCGGCATGCCAATGCTGTTCGCGGGTCGGACAATTTGCCAGCAGAGGGAGTACGCAGATGCGAAAGTCGTGGGCAGTGGCCACGGTGGTGGCGTTGATGGTGTCGGGCGGACCGGCGACGGCGCAGGCAGGAGATGACTGGGATGCGCAGATGGCCAAGCAATGCCCGGATATGGTGGCGTGGATGCATGCGAAGGAAGCCGAGGTCACTGCGGATCGAAAGGCGCATCCCCTGGGCAAGCCCAGTGAACCGGAATTGCGTGCCGGGTTGTTGAAGATGGGCGATGCCGATCAGAAAGCGCGCAATGCAGTCATTGCCGACGGATACAAGCATCAGGAACTGGCAAAGACGGTGCTCGCTGTCGATGCCCGCAATCTCCCGCGCATCAAGCAGATCGATACCGTGCAGGGATTCCCCACGCCGGTCCAGGTGGGTAACGACGGCGTACAGGCGGCTTTCATACTGGTGCAGCATGCCGACCGCGATCCGGCCTTTCAGGCGCACGTGCTCGACGAATTGAAATCGCGGCCTGACCAGGGTGGTGTCGGTGCACAGGATTACGCCCTGCTCACGGATCGTGTGTTGCTGGCGCAGCACAAGTTGCAGCGCTATGGCACGCAGTTCACGGCGACGGACGGCAAGACGCAAATGCAGCCGAGGCCCATGGAAGACCCGGCCAACGCGGACAAGCGCCGTACCGCCATCGGCCTGCCGCCGTTGGCGGACTATGCGTGCATGCTGGGGGTGACGTATCGAGTGCCGGCAAAGTCTTGAGCGACGCCGGTGCTGCCTTGAACGGAGCGATGCAGCGTCGCGCGGCGCGTGATGCGCTGGACAGGAAACGCTTACGCCTCGTCGTCCCAGCGCACATCGATGGCATCGCCGTCCACCGTGCCCCAGAACGTGCCCAGTCGTATCCAGGCGTGGCGGATGCGATGAGTGGATTCGTCGAGCACTTCCACATGGTAGAGGCTCTGGGCCCTTGATGAGGTAAACCACAGCGACAGCGGTGGGACGCCAGTCCGCTTCGTGCTCAGGATGAGCAGCTTGTTGGCGCGTGCCCAGTCTTGCAGCAGGGACTGCACGGCGCGGTAATGCTGCCATCCCCAGTAGCTGGCTATAACGGCGCCAACCGTGGCCAGCAGCAGCGGTGTGGGATGGGTCATGGCGTTCGATTTCCCCCGGAGCTCGGGATAGGGTGCGCTGGCCAGGCAGGCCGTGCGGGCCATGGCGTGGCGGGGCTGGTGGAAGTGCCGGCACAATGGCAAGGTTGCCGGATGACGAACGAAACCAGCTCCCCTGCCTACCTGCGCCGGCTCGGCGTGTGGGACGGCGCGATGATCGTGGTCGGCGGCGTGATCGGCGCCGGTATCTTCCGCACGCCGGCCACGGTGGCGGAACGCACGGCTTCCGGCCTGCCGTTGCTGGCGGTGTGGGTGCTGGGCGGCCTGCTCACGCTCACCGGAGTGCTGTGCTACGCGGAGCTGGGTTCGCGGCGGCCGCACGCGGGTGGCATCTACCTCTACATCCGCGAAGCCTTCGGTTCGCTGCCGGGCTTCTTGTTCGGCTGGGCGATGGCGCTGATCAACTACCCCGGCAGCGTGGCCGCGGTGGCCACCACTTTCGCCGATTATTTCTGCAAGGCGCTCGACCTGCCGTTGCCGTGGGTGAAGCCGGTGGGCGTGGCCGCAATCGTGTTCATCGTGGGAGTGAACCTCACTGGTATCCGCGCCGGCGCGATGATGCAGAACATCTTCGCGGTGCTGAAGCTCGCCGCCATCGCGATGCTGGTGGCGGTGGGGCTGGCGCTGGCGCACGGCCATCTCGGCGGCGTGCTGGCGAACGACGCCACGCATCCCGTATCCGGCGGAGCCTTCGTGGGTGCGTTGCTGCCGGTGCTGTTCACCTACGGCGGCTTCCATTATTTGAACGACCTTGCCGGAGAGGTGCGCGACCCGCAGCGGACGCTGCCGCGCGCCCTGCTGCTCGGCATGCTGGGCGTAGTGCTGGCTTATGTGCTGGCGAACGTGGCCTACCTCACCGGCCTGGGTCACGCGGGACTGGCCAGCAGCTCCGCGCCCGCGGCCGACCTGATGCGGCGGCTGTTCGGTGAGACCGGCGCCAAGGTGATGGCGGTCGGCATCGCCTGCTCCACCTTCGGCTATTGCAGCATCGCCATCGCCGGCGGTGCGCGCGTGATGCAGACCATGGGTGCCGACGGCATGCTGTTCCGCGCGGTGGGTTACATCGACCCGCGCACGCGCACACCGCAGGTGGCGCTGGTGGCGCTGGGCGCGTGGACGGTGGTGCTGGTGCTGTGGGGCAACTTCGGTCAGCTGGTGGACTACACCGCCGTGGGCGAGTGGCTGGGCCACGCCGTCGGCATCGGCACGCTGTTCTGGTACCGCTGGAAGTTCGTGGACGAACCGGCGCCGTACCGCGTGCCGCTGTTCCCGCTGATGCCGCTGGTGTTCGTGCTCACTGTGACCGGGGTGATCGTCGCCACTGCGATTTCCTCGCCGCGCGATGCGGGCATGAGCCTGCTCATCATCGCGTTGGGCGCACCGGTGTATTGGCTGTGGCAGCGGTGGCAGCGGCGTTGAAAATGCACGCCGCTTGCTGCGTGCGTAGATCCAACGGCCGCTACCAAAGAGTCGTTTGGATCATGCCTGCCGACGCAAGCCGTTCCAGGTGCGAAAGGATCGACAACACACGAACCATGCGGGGTAGACGTGCATGAAACGAGCCTGGCTGCTTGCCGTCGCGACCTTGTTTGCCGCCCCCCTGATGGCGACGGAAGTGGCCGACATGACGGCGGCCTCGGCGCACCTAGACCTGCAGCACGTCACGCGCATCGCAGCGCCGGAAACCGCGCAGGACGGCGTGAGGCAGCAGCGCTACACCTTCCAACCTGCCGTGCAGCCGCAGATCACGGTGATGCCCGCGCAAGGCACGTGGAACTGGCAAGGGCAGGGCGAGTTGCACCTGCGTGTGCAGAACGCGATGCCGTGGGCGGTCACGCTGGCAATCGACATCGAAGGCGCGGATGCGGGATCGCACCTGCACGCCGTAGTGGCTTTGCCCGCGGGACCTGCGCAGATTTTGGCGGTTCCGCTGCGGGCGTCGTCGCCCTTGGCCTTCGGCATGCAGGTGGGTCCGACCAGGCCGTTCGAGGACGGTGGCCGGCGCATGCTGGTGGCGACCGTGGTGGAGGGGACACTGGATCTTTCCGCCGTGCGTGACGTACGGCTCTCCATGCCTGCGCCGCAAGCGGCGCAGTCCATCCTGCTTGGCCAACTGGACGTGGTGGCGGACGAACCCGTTCTGCACGAGGCCTATACGGGCATCGTGGATCGCTACGGCCAGTACACGCGCGGGGACTGGCCGGAGAAGGTCGCCGACGATGCCACGCTGCGCGCCGCCGTGGTGCGGGTGCCGCCTGTTGCACCGGCCGGCGGCGAGGACCGCTATGGCGGAAGTCCGGGCATCCATCTGCAGGCGACGGGCTGGTTCCATGTGCAGAAGGCCAAGGGTCGATGGTGGCTGGTCACGCCGGAGGGCAACGGCTTCTTCTCGCTGGGCGTGAACACGGTGAGGAGCGATGACGTCCGCACCTACGTGCAGGGCCGCGAGTCCATGTTCCGCGACCTGCCGCCGGACAGTGGCGCGTGGGCCGCGTTCTACGGTACGGGCGACAACCGCAACGCGGAGCAGGGCGCGGGCGCCGGCCGCTGCTGCAACCATGGCCGCTGGTTCGATTTCTACGCCGCCAACCTGTATCGGGTGGATGGCCGGGACTGGCTCGCCGCATGGCGCATGCGCACCCTGGCGCGCCTGCACGCCTGGGGCTTCAACACGATCGCCAACTGGAGCGACCCCGAGCTGGATGCGATGCACCAGTTGCCGTACACGCGCTCGATGGACATCCGGGGCGACTTCGGCAACGTCGCCACCGGCTACGACTGGTGGGGACGCATGCCCGATCCCTTCGACCCGCGCTTTGGGCAGGCGGCCGACACGGCGGCGGCCAGGGCCGCACAGGGCGTGCGCGACGACCCGTGGCTGCTGGGCTACTTCGCCGACAACGAATTGTCGTGGGCCGCGCCCGGCCCGAACGGCCGCTGGGCGCTGGCCGTCGGCACGCTGCACGGCGAGGCGCGCAGTGCGGCCAGGCAGGCCTTCGTTGCGGATCTGAAACGCGAGTACGGCACGCCGGACAAGCTCGCGAAGGCATGGGGCATCGCGCTGGCTTCATGGGGTGCACTGGATGCCGGCAATTTTCCCGCGCCAGAGCCGGACGAGGCGCATCCCGCCATCGCCGCCGACTACAGCGCATGGCTGCGCCGCTACGCCGCGCAGTACTTCCGCATCGTGGCCGCCGCGATCCATCGCCACGATCCGCACCATCTGTATCTCGGCAGCCGCTTCGCAGTCAGCACGCCCGAGGCCATCGAGGTCTGTGCCCGGTACTGCGACGTGGTTAGTTTCAACGTCTACGCCGACGTACCGGAGCACGGTTTCGATGCGGCGGCGATGCACAAGCTCGACAAGCCCGTCATCATTTCCGAATTCCATTTCGGCTCAAACGATCGCGGCCCGTTCGGCCAGGGCGTGGTGTCGGTGGAGAGCGAGGGACAGCGTGGAGCGGCCTACGCACGCTACCTGCAAGCGGCCGCGGCAGATCCCGACATCGTGGGCACGCACTGGTTCGAATACGTGGACGAGCCGGTGACCGGTCGCCTGCTTGACGGCGAGAACGGGCACTTCGGCCTGGTCGGCATCACCGATATCCCCTTTGCGGGTTTCGTCGAGGCGGTGCACAAGGCGAACGCGGAGTGGCGACGAAGGCCGTGATACGGCCGCTGTCGGCGGGGTTATGCTGGCGGACCGATTTCTCCGGAGCAACCCATGTGCTTGATCGCATTCGCCTGGCAGGCGCATCCGCGCTGGCGGCTGGTGCTGGCTGGCAATCGCGACGAGTTCCATGCGCGACCCAGCGCGGAACTGGCGCGCTGGGCGGATTTGCCCATCGCCGCCGGGCGCGATCTCGAAGCGGGAGGCACGTGGCTGGGCGTGACCGATGCCGGTCGTTGCTGCGTGGTCACCAACGTGCGTGATCCGCGCGATCCGCAACGTGGTGCCTCGCGTGGCCTGCTCGCCACGGACTACCTCGCGGGCGCGGCGGATGCGACAGCGCATGCGCGGGAGCTGCTGGTTTCTGCAGCGGACTATCGGCCGTTCAACCTGCTCACCTTCGATGCACGTGCCGCGTTCTATCTCGGCAACCGCCCGGAGCCTCGCGCCGAGGCGGTGGGGCCGGGCGTGCATGGCCTGTCCAACGCCGACTTCAACACGCCATGGCCGAAGACGCGTGCATTGATGACACGCTTGCAAACATGGCTGGTCGCGAGCCCGGACGAAGATTTCGCGCCGCTGTTCGCCGCGCTCGCCGACGAGCAGCAGGCGCCCGACGCGGAATTGCCGGATACCGGCGTGGGTCTGGAGCGCGAGCGCTGGCTTTCCAGTGCTTTCATTCGCGGCGAGCACTACGGCACGCGTGCGAGCACAGTGGTGGCGATCGGCCACGATGGACTGGGCGTGATCGTCGAGCGTCGCTTCGGGCCCGAAGGCCGCTTCCTCGGCGAAAGCCGATTGGGCATCGGTCCACATGCCGCCACGGACTGAGGCGCCACGCCTACACCGCACAGCGTGCCCCGCTGTCTGACCTTGCGCGCCGCGGCGATTAGCGTCGTTGCTCCCGTCACGACTGGAGCGCACGCATGCACCGGGCTTGCCTGTTGTTGATCCTGGGCGCGTCGTCCATTGCCACGGCGCACGCAAACGATTGTCCCGACTGGCCGCCGGAACAGGCGCGCAAGGAGATGTCCGCGCTGCGTGAACGATTGGACGGCTGGAACCACGCCTACCGCGTGGAGGGCGCCTCGACAGTGAGCGATGCCGTGTATGACCAGGCCGAGGAGCAGCTTGCGGCGTGGCGGCAATGCTTTCCCATGCAGGCGCCGGCGCCGTTGGCGCATCTGGCCGATGATGGCGGACGCGTGTTGTCGCCGGTGGCACAGACCGGTCTGGCCAAGCTGCCGGACGAGGCCGCGGTAACCGCATGGATGCAGGCGCGCGGCAATCGCGACCTGTGGGTCCAGCCCAAGGCCGATGGCGTGGCGGTGACGTTGGTTTATGTGGATGGTCGGCTGCGACAGGCCAGCAGCCGCGGCGACGGTCTGCACGGTTCGGACTGGACCGCGTTGGCGCAGTCGATCGATGCGATCCCCAAGCGCCTGTCGAACGCGCTGGCACGCATAGTCGTGCAGGGTGAACTGGTCTGGCGCTTGCCCAGCCACGTGCAAGCCGACGCGGGCGGCGTCAATGCGCGTTCGGCAGTGGCCGGCGCATTGGCGCGCAACACGCTGGATGAAGCGACGGCCGCGAAGATCGGCCTGTTCGTCTGGGACTGGCCCAGCGGTCCGGCCGACATGCCGTCGCGGCTTGCCGGGCTGCGCGCGATGGGTTTCGCCGACAGCGTAGCGCTCACGCAGCCGGTATCCGGGATCGCCGAAGTGCGGCGCTGGCGCGATCAGTGGTACCGCCACGCATTGCCGTTCGCCGCCGACGGCACCGTGTTGCGCCAAGGCCATCGGCCGCCTGCCGACATGTGGAAGGCCAGTCCGCCGGACTGGGCGGTGGCATGGAAGTATCCCGCCGCCACCGCCTTGGCGGAGGTGCGCGCGGTGACGTTCACCGTCGGGCGCAGCGGTCGCGTCACGCCGGTGTTGGAAATCGCACTGGTGCAACTCGACGATCACCGCGTGCAGCGCGTGAGCATAGGTTCGCTCGCGCGCTGGCGCGAGCTCGACATCCGCCCGGGCGACCGGGTCGAGCTTGCGTTGGCGGGGCTGACCATTCCACGCCTGCAATCGGTGGCGTGGCGCGCGGCGCAGCGTGTCGAAGTGGATGTGCCCGACCCCGCGGATCACGGTCCGCTCACCTGCTGGCATTCCACGCCCGGTTGCGAGGCTCAGTTCCAGTCACGACTCGTTTGGCTGGGCGGCAAGCAGGGCTTGCGGCTGCATGGCGTCAATGCGGGCACGTGGCAGGCGTTGACGAACGCCGGCCTGGTCCACGGCCTGCTGGACTGGTTGAAGCTTGCGCCTGCACAACTCGCGGCAGTGCCGATGCTGGGCGAAGGCAGGGGCACCACCCTGGCGAAGGCGTTCGCCGATGCGCGCCAGCGGTCATTCGACGATTGGCTGCAAGCTCTGGGCGTGCCGGACGATGCCGTGAATGCAGGTGAAGATTGGGCGGCCCTGGTTGCCCGGGGCGAGGAAGGTTGGCGTGTTCATGGCGCCAGCGCGTCACGCGCCCGACAGCTCGCGGCCTTCTTTGCGCACCCTGATGTGCGTGCACTGGCGGCACAGTTGCGCGCGGTCGGTGTGCAGGGGTTTTAGAGCTTGCCCATGCCCCAGGCGCAAAGGCGTGCTTACAACAGCTCCCCGTCCACGTAATACCAGCGTCCGGCCTCGCGTACGAAGCGGCTGATTTCATGCTGGCGCTGGGCGCGGCCGCCGCCCAGGCGGTAGCGGGCCACGAATTCCACCGTGGCGTGATCTGCGTCGATGCGTTGCTCGTTGCCCACGTCCAGGCCAAGCCAGGTCGGCGCGGGTTGCTGCGCGGCGAGCCGCAACGAAGCGGGGCGGGTGTCGGCGTGCCAGGTGGCCAGCAGGTAATCCTCGCGCTTGAGCACGTAGGCGCTGTAGCGCGAACGCATCAGTTGCGCGGCGCTGGTGGCTACCGCACCGCCGTCGTGCAACGGACCGCAACAGAAGGCATAGCCGGCGGGATCGCCGCAAGGGCAGGGCGTGAGCGTGTCGATCGCTTTCATGCCGCGGCGGGCGGCGTATCGGTCAGGCTGGCCTGCCGCGCAGCACGCGGGCGGGCAGCATCAGGATCGCACCGAGGAAGGAGAAAACCGCGCTCACGGTGATGCCGACCAGCCGGAACGGCAGGCAGATCAGCCACACGATGGGGTACAGCACCAGCGCCAGCAGCGCGAGCGGCCAGCAGAAAACCAGCAGCAACAGCCAGAGCAGGAAGGCGGCCATGACATGACCTCGCGGAGGAATGGATGGACAAACTTTAGCGCGGATCTGCAGTGCCTGCGCAGTGTCTTTCGGCACCCAGGCAAGTGCATTTACATCACCGGCTTCACGCCGATCAGCAGCGCATGCAGCCAGAACGCGAACAGCGCCCAGAGCACCACGCCTGCCACGACGGCGGTGGCGGTGCCTTTTAGCGTGCCGGGCGGATAGATTGTGCCCTCGCGGCGATCACGCCGGCGCGAGGCGGCGAACAGCACCACGGCCCACAGCAGGAAGGCGCCGAACAGCACCACGTCGTGCAGCATGCCGGTGGCGAGCAGATGGCCGAACGCCCACGTCTTCACTGCCAGTACCTGCGGATGGTGCAGCCGCGCCTTGATGCCGTTGCGCGGCACCCGCGCCGCGGCGAGCAGCACGAAGGCCACCAGGGTGAACAGCGCGTTGAGCCGCATCAGCCACGCCGGCGGCGAATACAGCAGCACCGGTTCGTGCCGTGCCAGTCCGAAGCCCCAGCAGATCAGCACGAAGCCGACCAGCGAGACCAGTGCGTACATGCCCTTCCAGCGTTTCTGGCCCAATCGGGCGATCTGCCGGGCACGCCAGCCGTCGGCAAAGATGCGCAGCGAATGCATGCCGAGAAACAGGACGAGACCGAGGATCAGCACAGACATGGCGGGCGGCTCCGCAGATTGGTGTTGTGAAGTATAGGCAACTCAGGGTGACATCACGGATGCAACTCGACGCGCACCGCCAGGGCCAATGCACCCTCCTGCAGTACCAACGCACCGCTGCCGGGACGCCATGCGTCGCCCGTGTGCAGCAGGCCTTCGTCGGTATCGATGGTTCCCTGGGCGCAGTACACCAACGCGATGGAAGCGTCGGGTTGCCGTGTGCCGGCGCTTCGCCAGGTCTCGATGCCGCCGCGCACGCGACCACGGCGCAGCATCAGATTGAAATCCCGGCTGGGTCCGCCGGCCAGAGCGATGTCGACGCCCGTCTCGCCGGCAAACGCGAACGGCACGCACGGGGTGGTAAGCGAATGGTGGCGACCGTCCCCCATCTTCATCGTGAAGCCCTCGCCATCAAGCAAGGCGATGACGCGGTCGATGCCTGGGAATGGGGAAAACGGTGCGGCGTTTTCCACTTCGGCGATGCTCACGCGCCACTGGAAATCGTCCATGGTCGCGGTGGCGGGATGGATGACCAGTTCACGGGTGCGGCCCATGCCGTTCTTCCAAGGTTTGGCCGGGGAATCGGCGAGTCTGGTGATGGACATGGCTTAGGTGTGGCTTGGCGGGTTTGTGTGAGTCGCGCATGGTAGTCATGCATTTGGCAAGGATTGTCGCAGGCTAGAGAGAGGATCAATTCGCTCGTTACCGATGAAATCCTGGTCATCGTCTGCTTGCGGGAGAGGAGCTTTTGCCCTATGCGTCATCGCAAGTTCCAAAGCGGTTTCGTGTTGCTGCAGCAGCCCAAGCTACTTCTCTTTTGTGTGCCCACGCACACGCAGGAGCGCGTGCGTGGGCACACAAAAGAGAAGTAGCCAGAGAAAAGGGCACCCCGCGGTGGCGCTTTTCGTCCATCAGTTGACGGAAAGTGCGTGAGGAGCGGCCGGGCTTTTCGTCCGGACCTCCTGCCTGGTCGAAAAGGCGAGTCCATCGGTGGACTCGCCCGCAGCGCGGCCTGATCCTCCTCGCCTCCTCAGCCCGCTTACGCAAGCGGGCAAAGAGAGCGAATCCGCCGCAGGCCGCCTCCCTATCTCTCGATAACCCGCCTGAACGGCGGCAACGCCCGCAGCATCCCCGCACCATAGCGCTTGGTGACCACACGCCGATCCAGCAGCACGATGCGGCCGGTATCGCTCTCGTTGCGGATCAGGCGTCCGCAGTACTGGGTGAGCAGGCGGGTGGCCTCGGGAATGCTCACTTCGATGAAGGGATTGCGCCCCCGCGATTCCAGCCACTCCGCATAGGTGGCACCCACCGGATCGGTAGGCACGGCGAAGGGCAATTGCGTGATGACCACGGTTTCGCACAGCTTGCCGGGCAGGTCGAGGCCTTCGCCGAAGCTGGCCAGGCCGAACAACGTGCTGCCGCGGCCCGCTTCGATGTCCGCGATATGTTCGGCGATCAGTTGCGTCTTGCCCAGCGAGCCTTGCGCGCGCACTTTGCGCACCTTGTCGATGGGCAGGCGCTGCAGCACGCGGTCGAGCTTGGCGCGCGAGGTGAACAGCACGAGGTTGCCCGCGCTCCAGTCGAGGTGTTCGGCCAGCCAGTCGCTGATCGCTTGCGCGTGCTCCTCGCGTGCGTCGGGCAGGGCATCGATGGCGGGCACTTCGAGTTGTGCCTGCGCGGCGAGGTCGAAGGGCGAAGGCAGGCTGAGCGTGGCCGTGTCGTCGGGCAGGCCCACGGCATCGGCGTAACCGCGGAAGTTGCCGCCTGCGCTCAACGTGGCGGACGTGAGCACCACGCCGCTGGCGTTGCCCCACAGCACGCTGCGCAGCAGACCCGCAGCGGACACCGACGAGGCGTGGCAGACCAGTTGCTGGTCGCCGGTAAGCGTGACCCAGCGCGCCAGTGGTGGCGCCTGGTCGGGATCTTCCGAAGCCCATGCGTGCCAGCAGGAAGCCTGCTTGCCGATGCGTTCCAGCGCGATGCCGAGCTCGCGCGACAAGGCTTCCTGGGTGGGGCCACCGTCGGTCATCTCAACCACCGCCCGACGCACGGCGGCGAGCCAGCGCTGTACTACGGAGGTCTGCAGGCTGAGCATGCGTGCGTGTTCGACCCAGGCTGCCGGCAGGCACCCCAGCGAGCCGCGGTACATGGGTTCGGTTTCGGCAGGATCGGGCAGCCAGCCAAGGCGGATCTCCTTCTCCAGCGCCTCCAGCGCGTCGCCGAGTTCCTGCAGCTTCGTGTCGCCGGCATCCAGGGTGAGCTTGCCGAGATTTTCCTTGTCGGTGAGCGAATAGGCCGCGTGCACCTGGCGCCCGAGCCGGCTCAGCTGGCGTACGGTGACGGCCATGTGCACGTCGGAGGCACCGCGGTCGATCGCCTTGCCTGGGATGTGGTGGGCCTCGTCGAACACGTACAGCGTTTCGTCCGGGCGCGGCAGGATCACGCCACCCCAGTTGTCGTCCTCGCCCGGCATGGTGAGGTCGGCCAGCACCAGGTCCTGATTCGCCACGATGATGTCGGCGTCGTCCACCGCGCGGCGCGCCGCGAAAAACGGGCAGACCATGAATTGTCCGCACTTGCGGTTGGTGCAGCCGCCGGCGCTGGTGGTGAGCATGGGGCGCAGCAGATCGCCGACGGGTTCGGGTGCGGCGTCCATGTCGCCGTTCCAGGTGTTGTCGTCGAAGGCCAGCGCGAGCTTGGCCAGCGCCTGTTTCTCGCGTTCCGCGGGCGGTCTGCTCCACAGCGCGAGGTCGGCGTCGAAGCCGAAGCTGCCCTGCGTCGAGCCGGCAACGCTGTTGCGCGCCATCGCCAGGTTGCGCGGGCACAGGTAGCGGCCACGGCCCTTGGCCAGCGCGACCTTGGCCGCGTGGCCGGAGAGCTGCAGGTACAGCGGAATGTCGCGCTCCACCAGCTGTTCCTGCAACGCCACCGTGGCGGTGGCGATCAGCAGCTTCTTCTTCTGCGCGCGCGCCACCTCGTAGCCAGCGATCAGGTAGGCCATGGACTTGCCGGTGCCGGTGGGCGCCTCGATCGCGACAACACCGCCCGTACTGGCCAGTGCCTTGGCCACCTCGGCGATCATCTTTCCCTGCGAGGCGCGCGGGCGGAAGCCGGGCAGGCCGTCTTTCAGGCGCGCATAAGCGGCGCGGATGGCATCCTTGGTGGTGTCGGCGAGCATGCGGGAGTCCGGGGCGAGCCGGTCATTCTACCGGGCAGGCTTGTACGAGTCGGTGCTGTGCGCCGCCGCGGCTGGGCGCTACCATCAGGCCGGGAGAAATCATCGGCACATGAATTCATACCGCGAGCCGCATGCCACGATTCCGAGCGAGGCCGACCAACTGGTCTGGCTGGGCCGACTGATCGGTGCATCCACGACGCAGGCCGTGGCCGAGCTGGTGGTGGAACTGCTTCGCGCCTGCCCGGCCTGCCGCGATGCCCGCGTGCTGTGGCTGGAGCGCGGCGAATGCCGCGCCACCAGCGGCAAACCGGATGTGCGGGACACGGCGCGCATGCTGGCGGTGTTGAACGATGGGCACGGTGCGCCACCGCTTGCCGACGGCGAACTGCGGATGCGGCTGGCGCCGGATGTTCCGGCCGTGCTGTTCGTGTTGCATCGGGACGCCGCAGCCGGCCCGTCGGTGCGCACGGTGCTGGAGCGCTGCCTCGCGCTGGCCGGGCAGCAACTGCGGCAACTGCTGGCGCTGGCTGAGTTGCACGATTCGCATCACCAACTGGAGCGTTCGGAAAACCTGCTGCGCGCGCTGTTCTCCATCGCCGACCTCGCCGGTGCCGACCTCGACATGCCCGAGCTGCTGCGCGGCATCCACAGCATTGTCGGCACGCTGATGTATGCGGAGAACTTTTTCATCGTGCGGCACGATCCCGAAGGCGGCACGACGCGTTTCCTGTACTACGCCGACACCGAAGACGCCGAAGGCCCCGACATCGTGCGAGAGGATTCGCTGGAGGCGATGCGCGGCTCGCTTACCTGGCACCTGCTCACCCTGGGCCGGCCGCTGATGGGCAGCACCGAGCAGCTGGCTGCGCAGATTGGCGTTCCGCTGAATGTGATCGGCCCTGACAGCGTGGACTGGCTGGGCGTGCCGATGCTGCGTGAGGGACGCGTGCACGGCGCACTGGTGGTGCAGAGCTATCGCCAGGGCATCGGCTACTCCGATGAGGATCGTGCGGTGCTCGGCTTCGTTGCCGAGCACGTGCTCACCGCACTGGAGCGCAAGCAGACCAAGGACGAGCTGGAAGACCGCGTATTGCAGCGCACCCGCGAGCTGGCCGCCGCCAACCGCGAGTTGCAGGAGGAGGTGCTTGAGCGCCAGCGCGCGGGACGCCTGCAGTCGGTGCTGTTCCGGTTGGCCGAACTGGGCACGGCCGACCTCGACGAGGAGGCGTTCTATCGATGCGTGCATGCCGAGGTCGGCAGTCTGCTCGACGCGTCCAATTTCTACATCGCCCTGCTGGACGAGGAAGAGCAGCAGTTGCACTTCCCCTACTACATGGATGCCGGTGTGCAGAGCGCATTCAGCCTGTCGCTGGGGCAACGCAGCATCACCGTGTACGTATTGCGCACCGGCAAGCCCTGGTTGGGCAGTCGCCACGAACTGGATGCCTTGGCAAAGGAGGGCAAGATCGTGCGCCGCGTCATCGGCGTGCCGCCTGCCTGCTGGCTCGGCGTGCCGTTGCGCGCGGGCGATACGGTGATCGGCGTGGTCGCCGTGCAGGGTTACGACGACGAAGTGCGCTTCGGCGCGGCGGACCAGGAGCTGCTCAGCTTCGCCGCGCTGCAGATTGCCAACAGCATCCATCGCCGCCGTGCCGCCGCCGCGCTGCTGCAGGCCAACCTGCAGTTGGAGCACCGCGTGGAGGCGCGCACCCGCGAGCTGCGCGAGCAGATCGCCGAGCGCGAGCAGATGCAACGCCAGCTGCGCCACGAAGTGATGCATGACCCGCTTACCGGCCTGCCCAATCGCGGCTTCCTGCGCGAGCGGCTGGGCGAGCGGTTGGCGCGGCGGTCGTCGGACAAGCCGTGCGCGTTGCTGTACCTGGACGTGGATCGCTTCAAGGTCATCAACGACAGCCTTGGCCATCTGGCCGGAGACGCTTTCCTTCAGGCGGTGGCGAACCGCCTGCGTGCCTGCGTGAGGGTGCCGGACGTGGTGGCGCGGCTGTCGGGCGACGAGTTTGCGATCCTGCTGGACGCGGTGGTCGAACCGGCGGTCGCCGAGCGCATGGCGCACGGCGTGTTGCTGGCGCTGCGCCAGCCGCTGTCGATCGGCGGTCGTGAGCTGGAGCCCTCCGCCAGCGTGGGCATCGCGATTGCCGCGCAGCACGAGCGGGCCGACGCCTTGCTGCGCGACGCCGACATCGCGCTGTACCGCGCCAAGCAACTGGGACGCGGCCGCTACGCGCTGTTCGACGAGACGATGGAGCGGAATGCGGTAGACGAGCTGGCGCTGGAAGTCGAGCTGCGCCATGCCCTGCAGCACGGCGAGTTCGTGCCGTACTTCCAGCCGATCTTCCGGCTGGACAACGGGGAAGTGGTGGGTCACGAGGCGTTGCTGCGCTGGAACCACCCGCGGCGCGGCGTCTTGCCGCCGGGCGACTTCGTGCGCGTGGCCCGGGACTGCGGCCAGCTGGAGGCGATCGACTGGCAGTTGTACGGCAAGGCCTGCGAGCGCATGGCGCAACCGGATGCGGGCGACGGCTTCGTGACGATCAACGTTTCGCCGCTGCATCTTCGCCATGCGGGTTTCGACCGCCAGTTGCTGCAGTTGCTGGCGAGCAGCGGGTTGCCGCCGGAACGTCTGCTGATCGAGCTGACCGAGGACGCGCTGCTGGAGGATCCGGTGCTGGTGCGCGCCACGCTGGAACGCCTGCGGGCCGCCGGCGTGCAGGCGGCGCTGGACGATTTCGGCACAGGCTATTCCTCGCTGGGATACCTGCATTCGTTGCCGCTGAGCAAGCTGAAGATCGATCAGATGTTCGTGCGCGAACTGGATACTGCCGGCGGGGCGGGCGCCAACACCGTGGTGTCGGCGATCCTTACGCTGGCCGCCCGCGCGCTGGGCATCGACGTGATCGCCGAGGGCATCGAAACCGAAGCGCAGCGCGATGCGCTGCATGCGATGGGCTGCGAATTCGGGCAGGGCTTCCTGTTCGGCCGCCCGCAACCGCAGCCGCATGGTGTCTAGCGCATAGCGGTCGCGCGCGCGGCCGGTCAGCGCGTGCCGCGCACCACGATGGTCTTGCCGGAGACGTCGATCATGCCCTGTTCCTCGAGCTGCTTGAGCACACGGCCGACCATCTCGCGCGAGCAACCCACGATGCGGCTCACTTCCTGGCGCGAGATGCGGATCTGGGTGCCCTCGGGGTGGGTCATCGCATCCGGTTCCTCGCACAGGTCGAGCAAGGTGCGCGAGATGCGGCTGGTGACGTCCATGAAGGCCATGCGGCTCACCTGGCGCGAGGTGCGCAACAGGCGGTTGGTGAGTTGGGCGCCGATGGCGAACAGGATCTTCGGGCACTCTTCGGCCAGCGGGCCTTTCATCAGCGTGAACAGGCGCTCGTAGCTGACTTCGGCCATTTCGCACACAGTGCGCGTGCGCACCACCGACTCGCGCTGTGACTGTTCCACGAACAGGCCCATTTCGCCGATGAACTGGCCGCGGTTGATGTAGGCGAGGATCAACTCGCGGCCTTGCTCGTCCTCGGTGCATACCGCCAGCGAGCCGTCGATCACGTAGTACAGCGTGTTGGCCGGGTCGCCGGGCCGGATGATCGCGGTCTTGCTCGGGTAGCGGCGGCGATGGCAGAGCGCGAGGAAGCGCTCCATCGAGGCCGGGTCCGGGGCGAAGGCCAGGGGCGCCTGTGAACGCTCGAAGGCCTGCTGGAGCTGATATTTGAGTAGCGCCACGATGTCTGGTTTCTCTGTGTTATGCGGTTGCGCGCGCTGCCGGTGGCTGGTTCGCCGCCGGGTCCTCCCCTATCCCCCCATTATGGCAAAGCCGTGATGGATTGACGGAGGTTCAGTTTTTCGGGATTTTGCCCCATACTTCGCAGTCTTTCGCTCGCGGCCAGATGTCGCGGGCGTCCACCGGATCATGGGAGACAAGGGTCCCCACGATCCGAATTCCCGCGGGGACCCTTGGTGCTAACCCGCCTCATCTGCTGACCGTTGATCCGGTCATGGAGAGTCGTCGTGGTCAAGCCGTTGCCCCGCCTGCGTCTGCAGGGTTTCAACAACCTCACCAAGGCCCTGAGCTTCAACATCTACGACATCTGCTATGCGGTGTCGGAAGAACAGCGCCAGCGCTACATCGAGTACATCGACGAGCAGTACGACGCCGATCGCCTCACCCAGATCCTCACCGACGTGGCCGAGATCATCGGCGCGAACATCCTCAACGTGGCCCGCCAGGACTACGACCCGCAGGGCGCCTCGGTCACCATCCTGATCTCCGAGGAGCCGGTGGTGGAGAAGCTGGGCCGCGACTCGATCGCGGGCGCCGTGGTGGCGCACATGGACAAGAGCCACATCACCGTCCACACCTACCCCGAGACGCATCCGCACAACGGCATCGCCACCTTCCGTGCCGACATCGACGTGGCCACCTGCGGTGTGATTTCGCCGCTGAAGGCGCTGAACTACCTGATCGACAGCTTCGAGTCGGACATCGTGGTGTGCGACTACCGCGTGCGCGGCTTCACCCGCGACGTGAAGGGCAAGAAGCACTTCATCGACCACAAGATCAACTCGGTGCAAGACTACCTGGCGCGCCACATCCGCCAGAAGTACGAGATGTTCGACGTCAACGTGTACCAGGAAAACATCTTCCACACGAAGATGCACGTGAAGGACTTCGATCTCGATACCTACCTGTTCGACGCGCATGCCGACGACCTCTCGTTCAAGGAGCGCCAGCGCATCGAATCGCTGCTGCGCCGCGAGATCGAGGAGCTGTTCCACGGCCGCAACCTGATGTGACGAAAAGCCCGCCGGAAGGCGGGCTTTTTCTTTGCCCATGACGTTACGCGTTCTGTTCGTCTGCAGCCGCAATCGCCTGCGCAGTCCCACGGCGGAGGCCGTGTTTGCCGGTGTGCCCGGCGTGGAGGCGGATTCCGCGGGCGTGGCCTCGGATGCCGAAACGGTACTCGACGTGGCGCAGGTGGACTGGGCCGACCTCATCGTGGTCATGGAGCGCCGGCACAAGGCGGTACTTGCCCGGAGATTCGGCGCCGGGCTCAAGGGCAAGAGGGTGGTGTGCCTGGATATTCCGGACCGCTACGACTACATGCAGCCCGAGCTGGTGGCGCTGCTGGAGCAGAAGGTCGGCCCCTTGCTTGCCGGTTGAGCGGTACGGCTCAGACCCGGTACGCCACCTTCTTCATCACCATCGAACTGGCCTGCATCAGCTGCGGGATCGGGAACGGCAGGTCGATCCCGCCGCGCGCCTGCGCCTCCCGCCCGTGGCGTACCTCGTCGGCCTGCATCTGTGCCAGCACCGCGCGCGAGCGTTCGTCCTGCGCAGGCAGGCGATCCAGGTGCTCGGCCAGGTGCGCTTCCACCTGGCGCTCGGTTTCCACCACAAAACCCAGGCTCACCGCGTCGCCGGCCAGCGCGGCCAGCGCGCCGATGGCGTAGCTGCCGGCATACCACAGCGGGTTGAGCAGGCTGGGGCGGCTGTCCAGTTCCTTCAGGCGTTCGGCGCACCACGCGAGATGGTCGGTTTCCTCGGCGGCTGCGTGCAGCAGGTGCTCGCGGTTCGCTTCGTTGCGGGCCAGCGCGGCCTGGCCGTCGTACAGCGCCTGCGCGCAGACTTCGCCGGTGTGGTTGATGCGCATCAGGCCGGCGGCATGGCGGCGCTCGGTGTCGTCCAGTTCCGCGTGGGGAGTGCCGCGGGCAGGCGAGGCGCGGTTCGCCTCCGGCGCGCCGGCCACGGTCTCCAGTGCGCGTTCGATGCCGGCGAGCAGACGATCCAGCGGGCTCAGCGTGCGTGCGTTCAAGGGCGATCCTCCAATTGCTGCGCCAGCAGGCTCAGCGGATGTTGCGTGGTCGAGTGCGTCGCGTCGTCGCCGGCGGCGAGGTGCAGGCGGCAACCGATATTGGACGACAGCAGCCGCGCCGGCGCCAGCGCGGCTTCGCGCAGTTGGGCCGCGCGCTCGGGGAATTCCAGCAGGTGGCTGCCGGCCGCGCCGCAACAGCTTGGCGGCCGCGGCAACGAGGTGACCTCAAGCTGCGGCACGCGCCGCAGCAGTTGCAGCATCGCGGTTTCGCCGTGCGCCACGTTGGCCTGGGTACGGGGCAGGTGCACTGCCACGCGCAGCGGCAGCGCCCGGAAGTGCAGGCGTTCGGCGCGTTCGGCCAGCGGGCCCAGCGGCCGTCGGGGGCGTCGGGGGCGTCGCGGTGCCGGGCCGAGCAGGGCACGCGTCCCGACCAGCAGCTCGTCATAACGCACCTCGGCGGGGGCAGACCCGCTGGCAACTCAGGCAGCCCAGGCAATGGTCAGATGGGAGCGCAGCTCCGCCGTAGGCTCGGCTGCGCCGCGGGCCAGCGCGGCGGCGATGGCAATGCGCCCGCGCGGTGACTCCGTCTCGCTGCGATCCAGCGCCTAGGTGGGGCAAGCCGGCAGGCACAGGCCGCACTGCACGCACTGATCAGTCAGTCCCGCGATCCGTATGGGGGCTGTTCAAGTGCCGTGCCAAGCATGCTATCATCGCCGGCCCACAGCCCACCCACTCGGTGGACTTGCGCAGGCGGCGAGAGCTTCGCTATCATTCCGCCTCTTTGCTTCACCGATTAATGTGCAACCGCCCTCGCTGGCGGCATACGGGTATCTTGAGATGAAAACTTTCAGCGCCAAGGCAGAAAGCGTCAAGCGCGACTGGTTCGTGGTGGACGCCACGAACAAGACGCTCGGTCGCCTGTCGACCGAAATCGCGCGTCGCCTGCGCGGCAAGCACAAGCCTGAGTTCACCCCGCACGTCGACACCGGCGATTACATCGTCGTGGTCAACGCACAGAAGGTGGCGGTCACCGGCGCCAAGCTGGACGACAAGATGTACCACCGCTTCACCGGCTACGTCGGCAACCTCAAGACCACCAGTCTGAAGGACCTGCTGGCCACCCACCCGGAGCGCGTGATCGAGATCGCCGTCAAGGGCATGCTGCCGAAGAACGCACTGGGCCGCGAGATGTATCGCAAGCTCAAGGTGTACGGCGGCGCCGAGCACCCGCATACCGCGCAGCAGCCGCAGGCGCTGGAAGTTTAAGGAACCATCATGGCGATTCAGCAGAATTACGGCACCGGCCGCCGCAAGACCTCCGCCGCCCGCGTGTTCCTGCGCAAGGGCACCGGCGCGATCGAAGTCAACGGCAAGACCCTCGACCAGTTCTTCGGTCGCGAGACCTCGCGCATGATCGTGCGCCAGCCGCTCGAACTGACGCAGAACACCGACAAGTTCGACATCAAGGTCACCGTTGAAGGCGGCGGCATCACCGGCCAGGCCGGCGCGATCCGCCTCGGCATCGCCCGCGCGCTGATCGAATACGACGAAAGCCTGAAGTCGTCGCTGCGCAAGGCCGGCTTTGTGACCCGCGACGCCCGCGAGGTCGAGCGCAAGAAGGTCGGTCTCCACAAGGCCCGCCGCGCCACCCAGTTCTCGAAGCGCTAACCGCGCTTCGACGTGCGGCGCTCCAGGTCAGAGCGCGCCGACACGCCAGAGTCTTGGGAGATCGTCTAATGGTAGGACTGCAGACTCTGACTCTGCCTATCTAGGTTCGAATCCTAGTCTCCCAGCCAAAACTGAAAAGCCCTTGAGAAATCAAGGGCTTTTTCTTTGCCTGCGATTTCGTGCGTGGGCGGTTCGGTCGGTACAAGTCATGCGTCTGGCGCCTCATTTTTGATTTCCAGGTGTTGATCTGCATCTGGCGCGAGAGAGGTGGCCCGGAGATTTCCGGGTTCACCTATCGGTGTGCACCGTATCGGGCATCCATTGCACAATGTGACGTCCATCACTGCTATCGTTCGCCATTGTTGGCAACCAGCAATGCCAATGTGTCGACGGTACTGGCTACACCATTCCCTGATCACCGGAGAGTGCTGCATGAGCATCGTCTTCAACATCATGGAAGACACCCGCGGCCTGTGGCGCGTCTGCCGCGAAGATGTATCCGTCCTCGAAGATCTTTCCTTTGCATCGGCGATCAGGCACGCGCGCCAATTGGCTCGCGACATGCACGCCGCGGCCCGGGTGACTACCAAGGTCGTCCTCTCGTCTCCCGAGTACGAAGTGATCCTGGTACAACATGCGCGACCGGCTGATCCGTCGGAGCCGTGGCAGCTGGATAACGAGTCGGCGGCTGCCTGACGAACGGTGGCTCTCAACGCATCGCGACCAGCAAAGTCGGCCGATGTCTGTGAGGGCATTTCGTTGAAGAGCTCCCACGCCGCTCCCACACCGACGCTGCGAGTATGAGCAAGATGGTGCCGCCGTCGAAGTGACGGACCCGCACAAGCACTTCGCGAGCAGGGGCGAGTGCTGCGCATCCTCGGCCAACAGTTGGGCCTAGTGCCGTACCGAGCCAGATGCGGCTGAAAGGTGGCCTGCCGCCCGATTGCGGAAGATGCGGCGTTGAGGCTAGTTGCCCGGGCCTCTATGAGGCGGGGCGGTTGTCTTTGGTATTTAGCGATGTCGACTTCTGGGTTGAATCCGTCTTCAAACCAACGTTGTCGCCACCCCAAATCCCACCGCCATCACCGCCGCTACTGCCAGACACGCGCTCCCCGCACGCACCCGCCGCGCATCGACCCTTGGCGTCAACCGCCACACCATCGCCACGCCCACAAGCATGTCCACCACCAGGGCCCAGCGCAGCAACCCGGAAGTGAGCAGCGTACGGAACGGCGGATGCAGGTGGCCTTCGTACGCAGCCACGCCAACCACCAGCAGCAAGCCGAGCAGCGTCCACAGCAGGCAGGCAAGATAGACGCGGTTGAATACCACGTTGCAGCGTTCGGTCCAGCGCAGCACCGACCAGACGATCAGCGCGCAGAACAGGGCGCCGATGCTGCCGTAGAGCACCCACCACACCAGGCTGCTGACGAGGGTGAGGGAGTTCATACGGCGTGCTTGAAGCCGAGCCGGCGCAGCAGCTTGGCCATCAGCCAGGCCGGACCGATCAGCAGGTAGGCGAGATCGGTAAGGAAGCTGGGCCTGCGGCCTTCGAACTTGTGGCCGATGAACTGGCCGATCCACGCCACCACGAACACGCCGACGGCGAGCCAGCGCAGATTCGTTGCGCCGAGCTGCCCGTACAGGAAATGGGTGAGCAGGCCGAGGACGGCGAAAGCGAGCAACAGCGCCAGCGCCAGGCGGCGCGAGTGCTTCCAGTACCAGTAGAACGCCAGCACCATCGCCGCTACCGCCCAGGCGCCGGGACGCAGGTAGGCCCTCGGCACGGGCGCCGTCCACAGCAGCGCGATCACCGTCCACACGATGGGTGGCACGCAGCACCAGTGGAAGACCTGGTTCACCGGGTTGCGGTGGTCGTTGCTGTAGCTGTCCAGCCAGTCCTGCATGCTGCGCGGGTTTGCGGCTTGCGTGGCCATCGTGCGCTCCCCTCGTGAGTCAGGGTGCAATAGCAGCACGGCGATGGCGGGTGTCGCAAGCCGTGGTGCCCGCATTGTCGTCATCCTCGCGAAAGCGGGGAGCCAGCGACTTCAATCCCTTGCATGCAAAGACGCTGGATTCCCGCTTTCGCGGGAACGACGAGCAAAAGAAGCCGGCTGCCGGAGGTCTCAGTCCAGCCGGATGCCCGCCAGCCGCTCCAGCGCCTCGGCGTACTTGGCAGCCGTGCGCGCGATCACCTCATCGGGGATCACCGGACCGGGCGCGGTCTTGTTCCACGGCTGGGTTTCCAGCCAATCGCGCACGAACTGCTTGTCGTAGCTGGGCGGGCTGATGCCCACCTGGTAGCTGTCGGCAGGCCAGAAGCGCGAGGAGTCCGGCGTAAGCATCTCGTCCATCACGTAGAGCCTGCCATCGGCATCGGTGCCGAATTCGAACTTGGTGTCGGCGATGACGATGCCGCGCTCGGCGGCATAGGCAGCGGCCCACTGGTAGATGGCGAGCGTGGCGTCGCGCACCTGCCCGGCCAGCTCTTGGCCCACCGCATTCACCACCGCGTCGAAGCTTACGTTCTCGTCGTGGTCGCCCACGGCAGCCTTGGTCGAAGGCGTGAAGATCGGCGCCGGCAGCTGTTGCGCCTGCTTGAGGCCCGCGGGCAACGCGATGCCGCACACCGTGCCGGTCTTCTGGTAGTCCTTCCAGCCCGAGCCGATGATGTAGCCGCGCGCGATGGCTTCCACCGGTACCGGCTTCAGGCGACGCGTGACCACGGCGCGCTTTTCGTAGAGCTTGAGGTCGGTGCCTGGCGGCAGCACGTCGGCCAGCGGCACGTCGAGCAGGTGGTTGGGCACGAGATGCGCGGTCTTGCCGAACCAGAAGTTGGAGATCTGCGTGAGCATCTCGCCCTTGCCCGGAATCGGATTGGGCAGCACCACGTCGAACGCGGAGAGCCGGTCGGTGGCCACCATCAGCAGGCGCCGGTCGTCCAGCGCATAGACGTCGCGTACCTTGCCGCGATGGATCAGTTCCAGGCCGGGCAGGTTCGATTGCGGCAGGGTGGTGGGCACGACGGCGGTTCCGTGGGCGAATGGGGAACGCGCATTGTAACGGCTGGCGCAGGTGCCGCCGCGGTCAAAGGTGGACTGCGCTGCTAGAATTCGCGCCTTTGGGCCCGGCTCTCGTCGATGCGCAACCTGTTGATCACGGCACTCTGCCTTGTCGTCGCCCTCCCGGGAGTGGCGCAAACGGTGTCGCCCAAGCCATCGAGGCTGGGCTTGTGTGCGGCTTGCCATGGTGAAACCGGCGTGGCCGTGATGCCAGGCGCGCCCAACCTTGCCGGGCAGCGGTTGGATTACCTGCGCGCGGCGCTGAAACACTACCGCGATGGCAGCCGCGACGTGCCGGTGATGCGTGCGGCGATCGGCCCGCTCAGCGATGCCGAGCTGGATGCGGTGGCGCGCTGGTACAGCGTGCAGATTCCGGCGGCGGCCAAGCCATGAACTTTGGCTACACGCTCTGGTTCGGCTTCTTCGGCCTGCTGATCGGCCATCTGCCCGGTGCGATCACTGGCGCGGTGATCGGCTTCGTGTTCGACAACCTGCGCCACAGCCAGCGCAAGCAGGCCACGCCGGAGGCGGGCGGTTTCATCGGGCCGCTGTTTGCCCTGCTCGGCGCAGTGGCGAAATCCGATGGTCGCGTTTCCGAGGCGGAAATCGCGATTGCCGAGCGCATGATGACGCGCATGGGCCTGGACTCGGCGCAGCGCCAGCAGGCCATCGCCAGTTTCAATGCGGGCAAGCAACCTGAGTTCGACGTAGCGCCCACCATCGAGGATCTGCGCCGCTGGGCCGGCCTGCGACGCGACCACGCGTTCCCTGTGCTGGACGTGGTGATCGACACCGTGATTGCGGAAGGCAATCCGCCGCCGGAGAAGATGGCGATCCTGCACCAGCTCGCCTTCGCCCTGCGCGTCAGCGACATGGAGCTGATGGCGCTGATGGCGATGAAGGGCTACGCATGGAATGCGGGCAGCACGGGCAGCCGCGGCGGCCACAATTACGGCGGTGGCGGCTACGTGCCGCCGCAGCGCAATACCCACGGCCCCGATCCCTACGCCGTGCTGGGCATCGAGCGCAGTGCCGACGACCGGGCGGTGAAGCGTGCCTACCGCAAGCTGATTTCCGAGCATCATCCCGACCGTCTCGGCGACCTGCCCGAAGCCATGCGCAAACAAGCCGAGGCGCGCGCCAGCGAGATCAATGCGGCCTACGAGCGGATCAAGGCGGAACGCGGTTTCAAGTAGGAGCGCACCCTGTGCGCGAAAAGCCGACGAAGCAGTGACGCCGTAAACTCCCATCGCGCACAGGGTGCGCTCCTACCAGCAGAGCCGACGCCATGAGCAAGCAGAGCCCCGTCATCGCCCCTTCCATCCTCGCCGCCGACTTCGCGCGGTTGGGCGAAGACACCGCCGCGGCGCTGGCCGCAGGTGCGGACTGGGTGCATTTCGACGTGATGGACAACCACTACGTGCCCAACCTCACCATCGGCCCGATGGTGCTGCAGTCGCTGCGCAAATATGGCATCAGCGCGCCGATCGACGTGCACCTGATGGTGAAGCCGGTGGACCGCATCGTGCCCGACTTCGCCAAGGCGGGTGCCACGCTGATCAGCTTCCACCCCGAGGCCAGCGAGCATGTCGATCGCACCATCGGGCTGATCAAGGATTCCGGCTGCAAAGCAGGCCTGGTATTCAATCCGGCCACTTCGCTGGATTGCCTGGACTATGTGCTGGACAAGCTGGATCTCGTGCTGATCATGTCGGTGAACCCCGGCTTCGGCGGGCAGAAGTTCATCCCGATGGCGCTGGAGAAGCTGCGCCGTGTGCGCCGGATGATCGACGAGCGCGATCTGCCCGTGCGGCTGGAAGTGGACGGCGGAGTCACCGCGGAGAACATCGGCGCCATCGCCGCCGCGGGCGCGGACACCTTCGTCGCGGGTTCGGCGATCTTCCATGCCAAGGACTACCGCGCCGAGATCGCCGCGATGCATGCGGCCATCGGCTGAATTCCGCGTGTAAAGCAGGCTGCAAATCCGCAGGGAGCGATATTTGACGACATGCCGGCGATGGCGGAAGAGCGCCATTGTTGAATGGCGGCCGCAAAAAGCCCCGGCGCTGGAGAGCAGCACCGGGGCAAACGCCATTGCATGACGTGCGAGGAGACACCATTGACCGACGCCTTGGCGCGGATACGGTCACCGGGGAGGGGAGTTCGATAGCCGCGTCCGCGCCATCCACGGCAATGGAGATGGCGCCAGTCGGTAAGTCAGACAGGCCCCTGTCGGATTGGTTCCCGGAAACTGCCGGGGGGCTTTCGGCATCGCACCAGCGATGGTTCCAGACACGATCGCGGCAGAAGATGGACGACAAAGGCCGCCAGAAGAGGCTTTTGACCTCGTATCGCAGATGATCCGCGGGATATGGCCATAAGGCGACCGCAAAAAAATCCCCTCGCATGGAGGGGATTGAAGGAACCGCCATGATGGAGGGGGAAGCTTGACCGGGCCGGCTGTCTTACGGGTTTCCTTGCCCCGCGACCGGCACGCTTCCCTGCGCACCGGCCGCACTCCGGCCTTCCACGGGAAAGTGTCAGTGCAGGCCCATCAGCAGGCCAAGCAGAAGTGCGCCCACCGCCAACGTCACCCGCAATGGTTCGAAGCTGCGCAATTCGGCATTGGGATCGCGGTCGGCGGCGTCGTTGCGGGTCATGGCGGCATTCCGGTGGGCGTTGGAGGCATTTCACGCCCCGCTGCGGTCATGCGGGCGGCGCGCTTGGGGCCGCTTTCCGCCGGTTTGTGGCAAAACGCGGGCGGCGACGGCGCGCAGCTTGCGTCGGCGGCGCGCACATAGCACGCTGCGCGCCACCGCATCGCACCATCGAGCACTGGAGCCGCCCATGGGCCGTAGCATTGCCATCGTCGAGGACGAACCGCTGATCCGCGCCAACTACGTCGAAGCGCTCAACCGCTTCGGCTACGACACGCGCGGCTACGGTTCGCGACGGGAGGCGTCCAACGCGTTCGCGATCAAGCTGCCCGAGCTGGTCATCATCGACATCGGTCTTGGCGACGAGCCGGAGGGCGGTTTCGACCTCTGCCGCGAGCTGCGCGCAAAGTCCGCCACGTTGCCGATCATCTTCCTTACCGCGCGCGACTCGGATTTCGACGTGATCTCGGGCTTGCGCCTGGGTGCGGACGATTACCTCAGCAAGGACACCAGCCTGCACCAGCTCGCCGCGCGCATCGCCGCGCTGTTCCGGCGCATCGAGTCGCTGAAGGCGCCGACGGCCAGCGAAACGGTCATCGAGCATGGCCCGCTCAAGATGGAGTCCGAGCGCATGCGCATCACCTGGGACGGCGCCGAAGTGCCGCTCACCGTCACCGAGTTCTGGATGGTGCACACCCTGATCCGCTTCCCCGGCCACGTGAAGAACCGCGACCAGCTGATGCGCGAGGCGGAACTGGTGGTGGACGACGCCACCATCACCTCGCACATCAAGCGCATCCGCAAGAAGTTCATCGCGGTGGCGCCGGAGTTCGACGCGATCGAGACCGTGCACGGCGTGGGCTACCGGTGGAGGCCGTGAACGCGCGCGGCTGGCTGACGTTGGCCCTGCTTGTTTTCTGCACCTCCGCCATGGCGGCCCAGGGCGGCGACGACGTGCTGGCCCACGGGGCGCGCGATGGCGATGCGCCGGCATGGTCCGTCGCCGTGGCCAGCCCTGCAGGCTGGACCCGCGACTGCTGCATGTATGCCAAGGCCATCGGTGTCGATGCCGTGCTTTACCAGGGCGAATGGACGGGTAAGCCCGACCGCGTGATGGTGCTCAACACGTGGCCGCGCAAGCTGGCGACGCTGGCCGACGAGGTGGCGGCCGATCGCAAGCAATACTTGCAGCGTGATGCCAAGGGCAAGGCTACCGACCTGCGCATCGGCAATCCGCACATGCCCTGCGCGGGCGTGGTGTACCAGGGCAGCGACCGCATCGACGACGTGGTGGTGTTCTGCGATCCAGGCCAGGCCAGCGGCATCCGCCTGAGCTGGTCGATGAGCTTCGCCGACGGCGACGCCACGCTGCACCCGTTGCTTGACGCCTTCATGCAGGTGGCGACCAACACGCGCTACGAACGTTACGTCGAGCCCAAGAAGTGATGAGCGGTGCGCCTGCATCGCAAGGTAGCCAGGGAGGCTGCAATGAAGAGCTTGATCGGTTTGTGCTTTTCTTTGTTGATCCCGTTTACGGCATGTGGCGCCGGTGTCGACAAGAATCCGGGGGTGCTGGTCTACGGGGGCGGTGACGGAGAAATTCCCGGTTGGGCCATATTTACCGATCTGCCAATGGGATGGACGCCGGATTGCTGCGCTCACGCGAAGGCTATCGGCGTGAACCTTGCCCTGTACAAAGGTGAATGGACTGGCAGGCCAGAGAGGGTCATGTTGCTCAATATTTGGACGGCCAGAGCGCCGACGCTGAGTGCCGATTTTCAAAAGGATCGCCAGCGTTACCGGACGAGTTATCCAGCAGCCAAGGACGTTGCATTCCCTGTTGCCAACACACACAAGCTCGCATGCCTCGGTTCCCTCTACCAAAGGGATGACCACAAGGACGATGTGGTCGTTTTCTGCGAGCCGGACAAGGCAAGCCGCATACGCCTTTCCTGGTCGATGCTTATTGCTGCCGACGATCCAGAGCGGCAGCAAGTACTGGCAGCATTCAAGCAGGTTGTCGAGCAGTCGATGTACATGAAGTACCAAGACGGAACAGGCAAACAGAAGCTGCAAGGCAACAAATGAGTTTGCCTTTCGGTATCGTCGCCCAATGAATCTTCGCCGCAAGCTGCTGCTCGTCGCTTTGTGCACGCTGGCGCTGCCGATGGCCGGGTGGCTGTACGTGCGCCAGATGGAAGCGTTGCTGCGCGAAGGACAGGCACAGGCACTGATCGCTTCGGCGCGTGCGGTGGCGCGCAGCTTGGTGGTGACGCACGCCGTGCTGCCGCAGGGCGATGCGGCGTGGTACGTGGAGCAGGCGGTCGCTCCGATCACCGTGGACGGTTATGGCGACGACTGGGCGCCGCTGACGCCGTGGAGCCAGCCGTTCGGCCAGCGTGGCAAGCTGATGTTGGCCGAGGACGCCAACAATCTGTACCTCTACGCCGAGGTGCGCGATACCCAGCGTACCCGCGCCGATGCGATGGACGGCGCGAATGCGCTTTCCGCCGATCACCTCAACCTGGTGCTGGGCAATGCCAGCGGGCAGCAACGTTACCTGCTGGAAAGCGATGCGCCCGGTGCGATCACCGCCGTCGCATCGGGGACGCCGATGCCCGGCCTGCCCGATGCGTTCCCGGCGCAATGGCAGGAAGATGGCAGCGGTTTCCGCATCGAATTGCGCCTGCCGCGTGGCCTGCAATTGCAGACGATGGGCATCGGTGCCTATGTCGCGCTGGACGGTGGCGATCGCACCGCGGTGGAACTGCGCCCCTTGCTGGACTTTTCGCCCGCACTTTCCACCGAGCTTGCCGGCCTCGCACCGGACCACACGCGGGCGCGCGTGCTGTCGCCGCAAGGCTGGTTGCTCGCACGCAGCGGCAAGCTCGATACCGCGCTCGGCGCGCAGGGGCAGCCGGGGTGGTTTGCCTCGTTGGTCTACAGCGCGCTGTTGGCGACCCGTCTCGAAGACGCCAACCTGTGGGCACAGGACGTGCCGCGGCTGGATACGCCCGAGGTCCAGCGCGCCCGCGCAGGCAGACAGGTGAGCGTGTGGCGCAATGGCGAGGAGCGCGGCAGCGTGGTGCTTTCCGCGGCCGTACCGATCGAACAGGACGGCAAGTTGGTCGGCGTGCTGTTGCTCGAGCAGGCCAGCCGGGCCGTGCCCCTGTTGGCGAACCGTGCGCTGTTCGGCCTGCTGCTCACCAGCTTTGGCGTGTTGCTGGTGGCTGGAGCGATCCTGCTGTTCTTCGCCACGCGCCTGAGCCTGCGCCTTGGGCGCCTGCGCAACGCCGCCGAACGCGCCCAGTTGTCGGATGGCCGTCTGGACGGATTGTTCGAACGCGGCCGCTTCCCGATGACCGATGCGCCGGACGAAATCGGCGACCTGGCACGCAGTTTCGAAAAACTGTTCGAAGCCGTGGGCGGTTATACGGATTACCTGCAGACGCTGGCTTCCAAGCTCTCGCACGAACTCAACACGCCGCTGGCCATCGTGAAATCCTCGCTGGACAACCTCGAACATGCCGAGCTGCCGCCGGATGCCCACCCATACCTTGCCCGCGCCCGCGACGGCGTGGCCCGACTGGGCGCGCTGGTGCGTGCGATGAGCGAGGCGAGCCGCATGGAGCGCGCCATCGCCGCTGCCGAGCCGGAGGACGTGGATTTGCGCGAAGTGGTGCGTGGCTGCGCCGAAGCTTATCGCCCATTGGCCGGCGCGCGCCGGCTGGAGTGCGTGCTGCCGGACGCCCCGCTGCACCTGCATTGCGCGCCCGAGCCGATCGCGCAGGCGCTGGACAAGCTGTTCGACAACGCGCTGTCGTTCACCCCACCCGATGGATGGCTGCGTCTGTCCCTGCAGGCTATCGACGGCGATGCGGAGATCGAGTTGGCGAACCAGGGGCCACCATTGCCCGCGGCCATGCAGGGGCGTCTGTTCGATTCGCTGGTGAGCCTGCGCGACAAGGCCACTCCGGGCGATGCGCCGCACCTTGGTCTTGGACTGTATGTGGTGCGGTTGGTGGCCGAGCGTCATGGAGGCGTCGCCAGTGCGCGGAACCTCGATGACGGTAGCGGAGTGGCTTTCAGCTTGCGCCTGCATGGGATGCCACGGCAGCGGTTGTAATGCATCCCCTCGCCCGCTTGCGGGAGAGGCGCTTCTGTTCTTTGCGTCTTGTCGCAAGCGACAAAGCGGTTTCGAGCCGCCGCCGCGGCCCGAGTCACTTTTCTCTAGCGCGGCCAGAGAAAAGTGACCAAAAGAGAGGCCACCCCGAGGCGGCGCTCTCCGGGCATCCTGCCCTCCGAGTGCGTGAGGCGTGGCCGGGCTTTTCGGCCGGCCTCCTGCCCGGTCGAAAAGGCATCGCCCTCCATGGCGATGCCCGCAGCGCGGCCTTTTCGTCCACGCCTCACCGCCGCACAGGGCCCCGAGAAGCAGCGCGCTCCTGCGCGCAGAAGCTAACGGCCGGGGCAGGGCAAAAAGCGTCCGCCGCACAAGTGAGAGCAGCAAAGCAGGCGTTTTCGAGCGGGTTCTGTTCGGGATGGATGTCCATACGGAAAACGGCGCTGCCCTGCTATCGTGTGCAATCCGTCCCCTCTGGATCGTCCGTCCGTGATCTCCCGTAGCGACTTCGACGCGCTGGCCGCGCAAGGTCATACCCGCATCCCGCTGGTGCGCGAGGTGTTTTCCGACCTCGACACGCCGCTGTCGGTGTACCTGAAGCTGGCCGATGGCCCGTACACCTTCCTGTTCGAGTCGGTCGAGGGCGGCGCCACCTGGGGTCGCTATTCCATCATCGGCCTGCCGGCCAAGCGCGTGTACCGCCTGCGCGGGCACGAGCTGGAGGTGGAGGATTCGGGCGAAATCACCGAGCGCCGCCACGTGGCCGACCCGCTCGCCGAGATCGAAACGCTGCGCCAGCAATACGACGTGCCGCGCCTGCCACAGCTACCCGCGTTCAGCGGCGGGCTGGTCGGCTACTTCGGTTTCGAGACCATCGGCTACATCGAGCCGCGCCTGGCGCAGTGGGATCGCGTCGATGAGCTGGGCACGCCCGACGTGCTGCTGATGCTGGCCGAGGAAGTCGCGGTGTTCGACAACCTCAAGGGTCGTTTGTATCTGATCGTGCATGCCGACCCGGCGCAGCCGCAGGCGTATGCATGTGCTCAGCGTCGGCTCGATGCGCTGGTGCACCGCCTGCGCCATGGCGGCGCGGCGTATCCGCAGCTCACGCAATCCGTCGCACTGGACGAGGGCGACTTCACTTCCTCCTTCACCAAGGAGGAATTCGAGGCGATGGTGGAGCGCGCGAAGGAATACATCCGCGCCGGCGACATCTTCCAGGTGGTGCCTTCGCAGCGCCTGAGCGTGGGTTTCAACGCGCGGCCGGTGGACGTGTACCGCGCGCTGCGTGCGCTCAATCCGTCGCCTTACATGTATTTCGTCGACCTCGGCGGCACGCAGATCGTGGGCTCCTCGCCCGAGATCCTGGCGCGACTGAAGGACGGCAAGGTGCTGGTGCGCCCATTGGCCGGCACGCGCAAGCGCGGCGCTACCGAGGAAGAAGACCGGGCGCTGGAAGCCGAACTGCTCGCCGACCCCAAGGAACGCGCCGAGCACGTGATGCTGATCGACCTGGGCCGCAACGACATCGGCCGCATCAGCGAAACGGGCACGGTAGAGGTGAGCGAGTCGTTCGCGATCGAGCGCTACTCGCACGTGATGCACATCGTCTCGCAGGTACAGGGCACGGCGAAGCCCAACCTGAGCTACATGGACGTACTCAAGGCCACCTTCCCGGCGGGCACGCTGAGCGGCGCGCCGAAGATCCGCGCGCTGGAAATCATCCAGGAGCTGGAACCGTACAAGCGCAACATCTACGCCGGCGCGATCGGCTGGATCGGCTGGTGGGGCGACGCCGACACCGCCATCGCGATCCGCACCGCAGTGATCCAGGACGGCCGCCTGCACGTGCAGGCCGGCGCCGGCATCGTCTACGACTCCGATCCTGCCGCTGAGTGGGAGGAGACGATGAACAAGGGGCGTGCGTTGTTCCGCGCGGTGGCGCAGGCGGCGAAGGGGTTGTAGTCGCATGCGCTGGCGGAGCTTCGCAGCGTGCTTGGCAACAGCGCTGGTGATTGTGCCGGCCGCTTCCGCGCGCGATGACTGGCCGGACACGCCGCTCGCCCGCACCCAGGCGCTGGCTGAACTGCAGACGCTCAATGCCGAGTTGTTGAGCCATCCCAGCGCCACGTTGACCCTGGAGCACTGGTGCAGTGCGCATCATCTGGCGGCGTCGGCGAAGATCCTCGCGCACCGCGTGCAAGGTGGGGACAAGCCATTGCCGCCGGACGGGCGCATGCTGCTCGGGATTGGCGCGGATGAGCCAGTACGCTATCGACGCGTGCAGCTGGGCTGCGGCGATGTAGTGCTTTCCGATGCGGACAACTGGTACGTGCCGTCGCGGCTGACGGCGACGATGAACCGCCAACTCGACACCACCGACGAGCCGTTCGGCAAGGTCGTGCAGTTGTTGCATTTCCGTCGCCAGACGCTGTCCGCCGACCTGCTGTGGTCGCCATTGCCGCAAGGCTGGGACAGTGGTGCGGTGCTGCCACCGGCAAGCAACCAGCCATTGGCGATTCCATCCCACGTGCTGCAGCATCGCGCCCTGCTGTACACGCAGGACAACCAGCCTTTCAGCCTGGTGGTGGAGAGCTATACCGCGAGCGTGCTGGTTCGTCCCTAATCTGCCGGCGCCTGCGGCGACGGTGCGGTGCAGGTGTTCGCGGTCGGTTCGATCTGCTGTGCGAGGTTGTAAAGGATGCGCAGGTCCTGCGCGTCCAGCGTGTCGCCTTCCATGCCGCGGAAGTGGTGGTGGAAGGAGTGCACGGCGGCGATGCGGTCGTCCAGTGCGTAGCCGACCACGGCCATCGCCATCCACGGATCGAAGCCGGGCGGCGGATCGCACAGCGGGCCGTGCGGCCAGCGGCCGAATCCCGCGTCGGCGAGCTGCTGCCACGGGAACAGCGGACCGGGGTCGTCCTTGCGGCCGGGCGCGAGGTCTTCGTGGCCGATGATCTGCGTGGGCGGGATGTGCAGGCGCGTGGTGAGGTCGGCAAGCAGGCGCAGCAGGCTGGCGATCTGCGGTTGCGCGAACGGCGAGTGGCCGTCGTTGTCCAGCTCGATGCCGATGGAGGCGGAGTTGAGGTCGGTGATGGTGCCCCAGCGTCCCGGCCCCGCTTGCCATGCGCGCAGCTGGTCGGGCACCAGCTGATAGATGTGACCATCGCTGCCGATCAGGTAGTGCGCACTCACCGGGCCACCGCTGTTGCGCGTGCGCAGGGTGTCCAGCGCCTCCTGCGCGGAGTGCTCGTCGGTGAAGTGCAGCACGATCAGTACGGGACGACGGATGTCGTAGTTCGGCGAGGGCGTCCAGGTCGCCAGCGGATTGCGCGGCGGTGCGGTGGCGCACGCGGCGAGCAGCGACAAGAGCGCCAGCAGGCAGGCAGTGCGTAGCAAGCGGCTGAGTGCAGTGGGATGGTGCATGCGGGGACTCGCTTTTGCTCGTCATTCCGGCGCAGGCCGGAAGAGATTTTCAACAGTTGGAGGCTGGTCATCCAGTTTGATAGCTCGTGCGACGCACGCAAAAACTGTTTTGTGTGCTTCGCACGCTTGTTTCGCTGGATTCCGGCCTGCGCCGGAATGACGGTGAGGTTGAGTGAAGCATGACGGCAATCAATGCAGGAACGGTTCGGCGATCGCCAGCGCGGTGCGATAAGGCTCCGGATCGTTGCGGTTGCTGAGCAGGATCACCGTGAGGTGCTGCTTCGGCCAGCGCACGATCACGTTGCGAAAGCCGATGCTCTCGCCGGAATGCCACAGCGTGTCGCCAGTGATGCGCCAGCCGAAGCCGTAGCCGGCTTCGTAGGGCTCGCCCACGACTTTCACGTGCGGGCTGAAGGCGAGTTTGCGCGAAGCATCGCTGAGCAGGCGGTCGTCGTAGAGCGCGGCATCCCACTTCGCGAGGTCGTCGATGTTCGAATAGATGCCGCCGTCGCCGCGCGTGGCGCTGGTGAGGTCCTGGTCGGTGCGCTGCCAGTGGCCGTCGGATTCGCTGTAGCCGAAGGCACGGTTCGGTACGGTCTTGTCGTCGTGCACGTAGAGCAGGGTGTGGTCCATGTGCAGCGGCCGGAAGATGCGCTGCGCGAGGAAATCCTGCAGGTGCTGGCCGGACGCCTTTTCCACCACCAGGCCGAGCAGCACGTAGCCGGTGTTGCTGTAGCGATAGGCGCTGCCGGGCGGGAAGTAGCCGTGCGTGGTGGCGGCGACCATGTGCAGCACGTCGTCGTCGTTGAGCTGAGCAGTATGGCCGGGCGGCACCAGGTCTTCGTAATCGAGCAGGCCGCCGGTGTGGCTGAGCAGCTCACGCAGCGTCACCTTGTCCGTGAAGGCGGCCAGCGAGGGCAGCCAGTGACGGATCGAATCGTCGAGTCTCAGCTTGTCGCCCTGCGCCAGCAGCAGGATCGCGGCGGCGGTGAACTGCTTGGTGACGGAAGCGAGGCGGTAGTCGGTGGCGGAGGTGGCGGCGGTGTGGTGTTCGAGGTCCGCCATGCCGTAGCCGCGTTCGAGCAGCGGCTTGCCATCCTTGACGACCAGCAGCGCGGCGCCGGGCACGTCGCCGGTGTAGGGCTGCATCAGCTGGTTGGCGTGGTTGATGGCGTCGGCGGTGGAGGCGCTTGCGGTGCCGGCGATGAGCATCGATGCGAGGAGGGTGGTGGCGAAGCGCATGGCAAGGCTCCGTGCGTTTGGATGTGAGCCCCTCTCTCGTCGGACGCTGAGAAGGGTCATGGATGACTCCTGCATTGAGGAGCGAGGAAGAGGGGTTGGGGTGAGGGTTCGGTGTTGCCGCAACGCTTCGCTTTGGCCGAACACTCACCCGCCCGGATTCGCGTTATCCATGGAGCTTTCTCCTGTCGGAGCCGGCTTCGCCGTTCCGCAGTCGCCCTAGCGCCTGTAGGACGGAACCCTCTCCCGGAGGGAGAGAGACTCAGTGGTGAGGAGTGGGATGAAATCGAAGCGTTCATTGCACCGGCACGTCGTAAAGCATCTGCGGCGTGGGTTCGGGCGTGAGCGTGTAATGCCACCATTCCAGCGCGTAGTTCTGGAAGCCTTCGTGTTCCATCGCCGAGCGCAGCAGCAGGCGGTTGGTGTGCTGTTCTGCGCCGATGCCGGGCGCGTCGGTGTGGGCGCGCACGCCGAACCAGTCGAAGCCGGTGCCCATGTCCAGCGGCGCGCAATGTGTGCCGTCGGCAGCGCAGCGTTCCATGGTGAGGTCCACGGTGGCGCCGCGGCTGTGGCCGGAGACGGGCGCGATGTAGTCGCCCAGCAGTTTGGACTTGTCGAGGTCAGGGTAGTGCGCGGCCTTGGTGCGTTGGTCGGCGGGGTCGTGCGCCCAGCGCACGAAATCCGCCACCGCGCGGGCAGGGCGATAGCAGTCCCACAGCTTCAGGCGATAGTGCTGCACGCGCAGATCGCGCTCGACGCGCGTCAGTGCTTCGGCGGCGGGGCGCAGCAACAGGCATTTGGGAGCAAGGTAGCCATTCACGGGCCGGCCGACGAAGTTGTCGCTGCCGGCGTACTTGATGTCCTCGGCGATGTCGGGCACCAAGGTTCGAATGTCCACCAGGCCGGCCTGCGCCGCGGTTTTCGCGGGCGAGAGTTGCGGTGGTTGGTCACCTGCCCGCGCCATCTGCAGGCAGGTCGTGAGCAGGATGATCGACGCGATGCCGTAGGAGCGCACCCTGTGCGCGATTGGCACTTCGCGAAAAGCCTGATCGCGCACAGGGTGCGCTCCTGCGGGGAGCCTGCGCTTCATGGGCAGTCCCCTGTACGCACGAAGTGCAGGTCCTCATAGTCGGAACTGAAGTCGCCCAGCGCATCGACCTTGGCCATGGTCAGCATGGCGGGTTGGCCGCCTTGCGCGGGATGGAAGTCCAGCCAGGCGTCGGGGTCCATGTCGTGGTGGCTCCAGTGCACCAGGTCGCGGTTGCCCAGTCGCATCACGTCGCCGTTGAGCCGCGGCGATTTGGCGACGGCGAAACGCACGCGGCCGCCGCTCGGGCACAGCATGAGATCGCCCAGCCACGGGTCGCGGTAGCGGCCTGTCCACGCGGCCAATGCAGCGGGTGCGACAGCTGTGGCTTTTGAAGTGTCGGGCGCGGCGGCGCGTTTGCTGGCCTGCTCGTCGGCGCGTTGCTGCGCGTCCGCGTACCACGTGACGTCGTGCGTGTCGTCCGGCTGGGTGAAGTGCTTGAGCAGCGCTTCGCCGAGCACGGTGCGCGCGGATTCCGCTTCGCCGTTGATGAGGAACACGAAGCCGTCCTTCCGGTCGGGCAGCAGCATCAGTTCGGAGTACATGCCGTCCAGCGTGCCGGTGTGCCACACCGTCCAGGTGCCGTCCACGTCGGTCATGCGCCAGCCGTAGCCGTAGGCCATGATGTGGCTGTCGTCCCAGTTGTGGCGCTGTTCGGAGACGGGAATCAGCATGTGCGGCGATTGCAGCACGTGGCGCTGTTCCGCCGACAGCCACTGCAATTGCGCCGGCGTGGGCACCAGCCAGTTGCGCGCCCAGGCCAGCATGTCGTCGAGGTCGCAGCGGATGCCGCCGGCAGGCGCGGAGGTGATTGCGGGCACGACGGGGTTGTCTGGTTGCTGCGGAATATTGCGGCCATCCTGGCGCGAGTGCGGGGCGGCCACGTCGCCCACCGTATCGCGGTTCCACTCGCCGACCTGGCAGCGCGAAAGCCCGAGCGGCTGGAACACCTCGCGATGCATCAGCGTTTCGTAGGGCGCGCCGCCTGCGGCCGCGGCTACTTCGCCGGCCACCACGTAGAGCAGATTGTCGTATTCGTACTTCGAGCGGAAGCTGTAGCCGGGCTTGATGTAGCGCAGGCCATGGATGATGTCGGCGCGGGTGAACGCGTTCGGCTCCGGCCACAGCATCAGGTCGCCGCCGCCTTCGGGCAGGCCGCTGGAGTGCGTGAGCAGGTCGGCCACGCGCATGTTCTTCGTGACCCACGGGTCGTACATCTGGAAGTCGGGCAGGTATTTCGTCACCGGGTCGTCCCAGTGCAGCTTGCCCTGGTCCACCAGCCGGCCCAGCAGGGCGGTGGTCATTGCCTTGCTGTTGGAAGCGATCTCGAACAGCGTGCGCGGCGTGATCTTCTGTCCGGAGCCGGCGACGGTTTCGCCGCGCGTGGCGATGTAGACCACCTTGCCGTGTTCGATCACGCCGAGTGCGATGCCAGGCAGGTGGTAGCGCGCGACCACAGTGTCGAGGATCTGGTCGTAGTTGCGGGTTTCGGGTGGAGCGGAAGGAGAGGCAGCGAAAGCGGCGACGCAAGGCATGGCGAATGCAAAAGCGATTAGCGCCTTGCATGGCAACGTGGGGCGGTGGCGAGATCGACTCTTCACCCCGGCCCTCTCCTCGCTCCTCAACGTCGCGGCCATCCACGACCGCTCCTCGCGTGCCCCTGAGAGGAGAGAGCATCCTGTGCGTGCAATGCGTTTCATGTCGTCTCCCACTGGCTGGCCGACTGTTCGCCGGCAAGCATTTCGTCCAGTGTTTGCCGCCGGCGCACCAGGGCGAACCGGCCGCGATCGAGCAGCACTTCGGCGGCCAACGGCCGCGAGTTGTAGGTGGAGGCCATGGAGGAGCCATAGGCGCCGGTAGCGCGGATCATCACCAGGTCGCCCGCCGCGCAGGCGGGCAGCGTGCGGGCTTGCGCGAAGGTGTCGCCGGTTTCGCAGACCGGGCCCACCACGTCGTAGACGGCCGGTGGCCGCGCTTCGCCCGATACCGGCACGATGTCGTGCCAGGCGTCATACAGGCTGGGGCGGGCGAGGTCGTTCATCGCCGCGTCCAGCACCAGGAAGTCGCGTGCCTCGCCATGCTTGATGCGCAGCACGCGCGTCAGCAGCACGCCGGCCTCGGCCACGAGGTAGCGGCCGGGCTCCAGCAGGAGGTGACCTTCGAAGCCGGCGAGCGCCTCGCGGATCACCGCCACGTAATCGGCCGGCGCGATAGTCGTATCGCCGTCGCGGTAGCGCACGCCGAGGCCGCCGCCCACGTCGATGCTGGCGACGGGATGGCCGGCGTCGCGCAGCTCGCGCCAGAACGCGGCCACGCGCTGCAGGGCTTGGCGATACGGTTCCAGCGAGAGGATCTGCGAGCCGATGTGCACGTGCAGGCCGTCCAGCAGCACATGTTTCAACGTGGCGCGCGCATCGAACCAGCGCCGCGCCTCGGCAATGCTTACGCCGAACTTGTTTTCCGATTTGCCGGTGGAGATCTTGGCGTGGGTGAGCGCATCCACGTCGGGATTGATGCGAACCGCCGCGCGCGCCATGGCGCCGTGTTCGCCGGCGATGCGTTCGATAGCGTGCAGTTCGTCCAGCGATTCCACGTTGAAGCGCTGGATGCCTGCAGCCAGCGCCTCGGCGATCTCGCCGTCGTTCTTGCCCACACCGGAAAACACGATGCGCTCGGGCGGCATGCCGGCGCGCAGCGCGCGCTGCAGTTCGCCGGCGGAAACGATGTCCGCACCCAGTCCGGCCTGCGCCATCAATTCGAGGATGGCCCGGTTGCCGTTGGCCTTGACCGCGTAGCAGATCGTCGCGTCCATGCCGTGCAGCGCCTGCTGCAGGCCGGCGATGCGCTGGCGGATCGCATTGGCCGAATAGGCGTACAGCGGCGTGCCGTGCCGTTCGGCGAGCGCGACGAGGTCCACACCGTCGAAATGCGTGGAGGGCGAAGTGTCCATGGTGGCTGGGTTCATTTGGGGATCGATAGGGAGATCAATGTGGGTCGACCGGCGACCAGTCGAAGCCGTAGTTCCACTGGTCGTAGTAGAGGTTGCCGCCGCTCCACTCGACTTCGCCGCGCTGCGAATCCACGTTGTCGGAGCGGAACGACTGCTTGGCCGGCGTGAAGCCTTGGCCGAAGTCGCTGTTGAAGGCGACACGCCAGGCATCCAGGCCGCCGAGGTAGAACCACTCCAGCGCATCGTCGCCGGGCTTGGCCTGCGTGCCTGGATGCAGGCGGCCGAAGGTGACGTCCATCGGCACCCAACCGTAGGGCGCGAGGTAGAGCTGGCCCCAGTCGTGGATGTCGTTGTAGCCGTGGTCGGCGAAGATCGCGCCGGACTGCCAGCGCGCCGGTATGCCATTCAGTCGCAGCAGGGCGATCAGCAGCATGGTCTGCTGGCCGCAGTCGCCGTGGCCGGCGTGCAGGGTGTAGTCGCTGAGGTTGGGGATGGTGGAGTACTCGCGCGCGCCCGCCCACGGGATCTCGTCCACCGCGGCGAAGAGTTTCTGCGCGATGCGGTAGGGATTCTTCTCGTCGCCCAACACCTGCCGCGAGAACAGGCGCAACTGCTCGGTGAACACTAGGTGCGGTGCACGTTCCGCGACATAAGGTGCAAGTTCCGGCGTGATCGTCGCGGGCACCACCTTGGCCGGGTCGATCACGTGGTATTGCGCGGACAGCGTGACTTCGTAGGTGACCGAGAACGTGGTGGGCTTGCCGGCCTGCGCGGCCTTTTCGAAGTACACCGTGCGCATCGGCGCGGCATCGGGCGCGATGACGTGCTTTGCGGGCACGCTGCTCACGTAGCGGATGTCGTCCTGCTGGCCCGGCAGTGCCTTGGGGTAGGGAATCCACGCGCGCACGGTTTTGCCGGCCGGCACCGCGTCGGCATCCACGGTGAGCGTCTGGGTAATGCGCACGCGATGCGGCAGCACGCTGCTGCGGTTTTCCTGCAGCGATGCCGAACGCACCTCGCGGTGGTAGTCGTTCAGCACTTGCATCGGATCGTCGTCGAACGGCGCGGGATGGGCGCGGCGTGCGGCGGCCTCGGCGCTGAGGCGGAAGATGTTGGAGGCGTCGCGCTTGAAGTACATCACGCGGCCGTCGATCGCCATGCGTTCGAGCAGGCCGTGCTCGTCCCAGTCGCGGAATTCGTCGTCGCGCAGGTCGGGCACCTGCTTGCGGATGCGCGCCTTCAGCGCGTCGGCGTCGAGCGAAAAGTCGTAACGGATGCGGCGCATGCGTTCGCGCTGGAACAGCAGCGCATCGCGCATGGCGGCGTCCAGCCCCGGCTGGCCGAGTGCCAGCGCGATGTCGGCATCGGCGGCCTGGAACTGGCCGGCATCCACCAGCGCGGCGATGCTGCTTGGCGTCTCGGTGGCCCAGGTCGCTGCAAAGGGTGCGGCCAGCAAGGCCGATGCGAACAGCAAGCGTGTCCTCCAGCGTGTAGTGCTTGCCACGTTCGCCATCAGAAACCCCCGCGGTGCGTCCCCAGCGGCGTTGTGTAGCACGCTTGCAAATGGCGGTCAATAATTTATGCTGACGATGAAATTACATGGAATCAAATATTCCTTGGCTTGCCGCATGGCCGTGCTGTCGCGCCTGGCGACAGGCTGGTGAAGGGGTGAAACGATGAAGCGTCCGGTTCTTGCAGTCTTGGTCTTTGCGCTCACGCTCGTCCATCTGCCGATGCAGGCGCGTGACGCGCCCACCAGTGCATTGCCGATCCCACCCAGTGGCGTGCTCGGCGTGGGCGACGCGCAATTGACGCCGGCGTTCTGGATCGGCCTGCAGGCGCAGCCCGACCGGCAGATCCTCACCCGCGCCCAGGTCGATGCGCAGAACGCGAAGCTGTTCAAGCTCGATCCCACCATGCACGACCTCGCAGCGCTGCCCGCCACGCTGCCGCGCGCGCAGGTGGCTGCCTGGATCGAGCGCCTGTCGAAGCGACCCACGCACGCGCTCTACGATGAACATGGGCAGTCCGTGCCGGCGGCCACGCTGGACAAGGCGGAGAGCGACCTGGCGCTGGACGCGATCCCCGCACAGACCACGGTGCGTTATGGCCTGGTGGTTGAGCGCGCCGCGCTGCGCACCTTTCCCACCACGCTGCGCGTGTTCAGCAGCGACGACGACCACGACATCGACCGCTTCCAGGAGAGCGCCGAGTTTCCCGGCACGCCGGTAGCCATCGTGCACGCCAGCCGCGACGGCCAATGGCTTTTCGTGGTGAGTCCACGCTACGCGGCATGGATGCAGAAGCGGTACGTGGCGGAAGGCGCGAAGGACATGGTGCTGGCGTACGCCGCGAAGACACCGTACCGCGTGGTCACCGGCCCCAGCGTGCGTACGGTGTTCACGCCCGAGCAGCCGGCGGTGTCTCAGCTGCAGCTGGACATGGGCACGCGCGTGCCGCTGCTTGGCACGCTGCCGCCCGACCAGCCGGTGAACGGCCAGACGCCGTATGCCGCATATACGCTGCAACTGCCCATCCGCAGGGACGACGGCAGCCTGGAGCTGGTGCCCGCGCTTCTGCAGAAGAACACCGATACCGCGGCCGATTATCCGTCGCTGACGCCGCGCAACCTGATCACCCAGGCGTTCAAGTTCCTCGGCGAGCGCTACGGCTGGGGCCACTCGTATGACGGCCGCGACTGCTCGGGCTTCGTTTCCGACGTGTACCGCAGCCTCGGCGTGCAGATGCCGCGCAACACCGGTGACCAGGCCAAGAGTCCCGCACTGGAACATCGCCTGTTCACCGCCGCCGACAGCCACGCGGTGCGCCTGCAGGCGGCGCTGCAGTTGCAGCTTGGCGATCTGGTCTACATCCCTGGTCACGTGATGATGGTGCTGGGCCAGTGGGAGGGGCAGCCGTGGGTGATCCACGACGTGCTGGGCATGAGCTACCTCAAGCCGGACGGCTCCACCGCACACGTCGATCTCAACGCGGTGTCGGTGACGCCGTTGCTGCCCATGCTCTACGGCAAGGACGGCTCCACCTTCATCGACCACATGACCAGCATCGTTCGCATCCGCCGCTGATCCCCATCGCCTTTCACCGAGTTACACGGACACGGTCGCCCATGAAAATCACCGACATCCAATTCGGCATGCTGCGGGTGCCGCTGAAGACGCCGTTCAAGACGGCGCTGCGCACCGTGAACCAGGTCGAGGACATCGTGGTGATGGTGCACACCGACACCGGCCACGTCGGTTACGGCGAGGCGCCGGCCACCGCGGTGATTACCGGCGATACCCATGGCTCGATCACCGACGCGATCCGCCACTACATCACGCCGCGCCTGCTCGGCCAGGACGTGGCCGAGCTCAACCGGCTGACCCACCTGGTGCAGTCGTCGATGGAGAAGAACACCAGCGCCAAGGCGGCGGTGGAGATCGCGCTGTACGACCTGTGGGGTCAGCTCTACGGCGCGCCGCTGTACAAGCTGCTGGGCGGCGGCGATCCGGTGATCACCACCGACATCACCATCAGCGTGGACTACATCGACAAGATGGTGGCCGATTCCGTCGCCGCGGTGGAGCGCGGTTTCGAATCGCTGAAGATCAAGGTGGGCAAGGACATCGGCGTCGACATCGAGCGCGTCAAGGCGATCTACGCGGCGGTCGAGGGACGCGCCCTGCTGCGGCTGGACGCCAACCAGGGCTGGACGGCCAAACAGGCGGTGTACGCGCTGCAGACCCTGGAAGACGCCGGCATCAAGCTGGAGCTGGTCGAACAGCCGGTGAAGGCGCGCGACCTGGAGGGCATGCGCTACGTCACGGAGCGCGTGCACACGCCGATCATGGCCGACGAAAGCGTGTTCGGGCCGATGGAGGTGATCGACCTGATCCGCCTGCGCGCCGCCGACATCATCAACATCAAGCTGATGAAGACCGGCGGCATCTCCAACGCGATCAAGATCGCGGACATCGCCGCGCTGCACGGGGTGGAGTGCATGATCGGCTGCATGCTGGAAACCTCGATCAGCGTGGCGGCGGCGGTGCACGTGGCGGTGGCGAAGTCCAACGCGATCACCAAGGTGGACCTGGACGGCCCTTCGCTGTGCCAGTTCAACCCGGTGGACGGCGGCGTGATCTTCAACGAGTCCGAGATCTCGGTGACGGATGCGCCGGGCCTGGGCATCCGCGAGATCCGCGGGCTTGAAACGGGCATCGCGGGCTGACATGTCGCCGCTCGTAAAAATCCGCTCCGAGCGCGACCAGATGTCGGCGGTGGAACGCCGCATCGCCGATTTCGTGCTGGACAACGCGCAACTGCTGCGCGACTACTCCTCGCAGCAACTCGCCAACGCGCTGGGCATCAGCCAGTCCAGCGTGGTGAAGTTCACCCAGAAGCTGGGCTTCAAGGGCTATCCCGATCTCAAGTATTCGGTCGGCGAGGCGATCGCGCGCGCCGACAACGGCGACGAGGTGGAAGCCGCCGCGCAGGTTCGCGGCGAGGCCGCGGAATTGCCGGCCACCAGCCTGTGGCGTCGCAAGTCCGAAGCGGAGGAGGCCACGCGCCTTATCAATCCGCCGCAGACACTCGCCGCGGTGACCAAGGCCATGGCCAAGGCCGGCCGCGGCGGCAAGGTGTTCCTCATCGGCCTCGGCGAGGACGACATCCATGCGCGCGGCTTCGCCTACAAGCTCGCGCTGCTCGGCCTGCCCGTGGTGCACAACTTCGACCTCGCACGGATGGCCGCCAATGTCTCCGCCGCTGGAGCCGGCGACGTGCTGCTGGTGTTCTCCGAGCACGGCAACCATCCGGCGCTGTGCAAGATCGGCCGGCATTTCCGCGAACGGCGCGGCATGGTGGTCAGCGTGACCCGGCACAGCGCCAACCCGCTGCGCACGCTGGCCGACGCGGCCCTGCTGGTGTCCGCGCACGACGAGCGTCCGTATATCCAGTCGCTGCTCTACCAGTCCGCGCTGCAACACCTGCTGGACGTCCTGTTCGTGCAGTTGTGCGAAGGCGACGACGCGCGTCACGCGCAGTTGGTTGCCAACCTGGAACGCATCCAGCAGGTGCTGGAGCCGTGACAAACCATGCGGGGATTCCACGCCATGCTTAACCGTTTCGTCGCCTTGCTGATTGCCGGCGTTGCCTTCGCGGGTCATGCCATTGCCGCCACGGATCCGACCGCCGCCTGGTCCAACGCCGACCAGATGGTGCTGGTTACCGTGCCCGACTGGAACACCATCGAAGGCACGCTGCGCACTTACCAGCGCGATCGAGGCAGTGCGTGGCACGAAGTGGGTAGCGCGCAACCTGTGGTGATCGGCCAGAGCGGCTCGGCCTGGGGGCTCGGCTTGAACCAAGCGCAGGCCGACGGCCCGCAGAAGCACGAAGGCGACGGACGCAGCCCGGCTGGCGTGTTCCGCATCGGGACTACCTTCGGCTACGCGGCACACGCCGACACGGCGATGCCGTATCTCGGGCTCACCGCCACCGATTACTGCATGGACGTCAGCGGCACGCCGCTCTACAACCGGATTGCCGATACGGCGAAGGTTGGCGAGGCCGCGCTCAGGGGTTCCAGCGAGCCGATGCGGCGTGACCTGCATTTCCATGGCGACCAGGCCTACCGCATCGGCTTCGTGATCGAGCACAACCCGGACGGCGTGGCGCACGGGGGCAGTTGCATCTTCGCGCATCTCTGGTCGTCGCCGACCAGCGGCACCACCGGCTGCACTGCGATGACGCCGGACACCATGCAGCGCCTGTTGGCATGGCTGAAACCGCAGGCGCATCCGGTATTCGTGCTGTTGCCGCAGGACGAATACGCGCGCCTGCGCCACGCATGGCGGCTGCCCGACGCGAAGGCCGGTCGATGAGCGCCACCACGCGGGTCCTGACCAGCCTGGTTGCCGGCGCGTTGGCCGGACTGGCATTGGCGACCTGGGCGCCGGCCTGGGCGCAGCACGCGGCGAATGTGGCGCAGCCCATCGGCCACCTGTGGCTGAACGCCTTGCAGATGACGGTGGTGCCGCTGGTGCTGGCGTTGGTGGTGGTGGGCGTGAACACGGCCAGCGATGCGGCGGCCTCCGGACGCATCGCACGGCGTGCGCTCGTCGCCATCATCGCGATCCTGGCGCTGGGCGCGGCAGTCGCCGCGTTGCTGGCGCCGCCGTTGCTGGCGATGTTTCCGCACAACCCCGCGTTGGGTGCAGCGCTGAGCGGCCACCCCGTAAACGCCACGGAAGTCTCGGCACCGGGATGGGCCGACTGGTTCGCCGGCATCGTGCCCAGCAACGCGCTGATGGCCGCGGCGCAGAGCGCGATGCTGCCGGTGGTGGTGTTCGCGCTGTTCCTCGGCTTCGCGCTCACGCAGCTGCAGCCTTCGCGCCGCGCGATGCTGGTGGAATTCTTCCAGGCCATGGCCGACGCGATGATCGTGATCGTGCGCTGGGTGCTGTGGCTGGCGCCGTTGGGCGTGTTCGCGTTGATCCTCGCCGTCTGCGCGCGCGCCGGCCTGGGCATGGTGCGCGCATTGGGCGTGTACGTGCTGGTCGAGATCATCCTGTACCTCACGGTCACCGTGCTGATGCTGCCGGTGGCGGTGCTGTGGGGCGGCGAGCGCCTGCGGCGCTTCGTGGTCGCGCTGGCGCCGGCGCAGGCGGTGGCGGCCAGCACGCAGTCTTCGCTCGCTTCGTTGCCGGCGATGCTGGAAAGCGCGGAGCGACGGTTGGGTTACCCGCAGCAGGTCACTGCGCTGGTGTTGCCGATGGCGGTATCGCTGTGCCGGCTCACCAGCCCCGTGCAGTACATCGCCTCGGCATGCTTCATCGCGTGGGCCACCGGCACCGACGTCGGCGCTGCGCAGCTTGCCGCGGCGGCTGCGCTGGCGGTGGTGATCAGCCTGGGCTCGGTGGGCTTGCCCGGCCAGGTCACCTTCATGGCGACGAATCTGCCGGTGGCGCAGGCGATGGGCGTGCCGCTGGCGCCGCTGGGCCTGATGCTGGCGGTGGACACGTTGCCCGACGTGTTCGCCACGCTGGGCAACGTCACTGCCGACCTCACCGTGGCCAGCGTAGTCGCGCGGCAGTCGCGCAACGACACCTCCAACACTTCCCCCGCGAACGGGGAAGGCAACGCGAAACAGGATTGAACATGCAGGCGAACGATTTCGACGCCATCGTCATCGGTGCCGGCATGGCCGGCGCCTCGGTTGCGTGGTTCATGGCGCCGCACGCGCGCGTGCTGGTACTGGAACGCGAGTCGTGGCCGGGCATGCATTCCACCGGGCGCTCCGCGGCACTGTTCAGTGAGACCTACGGTTCGACACAGGTGCGTGCACTGTCGCGCGCCACGCGACCTTTCCTCGAGCATCCGCCGGAAGGTTTCGCCGAGCATCCCATCCTGACGCAACGCCCCACCCTGGTGATCGGCAGCGCCGAGCAGGCGGGCGCCGTGCGCGAGATGTACGCGGAGAACCGCGTCCACATCCCAGGCCTGCGCCTGCTCGATGCCGACGAAGTGCAGGCGATGGTGCCGGTGCTGAAGCCGGAAGCCGCGCAGATCGGCATGCTCGAACCCGGTGCCGCCGACATCGACGTCAACGAATTGCATCAGGGTTTCCTGCGCGGCTTGCGCCAGCGCGGCGGCACGCTACGCGTCGACGTGGCCATCCGCTCCATCGAACGCGGGCAGGGGCAGTGGAACATCGACTGCGGCGAAACGATGTATCGCGCGCCGCTGCTGCTCGACGCCGCGGGCGCGTGGGCGGACGAGGTGGCGCGCCTCGCCGGCGTGGCGCCGCTGGGCCTGCAGCCGAAGCGGCGCACTGCCTTCCTGTTCGAGCCGCCGAAGGGCCTCGACACCTCGCACTGGCCCTTCGTGATCGACGCAGAGGAAAGCTTCTACTTCAAGCCCGATGCCGGTCTGCTGCTGGGTTCGCCCGCCAACGCCGACCCGGTGCCGCCGCACGACGTGCAACCGGAGGATTTCGACATCGCATTGGGCATCGACCGCATCGAGCAGGCCACCACGATGACGATCAACCGCCCGACGCGCAGCTGGGCCGGCCTGCGCAGCTTCGTCGGCACCGAAGGCGACCTGGTGGGCGGCTTCGCACCCGACGCGGAAGGCTTCTTCTGGGTGGCCGCGCAGGGCGGCTACGGCATCCAGACTAGTGCTGCGATGGGCGAAGCCTGCGCGAACCTTGCTCTTGGCCACGCATTGCCGCAGCACTTGGTGGCAGCAGGCATCACTGCCGAGATGCTCGCGCCACGGCAATGATGCGCGACTCGCTCGATAGCGAGCAGCCGCTTTGAGCAGCCGCTGGCACCTGTTCAAAATCTTCACGCACTTACATCAGTAACCGCCCGAAACAGGCAAGGCCTACCGGAACGACAAGGCCCAAACCCTCAGTTTCCAGATACGGTGCGGTGTGGCCGCGCCGTCTATCGCGTAGGCGGGAGTAGTTCCGAAATCCTCGACACCGCCTGCTGGTAGTTTCGGCGGATTGAACCCGGCCGTTTCTCTGGGTTACTTCTCTTGACTACGGGCATCCTGCCCTCCGCCCTTCGGGCCAGCTTTGCTGTTCACCACCGCTCCTGCGGTGGCGTGGGCCAGCAAAGAGGAGTAACTCGGGCGCCGGCAGGCGACCGAAGCCGCTCTGTTTCCTGCGAGAACACAAACCATCCCTACTCCCGCAAACACGAAAAGGGACACGCGACACTTACAACGCAAGCGTCACACTGGCCCGCACCGTGCACGGCGTTCCCTGGTTGAGGATGAACCCCCAGCTGGCAAGCCAGTATTTCTCGTTGGCGAGGTTGTCGATGCCGGCCCGCCATGTCACCGCATGCCCGCCGAGGCTGGTGGCGTAGCGCACACCGATGTCGAAGGTGTGATACGCGCCGACGAACTCGGTATTGCCGGCATCGATGGCCTCGTTGCCCACGTAGCGGCCGCCGGCATCCAGCACCAGTCCCGCGATCCGCGGCACCGCGTACTCCACGTACAGATTGCCCTGCACGCGCGGGGTGCCGTAGGCGCGCATGCCTTGCACGCCTGCCGAAGCCTGCTGGTTGTACGCGTCGAGGTACATCACGCCGCCGAGCAGCGTCCAGTCGTGCGCCAGCGACAACTTGCCGGACAAGTCGATGCCCTGGTAGCGCGTGCGCCCGTCGGACACGTACACGTCTTCGGAGTTGATGTATTGCAGCCCGCGCTCCACGCGGAACAGCGCGAGATCCACGCTCCAGTCTTCGTGCTCGGTCTTGGCGCCCAGTTCGTATTGCTTGCTGCGCGTGGGCGCGAACGTCTGGTACTGGTTCTTCGTGCCCAGCGGCGCGCTGCTGGCCTGTTCCAGCGACTCGACGTAACTGGCGTACAGCGTCGTCGATGCGGTCGGTTTGTAGAGCAGGGCGATGGTAGGCGTCAGCGGACTCTGCACATAGCGTGCGGTGGACAGGCTGCTGCCGGCGGCGTAGTCCTTGTCGATGTAGTCCGTGTAGCGCAGGCCGAGCAGGGCCGACCATTGTGGCGAGAATGTCACCGTGTCGCTGGCGAACACCGCGCGCTGCGTGGTGGTTTCCGCGAGATAGGTGCTGCGGCTGAGCGGCGTACCGGGATCGGGCAGCAAGGGCACGTCGTAGAGGTTGCCTTGTCCGAGCTCCTGTCCGTCGGCATAGGGGCCGGTCGGATAGTGGTAATCCAGCGCCTGCCACGACGCGCCGAGCACCACCTGGTGGCCGATCGCGCCGGTGTCGAACCTGCCCTGCAGCATGCCCTGCCACTGCTGGTAGTTGTAGCGCGAGTAGCCGAGGTAGTTGAGGTCGGTGTAACCGCCCTGGTTGTCGGTGAGGATGATCGCGCTGTCGCGGTTGGAGCGCGTCTGGCCGGCGTAGCTGTAGTCCAGGCTGGCCGTCCAGTCGGGCGAGAGGTCCCACTTCAGGCCGGTGTTGGCCACCCGCATCGAGGTGCCATAGCCAGTGTAGGGCTGGGTCACGCGCTGGCTGCCGTCCATCGGTGCGGGCGTGTGCACCACGGTCGGGTAGCCGTAGTACTGGCCGAGGATGATGCCGTAGTAGGTGCCGCGCGTGTCGCGGTCCTGCCAGATGCTGTTGAAGTGCCAGTGCAGGTTGGGCGCGATGTCCTTGGTCAGCGCCAGCGAGGCGGCGTTGCGGCGGATGCGGCCGCCCTGCACGAAGGTGTTGCCGTCCTCGTGCACGAGATTGAGGCGGTAGCCCCAGCCGCCCTGTCCGCCGGACGTGCCGCCGAGATCCGCGGCTTCCTCGAGCGCGCCGTCGGGCACGTAGCCCAGCGTGAAGCTGGCATAGGGCTGCAGCGTCGGTTGCTTGGAGACGTAGTTGAGGATGCCGCCGGGCGCGCCGAAGCCGTACATGAAGCCGCCAGCGCCCTTCAGCAACTGGATTTCGCTGAAGGGTTCCAGCGGCAGGTCGCTGGCCCAGTTCACCACGGACAGGCCGTCCATCTTGTAGCCGTTGAGCAGGTCCACCGGCAGGCCGCGCACGGCGAACATCGATTCCTCGCCGGCATAGCCGCTGCCCAGGGGCGTCACCCCTGAGTCGGTGGCGAAGGCCTCGTTGATGTCGATGGCCTGCCGGTTGACGATCAGGTCCGAGGTGGCCGTGCTGATGCTGAAAGGTGTATCGAGCAGGCTGCGATTGCCCAGCGCGCCGGCGCTGGCGTTGTTGCTGCCGTAGAGATCCAGCGCACTGGTGGTGCCAGTGACGGTCACCGCGCCGAGCTGCTTGGCGTTCTGCGGGTTCGCGGTGCTGCCGGTGTCGTCTGCGTACGCGGTGGTGTTCGCCAGTGCGGCGAAGATCAGCAAGGCGATGGCCCGACGCGCGAGGCGCCGGGGAGGCGGGAAAATCATGGAGTGACTCCGTGTTGCAGGTTTGCCCGGCTGGCACAGGCTTGCCGGAAAGGGGATTCAGTTCGTCGCCGCTGCGGCGCGCGCAGGCAGTGCCCACACGCTGTTCGGATCGCCGTCGCGCCCGCGCCGCAGCGCAGCGCGCGCGAGGCGCGCGAAGACCAGGCCGAGTGCAACGCCGGTGAGATCGACGGCCAGCACGGCATGTGTCGCAGGTGTCCACGGCTGCAGCCAGCGGCCGGCATTGCCGAGCAGGTCGGCCATCGCCACGGCGATGGTGAGTGCGGCGGTCGCGCCCAGCAGTTCGGTGGCGGCGCGCACGACGGGTCGCGCGAAAGCCCAGGCGCAGGCGACGAGGAAGAGTCCGTAGCAGGCCAGCCGCTGCGCCGCCGTCGCATCGATGCCCAGGTGCGAGCAGGCCAGCGCCGCGGCGAAGGCGCCGGAAATGCCCAAGCAGGTGCCGATGCACACGCCCACCGTGGCGCGCGCCATCACCCGCGTGTGCAGCGGCTGGTCGGCGTGGCGCCGCTTGCGCCGCGATTCGACCCACAGCAGGTTGCCGGAATAGAACAGGAAGGAACCGGCCAGTCCCAGCACGAAATACAGCCAGCGCGCCGTATCGCCGCCGAAGCTGCCGAAGTGCAGCGCGTACAGCGCCGACCAGCTGATGCTGTTGGCGTCATGCCCATCACCGACGTGGGCGGCGAGCACGCTGCCGTCCCGTGCCGACAGTGCCACCGTGCCGTAGGTGCCCAACGTGTGCTGCGACAGGCCGCGCACCTCGGCCACCGCGTTGCGGTCGCCGTAGTGCACGAAGTGCAGGTAGTCGGGATCGAAGCTGCTGACACCTTTCGCCAGGGCGGCGATGCGCGCACGTGCGATCAATCGATCGGGCGACAACATCGCGCTGGTCGTGCCGCTGGCCTTCGTCGCCGGGGCCGTCGCCACGGCCTGCGCGAACAGTCCGAACAGCTTGCCGTTGAACGAAACCGTATTGAGCGCAAGCAGCGTGGCGGCAAACAGGCAGAAGATCGCGCCGGTCAGCGCGAAGATCACGTGGAACGGCAGGCTGAGCACGCCGATGGCGTTGTGCGCGTCCTGCCACAACCGCTTTAGGTTGCGTCCTGCACGCAGCGCGAACAGGTCGCGCAGCAGCTGCGGCAAATGGATCAGGAAACCCGACACCAGCGCCAGCCCGTACAGCACGCTGACGACGCCCATCAGGTACAAGCCGACTACCGGCAGACCCAGCGAATCGTGCAGCGCGTACACGAAGTCGGCGAGGCTGGAGCCGCCCGCATCGGTGGCGGGCGCGTCCATCTGACTCGCGGTAGCGAAGCGCGCCCCGTCCTTGCCTTGCCAGAACGCATAAGGCGCGCCGTTGCCGCCGCCGGGCAACACGATGCCGAAATCGTCGCGGGTTTCCGGGTGGTGCGCGAGCAGGCTTTCGATCAGCGCGCCCACCGGCACTCTGGCGTCCGGCGCAGCGCGCCATGGCGGGTTCTGCCATGCGGCGATCTCGTCGTGGAACACGGTCAGCGCACCGGCATAGAACGCCACGAACAGCGCGAAACCGGCAAGCAGCCCGGTCCAGGTATGCACGGTCTGGAAACGGCGGATCGTGGCGGCTTTCATCGTGTATCGGCCGCCTTCAATGCGGCAGCAGCCAGAGCGCGAGGAAGGCGGCGGCATTCGCACTACCCAGCGCCAGCCACGCGTGCGTACCGCTGCGCGCCGCGTATGCGCCGGCCATGAAGGCAATCCACAACGGGAAAAACAGGATAAGCAGCGGAATCAGCCAGGCGCTCCCGTCTGGCAGTACGCGCATCAGGAGCGCGGGCAGGGCGGCGGCGAGCGTGAAGCCGAGCAGGACGCCGGCAAGACAGCGAGCGATCATCGCGACGGCACCTTCGCGCCGCGCCACCATGCGAGATAGGGCAATGCCACCCATGCTGTCACCCAGCAGGTCAGCGCCGCCGCGATGCCGGCGCCGAGGCCCGCTGCCGCGATCCACGCCGCGACACTGGCGGCGAGCAGGGACGCTGCCAGCACGCGCACGCTTCCAGGCAGCGGTTTGGCGAGCAGGCCTTGTCTGGCGCTGGCCAGATAGGCCAGGACGGCGCCAGCCATGCCCAGCAGCAGTGCATGGAGATTCATCGCGGGAAGGATTCCTGAAACAAGGCGCGGCACCGGTGCAGGAGCTGGCGATTGATATTTAGTTAATGAGATGCATTCTCATTAACAATGAATTCGATGTCAATCGCCGGAACCCGAGATGCCGAGATGGATGCGTGCACTTCGTGGTGCATTGGCCGCCCGTCGCGGCGTTTGGACGTCCATCGCACGATGCGCGGCGCATGGATTGCCGCATGCCGGTATGATGCCGTCTCCCCGGTTTCCCCTGCGAAGACGTCGCGCCATGCTGCTGATGATCGACAACTACGACAGCTTCACCTTCAACCTTGTGCAGTACCTCGGCGAGCTGGGGCAGGAGGTGAAGGTGGTGCGCAACGATGCGCTGGGCGTGGCGGACATCCGCGCGCTGAAGCCTTCGCACATCATGATCTCGCCCGGTCCGGGCACGCCCGACGATGCAGGCGTGTCGCTGGACGTGCTGCGCGGGTTGTCGGACGAGATTCCGGTATTCGGCGTGTGCCTGGGCCATCAGGCGATCGGTCAGGCCTTCGGCGGCAAGGTGATCCGCGCCAAGCAGATCATGCACGGCAAGACTTCGCCGGTGCGCCATCGCGGGCAGGGCGTGTTCGCCGGTCTGCCCGATCCATTCGAGGCTACGCGCTACCATTCGCTGGTGGTGGAGCAGGGCTCGCTGCCGGATTGTCTCGAAGTCACGGCCTGGACGGAGAACGCGGACGGCAGCATCGACGAGATCATGGGCCTGCGCCACAAGACGCTGCCGGTCGAAGGCGTGCAGTTCCATCCCGAGTCCATCCTCACCCAGCATGGCCACGACATGCTCGCCAACTTCCTCGGCCTGCCGCGGCGGAAGCTGGCGGCATGAGTGTGCGCGCGATCACGATCACGCCGCAGGAAGCCCTGCAGCGCACGATCGAGCACCGCGAGATCTTCCACGACGAGATGATCGCGCTGATGCGCCAGATCATGGCGGGCGAGGTGAGTCCGCTGATGACCGCGGCCATCGTCACCGGCCTGCGCGTGAAGAAGGAAACGGTGGGCGAGATCACCGGCGCGGCGCGCGTGATGCGCGAGCTCGCGGAGCGCGTGCCGGTGACTGGCGACGACGCACACCTGCTCGATATCGTGGGCACCGGCGGCGACGGCGCCTCCAGCTTCAACATCTCGACCGCTTCGATGTTCGTGGCGGCGGCGGCCGGCGCTCGCATCGCCAAGCATGGCGGCCGCAGCGTGTCGTCGAAGTCCGGCAGCGCGGATGTGCTGGAGGCATTGGGGGCGCGCATCGACCTCAAGCCCGCGCAGGTCGCCGAGTGCCTGGCCGAGACCGGCATCGGCTTCATGTTTGCGCCCAACCACCATCCGGCGATGAAGGTGGTGGCGCCCGTGCGCAAGGAAATGGGCGTGCGCACGCTGTTCAATATCCTCGGCCCGCTGACCAATCCGGCCGGCGCGCCGAACATCCTGATGGGCGTGTTCCATCCCGACCTGGTCGGCATTCAGGTGCGCGTACTGCAGCAGCTCGGCGCGCGGCGCGCGCTGGTGGTGTGGGGGCGCGACGGCATGGACGAGATCTCGCTGGGCGCGGCCACCCTGGTCGGCGAACTGCGCGATGGCGTGGTGCGCGAATACGAGGTGGAGCCGGAGGATTTCGGCCTCGCCATGGCTTCGAGCCGCAATCTGCGCGTGGCCGGCGTGGCCGAATCGAAAGCGATGCTGGAGCAGGCGCTGGCCGGCGAGCGCGGCGTGCCGCACGACATCGTTTGCCTCAACGCGGGGGCTGCGCTGTATGCGGCCAACGTGGCCGCGTCGATCGCCGAAGGCATCGCCCTGGCGGCCGCGACGATTGCCAGCGGCGCGGCACGTGCGAAAATGCAGGCCTTCATCGAGGCGACACAACGGTTGGCCGACAAGCTGTGATAGCTTGACGGCGCGGCGACATTTGCGCCGCCACGATGATCCGGCCCCCGCATCCCCGAGCGCCATGACCGACATCCTCAATCGCATCCTCGCCCGCAAGGCGGAAGAAGTGGCCGAACGCCAGGCACGCCTGCCGTTGGCCGAACTCGCCGCGCGCATCCACGACCTTCCCGAAACGCGCGGTTTCGCCGCGGCGATCGAAGCAAAGATCGCGGCCGGCCTGCCCGCGGTGATCGCCGAGGTGAAGAAGGCCAGCCCCAGCAAGGGGGTGATCCGCGCCGACTTCGACCCGGCAGCCATCGCCAGGAGCTACGAGAAAGGAGGCGCCGCCTGCCTTTCCGTGCTCACCGACAGCGATTTTTTCCAGGGCAGCGAGGCCTTCCTGCAGCAGGCGCGTGCGGCATGTTCGCTGCCGGTGCTGCGCAAGGACTTCATCATCGACCCGTACCAGGTGCACGAGGCCCGCGCCATCGGCGCAGACTGCGTGCTGCTGATCGTCTCGGCACTGGATGACGACGTGCTGCTGCAGCTGTCGCTGCAGGCCGCCGAGCTCGACCTCGACGTGCTGTGCGAAGTGCACGACGAGGAAGAGCTGGAGCGCGCGCTGGCGTTGCCGGTGCCGCTGGTCGGCGTGAACAACCGCAACCTGCGCAACTTCGAGACTTCGCTGGAAACCTCGCTGCGGCTGCAGGAGCTGATGGAATACGACCGCATCCTCGTGGCCGAGTCGGGCATCCGCACGCCCGCGGACGTGGCGCAACTGCGGGAGGGCGGCATCCACGCCTTCCTCGTCGGCGAGGCCTTCATGCGCGCCGAGGATCCGGGCATGGAACTGAAGCGGCTGTTCGGTACGAAGTAATGTCCACACAGACAGGGGATGCACTGCCGTCCGCGACGGCCGATGCCGGCTTGCCGATGCCGCGCGTGGTGCTGTTCGACTTCGATGGCGTGCTGTTGCACGGCGATGCGTTCGGGCTTTTCATCCGCAGCCGCTACCAGCGTTCGTGGTGGCGCAAGCTGCTGGTGCTGCCCTGTCTGCCATGGTTGCTGCTGATGCTGCCGTTCTCGCGCCGGCTTGCCTTGCGCACCCTGGTGCACGTCGCGCTGTTCGGCACCGGCGAACAACGCTATCGGGCTCAGGCCCAGGCCTGCGCTACCGAACTCGTGCAGCATTCGCGCCGCTTCAACCGCGACGCGCTGCGCCAGCTGCGCCGTCACCAGCAGGCCGGCGACCGCGTGATCGTGGTGACCGGCTGCGAACAGGCACTGGTGGGCAGCATCCTCGAGCAATTGGGCCTGGGCGACGTCGAACTGCTCGCCTCGCGGTTGCGCCCAGGCTGGTCGGGCATGCGCACCGGCTTCCACAACATCGGCCCGAACAAGCTCAAGGCGCTGGCTGCGCACGGCGTGCACGAATGGCATGTCGCCTACACCGACTCGCTGATGGACGTGCCCATGCTCAAGCCTGCCGCCGAATCGGTGCTGGTCAACGGCACGCCCAAGCTGTGCAAGAAGATGGATGCCGCCCTGGGACGCGTGGTCGGGCGCGTGGAGTGGCAATGATGCGCCTGTAGTAGCGCACCCTGTGCGCGATTGCTTTTGCTCTGATCGAAGCGCAAGGCAATCGCGCACAGGGTGCGCACCTACCGTGTTTTCGCTTATTTGTTGGCGATCGAAACCGCCACCGCTTCCGCCACGCGTATTCCATCCACCGCCGCGGAAAGAATCCCGCCTGCATAGCCCGCGCCTTCGCCGGCCGGATACAGACCGCGCGTGTTGAGGCTCTGCAGATCGTCGTCGTTGCGGCGGATGCGCACGGGCGAGGAGGTGCGCGTTTCCACGCCGGTGAGCATGGCATCGGGCAACGCGTAGCCGCGGATCTGGCGGTCGAAGGCGGGAATCGCCGCGCGGATCGCCGCCACCGCGTAATCGGGCAGCGCGGTGGAAAGATCGGTGAGATGCACGCCCGGCTTGTACGAGGGCAGCACGTCGCCGAAGGCGCGCGATGCTTTGCCGGCGAGGAAGTCGCCCACGCGCTGCCCTGGTGCGCTGTAGTCGCCGCCGCCCATCTGGAAAGCATGGGCTTCCCAGTGCCGCTGCAGCGCGATGCCGGCCAGCGGACCTTCGCCGTAGGGCGCGTAGTCGGCGGGCCGGATGTCGCACACCAGTGCCGCGTTGGCATTGCGCTCGTTGCGCGAATACTGGCTCATGCCGTTGGTGACCACGCGGCCCGGTTCGCTGGTGGCCGCCACCACGGTGCCGCCGGGGCACATGCAGAAGCTGTACACCGAGCGGCCGTCCTTGCCGTGATGCACCAGCTTGTAGTCCGCCGCGCCGAGGACAGGATGGCCGGCCTGCGGGCCGAAGCGCGCCTGGTCGATCAGCGATTGCGGGTGCTCGACGCGGAAACCGATGGAAAACGGCTTCGCCTCCACGTACACGCCGCGCGCGTGCAGCATCTCGAAGGTGTCGCGCGCACTGTGGCCCAGCGCCAGCACCACGTGGTCGCTGCGCAACTCGCTGCCGTCGGCGAGCCGCACGCCGCGCACGTGGCGCTCGCCGTGCGCATCGGTTTCCACCGCGAGGTCGTCGACGCGCTGGTCGAAGCGGATCTCGCCGCCCAGCGCTTCGATGGTGCCGCGCATGTTTTCCACCATCGTCACCAGCCGGAACGTGCCGATGTGCGGCTTGCTGACGTAGAGGATCTCTTCCGGCGCGCCGGCCTTCACGAATTCGGCCAGCACCTTGCGGCCGTGGTGCTGCGTGTCGCGGATCTGGCTATGCAGCTTGCCGTCCGAGAACGTGCCCGCGCCACCCTCGCCGAACTGCACGTTGGAATCCGGATGCAGGTTGCGCTTGCGCCACAGGTCCCAGGTGTCCTTGGTGCGCTCGCGCACCGCCTTGCCGCGCTCCAGCACGATGGGGCGGAAACCCGATTGCGCGAGGATCAGCGCGGCGAAGATGCCGCAGGGGCCGAAACCGATCACGATCGGCCGGTGCTCCAGCTTCGCGGGCGCCTGCGCCACGAACCTGTAGCTGGTGTCCGGCGTGGGCTGCACATGGCGGTCGTCGGCATGCCGTGCCAGCAGCGCAGCTTCGCCGGACACGTCCACGTCGAGCGTGTAGATCAGGGTGATTGCGCCACGCTTGCGAGCGTCGTAGCCGCGGCGGAATACGGTGAAGCCGCGCAGCACCTCGGGCGCGATGCCGAGCTTCGCGCGGATCGCGGCGGGCAGCGCTTCTGCGGGGTGATCCAGCGAGAGCTTGATGTCGGTTAGGCGCAGCATCAGCGGTGGGGATTTTTCACTGGGGCAACGGTGTGGATTTTCGCAGATTCGCGCGGGATTGCTCCTTTCTCTTTTCGAGGGCGCGCATTTCTCCTCGTCCGCTTGCGGGAGGGAGGTTTTTTTGCTTGTGGGCCTTCGCAAGGAACAAAGCGGCCTCGTGCCGTTGTCGCGGCGCGAGTTACTTCCTCTGCGTGGCCAGAGAAAGTAGCCAAAAGAGAGGCCGCACCGCGGCGACGCCCGTTGTGCCGCCTGATCGTCCACGCATCGCCGCTGGCCAAAGGCCCCAGTAGAGCAGTGGTGCGTTCCTGCGCGCAGAAACAACGCGAAAAGCAGGACACCAAAAGATTCGCTCCCGCAACTTCCAGATACGGCGCGGCGTGGCGGCGGTAGTTGGCGTGTCGCGAGATGTGGTTCCAACGTCCTCGAAACAGCTTGCTCGTAATTCCGGCGGATTGAGTCGGGCCGTTTCTCTGGGTTACTTCTCTTGACTCCGGGTATCCTGCCATCCGCCCTTCGGGTCGGCTTCGCCGTTCGCCACTGCTCCTGCAGTGGCGTGGGCCGGCAAAGAGAAGTGACTCGAGCGCCGGCGGGCGATCGAAAGGCCGCCGCAGGCGAGCCGGATTGCGAAGGTGAAAGGTTGTCGTGAGCACCCACCCCTCACCCCGACGGGGAGAGGGGTGGTCGCGTGGCTCAGTGGCGACCCTTCGCCACCTTTAAATCGCCCCGACGAAGTCGGTCTTCCCGATCTCCACGCCCATGCCGCGGAACAGGTTGTATGCCGTAGTGCAATGGAAATACAGATTGGGCTGGATGAACTGCAGCAGGTAGGACTGGCCGCTCATGTCCAGTTCGCCGTTGCGCATCTTGAGGTGGATCGCACGGTCTTCGCTGCCGTCGATCTGCTCGGCCTTGAACGACTGCACATAGGCGATGGCGCGATCGATGCGGTCGTACATCTCGGCCATCGTCGTCTCGTTGTCCTCGAAGCTCTTCGGCTCCTCGCCGGCAAGGCGTGCGGTGCCGCGGCAGGCCATGTCGCAGGCGATCTGTACCTGCTTCACCAGCGGCAGCATGTCGGGGATCAGGCGCGTCTGCAGCAATACGGCATCGGTGATGCCCTTTGCCTGGGCATGCGCTTCGCCTTTCTGCAGCACGTGGCGCAGGTTGGTGAGTGCGCGGACGAAGACGGGGGCGCTGGCCTGGTACATGGAGAGGCTCATCGGGTTTGCTCCGCGGAGTGGGGGGAAGGTATTCCGGGCGTAGGCACGTCACCCATCGCTGGCTGCACATTCGCGAGCGACGCGTCATCAGGATGTGCCGTCTGAGGAACGTGGCGGGTGGCGCGGATCGCCACCAGCGTCGCCACCGCCAGCAGCATCGCCGCCAGCACGAAGGCCGCGCCCGGCAGGTGAGACACCGGCGCGTGGTCGCTGATGAACAGCGCGAACAGGTTGGCGAACATCGCCGGGCCGAAGATGCCGGCAAGGCTGGCGAGACTGTTCAGCGCACCCTGCAGGCGTCCCTGCTCGTGTGGATCGACCTGGTGGGTCATCATCGACTGCGCCGGCGGCCCGGCGAGACCGCCCAGGCAGAACACCGGGATCGCCAGCAGGAACAGCAAGGCGGTGGGCGCCAGTCCGAACGCCAGATAGCCCAGCACGCACAGCGACAGGCCGATCAGGATCATCCGCCGCTCGCCCAGCTTCGGCATCAGCCGGCGCACCAGCACTGCCTGTACCAGGCCGCTGCACACGCCGACCAGGCCCAGCGTGTAGCCCACCGCCTGCGGGCCCCAGCCGAAGCGATAGTCGGTGAACAGCACATAGGTGGAGTTGAGCGAGAACTGCGCGAGGTTGATCAGGAAGAACACCGTGGCCAGCGCGAACACCTGCGGGTAGCGGCGCAGCAGCACCACCGCGCCGAACGGGTTGGCATGGCGCCAGTCGAAGCTCGCCGTGCGGCGCTCCTTCGGCAGCGATTCCGGCAGCACGAAATAGCCGTAACAGAAGTTGACCAGGGACAGCGACGCGGCCACCCAGAACGGCAGGCGCAGGTTCCAATGGCCGAGGAAGCCACCCAGCGCCGGGCCCACGATGAAGCCGATGCCGAACGCCGCGCCCAGCATGCCGAAAGCAGCGGCGCGTTTCTCCTTCGGCACGATGTCGGCGATGTAGGCATTGGCGGTGGAGAAGCTCGCTGCGCAGACGCCCGACACCGCGCGGCCCAGGAACAGCAGCCAGAGCACCGGCGCCAGCGCCATCACGATGAAGTCCACGCCGAGGCCGAGGCTGGAGATCAGGATCACCGTGCGCCGGCCGTAGCGGTCCGACAGCGCACCCTGCACCGGCGAAAACACGAACTGCATGGTCATGTACAGCGCGCCGAACGCGCCCACCCAGACGGCGGCCCTGGCGATGCTGCCGCCGATCAGGTCGACGATCAGATGCGGCAGCACCGGGATGATGATGCCGAACGCCAGCATGTCCAGCATCACGGTGACGAAGATGAAGGCGAGGGCGGCGCGACGGTGCGGCGTGGGTTCGGCGGGCTGGTTCATGGCACGGGCGGCAACGGCAGACGCGGAACGATAACGCATCGTCATGCTCCGCGGTTCGGTGTGCGACGCGACGTCAGCCCGGCGGTGCCGTGAGTTCTTGCGCGTCCAGGCAGCCGTTGTGGTGCCGATCCAGCCGGTGGAACTGGCGGCGCAGATTGGCCTGCCATTCCTGCAGCGTCACCGGCTTGCCGTGGCCGCCGGGAAGCTCGTCCGGCTCCAGCACGCCGTCGTGGTTGCGATCCATCTGCGTGAAGCCGCGGCTCATGTAGGCCAAGTATTCGGCCTCGTTCACGCAGTCTTTGCCGCCGGTGTCGAACTGGCGCAAGTAGGCTTCGCGCGAATCCTGCGCGGTCGCCGCGAGCGGCAGCAGCCACAGCGCGGCGAGGGCGAGCCGGCGCTTCACCGGCGCATGCTGCCGTGCAGCCCGATGAAGTCCAGGAATTCGGCGCGCGTGCGCGCGTCGTCGCGGAACGCGCCCAGCATCTGGCTGGTGACCATGGACACGCCGCGCTTGTGCACGCCGCGGGTGGTCATGCATTCGTGGCTGGCGTCGATCACCACTGCCACGCCGGCCGGCTTCAGGTTCTCCTGGATGCAGTTGGCAATCTGCGCGGTGAGCTTCTCCTGCACCTGGAAGCGGCGCGCATAGCCTTCCACCACGCGCGCCAGCTTGCTGATGCCGACCACGCGGCAGGTCGGCAGGTAGCCGACGTGGGCACGGCCGATGATGGGCGCCATGTGGTGCTCGCAATGGCTCTCGAACTCGATGTCGCGCAGCACCACCATCTCGTCGTAGCCCTCGACTTCCTTGAAGGTGCGGCGAAGGTACTCGGCCGGGTCCTCGCCATATCCGGAGAACCAGTCCTTGTATGCCTTCACCACGCGCTTGGGCGTGTCGAGCAGGCCTTCACGCGCGGGGTCCTCGCCGGCCCAGCGCAGCAGGGTGCGCACGGCCTCTTCGGCCTGCTGCTGGGTGACGCCGTCGTCGGCTGCGTGCTTGCTCATGGGGGGATTCCGGAGATCAGTGAAGCCGTATTTTAGCGGCTTCGCGGCTCAGGTCGTCGGCGGCGCGCCGAACAGGCGCCGCTCCAGCGCATTGAACAGCGCGCTCACCAGCAGCGCGGCCGTCGCACCCAAGGTCACTTCGCCGAGACGGAACAGTGCGATCTGCCAGAACGCGCCGTGTTGCGGCACCAGCATGATGATCGTGGTGGTGATGCCGCTGATGCGGCCGGCGGCGCCAAGGTCGAAGACCGAGCACAGCACCATGCCGATCGTTACCGCCAGCACGTAGGTGAGATAGCGGTCATGGCCCAGCGTGGCCACGGCCATGCCGATCAAGCCGCCGATCACCGCGCCAAGGAACTGGTCGCGCGATGAACTGCGCACGTCGATATAGCTGCTCTGGCTCACCGAGATCGCGGTGATTGCCGCCCAGTAGCCTTGCTGCAAGCCGAGCGAGCGTGCGCCGAAGTAACCCAGGCTGGCGGCCAGCACCGCAAGCAGCGCGCGCACCAGGCCAATCATCAGCCGCTGGTGCCGCGGCAGTGCCTTCCATAGCCACTGCGCTTCGCCGACCAGCGCGTCCAGCCTGAGGCGGTGTTCGGCAAACGGGCGCCGCGGCTTTTTCATGCATCCTCGTCCGTCGCGTCGTCGTCGGCTGGCGCATGGTCGAGCAGTTCGGCCGCCTCCTGTTCCGGCAGCGATTCCACGTCGCGCAGCTTGCGCGTGATTGCGCGGGTACGCACGCCAGTGGCGTCGATGTGCTTGCCGGCTTCGTCCAGCTTTTTCTTCACCTTGTCCAGTACGTCGCCGAACTTGCCGAACTCGCCCTTCACCGCACCGAGCAAATGCCATACCTCGCTGCTGCGCTTCTCGATGGCCAGCGTGCGGAAGCCCATCTGCAGCGCGTTGAGGATGGCGGTGAGCGTGGTCGGGCCGGCCACGGTGACGCGGTGCTCGCGCTGCAGCGCCTCGAACAGGCCGGGGCGGCGCAGCACTTCGGCGTACAGGCCTTCGGTGGGCAGGAACAGGATCGCGAAGTCGGTGGTGTGCGGCGGCGCCACGTATTTCTCGCGGATGGTTTTCGCCTCCTCGCGCACGCGGCGTTCCAGTGCCTGCGCGGCGAGGCCCGCGGCCTCGGCGTCGGCGCGCTCCTGCGCATCGAGCAGGCGCTCGTAGTCCTCGCGCGGGAATTTGGCGTCGATCGGCAGCCACACCGGATGCTCGGCGTCGGCGCCCGGCATGCGCAGGGCGAATTCCACGCGGTCGTTGCTGCCCGGCACGGTGGCGATGTTCGACCTGTACTGCTCGGACGTCAGCAACTGGTCGAGCAGGGCGCCGAGCTGCACCTCACCGAGGATGCCGCGCGTCTTCACGTTGCCCAGCACACGCTTGAGGTCGCCCACGCCGGTGGCGAGGCTCTGCATTTCGCCCAGCCCGCGCTGCACGGCCTCAAGCCGTTCGGACACCAGTTGGAAGGATTGGCCCAGCCGCGTCTCCAGCGTGGCCTGCAGTTTCTCGTCCACCGTGGCGCGCATCTTTTCCAACTGCTGCGCGTTGTCCTCGCGCAGCGTCTTGAGCTGGCCTTCCAGCGTGCCGCGCACTTCGCCCATGCGCTGCTCGTGCTGCGTACCCAGGGCGGTGAGGCGCTGCTGCTGCTGCTCGCCGAAGCGGCCCAATGCCTCGGTCAATTCCTCGCGGCTCTTGCGTGCATCCTCGGCGAGCCGCAGCGAAAGCGATTCCAGGCCGCTGCGCGTGCCGTCGGTGAGCGCGCCCATGCGCTGGCCGAAACCGTCGATACGTTCCGCCTGCTGGCGCGACATGCCGTCCAGTTGTTCGTTGACATGGCCGCGGAAACGCTCGAAGCCCTGCTGCAATTCCTCGCGTCCGCTGCGCTGCTCCTCGCGCAATGCGCGTTGCAGGCGTTCGTTGTCGTCCCTCAAGGCATCGAGCTTCGCGCTCAGACCGGCATCGCCGCGGCCACGCAACAGCAGGACGATCTGCAGCGCCAGCAACAGCAGGGCAACGGCGATGAGGACGACGAGCAGGGTTTCGCTGACAGGCATGACGGATTTCACGGGGAACGGTACGCATCAGTGTACGGCCTGCCGTCGCAGGCCTTGCGACTTCACGCCGCATTCGCCGCTGGCGCGCATGATGGCAAGGTCCATTGCGGGGAAGCGGGTCATGGAACACGCGCACGACTACCTGATCATCGGTGCCGGCATGGCGGCGGATGCGGCGGCGAAAGCGATCCGCGAGGCCGACGCGGCGGCGGACATCGGCATGGTCGGCGAAGAGGCCTCGCCACCTTACCAGCGACCGCCGTTGTCCAAGGCGTTGTGGAAAGGCGACAAGCGCGTGGCCGACATCGACCTGGGCACCGCGGCCAGCGGCGCGAAGCTCTATGCCGGGCGGCGCATCGTGGCGCTGGACCATGCGGCACACCTCGCGCGCGACACGCAAGGCGACGGTTACCACTACCGTCGCCTGCTGCTTGCGACCGGTGCCACGCCGCGGCGACTGCCGTTCGAGGGCGGCGACCGTGTCATCCATTTCCGCACGCTGCACGACTACGAGGCGCTGCGCCGTTTTGCCCAGCCTGGCGCGGCCATCGCCGTGGTCGGTGGCGGCTTCATCGGTGCCGAGCTGGCTGCCTCGCTATGCGGTGCCGGCTGCAAGGTGAGCATGCTGTTTCCGGATGCCCACATCGGCGCGGGCCGCTATCCCGACGACCTTGCGCGTCACCTGGACGACTACTACCGCCAGCGCGGCGTGGACGTGCGCGCCGGCGTGAGGGTGGTTGGCGGCTGGCCCACCGATGGCGGCGTGGAACTGGAACTGTCCGATGGCAATCTGTTGCGGGTGGAGGCCGCCGTGGCTGGTCTCGGCGTGACACCGAACATCGCGCTGGCCGAACAGGCGGCCCTCAAGGTGGACAACGGCATCGTGGTGGATGCCCAACTGCGCAGCAGCGATCCCGACATCTGGGCAGCCGGCGACATCGCCAACTTTTACAACCCGGCACTGGACCGGCGCCTGCGTGTGGAACACGAGGACGCCGCCGTCAGCATGGGGCGGCACGCCGGCCGTGCGATGGCTGGCATCGCCGGCAACTACGACACCTTGCCGTTTTTCTACTCGGACTTGTTTGACCTGGGCTATGAGGCCGTCGGCCTGCTCGACACCCGCCTGCAGGCGGTCGAGGACTGGCGCGAACCGTATCGCGAGGGCGTGGTGTATTACCTGGAGCGCGACCGCGTGCGCGGCGTGCTGCTGTGGAACACCTGGGACCAGGTGGACGCAGCGCGCGCGCTGATCGCAGAGCCCGGGCCGTTCGATGCGACTTCGCTGCGAGGGCGGCTCCCCCGCAGCGCTTGAATCACGCGCCGCACGGCCCTTCGTACTTCTGAATCGGCGGGATGTTGCCGTTGCACACCCCGATGCCCCACGTGCAATGGGTGTGAACAAGGATCAGGAACGAGCCAGGTTCGAATCTAGACGATGACGAAGGCGCTTACGCTGCAGACAAATTCTTGAAGGCCGTCGCCAAGGTGCCGAGCGCCTGGCGGGAACGCCGGTCGTTGAGTGCCGAATGCAACACGACTTGTTGCGTTGGCAGGGCAGGCAAGGAGAGCGCCTTCCCGATATCGATGGTGCCCGCAGGGGCCGCCCTTCTCGCCAGGACGGCAACGGCCCATCCCATGCTGGCCGCCGCGCCCACGAGTGCCGCACCTTTGCCGATAAAGACCTCCGTCCACGCGATGCCGGCGGCATCCAGCGCGGCAACGGCGGCCATGCGGATGCTGCATGTCTCGCCTTGCGTGGAGAGTGGCAGCGGATGACCTGCGCGGGGTTCCCAGTGCGCGGCGGCAATCCACGCGAACGACTCATCGAACAACACCTCGCCGTGTCGGCGTTGCTCTTCCGGCTGCAGTACCAGGGCAGCGTCCAGTACGCCATCGTCGTAGCCTTGCATGACCTCGCGTGAACCAGCCACGCGAAGCTCGATCACCAAGTTGGGATCGTGCTGATTCATCCGCTTGAGCAAGCCTGGCAGTTCGCTACCCACAAGCTGGTGGCTGATGCCGATGACCAGTCGACGCCGCTTCACGTCGAAAGAGGCCATGGCGCGCTCATGCGCCTGCACCAGTTGACGCGCCGATTCGACGAATGCGGCCCCTTCGGCAGAGAGGCGCACCTGGCGCGGCGTTCGTTCCAGCAGGCGTCGGCCCAACTGCTCTTCGAGCCGCCGCAATTTCAGGCTGACCGCCGATTGGGTACTGCCCAGCGCATCGGCGGCGCGCGTGAAGCTTTGCAGCTCGGCCGTGAGAACAAACGCCCGCACAGCATCCAGGTCGAGAGATTTCACACCATCACCATGTGATTTTGTAATGACTGAAATATCTATTCATGTGTTTTCTAAATAGATAGTACCCCACTACGCTGCTTTGCACCCGATGCCGACGGCTTCGGTGATGCCTCCATCTCGCCGCTTCCTCACGCACCGCCCTTCGCATGAAGTCTCCCTTGGTCGATCTGCTTTCGCTGCATGGCTACGTCGTCCACAGACGTGATGCTCTTTCATGGGATGACGCATGGTCGTCCTGTCCGCTGCGGAAGCCCCTGATCGCCCAACGCACAAACGACGATGCCGATACCTGCGGCATTGCCCATGACCACTCCTCCCTGACGGAGGCCGACAAGGATCTGGACCCATGAAATCATCGAAAACACTGGCGCTCATCGGCGCGTTGCTTTTACTGGCGAATACCGCGGCCGCCTCGGAGGCTGCCACCATGAAACCTTCGATCACGGCCCTCGAAGGTACCTGGACACTTGCGTTTGCCGATGTCCGGCATCCCGACGGCACACGCGGGCATGATTACGGCGACTCGCCCAAGGGAGTATTCCAGGTCGATCACAACGGGCACTACGCGATGTTTATTTTTGACAGCGCGCGCCCAAGGTTTGCGGCCAATGATCGAAGCAAGGGCACGCCCGAAGAATTTCGCGCAGCCATCATGGGGACCAGTTCCCATTTTGGAACGGTGGCGATCGATCCGGCCACGCACACGCTGACATTCCACGTGGTCGGCTCGACCTATCCCAACTCGGAAGGGACGACGCAAGTTCGCCATTACACGATGGACGGCGACGTGCTGAGCTATCAGGTCGCGGCGCGTCCCAATGGCGATATTCCCCTGACGGGATGGAAGCGAATGCAGCCGTGAGCAAGGTGGCACGAACCTGCCTGATGCCATCGGGCAGAGGCGCTCGCCATGGTGGACGTTTGTTCTCGGGCCCCGATCGCTTGAACAACGTGCCGCAACCGGATCGGAGCGGCCTTGTGCAAAGCGGTTGCGGAGAAGCAAGCCGCGCCGTATGTCCACCGGTCCAAGGCAGGGTATGGCCGTCGCCGGATACGGAAGCGCGTCGCTTCCGTATCACTCCACCCGGCAGAACACCGCCTTGAGGTAGCGGCTCTCCGGCACGTCGGCGCGCACCGGATGGTCGGCGCCGGCACCGCGCACTTCGAGTATCTGGATCTCGCGGCCGGCGTTGATCGCCACGCGGCGCAACATCTCGAGGAAATCCGCTTCGCTGACCAGGCCGGTGCAGGAGCAGGTGAGCAGCAGGCCGCCGGGCGGGATCACGTCCAGCGCAAGGCGGTTCATCGCGAAGTACTTCTTCAGCGCATCGAACACCTTGTTGCGGTCGCGGGTGAGCTTGGCGGGATCGAGGATCACCGCGTCATACTTTTCGCCGCGAGCCACCGCGTCGCGCAGCCAGTCGAAGATGTCGGCCTGCTGGAAATCCACCGCGACCTTGTTCGCGGCGGCGTTGGCGCGGGCGATGTCGAGGATGCCGGCGTCCATGTCCACGCCTGTCGCTTCGCGTGCGCCGGCAGCTATCGCGTGTACGGCGAAGCCGCCGGCGTTGCAGCACAGGTCGAGCACGCGGCGGCCGTGCGCCAGTTCCGCAAAGCGCTGGCGGTTGTCGCGCTGGTCGGCGAAGAATCCGGTCTTGTGGCCAGCGCCGGGCGCGGCGTGGAAGGCGAGGCCGTGCTCGTGCACCGCCACCGGCGCGGGCGGCTCGCTGGTGCGGCAGTCGAAGGATTCCTGCTTCTGCACGTGTGTTTCGGCGAAGCCGTAGATGCGCGCGCCGGGGAAATGCGCCAGCAGCGCGTCGCGGATCGCATCGCGGAATTTCCACATGCCGGCGGCGAAGTATTCGACGACCAGGATGTCGGCGTAGCGGTCCACGATCAGGCCGCTGAGGCCGTCGCCCTCGCTATGGATCACGCGCCAGGCATCGGTGGTCTTGTCCAGGCCCAGCAGCTCGCGGCGCAGCCGTACGGCGCGGCCGATGCGTGCGGCGATCCAGCTGGCGTCGATGGTTTCGGCAGGGTCGGCGGTGAGCAGGCGCAGCGCGATGCGCGCATGGCCGTTCCAGAAGCCGCGGCCGACGAAGCGGTCCTTCGCATCCACCACATCCACCACGCTGCCCGGCGGGATGCGCCCCTCGGGCTTGTGCACTTGCGCCGACCACACCCAGGGGTGGCCAGGCGTGCGGTCGGACTTCAGGCGGATGACGGGAAGAGCGGAGGCGATGTCGGTCATCCGCACATGATAGCGGCTTGCAATGTGCTCCCCCGGGCCTGCCGGGGGAGCGGAAAATCAAACCGGCTCCAGCCAACCCCACTTGTCGTGGGTCTTGCCGTTGAACAGGCCGAAGAACAGTTCCTGGATGCGACGGGTGACGGGGCCCGCGTGGCCGGCACCAACCTGCTTGCCATCGACCGCGCGAATCGGGGTGACTTCGGCGGCGGTACCGCACATGAACACTTCGTCGGCGAGATAGAGGTACTCGCGCGGAAGGTCGCGCTCGATCACCTCGATGCCTTCCTCGCGCGCCAGCGTGATCAGCGAGTGGCGGGTGATGCCGGTGAGGATGGAGGCGCTGGCCGGCGTGGTGTGCAGCGCGCCGTCGAATACAAGGAAGATGTTCTCGCCTGCGCCTTCGCTGAGCAGGCCGGTGGAGGCCAGCGCGATGCCTTCGCCGAAGCCCATGCGACGCGCTTCACGCGCGATCAGTTGGCCGGACAGGTAGTTGCCGCCGGCCTTGGCGCCAGCCGGAATGGTGTTGGGCGCGAAGCGCTGCCAGCTCGACACGCAGGCGGTGATGCCCTGCTCCAGCGCTTCCGGCCCGAGGTAGGGGCCCATCGGCCACGCGGCCACGGCCACGTCGATGGGCGTTTCGGCGGAGAGGCCGAAGCCGCCCAGACCGCGCCATGCCACCGGCCGCAGGTAGGCGGCGGATAGACCGTTCTTCTTCACCACGTCGCGGCAGGCGGCAGCGATCTGGTCGCGCGTGTACGGCAGCACCATGTCGTAGATCTTCGCCGAGTGGAACAGGCGCGTGAGGTGGTCGGTGAGGCGGAAGATCGCCGCGCCGTCCGGCGTGGCGTAGCTGCGGATGCCTTCGAACACCGAGGAGCCGTAATGCAGCGCATGCGACATCACGTGGGTGGTGGCCTCGGCCCACGGCTTGATCGTGCCGTTCTGCCAGATCCAATCGGGGTACTGCTGCGCCATGGGAACTCTCCGTGGGGGACTGCCCATGATAAACCCGGGCCTTCCACACCGATATTTGCGGCGCAGCATGCCGCAAGGATCCTGAGTGCGCCGCCGCGGTTTGCAGGGGTCGATTCAATCCATCTGGCGCAACCACAGGCAACCGGCCTCGTGGGTGATCGCAAAGCCGGCATTGCCGCCGTCATCGGTGCGCAGCTGCAGTTCTTTTGCGGGTGGTGCCGCGGAGGATGCGGGTGCCGGCAGGCCGGCGGCCGACTCGTTGTCGAAGTGGATTTCCAGCAATGGCTGTCGCACCAGTTGGGCCAGCGCGCGCAGATCGCCTGTTGTCGAGCTGTTGCCGTAGCTGCCCCACAGCATCAGTCCGGCGAGCCGGTTGGGATCATGCGCGGCGAAGGCATCGATCACGCGCTGGCGCAGCTCCGCCGCGGTAGCGGCGCAGCGTTGCAGCGGCACCGGTGCGCCGGGCGGCGCGAGGCTGGAGGTTGGCGCCGGCGCCGGCGAGGCCAGTTGCGACGGGCACGGCTGGTCGGTGAACAGCGGATTGCCGTGTGCGTCCACGCAGCGGTGGATCGCATCCTGCGCCCGTGCTGCCGTGGCAAGGGTGCAAAACATCAGCAGAAGCAGGGCGAATAGGCGCATTGCCCAAGCATAGCGATGCGCGGCTTGGGCAATCGTGAATCAGGCCAGCTGTTCCAGCACCGAACGCGTGGCCTTGGCGCGGTTCAAGGTGTAGAAGTGCAGCGCCGGAGCGCCGCCGTCCAGCAGGCGTCGGCACAGCTGTGCCACCACTTCCGCGCCCAATGCGCGCACGGATGCGGCGTCGTCGCCGTGCGCCTGCATGCGCTTGGCGATCCAGCGCGGAATCTCCGCGCCGCAACCGTCGGAGAAGCGCTTCAACTGCGTGAAGTTGGCGATCGGCATGATGCCCGGCACGATGGGCACGCGTACGCCGAGCTTGTGCGCGTCGTCCACGAAGCGGAAGTACGCATCCGGATTGAAGAAATACTGGGTGATCGCGCCGTTCGCGCCGGCGTCCACCTTGGCCTTGAAGTGCTGCAGGTCGGCGAGCGCGTCGTCGGCTTGCGGATGGGTTTCCGGATAGGCCGCCACTTCGATATGGAAGTGGTCGCCCGAGTGTTCGCGGATGAAGCGCACCAGTTCCGCGGCGTAGCGGAAATCGCCTGCACTGGCCATGCCGGACGGCAGGTCGCCGCGCAGCGCCACGATGCGCCGATAACCCGCAGCCCGGTAGCCGTCGAGCAGGGCGCGGATTTCCGCGCGCGTGCCGCCCATGCACGACAGGTGCGGCGCCACCGTGTAACCGTGCGCCTGATGCAGGTGCGCCACGGTGTCGCCGGTGTAACTCAAGGTGGAGCCGCCGGCACCGAAGGTCACCGACGCATATTCGGGTTGCCAGGTCTTCAGCGCCTGCGCAGCCTGGTCCAGCTGGGCGCGCTGCTCGTCGGTCTTGGGCGGGAAGAATTCGAAGCTGATGGCGGGCATGGGTGTTCCCGATGGATGTATCGGGTGATTTTATACATCCATCGCGATGAAAAGATAGACGTCCAAATGCCAGCGGTGGCCGGGCGGGCCTGGCAGGGGCATGCGCTACTCTGGCGTTTTGCCATCGGTCAGGCCATGTCCATCGTCCTCACACCCTTCGCCCGTGCCCGCCTGTTCCCGCGCGAGCCGCGTGGGAACACCATCCAGGACTGCACGCCCGAGGAATTCCAGCGTCGCCTCAACGACGAGGTGCCGTTCAAGCTGCTCGACGGCTATGCGCCGTTCTGCAAGCTGCACGTACACCGCAACTGGACCTCCACGCGCTGCCTTACCGCGCCGATCACCGAGGCCAACCGTCACCTGCTGCGCTCGGCCTACGAGGCGCGCACCAAGGCCGAGCTGCCGGTGCTGGTGCGCTGGTTCGAGGGTGTGCAGCCGCCGGTGGCGAACTGGCTCGTGGTCATCCTCTACGGCCGAGAGCAACTGGCGAAGGAAGGCGAATCCATCGAAGCCGACTGGGGCGTCGTCGGCTGCATCTATACGATGGAGCCGGAGGAAATCCCGATGGCCCCGATCACCATGCTGCGCAATGCGCTGGGTGTGGAAGAGGGAGGTTCCGGCGTGCCGCTGGATCGCGAGGCCTACCGCCGAGCGGTGGCGTTCTGGGAGGGCAACGCGAACTGGCGACCCTGACGCTCTTTCAGGTCGACAGGTGGGCGACGGCCTTGCCCGGGACCGGCTCCGCGGGGAGCGGTTCGCCGAGCATCTCGCGCAGCGTGCGTTCGATCATCCGCGACATCGCGTCGAGCGCGAGGTCGTTGGCGTCGAAGCCGAATGGCTCCTCGATCTCGCTGCCCAGGGCTTCCAGCGCGAAGAACGTGTAGCTGATGAAGGCGACGATCAAGGGCGTCATCACGCCGATCTGGTCGACCAGGCCGAACGGCAGCAGGATGCAGTAGAGATAGATGGTGCGGTGGATGATGACCGAATAGGTGAACGGAATCGGCGTGGCGGCGATGCGCTCGCAGCCGCCCAGTGCGTCGGTGAGGTGCCCCAGCGATTGCTCGAAGGCCGGTACGCAGGCTGCATCGATGCGCCCTTCGCGCAGGTTGCGCCCGACCCATTCGTCCGCCATCAGCAACAGTACGGCGGGTTTGTAGCTGCCCGCGGCGGCCCGCGCGGCGTCCGCCGGATCGAGCACGCGCTCGAGATCGGCACGCGGGTCGCTGTTGCGCAGCTGGTGGCGCAATGCATGCACGAAGGCGATCGTGCGACGCCCCAGCACTTCCGGCTCACTGCCGTCGCGCGCCAGCGTGAGCCCCATGCGCACCAGCGAACGGCCGGCGTTCAGCACGGTGCCCCACAGCGTGCGCGCTTCCCACCAGCGTGCGTAGCTCGTGCTGTTGCGGAAGCCCAGGAAGATCGCCAGCGCCATGCCGATCAGCGAAAACGGAATGACGTTGAGCGGGATCTTCCACGACAGCACCTGGCCATGCACCACGGTGATGACTGCCGCAAGCAGGGTCACGCCGATCAGCTGCGGCGCGATGTCGGGCAGAACCGAGCCGCGCAGCACGAACAGCATGCGGAACCAATTCGGGCGGGGGCGGATGATCATGCGGTGAGGGCGGCGGCGGAATTGCCGGCATTGTCGCAAAGCACGCGACATGGCGCGGTCGGCCGGGGACGGACGCAAAAACGGACGCCTTGCGGCGCCCGTTGCGTTTGCGGCAATGGCCGGTCCCGCTATCAGTAACGATAGTGATCCGGCTTGTACGGCCCATCCACCGACACGCCGAGGTAGGCGGCCTGTTCGGCGCTGAGCGTGGTGAGCTTCACGCCGATCTTCTCAAGGTGCAGGCGCGCCACTTCCTCGTCCAGCTTCTTGGGCAGGATGTAGACCTTGGCGGTATACGCGTCCTTGTTCGCCCACAGGTCGATCTGCGCCAGGGTCTGGTTGGAGAACGAGTTGGACATCACGAAGCTGGGGTGGCCGGTGGCGCAGCCCAGGTTCACCAGGCGGCCTTCGGCAAGCAGGAAGATGCTGCTGCCGTTCTTGAAGGTGTACTTGTCCACCTGCGGCTTGATGTTGAGGCGGGTAGCGCCCGAGGCGTTCAGCGCGTCGACCTGGATCTCGTTGTCGAAGTGGCCGATGTTGCAGACGATGGCCTGATCCTTCATGCCCTGCATATGGGCCAGGGTCAGCACGTCCTTGTTGCCGGTGGTGGTGACGTAGATGTCGCCGCGGCCCAGCGTGCTCTCGACGGTGTTGACCTCGAAGCCTTCCATCGCCGCCTGCAGCGCGTTGATCGGATCGATCTCGGTGACCACCACGCGGGCGCCATAGGCGCGCAGGCTGTGCGCGCAGCCCTTGCCGACGTCACCGTAGCCGCACACCACGGCGACCTTGCCGGCCAGCATCACGTCCATCGCGCGCTTCAGGCCATCGGCCAGCGACTCGCGGCAGCCGTACAGGTTGTCGAACTTGCTCTTGGTCACCGAGTCGTTGACGTTGATCGCGGGCACCAGCAGGCTGCCGGCCTCGGCGAGCTGGTAAAGGCGGTGCACGCCAGTGGTGGTTTCCTCGGACACGCCCTTCCAGTCGGCGACGACGCGGGTCCAGTAGCCCGGGCGCTCCTTGGCGACGCGCTTCAGCAGGTTCTTGATGACCTGCTCCTCATGGCTGCCCGAGGTGCTGTTGACCCAGCTCTCGTCGCCCTTTTCCAGCTCGTAGCCCTTGTGGATCAGCAGGGTCACGTCGCCGCCGTCGTCGACGACCAGTTGCGGGCCGAGGAAGCCGCCCTTGCCGTCGGGGAAGGACAGCGCGTCCAGCGTGCAGTCCCAGTATTCCTCCAGCGTCTCGCCCTTCCAGGCGAACACCGGCGTGCCGGTCTTGGCGATGGCGGCGGCGGCGTGGTCCTGCGTGCTGAAGATGTTGCACGAGGCCCAGCGCACGTCGGCGCCGATGTCCTTCAACGTCTCGATCAGCACGGCGGTCTGGATCGTCATGTGCAGCGAGCCGGTGACGCGCACGCCCTTGAGCGGCGTGGAGGCGGCGTACTTGCGGCGGATCGACATCAGGCCGGGCATCTCGTGCTCGGCGATGTCGAGTTCCTTGCGGCCGAAATCGGCGAGGCCGATGTCGCGGATCTTGTAGTCGTGGGTTGCGGCGTCCATCGTGAATCTCCGGGTGATTACGCTTCGCGGCGCTGATGGCTGCCGCGAAGACGCGTGCGGTGATTGAGCGCCGTTGCAAGTTCGTGCCGTCGAGCCTGGCCGTTGATCGGGGAGTCCGCACGGGAACGTGCAGGCTCTGCGGATGGTTCCGCGTTCGACAACGGTCGCAGCGCCCCTCGACGGGGAGCCGAAAGTATAGCTTCGTGCCGCGTTTGCGTCCTTCATGGCGGCGCGCCTGCAAAGCCCGTCCCGATGACGGAAAGTCATATGCGGCGCCGCAACAAATCAGCCTGAATATGCGTTAGGCTCGGGATTCCACCCCTGCGAGTCGACGCCGTCGAGATGAATGCTTCCCGCAGTCCCGAGCCTGCCTTGCCCGATGCCCCGTTGCGCGACGACGTGCGCCGGCTGGGCGCCCTGGTGGGCCGCATGCTGGCCGAACAGGTGGCGCCGGCTTTCCTCGACGAAGTGGAACACGTGCGTGTGGCGGCCATCGCGCGCCGGCAGGAGGGCGCGCCGCTGGCCGAGTTGACGGCCCCCTTGGCCGGGCTCGACGTGGCGCATGCCGAAGCGCTGGCACGTGCCTTCGCCACCTATTTCAACGCGGTGAACATCGCCGAGCGCGTGCACCGCATCCGCCGTCGCCGCGACTATCAGCGCGAGGGCGGCGCACCGCAGCCGGAGTCGCTGCGCGACGTGCTGGAGCGCCTGAAGGCGCAGGGCGTGGGCGCGCCTGAACTGCTCGACTGGCTGCTCAAGCTGGAAGTGGAGCCGGTGTTCACCGCGCATCCCACCGAGGCGGTGCGCGCCTCGCTGCTGGAGAAGGAGCAGGCCATCGTGCGCGCCCTGGTCGACGGCTTCGACGCCGGCCGCACGCCGCAGGAACGCGGCGAGGACGAGGAACGCATCCACATGGCGCTCACCGCCGGCTGGCAGACAGCGGAGGCTTCGCCGCTGCGGCCCAGCGTGCAGGACGAGCGGGAACACGTGAGTTTCTATATCGCCGATCCGATCTACCGCATCGTGCCTGCGCTGTACGAGGCGCTGGCCGACGCGCTGCAGGCGGTGTACGGCGTGGCGGTGCCGCTGCCGCGGCTGCTTTCCTTCGCCACCTGGGTAGGCGGCGACATGGACGGCAACCCCAATGTGGGCGCCGATACCATCGCTGCCACGCTTGCCAGCCAGCGCACGCAGATACTGGACCGCTACATCGGCGACGTCGCCGCGCTGGCGCGCCTGCTCAGCCAGACCGACAGTCGCGTACAGGTCGATCCGCGCCTGCGCCAGCGGCTGGACGAGGTGCGCGCGCGTTATCCGCAGGCTGCTTCGCACATCAAGCCGCGCCATGCCGACATGCCTTACCGAAGCATGCTCGCCGTGATCGGCGCGCGGCTGGAAGCCACGCACGAGGACGGGCATCCCGAGGCTTACGCCGGTGCCGGGGAATTGCGCGAAGACCTCGAACTGATCGCCGCCAGCCTCGTCGACCACCGCGGCTTGCACGCGGGTGCCTACGCAGTGAAGCGCCTGGTCTGGCGCGTACGCAGCTTCGGCTTCCATCTTGCGCGACTCGATGCGCGGCAGGATTCGCGCGTGCACGACGATGCGCTGGGCGCATTATTCAACGATGCCGAATGGCCGCAGCGCGGCGTGGACGAGCGCGTGGCCGCCTTGCACGCCCACCTGCGTGGCGAACGCGGTTTCGTCGACAGCGAAGACAGCGTGGCGACTTCGCTGCGTGCCGTGTTCGCCGCGTTGCGCGATGCGCGCCGCCGCTATGGCGCGGAAGCCACCGGTCTCTACATCATCAGCATGGCGCGCTCCGCCGCCGACGTGCTGGCGGTGCTGGCGCTGGCGAGGCATGGGGGATTGGTTGAGCACGCCGGATCCTCTCCCTCTCCCCGCAGGGGAGAGGAGGTGATCGCAAGAAGCGTGTTGTCTGATAAGAGCTGGGAGGCGAACGCAAAAAGCCATGTCCCTTTGGACATCGCTCCACTCTTCGAAACCATCGACGACCTCAAGAACGCCCCCGCCACGCTGCGCGCCTTGCTGGCCGACCCGCTGTACCGCGCGCACCTCGCCGCGCGCGGCGACCGCCAGTGGGTGATGCTGGGCTATTCCGACAGCGGCAAGGACGGCGGCACGCTGGCCTCGCGCTGGGGCCTGCAGCGGGCGCAGGTGGAATTGCTGGAAGTGGCGCGGGAGCACGGCATCACGCTGGCGTTCTTCCACGGCCGCGGCGGTTCGGCCAGCCGCGGCGGCGCGCGCATCATGCCTGCGCTGCTGTCCTCGCCGCGCGGCTCGGTGGCCGGCAGGCTGCGCGTCACCGAACAGGGCGAGGTGATCCATCGCAAGTACGGCATCCGCGCGCTGGCGCTGCGCAATCTCGAACAGACCGTGGGCGCGGTGCTGCGTGCCAGCCTGCGTCCGCGCGACGAGGATGCACGCGAGGTGCAGTGGCGCGAACGCATGCATGAGCTGTCCACGCGCAGCCGGCAGGCCTATCGGGCATTGGTCGAACGCGAGGGATTCGTGGACTACTTCCGTACCGCCACGCCCATCGACGTGATCGAGCGCATGGCGCTGGGCTCGCGCCCCTCGCGCCGGCGCAGCATGCGCGGCGTGGAAGATCTGCGCGCGATCCCGTGGGTGTTCGCGTGGACGCAGTGCCGCTCCATCATCACCGGCTGGTACGGCCTGGGCAGTGCGCTGGAATGGGGCGCAGCCGAATACGGCGAACAGGCGCTGGCCGAGATGGCGCGCGACTGGCCGTTCTTCGCCAATGCGCTGGACGACGTGGAAATGCTGCTGGCCAAGTGCGACCTCGACATCGCCGAAGCATTCTCGCAACTCGCGGGCGACCTGCATGAGCCGTTCTTCGCGCTGATCCGCGCGGAGTTCGAGCGCAGCCGTCGCTGGCTGCTCAAGCTCAAGGCCGCGAGCGAACTGTTGCAGGGCGACACGCGCCTGGCCGCGTCGATCCGCCTGCGCAATCCCTACATCGACCCGATGAGCCTGCTCCAGGTCGACCTGCTCGGACGCTGGCGCGCGGGCGACCGCCAAGATGACGCCTTGCTGCGCGCGCTGGTGAGCTGCGTGAACGGCGTGGCGCAGGGGTTGCAGAACACCGGTTGATGAGGGATGTTTCGCCGGAGCCATCGGATATGCACGGAGCGCACCGCTCCGTTCCGGAACTGGGGGTTGGCATGAAGCTGAAGCAGTGGCTATGCGCCGCGGTGATGGCGATGCTGGTGATGGGGCATGCGGGAAATGCCGTGGCGCAGGAAGGCGCGTCGTCCGGCAACCGGCAGTTGCAACGGCTGCTGATCGATTACCACATCGCGCAGATCATGCAGTTGGGCGTCCAGCGAGGTATAGCGCAGCTGCCGCCTTCCTCCGCCCAGAATGCCGTGCTCCTGCAGATGAGCCGACAACTCGGCATGACCTCCGATGCGACGTTCGCGGAGATCGTGACGCCCTCGCTGCGCGATTGCATTTCCGAGGATCGCGCGCGCGTGGTGGCCGATTTTCTGGAGACGGGCTCCGGCCAGGCGCTGATTGCCTGGGTAATCCAGAGCTTTCAACATCCGGGGCAGGCCATCCCCCGCCCCGACCTGGATCGGAACCTCGCCCAGTCGTTTGAGGCGAGCGGAGGTTCGGCGGCGCTCAAGCAATTTTCCGTCTGTGTAAACGATCCTGCACGCCAGCAGCAGATGGCCGTCGCACTGGTGCATTACGCGACGCGCCAGCCGGGCGATGCGAACTGAGCCGGGCCGTCGGATTCGCCGCGCTGGCGGCGCGCATAGTGTGTGCCCGCTACGCTGACGCAGCATCAACCGGGAGTTTCCCATGTCCGACCGTCCCGTACCCAAGCTCAGCCCGCTGCCTCTGCTGATCTTCAACGCGCGCTGGTTGCAGTTGCCGCTCTACCTCGGCCTGATCGTGGTGCAGTGCGTCTACGTGTTCCTGTTCGGCAAGGAGCTGTGGCACCTGATCCGCGAGGCGCCGAAGCTGGGCGAGCAGGAGATCATGCTGATCGTGCTCGGCCTGATCGACGTGGTGATGATCTCCAACCTCCTCGTCATGGTGATCGTGGGCGGCTACGAGACCTTCATCTCGCGCCTCGGGCTGGAGAACCATCCCGACCAGCCGGAGTGGCTCAGCCACGTCAACGCCTCGGTGCTGAAGGTGAAGCTGGCGATGGCGATCATCGGGATTTCCTCGATCCATCTGCTGAAGACCTTCATTGCCGCCGGTGCGCTGCAGGGGATGCCGTTCTGTTCGCCGGCGGAACTGACGGCCATTGCCGAGAGCAGCGAAGCCGCCACCGGGCTGCAGTGCGCCACCCTTACACCGGTGGGGGTGATGTGGCAGACCATCATCCATTCGGTATTCATCCTCTCGGCCATCGGCATCGCATGGACCGACCGCATCATGCAGGCAGGCTTGCACAGGCAGCGCGAGGCGGATTGACCGCAAGCGGGCGTCCGTTTGCGGACGCGGCGATCCGGATGCGGACGGTGCCTCGCCATGCCTGGCGGCGGCACGGGAAGCTGCCCTTGATTCGCAAGGCATTTTTGCGCGGATAGATGCTGGCATGCGGCTTGCCTTGTATCGCGCATGGATATCGCAAACCCGATGTATGGCATCCGCAAGCGCCGACGGCTGCGCCTCATGGTGACGGCCTGCGCCTCCCTCGTGGCCGTGCTGGCCGTGTTGGTCTGGCGGTTGGGGCCGGCGTTGCCTGCGGCGGACCGCGGCAGCCTGTGGATCGATGCCGTGCAGCAGGGCGACATGCTGCGCGAAGTGCGTGCCACCGGCACGTTGGTGCCGCGCGAGATCCGCTGGTTGGCCGCCGCCACGCCGGCACAGGTGGAGAAGATCCTCGTATGGCCCGGCACGCAGGTGCAGCCGGATACCGTCTTGATGCAGCTATCCGACCCGCAGGTGGAGGACGCGCTGCGCAACGCGCAGGCGCAGGTGGCTGCGGCACAGGCCGAGGTCGCAGCCAAGAGGGCCGAACTCGAGTCGCAATTGCTCGATCAGCGTTCCGCCCTCGCGCAGGCGCAGTCCGATTACGCTTCGGCCAAGGTCAAGGCCGAGGCCGACACCATCGCGATCAAGGCGCAGGTGATCCCGCGCGTGCAGTACGAGCAGGGTCAGATTGCCTTGAAGCAGTTGAACGGCCGGATGCAGATCGAACAGCAGCGCGTCGCCGCGTTCGCCGCCAGCATGAAGGCGCAGATCGACGCGGTGCGGGCCGCGCTGGTGCAGCAGCAGAGCAACCTGCAGTTGCGCCAGCGCCAGGCCGACGCATTGCAGGTGAAGGCCGGCATCGCCGGCGTGCTGCAGGAAGTGGCAGTGCAGGAAGGTGCCCAGGTTGCCGCCGGCGCCAACCTCGCGCGCGTGGCGGTGCCCGACGTGCTGATCGCGCGGCTGCAGGTGCCCGAGGTGCAGGCCAAGGACGTGGCCATGGGCATGCCGGTCAGCGTGGACACGCACAACGGCGTCGTCGACGGCAAGGTGGAGCGCATCGATCCGGCCGTGCGTAACGGCAGCGTGCAAGTGGACGTGGTGCTCACCGGCAAGCTGCCGCCCGGTGCGCGGCCCGACCTCTCGGTGGATGGCCGCATCCTGATCGCGCAGCTGCGCGACGTGCTCTCGGTAGGGCGTCCCGCGCTCGCCCAGGCCGATGCCGACCTCAGCCTGTTCCGCCTTGACCCCGACGGCAACACCGCCACGCGCGTGCCGGTGCGCATCGGCGCAGCCTCGGTAGATCGCGTGCAGATACTGCGTGGACTCAAGATCGGCGACCGGGTGGTCCTTTCCGACGCCAGCCAGTGGGACAAATACGACCGCATCAAGTTGAAGTGAGCAACGAAGTTGAACCCCTCTACCTTCGGGCCGCCTTCATGCGGGCCATCCATGGCCCGCACCCTTCGGGCGGCGATCGCCGTGCAAATCGGCAGTCCTGCCGATTTGTCTCCCGGAGGGGAAGGAAAACCGCACATACCCAAGAAGAAATGGACATGCCCATGACCAACCCCGCCAACGTCATCACCCTCGACGGCCTGCGCAAGGTGTTCCAGACCGACGAGGTGGAAACCCACGCGCTCAGCGACGTGCACCTTACCGTCGCGCGCGGCGAGTACGTCTCCATCTCCGGGCCGTCCGGCTGTGGCAAGACCACGCTGCTGTCCATCCTCGGCCTGCTCGACACCGCCAGCGGCGGCAGCTATGTGCTGAACGGCCACGACGTCGCCGGGCTCAACGCCGCGCAACGGGCGCGCATCCGCAACGCCGAGATCGGCTTCATTTTCCAGGCGTTCAACCTGATCGGCGACCTCACCGTGCAGGAGAACGTCGAGCTGCCGCTTACCTATCGCGGCGGCATCGACAACGCGGAGCGTCGCGCGCGCGTGCAGGAGGCGTTGGAACGTGTGGGCATGGCGCACCGCATGCGGCACTATCCCGCCCAGCTTTCCGGCGGTCAGCAACAGCGCGTGGCGGTGGCGCGCGCGCTGGTCGGCAGGCCTGCGCTCCTGCTCGCCGACGAACCCACCGGCAACCTCGACTCGCGCAACGGCGAGGCGGTGATGGCCCTGCTCGACGAGCTGCACAAGGGCGGCGCCACCATCTGCATGGTCACCCATGACGCCCGCTACGCCGAACTCGCGCAGCGCAAGGTGCGCCTGTTCGACGGCCGCGTGGTGGACGAGGAAACCTTCGACCGCCTGCGTCGCGAGGATGAATCGCGCCTCGACGCGCTGATCGGCCAGCGCATCGAGGTGGGTGCGTGAACGTCTGGCTCGCCGAGGTCTGGCGGGCATGGCGGGCCAGCCTGCGCCGGCCCGGTTTCCTGTTGCTGGCGAGTGGCGTGCTGGCGCTGGGCATCGGCGCCAACGCCGTTGCGTTCAACCTGGTCGACCAGATACTGCTCAAGCCGTTGCCGGTGCCGCAAGCATCGCGGTTGTTGGCCGTGGGCAGGCTGGAGCCGCGATGGCCGCCGCAGGTGAGCGTGCGGCAGTACGAGGCATTGCAACACCTGGAGGGCGTGCGCTCGATCGGCCTGCAGTCGTTCGTCACGGCGACGCTCAACATCGCGGGCAACGGCGTGCCGCAGCAGGTGGCCGCGGCCTACATCGACCACAGCCTGCTGCCCACGATGGGCATACAGCCCCAGTTCGGGCGCAATTTCGTGGCGGGCGAGGACGGCACGCAACCGGCGCCGGTCGTCCTGCTAAGCCATGCCTTCTGGAAGCTTCGTTACAACGGCAATCCGGACGCGATCGGCCAGAGCCTGAAAGTGGAGGGCATGCCGCACACCATCATCGGCGTGCTGCCCGAAACCTTCGACGCAACGACGTTGAACGGCGGCGACATCCTGCTGCCGGCCAAGCTGACACCCGACGGCTCCGGCGATCAACTCGGCTACGTCGCGGTGGCCCGCCTCGCTGATGGCGCGACGCCTGCCGCCGTAGGCGCGCAGGTGGAAGCACGGTTGAAGGCGGTCGCCGACCGTTCTGCCACGGATCGCGGCATGCACGTCCGTTACGGCGCGATGGATTATCAGGCCGCCAAGAACGTGCAACTCGGCACCGTGCTGGTGTTGTTCCAAGCTTGCGCGCTGCTGGTTCTGCTGATCGCCCTGGTCAACGTGACGAACCTTCTGCTGCTGCGCGCACTGGCACGACATCGCGACATCGCGGTGCGCAGCGCGATGGGCGCATCGAGCTTGCGCATGGCCGTGCCGTTGCTCGGTGAAAGCCTGCTGGTGGGTCTGTCCGCTGCCGGTTTTGGCGTGCTGCTTGCGCTGCTGGGCGTGGCGATCCTGCTCGGCATTCTCCCGGCCGAAGTCACTGGCGGCGAAATGCATCTGGGCATGCACACCGTGGTGCTGACGGTGCTGGTGTCGCTGATTGCGACGCTGGTGTCGGCGATGCTCGGATTGTGGCGTGCCCGCGCCATCTCTTCGTTCGACGATTTGCGTGAGGGTGGCCGCAGTGGCGGAACGCGTTACCAGGGACGGATCTACAGCGCGCTGGTGATCGCGCAGGTGACGCTGGCAGTGGCGCTGCTGTGCGCGTGTGGCAGCTTCCTGCGCGCGTCCTGGAACAACGCACATTTGCGCTGGGGCTTCGACTACACCAACGTGGCGACACTCGCGTTGTCCCCGGTGCGGGCCGATTACCCGGACGTACAGTCGGTGACGGAGTTGTCGCGGCGACTGGTCGACCGCATGCGCCAGGTGCCCGGTGTGCTCGACGTGGTGGCTGCTACCAGCCTGCCGGTGAACGACTACTTCAGTACCTTCGGCATGCCTGCGCATGCGCAAGGCCAGATGCCGACGTACGTGTACTACCGTGCCGTGGGTACGGATTATTTCCGCTTGTTCGGCATGCGCCTGCTGCGTGGACGCCTGTTCACGCGGGACGACAGCAAGGGTGGCGAGGCCGTGGCGATCGTCAGCCAGACGGCGGCCAGGCGGATGTACGGCGGCCACGCGCTGGGCCAGCAGGTGCTGATGGACGATGCAGCCCATCCAGGCCAGCCGTGGACGGCGCGCATCGTTGGCGTGGTCGACGACACCTTCCCGCAGCAGGGTGTCGGGCGGATTCCGTCTGAGCTTTACGTGCCGCTGGCGCAGATGGCCGATGCGCTCATGACCCGCTACCGGACGATTGGGCCGATGCACTACGCACTGCGCGTACAGGGCGACCTCGCCAGCTATGGCGAGGCGCTGCGCGCGGTCGTCGCCGAGGTGGCGCCGGAGCAGCCGGTGGCAGCGATGGGCAGCATGCGCGAAGCCGTTGCCGAGCAACTGGACGGCACGCAGACCGGCGCATGGATCAGTGGCGTGTTCGCGGCACTGGCCATGCTGCTCGCCGGCACCGGCCTGTATGCGGTGATGTCGGTCGCGGTGGCGGCGCGCGAGCACGAGCTGGGCGTGCGCGCGGCACTGGGTGCGTCGCCGATGCGACTGGCCACACTGATGCTGAGTGGCGGCATGGCACGGATCGCGGTCGGCCTGACGTTGGGGCTGATCCTGGCCGGGGTGTTCTCGCGCGTGCTGAGTACCTCGTTCAACCAGCTCGGCACGGACGGAGCGTTCGGCCCATGGGTCGCGGGCGGCGTCTGCGTGCTGTTGCTGGCCTTCGGCCTGCTTGCCTGCCTTGTGCCCGCCATCCGCGCGGGCCGGATCCAGCCCATGCGTGTCCTGCAGGGGGATTAGCCCATGGATTTCGCAACGGTATGCCGGGCGTCGCCTTGGCCAAACATCACGGACCACTTGCACGTGGAGACAGCTGCATGAACACCTGGCTTACCGAGATCGGGCAGGCATGGCGCGCCAGCCTGCGCAGGCCGGGCTTCCTGTTGCTGGCGGCGGGCGTGCTGGCGCTGGGCGTGGGCTCGGCCAGCGCCGTGTTCACCATGATCGACGGCGTGCTGCTGCGGCCCATGCCTTATCCCGAGCCGCAGCGGCTGGTGGCGCTTGGCGAGGTCGAACAAGGCAATGTGGTGGGTGCGTCGCCGCAGCAATACCAGCAACTGGCTGGTTTGCCCGGCGCGGATTCGCTCGGCATCTTCAAGAGCGATCCTCTCGCCACGAACATCGCTGGCGATGGTGAGCCGGTGCAGGTGCAAGCGCAGGAATTCGACCACACCCTGCTGCCCACGCTGCGCGTGCAGCCTGTGCTTGGCCGCAACTTCACCGCGCCGGAAGACCAGCCGCACGGCCCGCCGGCGGTGCTGCTCTATCACGGTTTCTGGCTGCGCCGCTTCGGCGGCAATCCTGCGGTGGTCGGAAAGACGATGCAGGTGGAAGGCGTTGCGCACACCATCGTCGGCGTGTTGCCGGCGGGTTTCGACCTCGGCCAGGCATCGATCGCGTTGCCGGTCGCATTCCGCGCGAACACACCGAACGACTCTACCGACTACACCGCGGTGGCGCGTCTGGCCCCCGGCTTTTCCCGCGAGGCGCTGGCTGTGCAAGTGCAGACACGGCTGCATACCTTCTACGTGACGCAAGGCCACAAGGCATACGCCAGCGATTACTGGCTACGGGCGCATTTCGCCACGCAGGATTTCGGCGCGGAAGAACACCAGGGCTCGCGTGCGACCTCGTTGATGTGGCTGGCCAGTGCCGCACTGTTGCTGCTGATCGCGCTGGTCAACCTCACCAACCTGATGATGCTGCGTGCGATGGGGCGCAGCCACGACGCCTCCGTGCGCGGTGCGCTCGGTGCTTCGCCGTGGCGCGTGGCGCTGCCTTCGATGGCCGACGGCGTACTGGTCGGTCTGCTCGGCGTATTGTTCGGGCAGGCATTGGCAGGCATGGGCCTGTCGGCGATACGCACGTGGATGCCGGCCGATTGGATGGTGGTGGACTGGACGCGTCCCGGCGGCCTGAGTCTCGGCTGGCCGGCGTGGGCGCTGGCTATTGCGGTCGGCCTGTTCGGCGCGCTGGTCGCCACCTTGCTGGGCTTGTGGCGTGGTCATGCCGCATTGTCGGCAGACAGCCTGCGCGAAGGCGGCCGCAGCGGCTTCAGCCGGCGCAGTGGCCTGTTGGGTCGCGTGCTGGTGATCGCCCAGGTGGCGCTGGCCTCGCTGCTGCTTTGCGCGGCCGGCGTGTTCCTGCGCACCCTGCTCGACAACGCGAAGGTGGACCTCGGCTTTGATGCGCGTGGTGTGCTCACCTTCGAACTCGCGCCGGTCAAGACGACCTATCCCGACGCCGCTTCCGTGCAGCTCTTGTCGCAGCGGCTGGTCGAACGCCTGCGCCAGATTCCCGGCGTGCGCCAGGCCGCGGTGGGTACCAACCTGCCGGCAGGCGATTTCAGCGGCCAGTGGCGGATGAACATGCATGTGCCGGGTGGCGAGGATTTCAACGCACAGTTACATGCGGCTGACCCGGGTTTCTTCGGGGTATTCGGCATACGCCTGCTGCAGGGTCGCCTGTTCGCCGATGCCGATGTGCGGGGCGGTGAGGCGGTGGCCATCGTCAACCAGAAATTCGCCGACCAGCACTACCACGGCCGTGCGCTGGGCCAGATCATCCAGCTCGGCTCGGGGGCAGACATGCTCTCGGCGCGCATCGTGGGGGTGGTGGCCAGCACCTGGCAGTTCGGCCCGGAAGATCCGGATGCGGCGACGCCCATCCTCTACCTGCCGCTGGCGCAGATGCCGGACGACATATTGCGCGCGTTCCGCACCTACGAGCCGCTGCGCTTCGCCATCAAGGTACAGGGCAGCCCCGACGGCTACGGTGATGCGGTGAAGCAGGCGGTGGCCGAAGTGGCGCCCTACCAGCCGATCAACCACGTGTACAGCATGGCGTGGATCGTGCGCGACATCACCAGAGATACGAAATTCGACCTCATGCTGGTCGGCTTGCTGGGTGGTCTTGCGCTGCTGCTGGCCGGTGTGGGCATGTATGCGGTGATGGCGGTGGCGGTCGCCGCGCGCGAACGCGAGTTCGGCGTGCGCGCCGCTCTGGGCGCGTCGCCGCGTCGCCTGTTGCTGCTGGTGTTGCGTGGAGGCCTGCTGCAGATCGTGCTGGGTCTCGCGGCCGGCGTGGTGCTGGGCGCAGCCGGCGCGGGCGTGCTGCGCGCGGTGGTGGTGCAGCTGGGACGCAGCGTGTTCGATCCCTGGGCCGTACTCGTCGCCTGCGTGGTGCTTGCGTGTGCCGGCGTGCTGGCCTGCCTGGTGCCTGCAGTGCGGGCAGGGCGGACGGCGCCGATGCACGCCTTGCGCGGAGAGTGAAGCAATGGAAGCAATGGAAGAGGCGATTCGCACATGAACATCTGGCTCACGGAAATCTGGCGCGCGTGGCGCGCCATGCTCCGACGCCCCGGCTACCTGACGTTGGCCGTCGGCGTGCTGGCGCTCGGCATCGGCGCCAGCGTGGCGGTGTTCGCCCTGGTCAATGCGATGCTGCTGCAGCCGCTGGCGTATCCGCGCGCCTCCGAGCTGGTGCAGGTGGGGCAGGAAAAGTACGGCGTCGCCTACTGGATATCGCCCAGCGAATACCAGCATCTGCCGCCGCTGCAGGGTGTGCGGTCGTTGGGGCTGATCGAGGCGGATGCGCTGTCCGTCAACATCGCCGGTGATGGCACGCCCGAGCTGGTGCCGGCTATTCATGCGGATCACGGCTACCTGCCGACGCTCGAAATCAAACCGCTGCTGGGTCGCAATTTCACGGAGGACGAGGATCGCCCGAACGGCCCGAAGGCGGTGATGCTGAGCCACGGGTTCTGGCTGCGTCGCTATGGCGGCAACGCCGGCGTGATCGGCCGTGTCCTGTCGATCGAGGGAGTCGCGCACGCCATCGTCGGCGTGCTGCCGGAGGGCGTCGACCTCAAGCAGGGCGACCTCGTATTGCCTGTCGCTTTTCCGCTCGAGAGCACGGACGACAACAGCAACAATTACCGGGCAATCGCCAGGCTCGCGCCCGGGGCGACGGCGGCCTCGGTCGGAGCGGAGGTCGACACGCGGCTGCATGCGGTGTTCGCGGCGAAGCACGACGCCGGAAGCGAGTACATGAGGGGCCTGCGGTTCCGCGCCGACGATCTCAAGACCGCGATGCGGGTCAATGCGCGGCCGGTGCTGACGATGTTCCTGGCGAGTGCGTCACTGGTGTTGCTGATTGCGTGGGTGAACCTCGCCAACCTCATGCTGCTGCGCACCTTGTCGCACGGTCACGATGCGGCGGTGCGGGGGGCGCTGGGCGCATCGTGGGGGCGGCAAGTATCGCCGATGTTGTCGGAGGGCGTACTGATCGGCCTCGGCGGTACGCTGACGGGGATCGCTCTGGGCTGGCTCGGGCTGAATCTGCTGAGCGGATTGATACCTCCGGAGTGGTTCGCAGGCAGTCGGCTGCATTTCAGTATCTCGACGGTGGCGGTGGCGTTCTGCCTTGGCATGGCTGCAGCGCTTCTGGCGGCGGCGCTGGGGCTTTGGCGCGGCCTGTCGGCCATATCGATGGAGGACTTGCGCGCGGGTGGACGCGGCAGTGCGGGGCATCGCGATGGCCCACTGGGACGCGTGCTGGTGATGGCACAGGTGGCCCTGGCCGCCACCCTGCTGTGTGCGGCAGGGTTGTTCCTGCACGCGCTGCATGACGCTGCGCATGTTCCGCTCGGATTTTCCAGCAAGGGCGTATTTACCTTCGAGTTGGCGCCGGTCAAGGCCGACTATTCCGATGCCGCCTCGCTGCAGCAACTCACGCGGCGACTGCTGGATCGACTGCGCGCGCAGCCCGGCGTCGAGCGCGCCGCGGTCGGCACAGGCCTGCCGATGGGCGACAAGACGCAGAATTTCTACATGGGCTACGTCCATGCGCCCGGCGCGGAGGACCTGCTCGCGAACTCTCCCCAGGTTCGCGGTGTCGACCCGGACTATTTCCCGACCTTCGGCATCACTCCACGCGAAGGACGTGGCTTCCAGGATACGGACGTGAGAGGGGGCGAGCCGGTGGCCATCGTCAACCAGACGCTGGCCCAGCGTCTGTACGGAGGGCATGCGCTGGGCCACGCCATCGACATCGGTACCGCCGAGAACAGCGTCGGCGTTCGGCCGTTTTCCGCACGCATCGTCGGTGTCGTCGACGACATCAGTCCGTTCGGTCCCCTGGGTGACCGGGACGGCATCCTGTACCTGTCGATGCAGCAGGTGCCGGACGATCTGGCGGGCTTGATGCGCAACTACCTGCCGTTGCGTTTCGCACTGCGCGTGCACGGCGATCCGGAAAGCTATCGCGCCGCCGTCGCTGCCGCCGTCGCCGAGGTGGCGCCCGATCAGCCGATTGCCCACATGCGCAGCATGCAAAGCATCGTCAGCGGCACCACGGACGCCGCCCGCATGGATCTGCTGCTGATCGGAATCTTCGCGGTGCTGGCGCTGGCGCTGGCCGCCGCGGGCATCTACGCCGTGGTATCGGTGGCGGTGACATTGCGCGAGCGCGAATTCGGCGTGCGGCTGGCGCTGGGCGCATCGCCGTCGCGGCTGGTGCGCAGCGTGCTGCGTGGGGCGCTGCTGCAAATCGTTGTCGGGCTGGGCATGGGGCTGGGCATCGCCTTCGTCCTGGCAGGCGTGCTGCGCGCCGTCTTGGTGCAGATGCAGCGCAGCGTGTTCGATCCAGCAGTCTTGCTGGTGGTTTGCCTGTTGTTGATGGCGGTAGGACTGCTGGCCTGCCTGTGGCCGGCGTTGCGCGCATCGCGTGTGCCGCCGATGCGCGCCTTGAGGGGAGAATGAAGATGATCGTGCGCGAATTCCGCGAGGCATGGCGACGGTTGATGCGACGACCGGGCTACGCCTTGCTGTCGGTGGGGATGCTGGGCGTCGGGCTGGGCGTGGTGCTGTTCCTGTTCGGCCTGGTCAACACGATGATCCTGCGGCCGCTGCCGTTTCCGCAGGCCGACCGGCTGATTGCGATTGGCGAGCAGCCGTCCAACGGCTACGGCATCGGCAGCATCAACAGCGACCAGTACCTGCAGTTGCAGGGGCATCTGCGCAGCGTGGACATGTACGGTGCCTATGCCACCGCGGGCTTCAACCTGGACAATGGTGGCGGCGCGAACTTTTCGCGCGGCAGCCTGCTCACCGCCTCGATGATGCAACTGCTGGGCGTGAAGCCCATTCTCGGCCGCGGCTTCATCGCCTCCGACGAGGTGCCGGGCGCGGCGCCCGTGGTGCTGCTGGGTGACGCGCTATGGCGGCACGATTTCCATGCCGACCCGCACATCGTGGGGCGTGCGGTGCAGGTGGATGGCGAACCGGCCACGGTGATCGGGGTGCTGCCGGCAGATTTCGGTTTTCCGCAGGCCAGCCGGTTGTGGATGCCGCTGCAGCTGAGACAGCGGCAGTATCTAGACATCCAGGGTGTGGCCAGGTTGCTGCCGTCCGTCAACCTGGCGCAGGCGCGCGCGGAACTCGCCGCGCGGTCGGATGCGATGCAGCTTGCCCTGCCGGCGGATCAGCGCGGGCCTTCGCTGACGATCAAGCCGTTGGCCCTGAGCTTCATGCCCGAGAACATCCGTGGCTGGGTGTGGATGATGTTCGGCGCTACCGGACTGGTGCTGCTGCTGGCCTGCGTCAACGTGGCAAACCTGCAACTGGTGCAGACCCTGAACCGGCGCCGCGAGCTGGCCCTGCGCAGCGCGCTGGGCAGCGGCCACGGGCGCCTGATGGTCGGCGTGCTGGTGGAAAGCCTGCTGCTCAGCGTGGCGGCATTGGCGGTGGCCGTGCCGATCATGCAATTCGGCAATCGCTGGCTGGTCGGCGTGTTCATCGCCAGCGACAACCCACCGAACATGTTCCTCCGCTTCGGCATTGACGGCCGGGTGCTGCTGTTCGGCTTCGGCGTGGCCGTGCTGTGCACCGCGCTTGCCGGGCTGGTGCCTGCCTGGCGTGCTGCGCGCGCCGACGACCTGCAGGATGCACTCCGCGACGGCAGCAAGGGCTCAGGCAGCGGCTTCGTCCAGGTGGCGAAGGTGCTGGTAGTGGCCGAGGTGGTGCTGACCGTGGTGTTGCTGGTGGGCGCGGGCACGTTCGTGCGGGCGCTGGGCGCGTTGCTGGCGGAGCGCTCGGCGGGCGCCACGCATGCTGCGCAAGTGCTCACCGCGGACGTGGTCTTGCCGTCGGCCCGCTATGCGGGCGATGCGCAACGCATCCGCTTCCTGGATACCGTGGTCGAACGCCTGCGTAGCGATCCCGTCGTGGCCGACGCTTCCGCTTCGGACACCATTCCGAGCGCTGCATTGGGCAGCCACGAAGACGTTTCCCTGCCGGGCCGGCCGCAGCCGTCCGACGGTTGGCCGCGAGTACAGATGGGCATCGTCGATCCGCATTTCCTCGCCACCTATGGCGTGCATCTGCGTGCGGGGCGCTTCTTCGATGCGCGCGACCGCGCGGACAGCCCGCCGGTAGCCGTGGTCGACGCCAAGCTGGCCGAGGCGATGTGGCCGCATGGCGATGCGCTGGGCCGCAAGCTGGTGTTGTGGCCGGGTCGCATGCAGGCCCTCACGCTCACCGTCGTCGGCGTGATCGAACCGCTGCAGCTGGACAGCGCGCTGGAAAAGCCGCTGCCCGGCCTGCTGCTGCCGCTGGAGCAATCGGCGGGCCAGGGACCGCTGCGCCGCGGCATGGGGCTGGCGGTGCGCACGCATGCCGATGCGGAAACCTATGCACGGCAACTGGCCGCCGTGGTGCGCGAGGTGGACCCGCAAGTGGTGGTCCACGCGATGTACAGCCAGGCAAGAGCGATGGCGATATCGCGCCTCAGGATGCTGGTGTTGACCGAGGTGTTCGCGGTGCTCGGGGTGGTCGCGCTGCTGCTGGCCGGTGCAGGCCTGTACGGCGTGCTGGCGTTCTCGGTGGCGCAGCGCACGCGCGAGCTCGGCATCCGCCGCGCGATCGGCGCCGGGCATGGCGCCATCGTGCGCACGGTGGCGCGGCAACTGGCGTGGCAGCTCGGGCTTGGGCTGAGCATCGGCGTGCTGCTGGCCGTGCCGTGCTCGGGCGTGCTGGCCGATCCGGGTCTGCATACGCGCGCGCGCGATCCGGCGGTGTTCTTGCCGGTGCTGCTGCTGGTGGTCGGCGTTTCCGCGTTCGCCGCGCTGGTGCCGCTGCTGCGTGCGCTGCGCGTCGATCCGGCGGTCGCCTTGCGCTACGAGTGACCTCTACACTGCGCGGATGAACGAACGCATGGCGCGTGAATCGAACCCCACTGTCCTGATCGCCGACGACCAGGCCGACGTGCGCGAGGCCTTGCGCCTGTTGTTGAAGGCCGAGGGCATTGCCAGCGTCGGCGTGGCCGACCCGGCGGCGGCGGTGGAGGCCGCCCGCAGGCGCGAATTCGCCTGTGCGCTGATCGATTGCAACTATTCGCGCGACACCACTTCGGGCGAGGAGGGTTTGAACCTGCTGGAGCGCTTGCGCCAGCTCTCGCCCGACTTGCCGGTGGTGACGATGACGGCATGGGGCAACGTGCCGCTCACGGTGGAGGCGATGCGCCGCGGCGCCGCCGATTTCATCGAGAAGCCGTGGGACAACGCGCGCCTCGCCAGCGTGCTGCGCACGCAGATCGCCTTGGCCGAAGGCACGCGCAAGCAACGCCGGCTGGAGGCGGAGAACGCACTGTTGCGCGGCGAGGCGGGCGAGGACTTCGTCGCCGAATCGCCGGCGATGCGCCGCGTGGTGGCGCTGGTCGAACGCATCGCGGGCAGCGACGCCAACGTGCTGGTGCTGGGCGAGAACGGCACCGGCAAAGGGGTGATTGCGCAACTGCTGCACCAGCGCTCGCCGCGCGCGGCAAGCTCGCTGGTCAAGGTGAACATGGGCGGCATTGCCGAGAGCGTGTTCGAATCGGAGATGTTCGGCCACGTGCGCGGCGCCTACACTGACGCCAAGAGCGAGCGCATCGGCCGCTTCGAACTGGCCGACGGCGGCACGCTGTTCCTCGACGAAGTGGGCAACGTGCCGGCTTCGCAGCAGCCGAAGCTGCTGCGCGTGCTGGAGGACGGCGAATTCGAGCGCCTGGGTTCCTCGCGCACGCAGAAGACGGACGTGCGGCTGGTCTCGGCCACCAACGCGGACCTGCTCGCCGAGGTGGCCGCGGGGCGCTTCCGCAGGGATCTGCTCTACCGCCTAAACACGCTGGAAGTGCGCCTGCCGCCGTTGCGCGATCGCGTGGAAGACATCCTGCCGCTGGCGCGCGCCTTTCTTGCCCGCAACGCGCAACGATACGGGCGCGACGGGCTGCGGCTGGCGCCTTCGGCGGAACGTGCGCTGATGGCGTGGCGCTGGCCTGGCAACGTGCGCGAGCTGCAGCACCTGATGGAGCGTGCTGCGTTGCTCGCCGAGCACGCCGAGGTGGGGGCGGCGGCGCTGGCCTTCGGCGAGGCCGCCGCGCAGCCCGCAACCGATCTCGACGGCATGACGCTGGAGCAGGCCGAGGCGCATCTGGTGCAGCGTGCGCTGGAACGCTTCGACGGCAACCTGCAGCGCGCCGCCGACGCGCTGGGCATCACCCGGCAGTCGTTGTACCGGCGGTTGGACAAGCACGACCTGCGCGACGGCGCCGTCGATGCCGACTGAGCAACCCGTGCAGCGCGCCGGCCGCATGCCGCGGTTCGAGCGGCGCGTGCTGCTCGGCAGCCTGCTGGTGGCGACGCCTCCCTTGCTTGCCTCGCTGGCGCTCGCCTGGATACCTATGGGCGAGCCGTTGCGCTGGACATGCGTGGCCGTCGCCGTTGCCGCCGCCTTGCTGCTTGCGCGCTGGCAATACCACCGTGTGGTGTTCCCGCTGTACACGTTGTCCGGCCTGTTGGAGGCATTGCGCCAAGGCGACTACAGCCTGCGCGGCGTGCACGGCGGCGTGCTGGGCGATGCGATCTACGACATCAACGCGCTGGCCGAGCGGCTGCAGCGCGAGCGGCTGGAGTTCGAGGAATCCTCCTATCTGCTCGGCAAGACGCTGGCGGCGCTGGACAGCGCGGTGTTCGTATTCGACGAGGGCCAGCGGCTGCGCTTGCTCAACCCGGCGGCGCAGCGCCTGCTGGATGCCGAGCGTCATCGCCTGTTCGGCCTCAGCGCTGCGGAGCTCGGTCTGGCTCCGCTGCTGGATGGGCCGGCCGCGCGCCTGCTCAGGCATGTATTCCCGGGGCGCAGCGGGCGCTTCGAGATCCGCCATGCGGCGTTGCGCAGCGGCGGACGCGGCGGCCGGCTGCTGGTGATCAACGACGTCGGCCGCGTGCTGCGCGAAGAGGAGCGTGCGGCGTGGCAGCGTCTGTTGCGCGTGCTGGGCCACGAGGTGAACAACTCGCTGGCGCCGATCCAGTCGATGGCCGGTACCTTGGCCACGCTGGTCGCCCGCGATCCCCTGCCGGAAGACTGGCGCGAAGATTTCCGCGGCGGGCTGGAACTGATCGGCCATCGCGCCGAGGCCCTGGGGCGCTTCCTTTCCAGCTACAGCAAACTGGCGCGCCTGCCGCCACCGCAGCCGCAAGAGGTGGAGTTGTCCGCGCTGTTGGCGAAACTGGCGAAGCTGGAACAACGCATGGCGGTGACGGTGGAAGCAGGCGAGCCGCTGACGGTGGCGGCAGACCCCGATCAGCTCGAGCAGGCGTTGATCAACCTCGTGCGCAATGCGGTGGAAGCCTCGCTTCCGGATGGCGGCGTGCGGCTGCGCTGGTGCCGCGACGGCGAGTGCGCCGTGATCGAAGTGGAAGACGACGGCCCCGGACCGCCGCCCAGCGACAACCTGTTCGTGCCGTTCTTCACCACCAAGCCCGGCGGTTCCGGCATCGGCCTGGCGCTGGCGCGTCAGATCGCCGAGGCGCACGAGGGCGGCGTGGCCTTGGTGGCGCGGGACGATGCGCGTGGCGCATTGGCGCGGCTGTGGTTGCCGAACCGCGTCGCGCCAGGGGAGCAGGGATAGGTCGCGCGTCAGCCGTCCAGTTCGGCCCAGCGCGTGTAGGCGCTTTCCAGCTCATGCTGCAGCTTCGCCAGCGATTCGTTCGCCTTGACGATGGCGGCGCTGTCCTGCTGGAAGAACGACGGATCGTTCATCGCTTCGCCGCGTGCGGCGATGTCGGCTTCGAGCTGTTCGATGCGCATGGGCAGTTGTTCCAGTTCGCGCTGGTCCTTGTAGCTCAGCTTGCGCTTGGCTTCCGGCGCGGGAGCGGGCGCAGGCGTCTGGCTTCTTGCAGCCTGGGTGGGAGCCGATGCGGCCGCCGCGGACCGTTGCCGCAGCCAGTCGCTGTAGCCGCCGACGTATTCGGCCACCCTGCCTTCGCCTTCCAACACCAGCGTGCTGGATACCACGTTGTCGAGGAAGGCGCGGTCGTGCGAGACCAGCAGCAGGGTGCCCTGGTAGCCGGCGAGCAGTTCTTCCAGCAGCTCCAGCGTTTCCACGTCAAGGTCGTTGGTGGGTTCGTCCATCACCAGTAGGTTCGACGGCTGCGCGAACAGCTTGGCCAGCAGCAGGCGGTTGCGTTCGCCGCCGGAGAGCCGCGTGATCGGTGCGCGGGCGCGTTCGGGCGAGAACAGGAAATCCTGCAGATAACCGATGATGTGTTTGCGCTGGCCGTCGAGCTCGATGTATTCGCGGCCCTCGGCCACGTTGTCCAACGCGTTCTGCGTATCGTCCAGCTGCAGGCGGTGCTGGTCGAAGTAGGCTATCTGGATGCCGGTGCCCAGCGTGGCGTTGCCGCGTTCGGGCTTGAGTTCGCCCAGCATGATCTTCAGCAGGGTGCTCTTGCCCGCACCGTTGGGGCCGACGATACCCACGCGGTCGCCACGCAGGATGGTCGTGCTCAGGTCGTCGATCAGCACGCGGCCGCCGTAGCTCTGGTGCACGTGCTCGAGATCGATCACCTTCTTGCCGGAGGCCTGCGCGTTGGCGGCGGTCATCTTCACGTTGCCGGACAATTCGCGGCGCTCTGCGCGTTCCACGCGCAAGGCTTTCAGTGCGCGCACGCGGCCTTCGTTGCGTGTGCGGCGGGCCTTGATGCCCTGGCGGATCCACACTTCTTCCTGCGCCAGCTTCTTGTCGAACAGCGCATTGGCCTGCGCTTCGGCGTGCAGGCGCTCCTCGCGGCGGCGCAGGTAGTTATCGTAGTCGCCGGGCCAGTCGGTGAGCTGGCCGCGGTCGATCTCCACGATGCGAGTGGCCAATGCCTGCAGGAAGCTGCGGTCGTGGGTGACGAAGAGCAGGCTGCCGTCGAAGGATTTCAGGAAGCCTTCCAGCCAGCCGATGGCTTCGATGTCGAGGTGGTTGGTGGGCTCGTCCAGCAGCAGCACGTCGGGCTTGCGCACCAGCGCCTGAGCCAGCAGCACGCGGCGCTTCATGCCGCCGGAAAGCGCGGCGAAGTCGGTGTCGGCGGGCAGTTCGAGCCGGGTCAGCACCTCGGTGACGCGGCGGTCGAGATCCCAGCCATGGCGGGCTTCGATCTGCGTCTGCACCTCGCCCAACGCATCCAGGTCGCCTTCGTGCAGCAGATGGTGATAACGCGCTAGCAACTGGCCGAGGTCGCCTAGGCCTTGCGCCACCACGTCGAACACGCTGCCGGCGGTGCCCTGCGGCACCTCCTGCGCCATGCGCGCGATGACGACGCCGGTCTGTACGCGCACTTCGCCGTCGTCGGCTTTCAGCTCGCCGGCGATCAGCTTCATCAGGGTGGATTTGCCTTCGCCGTTGCGACCGACGATGCACACGCGCTCGTTGCGGTCGATCGACAAATCGACGTGTTCGAGCAGGAGGGGGCCGCCGATGCTGAAATCGACGCGATGGAGTTGGATCAGGGACATCCGGCCATTCTAGCTGGCGACCGTGCGAATGCCGCTGCATGCGCTTGCGAATGGCTTGAACAATCCGTTGTGGAACATGGATTTAACGAAATTATTTCAAGTCTTGCCTGTAGAAATTTTCGCCACCTTGGGTTAAGGTCGCGGCCACGTGGGGTTTCCATTTGGTTGCAGTTTGTTTGCGAGGAAGTCGGGTGGCCATCGAATCGACGAGGCTGGGGCGGACGTTGGGTCGCTTGCGCGTGCTGCTGATGCTGACGTTGCTGTGCGGCCTCGGCAGCTTTGCCTGCGCGGCGCATGCCGGCTACGCGGCGATCGTCGTCGACGGCGAAACCGGTCAGATCGTGCAGCAGGTCAACGCCGACCAGCGTGATTATCCCGCCTCGCTGACCAAGATGATGACGCTCTACATCGCTTTCCAGGAATTGAAGAGCGGCAAGCTGAGCCTCGACCAGACGATGCCGGTGTCGGCATGGGCCGCCAGCCGCGCACCCACCAAACTGGGCTTGCACGCCGGCCAGACCGTCGCGGTACAGGACTGCATCCTCGGCATGATCACCAAATCGGCCAACGACGCCGCCAGCGTGATGGCCGAAGGCATCGGCGGCAACGAAAGCCACTTCGCCGACATGATGAATGCGCAGGCAGCGCTGCTCGGCATGAGCGATACGCATTTTGCCAACGCGTCCGGATTGCCCGACCCCAACAACACCTCCACCGCGCACGATCTGGTGAAGCTGGCGATGGCGCTTTACCGCGACTTCCCGCAGTACGCCCACTTCTTCGCCACGCAGGAGTTCGTGTTCCGTGGCCACATCGTGCGCGGGCACAACAATCTGATGTACCGCTATCCGGGCATGGACGGGTTGAAGACCGGCTTCACCGACGCTTCGGGTTTCAACCTCGCCTCCACCGCCGTGCGCGATGGCCACCGCCTGTTCGCCGTGGTGTTGGGGAGCCGTACTGCGAGCGGGCGCGATCGCTTGATGGCGCGCTTGCTGGACGACGGCTTCGACGGCCAGCAGACCCCGCCGATCCTGGTCGCCGAGGCCGGCGGTGTGCGGGCGGGCAGCCGCGCTGCACGCCTGCTCGAAGCGATTTCGCCGATCCAGACCGCCGATGCGGATACTGTGCCGGCTTCGCAGCGCAACCCGGCACCGGCGGCCCGCTCGACGCGCGGCCGCAAGGTAGTCGCCGACGCCGGACGCAGCTGCTCGCGCAGCGGTTCCACCTGTCGGGGCATCACTGCGCATCGCACGCGTCACAGCGCTCCCCGTCTGGCGGCACATCACCCGCGGAGCAAGCAGAAGCCGGCCGTCGTGGTCGCTTCGCGCAGCGACACGGACGACTAGGCGGCTGTCTTCCCGTCCAGGCGGCCATGCCGCGCAAGGGCACGGGCAGACCATCGATCTGATCGCTTATCCTTCGACGCTAGGATGCGTCATGCGGGGTTGCCCGCATGGCTGCGGGCCATGCCGCGCATACAGGGGAACCCATGACCGGTCAGCTGACCGACCGTTACTTGCTTGCCAAGCGCATCGCCATGGACGCGTTGGAGATCGATGCGTCAGGGCGCGATGACCTGATTGCACGCGAATGCGGCGGCGACGAAGTGCTGGTGCGCGAAGTGCGCTGGATGATTGCCGCGATCGAGAACAGCCATACCGCCACGCTGCCGTTGCAGCCGGGCGATACGGTGGATCTGAGCGGCAGTGACGCCCAGGTCGATGCGCCGCGGCATTACCGCCTGGTGCGCCGCGTGGGCGAGGGCGGCATGGGCGTGGTCTACCTCGCCGAGCGCGAGGACGGCGGCTTCGCGCAACAGGTGGCGCTGAAGGTGCTGAACGCCTCGGCCATCGGCTCCCCCACGTTGCTGGAGCGCTTCGTGCGCGAGCGGCAACTGCTGGCGCGGCTGGAGCACCCCGGCATCGCGCGGCTGCTCGACGGCGGCGTGCTCACCGACGGCCAGCCCTTCCTGGCGATGGAATACATCGAGGGCGAGCGCATCGATGCGTGGTGTGCCCATCGTGGGTTGGCTCTGCGCGAACGCGTGCAACTGTTCCTCAAGGTTTGCGCCGCGGTGGAGTACGCGCATCGCAACCTGGTGATCCATCGCGATCTCAAGCCCGCCAACATCCTCGTCGATGCACAAGGCGAGCCCAGGCTGCTGGACTTCGGCATCGCGCGCCTGATCGACGCCGAGGCCGTCGAGACCACGCTCACCATGACCGGCCAGCACGCGCTGACCCTTGCCTACGCCAGCCCCGAGCAGATCGAGCAACAGCCGTTGACCATCGCGGTGGACGTCTACGGGCTGGGCATGGTGCTGTACCAGCTAGTGGCAGGGCGGCGTCCCTGGCAGCACATCACCACGCCACACCAGTTGAGCCAGGCGATCGTCACCGGCGAGATCGTGCCACCCAGCCGCAGCAGTGAGAATCACGACACCGGCGGTTATGCCGGATCGCCGCGCAGAACGGTGCCCGCGGATATCGACGCGATCGCGCTGAAGGCGTTGCGGCGCCAGGCCAGCGAGCGTTATGCCACCGTCGGCGCGCTCGCCGACGACTTGCGCAACTGGCTGGAGCGGCGGCCGGTGCTGGCGCGGCGGGGGCGCCGTCTATATCGCCTGCGCCGTTTCCTGCAACGCAACCGCTGGCCGCTGACCGCCGCCGCTGCATTGGTGCTCAGCGTGCTGGCCGGCCTGGGCACGTCGCTTTACTCGCTGCACCAGGCGCGCGTCCAGCAGCGCCTGGCAGAGCAGCGCCGGCAGCAGCTGGAACGCATGGTGCAGTTCCAGCAATCGATGTACGACAGCGTGGACATCGGCGCGATGGGGCATGCCGTCGTCGCCGCGGCGCAGCAGCAGGTCGGCGCGGCGCTGGCACCGGTCGCATCGAGCGCCGCGCCGCCCGCGGACGGCGCGCTGACCAAGGCCTTCGCTGCCGTGCAGGCCACCGACATCGCGCGTTCCGCATTCGACACGTATGTGGTTACGCACACGCTCGACAATCTCGATCACGCTTTCCCTGAGGCGCCGCAACTGGCCACCGACTTGCGCCAGTCGCTGGCGCGCGTATTGCTGGGTATTGGCAGCTATGCACATGCGGCGCGCGAGCTGCGCAAGGTGATCGCTGAGCGGGAACGCGAACCAGCCGAAGTCCACGATCTGCTGTCCGCACGCGCTGATCTCGCACAAGCGCTGGAGTCACAGGGTCAAACCCAGGAAGCGGCGAGCCTTTACAGCCAGATTGCCCGAGAGTCCGAAGGGCTGGCGCCGGTCGACGAGCTGCGCATCGCCGCCAAAGCCGGCAGCGCACGAATGCTGGTGGCGCAAGGGCATCAGCGGCAGGCCTTACAGGAGCAGCAGGCCCTGTACGCCGAGTTGAAATCTAAGCTTCCTGCCACTGACCATGGCCTGATGCAGCTGCGGCGCGATCTGGTCGACACACTGGTGCAGATGGGACGGCGCAGCGAGGCGCGTATAGAGCTGGAGTCGCTGCTGGCGTTGGATCGCGGCGTGCTGGGCGCGGAGAATTCGGAGACGCTGCGTGCGACGATCACCCTGGCCAAGCTGCTGCGTGCGGACGGCGAGTTCGAACGCTCGCTGGCGCTGGCCGAGCAGGTGGTGGCGATCCGCCAGCGCCGGCTCGGCGCCGATCACCCCGACACGATCGACGCACGCTACGTTGCGGCTACGGACGCCACCAAGCTGGCGAACGATCCTGCCTCGCTCTCGCGCATCCGCGGCACGCTGCAGCATGTCGTGGACACGCGTCGCCTGCGTTACGGCCCGGACAATCCGCAGACGGTGTCGGCCATGACTGGCCTGGTGGCGCTGGTGGCCAAGCAGGGTGACATTGCGCCGACTGGTCGCGAGGCGCAGCCGTACTACATGCAGGCGATTGCATTGGAGCAGGTGATCATGGATTCGCATGTGCGCATGCTCGGGCTTGACCATCCGCATACGCTGCTGGCACGCGGCAGTCTCGCCAGTCTGCTCGATAAAGCCGGGCGGTACAGACAGGCGCTAGTGCAGGCAGACGAGACCCTGGCTGGCCAGCGCCGCACACTCGCACCTGACGACCCGATCATGTTAGGGACGCTCAATATGATCGGTGACATCGAGAGCGATCTTGGCGACTGGGCAAACGCCCGCGATGCCTATCGGCAGGCGCTGGCGGCCCGTGCACAGCGTTTCGGTCCCGAGGCACCGCATAGTATCGAAAGTGCCTCACGGTTGTACTTGGCGCTGGTCAAGCTGCGCGATACCTCCGCCGCTGCCGATGTGCGCAAGCATTACCTAGATCCGGTGATCGCGATGGACCCGGCGACCCTCAACGCCGCCATGCGCAGCGTGCGCGACGAGGCGATCCGCATGATCAAGCCTTAGGGCGGCCGTGGCTTCGTTCGTGGCGGGTGCGCCAAACGAAACGGGCCGCTTGCGCGACCCGTTTCGTTGACGAGGATGACGCCGTCTTACTTCAGCTTGGCGTCCGCACGCAGGGCCTCAGCCTTGTCGGTCTTCTCCCACGAGAACGCGGTGTAGACCTTGCCGTTCTTGTCCTTGATCTCGACCGGGCTGCGGCCGAAGTGGCCGTAGCTGGCGGTCTGCTGATACATCGGGTGGATCAGGTCCAGCATCTTGAGGATGCCGTACGGGCGCAGGTCGAAGTGCCGGCGGATCAGCTTCTCGATCTTGTCGTCGCTGATCTTGCCGGTGCCGAAGGTGGTCACCGAGATCGAGGTCGGCTCGGCCACGCCGATGGCGTAGCTCACCTGCACCTCGCAGCGGTCGGCGATGCCGGCGGCCACGATGTTCTTCGCCACGTAGCGCGCGGCGTAGGCGGCCGAACGGTCCACTTTGGACGGATCCTTGCCGGAGAATGCGCCGCCGCCGTGGCGGGCCCAGCCGCCGTAGGTGTCGACGATGATCTTGCGGCCGGTGAGGCCGCAGTCGCCCACCGGGCCGCCGATCTCGAACTTGCCGGTCGGGTTGATGTGGAACTTGGTGCCCTTGTGCAGCAGCTTGCCCGGCAGCACGGGCTTGATGATGTGCTCGCGCACGGCCTCGATCAGATCCTTCTGCTTGATGCCCGGATCATGCTGGGTGCTGAGCACCACGGCGTCGATCGCGGTGGCCACGCCGTTGTCGTAGCGCAGGGTGACCTGGCTCTTGGCGTCCGGGCGCAGCCACGGCAACGGCGAGTTCTTCTTCTTGCGCACCTTGGCCTGCTGCTCGACGAGGCGATGCGAGTAGTGGATCGCCGCCGGCATGCCGTCCTTGGTCTCGTTGGTGGCGTAGCCGAACATCAGGCCCTGGTCGCCGGCGCCCTGTTCCTCGGGCTTCTTGCGGTCCACGCCCTGGTTGATGTCGGGCGACTGCTTGCCGATCAGGTTGAGCACGCCGCAGGTGGCGCCGTCGAAACCCACGTCGGAGGAGTTGTAGCCGATGTCGAGGATCACCTTGCGGGTGATCGCTTCCAGGTCGATCCAGGCGCTGGTGGTGATCTCGCCGGCGACGATGGCCACGCCGGTCTTGACCATGGTTTCGCAGGCCACGCGGGCGCGCGGATCCTGCGCGAGGATCGCGTCGAGCACGGCATCGGAGATCTGGTCGGCGACCTTGTCCGGATGGCCTTCGGAGACCGATTCGGAAGTGAACAGATGGCTGGACATCGGGTTTATATCCTCGTGTACGGATAAAGAGATAAAAGAAAGTGCGCCATCATACCATCGCGCCGTACCGGCGTTGTACCCCTGGCTGAACCGGGCTTTGGACGGATGGACGGCTATCTGCCCGCCGCCGGCCTCACGCCGCCTCGCAGCGGTTGCGGCCGTTGTCCTTGGCCCGGTAGAGCGCCTGGTCGGCGCGTTCGAACAGCGACTCGGGCGTGTCGTCGTCGCGCATCGTGGCGATGCCGCACGACAGGGTGATCGGCACCACCTGGTTCTGGCTGTGGAAGCGCGCTTGCCCGATGCGTATGCGCAGGCGCTCGGCTACCCGCATCGCCTCATTGGCATCGGCGGTGAGCAGGGCCACGAACTCCTCGCCGCCGTAGCGGGCGAGGTAGTCGCCGGGGCGCAGCGCGGCCTGCAGCTGTTCGGCCACGATGCGCAGCGCGCGATCGCCGGCGGTGTGGCCGAGCAGGTCGTTGATCGACTTGAAATGGTCGATGTCCAGCATCAGCAGGCTGATGTCGGGCGCGTTCGACTCGTGCAGCGAGGCCATGCGCGCCTCCAATGCGCGGCGGTTGGCGAGGCCGGTGAGCGGATCGGTGTCGGCCAACTGGAGCTTCTGCTTCAGCGTGGCTTCCATGTTGCGCGTGCTGGATTCCAGTTCGCGGATGCGCTCGCGCATGCGTGCGGTGTGTTCGTACCACGCCTGCTCGCGTGTCTGCTCGCGCTCGCGCAGCGTGGCGAGGTGGGCGCCGACCGCGGCGAGCCGCGCATGCACGTCGGCTTGCAGGCTGGGCAGGTCGGAGGCTGTGCGCGCTCGCTCGCGCAGCGTCAGCATCTCGCCGGCCATGCGTTCGCCCAGCTCGCGCCGGGCCATGACGGCATCGTTGCGCGACTGGTTGTCCTCGTCGAGATGCTCGGTCAACGCAGTCAGTTCGTTGTCCACGTGGTCCAGCAGGCGGCTGGCGGTGCGCTGGGCCTCTTCGAGTTGCTCGATGTGGCGCGCGACCAGGGCGGCCAGCGCCTCGCCGTGGGCCTGCAGCATCCTGGTGTCGTGGCAGCCGACGATGCGTTGGCGCAGGGACTCCAGTTCGGCGCCGGCCGTCTCGCCCAGCGGCAGGCGATCGAGGATGGCGAGCAGCAGGCGGTCCAGCACGGGTTCCGCCGCCTGCGGCAAGGGAACTGGAGGCGGCGATGGCGGCAGGGCGGCCTCCCTGGATGGCTGGGCGAGCTCCTCGTCCAGCACGGCCACGGCGTCGGTCAGGGCGTCGAGCAGCGGCGTAAGGCGCTGCTCATCGAAAGTGTTCCGGGTGGCCAGCCGGATATCGCTCAGCACGGCGTCCAGACCGATGTTGCGGCCCTCCGCCGCATAGGTCAGGCGCGAAAGCAGGCGACGCAGCAGCGCATCGATTTCGCGCCAGCGTTCGCGCTCGCGCTCGAACATCTCGATGGCGTCGGGTATGGCGGAATCGGGGTGGTCGGAAGCCATCGGCGTGGTTTCGCGTGTCGTGGTTAGGCCCATCGTACGCTGGAAAGGTCCCGGATCTGAGTATTGCCGGGCGGTTCTTACAACACCATGCAGCGGTTGCGACCGGCACGCTTGGCCTGGTACAGCGCGCGGTCGGCGCGCTCGAACACGCTCTCGGGGGTGTCACCGGCCCGCGTGGTGGTGACACCGCAGGACAAGGTGACGTGCACAGGTTGATCCTGGCTGCGGAAGCGCGTGCGTTCGATCCGCTCACGCAAGCGTTCGGCCACCAGTATCGCTTCTTCCGGACCGGCTTCCAGGATGGCCACGAATTCCTCGCCGCCATAACGGGCAAGGAAATCCCCCGGGCGTAGCGCGGCCACCAATTGCTCCGCGACGATACGCAGGGCGCGGTCGCCGGCGCCGTGCCCCAAGCGGTCGTTTATTTCCTTGAAATGGTCGATGTCCGCCATCAGCAGGCTGGTGGTACCTATGGGCGTGTCGCACAAGTTGGGCATGCGCACTTCCAGCGCGCGGCGGTTGGCGAGGCCGGTCAGGGCATCGGTGTCGACCAGATGGCCCTTCGCCGCCAGCATGGTCTCCATGCGTTCGATGTCGTCTTCCAGTTGACGGACGCGATGGCGCGAACGCTTCAGGCGCTTCTGCCAATCCTGCTCGCGCTCCGCTTCGCGGTCGCGCGCGGAGGCAAGGTGGTCGCGGATGGTGGCCAGCCGTGCCTGCACGTCATGGCGCAGGCTGGCAAGGTCGGGCGCCGCGCTGGCGTATTCGTCCAGCGCCTGCACTTCGTCGAGCATGCGCCCGTTCAATTCGTGGCGGGCGGTGACGGCGGCGTGGTTGGCGCTTTCGTCCTGGTCGAGGTATTCGGTCAGCGATCCCAGGTGGCAATTGACATGGTGCAGCAGCTGGGCCGCCGCGCGGCGTTCTTCCGACAGTTGCTTCAGCCGGCGATTGACCAGTGCGGCCAGTGTCTTGCCGTGTTCGCACAATGCCTGCGCATCGGTGCAGCCGGCGACCTGCTGGCGCAATTCGGCCAGATCCGCGGCAGGTTCTTCCAGCGCGAGGTAGTCAAGTACGGCGAGCAGCAATTCGTTGGCTGCCGTCGGTGCGGCATCCGGCTCGGGGCGGAACGCGGCGTCCGGCGACTTCACCGCTTTGGCCAGCGTGCCGAGCAGGGTGGCGATACGGTTGTCGCCGCCAGGCTCGCGCATGAGCCCGCGCAGTTCGGCCAGCGTGCTCTCCAGCACATGGTTGTGCAGATCGCCCGAGCCGGCCAGTTGGGCCAGCAGACGATGCAGCAGGCCGCCTACATGGCGCCACTGTGCCTCGCGCAGCTTGAGCACTTCGACTTTGTCGTGCGGGTTGGTGCTGGGCTGGGTGGTGTCCATTGGCAGGGGTTATCGGCAGTCCAGACGGCATCTTAAACCGGTTCCGGGGCTTCGCCTTGCCCCGCGCCACGTGCGAAGCGCAGGGGATGGCCGGTAGAAACACGCCTTGGCGTTTCTACCGGCTCCCGTGCCAGGAACGGGTCAGGCCACGATGTCGGTGCGCAGCTGGCGGGCGCAGCCCACCATGCGGCGAAGCGCCGGTTCCACCTCGGCCCAGTCGCGGGTTTTCAGGCCGCAGTCCGGGTTCACCCACAGTTGGCCGGCATCCAGCACCTCCAGGGCTTTGCGAAGCAGGGCCAGCATTTCCTCCTGCGTCGGTACGCGCGGCGAGTGGATGTCGTACACGCCGGGGCCGATGCCGTTGGGGTAGCGGAAGCGCACGAAGGCGTCCAGCAATTCCATCCGCGAGCGGCTGGTCTCGATCGAGATCACGTCGGCGTCCATCGCGGCCACCGCCTCGATGATGTCGTTGAACTCCGAGTAGCACATGTGGGTGTGGATCTGGGTCGCGTCACGCACGCCACCGGCCGTGATGCGGAAGCATTCCACCGCCCAGGCGAGGTAGGTCGGCCAATCGGCGCGGCGCAGTGGCAGGCCCTCGCGCAGCGCAGGTTCGTCGATCTGGATCGCGCGGATGCCGGCGGCTTCCAGGTCGTGCACCTCGTCGCGCAGCGCCAGCGCGATCTGCCGGCAGACTGTCTCGCGCGGCAGATCGTCGCGCACGAAGGACCACTGCAGCATGGTCACGGGGCCGGTGAGCATGCCCTTCATCGGCTTGTCGGTAAGCGATTGCGCGAAGGCCGACCAGCGCACCGTCATCGGCGCGGGTCTTGCCACGTCACCCCAGATCACCGGTGGTTTCACGCAGCGGGAGCCGTAGCTCTGCACCCAGCCGAGCTTGGTGAACAGGTAGCCGTCGAGTTGCTCGCCGAAGTACTCCACCATGTCGTTGCGCTCGGGCTCGCCGTGCACCAGCACGTCCAGCCCGATCTCCTCCTGGAAGCGCACCACGCGTTCTACCTCGGCCTTCAGCCGGTCTTCGTAGGCCTTGTCGGCCAGCTTGCCGGTGCGATGCGCGGCGCGTGCCTGGCGCAGTTCGTCGGTCTGCGGAAAGGAACCGATCGTGGTGGTGGGCAGCGGCGGCAGCGCCAGCACTTCGGCCTGTACGACGCGGCGCGAGGCGTAGGCCGATCGACGCAATGCCGATTGCGGACTGAGCGCCTGCAGGCGGCCGCGCACAGCCGGGTTCAGCACACCGGCCTGCCCGGCCTGGCGGTCGAGCAGGGTCTGCTGCGCGAGCAGCGCGGCTTCGGCTTCGGGATGGCCGGCCAGCGCATCGGCGTAGGCGCGCAATTCTTCCAGCTTCTGCTTCGCGAACGCCATCGAGGCGCGGCGTTCCGCGGGAAGGGTCGTCTCGGCCTCGAGGTCGATCGGCACATGCAGCAGCGAGCAGGACGGGGCGAGCCACAGCCGTTCGCCACCGAGCCGCGTGTGCGCCTTGCGCAACAGCGGCAGCACCTGTCCGGGGCGGCTGCGCCATACGTTGCGTCCATCGACCACGCCGGCGCTGAGCACGCGGCCTGCGGGCAACGCATCGAGCACGGCATCGAGCTGCTGCGGCGCGCGCACCAGGTCGACATGCAGTCCATCCACCGGCAGCTCCGTGGCCAGCGCCAGGTTGTCGCCCAGGGCGCCGAAATAGCTGGCGAGCAGGATCCTGGGACCGTTCGCCGCGGCCAGCGCCGCATAGGCCTTGCGGTAGGCGGCGTGGTCATCGGCGTCCTGGTCGAGTACCAGGCAGGGCTCGTCCAGTTGCACCCATTCCGCGCCGGCTTCGGCCAGCTGGCGCAGCAACTCGGCGTAGGCGGGCAGCAGTCTGTCGAGCAAGGCCAGCCGGTCGCTGCCGTCCACGGTCTTGGAGAGCAGCAGGAACGACACCGGACCCAGCAGCACCGGACGCGCCCGGTGGCCCAGCGCCTGCGCCTCGCGGAGTTCGGCCAACGGCTTGTCGCCGGTCAGGGCGAAATGCTGGCCGGCATGCAGTTCCGGCACGAGGTAGTGGTAGTTGGTGTCGAACCATTTGGTCATTTCCAGCGCATGCAGATCATGGCCGTCGCGCCGATGGCCGCGAGCCATCGCGAAGTAGCCGTCCAGACGGCTGTCCGCGAAAAGCGCCCGGTAGCGTTCCGGGATCGCGTCGAACAGCACGGCGGTGTCGAGCACGTGGTCGTAAAGGCTGAAATCGTTGCAGGGCACGACATCGGCGCCGGCGTCGCGCGCCAGCCGCCAGTGCCGCGCGCGCAACTCGCGGGCGGCATCGAGCAGGGCCTCGACAGGCGTTTCGCCTCGCCAGTGCGCCTCCAGCGCACGCTTCAGCTCCCGCTTCAGGCCGATGCGGGGAAAACCAGGATGGGTAACGAGCGACATGAATGATTCCTCTTGCGGATATGGGCAAAGAGGAACGAAGGATGGGCAGTGGTTGCTGCTCCGTTGACCTTCGCCCCCGCGGGCGAACCGGCTCACGCGGGCGCGACGCAACCGCCGCATGGCACGCGGCGGGCGCGGCGCTCCCCGCGGAGAGCCAGGCCGATACAAGCCCGCGCGCATGCTTTCGCGTGACGCGCAGGCTTCGCCGGGGCAGGTCTTCGGGCTCGTGGACGAGGCTGGCTATGCGCCGGCCGCCTACTGTCCGCCGCTTCCCGGGCATCGAGCCTGAGCTGCAGAAATATCCGAGACGAAACGGATGATTTCCCGCTCAGGCGCTTGCGCCCAGTGCTGATGGCGAAGGTCGTTTCCACATACCGCTGCGGGGCAGCGCCGGATTCGCACCGGCTTCCCTTTTAATTTCATCTCTTCATTCGAATAAAGAGATGAAAACCTCGGCGCTGCGCAAGGTACGCCGTGGCGCAGCATCCGTCAATGGGCGGATGGCCGTCCAAACGCCATGGGGAATTCGACGCCCGGCCTGTCACGCCGTTGACGCAGCAGCGCAACGCAGCCGTCCCGGTAACCGCGGAATCTTGCGGCAGGCCAAGCCGGGAGACTCGCCATGCAAGCCATCGAGCAGCGTTTGCAGCAACGCTATCCGCACTGGTTCCGCGGTCACCGCGGGCGACTCGCCGCTCCGCTGCTGCACGGATGGGCCAGCTGGTCGGGGCTGGATGGCATCAATGCCTTCTGTGCGGAGGCGGAGCACGCCGGGCTGCACGGCTTCGCCTTCGTCGAGGCGGCGCTGCGCTATCTGCAGCTGCGCTACGACGTGGACGAGCAAACGCTGGCGCGCATTCCGCCGCAGGGGCCGCTGCTGATCGTCGCCAACCACCCTTGCGGCGGGCTCGACGCGTTGGCGTTGCTGGACATGGTGGGGCGAGTGCGTCGCGACGTGCGCATCGTCGCCAACGAAGTGCTGGCGCTGGTGGAGCCGCTGGCGGAATTGTTGTTGCCCGTGCGCGTGTTCGGCGGCAGCGCCGGCGCGGCCAGCCTGCGCCGGGTGGAGCGCGCGCTGCGCGATGGCGAATGCGTGATCGTGTTTCCCGCCGGCGAAGTCTCGCGGCTGGGACCAGGCGGCGTGCGCGACACGCGCTGGCGCCCCGGCTTCCTGCGCTTCGCGCGCCGCACCTCGGCGCCCGTGTTGCCGGTGCGCATCGAGGCGCGCAACTCGGCGTTGTTCTATGGGATTTCCGCGCTATGGCGGCCGGCTTCGACGGCACTCCTGGCCAGGGAGATGTTCGCGCGGCGCCAGCGCCCGATGCGTCTGTATGTGGGCGAAGCCTTGTCGCTGGCGCAGGACGAGGACGAAGGCGCGGCGTTGAAACGCATCCGTCACGCGGTCTACGCGAGCGGCCGCAGGCCTGCCGCCGCCCTGGCCGTTGCCGCGGTCGGCCGGCAGCCGCTGGCAGCGGCCATCGACGCTGACGTGCTGGCGCGCGCGATGGAGGCCACCGAACTGCTCGGCTGCACTGGCGACGGCAAGCAGATCCGCCTGGCGCGCCATGCCGGCGGCTCTCCGCTGCTGCAGGAAATCGGCAGGCTGCGCGAGTTGAGTTTTCGCGAAGTCGGCGAAGGCACCGGACGCAGCCGTGACCTCGACGCCTACGACGCGCACTACGACCACATCCTGGTGTGGGATGCGCAGGCGTCGTGCATCGCCGGTGCCTACCGGGTGATGCGCGGCGCCGAGGCGCTGGCGCGCAGCGGGCTGGCTGGCCTCTACACCGCATCGCTGTTCCGTTACGAGGACGAAGCGGTGCCGCGACTGGCCTCCGGGCTTGAGTTGGGACGGAGTTTCGTGGTGCCCGACTACTGGGGCAGCCGCAGCCTCGACTACCTGTGGCAGGGCATCGGTGCATATCTGCAGCGTTATCCGGGCGTGCGCTACCTCTACGGCGCAGTGTCGATCAGCGCGGCCATGCCGCACGAGGCGAGTGAACGGATCGTGGACTATTACCGGCGCTATTACGGCAGCGCGCAACGGTTGGCCAGTGCGCGCCGGCCGTTCGTCGCCACGGGAGCGCCATCCGCGCCTGACGGCCAGGACGACGGCAATGCGGCGTTCGACTCGCTGAAGGCGGCACTGGCCCGGCTGGGCGCCTCGGTACCGATGCTCTACAAGCAATACACCGAGCTGTGCGAACCCGGCGGCGCGCGCTTCCTCGCCTTCGGCGTGGACCCGGACTTCAGCGGCGCCATCGACGGACTCATCGAGGTGGACCTGGAGTGCGTGCGTCCGCGCAAGCGACAACGCTACCTGCAGGCGCGGAGCGTGCCGGCATGAGGCGCCTCGTCGCGGTGACGCAGCGGCCATGGAACGCGGTGTTCATTTCCGACGTGCACCTGGGCACGCGGCATTGCCATGCGGCGGAGCTGGCGGACTTCCTCGACGGCCTGCGCTGCAGGCAGCTGTACCTGGTGGGCGATATCGTCGACCTGTGGTGGATGGCGCAGCGCCGTTCGCAATGGAGCGGTGCGCATACCCGGGTGATCGAGGCGCTGCACGCGCTGCATGCCCGCGGCACGGAGATCGTCTACGTGCCGGGCAACCACGACCGCCCGTTGCGGCGGGTGTGTGGATTGATGCTGCCCGGCATGCGGGTGCGACGGCGTGCGGTCCACGTCACCGCCGACGGCCGCCGACTGCTGGTGACGCACGGCGATGACTACGACAACGTCACCCAGTTCGGCGGCCTGCAGGAGCGCCTGGGTGATTGGCTGTACTACCGCATCCTCACCTGCAACCGCTGGCTCAACATCGCGCGCCGGCGCGCCGGCCTGCGCTACTGGTCGCTGTCGGAATTCGTGAAGCGGCGCAGCAACGCCGCCGAGCGCTACATCGAGCGCTTCGTGCAGGCCGGCCTCGACGATGTCGCACGGCGCCAGCTCGACGGCATCGTCTGCGGGCACATCCACCGCGCCGGACTGATCGAGCGGAACGGCCTGATCTATGCGAACGATGGTGACTGGGTGGAAAGCCTCACCGCGCTGACCGAGGATGCGGACGGCGTGCTGCGCCTGCTCGGGCATCGTGGCGAGGTGCTCGCCGAGATACCGCCGCGGCTTCGCCTGACGATGCTGGAGTTGCCGCGCGAGCTGGCTGCCTGAAGGTCCGTGTTTCCTGCCGGCGCGTCGAGGACGGTTTGACGGATTGACGCGGTCTGCCCTCGTCTTGTCACGAGCTTGCCCGCCCGCGGCCGCAGAAGGCATCGAAAGGCATGCAAGAATCCCTTGCCGCTGGACGGCAAGAGGGACGGTCATGCGCTCGATCTGGATGAAGCTTTCGTTGGCTGTGGCCCTGCTGGGCGTCGTTCCGCTGGCGTCAGCGGCGGGGTTCGATTGCGCGAAGGCAAAGAGCACGGTCGAACAGAAGATCTGCGCCGATCCCGAGCTGTCACAGCTCGACAGCCAGATGGCACAGGCGTTTGAACGAGCGCGTGCCAAGGCCGCGTCGCAGTTGGAGGCCTTGTTGCGCGATCAGCGCAACTGGCTAAGTGAACGTAACGAAGCGGTGTTCGGCCCAGGAGGCGCTTCGTTGTACCAGGAGCGCATTGCGTTTCTTCAGCATGTGTTTGACACGTCGCCAAAGGACGCGCCTCTGCCTGCTGCCATCGCGAAGTACCTCACAAGCCAATCGCCCGGAGCACCAAGTTGGGAAAGTGACGGCGCAGTTTTCAAGACGGCAACGGAACAGTCATACGATCCGACAAGATCGTTGCCGTTCGATACAGGCCCACTGACCAAGCTGGTTGGCCCAGCGGGTCAATTCCTCAACCCGGAACTGGACCGCCTCGATGCCTTCCGATTGGGCGCTCTTTCTTCGCAGATTATGTTTGGCAACTGCGAGGGCATGGTGTTTTACATTTTCAGCTGGCGTGATCGGGTAGTGCAGCCTGCTCCTGTGCCAGCGGTGTTCGACCGTGGCTGCGTAAGTTTGGATGATTCGTACTGGTCGCTCGTGGAATTCGAGGGGCACGCCTACGCCTTGAGCTCGCATGATGACAGTGCTGCAGCTAACGATATCGAAGTTCAGCAATGGGATGGAAGCAATTGGGCTGACCCGAATAGAGTACATGTGCGTTACGACTACCACACGTCGCTGGAATATGTGCATTGTGCATGGGCTGATTGCACAGGATTGTCCAATCTGGCTAGCAAGACTCTTGAGCGTTACGTACGCGACCGTGACCCCGACGCGCTAAGTGGCCACATTCCGGCCGACGCGCAAGCACAGTTCGAAGCACAGCGAAAACTTGCCGAACAAGATACCGATGTTCAGTACTTTTCCTGGGGCGAGACGGTGGACAGCCAGGAAGGGCCAGAGAGTTACTACGCCGACCATAAGGATGGCCACGAAAATGGCTTTTCGGGATTCATGAAAGGCGTGTTTTTTCCCATTCGCTGGCATGGTGAATGGTTGCTGGGTTGCATTGGCCATGCCTCGTTTGTCACGAGTGTCAGCGACGATTGGCTGCTTGGCATATGGCGCCGGGATGGTGACGAATTTGTGCCGATTCTTGGCATTGTTGCGCCGACGCAGCGCACTCGCTTTCTGCTGGCGGCTTGGTTGCCGGATGCCCGTCCCAATTCGAATTGACCCTCGATTTGCAGGCCTAAACCATCACGCCGCCAACAATTCCCCAACCGCCAACGCCTCGAAATAATCACGCACCAGCCGCAACTGCTCCTGCGCACTCTCCGCGCGATTCGCCACCTGCCGGAACGCGGCATTCTCGGGCCGATCTTTCGCATACCAGCCCAGGTGCTTGCGCGCGATGCGCACGCCGGCCTGTTCGCCATAGAAGGCGTAGAGGTGTTCCAGATGACCGAGCAGGATCGTCGCCACTTCGGCGTGCGTGGGTTCGGGCAGCAGTTCGCCGGTGGCGAGGTAGTGGGCGATCTCGCGGAAGATCCAAGGGCGGCCCTGTGCGCCGCGGCCGATCATCAGCGCGTCCGCGCCGGTTGCGGCCAGCACGTGCCTGGCCTGCTGCGGTGTCGTGACGTCGCCGTTGGCGAATACCGGGATGCGCACGCTGGCCTTCACCGCGGCGATGGTTTCGTATTCGGCTTCGCCTTCGTACTTGTCGGCGCGGGTGCGGCCGTGCACGGCGAGCGCGGCGATGCCAGTGTCCTCGGCGATGCGCGCGATGGCCAGTGCGTTTTTGTTCTGGCGGTCCCAGCCGGTGCGGATCTTCAGTGTCACCGGTCCTTCCACCGCATCCGCTACTGCCTTGCAGATGCGCGCCACCAGCGGCTCGTCCTGCAGCAGGGCGGAGCCCGACCACACGTTGCAGACTTTCTTCGCCGGGCAGCCCATGTTGATGTCGACGATCTGTGCGCCGTTGGCCACGTTGAAGCGCGCGGCCTCGGCCAGCATCGCCGGATCGTAGCCGGCGATCTGCACGCTCACCGGCTCGGGTTCGCCCGCGTGGTCCATGCGGCGCAGCGACTTGCGTGTATGCCACAGGCGCGGGTCGGCCGTTGTCATCTCGGACACGGCCAGGCCCGCGCCCAGCCGCTTGCACAGCAGGCGGAAAGGCTTGTCGGTGACGCCGGCCATGGGGGCCAGCGCCAGCGGCGGGTCGATGCGGTAGGGGCCGATTTGCATGCGGGTATTGTACCTGCCTGATCTTTTGGACCCGATGAACCGACGGAGGCACTGCATGAACACGATCTGGCGCAAGCGCTCATGGATGCTTTTTTCGCTGTCGCTGTTGTTGCCGACGTTGGCGCTGGCGCACCACGATCACGGCGACAAGGGCAGCCGCGGGCTGAGCAATGTCACCGTGCTGATCGTGCGGCATGCCGAGAAGCCGGCCTCGGGCAACGGCTTGAGCCCGCAGGGCGAGCAGCGGGCGCAGGACTACGCCGCCTATTTCGATCCGCTGCAGCTCGATGGCCAGAGCCTGCTGCCGGGGCGACTGATCGCCACCAGGGACAGCAAGTCCAGCATCCGGCCGCGCCTCACGCTGACGCCGCTGTCGCAGCGCCTCGGCCTGCCGATCGAGCAGCCGTATGCCGACGCGGACGTGGACAAGCTGGTGAAATCCTTGGGCAAGGACAACCAGTCGCCGGTAGTGCTGATCGCATGGCACCACGGCCACATCGACAAGCTGCTCGAGGCCTTCGGCGGCGACGCCAAAGCCATCACCGGTCACAAGTCGTGGCCAGGCGACGTATACGACTGGCTGGTTGTGCTGCGCTTCGATACGGATGGAAATCTAGATGCCTCGCGCAGCCAACTGGTGCAAGAACACCTGCTTCCAGGCGACGGCGGTTGACGCACCTGCGATGGGGTGATGCAGATTGGCTGTGCCAGGGTGCGACGACGTCGAACAAGCCCTAAAATTCTGGAAAACCGCAGGACAGGGTGGGCTTAGGATGCCGAAGAGGGCGTGGCTGGGTGTGCTGGGGATGCTGGTTGCAGTGCCGGCGGCCGCCGCCTCCATGGATGCGTTCCGCGAGCGTGCGGTGACGAATCCGCACAGCCTGATTGCCGCGGTCCGCCAGCAGCTCGACCGGGCCGGCACCGCATTGCCGCCCGCGCGCGAACGCGAATTGCTGTGGGGCATGGGCACGGCTGCGATCAACAGCAACGACGATGCCGCGCTGGCCGAAGCCACGCTGCGCCTCGACAGTCTTGCAGCGGTGGCGCACGACCCGGTAGCCGCTGCGGCTGCCGGCTTTCTGCAGGCGCGCCACGACATCGCCAACGGCATCAGTGCCGGTCTGGGCGAAGCCTTGCAGGCAGCGAACAAGGTGCTGGGGCAGACCGATCCCCGGATCATGGCCTGGGCGCGTTATCAGTTGTGCGACGCCTACACCCTCGACGACAAACCGGACAAGGCGTTGCCCGTGTGTCAGCAAGCGCTGGCGGGTTATCGCGCGCTGAACGACGAGTTCGGCATGGGCGACGTGGAGAACGACACAGGCATCGCGTTGGCCTCGCAGGACAAGGTCGATGACGCGGCCGCGGCCTACGTGCGCTCGCGCGAGCACTACGCCAAGGCCAAGGCGGGACAGTTGGTGGTGCTGGTGGGCGACAACCTGGCGAAGATGTACCTGAAGCAGGGCCGCGCGCGCGAGGCGATGGCGTTGTCGCAGGCCTCGCTCAAGCAGGAGCTGGGTGCCGGACGCATCAGCGATTCGCTGGATTCCACCACCGACATCGCATTGGCCGAGGCGGCGCTGGGCCAGCATCGCCAGGCCTACGCGCGGATGCGCGAAGCCGTGGTGCGTGCACGCCAGGCCGGCATCAACGGTCAGTTGATCGGGATGCTGCAAGTGGAGAGCCGGATGGCCGAACAGGTCGGCGACCTGCGCCAGGCACTGGACGACGAGCGCGAGGCGTCGCGACTCAACGACACGGTCGATACGCCGGCGCAGCGCCTCGTCGAAACCGAGCTGGAGCAGCGCTATGCCACCCGCGAGAAGGAATTGCGCATCAGCGAGCTGGAACATGCCAATGAGCTGAAAGACTTGCAGCTCAGGGCAGTGAAGGCCGAAGCGGAACGTCGGCGCGAACAGCAGCAGCGCCAACGGCTGGCCAACGCGATGATCGCAATCCTGGCCGGGGCCCTGTCGCTCATTGTCGGCCTGCTCGTTTTGCTGTTGCGCGCGCAGCGCCGGCACGCCGCCGAACTGCGTGCGCAGGCATTGCGCGATCCTCTCACCGGGATAGCGAACCGGCGTGCATTCCAGCAGCGGGCCAGCGAGTTGCTGGACGGGCCGCATGAAGCAGGCATCGCGGCGCACGTGTTGCTGCTGATCGACATCGATCATTTCAAGAGCATCAACGACAGTATCGGCCACCCGCAAGGCGACCGCGTGCTGCGCATCCTCACCGATTATCTGGGCGGCGCGGTCGGCGCCCCCTGCTTCGTGGCGCGCATCGGCGGCGAGGAGTTCGCCGTGCTGTGCCCGCGAACCGGCCTGGCCGCCGGCATGCGGATGGCTGAGCGACTGCGCGCGGGAACCGCCGCACTGACCATGCCCGACGACCTGCCGCTGGAGCGGCTGACGATCAGCATCGGCGTGGCACCCTTCGATGGAGTGCGCTGCCGCGACCTGTCGAGCTGGATGCGCGCCGCGGACCTCGCGCTGTATGCGGCCAAGTCCGGTGGACGCGACCGGGTGATGGAGAGTCGCTTGCTGGACTGAGGCTCAGTGCGTGGGCATGCCGCGGGCGGCACCTGCGTTGTGGCGATGCCTGAACAGCGGTACGAACAGCAACGCCATCACCAGTGCGTAGCCGGCGAAGGCCAGCCAGATGCCATGCCAGTCCTTGCAGATCAGCAAGGCATCGTTGCAGGTGTGGTCGGTGAAGAAGTGGTCGATCACGAAGCCGGCGATCAGGCTGCCCAGCACCGCGCCAACGCCGTTGGTCATCAGCATGAACAGCCCCTGCGCGCTGGCGCGGATCTTCGGGTCGGCCTGCCCCTCGACGAACAGCGAGCCGGAGATGTTGAAGAAGTCGAACGCCATGCCGTACACGATGCACGACAGCACGATCATCCACAGGCCGCCGAGCGGGTCCGGGTTGCCGAACGCGAACAGGCCGAAGCGCAGCACCCAGGCCAGCATGCTCATCGTCATCACCGCCTTGATGCCGAAGCGTTTCAGGAAGAACGGGATGGTGAGGATGAACGCGGTTTCGGAGAACTGCGAGATCGAGATGATGATGGTCGAGTACTTCACCGTCAGCAGATTCGCGTAGGCCGGCACCTTGACGAAGTCGCTGAGGAAGGCGTCGCCGTAGGCGTTGGTGAGCTGCAGCGCCGCGCCCAGCAACATGGCGAAGACGAAGAACACCGCCATGTTGCGGTTCTTGAACAACACGAACGAAGTGAGGCCGAGGCGATCCGTCAGGCTGCGGCTGTGCGTGGCATCGAGCTTGGGTGGGCACTTCGGCAGCGTGAACGCGTAAAGGCCCAGCAGCAGCGAGGCGCCCGCGGCCACATAGAACTGCGCCGGCGACGCCTTGAAGCCGAGCAGGCTGGTGGTCCAGGTGGCGGCGATGAAACCCACCGTGCCCCACACGCGGATCGGCGGGTAGGTGCTCACCACGTCCTGCCCCTCCTGCTTGAGCGCGTTGAACGCCACCGTGATGGCAAGCGAGATGGTGGGCATGTAGAAGCACATGTACAGCAGCACCACCCAGAACATCTGCTGCGGGTCGGCCGCGTGCGGTATCGCGAACAGCACCAGCGCGCCCACGATCTGGAACAGGCCGTACAGGCGCTCCGCGTTGATCCACTTGTCCGCCACGATGCCTGCCAGCGAAGGCATGAACAGCGAGGCGATGCCCATCGTCGAGAAGATCGCGCCGAAGCTGGTGCCCGACCAGTGCAGGGTCTGGAACCACCACGTGCCGATCGTCAGCAGCCACGCGCCCCAGATGTAGTACTGGAAGAAGTTGAGGACGACGAGGCGGAGCTTGAGGCTCATGGGTCTGGATCCCCTGTGCGGCCGGGGACGATCCCGTGGCCATGCTGCTTGGAATCGGGCGAGAGTAGAGGAAGCTCCGGCTGTGCAGCAAGGCGCGGCGCATCGTCCGAGTGCGGCTAAACTGCGCTTCCGCCATCCCGTCCGGAGCGTGTTGCATGAGCTTGTTCCTGACCATCGCCGTGGTCCAGCTGATCGCCCTGATGAGCCCGGGTCCGGATTTCTTCTACGTCTCGCAGACCGCGGTGAGCCACTCGCGCCGCGAGGCGCTGGCTGGCGTGCTGGGCATCACGCTGGGCGTGGCGGTGTGGGCTGCGCTGGCGTTGCTCGGCCTGCAACTGCTGCTGCATCGGGTGCTGTGGCTGGAGCGAGCGATCGCGGTGTGCGGCGGCGCCTATCTGTGCTGGATGGGCCTGAAGATGCTGCGCGGCGCGCTGTCCGCGCCTGCCGGCGGCGCGCCGATGCACGCGGTGAAATTGGCCGACGGCGCGTGGCGCGCCATGCGCAACGGCCTGTTCACCAACCTCGCCAACCCCAAGGTGGTGGTGTATTTCGGCAGCATCTTCTCCGCCTTCGTCGGCGATGGCCAGAGTGCCTGGGCACGCTGGGGGCTGTGGCTGATGGTGGTGGCCGAGACGCTGCTGTGGTTCGCCCTGGTGGCCGGCGTGTTCGCGCTGCCGGCAATGCGCCGGGGCTACCTGCGTCTGCGACGCTGGATCGACGGCTGTGCCGGTGCGGTATTCATGCTGTTCGGCCTGCACCTGATCTTTGCCAGGCGTGGCGCCTGAGGTTACCCGGCAAGCGCTGCCGCAACCTGTCGACGCAGCACCGGCAGCAGCTCCGCCTCGAACCATGGATTGCGCGTCAGCCACAGCCGGTTGCGCGGGCTGGGATGCGGCAGCGGCAGCACGCCGTGCGCGAGATGCTCGCGCCAGGCCAACACGGTATCGGTGAGCGTGCGGCCGCGCCGCTCGCCGAGCAGGCCGACTTGCGCGTACTGGCCGATCGCCAGCGTCAGCCGAACCTGCTGCAGATGCGGCAGGAGGCGCGGGTGCCAGGTGGGCGCGCACTCCGGGCGCGGCGGCAGATCGCCACCCTTGCCGGTGCCGGGAAAACAGAAACCCATCGGTACGATGGCGATCTTTCCCTCGTCATAAAAAGCACCGCGGTCCACGCCCAGCCATTCGCGCAGGCGATCGCCGCTGACGTCGTTGAAGGGGATGCCGGTTTCGTGCACCTTGCGTCCCGGCGCCTGGCTCACGATCAGCAGCCGCGACTGCGGCGACGCCTGCAATACGGGACGCGGTCCCAATGGCAGGTGTGCTTCGCAGATACGGCAGCCGCGGATCTCGGCCAGTAGCGCTTGGAAGGCTGCGACGTCGTTGCTGGCGGACGCATTCATGGTTACGCCGGGACATCCGGCAGCGGAGGCGGTTTGGATGCGGCGATCAACCTGCGTCGTACTATCAGGAACCAGACCGCGCCGAGCGGGATCGACAGGCCGAGGACCAGTGGTCCGTAGACTTGCGCTACGGCCGATCCGCTGAGCAGCTGCACACTCAAGGGCTGGAACGAGAACTTTCCGCTGCTCCAATCGAAATGCAGCGTAGTCACCCCGACGAGAGTGAACAGCGCCCACAGCCATTTGCGTCGCGCGATAGGCGTGCGCAGGCACAGCACGAAGGCGTACACGCACAACAACACGTCCGCGATGAGCAGGGCGAACATCAGCCAGTGCGTGACGCTCTTGTCCTTGAAGGTAAATGCATTGCTGGCCTCCAGGGGGCCGGCGAGGCGCTTGGCGCGCAGGCCTTCGAGCATGAGCTTGCCGCCTTGCCGTTTTAGCATGACGTTGGCGACGACCCAGGTGTCGCGAAATTCGTACTCATACGTCAAGTTGAACACGACGCTCTGTTCATGCGAGCCGAACTTGCTGAAATGGGTGGTATAGGCGCCGACGGTTTTTACGGATTCCGGTGGATTGTCCGGGAATGTCGAAGCCACACTGCGCAACTTGCCGTCGATGTCCGGGCTGAGGTACTTCGGATCGAGCTGCGCCTTCACGGCATCGATATCGCCATTGCGCAACTGGTCGATGATGGTCTTGGCCGAGGACGATTCGGCCTTGGGCTCCATTCTGTCGATGAGTGCCTGCTGGCTGCAGGCATTCAATGCGAGACACAGCACGGCCACTACTGCAAGCAACACACGCTTCATGCGATTTCCCTGTCGAATGCGAGCAACTACGGTAGCAGCTTGCCGGGATTGAGGATGCCATCGGGATCGAATGCAGCCTTGATGCCGCGCATCAGGTCAAGTGCTTCGCTCGACAGCGCCAGCGGCATGAACTCGCGCTTGACCACGCCGATGCCGTGCTCGCCCGAGATCGTGCCGTCCAGCGCGATCACCAGCGCGAACAGCGCGGGCAACGCGGCGTAGGCGCGTTCGATCTCGTCCACGTCGCGCGGCAGCAGGTTCACGTGCAGGTTGCCGTTGCCGGCATGACCGAAGCTCACGATGGGCACGGCATGCCTTTCCGCCAGTTGGCGCACGCCATCCACCAGCTCGGGCAGGCGGCTCACTGGCACCACCACGTCCTCGTTGATCTTGTGCTGCGTGGCGGCGCGCTGGGCGAAGGAGAGCGCCTTGCGCGCGGCCCACAGCGCGCGGGTCTGCGCCTCGTCGCGGGCTACCTCCAGTTGCACCAGGCCGTCCACGCGGGCGGCGGACTCGACGGCGGCCACAGCGCTGTCCAGTGCGTCCGGCGCACCGTCCAGCTCGATCATCAGCAGCGCTTCGGTCGAGGGTATGCCGGCTTCGGGCTGATGCTCGCGGGCCAGCTTCAGCGCCAGCGCATCCATGAACTCCAGCGCGCATGGCGTGGCCGGCTGCGCCATGATGCGCGCCACTGCCTGTATCGCTGCCGCGGTATTGCGATACGTGGCACGCAGCGTGCGCACCGCCAGGGGCTTCGGCGTGAGTTTGAGGGTGGCCTCGGTGATCAGGGCCAGCGTGCCTTCCGAGCCGACCAGCAGGCGCGTGAGGTCGTAGCCGATCGCGCTCTTGGTGGTCTGCGCGCCGCAGCGGAAGCTTTCGCCGTTGCCGGCCACGGCGCGCAGGCCCAGCACGTTGTCGCGGGTCGAGCCGTATTTCACCGCGTGCGGCCCGGAGGCGTTGCAGGCAAGGTTGCCGCCCACCGTGCACCATGGCGCCGAGCCTGGATCGGGCGCCCAGAAGAAGCCGTGCGGCGCCAGTGCCTGCTGCAGCGCCTCGTTCGTCACACCCGGCTCCACCACGGCGAGGCGGTTGTCCGGGTCGATGCGCAGGATGCGATCCATGCGCATGAAATTCGCCACCACGCCGCCTGCCATCGGCACCGAGGCGCCGGTGGAACTGGTGCCGCCGCCGCGCGCGGTGATCGGCACGCGATGCTCCCGGCAGGCGCGTACCAGAGCCTCTACTTGTACATGCTCGGCGGGGAATGCCACCGCATCGGGCAACGCGTCGAGCCGCGAGTTGTCGTGTGCGCAGGCAAGGCGATCGGCTTCGGCGATCGAGAGTGCCCCGGGCGGCAATGTGTCGTGCAGAAGATTCAACAAGGCGGGTGCGAGCGGCATCGCACCAGTTTAGCGATGTACGCGCGACATGGTTGTTGCACGTGCCAGGCAACTCGATCCTGGCCGATGACCTGTCATCGAGCCGGTGTCATGGCTACGTACCGACCTCGTGCGTGCGGGGAGCTTGCTATTGCCCGATTTGCGCGCCGTGAGCCTGGGATTGGCCATGGATATGGGCCTGCAGTTGATTGGCTTGCTGGATCTGGTGAATGGAGTGCTGCGGATCGGGCGAAGGTGTTTTCACGTCCACCGCGACGGGGGGCCTGAGTTCCGACACCGTCATGAAATGCATGATGCCGCGGCTCTCGTCGTAGGCGATCGGGCCGATGTTGTCGTGGGTGATGCCGCCGGCGTGGCAGGCCGCGGTGAACTGCAACAGACGCTTTTCACCGGCCGCCGGGATGCGCTCGTGCAGTTGCTGGTACAGCGCGTGATCAGGGTTTGCCGCATGGCGTGGATCATCATGCGTATAGGGCGATTCCGCCGTCGGACGCGAAAGCGGATGTTGCAGCTGCGCGGCGGTTGTAGGAGCCGCGTCGTGCCCAAACCACTGCCCCGGATGTGTCAGTTTGTCGTAAGCGTGGCCGACTGCGTGCTCGGCGACATCCGCACCGTGTGACACGGCCTGTCTGGTGCTGTTGTAGGCCTGCGAGGCCGCGTGCTCGGCGGTGGCGATGCCTTGCGAGACAGCTTGCCGGGTATGGTCGTAAGCCTTTGCGGCGGTGTGCTCGGCAGCCTGGATGCCGTGCGTCACGGCTTGTCGAGTGTCGTCATAAGCCTTGGCGGCCGTCTGTTTGGCTGCATCGGTACCGTGCGACACGGCCTGTTTGGCATGGTCATAGGTCTGCTCGGCTGCATGGCCGGCGTCTTCGACTGCTCGATACTTACCGACGGCGCGGTTGACGAGATGAATGACCCCTGCCTGGACCTCGGAGCTGTGGACGGCTGCATCGATGGTTCGTGCGGCGCGGTGCGTGCCGCGTTCGATCGCCTCTTGGGTGGCGTGCAGGCTGTTTGCGGCGAGGTCGCCTATGGCATGTGCCGCCTGTCCCTGCAAATGCGCGGCTTCGCCGGCGATGGTGCCTGCCAGCGGCGCGATGGGATTGACGGGCGTCATAGCGTCGCCCGCCTTGTGTACTGCCGTTGCCACATGCTCAAACTGTGACTGCACATATTGGCCGCCCGCGTGCGCAGCGTCGGCGCCTGCTTGCAACCCGTGTTCCGCACCCAGTACGACGCCGTTCTGCTCGACCTTCTTCTGTATGAGCGGATCCACATTCACCGTCAGGTATTCGTCCAACTGCTTGCGGATGTCCGGCGGAAGTTGCGCGCGAGCGCCGTGGCCTTGAGCTTGGCGCAACGCTTCGGACAATTCGCCGCGCTCGCGATAGACATCGTTGCGGTAGGCATCGATGGCGGCCTTGTTGTCTGCGTAATTCCTCTCGCATTGAGCTAACGCATCTGGATCAAGGACGCTTGCCATGTGGTCGCCGGGACCGGGGGCGAAGTGCTTGATGCTGTGGTCATCCAGGCTCATGGCCAGGAAAGGATTGGGCGCCTGCGCACCGGCTGGCGGATCCAGGTAGCGTCCAGACCGCATGTTCTCCAGGTCCTCTGGGCTGGCAAGTGTCGCAACACGACCGTTGTGATGACTGGCGGCGCTGACCACATCGCCCGCCATCACATAGTCGATGATCTTGCTGCCGCCCTCGGGCACGCCGTAATCCAGGCTTGCCGCTCCATAGGCGTTGAAGGTCGCACCGCTCAGGCCGTACTTGTACGCCTCGATTTCAGCCAGGGTGCCGCCCAGCGAGTGGCCGGCGACGGTGATCTGGTCCGTCGAGATGCCCTGCATCTTCGCCTTGTCGATTATTTCTCTGGTGAAGTCGCTTGCGGCGGCCTCCTGCGGATTGATTCGATCGCGCACCATTGTTGCATCGACGGCAATGTCCTGGAGTGTCGTGAGGGTGTGGCTCGTGATGTCCTTGATGGCGGGATCGGTGCCGCGGTAGGCGATGATGATTTCGTGCGTGGCCACGCTTTGATAGGCCGTGGCGTGGAAGCCCGAGGTTGAATCATTCCTGTAGCCAATGATTTTGTACTCGGCGCCGCCCAGGTAAACGGGCTTGTTGTCGTGCAGGTAATTTGGGTGGTTTGTGTAGGCGTCGCTGGCGGCATCGGCTTGTTCCCTTGCTGTTGGACTCACGGCCCGGCCTCCTTGATGGTGACCGTGATCGGGAAGAAGTCCTCGGGATGCTTGGCGACTTCAGGGGAGTTTGGCAGGAACTCCAGCGCACTCATGTCGGTAAAGGAGCGGTCCTTGTAGGCGCTCTTCTTGAAGTACTCGGTGTACGACCCGGCCCTGATCGCTTGTTCCAGGCCTCTCGTCGGAGAGAACGTTGCGCCGTGTACAACAAAAACCGGACCCATGCCCGTCGCGTCCCAATGGCAGACGCCCTTGCCGAAATAGTTTTCGTCTTGCAGCAGGTCGCGATGGAAAAGGCCCTTCCAGGTTTTTCCATCCATGCGGGTCATTTCGAATTCATGGCTGACATTCGGGATGTTCCGTCCGCCAGTGAATGCCCCCTGCGGCACGCAGTCCACATTGACGACGTCGAAAAACACCGTGCCGCTTACCGAATCCCATGGGCCCGGAGCCTCAGTCGTGGCGGTGATTTCATAGCGCTTGACGGGGTGTGGGTTCTTTTTCGGGTTGCTTGGGTCGCCGTGTGCCATGGAGCATCCTGTGATCGCGGTCAAGGTGAGGAACAAGACGGGTTGGATTCGAGATTTCATGATTGGAAGTGAGCGCCATACAAGCATGGGTCGTGGAGATGGTGATCGGGTCCTCAAGAATCGGTGCTGATGCTTCATCGTCGGGTTTGGGGTAGGTCGGGTCGAAGTCTTCTGGAGTCGCGGCACGACCTACTGCGCCAACCACGTCGCAGCTTGTCCCTGCTGCGGCCGAACGATGTTCCTTGTCGCTTCGCCTGCAGGATTGCGGGCTATCGGTTTGATTTTTGCCGGAGGCAAGTCGGCTCTCGCCTTGAGCTCTTTGTCCCTGAAGAACCAGTTCTTGCGTGCGCGGATAGGTTTGCAGCCCTCGTAGAAGATGATCTCCTCATCCTGCGGAAGCTCCTTGATCTCCTGCGGAAGGAAAAGCGCACGCTTCTCTTCGCTGTAGCTCGTCGAGACCTGGTTGTTGCCACGGCCACGGCTTTCGCTGCGCTGTTTCCTGCGCACTGTCTTGTAGCCGAGCATTTCGCTGTATTCGTTGGCGTCGGCCTGTTCGCGCGGGGCGAACACGATCTGTGCGCCGTGATTGGTGATGAAGTTCTGCGCGTCGTGGTCGCCATAGGTCGAGCGCAACTGCGACCGGCTCTGCACGATGCACAGGTCGCGCACGCCGTAGCTGGCCGAGATCGAGATGCGCTTGGCCCACACGTCCACGCGGCCCATGGCAGTGAATTCGTCCATCAGCATCAGCAACTGGTATTTGAGGTCGGGCTCTTCGCCCAGCTGCCTGCCGAGGTTGGAGCCGATCACGGTGCTGAAGAAGATGTTCAAGAGCTTGCTGCTCTCATCCAGCTTGTTCGTTGGGATGATGACGTAAAGGGTGGTGGGGCGCTTGCGCAGCGCAGTGACGTCGAAATCCGTGGCGTTGGTGGCGGCTGCCAGGATCGGGCTCAGGAACTGCTGCAATGGTGCCTGCACGGTCGCGATGACCGAGGAGAAGGTCTGCTCGGCAAGCCCCAGAAGATTGCCGAACACGGTGCGCGTCTGCGTGCTGACGCAGGCATAGGCCGGATCGGCGAGAATTTGCTGCAACGTCTCCCTGCTGCTCTTGCCGCCCATGCCGCTGGAAAGACGCAGGATGCGTTCAAGGCTGGGGAACAGAGCAGACGTGTCCGGATCGAGCCGCATCGACACGGGACTGCCGGCGTTCTGCTGGGCCAGCACCTGGGCGTCCCAGACCTCGAACATGAAAGAGGCGAAGGCGGCGAAGGCGGCGCGCGACTGGCTGATCCAGAAAGGATCCTTGCCCGTCTCGTCCGGGTAGAGGATGGCCGACATGGTCTGGATTTCGCCGAGGCGCTTGCCGGGATCCAGACCGGCCATGAGGGACATCGGATTGAAACGGTGGGTGTTTCCGGCATCGTCGTAAGGTGCCCACACGCGAATGGAGTGGCCTTGCGCTTCCCTCCAGCCGCTGGTGGACTTGAACAACTCCCCCTTGAGATCGAGTACCACCATCGACTGGGCGTAGGAAAGCAGCACGGGAATGGCGATGCTGGTGGTCTTGCCGGACCGAGTGGGCGAAATGGCGATCGCATGCTGAGCGCCGTTCAACCACAGGTAGTGTCCCCTGTACTTGCCGACGAGAATGCCCTGCGGAGTCTGCGTGAGCAGCCCGGCTTTCTTCAGGTCATGCAGACCGGCGAAACGGGCGTCGCCGTGCAGGGATTCGACCCTGCGCCGGGACAACGGAATCAATAGCAGCAGCCACGCAAGCAGGGGCAGTCCGAAGCCGAGGCCACCGGCCAGCTTGATCTTGCCGGCGTATGGCGCGTATTGCGGCAGGCTGGCGGCCTGGTGGTACTGCCACCAGGTATTCCAGGTCAGGGGCGAGCCCTTCAGGCCGAGCAGCCACAGCGTGAGCCAGTCAGCGAAGTAGAGGCCGCCGAGCAGGGCAACTAGGAGCGTTATCACCGTGGAAATCAATTTTCCCTGACTCATCCTTCACTGCCTCGTTGAATGCTTGGATGACGATGCGGTAGCCGACGATCATGACGCCGCCTTGCCCCGAGGCAAAACGGAAGGCGTGGTTGCCGAGCATGGGCTGGCGAGTCATCGGCGATCCATTCGCATCACAGGACCATGGCTTGGGCAGGTGCGGACGGTTGAATGACCGGTGCCTGCGGCGCGATGGACGGTGGCGGTGCGGAGGCTGCCATCGCGGAGCTTTGGGCCATCGGCGTCTGCAAGGCGGCCACGGTATCGACGGAGCCAAACTTCGCCATCTCCATCGGCGATGTCGGATGCTGGGCGATGTAGACCCGGCTGCCGTTGTCGCCGAGGGCCACCTGGTCGATGCGCGTCATGCCTTGCTGTTTGGCCTCGACGGCCAGCGATGCAGCAAGGTTGAGACGTTGCTGATCGGTAGGGTGGCCATGCGCATCAAGGGTACGCACGCCGGCCAGCGCCTGCTCGTACAGGGCATGGTCGGGATTTTTCGGATCGCTCAGGGCGTGCGCCATGGAATGCTGCCGCAGTGCCGAGTGCATGGCCTGTTGAGTCACGGGGCCGGCCTTGCCGTCCATGGTGAGGTGGTGGTCGTGCTGGAAGCGTTCGACGGCTTGACGGGTATGGGGGCCGAAGTCGCCGTCGACCTTGAGCGACTGGTTCCGATCCTGGCCGTAGCCCAGCTTGGAGAGGTCGGCTTGCAGGGTGGTGACGGCAGGGCCGTGGGCGCCTTGTTCCAGTGCCTGTCCATGCGCGGCATGGATATGCGCCGTGTGCCTGGAGAGTGTTTGTGGAGCCGTGCTTTCCTTGGCGGCAATTTTTTCGCCAGCTAACTTCAGCAGGTCGGCTTTTTCGTTCCTTGCCCGGTTTTCAAGCGAGGCCCATTGCTTGGGGGAATGCGTGAACAGCGTTTCGTTGTGTTTGATCTTGTAGTCCTGCACGGCCTCGACGACATCCGCATCCGAAAGCTTGGACAACTCGTAGTCCTTGCCGAACTTTTCGTGCAGACCTTTCTCGAAAACGTCGGGACCATCCGCGCCGTGCCAGTGGTTGGGGCCGAACTGCACGGAGGTGCTCCACAACGCATCCTGCACGGCGGGGCCGCGTCCGGTCAGGTCGATCCCCTCGGACTTCAGCCGGGCGACCAGTGCGTCGTAGTGCGTTGCTTTCATCACGTCATACTGATCCCGGGCAAAGCCGGGGTCGTTTTGCGCAAGCTCTTTCCATTTTGCATTGAATGCTGGCGTCACGGGTTCCAATCCCTTGAACTGGTCCCGATAGACCGACAGGTGCAAAAACTCTTTCATCGAGCCGCCGTCCGGCTGCGTGGAAAACTGGTAGGTGCCATAAGAGACCCCGCCATAGTCACCCTTGCCGCTGGAAATCGTGCCGGGGCCGTGGCCTTCGTAATGCGCAGAAGTTTGACCAAGATGCCATTCGGGTTGTGCCATGTCCTTCTCCTCTCAGGCCAAGGTGTGCGGCATGATGCTCCGAGTCAGTTGGTGGATTGGCGTGCTTCCAGGGCAGCGGCGCGTTTCGCGGTCTCTTCCATGGCGCAATCGTTGGAGTCCAGGCGTTGCCCTTGGCCTGCATCCGGCGGAGGCGCGCAGTCAGTGTCGCGATGGACGATCCATTTCCTTTCCTCGTCCCGCAACTTGGCTTGTTCGTCCTTGCTCAACCGCGCCATCAACGTCTTGTAGACCCGGTTCAGACGCTTGTCCTGATATGTGTACTCGTTGCCGATGCAATCTTGCATGTCCGGCGTTACGCCATCGGCCGCCTTGAGGCAGGCGGAATAAGAGGCTCGAATGCCATCGGAATCCAACTGTGCCGGCGTATTTGAACTCTGGGCTTGTGCAACATTACTCGCGGCCAAAAGAGCTGCGAATCCGATCTTCAAGCGAATGGCAAAAAACGGGGTCGAGTTAACTTTTGTATTCTTGCGAGCCATAGTCAAAGCCGAATTGTGGGGGTGCGAGTTTATGGATGGTACGCAGTTCATCTTGCGCCGAGTCAGCAGACGATTAGCCGATGGATAAGTGAGCCGGCTTCTGGTTTTGGAAGATAGTACGCACTGCACTTTGACCACTGTTTTGCGGGTCAGCCGGAAGCGCGCATGCCGTACTCGGCGATGATGGTGGCGAGGATGCCGGAGTTCTGGCCCTGGCTGCCTTGGCATTGGGACAGCCACTGCTCGCGGTTCGCGGCGGTGGCGGGCCAGTCAATGCCTTCTTCGTCGTAGATGTACAGGCTGGGGGAAAAGAACGCCTGGACCGGGGCGGTGCATCCCTGGACATTGTTCTTGCCCTGGGTTTTGCCTGCCATGCAGAGGAAGCTGGCGCAGACGTTGTCCTGGGCGTGTACCGGGGCCGTGGCCAAGCTGGTGATGGCGCCGAGGGCAACGGTGGCGAAAAGGGCGTGAAGTTTCATGACATGTCTCCTGGTTCATTCCGTTGCAGGGGGCTATTCAAACACCGGGTTTACTGGACGCGGACGGGGTGGGCGCAGGCGGTGTAAACGACCTTGCAGTCGGAGGCTCCTTTGGAGCAGCTAATTAGTGCATTTTTCTGAGCATCTTCTGCGTGTAATGCACCTGCAGTTGATTCAAATTTTGTTCCCCATGCAAGCGCGGCGCACTGATTATAATAAGCAAGCGAAACTTTGCAGCTTTGGTTGGTGCTTTTCGATGCACAACGCTGAAGCGCTTCAGCAATCGCGGCGGACTTGCTGGCCTGATTCTCAGAGACGCCAACGCTGGAGGTGTTGTCGATAGCGATGGCGCCCCAGCGGTCAGCCCAGACCACCTGTGGTTGCTGCGGTCGAGCCTGCCTGTCTTGCAGACTGTCCTGATAGCCGGGTACCTGATCCGCCGGCACGCACTGGCCACCATCCTGTGCGCCATAACCGCATTGTTGCGCATGGCCGGCAATCGATACGCAGAGCAGGCCGCCGAATAGAGAGATCAAGGGCCATCGTTTCATCAGCCGTAGGCTCCCGTGTTTGGGTTATAGGACTTCACGGTATCGTCACCACTACCACCGAAGCCGCTCGGGCCGGTGATTTGTGGCGTGTTGCCACCCTTCGAATTTGGATTGGCTGTAGTGTTGGTATTCCCCGGTGGCAACGCCTGATGCGGATGAGCCCCCAACGCTGTCTGTTGTCGGGAGCTGGCCATGCCCTCGCCGATGCGCCCGAACGGACTGAAGAAGTTCACCTGCCCCAACGTGCCCTGGAAGAAGGAAGCCGCCATGGGCGGAGCGGAGATGAGAAGGGTGGAGAGGATCAGGCCGATACCACCCTGTTGCAGGGCCATGGAATTGAGGCCATCGGTGGATGTACTGCCACCAGTAATGGCCATCGAGGCGACGTACTGGGCCACGTAGGCGGCGGTGACGGCCGCGAGCATCTTCATGGCGATGGTAACCATGATGCTGAGCACAGCCAGCGAGAACACGGTGCCGATGCCGTAGAGCAGCCACTTCTGGAACAGCGGGGCGGTCTGCTTGAACAGCAGGCACAGGATGAACAGCGGCCCGAGGCCGATGAACAGCGCCAGCGCCACCTTGTTCAGCAGCAGCGAGCCGGCGATGACGGCCGGGCCGGCCACGCCGATGCCGGACATCCACTTGTCGCGGGTAAGGTCGCTGGCGATGTTGCCGTTGCCGCCATCCTCGATGGTGTCGATGGTGGACATGGCGATCTGCATTTCGGCGAGGTTGGTATCGATCTGCTGGAAGGGGCCGGTGTTGCTGTTGGTGACCAGTTCCACGATGGCGGTGGAGGTGCCGTCGGTGAGCGTCCAGTACAGCTGCGAACCGGCCGCGCCCATGGAGGTGGCCGCCATCACGATCACCACAGCGCGCAGCGAATCGCCCACCAGCATCATCATCGGCTGCTGCGACTGGCCGGTGACGATGCGGTAGCCGTGGAACATGACCCACAGTGTCACCACGATCAACGCCACGCCACCGATCAGCATGGTCATGTTCGTCAACAGGCTGTTCTGGAAGATGTAGATCTCGTTGCTCAGCCAGTTGTTGATGATGGTGAAAAAGACGAACGAGCCCATGGTTCAGGTTTCCTTGTCGAACAGGGTTCCGGTGAAGCGGTGACAGGCGCAAGTCGCGCCGGGTGCCGTTCTCCGGCTTGCGAAACGTATGAAGTCCGGCACGATGGGATCCTTACCAGCCACTGGATTTTTCGATGCTGAGAGGCTGGGATGTGCCGGATGATTGGACGCTCAATGCCCCTTGCAGGACGGCGCCGGCGATGGCTTGCGAGGCGATGTTGCTGATGATGCTGTCCCCGCTGGGCTCGGTGGCCGACTTAGCCAGCTGGGTCTGCTGGTTTTGCTGGTCGTCGATGTACGCCAGATAGGCGAGATTGACCGATTCCATCTGCTGACGGTCGATCTGCAACTGCGCGATGATGGCGAGGATCTGGTTGCTGTTGTCTTGCAGCTTGCCGAATTCTTCCGCGCCGATTTGCTGGCGCGCGTTTTGCAGGTTGGTGAGGGCGGTTTGCAATTTGAGCGTAGAGTCGTACATGGCTTTCATGTAGTTGAATCGCGCCACCTTGGCCTTGATGATGTTTTGGCACATGCCCTGCTGCCCCGAGGCCACGCCATTGCAGGCCGTGGCACTGTTGTCCGTCGGCGTGCTGACCATCGAGTCCGGGTTGACGGCGCTGTCGGGTGCGGTCACGGTGCTGAGGGCGTTGGATGGCGCGGCGCCCAAGGTGTCGATGTTCTTGAGATGGCCGTTGACCGTGTCGGTGGAGCCGCTGCTGGTGCTGCCGCCAAGCTGGTTGCTGATGTTGGAGGTATTGGTCTTGATGCTGTTGGTATTGTTTCTGACGGTCTGGTCGGAAACGGCAACTTCATCCTGGGCGTGGATTGCGCCGGCAATGAGGCAACCAAGCAGGGTCACGGCCAGGGCGACGTGGCGGGCGCGCTTCAAGCGCGAAGGCACCGGGCGAGCAGGTGAGTTGGTCATGACGCACTCCTTCGTGTTCATGCGAGTTCGGTTACAGGGCTGCAGATCGGGTCGGCCGCGTGGACTGTGGCGGCTGGGTGGGGCTGGATTTTCCGCTACCCTTGCGATTTTCGTAGAACGCATCCAGCCACTGGTCGGGGCGCAGCTCGTCCACGCCCACGCTCGCGGTGGCGGCGCGTTCTTGTAGCACTTGGTGCATGATTTCTATGTTGTCGGTGGAGGCGGAGATCACCGACAGCGCGTCGTCCATGCCGCGCAGGTTGAGCTGGCATACCGCGCTGGCGTGGCCCTGCTTGACGAGGAAGCAGCGCGAGCGTTCATCCAGGCTCACCACCACTTGGTATTCGGCTTCGGTGAGCTTGAGGCCTTCCACGTAATCCTCGCGGCTGGCGTTGGGGTTGGGCAGCAGGATCATGGTGGCGGTCTGTTCGATCAGCGCGGCGGCGATGTCGCTGGCCAGCGCGTCCTCGGGGCTCTGGGTGGCGAAGATGCCGAGGCCGTTCTGTTTGCGGATGGTCTTCTGCTTGTTCTTGGCGAATTCCTTGAGGCCGCCCTTGCCGTCGAGGATCTTCCAGAATTCGTCCATTACGTAGATCAGCGGCCGACCGTCGATCAGCGCTTCCAGCCGGTGCAGCAGGTAGTTGATGACCGGCACGCGCACTTCGGGGTTGTCGATGATGTCGGTGTAGTCGAAGCCGATGATGCTGGCTTTTTCAAGGTCGATCGTGTCGACCGGGTTGTCGAACACCCAGCCCAGCGAGTTGCCCGCCGTCCACTTGCGCATGCGCACGTAGAGGCCGTCGTCGCCCATGTTGGGCAGGCTCTTCTGGAAGTTGGTCATGTTGCGCAGGCGCATCGGCGTGTCGAGCATGCTTTCCACGGCGCGGAAAATGTCTTCCTCCTCGCGCGAGCTGTAGACGCTCTTGCCGGCCAGTACCTTGATGAGTTCGGCGAGGAACTGCACATTGGCTTCGGTGCGCTCACAGTGGAACGGGTTGAAGCCGGTGGGCTGGCCGTTTTCCAGCGCCAGGTAGTTGCCGCCGCAGGCGCGCACGAAGATCTCCGCGCCGCGATCCTTGTCGAAGAAAAAGATCGTGGGCGAGGGCGTGTACTTCTGCACCTGGCTGAGCAGGAAATTGATCAGCGCGGTCTTGCCGGTACCGGACTTGCCGATGACCATGGTGTTGGCGATGGCCTTCTCGCCCAGCGAGTTCTCCGCCGGGTGGGTGGCATGGAAGTTGAAGTAGTAGGGCTGGCCGTTGGTGGTCTGCAGCGTGGTGACGTAGTCGCCCCAGGGGTTGTTCTCTTTCTTGCCGGTGGCGAAGTTGTGCAGCGGCGAGAGGCCGAGGAAGTTCAACGAGCTGACATTGGCCAGCCGCGTGCGGTATTTCCAGTTGCAGGGCAACTGCGAGTAGAACGAAGCGGTGACGGCGAGATCCTCCTTCACCGATACGAAGCCGGCGTTGGAAAGCTCCGCACGCGTTGCGGCGATCTGCTGCGAAAGAGTTTCCTGGTTCGGCGCGTAGACCGCGATGGTGAAGTGGTATTCGCCCAGCACGAAGTTGCCGGAGGCCAGTTGGTCCATGGCGTGGTCAAGCTCGGCGATCTGGCTGAAGGCCTTGTCGCCGGAGGAGATCATCATGCCCTTGGTGCGATCCAGCGCCTTCAGCGCGTCGTGGCGACCCATGGGGCTGAAGGAGTGGGTGATGACGTATTCGAAGTCGAGGTACTTCAGTCCGTTGAGGATGCCCGGATAGGTGCCGTCGGTATATTCCTTGATGTTGAGGATGGCGCCGAACTGGTTGGTGCCGTCGGGCGAGGTGATGACGAAGTCGCCGGTCTTGGCCGAGAAGCGGTGCTTGCTTACCGGCAGGTAGCTGTAGATCGGTGCAGGCAGCACCGGCACCGGTTCATCGATGCGGTTGAGCAGGTAACCGTAGAGCTCCAGCGGCTCGGAGAACACCACGCCGTTCTTGGCTTCGTACATGCCGAGCCGGTAGGGCGCGTAGTCCTTCAGCACGGCCTCGACGTTGCCCGCCAGTTCCAGCACGGTGTTGACGGCCTGCAACTGCTCGGATTCCAGCCGGGCGATGTCGCTGGATTTCTCGGCGAAGCGCTTGCCTTCGACGATGGGGCGGTAGATCAGGGTGAGGTACAGCTCGTTCTGCATCAGCTTCTGCGCCGACAGCGCGCTGTAATACGCGTCCGACATGCCCTGGTTGAAGGTCTGCGCGAAGCGCCCGTGATCCTTGAAGCGGCGGCGGCGACGTATGTCGTGCACCCAGAACGCCACGTTCACGAAATCCGGCGCACGCAGGGTCTGCAGCATGCGGTTGAAGGTGTTGTGGCGGTGCTCGATGTCCCACTCCTCGCGCCCCACGAACGGCAGGCCGCCCAGGCGCCACACCATGAGGTAATCGCCGCCCGTGGTCTTGAGCACGGTCGGCGATACGTGGGTGGACAGCGGGACGAATTCGCTGATCGCGGTGTCGGGAATGAAGCTGGGCTTGGACATGGTCTGGATCCGAAACGGCGCCCCGACATGCCGGGGCGCCTTGGTGGCTTACGTTTTGTCTTTCGACTGGCCGCGGTAGCTGTTGGGCGTGAATACCCACATCCCGTCGTGCTCGCGCAGGTTCCGGACCCGGGTGCGGAACTGCAGCCGCAGGCCGAGCAGCCGGAAAATCATTTCGTCGCGACGCGCCATCTGGCGCATCACGAAGATCACCGGCGGAATCAGCAACAGGTAGAACAGGTTGAAGTACATCGCCAACAGCAAGCACCCACCCGCACCTATGAAAAACGGCACATAGGGTACGCCCATGAACATGGGCGGGCGGGTGCAGCCGCGGAACAGCGCGTTCTTATGCATAGTGACTCAATGCATGCGAAATCAGGCTCGCCTGCTGCACGGTGCAAGAGCTGCCTGCACTGGTGCCCAGGAACATCTTGGCGATCTGGCTGGCCGCGCCAATCAGGATCGCGCCGATCATGACAGGGGCGACTTCGCCGATGCGCTTGTGCGCGAAGGCGATCTGGTAGCCGGAAAAGACCACCGCAATGGTCACCACCACGATGGAGACGGCATTGAGCAACATGTTGATGTTGTTGGCGAAAGTGCAAGTGGTGGTGATGGCATCGGTAGGGTCGGCCAGCGCGATATTGGGCAGGATCAAAGCAAGGGTGATTGCCACGTACAAGAACGTGCCCAGGCGCGCGCGGCTGGAGCGAAGGAGGCTGTCGGTGACGATCTGGTTCGGTGCCATGTCGAATTTCCTTGGGTGGGTGTGGAACATGTGGCGCTCAGGGGTGCGCCGCTTCAGGGGATGCTGCTGGTGCGCAGCCGGGTTCACTGCAGGACGCCTTGGATGTTGCAAGGCGGGTTTGCGGCCGTGCGGCCACCGACGCGGACTTGCGGGTCCGCAAACCTGGGCGAGTCGCGCACGCGATGGAGCACGTCGCGGCTTCAGAAAACGAAGGCGGCATCGCCGGGCTCCTGTGCGTGGGCGGCTGGGGTATGGGTTGTGGTGCTGGCAACCCCGGAAGTCGCCTGAGGCGACTTGGCCGGTTCGGATGCGGGCACCGGTGAGGGCGGCGGATCATTCGGCCCGGTTACCTGCGGCTCGAAGACCGAAGAGTCGGCCGTGGCATTGTTTGGCGTGTTGTTGGTTGGTCGGAAGGCAGGTGTGGAAGCGGTTGATGCAGTTGGTGTCGCTGCCACTGCCGCCGTCGTCATCGTGGTTGCTGCCGGGGGAGTGGGGGTGATCCTGGCGGCATCCAACGCCGCACTGGTCAGCGCAGCGGCAGCTTGATCCAAGACTTGGGCTCCGGCGACTGCCGGGTAAGCTTTCGTCGAGTAGAACGACACGCTGCGGATAGCCACGCGGTATTCGGGGCTGTCCGGCAGCGGCGTCGATATCTTGTCGGCGCTGTCGGTCGTGGCCACGGCCTTGAGCGGGATGGCCCGGGAGTCATCGGTATTCACCGCCACTCCCATGCCGCGGTTGATGGAGTCGTATACCTTCTGCACGTAGCCGTCGCGATAGCCGGTGACGAAGTCGCCCGAGTAGTAGCAGCTGAAGGCCTTGCCCCAGTCGCCGCCGGAGCTGGCATAACACGCGGCGAGTATCTGCGCACCGGCCGCCAGGTTGGGGCAGGCGTCGAAGGCTTTTTCGTAGGAGTCCAAGCCGTACTTGCCGAGGTTGGCGCGGTTCACCTGCGCTACGCCCAGCGAATAGTCGTAGCCCTTGGCATCGAGCATGTGCACGGTGGCCAGCGCTTCGGCCAGGTTCTTCGGCTGGCGTTCGAGCTGGCCACCGACCACGCCGATCGCATACGGATTGGCGCCCGATTCGACATCGACGATGTGGCTCATTACCTCGGCCGATACGGCCAAGTTTGGGCAAGCCATCAATCCGATTGCGGCGAACATGGTGCGATTTCCAGTCTCTGTGCGTGGTGAAGGTCAGGATTGCGCAAAGCTGCGCGCCGGATCGAAATCGATCCCGGTGATGCAACGACGCCCTGCATGCGCCTTGATGTGCACGACGATGTCGATCGTCATCATCAACAGGCGCTTGATGGTGGCGAATTCCAGACCGGCGCCTTCGTTGGAGGCCTTCACCATCAGGGCGAGCTGGTCCCAGGTCTGTTCCGTGCTCCCGGAGTGGCAACTGGTGATCGACCCCGGGTGGCCCGAGGCGCAATTGCGGATGAAGTAGAACGATTCGTCGCCACGCAATTCGGCCAGGATGATGCGGTCCGGCTTCATGCGCAGGCAGGCTTCCATGCAACTCTTGGCAGTGACGTTGCTGGTGCTCTGGCCACCCTTGGAATAGAGCAGGTGCACCACGTTGGGCTGTGTGATGAACAACTCGCGCGCGTCCTCGATCGTCACCAGCCGTTCGTTGTCGGGGATGTGGTGCACCAGCGACTTCATGAAGGTGGTCTTGCCGCTACCGGTGGCGCCGGAGACCACGATGTTCTTCTTGTTGAGCACCGCCTTGCGGAAGAAATCCGCGTAGTGGCGGCTGGCGCGCAGCTCCAGCAACTCGCGGTCGCTGTCGCTGATGCCGCGGCCGACCTCGACGATCTCGTCGAAGAAGCCGTCCTGCTGGTATTGGGCCAGCGTTTTCGTCTGCTTGGAGGGCAAGCGGATGGTGATGGATGCTTTGCCCGCCTCGCACGCCGGGGGTATCACGAATTGCGCGCGCTCCCCGGTGGGGAAAGTCAGCGACACCACCGGATCGGTATCGGTGATGCGTTGGCCGGTGTTGCTCTCGTTGACGACCGCGGTACAGAACTGACGTGCCCGTTCGAACGTGAGCGAGGGCACCTCGACGCGGCGCCATGCACCGTGGCTTTCCAAGTACAGCTCACCCGGGCGGTTGATGCAGATCTCGGTGACGTCTGGCGAAGACATGAACTCCCGCACTCCCAGTACTTCGTACTGGTAGGTGAGGAATTCGTTCGAGACGTGGGCGTCCAGTTCCTGCATGGTTGCTTCAAGTGAGGTGAATCAGAAACGGGCCACGACGCCACTGAAATCCACGTCTTTGGCGACGTAGACATAGATGATCGTGCCCTGGTTGATGGTGACGGTTGCGGGACGATTGGCAGAGGCCTGCACTGCCTGGCCGGCCAGGTTCTGCAAGGTTTGCGCGGTATTGCTTTGGAACGGTTGCTCGACCACCGCGCCATTGGTGATGGTCGCGGTCTTTGGACCATGCTCGGCAGCCTCGTAGCTGAAGGCATCGCTGAGCATGCTGACGAGCAGGGCCGCGCCGATGCGTTGGCCCCAGTGGGCGTTGTAATAGCCGGGGAGGCCAGCTCCGCCCAGGTTGTCGATGCCCGGGCTGGCCATGTTCACGTCAATACCGTTGGGCGTGATGATGCGATCCCAGATTACCGCCACGCGGTCGCCCACCGGGCCCTTGTCGTAGCTGCCAAGTACCTTGGAGCCCTTGGGCAATAGCAAGTGCTGCCCGTTGAACGAGTAGACCGGTTCGGTGACCAGGCAGGACGCATATCCGGGGATGTCCGAAATGATGCGGGTCTCGAGCACGCAGCGGATGTAGGTGCCGCGTTGCATCAGCGTGTCGGGACTGCGGAGCGGCTGGGCGCTGGTGACGTTCGAGTCATGCAGGCTGCCTGCAGGGCCAATGGGTGATGCGGCGACCGGTGTGGTGGGGCCGGCGCTGGGTTGATCCACATTGGCGGAATCCGAGCCTTGCAATGCGGCGATCCGGCGTTGCACCAGCGAAGGTGGTTGCGCGGCGGCTGCCTGCGACGGCTGCTGCGGCATCGGAGGCACAGGTGGTTGCTGCACCAAGGGGATGGCAGCGGCTTGTTGCGGTGCGGGTGCAGGTGCGGTGGGCTGCGGCAGGATCAGGGATTTGGGTGGCTCCGCCACCGTGACCTTTTCTTCGCGCGGCTTCGGTTGTTCGTTGTGGCTGCCCACGCCGGAGAGCATCCAGTAGGCAACAAACAACAAAAGCAACACGACCGCACCCAGCAGCAGCAGTGCACGCTGGTTCATCCGCTTGAGATCGTGCGACCTCAGCTGGGGAGCGCCTGCGTCGAGATCGGGCGCAGCGGATTGCTGGTAGCGGGTGGAATAGGGGTTGCTGGCCAGCGGATCGGCCTGGTTACCCGGCACGTCGTGGGGCATGGAGCCATCACCGGGCTGATTGGGAGTATTGGAGTTCACTTCTGGGTGTTCCTTCGCAGACCCACGACGTCGTTGCCGTGGCGGATGACCAGGTAGGGATACGTGCCGTGAACGATGATGGTGTTGCCCTCGACAGTCGTGTTCACCAGCGAGTCTTCGCTGTTTTCCTGTTCGCGCATGAAGATCGCGGGGAAATCGCCGGTCGGAAACTGTTTCAGGTCGCTCATCTTGATGTAGGTGAAGTGACCGTCGTCGTAGACATTGACCGGAACCAGCCACGGCGCAGCCTTGCTGCGCGTCGCGTAGTCGTAGTTGAAGTTGTAGCTTCGATCCGGGACGAGGCTGGTGTTGAGTGCGGATGTCTTCGCGTCTTTGCTGATCTCTTTGGCAAAGCTGGCATCGGCCGGGTAATTGAAGGTGATCTTGTATTCCACGCCGCTGCGACGAGCCTGGTCGAGCGTTTTCCAGTCGGTGGCGACCACCTTCAGTTCGAAGATGTAGGAGTGCGTTGCCGTGCGGATCATCATGTTGGTATCCACGTCGACGTTCTTCGGCTTCAAGTAGAAGACGTTGTCGCGCCGCGTGAGCTCCCAGCCGGAACTGAAGCCGGTGCTGTAGTCGAGGATTTTCTCCTGCGGACTGAGCTCGATTTGCGTGGTGATGCCGAGTCCCGTGCGCACCGGATAGATGCGATCGGGCTGGTATTCGTACTGTTGCACGACCTGTGCGTTCGCCAGCGTGGGCAATCCGAAGAGGGCCGCGCACGCTGCGATGGTCGTGCCAAGCAGGTTGGATCGATTCATGGGCGGCCTACTCCAGTGGCGGAATTCCCGGAGGCTTGCGCGGGTGCCTGCATGGGTTGATTGGCAACGACGGAAGCGGGGGGCAGGGCGGTCGGAGCGGTGGTGGCCATCGATGGAACGGCAGTCGAATTGATGCCCTGGGGAGGTACGGTGCGCGAGACTGCGTTTTGGATTTCGGCAGGCGGAGCCGACGAATAGTCGTCGTCGACGCGGTACTCGGTGACCCAGAAGCCAAGTGGATTCTGGATGCGGCTCTGATCGTCCATGTCGAGGTTGGACTTGTAGGCGAACGACATCGTTGCGATCTTGTTGTCCAGCGGCTGAGTGCTGCCGGTTCGCTTGTCGTAGAGGCTGCGCTGGAAGCGCACGGTGGCACCCTTGGGCGCCATGCCGGGGCCGCCACCGGTGAGCACGATGCTCAGCAGCTTGATGCGTATGGCGGTGTCCTTGCCGTATTTCTTGTAGGGGCCATCGGGATTGGTCGACGAATAGAGCTGGGTGTAGGCCGCGCTGACTCCTGGCGAGGACATGGTTTGGACCGTCGTCCAGTCGCCAAGATTGAGCAGTGCCAGGTCATAGGACTCGCGTGCCAGCACGAAGTGAGCGACGTTGCTGCGATTGATCGCCTCGCTCGTGCTGATCCTGTGCTGGGCCACGTCGTCCGTGAGGCGGGCGACTGTGCTGGTGCCGGTGTAGGCATCGGCCATGACGAGGTAAGGCACTTTCTGCTTGAGCGGCAGCATGTAGAAATAGCCGCCGGCAAGGATCAGCGACATGGTGATGGCACCGAACGCGACCATCCATGCGCGGCGTTCGCTGCGTCTGGCGAGATCGGCAATGGTCAATTCGAAATTGACGGACTTGGCGACCGCTTCGTCTATTTTCTGGCTGGAGGAATTTTTCTTCAGCATGGGCGGGGTTTCGACCCTTTCGTGTTGATGGCGCGCATGGTCATTTCGTGGCGATTGGAGTCGTGGAAGACGGTGCTGCAGGCGTGGCGCTTCCGGTGGGCGCGCCCGCGCCGCTGGAGGCAGCTGGCTGGACTTCGATTCGCCGCAGGCTGGCCGTGACGGAGACACCCTGCGCCGCATAGATGGAGTTGAGCTGCGCGACGGCGCTGTCGACATCCGTCGTGCGAATGCCGACAACGGGCTGGTACAGCGTCACGTCGAAAGGAAGCTGGTACGACAGCTCTCTGCCCGAGTCCTTGGCCCAGCGCGCAAGCATCGTCTTGAGCGTTTCGTCCATCGGAGAGGCATAAAACACATAGGCCGGATTCAGCGGTATCTCGGTCGGCGCATTCTGGAAATGATTGACGGGTTTCCATGGGCCGCTGAAGTTCTTGGCTGGCGGGGTGCCGCATCCGGCGAGTGCCGCGATGACAAGCAGCATGGCGCCTGCACGGGGCATTTTCAGTAGATCCTTGTCCATGGCTGATCCGCTGGTTGAGAGTGAAAGAGGGTGTTTCGAACGCCGCATGGATGCTGCCATTCGCGCGTCGCATGGAAATGACAAAGCGCCGCTGTCGACGGTCATGTTTGAAACAAGGGTTTGTTCGGAGAGATGCGTGCAGGGAGTGCTGGTGCGCTGCGTGCGCGTCGATGCGTTGCGCTGTCCAAGCACTGCGATATCCATTCGTGCATCCATTCCAAAGAATCCAAAGCCATTCGCATCCGAGCAGCCGACGCAGCGTGGTGCGCCGTGCGGGCATGTGCCGAGCTGGGTTAGTCGACGAATCCCCTGATGGCATATGAAGCCGCTACATTCGCGGATGCTGTCACGCCACTCGCGCGTGTTTCGTCGAATGCATCCCAAAACTGTGCGCCGTGCATGTTAGTTCGTGCACGAACAGGGGCATGTAAGAAGATGCACTGAAAAGTGCGTCGGGTTGCGCCGACGTTATGTAGTCCGTTACCTACGCAGCGTCATGCTTCGAATGCGCCACGCAGCCACTGCATACGTGCATCCGCTTCGGGGCCGTCGTATCCGACCACGTCGAAGCGGCAGGGCCGGTGAGCGTGTTGCGAGTGAGCAGCCAGCCAGAGTTGAGCAGTGCGGATCAGCTTGTCCTGCTTGCTGCGGGTGACTGAGGCCAGCGCGTTGCCGTGGCCTGCGCGTATGCGATAACGCACTTCGACAAAGACCACCACATCGCGATCCAGCATCACCAGATCGAGCTCGCCGAGACGGGTGGTGTAGTTGCGGGCGAGCACCTCGAGGCCGGCGCGCTCGAGCTCGGCACTGGCGCGTTGCTCGAAGGCGGCGCCGGTGCTGCGCATCAGTTGCTGGTTGAAGAAGCCGCCGCGGGTTGCACGCTGCTGCTGGCCGGCGCGGGGGCGCTGCCGGACGATGCGGGCAGATCGTCCAATTGCAGGCTGCCGCTGAGCGGGCGGGCCACGCCGTTCTCGAATTTCGCCCAGGTCAGCACGCGGCGGATGCGGCCGAACTGGTCGGCGGTGAGCTGGCCGGAGGCGCCGGGGAGATAGCTGCCTGGATGGTCACGCAGCCAATCGAGATAAGGCACGAGATTCCACGCATCCATACCGAACGCGAACAGCCGCGCGTTGGCGTCGCGTGCGGAGGGCAACTGGGTGGCAATGTCGTCGTGGCTGGGCAGGCCGGGCTGGGCGTTGAACAGCCACGGGGCGTCGCAGAATTCCACGCCGTTGAGATCGCCATCGGCGGTGGGATTGTCACTGCCGGCGTAGATGTGCGAGGTGCCAAATACTGGCAACGTGATCTTGGCGATTTGCAATTGCGGCATCAGCAGGCGCGCCTGGCTGGGGCGCATGCTGATGAAGAGACCGGTATCGCTGTCTGCGCCGGCCATGTTGAGCTGGCTGATCGTGTTGGTGTAATCCGTGTCGGTGGCGGGTACGGTGGCCATGCCGAGCACGTTGCCGCCGCGGGCGAGGAATTCGGCCTTGAAGGCGTTGGCCGCACGCTGGGCGAAGTCGTCGCTGGAGATCGCTACGTAGGCCCGGTGCAGGCCGCGGTCGACCATGTGGTCGGCTGCCTGGGCGCCTTCGGTTTCCGGCAGCAGGCCGAATTCGCTGGTGCCGCTGGACGGGGGTTGCTTGTTGTCCGGGTGGTTCAGTGCCAGCACCGGCACTGGCAGCAAGGACTGGGCGAACAACGCGGCTACTGCGCCGCGAGTAAGCGGGCCGACCACCAGTTGGGCGCCGTCCTTGGTGGCCTGCTGATAAGCCTCGGTTGCACCATCGGTATTGCCTCGGGTGTCATAGATGCGCACCGAGGCGCGAGGTGCATGGGTGCGTGCGGCCTCCGCATAGGCGGCGAAGAAGCCTTCGAGGATGGTGTTGCCGGCGGCGGCGTAGGGGCCGCTTTGCGGCAGCAACAGGGCTATGCGGGCGGGCATTTTGTAGCCCTCCCGGACATCGGCGTTGGCGCCCGGCAACAAGGTGCCTACCGGCTGCTGCAGCGATGGCGTGGGTTGTGCGACTGCGATGCCGTGTTGGCTCAGCGCCTCGTTCGTCCACGGCAACATGCGGTCGCCCGCCTGCATCGCGGCAGCGCGTTGCTTGAGGGTGGCTACGTCAAGCTGGGCGAGTTCGGCGAGAACCAGCTTGCGGTTTTCCGAGCGGTCGAGTCCTTGCAGGTGATCGTCCATCTGCACACGGGTGCGCGCAGCACCCCAGTGGTCGCCGGTGGCCGCCTGTGCGCGGGCGCGCAGTTCGTACAGGCGCAGTTGCAGCGCTTCCGGCACGGCGACGGTGGGTTGCGTGGTGAGCCGCAGTGCGGCAGCGGCATCGTGGTGGTGCAACGCGAGATCGGCACGCAGCAGGTCGAAGCGCATGGCGTCGTCGCCTTGCAGGTTTTCGCGCTTGATCTGCGCAAGCGTGGGCGCGGCGGTGTCGATGCGGCCTTCCTCGCGCCAGGCCTCGGCAGCCAGCAGGCGATAATGGTCGGCATGGCCGCCGTATTGGGAGGCAAGCGTGAGATAAGCCTGCGCGGCTTGGTCGAACTGGCCTTGACGCGCCAGCGACGCGGCGCTGTCCGTGGCGGCGGTTTCGGCGGGCGACGGCTTGGTGTTGCCAGGGACGCAACTGCTCAGAACCAGCGTGCCGGCAAGCAGCAGGACGGAGGCGAGGGCCGGCAGGGACTGTCGGGTGACGGGGCGCAGGCGCATCTGGACTCTCAATGTCGGCATGTTTGCGTCGAGTGTGAGCGATGATAGCCCATCGTTTCCGTGACCCGGTCTTGCACATGCCACCTATCCAACCCGGCTGCCTGTGGGTAGTCGCCACGCCGATCGGCCATCGCGAGGATTTCTCTGCGCGCGCCATCGCCACGCTGCGCGAGGTGGCGGTGATCGCCGCCGAGGACACTCGCCACAGCAAGCCGCTGCTGCTCCACCACAACATCGCCACGCCGCTGCTTGCCTTGCATGAGCACAACGAGCGCGAAGTAGTAGACGCCATCGTGAGGCGATTGCAGGGCGGCGAATCGGTGGCGCTGATTTCCGATGCGGGCACGCCGTTGATTTCCGATCCGGGTTTTCGGCTGGTGCGTGCGGCGCGGGCGGCCGGTGTGCGTTGTGCGCCGGTGCCAGGTGCCTGTGCGGCAATTGCCGCGTTGTCGGTGGCGGGATTGCCCAGCGATCGGTTCGTGTTCGAAGGTTTCCTGCCGCCGAAATCTGCGGCGCGGCGTACACGCCTGCAGGAGTTGGCAGCTGAACCGCGCACCTTGATCTTTTACGAATCCTCGCATCGCGTGGCGGAGAGCCTTGCCGACATGCGTGCGGTATTCGGTGATGAGCGCGAGGCGGTACTGGCGCGCGAACTCACCAAGATGTTCGAGACGGTGATCGATCAGCCGCTGGCGCGGCTGGCCGAACGCGTGGCAAGCGATCCCGACCAGCAGCGCGGCGAGTGCGTGATCCTCGTTGCCGGTCGTGGCGAGGAGGCCGATGCGAAGCTGGCCGAAGGCCGGCGCATCTTTGCGATCCTGCGCGAGGAATTGCCGCCGGCCAAGGCGGCGAAGTTGGCCGCGGCGATCAGCGGCGCGGCGCGCAAGGCCTTGTATGAATCGTGATGGCGCGTGCGAGCGGGCTTTTCCGCTTCCTGCCCGCTACAATGAGCAGCGGAGTCGGCCGGACAGTCGCGTCGCGCGCAAGCGCGTCGAGGAAAGTCCGGGCTCCATAGGGCAGAGTGCCAGGTAACGCCTGGGCGGCGCGAGCCGACGGCCAGTGCAACAGAGAGCAGACCGCCGATGGCCCGCAAGGGCACAGGTAAGGGTGAAAGGGTGCGGTAAGAGCGCACCGCGTACGGGGCCAACGTCGTACGGCACGGTAAACCCCACTCGGAGCAAGACCAAATAGGGGAACGATAACGCGGCCCGCGTTGTTCCCGGGTAGGTTGCTGGAGCCAGGTGGCGACGCCTGGCCGAGAGGAATGACTGTCGCGCCGCAAGGCGTACAGAACCCGGCTTACAGGCCGACTCCGCCTTTCCCTTGCTGCCCGTCCCGACGCGATATGCGCCGGGGCGGGCCTGCGGGTGCGCGGTGCGGCAGCGTGAATGCTTGTTCATCCCGTTGCCGCCATGGCGGCCGTTGCGGATGGTTTTCGGGCTCTATGTGTCGAGTGTGTTGCGGAAAAACCTCCCTGCATTCAAACACCTTGATGGTGTTCCTCAGAAAGTGCTGGAAACACAGTCATAACTTCGCCTTTCTCATTGATTCACAAGCAAAAATCCCTTGACAGTCTCACAGGGCGAGACTATCGTGGATTTCAGTGTGAAATCGTGGGTAATCGTGGAGTCTGTTCGTGTTCCAAGGCGAGACTGCCATCACCGTTGACGACAAGGGCCGCCTGGCCATTCCGACCGCTTACCGCGAGTTGGTGGTTGGCGCCTGCGCGAATCGGCTGGTGGTCACCTACAACCCGTTCGAGCTGGGCTGCCTGTGGCTGTTCCCGCACGACGAATGGGAAAAGGTGCGCGATCAGGTCAATGCGTTGCCCAAGGTCAAGGCCGCCCATCGCGACATGCAGATGAAGCTGGTGGGTGCTGCAACCGTCGTCGAACCCGACGGCGCCGCACGCATCCTGCTGCCGGCCAGTCAGCGTTCGGCGGCGGGCATCGAGAAGAAGGCGGTGCTGTTGGGTATGGGCAACAAGTTCGAGCTGTGGAGCGAACAGGCCCACCTGGCCAAGATCCGCCAGACCATCGGCGAAGACGACATCACTGACGACATGGCCGCGTTGCAGCTGTAACGCGGCGTGAAATTTTGCGGACGAACCGGACGGGAGGGTGCGGCATGGCCGAATTGCGGCACATCCCGGTAATGCTGGAAGAAGCGGTGGAGGGCCTTGCCGTGCAGGCAGGCGGGCGTTATCTGGATGGCACGTTTGGACGCGGCGGTCACGCCCGCGCCGTGCTGTCGCGCCTGGGCCCCGATGGTCGCCTGCTGCTGATGGATCGCGACCCGCAGGCCGTCGCCGAAGCGCGGAAGTCATTCGCTGCCGAGCCGCGCGTGGCGATCCGCCACGACAACTTCTCGGGCATGGCCGAATGGGACGAAACAGCCGAAGGGTTGGACGGCGTGCTGCTCGATCTCGGCGTGTCCTCGCCGCAGCTGGACGAAGCCGCACGCGGTTTCAGCTTCATGGCCGATGCTCCGCTGGACATGCGTATGGATACCAGCCGGGGCGAGAGCGCCGCGGATTTCCTCGCGCATGCCACCGAGCGCGAAATCGCCGATGTGCTGTGGCAGTTCGGCGAGGAGCGTTTCAGCCGCAAGATCGCCCATGCCATCGTCGAGCGCCGCGCTGAAAATCCCGTCACGCGTACCGGCGAACTTGCCGCGTTGATCGAGCGTGTGGTGGGTCGACGCGAACCGGGCAAGCATCCGGCCACGCGCAGTTTCCAGGCGCTGCGCATCCGCGTGAACGGAGAGCTGGATGCCGTGCGGCGCGGGCTGGATGCCGCGTTGTCGCGGCTGAAGCCCGGCGGCCGGCTCGCGGTCATCAGCTTCCACTCGCTGGAAGACCGCATCGTCAAGCAATTCATCCGCGACCATGGCGGGCGAGTGGTGGGCAGCCGGCGTGGGCCGCCGGTGGTTGCCGCGCCAGCCGAGTTGGTGGCGGTGGGCAAGGCGCAGTTTCCTTCCGATGCCGAGTTGACGGCGAATCCGCGCGCACGTTCAGCCGTGCTGCGGGTCGCCGAGAAGCTGCCGTTGGCGGAGGGGGCATGAAGGCGATCCAGGGCATTTTCATGCTTGCGCTGCTGGCTGCCGTGATCGGCAGCGCCATCAGCGTGGTGTGGGCGCGCCACGAAAGCCGCGTGCTGTTCGTGAAGCTGACCGCGCTGCAGAACCAGCGCGACGACATGAACATCGAATATGGCCGGCTCGAGCTGGAGCAGGCCACGTTCGCCGAGCCGCGTCGCATCGACGAGGAGGCGCGGCAGCAATTGGGCATGGTCGATCCGCGACCGCAAGACATCCGGTTGCTGCGCCGATGATGAAGTGGCGAGACCGCATCCGTCCGCAACCGCAGCGCGCCAAGTCGTCGCGTAGCCGGCGCCGCGGCGCCGGCTCCAGTGCGCGCAAGCGCATGGTGCTGGTGGTGGCTGTGCTTGGCCTGATTTCGCTGGGTCTGGTGGCGCGCGCGTTCGACCTGCAAGTTGTGCGCAAGCAGTTCTACCAGAAGCAGGGCGATGCGCGCTTCCTGCGCGAGATGCCGATTGCGGTGTCGCGCGGCACCATCTTCGACCGCAATGGCGAGCCGCTGGCAGTGTCCACGCCGGTCACCTCGATCTGGGCCAATCCGGCCGAACTGCTGGCGAACGCGGATCGCATCCCCGCGCTGGCGAAGGCGTTGGGCGGCGATCCGCAGCAGATCGAGCAATACCTCGAGCAGCGCTCCGATCGCGAGTTCGTCTACCTGCGCCGGCAGATGCCGCCGGAGGCGGCGCAGGCCGTGCTCGACCTCGACATCCCGGGCGTCAACAGCCAGCGCGAGTTCAAGCGCTTCTATCCGTCGGGCGAGGTCACCGCACACGTCATCGGCGTCACCAATATCGACGACCACGGCCAGGAAGGCCTTGAACTGGCCTACGACGACTGGCTCGCCGGCAAGCCCGGTGCCAAACGCGTGATCCGCGACGGCAAGGGTCACGAAGTGGCGGAGTTAGAGCAGGTGCGCGCACCCAAACCGGGGCAAAACCTCACGCTCAGCATCGACCGCGGCATCCAGTTCCTTGCCTACAACGAGCTAAAGAACACGCTGGAAAAATACAGCGCGGCTTCCGGCTCGATGGTGGTGATGGACGTGCACACCGGCGAGATCCTGGCGATGGCCAGCCTCCCGACCTACAACCCGAACGCACTGGCCGGCAGCAAGCCGGTGCAGCGACGCAACCGCGCGGCGACCGACGTGGTGGAGCCCGGCTCCACGATGAAGGCGTTCACCCTGGCGGCGGCGCTGTCCAGCGGCAAATACACGCCGACCAGCCCGGCCATCGAGACCGGCAACGGCCATTGGTTTTTCTACGGCCACGATATCCACGACGACGACCCGAACGGAACGCTCACGCCTACCGGCGTACTGACGCGTTCCAGCAACGTGGGCGCGGCGAAGATCGCGATGACGCTAGACACGTCGCTGATGTACAACACCTATCGCGCCTTCGGCTTCGGCAGCAGCACAGGCAGCGGCTTTCCGGGCGAATCATCGGGTCTGCTGCGCGTCGGCCGTGACTGGCGACCGCTGGAAAAGGCCATCATGGCCTACGGCTACGGCCTCAACGTCACGCCGCTGCAGTTGGCCACTGGCTACGCGACGATCGCCGACGGTGGCGTGATGCACACGCCCACGTTCATCAAGGGCGACGACAGCCCGGGCAAGCAGATCATCTCGCCGCAGGTGGCGCACGAGCTGGTGAGCATGCTGGAGACGGTAACCGGACCCAACAGCACCGGCGCGAATGCGCGCATCGCGAACTACAGCGTGGCCGGCAAGACCGGCACTTCGCACCAGGCGATCGCCGGTGGTTACTCCAAAGATACCTACAACTCCTTGTTCGCCGGCATCGTGCCTGCCAGCGATCCGCAACTGGTGGCCGTGGTGGTGGTCAACGGCACCACCAGGGGTGGCTACTTCGGTGGCACCGTGTCGGCGCCGGTGTTTTCCGCGGTAATGGGTGGGGCCGTGCGCCTGCTCGACATTCCGCCAGACAACATCGGACGCTGGTATGTGGGTGGCCCGCTGCAGGGCAATGGCGGCCTGGTCGGCAGCCAGACGCCGCCACCGCAACCTTCGGCTAACGACGCGCCAGTGCACGAGGCGCCGGTCGACGAAGCGCCGTCGGAAGGAGACGCGCCATGACCGGCCGCCTCGATCAATTGCTGCTGGGCATCGCCGACGTTCCCGCGACTGCTGCGCGCATCGCGGTAAGCGGACTCGCGCTGGATTCGCGCAAGGTTGGCCGCGGCGACGCGTTCTTTGCCTTGCGTGGTACGCAGGGCCACGGCATCCAGTTTGCCGCGAGCGCAGCGCAGCGCGGCGCAGCCGTGGTGCTGGCCGAAGCGCCGGCCGTCGAAATCGCCTCGCTGGACGTGCCGGTGTTGTGGATCGATAGCTTGCATGAGCAGGTCGGCGAAATCGCCTCGCGCTTTTACGGCCGTCCCTCCGAGGAGCTGCGGGTGGTCGGCGTCACCGGCACCAACGGCAAGACCTCGACCGTGCAATTGCTGGCGCAGGCACTGGAGTTCCTTGGCCGTCGCGCCGCCACGATTGGCACACTGGGAGCGGGTCTCCACGGGTGGCTGCGCGATGGCGAGCGCACCACGCCGGATGCGATCAGCGTGCATGGCCTGCTCGCCGAATTTCGCGACGCCGGCGCTACTCACGTGGCGATGGAGGTGTCCTCGCATGCGCTGGAGCAGGGCCGTGTCGGCGCGGTGGATTTCGAGGTCGCCGCATTCACCAACCTCACCCGCGACCATCTGGATTACCACGGCAGCATGGAGGCCTATGGCACGGCCAAGGCCAAGCTGTTCGCGTGGCCCGGTCTGCGCGCGGCCGTCATCAATAGCGACGATGCGTTCGGCGCCCAGTTGCTGGACCAGTTGCCTGCCGAAGTGCGCGCATTGCGCGTCAGTGCGAAGGGCGATGCGGCGGGGGACGTAACAGCGGGCAACGTGGTCAGCTCCGCCGAAGGCCTGTCCTTCGTACTGCGCACGCCATGGGGCGCGCATACGCTCAGGAGCCACCTGCTCGGCCTGTTCAATGTGGCCAACCTGCTCACCGTGGCGGCTTGCCTCGGTGCGTTGGGTGAGCCGTTCGAGCGCATCGTGGCCGCACTGGAGAAATTGCAGCCGGTCAACGGCCGCATGAGCCGGCTGGGTGGGCACGATGGTCTGCCGCTGGTGGTGGTCGATTACGCGCACACGCCTGACGCGCTGGAGCAGGTGCTGAATGCCGTGCGCGCGCATTGCCGCGGGCGGTTGATCTGCGTATTCGGCTGCGGCGGTGAGCGCGATGCGGGCAAGCGGCCGCTGATGGGCGCCATCGCGGCGCGCCTGGCTGACGTTTCCCTCGTTACCGACGACAACCCGCGTGGCGAGAACGGCGACGCCATCGTGGCGCAGATCGTGGCCGGCATGGGCGCGGCGCGCGAATACAGCGTGCAGCGCGACCGCGCCGCCGCCATCGGCCAGGCGCTGGAAATGGCCATGGTCAACGACGTGGTGGTGATCGCCGGCAAGGGTCACGAAACCTACCAGGAGGGCGCGGCTGGCAAGCGCCCGTTTGATGACATGCTGGTCGCGCGTGCGGCCCTGGAGCGCCGCGCATGATGCAACTCGGCGCCATTGCGATGTGGACGCACGGTCGTCTGCTCGGTGACGACGCCGCCGTGGGCGGTGTCGCGATCGACACGCGCAAGATCAAGCCCGGTGACCTGTTTGTCGCGTTCAAGGGCGAGCATGTGGACGGCCATGACTATCTCGCGCAGGCGCAAGCCGCTGGCGCGGCCGGTGCGCTGGTGGCGCGCAAGGTGGACAGCCCGTTGCCGCAGGTGCTGGTGGACGACGTGGAGACGGCGCTGGGCGACCTCGCCAGCGCGGTGCGTGCGCAGCGCCATGCACGGGTGATCGGCATCACCGGCTCCAACGGCAAGACCACGGTGAAGATGCTGACGGCGGCCATCTTGTCGTTGCACGGCCGCACCCATGTCAATACCGGCAGTTTCAACAACGAGATCGGCCTGCCGCTGACCTTGCTGTCGATGCCCGAGGACGCCGAATACGCAGTGCTGGAGATGGGGGCGGGCAAGCCCGGCGACATCGCCTATTTGGCCGCCATCGCGCGGCCCGAAATCGGCCTCGTCAACATCATTGCGCCGGCGCATCTTGAGCGCATGGGCAGCGTGGAAGGCGTGGCCGAGACCAAGGGCGCGCTATACCAGGCATTGCCCGCGGACGGCGTGGCCATCATCAACGCGGACGATGCATTCGCCGGCTTTTTTTCCGGTCTGGTCGGGTCGCGGCGTGTGTTGCGCTTCGGCCTGGAGCACAAGGCCGACCTGAGTGCGGAGAGCCTGGAGCTGCACGCGGATGGCTCGCGTTTCGTGCTCGTCACGCCACAGGGCAAGGCAGCGGTCGACTTCGCGCTGCCCGGCCGCCACAACGTGGCCAACGCGCTGGCTGCGGCATCCATTGCGCTGGCGCTGGACGTGCCGCTCGACACCATCGTCGCCGGCTTGCAGCAGGCTCGCGCAGTCACGGGACGTCTGCGCCGCATCGTGTTGACCGGTGGTGGCACGTTGATCGACGACAGCTACAACGCCAATCCCAGTTCGATGGCCGCGGCCATCGAGACGCTGGCATTGGCACAGGGCGAGCGCTGGCTGGTGCTGGGCGACATGGCCGAACTCGGCGCCGACGCGCGCGCGTTGCATGCAGGGGTGGGTGCAAAGGCGCGCGAGCATGGCATCGAACGCCTGTTCGCGGTCGGCGTGCTGGGCGCGGCAGCGGTCGAGGCATTCGGTGACGGCGGTGAGCACTTCGCGGACAAGGTGAGTCTGATCGCCGCGTTGCAGAGTGGCCTGCACGGTGGCGTGACCTGCCTGGTCAAGGGTTCGCATTCGGCGGGCATGGAACAAGTCGTGAAGGCGCTCGAAGGCGTGGTCAAGAAGGAGGGCGCATCCGATGCTGCTTGAACTTGCGGACTGGATGGCGCGGCACTTCACCACGCTGCACCTGTTCCAGTACATCACCTTCCGCACCATCATGGCCGCGCTCACCGCGCTGGCGGTGTCGCTGCTGCTGGGGCCGGCACTGATCCGTAAGCTCGCCGCATTGAAGGCGGGCCAGGTGGTGCGCAGCGACGGCCCGCAGTCGCACCTGTCCAAGGCCGGCACACCGACCATGGGCGGCGTGATGATCCTGCTCGCGGTCACCGTGGCCACGCTGCTGTGGGCCGACCTGCACAACCGCTACGTGTGGGTGGTGCTGGCGGTAATGCTGAGCTTCGGCGTGATCGGCTTCTACGACGATTACCGCAAGCTGGTGCTCAAGGACAGCCGCGGCCTGGCATCGCGCTGGAAGTATTTCTGGCAGTCGGTATTCGGCCTTGGCGCGGCGCTGTTCCTGTATTACACCGCACCGCAGGCGATGGGCGGCGTGCCGGTGGCGGAAACGGCGCTGTACGTGCCGCTGTTCAAGCACGTGGCGATTCCGCTGGGCGTGCTCTTCGTGGTGGTGGCCTATTTCATCGTGGTGGGCTTTTCCAACGCGGTGAATCTCACCGATGGCCTCGACGGTCTCGCCATCATGCCTACCGTGCTGGTGTCCGGCGCGCTGGGCGTATTCGCCTACCTCGCCGGCAACAAGGTGTTCTCCGAATACCTCGGCATTCCCTCGATCCCCGGCGCGGGCGAACTCGCGATCTACTGCGGCGCGCTGGCTGGAGCGGGTCTGGGTTTCCTGTGGTTCAACACCTATCCCGCGCAGGTGTTCATGGGCGATGTGGGCGCGCTGGCCATCGGTGCCGCGCTGGGCTGCATCGCGGTGATCGTGCGGCAAGAGATCGTGCTGCTGGTGATGGGCGGCGTATTCGTGCTGGAAACCGCCTCGGTAATGATCCAGGTGGCCAGCTTCAAGACCACAGGAAAACGCGTGTTCCGCATGGCGCCCATCCACCATCACTTCGAGTTGAAGGGCTGGCCCGAACCGCGGGTGATCGTGCGCTTCTGGATCATCAGCGTCGTGCTGGTGCTGATCGGCCTCGCCACGTTGAAGGTGCGTTGAGATGTTCGGTTTCGGCACATCGCAGGCGGTCAAGCGGCAGGGCCCGCGCGGCAGCTTCGATCCGTGGCTGCTGGTCGCGCTGATCGGACTGGCCAGCGTCGGCCTGGTGATGGTGACGTCCAGTTCCATCGCGGTGGCGGACAGCAACCATCAGGGAGCCTTCTACTACCTGAAGAAGGACGTGTTGTTCCTCTCGCTGGGCGTGCTGGCGGCCGGTGTGGCGATGCGCACCGAACTCAAGTTGCTGGAGAAAAACGCTTTTCCGCTGCTGGCGCTGGCGTTCGCGCTGCTGCTGGCGGTGTTCGTGCCGCACTTCGGCATGCGCCTCAACGGGGCGCGGCGCTGGTTGAACCTGGCCGTGACCAGCTTCCAGCCAGTGGAAGCGGTAAAGCTGATCCTGGTGGTGTACATGGCCAGCTACCTGGTGCGCCGGCGCGACAGCATCGAGACGGAGTTCCTCGGCCTGATCAAGCCGCTCATGGTGGCTGGCATCCTCGTGGTGCTGCTGCTGCTGCAGCCCGATTTCGGTTCGGCCATGCTGGTGATCACGGTCACCATCGGCATGGTGTGGCTGGGTGGCGCGCGACCGGTCTATCTGTGCGGCATGGGTCTGCCGCTGATGCCGCTGCTTTACATGGCGGCCACCGGCGAGAGCTACCGCATGAAGCGCCTCACGTCGTTCATGAACCCATGGGAGCACCCGTTCACCGACGGCTTCCAGCTCACCCAGTCGCTGATGGCGATCGGCCGCGGCGAATGGACGGGCGTCGGACTGGGCTCCAGCGTGCTCAAACTTTCCTACCTGCCGGAAGCCCACACCGACTTCATCTTCGCAGTGATCGGCGAGGAGCTTGGCTTGATCGGCATCGTGCTGGTGATGGGCCTGTTCGCGCTGGCGGTGGGGCGTGGCCTGGCGATGGGCTTGAAGGGCGTCGAGGTAGGCCAGCGCTTCGCCGGCTACGTGGCCTTCGGCGTCTCGCTGATGCTGGCGATGCAGGCCATTGTGTCGGTGGGCGTGAACCTCGGCGCATTGCCGACCAAGGGCCTCACCCTGCCGCTGATCAGCTACGGCGGCTCGTCGATGGCGTTGACCTGCGCGATGGCCGGCGTGTTGCTGCGCGCGACCTGGGAAATCAATCGCGCGCTCGACGCGCGGCAAATGGCCAAGCGCATGCCGGAAGCAGTGGCGGCTGCGGATGCGAATGACGCGGTGCGCCAGCACGAGGCGGTGGCGGCATGAGCGCCAACACGCGCCCCGTGCTGATCATGGCCGGCGGCACCGGCGGCCACATTTTTCCCGGCCTTGCGGTGGCCGAAGCCCTGCGCGCGCAGGGCGTGCCGGTGGCGTGGCTGGGCGCGGCCGGCGGCATGGAAACGAAAGTGGTGCCGGCGCACGGCATCGAACTGCACGAGATCCGCGTGGGCGGCCTGCGCGGCAAGGGCTGGAAGACGCGCCTGGCGGCGCCATTGATGCTGGCGCGCGCGTTGCTGTCCGCCCTGGCCGTGCTGCGCAAACTGAAGCCGCGCAGTGTGTTGTCCATGGGCGGCTACGTGGCCGGTCCGGGCGGCTTGGCTGCACATCTGCTGCACCGTCCCTTGCTGGTGCACGAGCAGAATCGCGTAGCCGGTTTCACCAATCGCAAGCTCGCCACGCGCGCTCAGCGCGTGCTGGCTGGCTTTGCCGACGCGTTGCCGGATGCGGAATGGGTGGGCAATCCGGTGCGCAGCGCGATCGCCGCGTTGATGCCGCCGGCACAGCGCTTCGCGGAGCGAACGGGCCGTGGTCGCCTGCTGGTGCTGGGCGGCAGCCTTGGTGCGCGTGCGCTGAACCTTGCGCTGCCGCAAGCGCTGGCGCTGATGCCGCCGGAGCGACGCCCCGAGGTGTTGCATCAATGCGGCAACCGCGGCATCGACGAAGCGCGCGAGGCCTACGCCAAGGCGGGCATCGACGCGCAGGTGGTGCCTTTCATCGAAGACATGGCGGGCACTTACGCATGGGCCGATCTCGCGGTTTGCCGTGCCGGTGCGCTCACCCTCGCCGAACTCACCGCAGCCGGCTTGGGCGCCGTGCTGGTGCCGTTCCCGCACGCGGTGGACGACCACCAGACCCGCAATGCCGAAGCGCTGCTCGCTGCTGGTGCAGCGGAACTGATCCAGGAACGCGATTTGAACATCGAACGACTCGCACAGCGTCTGGACACGCTGCTCGCCGACCGCGCGCAATTGCTGGCCATGGCCGATGCCGCGCGCACGCTCGCCAAGCCCGACGCGGCGGCCACCATCGCCCGCGCCTGCGTGGAGGTGGCCGCATGACGCCGCGCCGCCTGCTCGCGCATGAGGATTTGATGACCACCTTCCGCCGCGTGCACTTCATCGGCATCGGCGGCGTCGGCATGAGCGGCATCGCCGAAGTGCTGCACAACCTTGGCTATGCGGTGTCGGGTTCGGACAAGTCGAACTCGCCGACCGCGCAGCGTCTTGCGCAACTGGGTCTCGTGGTGCACGTGGGCCACGATGCCGCGAACGTGGGCGACGCCGATGTGGTAGTGACCTCCAGCGCGATCCGCGAGGACAACCCCGAGCTGCTCGCCGCGCGCGCCGCGCGCATACCGGTGATTCCCCGTGCGGAAATGTTGGGCGAGCTGATGCGTTTCCGTCGCGGCGTGGCCATCGCCGGTACGCACGGCAAGACGACGACGACCAGCCTGGTTGCCAGCGTGCTGGCCGAGGCCAACTATGACCCGACCTTCGTGATCGGCGGCCAGCTCAATGCCGCGGGTGCGAATGCCCGCCTGGGCACTGGGCAGTACCTTGTGGCAGAAGCCGACGAGTCGGACGGCTCCTTCCTGCTGCTGTCGCCGGTGATCGCTGCGATCACCAACATCGACGCCGACCATCTCGAGAACTACCACGGCGACTTCGCCGAGGTGAAGAAGGCCTTTGCCGATTTTCTGCATCGCCTGCCGTTCTACGGCCTGGCCGTGCTGTGCGTGGACGACGCCGAAGTGGCCGAACTGGCGAAGACCACCACGCGCCGCGTGATGACCTATGGTGTCGCCAGCGCAGATGCCGACGTGCGCGCTTCCAACGTGCGCCAGCAGGGCTTTCAGATGCACTTCGACCTGCATCTGCCCGGCAACGCGGCCGCAGTGCCGGTGACGCTGAACCTGCCGGGCCGGCACAACGTGCTTAACGCATTGGCGGCCGCCAGCATCGGCTGGCAACTCGGGGTGGAAGCAGAGGCGATTGCCCGCGCGCTGGCGAACTTCCAGGGCGTCGGCCGGCGTTTCCATCGCCGTGGTGAGTTGGCATTAGACAAGGGTTCCGCATTGCTGGTGGACGACTATGGCCACCATCCCAGCGAACTTGCCGCGGTATTCGCCGCGGCACGCGGCGGCTGGCCGGAGCGCCGTCTCGTGGTCGGTTTCCAGCCGCACCGCTACAGCCGCACGCGTGACCTGCTGGACGACTTCGCCAACGTGCTGGCCGAGGTCGATGTGCTGGTGCTGACCGAGGTCTATCCGGCCGGCGAAGCGCCCATCGCCGGTGCCGATGGCCGCGCGCTGGCACGTGCGGTGCGCGCGCGCGGCAAGGTCGATCCGGTGCTGGTCGAGCACCCGCGCGAACTGAAGGAAACCCTGCCGGCGCTGCTGCGCGACGGCGACCTGCTGCTGCTGCTCGGCGCCGGCGACATCGGTGCCGCGGCGGTGGAACTGGCGCAGCTGGGCCAACTCAAGACCAAGGGCGCCGCGTGATGGCAACGAAGTCCGAAACCCGTATCTCCAATCCCGCCGAGTTCGGCCGCGTCGCGGTGGTGATGGGCGGCAGTTCGGCCGAGCGCGAGGTGTCGCTGGACTCCGGCCGCAACGTGTTGGCGGCGCTGAGGGCGCGCGGCGTCGATGCGCATTCGATCGACGGCATTCCGGCCTTGCTGGACGCACTGCGCGCCGGCCATTTCGCGCGCGTGTTCAACATCCTGCACGGCCAGCATGGCGGCGGCGAGGACGGCGTGCTGCAGGGCGCGCTGGAATCGCTCAATGTGCCGTACACCGGTTCGGGCGTGCTCGGCTCGGCACTCTCGATGGACAAGACGCGCTCCAAACGCGTGTGGCAGTCGCTGGGCCTGCCCACGCCGAAGTTCGTGGCGTTGCCGCGGGGCGGCGATGCCGCGGCAGTGCATGTGGCGGCCCGCGAGATCGGCTTCCCGCTGATCGTGAAGCCGGCCTGCGAGGGTTCCAGTGTGGGCGTCACCCGCGTGTTCGAGGAGACGCAGCTGGACAGCGCCGTCGAACTGGCGGCGAAGTATCCCGGCGACCTGCTGATGGAGACGCTCATCGAGGGCGACGAGCTCACCGTCGGCATCCTCGGTCGCGAAGTGCTGCCTTCGATCCACATCGTGCCGAAGGGCGCGTTCTACGACTACAACGCGAAGTACGTCGCCGAGGACACGCAGTACCTGTGCCCCGGCCTGCAGGGCGATGCCGAGAACGAGCTGCGCGCGCTGGCGCTGGCCGCGTTCGATGCGCTGGGCTGCGCCGGCTGGGGGCGCGTGGACGTGATGCGTGACCGCCAAGGGCGCAACTGGCTGCTGGAAGTGAATACCGCCCCGGGCATGACCTCGCACTCGCTGGTACCCAAGGCCGCGCGCACCGCGGGCATCGACTACGAGGCGCTGTGCTGGCGCGTGCTCGAAACCAGCTTCCGGGAGGGCACATGAGGGGAGGCGTTCGCCCCGTCGTCTGGTGCCTGGTCGCTGCCTTGCTGGCGCTGCCTGTCGTGGGCGTGCTGAACGGCTGGTTCGCGGTCAACCGCTGGCCGGTGACGCAACTCACCGTGCAGGGCGAGTTCAAGCACGTAGGCATGGAGCAGATCCGCGCCGCGGTGCTGCCGCGTCTCGGCAAGGGCTTCTTCGCGCTGAACCTCGACGGCGTGCAGCAGGCCGTGGCGGCGCTGCCCTGGGTGGAGTCGGTGGAAGCGCGCAAGCGCTGGCCGGACACTCTGCAGCTGCGCGTGATCGAGCGCCAGCCGTTTGCGCGCTGGAACGAAAAGCAGCTCATCAGCCGGCAGGGCAAGGTGTTCGACGCGCCGATCGATGCCGCCGACGCCGCCACGCTGCCGGATCTGCAAGGACCGGACGAACGGCTTGCCGAAGTGGTGAGCTTCTACGCCGACGTGGGCAAGGCCTTCGCCGGGACGCATCTCTCGATCAACGGCGTGGCGCTGACCGCGCGCGGCAGCTGGAGCGTAACCACGACCAGCGGCGCACGCATCGTGATCGGCGACCGCGACCTTGCCGGCGACCGCCTGCGCCGCTTCCTGGATGTCTACCCGCAAATGATGGCTGGCCACACCGACGGTTTCGTCTACGCCGACCTTCGCTACACCAACGGTTTCGCCGTGCGCTGGCCGGAACAGGCACCCGCCGTCGCCAAGCCCGCCACCACGCGACGCTCCTGAGAACGCCATGCCCATGAAGACTCGCAACGACAAGCAACTGGTGGTGGGCCTCGATATCGGCACCTCGAAGGTGACCGCCATCGTGGGCGAATACGAACCGGGTGAGGAAATCACCGTGATCGGCATGGGCACCCATGTCTCGCGCGGTCTGCGCAAGGGCATGGTGGTGGACATCGAGTCCACCGTGCACTCGATCCAGCAGGCCGTGCAACAGGCGGAGCTGATGGCTGGTTGCGACATCCGCGCCGTCACCGCCTCGATCTCCGGTAGCCACCTGGAAACCCGCAACTCGCACGGCAACGCGGCGATCCGCGAGCGCGAGGTGACCGCGGACGACCTCGACCAGGTGCTGGAGGCCGCCAGCGCGGTGGCGATCCCGGCCGACCGCAAGGTGCTCTACAAGGAGTCGCAGGAATACCGCATCGACGGCCAGGACGGCATCCGTTCGCCGGTCGGCATGAGCGGCGTGCGGCTGGAGGCGAACGTGCACCTGGTCACCGGCGCGGCGGCGGCGGTGCAGAACATCACCAAATCCATCCAGCGTTGCGGCCTGTCGGTGGACGAACTGGTGCCATCCGCACTGGCCAGTGCGCGGGCGGTGCTCACGCCCGACGAGCGCGAGCTCGGCGTGTGCCTGGTCGACATCGGTGCCGGCACCACCGACATCGCGATCTACACGCAGGGTTCGATCCGCTACACCGCCTCGCTGCCGATCGGTGGCGACCAGATCACCGGCGACATCACCTATGCGGTGCAGACGCCGACCGCGCACGCGGAGGAGATCAAGATCAAGTACGCCTGCGCGCTGACCGGGCTGGCGCATGCCGACGAAACCATCCAGGTGCCCAGCGTGGGCGACCGCCCGCCGCGCCGTCTGGCGCGGCAGGCGCTGGCGCAGAGCGTGCAGGCGCGCTACGAGGAAATCTTCGAGATGGTGCAGGACAAGCTGCGCAGCTCTGGCTACGACAGCCTGGTGGCGGCCGGCGTCGTGCTCACGGGCGGCGCCGCGCAGATGGAAGGTGCGCTGGAACTGGCCGAGGAGATCTTCCACAAGATGGTGCGCCTCGGCGTGCCGCAGGAAATCAGCGGCCTCGGCGAAGTCATCGCCAGTCCGCTGTATTCCACTGGCGCCGGCTTGCTGCTGCACGCCTCGCGCCACAACGCGCCGGTGCGCGGCGGCGGCAGCTCGCTCGGCCAGGTCGGCGGCGTGCTCGGCAAGTGGAGCAGTTGGTTCAAGAAGAACTTCTAGCGCGGCGCCGGTAGGCATCCGCTGGAAGGGCGAGGTTTTGGCAACGCAGGAAGCGCGGCCGCGGGCGGCAGGTCAGCCGCCCACCACCATGGAGCAACAGGAGTTGCATCCATGGTTACAACGACAACAACTCTGGAGGACGGGAAATGTTTGAACTGATCGAGAAACTCGCACCAAATGCAGTCATCAAGGTCATCGGCGTCGGCGGCGGTGGCGGCAATGCCGTGGCGCACATGATCAACGCCAACATCGAAGGCGTGGAGTTCATCGTCGCCAACACCGACGCGCAGGCGATGAGCAGTTGCAACTCGCGCACCCACCTGCAGCTGGGTTCCAATGTCACCAAGGGCCTGGGCGCGGGTGCCAATCCCGAGGTCGGCCGTCAGGCCGCGCTGGAGGATCGCGAGCGCATCGAGGCGATGCTGGAAGGCGCCGACATGGTGTTCATCACCGCCGGCATGGGTGGCGGCACCGGCACTGGCGCTGCGCCGGTGGTGGCGCAGCTGGCCAAGGAGAAGGGCATCCTCACCGTGGCCGTGGTCACCAAGCCGTTCCCGTTTGAAGGACGCCGCCGCATGCAGGTCGCCCAGAAGGGCATCGAAGACCTCTCGCAGCATGTCGACTCGCTGATCACCGTGCCGAACGAGAAGCTGATCAGTGTGCTGGGCCGCGAAGTCACCCTCGTCAACGCGTTCAAGGCCGCCAACAACGTGCTGCAGGGTGCGGTGCAGGGCATCGCCGACCTCATCACTGCGCCGGGCCTGATCAACGTCGACTTCGCCGACGTGCGCACCGTGATGAGCGAAATGGGCCTCGCCATGATGGGCACCGGCGTCGCCAGTGGCGATGACCGCGCCCAGGCCGCGGCGGAGCAGGCGATCAAGAACCCGCTGCTGGAAGACGTCAACCTCAACGGCGCCTGCGGCATCCTGGTCAACGTCACCGCCGGTCCCAACCTCACCATGCGCGAGTTCGACGAGATCGGCCGCGTCATCAACGACTTCGCCAGCGAAGATGCCACCGTGGTGATCGGCACCTCGCTCGATCCGGAGCTGAAGGACGAAGTGCGCGTGACCGTGGTCGCCACCGGCCTCAACCGCGCCCCGGCGCGCCAGAGCGTGCGTGCGGTGGAGGCCCGGCAGGTCGAGATGCGCCAGCGCCCGCGCCCGGTGGTGTTGCGTACCGGCACCGGCAACGAAGTGGTCGATTATGCCCAGCCGGAACCGGTGTTCAGCGCCAATCCGCGCAGCGAAGCGCCGGCCAAGGGCCAGGACAACGGGCTGGACTACCTGGACATTCCGGCTTTCCTGCGTCGTCAGGCCGACTGAAGCACAGGCGCCTGTATCGGGCGCCAATGGCTTGTTAATAAGGAGTTGAACGAACGCCTGCCGAATTGGTCAGAGCTGAAACGTGAAAGGTGGGTCCAGGCTTGACATGGCGCCATGGCTGTAAGCGAATGGCAAAGTGATGCGTTTGGGGCTGGACCCTGCCAGACAGTGCGACAGGGATGCGCATGATCCGCTGCCCCGGGCGAAAGCCCGGATTGGTCGATCCGTTGCCCCGGTGCCGGAATTCCCGTCCCGGACCGGGGTGGCGTGTCGCATCCATGCCCATGGTGTGGCTGGACATGTTTCGTGAAGCGCGCCTCGGGATGGGGATGCGCGATGACTCGACCAGACTGTACGGTACGGTTTGCTATTGCAGCTGGTTAAAACTGTGTTAGCATCCGCCACCGAATTGGCTGCTCTTTGGCAGGTACCAACGACAATGATCAAGCAGCGCACGCTCAAGAACATCATCCGCGCCACCGGCGTGGGCTTGCACACCGGCGACAAGGTGTACATGACCTTGCGCCCTGCCGCACCCAACACCGGCATCGTGTTCCGCCGCACGGATCTCAATCCGCCGGTGGATATTCGCGCACGCCACGACAATGTGGGCGACACCCGGCTCTCCACCACGCTGGTCAACGGCGACGTGCGTGTTGCCACGGTCGAGCATCTGCTCTCGGCAATGGCGGGCCTCGGCATCGACAATGCCTACGTGGATTTGTCGGCTCCCGAAGTTCCCATCATGGACGGCAGCGCGGGTCCCTTCGTGTTCCTCCTGCAGTCCGCAGGCATCGAGGAGCAGAACGTCGCCAAGCGCTTCATCCGCATCAAGAAGCCGGTGAAGGTGCAGGAAGGCGACAAGTGGGCCAGCTTCGAGCCGTTCGACGGATTCAAGGTCGGCTTCTCGATCGAATTCAACCATCCGATCATCAGCAAGCGCACCTCGCGCGCCGAGATCGACTTCTCCACCACCTCGTTCGTGAAGGAAGTGAGCCGCGCGCGCACCTTCGGCTTCATGCGCGACATCGAGATGCTGCGCGAACACAACCTTGCGCTGGGCGGCTCGATGGACAACGCCGTGGTGCTGGACGACTACCGGGTGCTCAACGAGGACGGCCTCCGCTACGAGGACGAGTTCGTCAAGCACAAGATCCTCGATGCCATCGGCGATCTCTACCTGCTCGGCCATAGCCTGATCGGTGCCTACAGTGCGCACAAGTCCGGCCACGAGCTCAACAACAAGCTGCTGCGCACCTTGATGGCCGATGCCTCGGCCTGGGAAGAGGCCAGCTACCAGGACGATCCGGCCACTTCGCCGATCTCCTACGCGCATCCCGCGCAGGCGATCTGATAGCGCGCATCGCAACAGTCAACGGACAAGAAGCAAAGCCGCCGCATCCCACAATGCGGCGGCTTTTTTTGTCTGGGAAGCACTTGTTGAAGAGTACGGCCATGGATGGCCGCCCGTTTGATCCTCGCGATCAGGACGATCGCAAGGCTATATGCCATGCATGGCCTCCCATTTGCTCCATGCGCTCAGGGATGGTCGAAAAATCATTCGCCAGGCTTGGCCAGCCTTGCCAGCTTGCCGAACAACTCCTTCCATTCGGGATCGGCCGTAGCCGCGGCCGCGGCGCGCAGGTGACCGGCTGCCGATGGCGACAGTGTACGCATGCGTTCGGGCTCGGGCTCGATGTGCGGCAGCGGGCTCACCTTGATGCCGATGGTTTCGGCGCGGATATCCAGGCTTCGTGCCGCGGCGAGAATCTGCGCCTGCAGCAGGCGCAGCCGTGTGGCCCAGGCAGGCGAACTGGCGAGGAACAACAGGCGCCCGCCGCGCAGGTTGGCAAAGCGCACCTCTTCGCGCAGTGGCAACGGCAGGGTCTGGCGCAGCGCACGGTCCATCGCGTCCAGCGCAGCGGCCTTGTTGGCAAGGCTTGCGAAGGATCCGCAGGCTTCGAGAGCTTGCGGACCACGGGATGGGGCGGCGCGGGACATGGGCCGGTGGCTCCAGGAGGGAACGATGCGCTGATGATACCCGTCCCATGCTCTTGAATCCGTACGCCGCCGCCGCCATGCCGGGACGGCCACCGCGCATGCCACCCGGGCCCGTGTAGTACCATGCCCGTTTGGTTTGCGCCAAGGCGCAACCTTTTGTCCACGCCATTCGGAAGATCGATGTTTAATCGCGTCCTCACCAGCATTTTTGGCAGCCGCAACGACCGCGTGCTGCGCCAGCTGTCGCGCATCGTGGTGCGCATCAATGCGCTGGAACCCGAATTCGAGAAGTTGAGCGATGAAGCACTGCGCGGCAAGACCGCGGAGTTCAAGCAGCGCGTCGCCGACGGGGAATCGTTGGACAAGCTGTTGCCGGAGGCTTTCGCGGTGGTGCGCGAAGGTGCCAAGCGCGTGCTGGGCATGCGTCACTACGACGTGCAGATGATCGGTGGCATGGTGCTGCACCAGGGCAAGATCGCCGAGATGCGTACCGGCGAGGGCAAGACCCTGGTGGGCACGCTGCCGGTGTACCTCAATGCGCTGGCAGGCAAGGGCGTGCACGTGGTCACCGTGAACGACTACCTCGCCCGCCGCGACTCGGCGCAGATGGGCAAGCTGTACAGCTTCCTCGGCCTTACCACCGACGTGGTGTGGCCCGGTATGGATCACGCGGACAAGCACAAGGCCTACGCCGCCGACATTACCTACGGCACCAACAACGAATTCGGCTTCGACTACCTGCGCGACAACATGGCGCTCAGCAAGGAGCAGCGCTACCAGCGCGGCCTCAACTACGCCATCGTCGACGAAGTGGACTCGATCCTGATCGACGAGGCGCGTACACCGCTGATCATTTCCGGGCCGGCCGAGGATTCGCCGCAGCTCTACATCGCGGTGAACAAGATCGTGCCGCGCATGGTCCGCCAGAAGGAAGAGGAGGGCGAGGGCGACTTCTGGGTCGACGAAAAGCAGAAGCAGGTGCACCTTTCCGAGGACGGCATGCAGCACGCCGACGAGCTGCTGCGCGAAGCCGGCGTCATCAGCGAAGACAGCGGCCTGTACGACTCCAAGAACCTTGCCGTAGTGCACCACCTCAACGCTGCGCTGCGCGCCAACGCGATCTACCAGCGCGACGTGGACTACATCGTGCGCGACGGCGAGGTGATCATCGTCGACGAATTCACCGGCCGCACCTTGCCGGGCCGCCGCTGGTCGGATGGCCTGCACCAGGCAGTGGAGGCGAAGGAAGGTGTGCCGATCCAGCGCGAGAACCAGACGCTGGCCACGGTGACCTTCCAGAACCTGTTCCGCATGTACAAGAAGCTGGCCGGCATGACCGGCACAGCCGACACCGAGGCGTTCGAGTTCCAGAGCATCTACGGCCTGGAAGTGGTGGTGATCCCCACCCACAAGCCGATGATCCGCAAGGACAACGCGGACCTGGTCTTCCTCGGCCAGCAGGCCAAGTACAACTCGGTGATCGAGGACATCAAGGACTGCCACAAGCGCGGCCAGCCCGTGCTGGTGGGCACCACCTCGATCGAGGTGTCCGAGCTGCTGTCCGGCCAGTTGCGTGCGCAGAAAATCCCGCATGAGGTGCTCAACGCCAAACAGCACGAGCGCGAGGCGCACATCGTGGCGCAGGCCGGCGCACCGGGCGCAGTCACCATCGCCACCAACATGGCTGGCCGCGGCACCGACATCGTGCTCGGCGGCAGCCTGGAGGCTGCGCTGGCGGCGTTGCCGGCAGAGGCCTCCGAGATCGAACGCGCCCGCGTCAAGGCCGACTGGAAGAAGCTGCACGAGCAGGTGCTCGCCGCCGGCGGCCTGCACATCATCGGCACCGAACGCCACGAGTCGCGCCGCATCGACAACCAGCTGCGTGGCCGTTCCGGCCGCCAGGGCGACCCGGGCTCCTCGCGCTTCTTCCTGTCGCTGGAAGACAACCTGCTGCGCATCTTTGGCGGCGAGGGCCTGATCCGCTGGATGAAGCGCTTCGGCATGAAGGAAAACGACGCGCTGGAAGACCGCATGATCAGCCGCCAGATCGAGAAGGCGCAGCGCAAAGTCGAGCAGCACAACTTCGACATCCGCAAGCACCTGCTCGAATTCGACGACGTCGCCAACGACCAGCGCAAGGTGATCTACCGCCAGCGCGACGAACTGCTGGAAGGCGAAGATGTTTCCGCCACTGTGGCCGATGTCCGCCACGACGTGGTCGAGAGCATCGTGCGCGGCCATGTGCCACCGGACAGCATCGACGAGCAGTGGGATGTCCCCGCTCTCGACCGCGAGCTGGAAGGCAAGTTCGGCCTCTCGCTGGATCTGCCGCACTGGCTGGAGCAGCAGAAGGAAGTCGATGCGGGGATGATCCTCGAACACGTGCGCGAAGGCGTGGACCAGCTGTTCCAGGCCAAGGAGGCGCAGATCGGCGCCGAAACCATGCGCGCTCTGGAAAAGCACATCATGCTCACCGTGGTGGACAACGCCTGGAAGGAGCATCTGGCAAACATGGACTACCTGCGCCAGGGCATCTATCTGGTGGGCTATGCGCAGCAGGACCCCAAGCAGGCCTTCAAGCGCGAATCGTTTGGCCTGTTCTCGGAAATGCTCGATCGCATCAAGGGCGAAGTGGTGCAGATGCTGGCACGCATCCGCATCCGCAGCGAAGAGGAAGTCGCCGCGATGGAGGCCGAACAGCAGCGCCTCGCCGAGCGCCTGCAGCGCCAGATGATGGCCAGCGGCGGTGGTGCCCCCGATATGTTGGCGCTGGGTGCCGATCCGGCCGGTGCCATGCAACCGCAGCAGCCCGACGGGCCGCGCGTGGGCCGCAACGATCCCTGTCCCTGCGGATCGGGCAAGAAATACAAGCATTGCCATGGCCAGTTGAACTGACCGAAGGCGGACATGAAGAAAACGGCCGGGGCGACCCGGCCGTTTTTCATTGCTGATCTACGGTAGAGGTCAGTTCGTCCGTGCCGCCACGAACATCGCCGATTCGAGCTTGAAGTCCAGCGTCGCCGGATCGACCTGGTAATGGGCAAGCACCTCGTCGGGTGCATGGGCGAGCAATTGCCGGATCGCTGCCTCCAGCACAGGCGGGGTGCGCATGCGCGCCAGCCAACTGGAGAAGCCGATGTCCAGCCGCCAGTCGTGTTCGTCCTGCAATGCGAAGCCGGCGTCGGCGAGCATGGCGCGCCATTCGGCGCGACTGTAGTCGCGCACATGCGAGGTGTCGCGCAACAGTTCCAGCGTCTGCAAGTGACTGTCCAGCAAAGTCGCATGTGGGCCTTGTGGACCCACCACGTCGATCAGGCACAAGGTACCGCTGGGTGCGAGCACGCGCGCGGCTTCGCGCAGTGCAGCCGCGGGATCGTTCCAGTGATGGGCGCTGTAGCGACTGGCTACGAGGTCGAAGCTGCCGTCGGCGAACGGCAACCGTTCGGCAGGGCCGTGCTGTACGCGCACGGATGCCAGGCCCCGTGCAGCGGCTGCTTGGGTCACCACATCAAGCATGCCGTGCGAAAGGTCGTAAGCCACAACCTCCGCGGCGTACGGCGCCATCGCGAAGCTGGCATGGCCCGCGCCGCAACCGAGATCGAGCGCCGCGCCGTTGGCGGCCACGCGTGCGGCGAGCTCGGCGAGCTGGCCAAGGTCGCGGCCCTGTGCATGCACGGAGCTGGCCAGATAAGCCTGCGCCTGCGATCCGAACTGCCGGGCTACGGTGCCTTGGTGTTCCATTGCGACGACTCCTGAGGAGGGAGTCGTCAAGCTAGCACGCGATCAGTCCGCGCCAGGTATGCGCTTGCGGTGCGGCTCGGCGGCGACGGTGATGTATTGCGGCTCCTCGCCGTCCAGCCGCAGTGCGGTGAGCTGGCCGCCCCACACGCAGCCGGTGTCGATGGCAAACACGCCGAGGCCCGCGAAGCGGCCGAGCGCGGACCAGTGCCCGCAGACGATGCGCGTCTCGCGGCGACGCATCCCCGGTACCTCGAACCACGGATACAGTCCGGGTCGCTGCGTGCCCGGCATATCCTTGCTCTCGAAGTCGATACGGCCGTTGACGTCGCAGTAGCGCATGCGGGTCAGCAGATTGATGGTGGCGCGATGGCGATCCAGCCCTTGCAGGCGGCTCGACCAACCAGCCGGTCGGTTGCCGAACAGGTTGCGCAGGATGCGTGGGTGACGCGGGCTGGAGAGCTCGCGCTCCACCTCCTGCGCGGCCTTCTGCGCCTGGCGCAGGGTCCACGTAGGTGCGAGGCCGGCGTGGATCATCGTCCAGCCGAGCTGCTCGTCGTGATGCAGCAGTTTTTGCGAGCGCAGCCAGTCGAACAGCACGGGCGCGTCTTCGGCGAACAGCACTTCGCGCAACTCGGCATTCACCTTGGCCTGCGCCTCGGGTTTGCGCAGCGCGATCGCCAGGAGGCTGAGATCGTGGTTACCCAGGGTGACGATGCAGTGTTCGCGCAGACCGTGGATCAACCGCAGCGTGGCCAGCGATTCGCCGCCGCGGTTCACCAGGTCGCCGCAGAACCACAGTTTGTCGGCCGCCGGGTCGAAATGCAGCTTGTCGAGCAGGCGCTGCAGTTCCGGGTAGCAGCCCTGCACGTCGCCGATCGCGTAAGTGGCCATCAGTGCAACGTGCGCGGTATGGCGAGCGTGAACGGCGGGATCGGCGCGTCGAAGCGGGTGCCGTCGTCAGCCAGCATCTGGTAACTGCCGCCCATGATGCCCACTGGCGTTTCCAGCACTGCGCCGGAGGTGTATTCGTAATCGTCGCCCGGGCGCATCCATGGCTGTTCGCCCACCACGCCGTCGCCGCGCACCTCTTCCACCTTGCCGTTGGCGTCGGTGATGACCCAATGCCTGGTCAGCAACTGTGCCGGCACATCGCCGGTGTTGCGCAGGATGATGGTGTAGGCAAACGCATAGCGGTTGTCGTCGGGGCGGGACTGGTCGGGGACGAAACGGGTGCTGACCTGCACGTCGATCGTGTAGGGATTGTTTTCGCTCATGCGGCAATTGTAAGGGCGAACGCCGGTTCGCGCAGCGAGCAGGTGGCTCAGCGCATGGCGAGGCGTTTCGCCAATCGCACGAAATCTTCCGGCGCAAGGGTTTCGGCGCGCGCCCTGGGATCCACGTCCGCATCGCGGATCGCTTCGGCATCGAGCAGTTGCCGGAGCGCATTGGCCAGCGTCTTGCGACGCTGACCGAAGGCGGCCTTCACCACGTCGTGCAGGAGCGCGGGGTCGGCATCGTGGCGTTCGTGCGGGGCCAGCGGTACCACGCGCACCACCGCGGAGTCCACCTTCGGGGGCGGCCGAAACGCTTCCGGGGGCACCTCGAACAGCGGCACCACGCGACAGGCCAGTTGCAACATCACCGACAGGCGCCCGTAGACCTTGCTGCCGGGGTCGGCGGCCATGCGGTCCACCACTTCCTTCTGCAGCATGAAGTGCATGTCTTCGATGGCGGACGCATGCTCGACGCAGTGGAACAGGATGGGGCTGGAGATGTAGTAGGGCAGGTTGCCGGCGATGCGCAGGCGTTCCACGCCATGGCGGTGTGCCAGCGCGGCGAAATCCACCTTGAGTACGTCGGCGTGGATCACCGCCAGTTCGCCCACGCTGGCCGCGCGCTCTTTCAGCGCAGGGATCAGGTCGGTGTCCAGCTCGATGGCGGTGAGCGAACCCGCGGACGCCAGCAGCGGCAGCGTGAGCGCACCCTCGCCAGGGCCGATTTCCACCAGGAAATCGCCGGCACGTGGCGCAATGGCGCGGACGATGTCGTCGATGTAGCGACGGTCGTGCAGGAAGTGCTGGCCGAAGCTTTTCTTGGGGCGGGCGGGGGTGTGGTTCATGGCGTTTTTCGCAAGATTGGCCCCTCACCTCGTTCCTCTCCCCAAGGGGAAGAGGATGGATGAGTGCCGCGGCGCGCCACGAGTTCCAATGCCATGTTCGCGGCGGCGATCAGGCTGGACGGGTCGGCGCGACCTGTGCCGGCAAGATCCAGCGCGGTGCCATGGTCGACCGAGGTGCGGATGAAGGGCAGGCCGAGGGTAAGGTTGACGGTGCGGTCGAAGGCCTCGCTCTTGAGCACCGGCAGGGCCTGGTCGTGGTACATCGCCAGCACGGCGTCGTAGCGCGCGCGCTGCGCGGGCACGAAGGCGGTGTCGGCGGGCAGCGGGCCGATCAACATCATGCCTTCGGCGCGCAGCCTATCGAGCAGCGGGATGATGGTGTCCAGTTCCTCGCGGCCAAGATGGCCACTTTCGCCCGCATGCGGGTTGAGACCCAGCACGGCGATGCGCGGTACGGCAATGTCGAATTTCCCGCGCAGCTCCGCGTGCAGGATACGCAGCGTGCGCTCCAGCGATGTGCGCGTGATGGCGGCTGGCACCGCGCCCAGCGGCAGGTGGGTGGTGGCCAGCGCCACACGCAGTTCCGGGCTGGCCAGCATCATGACCACGTCGGCGTGGGCGTGCTCGGCGAAGAATTCGGTATGGCCGCTGAAACGGATTCCGGCCTCGTTGATCGCGGCCTTCTGCAACGGTGCGGTAACCACGGCGGTGTAGCGGCCTGCCGTGCAACCATTGGCGGCCTCGGTCAGCGTGGCGAGCACGTGGTCCGCGTTGCGCGGGTCGGGCCGGCCGGGGATTTCCTCGGCACCCAGCGGCACATGGCGCACACGCAGGCTGCCGGGCGCCCGTTGCTCGCGGGGCGAGCCGTCGTCATCGGCCAGGGTGATGCGCAAGTCACATCGTGCAGCGGCGCGGACGAGCAGATCACGGTCGGTGATTGCCACCAGGTCGGCTGCCAGCGGCGTGGCAGCCAGTTGAGCGATCAATTCCGGGCCGACGCCAGCCGGCTCACCAGCAGTGACGGCGAGCCGCGGGAGGGTCATGCCCGTGGCTCCCGGTCAGGAGGTCTTTCCGGCCCCGGCCGGCGTGTTGGTGTCGTCGCGCAGCTCGGGCACCAGCACCTGGATGTAGGCGTTCGCGCGCAGGTCGCGCAAGAAGTCCTCGTAGGCCTGCTCGGCCTTGCGGTTGCCGATGGCCTGGCGAGCCTGGTCGCGTGCCATCTGGCTGGTGAGGTCGCTCTGGCGCGTACCCAGCAACTGCAGGATGTCCCAGTTGCCGTCGCCGGCCTGGAACGGCTTCGAGACCTCGTTGTCCTTCAGCTGGCTGAGCTGCTGCGCCACGGCGGCACCCCATGCCTGTTGCGCGAACCAGCCCATGTCGCCGCCGACGTTGGCGGTGGTGTCGTCCTTGGAGTTGTCCTTGGCCAGCTTGGCGAAGTCCGCGTGCTTGTTGGCGATCTGCTCGTACAGCTCCTGCGCCTTCTGCTCGACCTGGTCGGCCGTCATCAGTTCGCTCGGCTTGAGCAGGATCTGGCGCGCGTGGTATTCGGTGACGATCTGCTTCGACGGTTCGCGCTGGCCGACCAGCTTGATGATGTGGAAGCCGGTAGGGCCGCGCAACGCGGAGCTGACGTCGCCGGACTTCATGTTGGCCACGGTGTCGGCGAAGGCAGGCGGGATTTCGTCCATGCGGCGCCAGCCGAGGTCGCCGCCATCCAGTGCGTCGGGTGCGTCGGAGTAGCGGATCGCTGCGGCGTGGAAGTCCATGCCGCCCTTGATCGCATCGAGCGCCTGTTCGGCCTTGGCTGCAGCGGCCTGGATTGCGGCAGCGTCGGCACCGCTGGGAATGCTGATCTGGATGTGTGCCAGATGGATCTCGCCAGCCTTGTACGTGGGGCTGTTGAGCAGGTTGTCGATCTCGCTGTCGGTGACCGACACCGAGTCGTGCACCACGCTCTGATGCAGCTGCTGCACGGTGAGCTGGTCGGCCAGCTGCTGGCGGAAGGAGCCGAAGTCCTGCCCGGTGTGCTCGACTTCGGAGCGCAACTGGTCGGGACTCATCTTGTTCTGCTGGGCCACCTGGGCCACGGCCTGGTCGACTTGCGCGTCGGAGACGTGCACGCCCTGGTCGTCGGCCTTCTGCAATTGCAGCTTCATCAGGATCAGGCGGTCCAGCACCTGCTGCTGCAGCACGTTCAGCGGCGGCAGCTGGCCGGGCTGGCTGGCGTATTGCTGCTGGACGGAACGCACCGCGTTGTCCAGTTCACTCTGCAAGACCACATCTTCGTTCACCACCGCCACGATGCGGTCCAGTGTGTTCGAGGACACGGGTGCACCAGCGCCGGCGTTGGGCAGCAATTGGGCTTGCGCGGGCAATGCGAGCGCGAACACGAGGGTGGACAGGAGCGGGGCGAGAAAACGCTTCATCAGGGAGCAGCCAAGAGTGAGATACAGCGGATTATTGATAGCCGAGAATATCACGGCGCAGTAGCGGGTCGATCTGGCTGCTGGTCGAGCCCAGGCCCTTGAAGATGACTTCGAACATGATGGCGTTGTCGCGCAGGTTGCCTGGAGTCCCCGTGATGGGGGCGGCGACGCCGTAGTAACCCTGGTTCACGTAACTGCGATCGACCAGTCGCAGGGTGACGCAGCAACTGTCGTATTCCACGCCGGCCAAGGCCTCGATGGTGCCCTTGAGCGGGTTGACCACGCCCTTGACCGGTTCCGCATACGTCCAGGCGCCGATCAGGCGCCAGCGATCGGACACGGGGTAGACCGCCGAGACGCTGTATTGTTCCATCAGCCCGGTGCGGTAGATGTAGGCGAAGTTGACGATGCCGTCGAGGCCCAACCGTCCCTGCAACTGGAACATGGCCATGTCGGTATTGCGGGTGTTCGGATCCCACTGGTAGGAACTGCTGGCGCGCCAGCGGTCGTTGAGCTGCAGGTTCAACTGGGCCACGTAGGCCGATCCGCTCCAGTCGGTGGCCGGCGACACGGTGTTCGTACTGTTCGGCATCTGCACTTCTTGCGGGGTGAAGTAGCGGATCTGGCCGAAGCTGGCCGACAGCCGTTCCACACCGCTGTCGTCGAGCAGGCGGGTGGTGATGGCCGCGGTGAGGTTGTTCGCGTTCATCTGGCGATCGGCGCCAGCGAACTGGTTGGTGGAGAACAGCTGCCAGTAGTCGAACGTCATCAGGCTGCTGTCGAACAGCGGCATGTTGTTTTGGTTGCGGTACGGCACGTACAGGTAGTAAAGCCGTGGCTCCAGCGTCTGCGTGTAGTCCTCACCGAACAGCGACGTATTGCGGTCGAATACCAGGCCGCTGTCCACGCTGACGATGGGCAGCGAACGGCTGGGCGATTGCTGCGTGAACGGTGTGGCCGTGCCGCTGCCCAGCAGGCCGTAGTAGCCGTACTGCTGGTAGCCGGCACTGAGCTGGTAGTCGGTGTAGCGCCATTCCACGCGCGGGCGAACGAACCAGGCGGAGGTGCCGAAGTCGGCGGCCAGGTAAGGCTGCAGGTCTTCGCGGCTGCCTTCCACGTAGCCCGGCTTGCGGAACGCCACGAACTGGTTGGCCATGCCGAATTCCAGCCAGTTGTTGATCGGCCAGTCGAGGTTGAAATTGCCGTACGGTAGCGCGCGGTACGGCAGCGACGCGTCCGTGAGGAACGGGTTCATGTTCTGGTAGGCGGCACCGCCCACCGCGGTGGACCACGACACATCTCCCCACTTGCCGCCACCGGCGACCTGGGCGGTGGAGGTGAGGATGTAGATCGGCGTGCCGCCCATCTGGTTGCCGAAGTCGTAGAAGAAGTTGTTGTCCGAGCTGCGGTCGATCGAGGTGCTGAAATTCCAGCTTCCCCACAGGTGGGTGGTGTCCTTGATGGTGTAGCGGTAGCGGTTCGTGCCCGCGGTGTTGGCGGTGGTGTCTGGATCGGTCGGGCCATGGTCGTTCGGCAGGTATTCCACGTCCATCGTGCCGATGCTGCCAGGCAGCTGGTAGCGGAATTCGGTATCCAGCATGAAGCCGCGCGTGGTGTAGATGCGCGGGTCCAGCGTGGCGTCGTAGTTCGGCGCCAGGTTCAGGTAATACGGCGTGCTGAGGAAGAAGCCCGAGCGGCTGCTGTGGCCGATGGTCGGATACAGGAAGCCGGTCTTGCGCCGGTTGTCCACCGGGAAGCTGAACCAGGGCAGGTAGAGCAGCGGCACGTTGCCGACGCGGAAGGTCGCGTCGCGCGCCACGCCCACGCCGTTGACCTTGTCCACGGTGATGGTCTTGCCCTGGAATTCCCAGAGGTGGTGGCCGATGTCGCAGGTGGAATAGGTGGCCTGCGTGTAGCGGGTGTGCTGGGCGTCGAGTTCCTGCCCTTGGCGGGCCACGCCGTTGCCACGCGAATTCAGCATCTGGTAGCGCACGTCGTCGGCGATGCCGATGCCGGAGGCGTCGTTGCCCCGCGCATGCGTGGCGGACATCAGCTGCGAGTAGTCCTGGTAGCGCACGTTGCCGCGCGCATCGTAGTCGGCGGTGTCCTGGTTGTAGTCAACCGTGTCCGCCTGCAGCCGTTGATCGGCCCTGTCCAGGCGCACGTCGCCGGACAGGTGATAGACCGTCTGGTCGGAGCTGTCCACGTGCTTGGCCCACACGTAGGTCTTGCTCGTGTCGCGGACGGTGTTGTCCTTGCTCAGGGTGGGGTCGTAGAACTCCAGCATGGCGTTGGGCCGGCACATCACGTAGTTGTACGGGCGTGGCGGGCAGGTGAAGGAACCCAGCGGGCAAGCCGGCTCGCTGCCGTCCAGCGTGTAGCCGCGGTGTGGCCCGGCGCTGCCGGCTTCGACCGGGCCCCCGATCAGGGCAAGGGCGGCGGCAACGGCCAGCAGGCGGCGTGGAGGAAGCTTGCGCGTCACGATGGAAACCCGGCGGCAGTGAGGTCGGTAAAACTAGCAGAAACACCCCAGGTCAGGCAGACGCGAGGCTGCCGCCGGCAACGAGGATTCAGTCATGAACGAACCCGGGTTGGTCAGGAGCGAAGCGGAGTGGCGTGCCGATTTGAGCCCCGAACAGTACGCGGTATGTCGTTGCTCGGCCACCGAGCCGCCTTTCAGCGGCAAGTGGTACCGCCACCATGCCGAGGGAATCTATGTGTGCGTGGCCTGCCGCAGCGCCTTGTTCGGTTCGGACAGCAAGTACGACTCCGGTTCCGGATGGCCCAGCTTCTGGCAGCCATTGATCCCGGCCGCGGTATCCAACCACGACGACGAAAGTCACGGGGTGCATCGAACCGAGGTGCGGTGCGCGCATTGCGGCTCGCATCTTGGCCACCTGTTCCCTGACGGCCCGCGGCCCACCGGCTTGCGTTACTGCATCAACTCGCTGGCGCTGGACTTCGAACCGGCGTAGGAGCGCATCCTGTGCGCGATGGCTTGGGTGCTTCGGTCAGGGAGAGAGCATTCGCACACAGGATGCGCTCCTACTCCATCAATGCCTCGACATGCGCCGCCGCGCTGGCGGCCAGGGCGGCAAGGTCGTAGCCCCCCTCCAGCGTGGAGACCAGCCGCCCATCCCCATGGCGGTTCGCCACGTCGACCAGTTTCGCGGTGATCCAGGCGTAGTCCTCGCTGCCCAGGCACAGGTTACCTATCGGGTCGCGCTGGTGCGCGTCGAAGCCCGCCGAGACCAGGACGAGCTGCGGTTTGAACGCGTGCAGACGTGGCAACAGGTCGCCATCCCACAGTTCACGGAACAGGTAGGGGCCGTCGCCGGCGGACAGCGGCCGGTTGAAGATGTTGCCCGCGCCCCGTTCCTCAGGGTGCCCGGTGCCCGGGTACAGCGGCATCTGGTGGCTGGAAGCGAACAGCACGCGCGGTTCGCGCCAGAAGATGTCCTGCGTGCCGTTGCCGTGGTGTACGTCGAAGTCGGCGATCGCCACTCGCTTCAGTCCGTGCGCTGCCAGCGCGTGCGCCGCAGCGACTGCCACATTGTTGAACAGACAGAAACCCATCGCCTGCTCGTGCGTGGCGTGGTGGCCGGGCGGCCGCACCGCGCAGAACGCCCTGCGCACATGGCCGCCATCGAGCACGGCATCCACCGCCGCCACCGTGGCGCCGGCGGCACGCAGGGCGGCTTCGGCAGAGCCGGGCGACAGCGCGGTGTCTTCGTCCAGCCGCTGCGTTTCGCCTTCGGGCACGGCGGCGAGCATGCGTTCGACATGGGCTGCCGTGTGCACGCGCAGGAGTTGCTCGCGGCTGGCGCGCGGCGCCTCGACGCGATCCAGCGCGGCGTATCGATCGTGGTCGAGTGCGCGCAGCACCGCAGTCAGTCGGGCCGGCGTCTCGGGATGACCGGGGCCATTGTCGTGCCGCAGGCAGGCGGCATGGGTATACAGCCGCAGCATGCGGGGGCTTCAGCTGGCGGCAGGCTTGCGCCGCCGCTCGTGCTGCCACAGCACTTCGCCGTGGCCGCCGGCGCGGGCGAGCACCCGGCAGAGCACGAACAGCAGGTCGGAGAGACGGTTGAGATAACGCTGCGTCTGCGGGCGCACCTCGGGCTCCACGCGGCGCAGCGCGATCACCTCGCGTTCCGCACGGCGGCACACGGTACGCGCCAGGTGGCAGCAGGAGGCCGCCATGCCCCCGCCGGGCAGGATGAAATCCTTGAGCGGCGGCAGCGGTTCGTTGAAGGTGTCCAGTATGGCTTCGAGTCGCGCGATATCGGCATCCTCGATCATCGCCATGCCGGGGATGCACAGCTCGCCGCCGAGGTCGAACAGCTCGTGCTGGACCTGCGTCAGCGCCTCGCGCACGGCTTCGTCCACGCCCGTGCTGGCGAGCACCATGCCAACGGTGCTGTTGAGTTCGTCCACGGTGCCATAGGCGGCTACGCGCGGGGAATCCTTCTGCACGCGCGAACCGTCGCCGAGGCCAGTGGAACCGTCGTCACCGGTGCGTGTGTAGATTTTCGAAAGGCGATTGCCCACCGTCAGTGCGGCGCGTGGCCACTATGCCGTGGAGCGCGCGACAACTGCGTCGCCAGCACGTGCACCACCGCACCCAGCCCCGCATAGAGGGCGGTGCCTTCGAGGAAGGGCAGGTACCAGTCGCCGAGGTTGGCGAACCACGCGCCGAAGCTGCGCGGCGCCGGCACGCTGGCGCTGATCCAGTAGAAGCTGCCGTTGGAGACCAGGTAGCACGCGCCTTCCGCGACCAGCAGTGCCGCAACGGCAAGGCCCAGCGTGGTGAGGTCGAGGCCGTGCTGATGTTTCGCCAGCCAGCTGCCGCCCAGCCACAGCGCGCCATAGGACGGAATCAGGAACCAGTAAGCCGCCGACACGCAGTAGTGGCTCCAGAAATCGATGCCCAGGCCGGTGATGACGAAATAATCGACCAGCACCGCTTCCACCATCAGCAGCGGGAAGGCCCAGCGGCCCTGGCCGCGAAGCCAGAAGCCGGCGAGGAAGAACACGCCCCACGAGGCATCCCACAGCGCGTGATGCAGCAGCGAAGGATGGAAGCGGGTGACGCCCATCACCAGGGCCAGGGCCAGGAAGATGGCCAGGCGTCGGGTCGTTGTGGTTGCCATGATTACTCCGTGCGACGCAACTGAAATCAGGCGAATAGTTTAGCGTAAGAGCCTGTTCCATATCTCTACGTAGCCTGTGTTGCCTCGCCGTGGATGTCGGGTAGTGGCGCGTGGCGCAGTGTCTGCGTGGCTGGCAGGTCAAGCCGCCTGCTGTCGCCTGGCGGCCACGGCAACGCAGGCCGAAGGGGCCAGGTCTGTTTGCCCGCGTGCCTGCGTCATCCCTTGGTCGTGGACTGACGCCCACGCCTCGCTCCTCAAAAGCCGAGTCCATTCCCGGACTCTTCCCGCGTGCCTTCGTTCTTGTCCTGCATGCAAAGCGGCTCCCGGCGCAGGCCACGCGGAGATATGGAACAACTCCATGGCAGCCAGCCCGATGCGCCGGCGCGTATCATCACGTGCATGAATCCCCCTGCATCCCCTGCCGCCAGTGTGCTGATCGTCGGTGGCGGCCTGGTCGGCGCCAGCCTTGCCATCGCGTTGGACGCCGCCGGCGTCGCCGCCACCCTGGTCGAGGCTGCCGTACCGCGCATCGACGCCCAGCCCAGCTACGACGAGCGCAACCTTGCGCTGGCCCGTGCCACCGTCAACGGCCTGTCCGCCATCGGCGTGTGGCCATATGCGGCTGCGCGAGCCACCCCGGTCCGCCACATCCATGTCAGCCGCGCCGGCGAATTCGGCAGCGCGCGCATCGATGCGGCGAAACACGGCGTCGATGCCCTGGGCTGGACATTGCCGGCGCGCGAACTGGGCGCGGCACTGCTGCGACGGCTGGATGCCTGCAACCGGCTGACCCGGCTTGCGCCCGCCAAACTGGAATCGGTGGAAGCACAGGCCGATGGCTGGCGCGCCCGCATCCGCACCGCCGACGGCGAGCGCATGATCGACGCTGCGCTGCTGGTGGGCGCCGATGGCACCGAATCCTTTGTGCGTGCGCAGTTGGGTATCGAAGCCGATCGGCTCGATTACCGGCAAACCCTGTTCGTCGCTACGGTCACTCCCGAACGCACGCACGCGAACCGCGCCTACGAGCGCTTTTCCGATCAAGGGCCGGTGGCACTGCTGCCGTTGACGCAAGGGCATTGCGGGCTGGTGCTCACCGTGCCCGCGGAACAGGCCGATGAAGTGGCGGCGATGGACGACGACGATTTCGTCGCGCTGGCGCAGCTGCGTTTCGGCTGGCGGCTGGGTCGCCTCAGGCGGCCCGGCAAGCGCCATCCCTATGCCATCCATCGCGTGGCTGCGCGGCGGCTCACCGGCCCGCGCGCGGTGCTGGTGGGCAACGCGGCGCAGACCGTGCATCCCATCGGCGCACAAGGTTTCAACCTGGGCCTGCGCGATGCGCTTACCCTCGCCGAGCTGGTCGCTGCCGCGGACGATCCCGGCGCGCCGGACCTGCTGGAACGTTACGCTGTGCGCCGCGCGCCCGATCGCGAGGGCACGATGGCGATGAGCCACGGCCTGGTGCGCCTTGCCTGCCTCGAACAGCCGACGCTTGCGCCGCTGCGCTCGCTGGCACTCCTCGCCAATGACCGCTTTGCGCCGCTGCAGGACCGTCTGGCCCGGCATGGCATGGGCTTCCGCGGCGAACCGCCGCGTGCCGTACTGGAGCGCCTGCCATGAGCACCGTTGCCGAACGCCGCCGCCCGCCCGCGCTGGATGTCGCCGTGGTCGGCGGCGGCATGGTGGGCGCCGCCGCAGCGCTGGCGCTGGCGCGCGCGGGCTTCGCCACCGCCCTGCTGGAGGCGCGTGCGCCGCAACCGTGGAGCATGGCCGACGAGGTGGATCTGCGCGTAGTGGGGCTGGCGCCGTCGTCCGTAGCCTTGCTCGACAAGTTGGGTGTGTGGGCGGCGATCCGCGACGCGCGCTCCGGACCCTACGCGCGCATGCATGTGTGGGACGGCGAGAACGGCGCGGCCGTGAGCTTCGACGCCGCCGACGAAGGGCGCGACCTGCTCGGTCATATCGTTGAGAACAATCTTGTGCAGTGGACGCTGTGGCAGGCGCTGGAAGCCGCCGGCGTGCGTCGCCTGTGCCCGGCGGAAGTGCGTGGCTTCGAGGCGCGCGAAGATCGCGTGGCGCTGGAACTGGCCGATGGGGAAAGCCTGTCCGCGCGCCTGGTGGTGGCCGCCGATGGTGCCGCTTCGCCGTTGCGCGAAATGGCGGGCATCGCCACCCGCGGTCGCGACTATGCGCAGCGTGCGGTGGTGGCCCATGTCGCGACCGAGCGGGCGCACGAGCAGACGGCGTGGCAACGCTTCCTGCCCACCGGTCCCCTGGCTTTGCTGCCGTTGGCGGACGGGCGCAGTTCCGTCGTCTGGTCGTTGCCCGAGCACGAGGCGCTACGCGTGCTGGCACTGGGCGACGCGGCCTTCATGCAGGAATTGGGCGTCGCCAGCGATTTCCGTCTGGGGCGCATCGTATCAGTCACGAAACGCGCGGCTTTCCCGCTCAAGCTGCAATTGGCAGAAACCTATCAGGCCGAACGCCTGGTGCTGTTGGGCGATGCCGCGCACGCGGTGCATCCGCTGGCCGGACAGGGTGTGAACCTCGGACTGCGCGACGTGGCAGAGCTTTGCGACGTGCTGGGTGCCGCCCGCGAAGCCGGGCGTGATATTGCCTCGCCACACGTACTTCGCCGTTACGCGCGTCGGCGCCGCAGCGCCGATACGCTGGATGCGCGCGGTTTCGACGTGCTGGCGCGCATCTACGCCTGGCAGTCGCCACCGCTGGTCGCCGCGCGAGGTCTCGGGGTGCGTCTGCTCGACCGGCTGGTGCCGCTGAAGCGCCGCATCGCGCAGCACGCAGCCGGTCTTTGATGTTTTTTTGCGTTCGTCCGTGAACGCGGAATTCAAACGGGCGGCCATCCTTGGCCGCACTCTTCACGATGGAGGGCTTCGCCATGCGTTACGTCCGTTGTCTCGCCGTATTCCTGCTCGCCAGCCTCGCCTTCGCCGCCCAGGCGAAGATGGTGCAACGCCCGGTGGAATGGACGCAGGGCGGTACGCGTTTCCACAGCGTGCTGGTCTACGACGACGCCAGCAGCGCGAAGCGTCCCGGCCTGGTAATGGTGCCGAACTGGTTCGGCGTGAACGACGAGGCCATCAAGAAGGCGGAGATGATCGCGGGCAAGGACTACGTGATCCTGCTCACCGACATGTACGGCGCCAACGTGCGTCCGCAACTGGACAACGCCGATCAGGCGCAGGTCGCCGTCAAGCCCCTGTACGCGAACCGGGCGCTGATGCGCTCGCGCATCAACGAGGCGCTGGCCCAGCTCAGGGCGCAGGCGAAGGATGCACCCATCGATACCGCGAGGCTGGCTGCCATAGGTTTCTGTTTCGGTGGCGCAGCGGTGCTCGACCTGGCCCGCAGCGGCGCCGACGTGGCGGCCGTGGTGTCCTTCCACGGCGACCTCTCCACCGACGATGCCTCGATGGCGAAACACATCAAGGCACGGGTGCTGGCGATGAACGGCGCCGACGACACGTGGACGATGAAGGACGCCGACAAGTTCATGGACGAAATGCGCCAGAGCCCGGCCGACTGGCAGTTCGTGGCGCTGGGGCATGCGGTGCATTGCTTCACCGAGGAGGGCGAGAACTCTCCGGGATGCAAATACGACGCGAAAGCCGCGGCGCGTTCGTATCGCCTGATGCGGATATGGCTGGACGAGGCCTTCGCGGGACGGGATTGAGCACAAAGCAAACGGGGCGCCACAGGCGCCCCGTTTGCTTCCTATGGCCGCATTGCCTCAGTTCGGCGCGGACAAATCGTCCAGCAGCGCCTTGAGGAAGCGCGCGGCTTCGCCGCCGGTGGCGGCGCGATGGTCGAAGGTGAGGCTGATCGGCATGCGGCGATGCACCTCGATGCCACCCATCACGGCCACCACGTCGTGGCACAGCTTGCCAGCGCCGATGATGGCGACGGTCGGCGGCACCACCACCGGTGTGGCGTAGCGGCCGGCGAACATGCCGAAGTTCGACAGGCTGATGGTGTAGCCCGAGAGCTCCGACGCCGGGATGGAACGGTCTTCCACCGAGGTGCGCAGGCGCTTGATGGCGGCACGGATGCCGGCGCCGTCCAGCACGTCGGCATTGCGCAGCGCCGGCACGAACAGGCCGTCCTCGGTGTCCACGGCGATGCCGATGTCCACGTGCGGGTGCAGGGTGCGGGTGAGGTTCTTGCCGTCGAACCACGCGTTGAGCGCCGGCACGGCCTTGCAGGCGGCGACGATGGCGCGGATCAGGCGTGCGGTGATGTCCTGCTTGCCGATCCAGGCATGCAGGTCGGCGTCGTCGACCAGGGTGGTAGGCACCACGTTGGCGTGGGCTTCGGCCATCACGCGCGCCATGTTGCGGCGGACGCCCTTGAGCTGCTCCGGCTGGCCGCTGGCCTGCACGCTCGGTGGGGCGGTGCGCACGGCCTTGCCGGCCAGCGACACGGCAGTGCGGCTGGGCGCCGCGCCGGGCTCGGGCAGTTCCGGCGCAAGGTGGCGGCCAGCCGAGGCGGGCACGGCGCGCGCCGGGGCGGCGCCCAGCGCTGCGCTGCCGTTGGCGGCGGCATCCTTCACGTCCTTCATGGTGACCACGCCGTCGGCGCCGGTAGGGCGCACGCGGGCGAGATCGACCTTGAGCTTCTTTGCCAGCGCGCGCACCGCGGGCACGGCCTTCACGCCGCCGATGCTGGCGGCCTGCTCGACGTGCACGGTGTTGCCGCTGACCATCGCGCCGACCACGGTGCCTTCGTCTTCGCGGTCGGCAGTGGCGGCCTTGGCCGGCGCGGGAGCCGGGGCGGGCGTCTCGGCCTTCTTCGGGCCGTGGTGGTGGCCGGTGGATTCGGCTTCGGCGCGCTGCTTGGCGTTGGCATCCGGCTCGAAGTCGGCCAGCGCGGCGCCGGTCTCGATGATGTCGCCGGGGGCGCCGTGTAGCTTCTTCACCGTGCCGGTGTAGGGCGACGGAACGTCGACCACAGCCTTGGCGGTTTCCATCGAGCACAGCGGCGCGTCGAGCTTGATGTAGTCGCCTTCCTTCACGTGCCACTCGACGATGGTGGCGTCGGGCAGGCCTTCGCCGAGGTCGGGCAGGTGGAATGTCTTGATGTCGGCCATGAGTGAGCTTCCAAGGTTTGGTTTTTCTCCCTCTCCCCGCCGGGGAGAGGGCCTGGGTGAGGGGTTGGGCCTGCGGTAGCGTGCATTGAAGCCGTGCTTCGTTGCATTTTGTCGCAAGTCGTGGCCCCTCATCCGCCCCTTTCGGGGCACCTTCTCCCCGGCGGGAAGAAGGGAATCAGGATGCGGCGAGCGTGCGCTGCACGGCCTCGACCACGCGCTCCACGCTGGGCAGGTACTTCATTTCCAGGCGGAACAGCGGGATGTGGGTGTCGGGACCGGTGACGCGCTCGACCGGCGCGAGCAGGTCGTACAGGCACTCCTCGGCCACGCGCGCGGCGATCTCGGCGCCGAAACCGGCCGTCTTAGGAGCCTCGTGCACGATCACGCAGCGGCCGGTCTTCTGCACCGATTCGGCGATGGTGTCGAAGTCCAGCGGGGTGAGCGTGGCGACGTCGATGACTTCGGCGCTGATGCCCTGCTTGGCCAGTTCGTCGGCGGCCTCCAGCGTTTCCTTCACCTGCGCGCCCCAAGTCACCAGGGTCACGTCGGTGCCGTCGCGCAACACGAAGCACACGTCCAACGGCAGCGCCTCGCCGTCGTCGGGCACTTCTTCCTTGTACTGGCGGTAGATGCGCTTGGGTTCGAGGAAGATCACCGGATCGGGATCGCGGATCGCCGCCAGCAGCAGGCCGTAGGCGCGCGCGGGCGAAGAGGGCAGCACCACGCGCAGGCCGGGGATGTTGGTGAACAGGTGCTCGTTCGCCTCGGAATGGTGCTCCGGCGCGCGGATGCCGCCGCCCCACGGCGCACGCCACACGGCCGGCACGGTAAGGCGGCCGCGGGTGCGGTTGCGCATGCGCGCGGCGTGGCAGGCGATCTGCTCCATCATCGGGTAGATGAAGCCTTCAAACTGTGCCTCGGCCACCGGCTTCATGCCCTGCACGGCCAGGCCCACGGTGACGCCGGCGATGGTGGTCTCGTCCAGCGGCGTGTCGAGCACGCGCAGCTCGCCGAATTTTTCCTGCAGGCCCTGGGTGGCGCGGAACACGCCGCCGTTGACGCCCACGTCCTCGCCCAGCACCACGACGCTGTCGTCGTGCTTCATCTCGTAGGCGAGCGCCTGGGTGACGGCTTCGATAAGGGTGATCTGTGCCATGACTCAGTGGCCCTTGTTTTCGTGCGAGAGGACGAGATCGCGCTGCTTGGCGAGATCGGCGGGGACTTCGGCGAAGGTGTAGTCGAACATCGCCGTCACCGGCTGCGTCTTGGTCTCGAGGTAGGCATTCACCTCGTTGTCCATCCACTCGTCGCACTCGGCCTTCCAGGCCTCTTCCTTCTGGTCATCCCACACTTTCTTGGCCACCAGCCAGTTGCGCAGGCGCTTCATCGGCTCCTTCGCCCAGGCGTCTTTCACTTCCTGCTCGCCGCGGTAGCGGCGGGCATCGTCGGCGGTGGTGTGGTCGCCGAGGCGGTAGGTCACGGCTTCGATCACGCTGCCGCCTTCGCCGTTGCGCGCGCGCTCCAGCGCGTCTTCCATCGCCTTGCGCACGGCGATGATGTCGTTGCCGTCGACCTGGATGCAGTACAGGCCGGCGGCGATGCCCTTCTGCGCCAGCGTGGGCGCGCCGGACTGGATCTTGCGCGGCACCGAGATCGCCCACTGGTTGTTGACGATCACCGCCACCATCGGCAGGTTCTGCGCGCCCGCGATGTTGATGGCGCCGTAGAAGTCGCCCTTGGACGAGCCGCCGTCGCCGATGGTGCACACGGCCACGCGCTTCTCGCCGCGGATCTTGAATGCCAGCGCGGAACCGGCGGCGTGCAGGCACTGCGTTGCGATCGGCACGCTCCACGCGAAGTCGTGGCGCGCGGGCTCGTTCTGGTAGTCGTTGCCGCGCTCGTCGCCGCCCCAGTACATGTACACCTCGCGCGGCTGCACGCCGCGGTACAGCTGCGCGCCGTACTCGCGGTAGCTCACGGCGAGAACGTCTTCCGGCTTCATCGCGCTGCCGATGCCGACGTGCGCGGCTTCGTGGCCCAGGCAGCTCGCGTAAGTGCCGAGCTTGCCGGTGCGCTGCAGCGCCACCGACTTCGCGTCGAACACGCGGGTGGACAGCATCAGCTTGTACAGCTCGACCATGTGGTCGAGGTTCTTGGCGAACTCAGGCAGGTCATCCCGAACCTGCTTGCCCTCGGCGTCGAGGTATTGCAGGTATTCGATTTCGAACTTGGCGGCGATGGACACGACGCGCTCCCGTTGGTGACGAATGGGGTGGGGGCGGTGGCCCATCCAGTGGGGCCAGACACGCGAAACTCCCTTGCCGGCGACCGCCGTGGCGATCAAAACGGCCGGGAAAAGCCGCATATTGATAGCAGGCGGGCATGTTGCGTCGCAAGGCACGCCGCAGCATGCGGACGGGTACGGGGTTCGCAAGAAACGGCGGCGACGCCAGCGGTTACCATGGTCGTTTCCGACCATCGCGATCGACCATGACGGACAACCAGCGCGAGCTCGAAACGGGCATCGAACGCGACCTCTCAGGACGCATGACCTATGCGGGCTACCTGCGGCTGGATACCCTGCTGTCCGCGCAGCGGCCGGTATCCGATCCGCCGTACCACGACGAGATGCTGTTCATCGTGCAGCACCATGTGTCGGAGCTGTGGCTGAAACTGCTGATCCACGAGCTGCGCGCGGCGATGGAATTCATGCGCGGCGAGCGCATCGGCCCCGCGCTCAAGGTGCTGGCGCGGGTGAAGCAGATCCAGCGCCAGCTGTTCGAGCAATGGGCGGTGCTGGAGACGATGACGCCGCACGAATACCTCGCGTTCCGCGATGTGCTGGGGCCGTCGTCCGGTTTCCAGTCGGCGCAGTACCGCACGGTGGAGTTCCTGCTCGGCAACAAGAACGCCGACATGCTCGAGGTGTTCGCGCACGACGCGGCGATCCAGCAGGGCCTGCGCGACACGCTGCATGCGCCCAGCCTCTACGACGAGGCCTTGCATTGGCTGGCGCGGCACGGCCATGCGGTCCCGCGCGATATCCTGGAGCGCGATGTCAGCCAGCCCTGGCAGCGCCACGACGGCTTGCTGCCGGTATTCCGGCGCATCTACGAGGCACCGGAAAGTTTCTGGAGCGAGTTCCATCTGTGCGAGACGCTGGTGGACATCGAGGAAAGCTTCCAGCTCTGGCGCTTCCGCCACATGAAGGCGGTGGAGCGCATCATCGGCCACCGCCGCGGCACGGGCGGCTCTTCCGGCGTAGGCTTCCTCAAGAAGGCGCTGGACCTCACCTTCTTCCCGGAGTTGCTGGGAGTGCGCACAGTGCTGGGCATCTGAGCCGTGCCAATGGTCGCCGCTGCCTGAGGGTTGACGGCCAAAGCGTGACGCGCCCGGTCCATGGCGGCGCGGATCACTACGCGCGGACAATAGCCATCCCCACGGGCTGATGTTTCGATGCGCAACGAAGCACTGGCCGCGTCGCCTGTCGGACACTGGCAGGCATGGACAGCCTAGTCATCAATCCCAGCGTTCTCTATTTCGGCACGCCAGTGGCGCTGATCACCACCATGCAACCGGATGGTTTGGCCAACATTTCGCCGATGTCATCGGCCTGGGCCCTGGATGACCGCGTGGTACTGGGTCTGGGCGGGTGTGGTCAGTGCGTGGCCAACCTGCGGCGCCTGGGCGAGTGTGTGATCAACTTGCCGGACGCGAAGCTTTGGCAGCGGGTCGAAGCCATCGCCAGCACCACCGGCAGTCATCCCGTACCCGAGCACAAACGTGCAATGGGCTACCGTTTCGAGCCCGACAAGTTCGCCTGTGCCGGGCTGACTGCCACGCCTTCCCAGACGGTGGCGCCGCCGCGGATCGCCGAATGCCCGCTGCAGCTGGAAGCGCGTGTGGTGGCGATGCATGTTTGCGGCGACGATCCGATCGACCCCACGTTGATCGTCGAGACTCGCGTCGAGCGGGTGCATGCGCATGCCGGCATCGTGGTGCCAGGTACACAGCACGTCGATGTCATGGCATGGTCGCCGCTGCTGTACGTGTTTCGCCATTATTTCGGCGAGGCGCGACGCCTGGGGCAGACTTTTCGTGCCGGTTCGCCGGAGCCGGCGGGCACGGGGCTGCCTTGATGCCGGTTGACGGCGACAGTTCCGGCAAGTACACGTGTGGCGCTTCCAGGTTTCCGACGAACCATCATCACGAGCAGGCCCCATGACGACGACCGACACAACCGCAGCGCAAGCTGTTCCGCAGTTTCCGCAGCTGCTCGGCCATCCGCGTCCGCTGTGGATGCTGTTCATGACCGAGTTCTGGGAGCGCTTCGCGTTCTACAGCGTGAGCTGGGCGGTGGCACTGTACGTGGTCGCGCAGTTCTACCACGGCGACTCGGCGGGCCAGGGCTGGGCCGGCACGATTTTCGGCACCTACACGGCACTCATCTTCGGTACGGGCATCTTCGGCGGCTACGTGGCCGACAAGTTGATCGGCTACCAGCGCGCCATCCTGATCGGTGCGCTGGTGATGGCGGCTGGGCTGTTCACGCTGATGGTGCCGAGCAAGGCGGTGTTCCTGCTCGGCCTGTCGCTGGTCATCGTGGGCGACGGACTGTTCAAACCCAACATTTCCTCGATGGTGGGTCAGTTATATGGCCGCGATGATCCACGCCGCGATCGCGGCTTCACCCTGTTCTACATGGGCATCAATGCCGGCGCCTTCGTCGCTCCGCTGCTCACCGGCTGGATGGCCGGCTATTTCACCGACACGCCAACGCAGCAGAACTACCGCGTGGTATTCCTCGCCGCGGGCGTGGGCATGTTGCTGAGTCTGGTGTGGTTCTGGTTCGGCCGCCGCCAGCTTGCCGACGTGGGCCGGCCGCTGCCCGGCATGGAAGGTCGTGGCCGCTCGCTGCTGGTGCTGCTGGGATCGCTGGTGGCCGCGCCGCTGGTATACCTGCTGCTGTCCCGCGTGGGCACCATCGGCCTGCAGTGGATCATCGGTCTGCTGGCAGTGGGCGTCTCGGCGATGCTGATCAGCGAAGCCATGCGCCACGACCGCATTCAGCTGGACCGCGTGTGGGCCATGCTCATCATCTTCGGCTTCAACGTGCTGTTCTGGATGTTCTATTACCAGCTCGGCAGCTCGTTCAACTTCCTCGCCGAGAACCTGGTCGACCGCAAGATGTTCGGCTGGATGTTCCCGACGAGCTGGTTCCAGTCGGTCAGTCCGCTCACCATCATCGTGCTGGCGCCGGTGGTCAGTCTTGTCTGGGCCTGGTTGCAGCGACGGCGCGCGGAGCCGTCGATTCCGCGCAAGTTCGGCTTCGGCCTGATCTTCAACGGGCTGGGCTTTCTGGTGCTGATGTACGCGCTCAAGAGCCTGATCGACCCACGCGGCATGATTCCGTTCTGGCCGCTGGCGGCCTGCTACGCGCTGCAGACCGTGGGCGAGCTGTGCCTGTCGCCGATTGGCCTGTCGATGGTGACCAAGCTGGCGCCGCCGCGGCTGGTGGGTCTGGCGATGGGTGGCTGGTTCCTTTCCACCGCGGCTGGCGGCAACCTTTCCGGCCTGCTCGCCAGCTACATCGCCGGCCAGAACGGCATGACGGCAGCTTCGGCGCTGTCGGGGTTCACGTTCGGATTCTGGCTGCTGCTGATTTCAGGTGCGGTGTTGCTGCTGATCGCGCCGCTGCTGAACCGGCTCATGCACGGGGTGAAATAGCGGGCCAAGCATGGCTCCGGTCGGGCGGCGTATCCGCCCGGCGTGGTCTCGACCAGGTTGCGCCTGTGCCGAGGCGGGTCCCGGCGCGGCGCAAGCCCCGCCGGGACACAGATAAAGGCGCCCGTCAGCTTTTCACCACGTCCTGCGGCATCAGTTTGTCCAAGATCTGCTGCAGCCACGCTTGCTCCTCTGGCGCCAGCCGTGCCAGTAATTCCCTTTCCCGCTGCCGCGCCATCGGCGCCACCTCGTCGTGGATGCGCCATCCGGTGGCCGTGAGCCCCAGCACCGAACGGCGCTTGTCGTTGGCGTGGATATGCCGGCGCACGCGGCCGGCGGCGACCAGCCGAGCCAGCGCACGGCTCACCGCCACCTTGTCCATCGCGGTGCGTTCGGCCACTTCGCGCGCGGAGAGGCCGTCGAAACGCGCCAGTACCGCCATCACCCGCCATTCGGTGACGCTGAGGTCGTGGCGCGCCTGGTAGTCGTCGGCGATCGCCTGGCTCACCGTGTTGGAGACGATGGATAGCTGGTAGGGCAGGAAGCGTTCCAGCTCCAGTGGAGCATGGTCGGGATGGCGTTTGGCAGGCACTGGTGCGGTGTTCCTTGCAAATGGTTTCAGTTGAAACCATGATGGGTGCGCTCATCCATGATCGCGAAAGTCAAATGGGCGGCCATCCATGGCCGCACTCTTCATGAAAAACGCGCGCTGGACGTGGCGCGCGGATGGCGTGGGGTGCGTAGCCTTACATTGCTGCAGTTTTCACGAAAAGTACGCTTCGCGTTAGCGCCCCAAGTGCCAAAAGCATTCGGCGACGCAGCTTGTTCCCCCTATCGTAGCCCGTCGGAGAAATCGCATGACAGCCCAGCCCAACCTCGGCATGCAGGTCACCACTTTCGAGAACCCGATGGGGATCAACGGTTTCGAGTTCGTCGAGTTTGCCGCGCCGGAAGGCCGTGCGCACGAATTGCACGACCTCTTCCGCAGGATGGGTTTCACCGCGGTGCTTAAGCACAAGTCGCGGCCGATCACGGTATACCGCCAGAACGACGTGAACGTGCTGGTCAACGAGGCGCCGGATTCCTTCGCCGCCGATTTTGCCGCCAAGCACGGCCCCTGCGCCTGTGGCTTCGCCATCCGCTTCAGAAAGCCTGCGAACGAAGTGTTCGACGCCGTGCTCGCCAACGGCGGCGAGGCGGTGGGCGACAAGGCCGACAGCAAGGCCGTGGATGCACCGGTGGTGAAGGGTATCGGCGACTGCATGCTGTACCTGGTGGATCGCTACGGCGACAAGGGCAGCATCTACGACGGCGATTATGAGCCGGTGGCTGGCGTGACGCAGAACCCCGCGGGTTTCGGCCTCACCTTCATCGACCACCTCACGCACAACCTGTATTTCGGCAACATGCAGAAGTGGTCGGACTACTACGAGAAGCTGTTCAACTTCCGCGAGATCCGCTACTTCGACATCAAGGGCGCCAAGACCGGCCTAGTGTCCAAGGCGATGACCGCGCCGGATGGCATCGTGCGCATCCCGCTCAATGAGTCGAGCGACCCGAAGTCGCAGATCAACGAATACCTCGATGCGTATCATGGCGAGGGCATCCAGCACATCGCGATGTTCACCGACAACATCTACGACACGGTGGAGGCGATGCGTGCGCAGGGCGTGGAATTCCTCGATACGCCGGATACCTATTTCGACGTGGTGGATCTTCGTATCCCGAACAACGGCGAGGACGTGCCGCGCCTGCGCAGGAACAAGATCCTGATCGATGCCGACCAGGAGACCAAGCAGCGCCTGCTGCTGCAGATCTTCACGCAGAACAACATCGGCCCGATCTTCTTCGAGATCATCCAGCGCAAGGGCAACGAGGGCTTCGGCGAAGGTAACTTCCAGGCGCTGTTCGAGAGCATCGAGCGCGACCAGATGAAGCGCGGCGTGCTGTAAGCCAGGACATCCCTGGCTCTCGTAGCTTCGCTCGGCGCGAACGGTGGGGATGCCGTCGCGCGTCAAACCTGACGGAAAGACGACGCATGAACTACCAATCCGGCTTCGCCAACGAATTCGCCAGTGAGGCGATTCCGGGGGTGCTTCCCGCGGGCCAGAATTCGCCGCAGCGCGTGGCGCACGGTCTGTACGCGGAGCAGCTTTCCGGCACTGCGTTCACCGCACCGCGCCATGAGAACCGCCGCAGCTGGCTGTACCGCATCCGCCCGGCGGCGATGCACAAACCGTTCGTGCAGATGGCGCACACCACGTTCCACAACCGCTTCGACGAGACGCCCGCCACGCCGAACCAGTTGCGCTGGGACCCGTGGCAGCTGCCCGAGGCGCCCACCGATTTCCTCGATGGCCTGGTCACCATCGCCGGCAATGGCAGTGCGGCGGAGCAGGCTGGCGTGGGCATCCACGTCTATGCGGCGAACCGCTCGATGGAAGGGCGCTACTTCTACGACGCAGATGGCGAACTGCTGATCGTGCCGCAGCAGGGGCGCCTGCGCATCGCCACCGAGCTGGGCGTGCTGGAAGTTGCTCCGCTGGAAATCGCCCTGATCCCGCGCGGCGTGCGCTTCCGCGTGGAACTGCTGGATGCCGCAGCGCGCGGCTACGTGGCGGAGAACTTCGGCGCGCTGCTTCGCCTGCCTGATGCCGGCCCGATCGGCGCGAATTCGATGGCGCTGCCGCGCGACTTCCTCGCGCCGCATGCGGCGTACGAAGATATCGAGGGCAGCTTCAAGCTCGTCGCCAAGTTCCAGGGCGCACTGTGGCAGGCGGACATCGACCACTCGCCGCTGGACGTGGTCGCCTGGCACGGCAACTACGCGCCGTGCAAATACGATCTCACGCGCTACAACACCGTGGGTTCGATCAGCGTGGATCATCCTGACCCGTCGATCTTCACCGTGCTGACCTCGCCGTCGGATACGCACGGCACGGCGAACATGGATTTCGTGATCTTCCCGCCGCGTTGGCTGGTGGCCGAACACACCTTCCGTCCGCCGTATTTCCACCGCAACGTGGCCAGCGAGTTCATGGGCCTGATCGAAGGCGCCTACGACGCCAAGGTCGGCGGCTTCGCGCCGGGTGGCATGAGCCTGCACAACTGCATGAGCGGCCACGGCCCTGACGCGGCCAGCTTTGAGAAGGCCAGCGCGGCGGACACAGGCAAGCCCGACCATCTTGCGAACACCATGGCCTTCATGTTCGAGACGCGCAAGGTGATCCGGCCCACTGCGCAGGCGCTGGCGGCGCCGCAGTTGCAGCAGAATTACTACGAGTGCTGGCAGGGCATCCGCAAGCACTTCGATTCGTCGCGCGCATAAACGATCTGGAGCACACGCAATGAAGCTTGGCAGTTTGAAAGAAGGCGGCCGCGACGGCACCCTGGTGGTGGTGAGCCGCGATCTCGCGCGCGCGGTGAAGGCCACGGGCGTCGCACCTACGCTGCAGGCTGCGCTGGACGACTGGTCGAACGCCGCTCCGCGGCTCAACGCGCTGTCCGATGCGTTGAACGCCGATACCGCCGAAGGCGCCTTCGCGCTGGACATGGCACAGCTTGCCGCGCCGCTGCCGCGTGCCTACGAATTCGTGGACGGCAGCGCCTATCTGCCGCACGTGGAGCGCGTGCGCAAGGCGCGTGGCGCCGAAGTGCCGGCTTCGTTCTATACCGACCCGCTGATGTACCAGGCCACCAGCGCCGGCTTCCTCGGTCCGCGCGATCCGGTGGTGGTGCCCAGCGAGGACTACGGCATCGACCTCGAAGCCGAGGTGGTCGTGGTCACCGACGACGTGCCGATGGCGGCCGCGCCGGCTGAGGCTGCCGAACACATCCAACTGGTTGGCCTGATCAACGACGTCTCGCTGCGTGGGCTGATCCCCGGCGAGCTGGCCAAGGGTTTCGGCTTCCTGCAGAGCAAGCCGCGCTCGGCGCTGTCGCCGGTGTTCGTCACGCCGGACGAACTGGGCGCGAACTGGCAGAGCGAGAAGCTGCACCTGCCGATGCGCACCTGGTTGAACGGCGCCTGGTTCGGCGAGGCCGAATGCGGCGTGGACATGCAGTTCAGCTTCGCCGAACTGGTGGCGCACGCGGCCAAGACGCGGCCGCTCACCGCCGGCACCATCGTCGGTTCCGGCACGATCGCCAACCAGGACACCTCGAAGGGCGCCTCCTGCCTCGCCGAGCAGCGCACGGTGGAGACATTGCGCGATGGCAAGCCGAGCACGCCGTTCATGAAGTTCGGCGACACGCTGCGCATCGAGGTCACCGACCCGCAAGGCGCTTCGATCTTCGGCGCGATCGAGCAGCGCATCGCGCCGCTGGCGCGCTGACCACGACACGACGAATGCGCAGCCGGCGCACACTGGGCATCTCGTCCCATCGCGAGGTGTCCCATGCATCACAGCCGGCTGTGTGCCCTGGTACTGGACTGCAGGGTCGATGATCTCGGTGATGCCGCGAGATTCTGGAGCGCGACGCTGGGCAAGCCCATCGCCGCGCTGGACCAGGATGGCGACGGCCGTTATGCCGAACTGTGCACGACGGACGACGAGCCGCTGATCCTGCTGCAGAAAGTCGAGCACGAGAGCCGCGTGCACCTGGATATCGAAACCGACGATCTCGAAGCCGAGGCGATGCGCCTGGAGTAATTGAGTGCGAAGCGCATCGCTTTCGTGCGGCGGCGCTGGTGGGTGATGGAAGCGCCCAGCGGCCAGCGCTTCTGTATCGTGCAGAAACAGCGCGCTGCGTTCGGTCAGCACCTCAACCGCTGGGACTGAGTAGCGTTAGGGAAACTCTGACTTTGCCCGTCATCCCAGCGAAGGCGGGGATCCAGTGCCTGTAGGCCATGGAACGCAAAGGCGCTGGACGACTCGCTACGCTCGCCCCTTCGGGACCAGCCTTCGGCCGTTCAACGCTTGCATGGCTTGCTTTTGTCCTGCTTTCGCAGGAATGACGAACATGGGATCTGCTGATCAGGGCATCTTTAGTAGTCGCGGATGTCCAGCATCATGAAGCAACGCACGCTGTAAGGTTCCGCTGCTTGCGGCCACGCCACGGCAGCGAGGGCGCGGTCGCCTGCCGGCCACGACTCATTGTCGAGCCGCGTCTCGACGGTCGTTTTGCCGTTCGCCTCCCGGCGCAGGAACATCCGCACCCAATGCATCCGCGGCGCCAGCACTTCGCTGCGGAGCGCAGCGGTCAACGGCGCCAGCGCATCCGCCGGCAGCGTCACCGCCGTGCCCTGGACGACAAGCGGGCCGATGAACGCATCCCAGCCGTGCACGCCGATGTCCCACGAATCCAACTGCAACTTGCGTGCGTCGGTGACATACCAGCAAGCGGCCAGCAGCACATGCAGGCTGCCTTGCTCGAAGCGCTCCAGCGCGTCGCGGCAAGCCGTGTCGCCAGTGCCGATGCCGGCGTAGCTTTCCTCGATCTGCTGGTCCTCGCTGAGCACGATGTCGAGATCCAGCCGTCCCGGCGCATCGGCGATGGCGTCATGCCAGCTGGCGCGGACCGCGGGGAAGTCGCCATCGGTAAGCAGCCAGTCCTCGTCGGGTTCGAGCTCTACCTCGTGACGCTCGAACAAGCGCAGCAGGTGGCGTTGCAGTGTGGCGATGTCCATGACGGCGATTCCGTATGTGCCTGCGCTTCAGCGCAGGCGTTGCCAGAGCAGGTGACGTAGCGGCAGCGCCAGTGCGAGCACGGCGGCGAAGGCGCCGTAGCCGCACAATGCGGGCAGTACCTGCTGCCAGATTGCGCCGCTGGCGCGGCGGCCGGCCTCATCGAGCCCGGGCAGCTGCACCGCGTCGTGACCGAGCAGGCCGGCGTAGGCCGCTGCGGAGAACGCCAACAGCAGTGCCAGTGCGTCGAACAGTCGCCGCGCCGGCGTGCGCGGAAGCGACTTCGGGTAGCTCGCGTAAGCCCAGCCGAGAATCAGCAGCCAGGGCGCAAGCAGCAACAGGGCGAGGTAGCGCATCGTTGGCTGTCGGCTCAGTCTTGCGCGGCCAACTGTTCCAGCGCCTCGCGCAGGCGTGAGAGCAGCTCGTCGCCGGCCTGCGGGGTCCGGGCGACGGCCTCGCCGTCCAGTTCCAGCACCAGCGCTTCGCCGTCTTCGCGCAACACGGCGGCATGGCCCAACTGGCGGATGCGCTGTTGCAACGCGCCGCCGGCCTTGGGGTCGGCGAACGGCATGGAGAGCAGCAGCTCCTCGCCGTCGGCGGCGAACAGGCGGAAGCGGAAGCCGGTGGCGCCGTCGCGGAAACTGGCGAAGCGCGGCGCCTTGCCGCCCTTGGCGGCAGCCGTCTTGTTCGATTTGGCGGCAGGCGTACTGCCCATCGCGCGCAGGCCGATAGAGTCGCGGATCGCGGCCAGCTTCGGCGAGGCGATGGCACGCGCCTTGGCTGCGCCGTCGCGCAGGATGGCCTCGATCTCGTCGGGCTTGGCGATCAGGGCCTCGTAGCGCTCGCGCATCGGCGCCACGTCGGTCTCGATGCGCTCGAACAGGCGCTGCTTGGCTTCGCCCCAACCGATGCCGTCCAGCAGCGACTGGCGGAACGCCGCGCTTTCCGCCTCGTCGGCGAAGGCGCGGAAGATCGTGTACAGCGACGAGCTGTCCGGGTCCTTCGCCTCGCCTGGCGCGCGCGAGTCGGTGACGATGCGCATGATCGCCTCGCGCAGCGCCTTCGCGCCGCCGGCGAACAGGGGCACGGTATTGTCGTAGCTCTTCGACATCTTGCGGCCGTCCAGGCCGGGCAGGGTGGCCACCTGCTCCTCGATCACGACCTCGGGCAGCACGAAGAAGTCGCGGCCGTAGATGTGGTTGAAGCGCTGCCCGATGTCGCGCGCCATCTCGATGTGCTGGATCTGGTCTCGGCCCACCGGCACCTTGTGCGCGTCGAACGCGAGGATGTCGGCGGCCATCAGCACCGGGTACATGTACAGGCCCGCGGTGACGCCCGCGTCGGGGTCTTCGCCGATCTCGCCGTTGCGGTCCACCGCGGCCTTGTAGGCGTGTGCGCGGTTGAGCAGGCCCTTGGCGGTGACGCAGGTGAGGAACCAGGTCAGCTCGGGAATTTCGGGGATGTCCGACTGGCGGTAGAAGGTTACGCGCGCGGGATCGAGTCCGGCGGCCAGCCAGGTCGCCGCGATCTCCAGCCGCGAGCGCTCGATGCGCGCGGCGTCGTCACTCTTGATCAGCGCGTGGTAGTCGGCGAGAAAGAAGAACGCATCCACGTCCGCGTGGCGGCTGGCCTTGACCGCGGGGCGGATCGCGCCCACGTAGTTGCCGAGATGCGGGGTGCCGGTGGTGGTGATTCCGGTGAGGACTCGGGTCTGCATGATGCGCACGGTTGCGGAAATGGAGCAGTTTACGCGGTCGGCGGAGGAACGTGCTGGATGGAGGCCGTTCCTGGTGTTTGCGTCGAATCGTTCCGGGACCTCAAGGAGATGCCCGCATGTTTGGTTATGCGGTACAGGCAGGTGTTGCAATCGCTTGAAAGGTACCCTTGATGGATTCGTCACCCATGGCGACACTCCCACGGCATTTACGTCTAAATCAGTAGATCTCTTAGCCTGTTGTTATCGGTCGTCATTGCGTCTCCAATACCAAGTGTCTTGCCACCAAGCCAACTGCCGTTCCTAAGCTGTGGCCGATATATGTGCAGGCAATTCGATGAAATCGTCGTCGAGGTCCGGTCACGCTTGCAGTGATGATGTCGTGCACCCATTGTCGCCGTTTCTTATGGTGATGCGGTTGTCTTGGGTTGCCGTGATGATTGTAGGTTTGGTCCGGTGTACGTGCTGCAGTCGAGTTTGCCCTCATCAGATCGATTACACCGGATCTTTCCCAACGTCTCGATGACGAATGCGGTGACTTGCAGAACCAAGTTTTCGGAATTTCATGTCGCCGCTTTTATCCTTGCGGCTCTTCCTGCATCGTTTTCCGCTTGCCTTTGGGCATCAATGCACGGTCAGTGAATACGGCGTAGCCCACGAAGCCTCGTAACTGCCCGGTGTTTCCTCAAGTTTCGTTGCGTTGACGGTCATGGGTTGATAGGTCGCCTTGGAAATGAAGTTGGCGACTTCGGGTATCTTGGCGGCTGTCTCAGGCGAGATCTGCAACTCGCTGGTGCTGCCCGGGATACGGAACAGCTTCACCGAATCGATGTTGCAGTCGACGAGGCTGTCGCCTGCCTGATGGCAGGCATTGCTGTCAAACTGAATGCTATCCGGCGTCGCCGCAAATCCGTCGCTGACTATGATGGCACCCGGCTTTACATCGAAATGGGCAAACGGCTTTGCGAATTTTATGGAAGTCGCAAGGCCTCCGGCATAGCCTTTATCCACCATTGTGCGCCAACCACCCGGATCGCTCACGTGAGTCTCGTCGTGATAGTTTTCCTGCCAATGGGCGCAACCGCTTACTCCGCCACCCGTTTGCACCATGTCGCAGGTCGAGCCATCGTAGACTTGCACATTCTGGTACTGCGCGTTGAACCATTGCTGGTGCGAGCTGAATTCGACGTCGCGGGTGATGGCTAGTATGCCCATGCCGAGTCTTGGTGTCGTCGTCCAGTGCTTGGAGCTCAATGCCGGCAGTGAGGTGTGTGCCAGGTCGTAGGTCAGGCCGACCAGGTCGTAGCTGCCCGGATCGGCTATGTATATGCCGTATCTGGTCTTGTTGGCGCTCGCGCTCTGGACATAGCCGAACAAGCCTTCGCGAATCAGGGATATCTGGTCGCCCACTCTGATGATGTCGTCGGTATCACCCGTTGCGCGCCATATCAGTACGGTCGTCTGGTCGAAGTGATAGGACTGGTGAATGGCGCCACCGGGGATGAGGTCGTTCGCGGTCGCCTGAGCGTATTTGTGATCCACGTTGGTCATCGGCAGGAACAAAATCGCCTTGCCCGCATGCACGGCGCGTTGATAGAGCGATGTCCTGGCCTTGCGCATCAACTCGATTTCCTTATCCAACTGCGTTTGCGCGTCTTTTTGCGGATTCTTGAATGGGTTGCGGAAGCGTGAAGGCTTTTTCTCTTCCGGAGGGGGGGCGCCATTGGCGACGATGGCGACCAACGTGCAGGCAAGGCGGCGCATGCGATCCTGATTGATGCTTTGCTGCTCCTTGTTCATGCGGACCGAGAAGGAAACGGCATCGAGCGCGGCATCAAGGTCGAGGCGGATGGTGAATCCGCGCAGATCGGGCCCATTGATGGAGTAGCCGCCATCGAACACGATGGCGGCGTTGTCCAGTGCAACCGTCAGCGTGGCTTTCTTGCCGTGAACTGCGCTGGTCGAAAGATGCATGGCTTTCACTTGTGAAGTGAAGGCTTTCAGGTTTTCGATGGCAGATGAAATGTCCATCGCCGAGCCCAGCGACCAGGTGGAGAAGGTTTGACCTTCGACCGATGTGCCGCTGGGAAGGAAATTGGCCGTGCAGATATCGGTGCTTTCTTGCGGGGTCGGAACAAAGCTCGGGATTTGCGTCGTCGTATTTGCGATCGCGGCAGGGGTGGCGCCCACCCGAAGCCTGTCGAGCGCTTGGCACATGCTGTTGCGGAAAGCCTCGGGCGTGGCACTCATGCCGACCGGGAGGGTTGCAGATATCGATACGTTGCCGGCGGTGTCGGCCTGCAAATGCAAGTCAAAGCCGCGGGCATTGATGGACGCTCGTTGGCTTACGATGAGATCGCCGCCCTGCTTACCATAGGATTCTTGTCCGATGGCAAAACCCTGGCTTTGAGCGATGGGCTTGTATTGCGCTAGCGCCTCGCGAGGCGAAAGTCCGGCAATCGTTCGTGAAGTGGCGAAGGTCAGGCCGCTGGCAGCATCGCCGCCATGGGTGAAATTGGCCTCGCAGGTATGGTCTTGGGCGGATACACACGTCGCGAACAGCAACAGGAAGCATGCCCCTATCCAATTGACCAAACGATGCGACAGGGGCGAAGAACGGGTGAATGACATGCGAATGCCTCCTTGCGGTCGAAATGTCCATGTTTCGCCGTCTACCGGATCTGCGCATCCTGACGTCAAGCGCCGCTCGATACCGGTCGAACTGCTGTTCCCTCGACCAGAATGGCATAGGCATATGCAGCAATTCAACGAGCCAATCTGGAGCTATTGCGACACGGTTACGGGCTGACCTCAATGGTCGGAGGTGGCACGCGTCAATGACTCCGCCTGGTTTCGCTTGCTCAGCGCAGCAGGGTGGACTTACCGAACAGGGATTCGACCAGGTCCACAGCGAGTTTCGCGGTCTGGTTGCGCTTGTCGAATGCGGGATTGAGTTCCACGATGTCGAGCGAGGAAAGCCTGCCGCTGTCGGCGATCATTTCCATGCACAGCTGTGCTTCACGATAGTTCGGGCCGCCACGCACGGTGGTGCCCACGCCGGGCGCGATGATGGGATCGAGGAAATCCACGTCGAAGCTCACGTGCAGGTGGGTGCCGCCGTCCATGTCGGCGAGCGCCTGCTCCATCGTGCTGCGCATGCCCATCTCGTCGATGCTGCGCATGTCGTGCACGACGATCTGCGCCTCGCGCACCAGCCGCTTCTCGCCCTCGTCCACCGAGCGGATGCCGATCTGGCGGAACACGTCGGGCGTGGTCGCCGGCACGTGGTCGCCGATCCGCACCAGTTCCGCCGGGCCGTTGCCGCACAGGCAGGCCACTGGCATGCCGTGGATGTTGCCCGAGGGCGTGATGGTGGCGGTGTTGAAGTCGGCGTGCGCATCCAGCCACAGCACGCGCAGTTTCTTGCCCTGCTCGCGGCAGTGGCGCGCCACCGCGCTGATCGTGCCGATCGCGAGGCAATGGTCGCCGCCCAGCATGACCGGCAGGTGGCCATGCGCCAGTTCATCGTAGATCGCCGTATGCGTCGCCTGGTTCCACGCCACTACTTCGGCGAGATGGCGGTAGCCATTGACTGGCGGCAGCCAAGGGTTATGCGGGCCGTGCAGGTTGCCGCGGTCGACTACGTCCAGCCCGCGCGCGCGCAGCTTCTCCGCGATCTGCGCCACGCGCAGCGCCTCCGGTCCCATCGAGGCTCCGCGATGGCCTGCGCCGATGTCGGTGGGTACGCCCACCAGGGCGATGGTCTGCTTGCTCATGTTGCGTGTCCACGTCGATGACTTGCAGCCATCAAGTGTAACGGGTCGGCTGCAACGAGGCCGTTTCGGAGGGAGTCTGCCGGCAGCAGGAATCGAACCCGCGACCTACTGATTACAAATCAGTTGCTCTACCAACTGAGCTATGCCGGCGCAGCGGCAGATTCTAGCAGGGGATGTTCAAAAGCAGGATGTGCTGTGCGAATCCACGCCGTCGGCGTGGACTCGGCTCTGCCAGTCGAACCTGTTGCTGGCGGCCACGAGGTCGAGCCAGTATTGCGGCGCGGTTTCGCTGCGCTCGGTGATGCGCGCGGGAAAGCCGGCGGCTACCACTTCGGTGCGCCGCTTGCGTGCGTTGTCCTGATCCTTGAACAGGCCAAGCGAGATCGTGTTCGGCTGATCGCCTCCACCGACCACGAAGTAGTCGCCGATGCCGTGCGCAGCGAGTTGCTTGGTCAATGCCAAGGCCTGCGCGCGGCTGGTGGGCGCGGGCAGGTAGACCCACCAGCTGCGCGATTGCGCGACCTGCTCCTGGCGCGAGCGCATGCGCTTGGTGATGGACGTGAGCGCGGTGCGGGCCTGCAGCAGGTCGTGCGGCGTGGCGAACGGGCCAAGGGTGAGGCAGCGGAGCTCGGTGGTGCCCGACTCGGACGCACTCCCGCTGGCGGTGTCCGGTGCCACGGGAGTGGGAGCAGGCGGCATCGGCGCTGAAGTGTCCGCGACAGGATTTGTCGTGGCCACCTGCGCGGGCAGTTCGGAAAGCAGGTGCAGTTCCGGTACGCCCGGGTCGGTGGCCGGCGGCACGTGCGCATACGGTTGGCCGAGGAACAGCCACGCCCCGGCCACGATGTTGAGCATGATCAGCAGCACGAACAGCAATCGCAGGAACATCGATCCCCCGTCATTCACGCCAGCGGCGTTTGCTTGCCTATTGTGCCGCGGCCCATGCCGCCAGTCCGCGCAGCACGTTGTCGTGGACGAGTTGCGCTGGCGTGGCGAGCAAGGGCAACAGTGCCTCCGCGTCGCCGCCGCCGAGGCGCAGTGATGGCGCACCACCGAGCGCAGGCGACATGTGGGCCGCGAAGCGTCCGACCAGGGCCGCCGCCGCCAGCCAGCAGCCGGAGGCCACCGCGTCGGCGGTGTTGTCCGCCACCTCGACGATCGTGCCGGCGTGTGCGGGGCGTACCTGTGCGGTCGCCCCCAGCAGGGACTGCTGCATCAGTCGTGGCCCCGGTGCGATCAGGCCGCCAAGATGACGGCCGTCGGCGGCCAGTGCATCCAGCGTCAATGCAGTGCCCACGCCGGCCAATATGCAGGGTGCACTGCCTTCGGCGCGGGCAGCGACCATCGCGAGGAAGCGATCCACGCCCAATCGCTGAGGTTCGGCATAGGCGTTGCGCACGCCACAGGCTTCGGCGGGCGTGCGCAGCCACCACGGTTCGCGCCCGAACGCGGCGGTGGCGCTGGCGGCCACCAGTTGCTCGCGCGCGGCATCCACCACCGACGCGCCGAATATGGCGGAAGGCGGCGCGAGCCCTGCCCACGAGGCTGCCAGGGCTTCCGCCACGCTCTCGTTCCATGCCACCGCATCGCCGGCGAGCACGTCCGTGCCTCGATGAAGTGCCCATTTCAGGCGCGTATTGCCCAGATCCAGCAGCAGCTTCATGCGCGGCGTACCGTGACGTCGGCGCTGTCGATGCGCTGGATTTCGCCGTCGGGCAGGCGCAACAGCAGGGCGCCGCGGTTGTCCACGCCCGCACCGACGCCGTCGCGTTCACCGCCGGCGCCGCTGAGCCGCAGCGGCTGTCCGTGCAGCAGGTCGTGGCGGGCGTATTCCTCGGCGAATGCGGCGAAGCCTTCCCGCTCGAACTGGCGCAGGCCGTCGGCCAGGGCGGCAACCAGCGCGGCGGCGGCGCGGTTGCGATCCGGCGCCGCGCCGCCGGCCAGCGTGGCGAGGTCGCAGATCGGCTGGCCGGCCTGTCCGCGCAGCGCATCGGTGAGCCGCAGGTTGAGGCCGACGCCGATAATTGCGGCACACGGTCCCTGATATTCGCCGCTCAGTTCGACGAGGATGCCGGCCAGCTTGCCAGGCGCGGCGTCGGGAGTCGCCGCGAGCACGTCATTCGGCCATTTCAGGCCCGCGCCTGTGACGCCCAGCGCCGCCAGCGTGCGCAGCACGATCACGCCGATCGCCAGCGACAGCCCCGACAGCGCGGCGAAGCCGGTGTCGAAGCGCTTCACGCAGGACAGGTAGATGTTCAGTCCCGGCGGCGACAGCCAGGTGCGGCCGCGCCGCCCGCGGCCGGCGCTCTGCGTCTCGGCCATCACCATGGACAGATCCGGCGTGGCAGAGCCACGGCGCTGCAACTCGCTGGAGGTGGAGTCGAGTTCCCAATGTACCTCCAGCGCACCCAATTGCTCGGCGACGCCAGCGGGCAGGGCGGCGCGGATGCGACCGGCATCCAGCACCTGCACGGGCCACGGCAGCCGGTAGCCGCCGGCGCCGCCGGCTTCGATCGGCACGCCGCGCGTGCGCAGCGCCTGGATCTGTTTCCAGACCGCGGCCCGGGTGACGCCGGCCTTGGCGGCGAGCTCGACACCGGAGCGCGGTTCGCCTGCAGCCAGTTCGGCCAACAAGTCGGCGGCTTGCATCAGTGAAAGGGGAAGGTGGCGCGCATCCGGCGGATTCTAGCCGGCCAAGGCCGGCCCTCGCAGCGGCACTGGCGCCCATGCCTCGGTTTCTGCGAGGATCGGGAATCTCGCCTGCGCGTCAAGGGGTGCCCAGCCATGAGTGCCAGACACTGGATGATCGGTTGCCTGATCGGCTTGGCCGGCATGGGCAGCGCGATGGCGTCGGACCTCGGCGCCCGCGACATCACTGCGACCAGCCGCCCCGCGGCGGACAGCAACGCGCATGACGCCGGTGGCAACGGTGGCGCCGATGCGCTCGGGCTCAACCGCGATTGCCCGGCCTCCCACCGCGGCAGCGATGCCGACAACGGCGATGCCGATGCTCGCAGCAATGGCACGGCCGGCGGCAGCGAGCACGGTGGTCGCATCTCCGCACCTACGACGGCAAAGCCGGCCACGCTGGGTTGGCAATCGCTGCTGCCGGGTTCGATCCAGTAATTCATTCGTCCGCCGTCGTCGCCGGCCTTTATTCCGGCGGCAACTTCACACTGAAGCGCGCGCCACCGAAGTCGGGCGAACGATCCACCACCAGTTCGCCGCGATAGGCGCGCACGATGTCCTGCACGATGGACAGGCCGATGCCGTGGCCCTGCACGCGTTCGTCGCCGCGCACGCCACGCTGCAGCACCTTCTCGATCTTGTCCTCGGCGATGCCGGGGCCGTCGTCTTCCACGCTGATCAGCAGACCGGGGCGGCCTCGGCCCGGCTGGGGTTGCTTCTGCACCACCAGCAGCACGTGGTGGCGCGTCCATTTGAACGCGTTCTCCAGCAGGTTGCCCATCAGTTCCAGCAGGTCGTTCAGTTCGCCGTGGAAGGAGGCACCGTCCGCGATGTCGAACTCACACAGCACGTTCTTGGTGGCGTAGACCTTCTCCAGGCTCTGCACCAGGTCCTCGGCGTGGCCGGCAATGGGAACCGCCGCAGCGAACGTCTGCCGGCCCGAGGTGGCGGCGCGGGCGAGCTGGTAGGCGACCAGTTCGTCCATGCGGCGTACCTGGTCGAGCACGTCGCGCCGCGCGGGCTCCTCGCTGGCGGACTCCATTTGCGAGCGGATCACCGCAAGCGGTGTCTTCAGGCTGTGCGCGAGGTCGGCGAGGGTATGGCGGTAGCGCGTGCGCTGTTCGCGCTCGCTCTCGATGAAGGCGTTGATGCGCTCGGTCAGACCGGTCAGCTCCAGCGGGTACTGGCTGTCCAGATGGTCGCTGTCGCCGCGCTCGACGCGGCTCATGTCGCTGGCTACCTTGCGCAACGGGGTGAGGCTCCAGCGCAACAGCAGCAATTGCAGCACGATCAGCAACACGCCCAGTACCGACAGCCACAATGCCAGGGTGCGCCGGTATACGGCGTTTTCGCCTTCGAGCTGCTGTTCGGTCTGCGCCACCATGACGGTGGTCGGCGTGGACTGGTTGCCCAGGTAGTCGAATGTCACGCCGATGGCGTAGTAGTACACGCGGCCCATGCGGGTATCGACCGGGCCGCCGAACTGGTCTTTGCCTGGAGGCAGTGGCTTCAGGAAACTGAAGTCGCTGTTGAGCGCCGAATTGGATTTCCAGCGGTAGCCGTTCGGTCCGAGGATCAGCGCGTACAGGCCGGAGCCGGGCTGGGAGAACTTCTGCGGTGGCGAATCGGGAGGCAGCAGGCGGCCATAACGATCGACGTCGGTGTGGGTGATGATGTCCGTGACGGCGGAGTCGCGCAGGCTTGTCTGCAAGCTGTTCAGCGCGGTGTCCTTCTTGACCACGGACATGACCACGCCGACCAGCCCGAGGAAGGCGGCCAGTACGAAACCGGTGGTGATGGCCGAGCGCGCCGCCAGCGAGAGCGGGCGGCGCGGCGCAGGCTCACTCGTCGCCGTCGGTGCGGGGGATGGCAAAGCGATATCCACGGCCGCGCACGGTTTCGATGGGCTTCAAGGCGCCTTCCGGATCCAGCTTGCGGCGCAGGCGGCCGATGAAGACTTCCAGCACGTTGGAGTCGCGGTCGAAGTCCTGCTGGTAGATGTGCTCGGTGAGATCGGCCTTGGAGACCAGCTCGCCCGCGTGCAGCATCAGGTATTCCAGCACCTTGTACTCGTAGCTGGTGAGGTCGACGATCTTGTCTTCCACCGTCACCGTCTGCGCGGTGGTGTCCAGCTTGATCGGGCCGCAGGCCAGCACCGGCTTGGACCAGCCGCTGGCGCGGCGGACCAGCGCGTTGATGCGCGCCAGCAGCTCCTCGACGTGGAACGGCTTGACGAGGTAGTCGTCGGCCCCCTGCTTGAGGCCCTCCACCTTGTCCTGCCAGCCGCCGCGCGCGGTGAGGATCAGTACCGGATAACGCTGGCCGGCCTCGCGGAGTGCCTTGATCAGGTCCATGCCGGACATCTTGGGCAGGCCCAGGTCGATGATGGCGAGGTCGAACGGCACTTCGCGTCCGAGGTAGAGCGCCTCCTCGCCGTCCTGCGCCGCGTCGACGGCGAAGCCGTCACGCTTCAGGCGTGCCGCCAGCGTCTCGCGCAGCGGGGCCTCGTCTTCCACCAAAAGGATGCGCATCAGTGTTTCTCCTTGCCCCCGGCGTGCCGGCCGGGCGGGTTGCGGGTGGTCTGGGTGGGCTGCCGGAGGCTGTCGCCTCCACTGGCGGGTATGCTCATCACCTGCACGTGGCCTTCCGGCGTGAGCACCTTGATGCGGTACTCGGTGCGGCGATCATAGTGTCGCGATTCGGCCGACAGCACTTGCCCCCTGGTTTCCTGCTTCGCCTTGTCCACGGCCTGGCCGAGGCTCAGTTCGCCCGGCCTGGCTTGTTGCTGTGCCTGCGCCACCGCCGGGCCCATGCCCAGCGCCAACGCCAACGCCAACAGCGCGAGGGTGCAGCGGGTTTTCATGTCATGCCTCGACCATGGGTATGTCTCTGGTCGTTCAGTTTGGGCGAGTCGGGCTGAATAGTGACCGGACGAGCGGCGGCTGTCACGCGGCCGGTTGCAGCGGGATCATGGCCTGCTCGATCAGCGCCCAGCCGGCGCCCGGCAGGTGCGCACCCTCGCTGAGCGTGCGGCGGAAGCCGCGTGCGCCCGGCTCGCCCTGGTACAGCCCCAGCAGGTGGCGGGTGATGTGCTTCAGCGCGGTGCCGCGCTTCAGCTCGGCTTCGATGTAGGGCTGCAGACGCCGCAGCACGTCCTCGCGGCCGGGCAGGGGCGTGCCATAGAGCGCGTGTTCCAGCCGGGCCAGGATGTACGGGTCATGGTAGGCGGCGCGACCCAGCATCACGCCGTCGAGCTCGGCCAGTTGCGCCTGTACCTGTTCCACCGTGGTGATGCCGCCGTTGATGGCGACCACCAGTTGCGGGAACTCGCGCTTCAGGCGGTGCACGCGCGGGTAGTCCAGTGGCGGGATCTCGCGGTTCTCCTTTGGCGACAGGCCTTTCAGCCACGCCTTGCGCGCATGCACCACCAGTACTTCGACACCGGCTTCCAGCATGGTTTCGGTGAAATGCTGCAGGTCGGCGTAATCGTCCTGTTCGTCGACGCCGATGCGGCACTTCACTGTCACCGGAACGCTCACCGTGTCGCGCATCGCCTTCACGCAGTCGGCCACCAGCGCGGGCTCGTACATCAGGCAGGCGCCGAAGCGGCCGGATTGCACGCGGTCGGACGGGCAACCCACGTTGAGGTTGATCTCGTCGTAGCCAGCCTCGGCACCGAAGCGCGCGGCCTGCGCCAGCTCGTGCGGATCGCTGCCGCCGAGCTGCAGCGCCACTGGGTGTTCCTCGTGGCTGTGTTCGAGCAGGCGAAACTGCCTGCCGCGCACCAGCGCCGCGCTGGTCACCATTTCGGTGTACAGCCGCGCGTGCGGGGAGAGCAGGCGGTGGAAGAAACGGCAGTGCCGGTCCGTCCAGTCCATCATGGGCGCAACGGACAGGCGCCAGTCGTTGGTGTCGGGTTTGGGGGCAAAGGCGGTCATCAGGCCGCTATTGTCCCGTATCGGTACGGCGTGGTGGAAATCAGCCTTCGGCAGCCATTGCCGCGCGTCGCATGCGTCTCTCTGTGATGCGCAGGGCCACCACCACTACGAGCAGCACCACCGCCAGCCAGAGCATTTGCAGACTCCAAACAATGAGCGTGGCCCAGACTGCAGTGAGGGACAGATCGTGCAGCAGCCAGGCCTTGGTACGAGCAGGCAGCAGATCGGGTGCCAGCCTGGCGATGAAGGCCGCATAGCCCCAGGCGGCGGTGAGGCAGGATTGGATCATCAACATGATGAGCGCGTACGGCACGAAGCCATTCATCGAAAACACATACACCGAGCCGTGCGCAAGAGCGGCATTGCCTGGCGGCAATGTGCTCGGCACATTGCTGGCGGTGATCATCGCGTGCATTGCCGGCCCCAGCGGCATTTCATGGAGGACCCCGCCGGCGATCATGTTGCGGATCAACACTGGCACCAGTGCCACCAGGCTGAGCAGCAGCATGGTGAGCACGGTCAGCGGTGCGTCGATGCGGCGCAGTTGCGCCATGGCGCGGCGATGCTGGTACCACACCCCGGCGATCAGGTAGAAGCTGAAGAAATAGACCAGTAGTGGCACTCCCCAGACGTCCAGCAGGCTCTGGCCGGATCGGGCCTCCGGCCGCAGCTCCACCGCCGACAGGGTCAGCGCGATCGCGAACACGCCGTCGGCGAGCATTACCAGCCGATCGAAGTGGCGCTGGTGGATATGGTGTTCACGCACGGGCTGCTCGTGCGTGGGTGGGGCGGCATTCGGTTCCATCGTCCTCTCCCTTTGTACGACTGTGCGCATGATGCCGAAGAAAATGGCAGGCGGCGCTGGCGCGGATCACGTAAAATTGTGCATTGCCACGTTCGCGCGGCACTCGCCAGGTTCCCTGGTCCACGCTACCCCACGCGAGTCCCGCTGCCGTCGTGCGACGGCGCGCTTTCCCCGACACGCAATCCGAGACTAGACACCCATGGTGGCTTTCGCAACCGAGCACGTGATCGACGTGCAGCACTGGAACGACACGCTGTTCTCCTTCCGCACCACGCGCGATCAGGCCTTCCGTTTCGACAGCGGACAGTTCGTGATGATCGGGCTGGAAATGGAAGGTCGCCCGTTGATGCGCGCCTACTCGATCGCCAGCGCGAGCTGGGAGGAGCACCTGGAGTTCTTCTCGATCAAGGTGCCGGACGGCCCGCTCACCTCGCGCCTGCAGCACCTCAAGCCGGGCGATCCGCTGCAGGTGACGCGCAAGCCCACCGGTACGCTGGTGCTCACCGACCTCAAGCCCGGCAGGCATCTCTACCTGCTCGGCACCGGCACCGGCCTCGCGCCGTTCCTGAGCATCATCCGCGACCCGGACACCTATCAGCGCTACGACAGGATCGTGCTTGCGCATGGCGTGCGCCACGTCAACGACCTTGCCTATGCGCACTACCTCGAACACGAACTGCCACAGCACGAATACCTTGGCGAGCTGGTGCGCGAGAAGCTGGTCTATTACCCCACGGTGACGCGCGAGCCGTTCCGCAACCGCGGCCGCATCACCGATGCGATCGCCGATGGAGCGATGAGCGCGGTCACCGGCCTGCCGCCATTGAACCCTGAGACGGACCGCGTGATGCTGTGCGGCAGCCCGGCAATGCTGGACGACCTCTGCGCCCTGCTCGACGGCCGCGGCTTCCACGCCTCGCCGCGCACGCGCGAGCCGGGCGACTACGTGGTCGAGCGGGCGTTCGTGGAGAAGTAGCGGGTGGCGTGGCGGCAATCGGCGCATGTGCGGAAATACGCATTGCGTCGTGCCGCCAGCGATGGCGGCCATCGTCTTTCCGGCCAAGACCATGTTCTACTTGTAGGCCCTGTCTTCCCCATCGAGAGGTGCGCCATGTCCACAGTCCATTTCAAGGGCCTGCCAGTACGCGTCGACGGCAGTTTCCCTGCGCTCGACAGCCAGGCGCCGGCATTCCATCTAGTTGGCGGTGACCTGTCCGAGGTCACGCTGGCCAACCACGCCGGCAAACGCAAGGTGCTGAACATCTTTCCCAGCGTGGACACCGGCGTGTGCGCGACTTCGGTGCGCCGCTTCAACGAACTGGCGACCAAGCTCGCCAACACCGTGGTGCTGTGCATCTCGGCCGACCTGCCGTTCGCGCAGGGTCGCTTCTGCGGCGCCGAGGGCATCCAGAACGTGCAGATGCTGTCGCTGATGCGTGGGCGCGAGTTCCTGCGCGACTACGGCGTGGCGATCGCAGACGGTCCGCTGGCCGGTCTTGCCGCCCGCGCGGTGGTGGTGCTCGACGAGCATGACAAGGTGATCCACGCCGAGCTGGTGGACGAGATCACCCACGAGCCGAACTATGACGCTGCGTTGGAAACGCTCTAAGAGCCGGTTCGAAATCTCTGCGTAGGCGAGCTGATAACGAGCTAGAGATCCCTTTATCTCCGGATAAGGCGCGGCGTGGCCGCGCCGTTTATCGCGTAGGTTGGAGTGGCTTCCACAGCCTCGATACAACTAGATTTGTAGTCCCGGCTTTGTAGTCCCGGCGGCTGCAGCTCTCTGGGGCACCTCTCTTGAGTCCAGACATCCTGCCATCAGCCCTCGGCAGGCTTCGCCGTCTGCCGCCGCTGCTGCGGTGGCGTGCGCCAGCAACGAAAGATAACTCGACCGCCGGCAGTCGGCCGAAACCGCCTTGTTCCTTGCGCCGGAGCAATATAGCTGTCTTCCGACGTTGCGTATCAAGGGCTTTTTGAACGGCCCCTCAGTTCGCGAGTCCCTTTCCCAGGCGCACGCGCAACGTACACAACCCCGCCACGAACAGGCTGACCCCGCCGGCCACGAGTGCCCATACCGGCTGGTCGTGGAAGCAACGCTTCAGCAGTTCGCCCAGCACGCTGGCGGCGACCAGTTGCGGGATCACGATGAAGAAATTGAAGATGCCCATGTAGACGCCCATTTTCGACGCAGGCAGGTTGTCGGAGAGCATGGCGTAGGGCAGCGACAGGATGGATGCCCACGCGAAACCTACGCCGACCATCGGCAGCAGCAGCCAGCGCGGGTCGCGCACGAACAGAAAGGACGCCAGTCCCAGACCGCCCAGCCACAGGTTAACCAGGTGGCTCCTGCGCAGGCCCCAGCGGCGCACCATCCGTGGAATGACCATTGCCGCCACCGCCGCGCAGACGTTGTATGCGGCGGAAAGCACGCCGACCCAGTTCGCCGCTTCGTTGTAGAGCGCGGAGTGCGCGTCCGTGACGCCGTACTGCACCTGCGCCACCGTGGCTGTGGTGTAGATCCACATCGCGAACAGGGCGAACCACGAGAACAACTGCACCCACGCGAGTTGGCGCATCGCCACGGGCATCGCGTGCAGGTCGCCGAGCACGTGGCCGAGCAGGCCGCGCTTTTCCGCCAGTGCGGGACGCATCTTCATGGCTGCCTCGTAGCCGATCAGCAGCAGGCCGTAGAAGGCCAGGCCGGCGGCCAGCAGGTACACCTCGTCGCGCAGTTGCAGGAACCAGACCAGCACACCGAGCGCCATGCCCGCGACCAGCCACAGGCTGCCGCGGCGCCAGATGCCGCGCAGATCGGGCAGGCTCTCGTGTACCGGTGCGGCATCGAAGCTGTGCAACTGTTCGGGCGGATATTCGCGCGTGCTGAGCACCGTCCACAGCACCGCGCCCAGCAGCGCCGCGCCGCCGGCGTAGAACGAGTACTTCACCGTATCGGGAATGCCACCGTCCGGCGCTACGTTGCTGATGCCCAGGTGAGCGAGGATCCACGGCAGCATCGAAGCGACCACCGCGCCCACGCCGATGAAGAAGCTCTGCATCAGGTAGCCCTGCGGGCGCTGGCGCACCGGCAACTGGTCAGCGACGAAGGCGCGGAACGGCTCCATGGCCACGTTGAAGCTGGCATCCATCAACCACAGCAGGATCGCCGCCATCCACAGCACGCCGGCGTTAGGCATCCACAGCAGCGCCAGCGTGGACAGCAGCGCGCCGGCGAGGAAGTACGGGCGGCGCCGGCCCAGTCGCGTCCAGGTACGGTCGGAGCAGTGGCCGATGATCGGCTGCACGATCAACCCGGTGAGCGGCGCAGCTATCCACAGCGACGGGATCTGTTCCAGCGAGGCGCCCAGCGTCTGGAAGATGCGGCTGACGTCGGCGGTCTGCAGCGCAAAGCCGAACTGGATGCCGAGGAAGCCGAAACACATGTTCCAGATCTGCCGGAAGGAGAGCTCGGGCTGTTGTTGCGATGGGGCGCGGTAAGCGGGAGCGGACGTCAAGGGCGCGAGCCTGGGAAAGGTGATTCCGCGAGGTTAGGTGGCATCGCAATGCAGCAGCCAGCCTGATGCATACGTATTCATGTGCTTGCTCCTCATTTCCCGCCAGCGGTTGGAGCCTTGCTTTGGATCGGTTGAAGTCGCTGATCCATGCAAGATCGCCAGCGGATTTTGCGCTGCGGCATGCGCCACGGTCAGGTCGGTGTTAGCGTCCACATGGATCGATCTAAATTTTGACAGTCACAGAGCCGGCTTGTGGCAACACGAAAGGGGTGGGCGATGAAGAAGCGATGGGCGCGAGGCATCCCGGCATGCCACAGGCTGCTGTCCGTACTGGCGGCCCTGGTGCTGGCCTTGCCCCTGCCGGGCGTGGCATCGACGCTGGCGACGCAATCGCTGGACAGTGGCTGGCAGCTTCGCCTCGCGCCCGGCGACAAGCACGCCACCGACCATGCCGAGGCCGCGCAATGGCTGCCGGCCACCGTGCCCGGCACGGTGCAGACCGACCTGCTGGCCGCAAAGCTGGTGCCCGATCCGTACTGGCGCGACAACGAGGCCAGGATCCAGTGGGTGGGCCTGTCCGACTGGCAGTACCGCAGCACCTTCACCGTGGAAGCCGCCACGCTGGCGCGCAAGCACGTGGAACTGGTGTTCGACGGGTTGGACACCTTTGCCGACGTCTCGCTCAACGGCCACAAGCTGCTCGTCGCGGACAACATGTTCCGCCGCTGGCGCGTGCCGGTGAAGGCATGGCTGCACGCGGGTGCGAACACGCTGGAAGTCACCCTGCATTCGCCGATCGCGCGCCTGCAACCCTGGTTGCTGAAGCAGCCTTATGCGCTGCCGGGCGAGTTCGACACGCCCTTCGGAGACGAGCCCGAAGGCAAGCAGACAGCCAATTACGTGCGCAAGGCCGCCTGGCAATACGGCTGGGACTGGGGCCCACGCATCGTCACCGAAGGCATCTGGAGAGATGTGAAGCTGGAAAGCTGGGACGCGCTGCGTCTCGCCGACTTCCACATCGCGCAACCGAAAGTCACGGCAGATGTCGCGGAGCTGCAGGCGCAGCTCGACATCCATGCCGATGCCGCAGGCCATGCCAGGGCCATGCTGCGCTGGCGTGCCCCGGATGGCAGCACGCAATCGCAAGCCAGCGACATCGCGCTGACGGCCGGCGACAATCACATCGTGCTGCCGCTGCGCATCGCCCATCCGCAGCGCTGGTGGCCGGTCGGCTACGGCGCACCGAATCTGTACGACTTCCACGTCGATGTGGACATGGGCGGCCAGGCCGTGGCCAGCGCGGATCGCAGCACCGGCCTGCGCAGCGTCGAATTGCGCAGGCAGAAGGACCAGTGGGGCAAGAGCTTCGAATTCGTGGTGAACGGCGTGCCCATCTTCGCCAAGGGCGCGGACGTGATTCCGCAGGACATGTTCCCGAACCGCGTCACGCCGGCACGCATCGACGCGATGCTGCAGTCCGCGCGCGACGCCAACATGAACATGCTGCGCATCTGGGGCGGCGGCTACTACTTCGACGACGCGTTCTACGCCGAGGCCGACAAGCTGGGCCTGATGGTGTGGCAGGACTTCATGTTCGGCGGCGCCATCACGCCCTACGACAAGGCCTACCGCGACAACACGCGCGCCGAGGCCGTCGAGCAGGTGGATCGCCTGCGCGATCATCCCTCCATTGTCATATGGGTCGGTAACAACGAGGTCGAGACCGCGTGGGAGACCTGGGGCGGCGGTGCGCATCTCGAAGCCACGCAGCCCAGGGCCGAAGTGCAGCGCATCGTGCAGGGCATGCGCGAACTGTTCGACCACACGCTGCGCGGCGTGGTGGCGTCGCAGTCGCCCGAGACGCCGTACTGGCCGAGCACCCCCAGCAGCGACTACGACGACAAGGCCAACGTGCTGGACAACGGCGACTACCACTACTGGAACGTGTGGTCGGGCGACGCGCTGCCGCCGACGGCCTACCTCGACGTGACCCCGCGTTTCCAGTCCGAATACGGCCTGCAATCCTTCCCCTCAATGGCGACGCTGCGCAGCGCGCTCGAGCCGTCCGACCTCTCCATCGATTCGCCGGTGCTGCGAGCGCACCAGAAATTCGACAAGGGCAGGGGCAACCGGCGCCTGCTGATGTACGTGGAGCGCGGATACGGCAAGCCCAAGGATTTCGCCTCGCTGGTGTACCTCAGCCAGGTGATGCAGGCCGAGGGCATCCAGCTCGCCGCCGAACACTTGCGCGCCTCGCGGCCGCAGAGCATGGGTTCGCTGTACTGGCAGCTCAACGACGTGTGGCCGGGCGCCACCTGGGCCAGCATCGACTACTACGGCCGCTGGAAGGCGCTGCAATACCACGCCAAGCGCTTCTACGCCCCGCTGCGCGTAGTGGCCCTGCGCAAGGACGGCAAGACGCAGGTGTCGCTGGTGTCCGACCGCACCGGGGCGTTCGACGCCGAATTGCGTGTGCGCGTGCTCGACATGGATGGCAAGACGATCTCGGAGCACACGCAGCCTGCGCACGTGGCGGCGTTGGCCAGCACGCCGGCTGGTGACTACACCGACGCGCAATTGCTGCATGGCGCCGATCCGCGTCGCGCTGTGGCGGTGTTCGAGTTGCTTGAACAAGGCAAGCCAGTTTCGCGGCACCTGGTGTACTTCGATGATGCGAAGAACCTGGCGTTGCCCGATCCCGGCCTGAAGGCGGAGCTCTCCGCGGACGGTCACAGCGTCACGGTGAGTGCGCAACACCTCGCGCGCGAGGTATGGCTGGACTTCGCCGATCCCGATGCGCGCCTGTCCGACAACGCCTTCGACCTGCTGCCCGGCGAATCGGTGACGCTGCATGTCGAGAGTGCCGCGGATGCGGCCGCCTTGCAGCGCTCCATGACAGTGCGTAGCCTGTACGGCGCCACGGTAACCGCGCCGTGACGAAACGCGTCGCCAGCATCGCCGTCATTGCGCTGCTGCTGGCGGCGGGGTCCGCCGCAGCGCAAACGCAAGACGCCGAAGCGCAGGCATCGGCGCTGGTGGCGAAGATGACGCTGGCGGAAAAGGTCTCGCAGCTGCAGAACGACGCGGCGGCGATCCCGCGCCTCGGCGTGCCGGCCTACGAATGGTGGAACGAGGGCCTGCATGGCCACGCGCGCGACGGCTACGCCACCGTGTTCCCGCAGGCCATCGGCCTCGCGGCGAGCTGGGATGCGCCGTTGCTGCAGGCGGTGGGGACGGTGGTATCGACCGAGGCGCGCGCCAGCTTCAATGCAGTCGGCGCGGGCCATGCGCACGAGCGCTACCAGGGCCTGACCATCTGGTCGCCCAACATCAACATCGACCGCGATCCGCGCTGGGGGCGCGGCCAGGAAACCTACGGCGAGGATCCCTTCCTCACCGGCAGCCTCGCGGTGGCCTTCGTGCATGGCATCCAGGGCGACGATGCACAGCATCCGCGTGCCATCGCCACGCCCAAGCACTTCGTGGCGCACAGCGGGCCGGAGACCGGTCGCGACAGTTTCAACGCAGTGGTGTCGCCGCATGACCTGGAAGACACCTACCTGCCGGCGTTCCGTGCAGCCGTCACCGAGGGTGGCGCGGGCTCGGTGATGTGTTCCTACAACGCGCTGGACGGCGTGCCGATGTGCGCCAACGCGGCGCTGCTGGACACGCGCCTGCGCAAGGACTGGGGCTTCAAGGGCTATGTGGTCTCCGATTGCGATGCGGTAGGCGACATCTCGGCCTTCCACCATTACAGGCCCGACGACGGCCAGGCTGCCGCGGCCGCATTGCGCGCCGGCACCGACCTCGACTGCGGCCACACCTACGCCAGCCTCGCCGCCATGGTCGGCAAGGGCAAGCTTCCGGAGTCCGCGCTGGATGCCGCGCTGGTGCGCCTGTTCAACGCGCGCTATCGCCTTGGTGAACTCGGCGGCGGCGATAGGTATGCACGCATCGGCGCGGACGACATCGACAGCGACGCGCACCGCAAGCTGGCGTTGCAGGCCGCACAGGAGTCGCTGGTGCTGCTGAAGAACGCACATGACACGCTGCCGCTGCGGGCCGGCCTGCGCCTTGCGGTCGTCGGTCCGGACGCGGATACGCTGGAGACGCTGGAGGCGAACTACCATGGCACCGCGCGCGGGTCGGTGACGCCGTTGCAGGGGCTGCGCGCGCGTTTCGGCAACGACCACGTCAGTTACGCGCAAGGGGCGCCGGTCGCAATCGGCGTTCCGGTCCCAGTGCCAGAGAGCGCGCTGCGCACGACAAGCGGCGTGGCGGGCCTTACGGGCGAGTACTACGCGGGCGCCGACTTCCACGGTACGCCGCGTATCACGCGTACCGATCGCGTGATCGACTTCGACTGGGATCGCGCGGTGCCTGCTGCCGGTCTCGACGCTGGTCATTACGCAGTGCGCTGGAGCGGCGAGCTGTTGCCACCTGGCCCCGGAGATTACGTGCTGGCCTTGCACGTGGACCGCTGTTTCGATTGCGACGCGCACGACGCGGTGCGCCTGTTCGTGGATGGCAAGCCAGTGCTCGCGGACGAAGGCGACGACAAGCACCTGCAGGCGAAGCTGCATTTCGCCGACGGCAAGCCGCATACCTTGCGCATGGAGCTGCTGCACCGCAGCCGTGATGGTGGCGTGCGCCTGCAATGGCTGGCGCCACCCACGGCGCAACTCGCCGAGGCCGACCGCGCGATGCATGCGGCGGATGCGGTGGTCGCCTTCGTCGGCCTGTCGCCCGACGTGGAAGGCGAAGCCCTGCAGGTCGAGGTGCCCGGCTTCGCGGGCGGCGACCGCACTTCGCTCGACCTGCCGGCACCGCAACGCGCGTTGCTGGAACGCGCCGCGGCCTCCGGCAAGCCGCTGGTCGTCGTGTTGATGTCCGGCGGCGCGGTGGCACTGGATTGGGCGAAACTGCACGCCGACGCCATCCTTGCCGCGTGGTATCCGGGGCAGGCAGGTGGCACGGCGATCGCGCAGACTCTGGCGGGCGACGCCAATCCAAGTGGCCGGTTGCCGGTCACGTTCTATCGCACGGCGCAGGATCTGCCGCCGTTCACGAGCTACACGATGCAGGGACGCACCTACCGTTATTTCCAGGGCACGCCGCTGTATGCCTTCGGCCATGGCCTTAGCTACACGCACTTCGCCTATGCCAAGCCCACGTTGTCGGCGGATGCGCTCAGGGCTGGTGGCACGTTGCAGGTGAGCGCCGAGTTGCGCAACGCCGGATTGCGTGCGGGAGACGAGGTGGTGCAGGTGTATCTGGACGCGCCGCCGTCGCCGCTGGTGCCGCGGCACGCGCTGGTCGGCTTCCAGCGCGTGCATCTCAAGCCGGGCGAAAGCCGGCGCGTGAACTTCATACTCTCAGCGCGCGACGTGAGCAGCGTGGACGCGGCGGGCGTGCGCGCCGTCGAACCCGGCCGCTATCGTGTGTTCATTGGCGGCGGCCAGCCCGGCGAGGCTGCGGGTGTCGCATCCACATTCACCATCAACGGCAAAGAGGTGTTGGCACCATGACCATGGACACGCTCACCCGGCGCGACATGCTCAAGCTGGTCGGTGCCGGTGCTTTCGCGCTGGCCTTGCCGCGTTTCGCCACGGCGGGCACGAAGCCGGCGCGGCCCGACCACCGGCCGCCGCCGGGCAAGCGCAAGTTCACCAGTGCGGCGGTGGAGGCGGAGATCGCGCGCGTACAGGCGAAGATCGGCGACCCCGAGCTGGCGTGGCTGTTCGGCAACTGCTACCCGAACACGCTGGACACCACCGTGCATATCGGCACTCTGCGCGGCAAGCCGGACACCTTCATCGTCACCGGCGACATCGACGCGATGTGGCTGCGCGATTCCTCGGCGCAGGTGTGGCCGTACCTGCCGCTGGCGGCGAAAGACGAATCGCTGCGCCGGCTGTACCGCGGGCTGATCCACCGCCACGCGGCGTGCATCGCGATTGATCCCTACGCCAACGCCTTCCTGCCCGACTCGCAGGCGCACACCACACTGGACTGGGCGCAGCACGACCTCACCGACATGAAGCCCGGCGTAGCCGAACGCAAGTGGGAGATCGATTCGCTGTGCTGGACGATACGCATCGCGCACGGCTACTGGAAAGCCACTGGCGATCGCGTGCCGTTCGATGACGACTGGCGCGCCGCGATGCACCAGGTGCTGGCGACATTCCGCGCGCAGCAGCGCAAGGACGGCAAGGGGCCGTACCACTTCCAGCGTGCATCGGCCGTACCCACCGACACCGTGCCGCTGGACGGCTACGGCAACCCGGCGTTGCCGGTAGGGATGGTCTTCTCGATGTTCCGTCCCTCGGACGATGCCTGCATCTATCCGTTGTTCGTGCCGGCCAATGCCTTCGCCGTGGTTTCGCTGCGGCAACTGGCCGAAATGTCGCGCGCCCTGCATGGCGACGCCGCGTTCGCCGCCGATTGCGAGGCGCTGGCCGGCGAGGTGCAGGCTGCGCTGGAAAAGTACGCCGTCATGACCGACGGCGGCCAGGATTTCTGGGCCTACGAAATCGACGGCTACGGCAACCAGCTGTTCATGGACGACGCCAACGTGCCCAGCCTGCTGGCCTTGCCGTATCTCGGCTTCTGCGCGCGCGACGATGCGCGCTATCGCCGCACCCGCGCCCGTGCCTGGAGCGAGCACAATCCGTATTTCTTCCGCGGCAAGGCGGCGGAGGGCATCGGCGGTCCGCACGAGGGCCTGCGCATGATCTGGCCGATGGCGCTGATGGTGCGCGCACTCACCAGCGAGGACACGGGCGAGATCCGCCAGTGCCTGCACTGGCTCAAGACCACGCACGCCGGCACCGGCTTCATGCACGAAGCCTTCGATCAGGACGATCCCGCGAAATTCACCCGGCCCTGGTTCGCCTGGGCCAACAGCCTGTTCGGCGAACTGATCGTCGACCTGGCCGACCACCACCCCGAGCTGCTGCGGTAACTCCGCACCCCACATCCCCGAAGGAGCCCACGAACATGGTGACCCGCAGACGATTCCTGCAAGGCGCGACGGCATTGACCCTGCTTGGCGGCATCGACGCGCACCGCGCGCTGGCCGCAACACACGCGCAAGGCGGTGCTGACGCGCTGTCCTTGTCCAGCCTGCCGAAGAACAACGTGTCGAAATACGTCGACATCTTCGTCGGCACCGGCGGCCACGGACATACCTATCCCGGCCCCACGCTGCCGTGGGGCATGGTGCAGCTCTCGCCCGACACCAACAACTACGGCTGGGATGCCTGCTCGGGCTACCACCAGGCCGATGGTTCCATCATGGGCTTCTCGCATACCCACCTGAGCGGCACCGGCGGCGGCGACCTGCTGGACGTGCTGGTGATGCCGAGGCAGGGCGAGGTGCTGCTCATGCCGGGCGAGCGGGGGCTGCCCGACCAGCTGTACTACTCCAAGTTCGACGGCGCGGCGCATGGGCCGCACCTCACGGCGGACTCGGTGGCGCACCCCGGCAAGGGCTACCGCTCGCGCTACGACAAGGGTTCGGAACAGGCGGTGCCGGGTTACTACCGCGTGCGCCTCACCGACAACGACATCCTCGCCGAGCTGACTGCGACTGCACGCACTGGTTTCCATCGCTACACCTTCAACAAGAGCGGCCCCGGCCATCTGCTGCTCGATTTCACGCACGGCTACCAGGACAACGCGAACACGCCGTGCAAGGTCTCCGACGCCAAGTTGCGCCTGGTCGGCAACGACACCCTGGTCGGCGGCCGTCGCGTGGGCGAATGGGCGCCTGGCCGCTACATCTACTTCGCGATGAAGCTGTCGCGGCCCATCGCCAAGGCCACGCTGTACATCGAGGATGCGCCGCTGCCGAGCGGCATGCACGAAGCCTCGGGCGACCATCTCAAGGCCGCGCTGCATTTCGACGACGCGAACAAGGCGCCGCTGCTGGTCAAGGTGGGCCTCTCGGCCGTGGATGTCGACGGCGCGCTGCGCAACCTCGAAACGGAATTGCCCGACTGGAATTTCGAACGTGTGCAGCAAGCTGCCGCGCAGCAGTGGGAGCAGGAACTCTCGCGCATCCGCATCGACAGCTCGTCCAACGTGGTGCTGAAGACGTTCTACAGCTCGCTCTATCACACGATGGTCGCGCCCACGCTTTTCAGCGACGTCGATGGCCGTTACCGCGGCATGGACCTCAAGGTACACGCCTTGCCGGAGGGGCAGCACACCTACAGCACGTATTCGCTGTGGGACATCTACCGCGCGCTGCATCCCCTGTACACGTTGTTCCAGCCGGAGCGCATTCCCGACTTCGCCAACGACCTGATCCGCCAGGCGAACGAAAGCCCGGAGGGTCCGGCGGTATGGCCGCTGCAGGGCGTCGAGACCGGTTGCATGATTGGCTACCACTCCATCGTGCTGCTCGCCGAGGCGCAGGCCAAGGGCTACCCCGGCATCGCCTTCGACAAGGCATGGCCGGTCTATCGCAAGCGCGCCTTCGATGACGATTACCGCGGTTTGCCGCTGTACCGCGAGATGGGGTTCATCCCCGCCGACATGGAGTGGGAGTCGGTGAGCAAGACCTTGGAATACTCCTACGACGACTGGGCGATGGCGCGCCTGGCCGACGGCGTGGGCCAGCACGCGGATGCGGAGGCGCTGCGCAAGCGTTCGCGCAATTACCGCAACGTGTTCGACCCCAAGATCGCCTTCATGCGTCCGCGCGACAGCAAGGGCCAGTGGATCGAGCCGTTCGATCCGCGCGAGATGGGGCACTTCGAGAAGTGGCGCGACTTCACCGAGTCGAACCCATGGGAAGCCACCTTCCTCAACCAGCACGATCTCTACGGCTATATGTCGATGTTCGGCGGCACACCTGCGTTCGAACGCAAGCTGGACGAACTGTTCACCACCAGCTCCGAACTGCCCGCCGATGCGCCGCCGGACATCGCCGGCATGGTGGGCCAGTACGCGCACGGCAACGAACCCAGCCACCACGTGGCCTATCTGTATGCCTACACCGGCTCGCACTGGAAGACGCAGTCGCGCGTGCGTTCGCTGCTGGAAACCATGTACCCGCCGCTGCCCGACGGTACCGCCGGCAACGACGACTGCGGGCAGATGAGCGCGTGGTACGTGCTGAGCGCGCTGGGCCTGTACGCGGTGGATCCGGTGAGCGCCGAATGGGTGTTCGGCAGCCCGCTGGTGGATCGCGGCGAGGTGATGGTGGGCGACGGCAAGAAACTCGTCGTCGAAGCGAACGGCAACGGTCCGGGCAAGCCCTACATCCAGTCCGTGACGTGGAACGGCAAGCCGTGGACGAAGAGCTGGATCAGCCACGCGGAGCTGGCCGCGGGCGGCACGCTGGTGTTCGAGATGGGCGACCAGCCGAACAAGAAGTTCGGCGCGGCACCGGAAGATCGTCCGCCGTCGTTCGGCCATCTGGCCACCGAGACCAAGGCATGACTGATAGGGCGCGCGCATGATCGAGAAGGGCGGGATGCGACACGTGATGGCGTGGGTCGGTCTGGCGGTCGCCATGGGGTCTGCCCCCATGGCGATGGCGGCGCCGGATCAGGCGGCCACATGGAGCGGCAAGGTCGCGCCATTGGCGACACCATGGACGGCCAAGGTCTCGCCAGCCAATGCGTTGCCGGACTACCCGCGCCCACAGCTCGCCCGGCCATCGCTGGCACATCCGCAATGGATGAACTTGAACGGCCTGTGGCAGTTTGCGCCGGATGACGGCAAGGGCGCCCCGCCGTTCGGCAAGACGCTGGCGGGACGCGTGCTGGTGCCATATCCGATCGAGTCCGTGCTGTCGGGCGTGCAGCAGCATGCCGACTTCATGTTCTACCGCCGGCTGGTGGATATCCCGCCAGCATTCACCGCGCACGGCCAGCACGTATGGCTGAACTTCGGCGCGGTGGACCGCGAGGCTACGGTCTACGTCAACGGCAAGGAAGTGGCCCGGCACGTGGGCGGCTACACATCCTTCAGTGTGGACATCACGCCTTATCTTCATCTGCGCGGAACGCAGGAGATCGTCGTCGCCGTGCACGCGCCGGTGGACAGCCTCAACGTGATGGTAGGCAAGCAGCGCCTGAAGCCCGGCGGCATTTTCTACACGGCGGCCTCGGGCATCTGGCAGTCGGTGTGGCTGGAGCCGGCACCGGCCACCAGCCTCGCGCAGCTCGTCTTCACGCCGACACAGAGCCTGGATGCCTTCACCGTGACCGCCAAGGTGCACGGAAGCGAGGGCGCCACGCTGCGCGTCACCGCCTATGCGGGCGACAAAGTGGCGGGAGAGGCGGATGGCCCGTCAGATCGACCGCTGCATCTGGCGATTGCGCGACCGCACCTGTGGAGTCCATCGGACCCCTTCCTCTACACCTTCAAGGCCACCCTCACGCGGGATGGGCAAAGCGACGCGGTGACCAGTTACGCCGGCCTGCGCAGCATTGCGATCAAGCCGGAGGACGGCCGCAACCGCATCGTGCTGAATGGCAAACCGACCTTCCTGCTGGCAACGCTGGACCAGGGATATTGGCCGGACGGTATCTATACCGCGCCCACCGACGAGGCCTTGAAGTTCGACATCCAGAAAACCAGGGATCTCGGCTTCAACACCATCCGCAAGCACATCAAGGTCGAACCGGCGCGCTGGTACTACTGGGCCGACCGCCTGGGCGTGATGGTGTGGCAGGACATGCCGGCGCTGCCCACGGACCGCAACGACAAGCTCAGCGAGGCCGACAAGGACAACTTCCGCACGCAGGTATCGGCAGTCGTCGACCAGCTCAAAGGTACGACGGCAATCGTCGGCTGGATTCCCTTCAACGAGGGCTGGGGCCAGTGGAGCATTCCCGCCGCGGCCGAGCTGGCTGCACAAATCAAGCAGCTCGACCCGTCGCGTCTCGTCGATGCGCGCAGCGGTGCCAATTGCTGCGACATGAAGGGCGACCCGCATGCCGGCGACGTCTACGACGTGCACGACTATCAGGGGCCGGGTCTGCCCAGTCCGGATGCCACGCGTGCCGCCATCGACGGCGAGCACGGCGGCCTTACCCTCGGCATTCCCGGCCATGTCTGGCCCGGTACGCCGATCAACCCCTATGGTGCGGTGAAGGATCGCTCGGCGCTGGTTGCCGGCTATGTCGCCAACACCCAGGTGCTGCTCGACAAGGGCGTGCCCAAGGGAATGTCCGGCAGCGTCTATACCCAGATCACCGATGTCGAGGGCGAGCACAACGGGCTGTTCACCTACGACCGCAAGATCGAAAAGGTCGACGAAGCCAAGGTGCGCGCGATCAACCAGGCGGTAATTCGGGCAGGTGGAATGCCGTGATTCGTTTTGATTAATTAAGCTTTGTCAGTTTCCTGTCAAAACGGCTAATGAATATTCAGTGGAGGAGGGCTTTTCCCTCCTCCCGTACCGCCGCTTGCGCCTGATTGCCGATATTGAATTGAACGCAATGCGGCGTAGCGAATTTCGCCGGCATTCGGCGATTAAGAAAGTGCGAAAATTTTGCGCAGTGCAGCGTGACATGCTGCGCCTCGGTGTATAAGTTTCGAATGTAATTTAGATCGATACAAATACGGCTTTTTCGCAACGTCCATGTCTTGGCATGGCGCAGGGGAAGTGCGCGTATCGCTCAGGGGCGATGCTCGCGCCATGGATTATCTGCCGGATATCGGATGTTGTGATGATTGCGTGAATTCGATGCCTGTCTGAACAGGGGGAAGGAGATGTCGCGCTGACTCCGATAAACAGCGCGCGCCAACGAAATGGGGATTCAAAAAATGACCTGTCTGTCACGTTTTTTTGCCCGAAAGCCGTTGTATGCAGCGCTCACCCTAGCGATCCTGTCTTCGGGTGGTTGCCTATCCGTCGCCGCCCATGCCGAGCAGGCACCGGCAGCGCCGGCAAGCTCGCCATCACCTCAAACGACCGACAACACGACATCCGACACGACGAAGACGAAGACGGATGGCAAGAAGAAGGCCGCAAACGAGAAACCTGTGGTCCTGCAAGGCATGGTCGTCACGGGTTACCGCCAGTCGATCGACCAGAACCTGCAGGACAAGCGCAACACCAACGAGATCGTGGAAGTCGTCAACGCGCAGAACATCGCCCAGTTCCCGGCCCAGAACATCGCCGACGCCCTGCAGTTCGTCCCCGGCGTGGTCATCAGCCGCAGCGACGGCGAAGGCAAGAACATCAGCATCCGTGGCCTGGCGCCGGAGCTCACGCTGACCGAGCTCAACGGCAACTACGTCGCCTCCGCCGATACATCGAGCGGGCTCGATCGCTCATTCAACTACCAGCTGCTGCCGGCCAACATGTTTTCCAGCGTCAAGCTCTACAAGAGCCAGATGGCATCGCTGGACGAAGGCGGCATCGGCGGCGTGGTGGAGGCGCACACGCGCAAGCCGCTCGACATGAAGCCCAACGACGGCTTCCTCACCGTCAATGAAACGGGTGCCGACAACAACGGCAAGATCAACCCGCAGGTTTCCGGCCTCTACTCCTGGCACAACAGCGACAGCACCTTCGGTGTGCTGGTGAGCGGCGCCTACGACAAACGGCAGGAAACCGAATACACGTCCAGCGCCACGAACTGGTACTGGTGGGCCAACAACTACAACACGCAGCCGCCGGTGAGCGTCGGCGGCAACCAGTTCGGCGGCTATGTGGAGCCCAACATTCCCGAATGGGGCAACGTGCCGCCGGGCGGCATCGTCGACCAGGGCGGGCGCGCCTATTCGGGCTACTGGATGCCGCAGCAGTTCAGCACCAGCCAGACGCAGTTGAACCTGAAGAACAAGGCTGCCCAGCTCACTCTGCAGTTCAAGCCCAGCGACCGTTTCCAGATGACGGCCAACTACTTCCGCTTCCAGCTGGACCGCGATCAGATCACCAATACGCTGGAGATTCCCGAATGGAACCTGCCCACCGACACCTACGCGAATCAGCAGGGCAACCTGCTGGCGCCCAACGGGCTGACGTTCGACCCGTCGGGCACGGTCGTCACCGGCGCCAACTACCGGTTGCCGGCGGCCGGCACGGGATGCAACTCGCTGACCAATCCGATCACCGGCGCGCAGCGCCAGCCGGTGGATGTCTGCTCCACGCAGACGCCGTGGCTCAATGGCAACTACTCCGTCGAAAAGGCGACGTCGCAGACCGCCAACATCGAGGGTGAATGGAATACCGGCGGCATCCTCAGCGGCACGTTCAACCTCGGCCGCACCTGGGCGACGGGCGGTCCGTCGGTGGAGTTTGGCGTGGCGGCCAAGCCGCGCAACTTCGTCAACGGGCAGTGGGTGGACGGCAGCGGATACAGCCAGTGGACGCTGAATGGCAGCGAGGGCACGCCGGGTATCTCGGCTTCGACGGACACGCTGCAGAACATGCTGAACGGCGAGGGGCAGGTGGACCTGGGTTCCACCGGGTCCGGCTTCATCAACACTACGACGTCGCAGAACGTCGCCCAGGCCGATTTCACGCTGGATTTCGACCAGGACTGGCTGTCGTCGGTGCAGTTCGGCGCCAAGTACCGCTACAACACGGCCTTCCAGCAGAGTGGTCAGTTGCGCTGGTACTGCCCTGGCACGGACCAGCAGTTCCAGAGCTGCGACCCCAATGCCGGCAACCTGCAACCGAGTCTCCTGCTGCCGTATGAGCTGACCACCAATACGCTGGCATACCACGACAACATCTTCCCGGGGATCAATTTCCCGGCGTACTACAACTACCTCAACCAGACCTACGATCCCGTCAAGTACATGGATCCAGACAATCAGGCGAGGGTGCGCGAGTCGATTTCGGCGGCTTACGTGCAGGTGAATTTCGACACCGACACCCTGCACGGCAATTTCGGCCTGCGCTACGTGGACACCCTGCAGGACGTGACCACCGCCGACCAGGTCACCACCTACTTCGCGGACTACTACCATGGCGCGGATGGTTCCATCCTGATCTGTCCGGCCAGCGGCCTGAACTCCGCCGGCGGCCCGTGCGCTCCCGGCGATTTCGAATATCTCCCTCAGCAGTGCACAACGTTTGCGGCCGGGCAGGCCGGGAAGTGTTCGTATTACGAGGCCTACACCCTCAACACCCAGCGCCGGCGCTACCGGAACTTCCTGCCCAGCTTCAACCTGGTGTGGAACTTCACCGACGACTTCGACCTGCGCGTCGCCGCCAACCGCGCCATGGCGCGCGCCAACTATGGCGATCTGGCCCAGTTGGGCAGCCTCAACGACTACCTCCCGACCTATTACAGCGACCGCAGCCAGTTCGGTGCGCCGCTGCCCGGCTGGTATGGCAGCGGTGCCGACAACAATCTGCAACCCTTTCTCGCCACTCAGTACGATGCAGCGGTGGAGTGGTACTACGCGCCGGAATCGGTGCTGGGTTTCGACCTGTTCTACAAGACGGTGAAGAACTTCGTGGTGCCGGTCCAGGTGAACAACTTCACGGTGGACGTGAACAGCACGCCGACGCTGTTCGCGCAGTACAGCACCAATGCCAACGGGCAGGCCGGTGTTTCCAAGGGCATCGAGCTGTACACGCAGCACACCTGGTCGTCGGGCTTCGGCGTCATCGCGAACTACACGCTCAACAAGACCAACTCGACGGCGGTTTCCATCGGCGACACGCGCATCGGCAGTGCTTCGCTGATCGGCAGCGCCAAATACGCAGGGAACCTCTCGCTGTTCTACCAGAAGAACGGGCTGCTGCTGCGCGCGTCGTCCAACTGGACGGGCCGCGTGATGGACGGCCTGGCCGCGGGTCTTCCGGAGTACACGGCGCCGTACAACGAGATCGACCTGAACGGCCAGTACCAGATCAACAAGCACCTGATGGTCACCGCGTCGGTCCTCAACCTGACGCGCTCCACCACGCGCTCCTACCTGGGCAGCGACACGACCGACCGCCTGAACACCCTCGAGTACGACGGGCGCCAGTATTACGTGGGCCTCACGTACAACTTCGGCACGGGCGACTGAGCCAGGCGGCAACGGCCATGGACGATGGTTGCCAGATATCGCGGGAGCGATTCTTGCGCGCGCCAGCGATGACCTGAAGGGCGACTGCCATGGATGGCGGTCGCAAGGTCACGGGGAGGGCGCGACTTCATCTCCTCGTTGGGGGAATCATGCATACATCCAGCACACGTCCAGCCAGCCGCACTTCGCCGGCCCTGCATCATCGTTCCGCTGCCTTGCTGGTCGCCCTGGCGATCAGCGTGCCGGCTAGCGGGGCAGGGCATGCCCGCGCCGGCAATGCACCGCCATCCGCGGTGCAGTCCGTCGACGAAGCCAATCCGCTGGTCGGTACCGCGCCGCTCGACCGGCAGGAGCTGATCGGCAACGCGCCACCGCCGGGCGAGCCGCTGTATTCGGGCATGACCTCGCCGGGCGCGAGCCTGCCGCAAAGCGCGACCGAGGCGACGCCGGTCAACCTCAATGTCGACCTCAGCTATCCCGCGGGCGTCGGCATGTCGTACTACTACCCCAGACCGACGATGATCGGGTTCACCGGCGGCGGCTCGACCTATGGCGGCCAGGCATCGCCGATGATCATGCCGGTCGTGGGCGACTGGACCGTGCCGCCCGACTACGCGCAGTCGTATTACGACAAGGCGAGCGAAAAGGCGTCCCCGGGCTACTACACGGTGGACCTGGCCACCTTCCATACCAAGGTCGAGCTCACGGCGACGCAGCGCACCAGCCTGATGCGTTTCACGTTTCCGGCGAGCCATCGTTCGAACGTCATCATCAACCTGCGCCGCCCCGGCGGCGATGTGGAAGTGGTCGACGACCACACCATCCGCGGCGTCGCCGCGGGCGGTCGCCCGGAACGCGACTCGGATGGCTCCTGGTTCGTCGCCGAGTTCTCGCGCCCGTTCGCCGGATTCGGCACCTTCCGCGCAGACCGCGACCACGACGGCTATGGCATCGGCGATGCCGACGTGCAACAGGGCCGGCATACGGTTTCCGGCAGTTACGCCGGGGCTTACGTCACTTTCGACACCAAGGCCGGCGAACAGGTGCTGGTGAAGATCGCCCACGGCCACAGTGCCGATGAGGCCGAACAGCGGCTGCACGACGAAGAACCGGACTGGGATTTCGAGCGCGTGCATGCCAAGGCACGCGAAGCGTGGGCGCAAATACTCGACCGTGTCGAAGTCACCGGCGGCACGCCGAAGCAGCGCATGCTGTTCTACTCGACGCTGTACCACTCCTTCGCCAGTCCGCGGCTGCTGGCGCGCAAGGGCGAGCACTTCACCGGAGCGGACGGCAAGGTCCAGGTCGCCGGCTACGACCGCTACGGCCCGGTGCCGTTCTGGGATACCGGCCGCAACCAGATCGTGCTGCTGATGCTGCTGGAACCGAAGGTCGTGCAGGACATCATGCATTCCGAGCTGGACCGGGCGCGCGAACGCGGCTACATGGACACCTCGTTCCACGGCGACCATGCCGTGTTCCTGTACGACGGCGCCTGGCAGCGCGGCATTCCGTACGACTATGCCGCCGCCTATGACTATCTGCGCAAGAACGCGACCGACCCCAAGGGGCCGCGCGGCTATCTCGCCGAATACATGAAGAACGGCTGGATCTCCGACATCGTCCCGCCGGGCAACCCAAGCCCGCCGTATGCCGGCGGCAAGGCGGGTGCGGCCACCACGCTGGAATACGCCTGGGACGACCATGCGCTGGCCGATATGGCAAGCCGCCTCGGCAAGACCGACGACGCGCAAATGTTCGAGCGCCGCGCCGCGAATTACCGCAACGTGTTCGATCCGTCGGTCGGCTTCATGCGCGGCAGGACCGCGGACGGCCAGTGGATCTCGCCGTTCGACCCGGGCGAGCCCTACTACAACTTCATGATGAAGGAGGCCTCGGGCTGGTCCACGCTATGGCTGGTGCCACACGACGTGCAGGGCTTGATGGACCTGCTCGGCGGCCGCGACGCGTTCAACGCCAAGCTCGACGCGTTCTTCTCCACGCCGTACACGGCCAAAGGCATCTGCCGCGATTGCACCGGCCTGATCGGGCAATACGTGCAGGGCAACCAGCCTGACCAGCAGGCGGCCTATCTCTACGCCTGGAGCGGCCAGCCCTGGAAGACGCAGGCGCTGGCGCGCCGCATCCTCACCGAGATGTACGGCAGCGACGCCAGCGGCTATGCCTTCCCCGGCATGGACGACCAGGGTTCGACTTCGTCCTGGTACGTGCTCAGTGCGATGGGCTTCTATCCGGTGGACCCGTCCACTCCGGATTACATCCTGGGCAGCCCGATCTTCGACCAGATGCGCTTGCACATGGGCAACGGCAAGGTGCTCGAGATCGATGCACTCAACAATTCGGCGCGTAACATGTACATCCAGTCGGCGACGCTCAACGGCAAGCCGTGGAACAAGCCATGGTTCAGCCAGGCCGACATCGCGGAAGGTGCCAAGCTGGTGCTGACCATGGGGCCGGAGCCGAACAAGTCCTGGGGAGCCGATCCGGATGATGCGCCTCCATCGATGACGCCGCGCAATGCCAAATTGAAGTAACCGACATTCCCGTACCTGTGATCCCAGAAGATGCCCAGTCCATTGCAACAACCATCGTTCGAAGCACTTTCTCGCAAACCCATGCCAAGTAAATTCTGCCGGCGGATCGTCCTGCTGCTTGCCTCTGCCTGCGCCAGCCTCGCCGTGCATGCCGCGACACCGACGGGCTCGTCGCCGGCCTCCACGACTGCGCCCACCGAAGCGCAGCGCATGCAATGGTTCGCAGATGCGAAGTTCGGCATCTTCATCCACTACGGCATCTACGCGGTGGACGGCATCGACGAGTCGTGGTCGTTCTTCGACGGCTATGTCAGCTACGACCACTACATGCAGCAACTCAAGGGCTTCACTGCGGCGAACTACCATCCGCAGGGTTGGGCCGACCTGATCCGCGAAAGCGGCGCGCGCTATGCGGTGCTCACCGCCAAGCACCACGATGGCGTGGCGCTGTGGGATACCGCACAGGGCCTCAACGTGGTGAAAGACACGCCGGCCCGGCGCGACCTGGTGGGGCCGTTCGTGCAGGCCTTGCGCAAGGACGGCGTCAAGGTAGGCCTGTATTTCTCGCTGATCGACTGGTCGTATCCGGACTATCCGGGCTTCACCAAGACCGAGTCGCGCTACGACGCCAAGGCCGATCCCGCGCGGTGGAACCGTTTCGTGCAGTACTACCAGGGCCAGTTAAAGGATCTGTCGCAGCGCTACAACCCCGACCTGTACTGGTTCGACGGCGACTGGGAGCACAGCGCCGAGGAGTGGCACGCCAAGGAGGTGCGCGGGATGCTGCTGGCGCGCAACCCCATGGCCATCATCAACTCGCGCCTCGCCGGTTATGGCGACTACGCCACGCCCGAGCAGGGCGTGCCGATCACGCCGCCGCCCCAGAAATACTGGGAGCTGTGCATGACCATGAACAACTCCTGGGGCTGGCAGCCGAACGACGACCACTTCAAGAGTGCCAACCAGCTGATCCGGATACTTGCGGACACCATCGGCATGGGTGGCAACCTGCTGCTGGACATCGGTCCGCGCCCCGACGGCACGATTCCGCAGCAGGAAGTCGACACGCTGAAGGAAATCGGTCGCTGGACGCACAAGAACGCCGAGGCGATCTACGGCACCCAGGCCGGCATCCCCAAGGACTACTACGCAGGCTCCAGTACCTTGTCCAAGGACGGCAGCACGCTGTACCTGTTCGTGGATGGACGTCCAAACGGACCGGTGCTGGTGAAGGGCCTGATGAACCGCGTGCTGCACGCACGCGTGGTCGGCAACGGCACCACGCTCGACACGCAGGTGGTGGGCAAGGCTTATTGGAGCAAAGTCCCGGGCTTGCTCTACGTCGACCTGCCGGCGGACACGCTGGACCCCGAGGTTACCGTGCTGGCACTCACGCTGGACGGCCCGGTGAAGCTGTTCCATGACGAAGTGAAGCCGATCGAGAGCAATTGAGCCACGGCATGGCGCCCAGCCTGGCCTTGCCAGGCCGGCGTTACCGGCATATTGCAATGCCGCTTGCATCGTTCATGGGTGAATGATAGCTTCATATATGGATCGATCTAAATAACGCCAAGGATTTCAGGCTTGCAAACTGGCGCAGGAAGTTCCGCGCAAATTTGTCAGCCTACGCAGACAAGATTGTAGATCGGCCCGATTGGAATTTGACTCGATCCAATCGAGTCGGTGGCAAAAGAAACCAGCAGGACTAGGCGAGTCTGGGGTGTTCTCGCCAGGTCGTGCGACAACGGCAAACAACATTTTTGAGGGAGGGGTTCCCATGCGTCACGCCATCGCTTTGCGTCGCACCACACTCGTGAGTGCGCTTTCCATCGCGCTGCTGTCGCCGCTCGCCGTCCAGGCGCAGACGGCTACGGCTGCCGATGCCCAGTCCAGTTCGTCGCAGACGAGCTCGTCCAGCGGGCAGCCTGACCAGAACAAGGCCAAGCAGCTGCAGACGGTCACCGTCACCGGCTCGATGATCCCGCGCGTGGAAGTCGAAGGTCCCGCGCCTGTGGTTTCCATCAGCGGCACGCAGATCAAACAGCAGGGCTTCACCACGCTGTGGGAATTCCTGGATTCGCTGCCGCAGATGGGCCAGCAGCCGCAGGATCCGGCCAGTTGGGGAGCCACCGCGGTGAATGCGCGCCCGGTGAATCTGCGCAACCTGGGTCCGGGCTTCAGCCTGCTGCTGATTAACGGCGTTCGCGTGGTGGATTACGCGCAGCCGCTGTACGGGCAGAGCAACTTCCAGAACTACGCAAACCTGCCTAGCGGCATGATCGACCATGTCGAGATCCTGGCCTCCGGTGCCTCGTCGATCTACGGTTCGGATGCGGTGGCGGGCGTGGTCAACGTGATCCTGAAGAAGAACTACCAGGGTGACGACCTGCAGGTCACCGGTGGCGGCGCCACCCGTGGCGGCCGTTCCTATGGCGACATCAATTTCTTCGGTGGCAAGTCCGGCGAAAACTGGCACATTCTCTACAACGTGGAGAAGTCCAACCGCACGGCCTTGTGGGGCAGCGATCGTCCGTACCAGGATTCGGTGTCCGATGCAGGCTATGGTTCCTGGAACGCGGCCGACCGCATGTTCGGCTACCAGTACGCTCCGGCCGGCGCCATCGCTCTCTCCGCGACGAACGGCAATGGCCAGTTCATCACGCCGCCGGCGGGCACCTGTGGCAAGTTCAGCAACTCGCAGTTGAGCGAATCGCACAGCGTCACCACCAGCGGCACCCAGATCACCGGGACGACCGACAACGGCTCCTTCTGCTCGCAGCCCAACCTGTTCCAGAACTGGGTGCTGACGCCGGGCAGCCGCACCAACAACGGTTACCTGGCTGGCGAATACGATTTCAGCAATGGCCTGCAACTCTACGGCTCGGCGGCCCTGTACGACTCGGTGGGTATCTCCCAGACCCAGTTGCCCTTCTTTGGCTACGGCAGCCCGTTCTATGACTCGACCACGGGGCAGACCATCAACGCGCTCGACCGCCAGTTGACCGCGCAGGAAATCGGCACGTCCGCCAATACCCATGACCGCGAGCAGAACTGGAACATCACGGCCGGCCTGCGCGGCACCATGTTCGACGGCAACTTCAACTGGGACTTCAGCCTCAATAGCCAGAAGTACATCGTGCGCGAGGACTTTACGGGCATGGACCAGGCGGCCATGAACAACTTCTTCCTCGGCCAGCAAACGGGAACCACCGCCGGTGGGCTGCCCATCTATGCCGTCAACTGGCAGCGCTTCTGGAACCCCATCACGCCGCAGCAATACAGCCAGTTCGCGGTCAATGGCGAGAACACGGCGGAGTCGTCGCTGAACCAGGCGCAGTTCCGCGTCAACGGTGACCTGTTCAAGTTACCGTGGGTGGACGAGTCGGTGGGTTGGGCAGCCGTGCTGGAAGCTGCGGACAACGATTTCCTGCTGTCGCCGGATCCGCGCGAGGCCAACGGCGCGACCTTCGTGGATCCCTTCTATAACGACAACTTTGGCGGCGGCAGCCGCCAGCGCCTTTCGCTGGGCACCGAGTTCCGCGTGCCGGTGCTGGACTCGGTGACCTGGACCATCTCCGGCCGCCTCGACAAGTACCACGACGCCAGCAGCGCCGACATTGCCCGCACCTGGGGCACCGGCCTCGAATGGCGACCGCTCGACAGCCTGCTGATCCGCGGCAGCTACGGCACCAATTTCAAGGCGCCGGACATGGAGGCGATCTACCAGGGCGGCTCCGTCGTACCGCAAGGCATTTACGAGGATTACCTGAGTTGCATCAACGCCATCAAGGCGGGCAACACCTCGAGCACCTGGTGCAACGGCAGTATTCAACGTCCCCAGTCGCAGTGGTACGAGGCGACAACGGTCGGCGGCCCGGGCCTGGTGCCGCAGACTGGCCACTCCTGGACCTATGGTTTCGTGTGGCAGGTTCCGGGCGTGCAGGGCTTGTCGGTGTCTGCCGACTACTGGCACATGGGTGTGAGCAACGCCATCGAGTACATCAGCCAGGGCACCGTGCTCCAGGACGAGGCTGGCTGCCTTACCGGCTATCAGCCGGACGGCTCAACGGGTCTGACACCGTACACCGCGCACGTACAGGGATCGGCGTATTGCCAGATGGTGATAGCGGATGTGCAGCGCAATGCGGCAGGCCAAATCACTTCAGTGCAATCCGGCCCGATCAACGAGGCCTCGCTGTACGTGAGCGGTGTCGATGCCACGCTGGAGTACAAGCTGAATACCGAGGACTACGGCAATTTCACCACCAGCGTCAACTACACCGACAACCTCTCGTACAAGCAGCGCGTGCTGTCTTCCGACCCGTTGCTGAACACCCGTTACCAGAATGTGGCGAGCAGGGTCACCTGGATCGGCACCTGGCAGAAGGGCGACTGGAACGCGTCGCTCTCCGGCGTGCGCGATGGCCGCATGCGCGCGCCAGGCTACGGTAACTGCAACACGCTGCCCAATGGCATCCAGCCGAGCCCGGTGGCTGTCGTCAGCCCCGACGGGACGACGGTCGATACCGGCGTCTGCCAGATCGGCGGGGTAACCGTCAACGACACCGTCTACTACGGCCACGTGCCGGCGTGGATCACCTGGAGCGGTTCGCTTGGCTGGCAGATCAACCCGGAGACCAAGCTGAGCTTCACCGTGTCCAACATCTTCAACAAGGTCTCTTCGATCCCGTACTACGCCGGCGGCTTCGAATTCGTCACGACCGGACAGACCGGCAGCGAGTACGACGGTCGTGAGTTGTTCCTGACCTTTGACTACAAGCTCAACTGATCCCTCTCAGGTTGGGCTTTCCCCGACGCCCCGGTTTCGACCGGGGCGTTTTTTTACATGACGGGAGGGACATGCCGTCCTCTGCGGCTATCGCATTGCGGCTACCCGGAAGCGCAAAAAAACATGCCCGCTTGCGCGGGCATGTGCGGAACAAAAGCGTGGCTGCTGTCAGCGCTCGTGCAACTGCAGTAGCTCGTAGCACGCACCCATGGTGTGGTAGTCCACCTTGCCGGCGGGGCTCTTCTCGTCGCTGTACTTGCGGTTGTCGCGGGTGAGGATGCGGTACCACGCGCCGTATTCGTGGTCGACGAAGTGCTTCCACGAATACGCCCACAGCTTGTCGTGCCATGCGGCGTAGCTGGCGTCGCCGGTGCGCGCATGCAGCAGGGCCGCAGCGGCGAGCGATTCGGCCTGCACCCAGAAATACTTGTCGTCGTCGCACACACTGCCGTCGGGTGCGAAGCCGTAGCACAGGCCGCCATGCGTCTCGTCCCAGGCGTGCTTCACCGCGGTATCGAACAGGTGGCGTGCGACGGGCAGGATCCAGTGTTCCTCGCGGTTGCGTTCCAGCAGCAGCGGTTCGAGGATCATCAGCAGCTTGGCCCATTCGGTCTGGTGGCCGGGCTGGAAACCCCACGGACGGAACAGGTGCTTCGGGTTGTCCTTGTTGTAGTTCCAGTCGATGTGCCACTGCGTGTCGTAGTGCTCCCACACCAGGCCGTCGGCCAGCGCGGCCTGGCGGCGCGTCATGTGGTCGGCGAGCGTGAGCGCGCGGTCGAGGTAGCGCACGTCGTCGCTGGCCTGATACGCGGCGAGCATCGCCTCGCACATGTGCATGTTGGCGTTCTGGCCGCGGTAGCTGCCGAAGTTCCAGTCCGCATCGGCCTCGTCGCGGTACAGCCCGGCCTCGGCATCCCAGAAGCGGTGTTCGAGCAGATTCCACGTTTCTTCCATCCACGCGCCGGCTTCGGCGACGCCGGCTTTCAGCGCGCTGGAGTAGGCCAGCAGCACGAAGGCGACGCCGTAGGCGTGGTTGGTGCGGTCTTCCGGCACGCCGTCGCGGATCGTCCATGTGTAACCGCCGCTCTGCGCATTGCGATGCACGTCGCGCAGGTAGCGCAGGCCGTGCCGCAAGGCGTCGTGGTACTCGGCGGCGAGTGTGGTGTCGTCGGCGAATTCGATGGCGGCCATCGCGTAGTTGAAGACGAAGCGCGTGCTGCTCACCAGGTGGCGGTGGCTGCGGTCGTAGATCGCGCCATCGTCCTTGTAATAGTGGAAGAAGCCGCCGGCCGGATCGATCGCGCGCGGGTGGTAGAACGCCATGGTGTCGGCGATGTGCCGGCGCAGGAAGGCCGGGGAATTGAAGTCGGGGAGCGGCGTGGCGGGCAGTACGTGGGTCATGAATGCGGGACTCAGGAGTGTGTTGCCATGAAAGCGAGAACTTCGTCGGTGGTCGGCAGCGAGACGAACGAGCCCTGGCGCGTCACTGCGATCGCGGCGGCGGCGGCGGCGTGGCGCAACGTGGCGTGCAGGCGCGGCAGCGTGGCGACCAGCGTGTCGAGGTCGCGGGCGCCGATCTGCTGTTCAGCGATCTGCTGCAGCAGGCCGCCAACGAAGGCGTCGCCCGCGGCCGTGCTGTCCACCATCGGCACGCGATAGGCGGGTAGTTCGCCGTCGGCGTCGGGATGGAACCAGCGCAGCGGGTTCGGGCCATCGGTGACTACCAGCAGGCGTGCATGGCCCTGCCAGAGGCGGTCCAGCACGGCCTCTTCGCCGTCCACCGCCAGCCACTCGAATTCCTCGGCGCTGAGCTTCACCAGGTCGGCCAGTTGCAGCGCCGGCCAGACGTGTGCGCGAGCGTCCACGTCGCGCGGCCACAGCGCGGGGCGCAGGTTGAGGTCGAAGCTCACCAGCGCACCGGCGTCGCGTGCGCGGCGCATGCCTTCGCGGGTGGTTTCCGCCGCGCCGGGTTCGGTCATGCTGTTGGAGCAGATGTGGAACACGGCGGTGCCGTCGAACGCATCCGCGCGGAAGTGCTCGGGGCGGAACAGCAGGTCGGCGGAAGGGGGGCGATAGAAGCTGAAACTGCGGTCGCCGTGCGCATCCAGCGCCACGAAGGCCAGCGCGGTGTTCGCTTCGCCGGTGCGCGTCACGTCGCGGGTGTCCACATTGGCGTGCTTCAGGCTGTCCAGCAGCAGGTCGCCGAACAGGTCGGTGCCCAGCATGCCGGCGAAGCGCGCGGCACCGCCCAGCTTCGCCACGGCCACCGCCACGTTGGCGGGCGCGCCACCGGCAAAGGGCACGAAGGCACGCGGGTAGCCGTGCGTGTCGCGGCCTTCGGCGTGGAAATCGATCAGCGCTTCGCCGAAGCAGAGTACGGAACGCATTGCGAGAATTATCCCTGATTGGCGGCGACATCACGGATCTTCGATCCGCTGCGACCGTAGAAGATGATGTAGGCGTAGCACAGCAGCGGCAGCACGAAGGCATGGTGGATGCCAAGGTGGTCGGCCAATGCGCCCTGGATATACGGAATCACCGCGCCGCCGACGATGGCCATCACCAGCAGGCTGGAAGCCTTGTCGGTCAAGGGGCCGAGGCGCTCGATGCCCAGCGCGAAGATAGTCGGGAACATGATCGAGTTGAACAGACCCACCGCCACGATGCTGTACATCGCCAGGCCGTGATAGCTGAGCATGCTGGCCAGCACCAGCATGCCGGCGATGGCGGCGAACAGCGCCAGCAGCTTGCGTGGATCGAAGCGGGCCAGCAGGAAGGTGCCGATGAAACGCCCCAGCATCGCGCCGCCCCAGTAATAGGCCACGTAGTCGGCCGCGTGCGCTTCGCTGATGTTGCCGATCTCCGGCTGCGACAGGTAGCTGATCAGGAAGCTGCCGATGGCCACTTCCGCGCCGACGTAGCAGAAGATCGCGACTACCGCGTAGGCAACGTGCGGAACGCGCAGCGCATCCCACAGCGAATGATCGCGATCGGCGGCGACGACATTGCCCAGCCGCGAAGGCAGGCGCACCCACCAGACGAACAGCGCCAGCAGCACCAGCAGCGCGGCCAGCACCAGGTATGGCACCTGCACCAGTTGCGCCTGCTGCACGTGGTAGGCGGCAAGCTGGGTGTCGGACAGCTTGCTGATCTGATCCGCGCCGAGGATGGTGCCGAGGATCACGATGCCGCCCAGCTTCGGGCCCAGCGTGGTGCCCAGTGAATTGAGTGTCTGCGCCAGCGTCAGCCGGCTGGACGCGGTGCGCTCCGGCCCGAGCAGGCCGACGTAGGGATTGGCCGCCACCTGCAGCACGGTGATGCCGGTGGCGAGCACGAAGAAGGCCGCCAGGAACAGGTCGTAGTTTTGCCACCGCGCGGCCGGCCAGAACATCGCAGCACCGACGCCGGCGACCAGCAAGCCAACCACCATGCCGAACTTGAAGCCGATCCGTTCCACCAGCTTGCCCGCGGGCAGCGACATCAGGAAATAGGCGCCGAAGAACACGAACTGCACCAGCATCGCCTGGGTGTAGTCGAGCGTGAATAACGCCTTCAAATGCGGGATCAGCACGTCGTTGAGGCTGGTCAGGAAGCCCCACATGAAGAAGATCACCGTGCAGGACGCCATCGCCGCCGGGTAATCGGTGAAGCGGCCGCCGTCGGCGCCGGCATGGGCGGCGGAAGAGGGCGTTGGTGCGGAGGCAAAGGCCATTCGGTTCCCCTGGAGCGATGGGTAGTGCGATGAATCAGGGCGTGGGCGGCGGGCAGCTACTGCCCCGCACGACCAGTTGCACCGGGAACACGGTGCGCTGTGGCTCGGCCTCCGGCTCGCCGAGGCGGCGCAACAGCAGTTCGGCGGCCTGGCGCCCGCGCGCGCGCGGCATGGAGGCAAGCGTGGTAAGCGGCGGTGCGCTCAACGCGGCTTCGGCGATGTCGTCGAAGCCGGTCACGGCGAAGTCGCGGCCGGGCCGGATGCCGCGCTGGTACAGGCCCAGCATCAGGCCCAGCGCCACCGCGTCGTTGTAGCAGACCGCCGCGGTGGGTGCGGGCGAGTCGAAGAACAGTGCGCCGCACTGCGCCGCCGCGTCCACGCGGTTCGGTGCGCACTCGATGCGCCAGTGCGGTTCGATCGGCAGGCCTGCCGCCTTCATGGCCTCGACGTAGCCGGCATGGCGTTGCTGGCAGGAGCTTGAATTCGCGTGGCCGCCAAAGAAGGCGATGCGCTTCTGGCCCAGCGCGATCAGGTGTTCAGTCGCCAGCCGCGCGCCGCGCTGGTTGTCCAGCATCAGCCGGTCCCATGGCGCGTCGGACGAGGCCTTGCCGGCGAGTTCGCGGTTGAACAGCAGCAGCGGCGTGCGCACGCCGATGGTCTTCAGCACCTGGCCTGCATCGCTGCCTTCCGCGGGCGAGAGGATCACCCCGGCCGGATCGTGCTCCAGCAGCGAGCCGAGCACCGCCTGCTCGCGTGCGATCGATTCCCCGGTGCTGCCCAGCAGGGTGACGTAGCCGGCGCCGCCGAGCGCCTCGTCCACGCCGGTGGCAAATTCGGCGAAGAACGGATTGGCGAGGTCGTTGAGAACCAGCGCGATGCTGGACGAGGTACGCCGGCGCAGGTTGGCCGCGGCGCGGTTGTAGACGTAACCTTGGCGGCGCAGTTCCTCCTCGACGCGGGCGCGGGTGACCTTGTTGACCAGCGGGCTGCCGCGCAACACCAGCGACACCGTGGCCCGCGACACGTCGCAGCCTGCGGCGATGTCGGCGAGAGTGATCTTGCGGTTGGCGTGAGGCGTGGTGTCCGTTGCCATGCTCGTCTAAGGTTGATTGGAACGATCAAAATGTAGCGTATGCGCGGCACGCGTGGTTCCGCGTTGCAACATGCACATATCCCTGCCGCAATGGTAGCGTCCCCGGGTTGGAACGATTCAAATTTTTTGCGATCGGCAGGGTTTTGGTCGTCTTTGATCGCGAGGGCCGACGGTCAACCACGGCTGGAGCCCGGGCCTTCGCGATGATCCACGATCACTGGAACCGAAGGGTGGCCGTCCTGGCCGCACCTTTTACAAAGCAATCGAAGGGGCGACCCATGAAGCAGCGCGGCAAGCAGGTTTGTTCGGCACTCGCGATGGCGGTGTCGCTGGCCTTGTCCAGCGGTGGCGCGTTGGCGGCGGCCACGGGCGGCAATGCGGCTGCGGTCGATCCGCGCATCGGCACTGGCGGCGACGGCCATACCTTCCCGGGCGCGACGGTGCCCTTCGGCATGATCCAGCTGTCGCCCGATACCGCGATGCCGGACTTCAAGCATGCCTACAAATGGGCCGCCGGCTACCAGTACGGCGACGGCACGATCATGGGTTTCTCGCACACGCACTTCTCCGGCTCCGGCCATTCGGACATGGGCGACGTGCTGGTGATGCCGATCGCCGGCGACGTGAAGCTGGATCCGGGCGATGCGGACAAGCCAGGTAGCGGCTACCGCTCGCGCTTCAGCCACGGCACCGAGGTGGAGCAGGCCGGCTACTACGCGGTCACCCTGAGCGATTACGGCGTGCGGGCGGAACTTACGGCCTCGCCGCGCATCGGCTGGCACCGCTACACCTTCCCCAAGGACAAGCCGGCACACGTGCTGCTGGATTTCCGCCCCAGCATCTACGACTACCCCGGCAAGGTGCTGTGGTCCGATCTGCGCGTGCGTGCGGACGGCACGGTGACGGGTTGCCGCACCACGCGCGGCTGGGCGCCCGGGCGCGAGCTGTGCTTCGCGATGCGCTTCAGCCAGCCGATGACTTCGCGCACGCTATACAACCGCGAGACGGGTCTGGTCTACAACGGCTTCAAGGGGCCGGGCAACCAGCCGCAGGACAATGACGCCGAAAACGGCCGTGCACTGGAAGGCGTGTTCGACTTCGGCAACCTCGGCAAGCCGCTGCTGGCGAAGGTGGCGATCTCCCCGGTAAGTGAAGCCAATGCCGTCGCCAACCTCGACCAGGACGGCAAGGGCTGGGATTTCGACGCACGCCACGCCAGCGCCACCGCGGCCTGGAACAAGGCGCTGTCCGCCATCGACGTGGAAGGCACGCCGGAGCAGCGCACCGGCTTCTACACTTCTCTCTACCACGCCATGCTCGCGCCCACGCTGAGCATGGACGTGAACGGGGAATACCGTGGCCCCGACCACCAGGTGCACAAGGCGGACGGCTTCGAGTTCTATTCGAGCTGGTCGATGTGGGACGTGTACCGTGCCGAGGAGCCGTTGATGGTGCTGCTGCGGCCCGACCTCAGCACGCAGTTCATCCGCTCCCTGATCGCCGCGCAGAAGGCCAGCCCGTTCGGCATGCTGCCGGTGTGGGCGTACCAGGGCCTGGAAACCTGGTGCATGACGGGCTACCACGCGGTGGCGATCATCGCCGACGCCTACATCAAGGGCGTGCGCGGCTTCGATGCGGACCAGGCGCTGAAGGCCATGGTGTCCACGGCCACCTACGGCAACTATGGCGACCTCGCCGATTACATGAAGCTCGGTTACGTGCCCATCGACAAGGAGACGGAGGCCGGCTCCAAGACCCAGGAATACGCCTACGACGACTGGGCCATCGCGCAGATGGCCAAGGCGCTGGGCAAGAACGATGTCTACGCCACCTTTGAAAAGCGTGCGGCCAACTGGCGCAACGTGTGGGATCCGCAGACCAGTTTCATGCGCGCGAAGCTCAGCAACGGCCAGTTCCGCACGCCGTTCGACCCCACCTCGGCCGCCTACGGCAGCGACTACACCGAAGCCAATGCGTGGCAATACTCGTGGTATGTGCCGCAGGACGTGGCGGGCCTGGTGGCCGCCTATGGCGGCGACGCGAAGTTCACTGGCAAGCTGGACCAGATGTTCGACGCCAAGGTGGACCCGGCGATCTTCAAGAACGTGGAAGACATCACCGGCCTGATCGGCTGGTACGCGCACGGCAACGAACCCAGCCATCACATTGCCTATCTCTACGACTACGCCGGCGCGCCCTGGAAGACGCAGCAGCGGCTGAAGCAGATCATGGACAGCCAGTACGGCGTCAAGCCGGACGGCCTCGTCGGCAACGACGACCTCGGCCAGATGTCGGCCTGGTACATCTTCACCGCGCTGGGTTTCTACCCCGTCACCCCGGCCAGCGACGAATACGCCATCGGCCGCCCCTTCGTGCCGAAGGCCGTGCTGCATCTGCCGAACGGGCACGCGTTCACCATCGTGGCCGAGCACATGGACGACGCGCACCCGTATGTCGGATCGGTCACGCTCAACGGCAAGCCGCTGGATCGCGTTTTCCTGCGTCATGCCGAGATCCTCGCCGGCGGCGAGTTGCGCTTCGTGATGCAGGCGCAGCCGAACAGGCAATGGGGCACGGCGACCACGGCACGGCCAACGTCGATGAGCGCGTGGCAGCAGTGAGGGTCCGTCCATGATCTCCGCATGGCTGGCACAAAGGATCTCTGCCAGCATGCCTGCGTCATCACCCGGTCATGGGCGGGCGTTTCCCGTCCTTCCGTTCGGGTTGACCGGCCTGCGGTTGCCGAAAAGCGCCATGGCAGGATGCCGGGCTTGACAATCCCGGCTTCCAGATAGGGTGCTGAGTAGCCGTGCTGTCCATCGCGTAGGCGGGAGCGGTTCCGGAATCCTCGACGCGGCCTGCCTGCAGTCCCAGTGGATTGAATGAGGCCGTCTTTCTGGTTGTTTCTCTTGACTCCGGGCATCCTGCCCTGCGACCTTCGGGCAGGCTTTGCCGTTCGCCAGCGCTCTTGCGCTGGCGTGAATCAGCATGGAGAGCAGGAAGTCGGGCGCTGGCAGGCCATCGAAGCCACTTTGTTACTTGCGATAACGCAGTTCCTCGTCTGCAACGTCGAAAAGGGTGGGGCGGGAGTTTTGGACAGATACTGCCTGCAGGTTGGCCGTCGCCGGCAAACCTGCGCAGAATAGGGAGAGCGTCCGAAGGGGAGCCGGGCGCTACCGAGCCGGAGTCGCCAATGTTGCGTGTCCGATGAAAACCCAAGGCCTGCCGCGCTGGCGTTTCGCTGGCCTGCTGCTCGCGATGGTCGTCATCGTGGCGTTGCCGTACTTCGCCATGCGCGTGATGGCTGAGCAGACGCAGCAGGCCAATCTCTGGCTCAATCATGCCAGTACGATCAAGGTACTCACCTACCGCATCGCTTATCTGATCCGCGACAGCGAGGCGGCGAGCTATCGCATCCTTGCCGGCGATGGCGATGCGTCCGTCGAGCAGCGCGCTCTCGAGGCCAGGGGCAGGATCCCGTCCCTGCTGGATCAGCTGCATGCGCTGACCCTCGACAGTCCAGAGCAGCAGGCGAGCATCGGCGCACTGGAGAGCGTGGTCAACGGCCGCATCACGCTGGTGAACCAGGCGCTGGCGCGGATGCACAAGGGCGATGCCGGCGGGGCGCGGCAATCGCTGCGCGACGCCGGTGACCTGTTTCGCATGAATACGCTGACCGACGACATCGTGCAGTCCGCTGACCGCCTGCTGGCCGAGCGCGGCCGTGATGTCAAACAGCAGGTGCACCGCAGCCAGTTCGTGCTCGGCCTGATTGCGTTGGCGCAGTTGCTGTTGCTGATCGTGGTGGTGGTCACCTCCGAACGGCAGATCGGCAAGCGCCAGCTGGCGGAAACCCGCGAGGGCCGCGCGGTGTTGCGTTCGCAGATGATCGTGCAGGCGGTGCGTGAGCCGATCGGCTTGTTCGACGAGCAATTGCGCAGCCTGCTGGTGAACGCCGCGTTCGGCGAGTTGTACGGGCTGGATCCGAAACACCAGCGCGCGCTGTCGTTGCCGCAGATCGGCAATGGCGCATGGAGCGACGGCGCGCTGCTGCAGCGGCTCAACGACGTGCTGCTGCGCGACCGCGAACTGTGGGATTACGAAGTGGTGCAGCACACCCCCGACGGCGTGGACCGGCACGTGGTGGTCAACGCGCGGCGCATCCAGCAGCAGGACAGTGACGCGCAGGCGCTGCTGCTCACCGTGAGCGACGTCACCGCGCGCGCGCTGGCCGAGCACAAGGTCAACGAGCTGAACCACCAGCTGGAGGGCAAGGTGGCGCAGATCACCGATGTCAACCGCGAGCTGGAGGCCTTCAGTTATTCCGTCTCGCACGATCTGCGCGCGCCGCTCCGCCACATCGCCGGCTTCGCGCGCAAATTGCGCCAGCATCTCGGCGAGCAGGTTGACGAAACCGGCGTCCACTACCTCGACGTGATCGGCGACTCGGCGCAGCGCATGGGACAGCTGATCGAGGACCTGCTGGTGTTCTCGCGTCTTGGCCGCGGCGCGTTGCGCCTGCAGCCGGTGGACATGCAGTCGCTGGCGGAGGAGGCGCGCGCACTGTGCGTGGCGGAGACGTCGGAGCGGCGGATCAGCTGGTCGATGGCGCCGCTGCCCATCGTGGTGGGCGACGAGAACATGCTGCGCACGGTGTGGCAGAACCTGATCGGCAACGCGGTGAAGTACACCGGCCAGCGTGAAGTCGCGCATATCGCGGTGGATGTGCAACGCAGCCGCAACGGCGACTATGTATTCACCGTGAGCGACGACGGTGCAGGTTTCGACATGCAGTACGCTGACAAGCTGTTCGGTGTGTTCCAGCGTCTGCACCGCGCTTCGGACTTTCCGGGTAACGGCATCGGTCTCGCCAACGTGCGGCGCATCCTCGCGCGCCACGGTGGCCGCGCCTGGGCCGAGGCCGAGCCTGATCACGGTGCGCGTTTCCATTTTTCGCTGCCGGCACGAGACCTGTCCGGTATAACCAACGAGGGATTTTCGTGATGAATCGCCACATCCGCACCATCCTGCTGGTCGAAGACAGCATGGCTGACGCCGAAATGTCGCTGGACGCGTTGCGCGAAGCCAATCTCGCCAACCCGGTGGTGCATCTGCAGGATGGCGTGGAGTGCATGGACTGGCTGCAATGCCGCGGCGCCTGGGCCACGCGCGAACCGGGCAACCCCGTCGTGGTGCTGCTGGACATCAAGATGCCGCGCATGGATGGCCTGGAAGTGCTCAAGCACATGCGTGCCGACAAGCGACTGAAGCGCATCCCGGTGGTGATCCTTTCTTCTTCGCGTGAGGAAAGCGATCTGGCGCACAGCTGGGACCTCGGCGTGAACGCCTACGTCATCAAGCCAGTGGACGTGGATCAGTTCTTCAACGCCGTGCGCACGCTGGGGCAATTCTGGGCGGTGTTGAACCAGGCGCCCGAATACGATTGAGGACCACGAGCAATGGATGCATCCATGCATGGTTCGCAAAATTGTGGTACCCGTCCGATCCGGGTGCTGGTGGTGGAGGACAGTCGCGAAGACGCCGAGCTGGCGCTGGCCGAGCTGACCGACGACGCACTGGTGCACGAGGCGCGCGTGGTGGACGACGAGGCGACCTATCTCGCCGCCCTGCGCGAGTTCGCGCCGGACATCGTGCTCTCCGACCTCAGCCTGCCGGGCTTCTCCGGCCAGCGCGCGCTGGAGCTGCTGCGCCAGTGCGACGAGGACCTGCCCTTCATCTTCGTCTCCGCCACGCTGGGCGAGGAGGCGGCCATTGCGGCACTGCGCAACGGCGCCACCGACTACATCCTCAAGCAGAACCCGGCGCGCCTCGCCAGCGCCGTGCGTCGCGCGCTGGCCGAGGCTGCGGAACACCGCGCCAACCAGCGTGCCGAAGCAGAGTTGATCCGCGCGCAGCGCTTCGAGAGCCTGGCCATGCTGGCCGGCGGCCTCAGCCACGACCTGCGCAACCTGCTGCAACCGCTGCTGCTGGCTGGCGAAACCCTGCGTCACCGCAACGACGATCCGCAGCTCGCGCGGCTGGGTGAACTGGTGCGCGACTGCGGCAAGCGCGGGCTGGAGATGGTGCAATCCATGCTCTCCTTTGCCCGTGGCGCGCGCCGTGCCGAGGAAGTTCGCCTCGGTGGGCTGATGGATGCGCTGGGCCTGCTGCTCAAGGGCAGTGTGCCGCGCGCGATACGCATGCAGATGAGGGTGGATGAGCCCGAGCTAGCGTTCGCCGGCAACCACACCGAATTGCAGCAATGCATGCTCAACCTCTGCCTCAACGCGATACAGGCGATGCCGAGCGGCGGCGAGCTGCGCATCGAGGCGGAGCAACTGAAACTGGAAGCCGGTTTCTTCCTGCCGGGCGAGCAGATGCATGCCGGCCAGTACCTGCGCCTCGGCGTGATCGACAGCGGCCAGGGCATGAGCCGCGAGGTGTTGGCGCGTCTGTTCGAGCCGTTTTTCACCACCAAGGAAAACGGCACCGGCCTCGGCCTCCTGTCGTGCCAGCGCATCGTCGCCAGCCACGGCGGCGTGATGCGCGTGGACAGCTCACCGGGTCATGGCACGCGTTTCGATCTCTACATCCCGCTGCAGGAGATGGTGGACATCGGCGAGACGGGCGACGACAGCGAGGATCTCGAGGGTCTGGGCGAACTCGTGCTGGTGGTGGCCGAGGCGGCCGCCGAGCTTTCCCTGCTCATCGACACGCTGGACGCCTGGGGCTATCAAGCCAGCGCCAGCCAGAGCGGCACTGCCGCGTTGCAGTGGGTCGGTGCCCACGGCCTGCCCGACCTCGTGCTGATGGACGCGGATATGAACCTGCTCACCGGGGGCCGCACGCTTGCCGCGTTGGTCGAGCAGGGCTACGACGGTGCGGTGGTGATGCTGGTGCGCCCGGACGCGCCGCCGAATCGCGACGACCTGCCTCCCATGGCCAGCCTGCATGTGCTCGACAAGCCGGTCACCACAAGGAAGCTGTTGCGTACGTTGCGATTGGCGCTGACCGGCGCCGCTTGATGCTGGATGCTTGTATCAAACGCTGGAGCTAAGCGGCGGCGAAGCCGTCCGCCTTGAACGAGTTGTTAGCGCTCAAACCGTGCACTCGCGGGCATCCGAGTACAGATAGTAGGTGTCGAGGTCCAACTGCAAGCCATAGAAGGCGAGGCGAGCTATGACCCCCTTTGCAACATTGAGGCCAGCGCCAATGTCATTGAAGTTGCCAACCAGTTGCATGGTGCCGCCAAAGCGCTGGCTGACCGCGGCGAACGCGGGTGCGTTGGCATCCATTTGAAGCAGAACATCATGCAAATGCTCTTCCAGTTCAGCAGTACGGGCGAGCCGAGAGTAGAGCTGAAGCGTCCTCGTTGATTCGAGCCAGTCGGAAGTAGAGTTTCCCCACCAAGGAGCTCTGCATGAAGAAGTCGAAGTTCAGCGAGGAACAGATCGTCCGGATCCTCAAGGAGGTCGAGGCCGGCGCGAAGGTGGCTGA
>NZ_JACYXL010000009.1 GCF_014842995.1 Rhodanobacter sp. 7MK24
TCAGCCACCTTCGCGCCGGCCTCGACCTCCTTGAGGATCCGGACGATCTGTTCCTCGCTGAACTTCGACTTCTTCATGCAGAGCTCCTTGGTGGGGAAACTCTACTTCCGACTGGCTCGAATCAACGAGGACGCTTCAACAGCGAAAGTCAATACGAGATACGAGCCATCGGTATTCAGTGCTCACGTAAGGTCATGATTTCGGATGCAGGTATTGCACGTGGTGTTGGTGGCCGAGCCATGCCTTTCATCACTGAGGAGCTCGGTCCGTTTACAACGAACACGACACGTTCGGCGGGCGCCCGAGATGCGTAGCTGCGCATTGCGAGGAAGCGCCGCCCAAATCGACAGTGGCTTCCAGCGAACCTGTCGCACAGTTCCGAGGTGCCTGCAGCCCAGCTAGTACCTGCTAGGACTCCCGACAACTTCGGGGTCCGTGGCCAAACCTGTGAGACGTCTCTTAAAGTTTGGCCACTTTGGCCAAACTTTGTGAGATCGCACAGTTGGAAGACTGGCTTGGAAAGTAGATCTGGGCCCACCAGGATTCGAACCTGGAACCAAGGGATTATGAGTCCCCTGCTCTAACCGTTGAGCTATAGGCCCGTAGTGGCTGCTTAGCGCAGTCCAGCATGGTAACGACGGGCGGCGCGGGCGTCGAGCGGATGAGGCTGCTGACAGCACGCTGTCAGCGGATGGGCATAGTCTGGCAGTCCCATCCCTGTGGAGACTCCCGCATGAATACCGAAGCCGTGGCAAAGCGACTGGTCGAACTGTGCCGCAAGGGCGAGTACGAACTGGCGCAGCAGGAGCTGTATGCGCAGGATGCCGTGAGCATCGAGATGCCGGGCGTGCCGGCAGGCGCGATGGGCGACGCAAAGGGATTGGAAGCGATCTACGAGAAGGGGCGCCAGTTCGCCGCGAGGGTGGAGACCATGCATGGCGGCACCGTCAGCGATCCGCTGGTGACCGGCAACTGGTTCAGCGTGGCCATGTCGATGGATGTGACATTCAAGGGCCGCAGCCGCGAGCAGATGTCCGAGATCTGCGTGTACCACGTGCGCGACGGCAAGGTAGTCAGCGAGCAGTTCTTCTACGACATGGGCTGAGCGCGGGCCGGATACGGCAACGGCCGCTTGCGCGGCCGTTGTCGTTGCACTGCCTTTGTGCCGCGGAATCAATCCACGTCGAGGAAGGAGCGCAGCTGCTCGGAGCGGCTGGGGTGGCGCAGCTTGCGCAGCGCCTTGGCTTCGATCTGGCGGATGCGCTCGCGGGTGACGTCGAACTGCTTGCCGACTTCTTCCAGCGTGTGGTCGGTGTTCATGTCGATGCCGAAGCGCATGCGCAGCACCTTGGCCTCGCGCGGGGTGAGACCGGCGAGCACGTCACGAACGGTTTCCATCAGGCCGGTCTCGGTGGCCGAGTCGATCGGCGAGGACGCATTGCTGTCCTCGATGAAATCGCCGAGGTGGGAATCCTCGTCGTCGCCGATGGGCGTTTCCATCGAGATCGGTTCCTTGGCGATCTTCAACACCTTGCGGATCTTGTCCTCGGGCATGTCCATTTCCTTGGCCAGCTCTTCCGGCGTGGCCTCGCGGCCGTACTGCTGGAGCATCTGGCGGGAAATGCGGTTGAGCTTGTTGATCGTCTCGATCATGTGCACCGGGATGCGGATGGTGCGCGCCTGGTCGGCGATCGAGCGGGTGATCGCCTGGCGGATCCACCAGGTGGCATAAGTCGAGAACTTGTAGCCGCGGCGATATTCGAACTTGTCCACGGCCTTCATCAGGCCGATGTTGCCTTCCTGGATCAGGTCGAGGAACTGCAGGCCGCGGTTGGTGTACTTCTTGGCGATGGAGATGACGAGGCGCAGGTTGGCCTCCACCATTTCCTTCTTGGCGCGGCGCGCCTTGGCTTCGCCGGAAGCCATCGCGCGATTGATTTCCTTGATGTCGGTGAGCGGCAGGAACAGCTTCTGCTCGATGGCGGCCAGCTTCTCCTGCTCGGCGTCGATCACCTCGCGATGGGTCTTGATGTTGGGCGACCACTTCTGGCGCTTGCGGCCCAGCTCGGCGGCCCACTCGGGGTTGCCTTCGTTGCTGGGGAAGGCCTTGAGGAACTCGGCCTTGGGCATCTTCACCTGCTTGACGAAGATCTCCATCAGCACGCGCTCGTGATGGCGGATGTCGCCCACCACTTCGCGCAGCTTCTTGACGAAGCCGTCGATCAGCGCGCTAGGCAGCTTGAGCTTGAGGAACTCCTCCGCCATCTGGTCACGCAGCTTGACGATCTTCTTGTCGGTGATGCCGGCGGCCTTGGGCGCGGCCTTCTGGAACTTGCCGTAGTGGTCGCGCAACAGCTCCATGCGGCGCTTGACCTCTTCCGGGTCGGGGCCGCTGGTGCCGGCTTCCTCGTCCTCGGAGGCGCCCTCTTCCGCGTCGTCCTCGTCGCCTTCGCCCTCGCCGTCTTCGGCGGCCGCGGCCGCGGCTTCCTCGGCCTCCAGACGTGCGGCATCGGCGGCGGCTTCCAGGTCGAGGAAACCGGCGAGGATTTCGCTGAGGCGGCGCTTGCCGTCGAGGTGCTGATCGTATTCCTCCAGCAGCAGTTCGATGGTCAGCGGGAAGCTGGCCAGCGCGGTCTGCACCTGGGCGAGGCCTTCCTCGATGCGCTTGGCGATGGCGATCTCGCCCTCGCGGGTGAGCAGTTCCACCGTGCCCATCTCGCGCATGTACATGCGCACCGGGTCGGTGGTGCGGCCCACCTCGGCGTCGACGGCGGAAAGCAGGGCGACGGCTTCTTCGGCCGCGGCTTCGTCGTCGGTACCGGTGCCCGGGGCGTTGTCGGCCAGCGGGTCGGCATCCGGCGCGGCGTCGTGCACCTCGATGCCCACGCCCTTGAGCACGGCCATGATGTCTTCGATCTGCTCCGCATCGACGATGTCGTCGGGCAGGTGGTCGTTGATCTCGGCGTACGTCAGGTAGCCCTGCTCAAGACCCTTGGCGATCAGCGCCTTGATTTCGGACTGTTGCTCGTGGACTTTGTTGTTCATTAACCGACCGCCGCAGGGTTCAAGAACCGGACATTATAGCGATATGCTGCTTTTTTGACCAGTTTTCAAGCTGGAAAAATTTGCCGAACGGGACGCAAAAATCGCGCCAGATCGCGGGTTTGCATAGCACATGACGTAAAAGGCATTCAGCCCGTGTCGAGCCGGAAGGTCACCGGCCCGTCATTCACCAGGCTGACCACCATATGGGCACCGAAGCGCCCGGTTTCCACCCTCGGATGCGCAGCGCGCGCCAGCTCCACCAGGTGTTCGAACCAGTGCCGGCCATGCTCGGGAGCGGCCGCGCTGGTGAAGCTGGGCCGCATGCCGGAACGGGTATCGGCGGCGAGGGTGAACTGGCTCACCAGCAGCAGGTCGCCGCCGGTGTCAGCCAGCGAGCGGTTCATCCGGCCGGCTTCGTCGCCGAACACGCGGTAGCCGAGCAGGCGTTGCAGCATGCGCTGCGCCTCGCGCTCGCCGTCGTGCGGCTCCACCGCCACCAGGGCGAGCAGGCCGGGGCCGACGGCACCTACGGTTTCGCCCGCGACCTCGACACGGGCGGAGAGCACACGCTGGATCAGGGCGATCATGGCGACTCATTGGCGAGCGGAATGCGCAGGATAGCGCGCCTTTCCGCGGGTGGAAGCACAGCGATCCCGTACACTGGTCGGATGCGTGCCGACATGTTCCTGATCTACCTGCTGCTGCGCCTGCTCGCCCTGCTGCCGTTGCGCGCATTGCATGCCGCGGGCGCCTTGTTGGGCCGTTTCGCGCTGTGGCGGCGCACGCGCACTGCGCACCATGTGGCGGTAAATCTCGCCATTGCCCGCCCCGGTCTGGATGAAGCCTCGCGTGCCCTGCTGTTGCGCGAGGCGCTGGCCGAGAGCGGCAAGTCGGCCACCGAGATCATCAAGATCTGGGGCAGCGGTGCCGAGCATTCGCTGCGGCTGGTGCGCGAGGTACACGGCGAGGCGCTGTTCGACGCCGCACTGGCGGAGGGCAAGGGAGTCATCATCGCCGCGCCGCACCTCGGCTGCTGGGAGCTGCTCAACTACTGGCTGTGCCGCAAGACGCCAATGGCGATCCTGTACCGGCCGCCGCGCATCGCCGCAGTGGAAGGCCTGCTGCGCAAGGTGCGCGGCGCGCTGGCCCCGGAGCAGGTTCGCGCCGAGGGCGCGGGTGTGCGTACGTTGTACAAGCGGCTCGCCGCCGGTGGCACGGTGGGCATCCTGCCCGACCAGAAGCCGCGCGCGGGCGAGGGCGAATTCGCCCCGTTCTTCGGTCGCGACGCGCTAACCATGGTGTTGCTGCCGCGGCTCGCCGCACGCACCGGCGCCACCGTGCTGTACGCCTTCGCCGAACGCCTGCCGCACGGCGCCGGCTACCGCATCCACATCCTGCCCGCGCCGGATGGGCTGGCCGACGCCGACCTCGCCACCGCCTGCACCGCGCTCAACCGCGGTGTGGAATCGTGCATCGGGCTCGCTTTTGCCCAATACCAGTGGCAGTACAAGCGCTGGTCTGCCGATAACCGACCCAGCCCTTACGACAATGAGCGCGGCGCAGCATGATGCATGCAGCAACGCCGGCACGTTCACGGCACATGTGCGGCGATGCGTCTATACCAAACGTCTTTTGTTGAATCAGAGGAACAAGCGATGCAACTCGGCATGATCGGTCTGGGCAAGATGGGCGCCAACATGGCGGAACGGCTGGTGCGGGGCGGCCACAAGGTCACCGGCTACGACCCCAGCGCCGACGCGCGCAAGGCGGTGGCGGACAAGGGCGTGGCGGGTGCCGACTCGTTGGCAGCGCTGGTGCAGGCGCTGCCCGCGCCACGCGTGCTGTGGCTGATGGTGCCCTCGGGCAAGGTCACCGACGATACCGTCAACGCGCTGCTGCCGCTGCTCTCAAAGGGCGACATCGTCATCGATGGCGGCAACTCCAACTACAAGGACACGATGCGCCGTGCCGAGCTTTATGCCGGGCACGGTCTGGGCTACGTGGACTCCGGCACCAGCGGCGGCATCTGGGGCCTCAAGGAGGGCTACAGCATGATGGTGGGCGGCGACGAGAAGACTGTGGCGACCCTCGCCCCCATCTTCGAGGCGCTGGCGCCCGCCGCCGACAAGGGCTGGGGCCGCGTCGGCCCGGTGGGTTCCGGCCACTTCACGAAGATGATCCACAACGGCATCGAATACGGCCTGATGCAGGCCTATGCCGAAGGCTTCTCCATCCTCGGCCACAAGAAGGAATTCGACCTCGACCTGCACCAGATCGGCGAGATCTGGCGCTACGGCAGCGTGGTGCGTTCCTGGCTGCTCGACCTCACCACCGATGCGCTGGGCAAGAACCCGACCATGGACGGCATCGCACCCTACGTGGTCGATTCCGGCGAAGGCCGCTGGACCGTGAGCGAAGCCATCGACCTCGACGTGCCAGCCCCCATCATCACCGCCTCGCTGATCGAGCGCCTGCGTTCGCGCGACACCGATTCGTTCACCGACAAGCTGCTGTCGGCGATGCGCAACGAGTTCGGCGGCCACGCGATCAAGAGCGAGCCGAAGTAAGAACCGGCTCCAACCGCAGCATCCCGGCTGGCTGGCTCAGCCGGGATAAAACGGCCAGAACCGCGGTATCAGCCACATCGACAACGCACAGAACAGCGCAATCAGGGGTATGCCCACCTTCATGAAGTCGGTGAAGCGGTAGCCGCCGGCGTAATACACCATGGTGTTGGTGGGGTAACCGACCGGAGTGGCAAAGGACGTGGCGGCAGCGAAGGCCACGGCCACCACGAAGGGGCGCGGATCGGCGTGTATGGCGTGGGCCACGCTGGTGGCGATGCCCACCATCAGCACCACGGACGGGTTGTGGCCCATCAACTCGGTGAGCAGGGCGGTGAGCAGATACACCATCATCAGCACGGCGAGCGGGCCGTGGTTGCCGATGAGGTTGATGCCTGCGTGCACCACGGCGTGCGAGAGGCCGGTTTTCTCGATGGCGGTGCCCAGCGGCAGGATCGCGCCGAGCAGCACGATGATCTTCCAGTCCATGCCTTCGTAGACGTCCTTGCGGCCGAAGCAGCCGGTGAGCGCCATCATCGCCGCGCCGCAGATCGCGGCCACCGGTATCGGCAACCAGCGCAGGCCGGACACCACCACCACGCCGGCCATGATCGCCGCCGCCACGATGGCCTTGCGCGACATGCGGCGCGAGTCGTCGCGCTCGCTGAGCACGATGAAAGCGTCGTCGCCGCGCAGTCGCGACATGCCGTCCTCGTCCACCAACACCAGCAGCACGTCGCCTACCGCAAGGCTGGTGTCGCTGAGCTTTTCTCGCAGCACCTGACCGCGGCGATGAATCGCCAGCACTGCCGCCTCGGGGCGCCGGCCAAGGTCGGTTTCGTCCAGCCGGCGACCTTCGGCGAGACTGGCGGGAGCCACCATGATCTCGGCGAGCACGCGCGGATGGTTGGCGTCGCGCACATAGCGGCTTTCCGGCACGTTGGTGAGGTGCGCGCTGCGCTGGAAGTCCTCGATCTTTTCCCAATCGCCGCGCACCAGCAACACGTCGTCCATCTCCATCTGCTGCGAACGCGGCGACCACATGCGCCGTTCGCCGCGCAGCAGTTCCAGCGGATACACGCCGTAACGCTCACCCAATTGCGCCTCGCCGATGCTCTTGCCCACCAGCGGCGATTGCGCGGTCAGTGCCAGCTCGGTGACGTATTTGCCGATCTCCACTTCCTCGATGTCGTCCGCCTCGATATGGCGCGGCAGCAACCAGCGCCCCACCAGCATCAGGTAGGTGATGCCGGCCACTGCCAGCAGCATGCCCATGCCAGTGAACTCGAACACGCCGAAGCCGGGCAGGCCGTTCTTCTGCGCCAGCGAATCAACCAGCAGATTGGACGAAGTGCCGATCAGCGTGCACACACCGCCCATCTGCGCGGCGTAGGCCATCGGCATCAGCACGCGCGCGGGCGAAGTGCCGGTGCGCTGGCATACGCGCAGCGCCAGCGGCAGGAAGGTGGCGACCAGGGCGATGTTCTTCACGAACGCGCCCAGCGGCGCAATAGCCAGCATCATGGTGAGCGTGAGCAGCCATGGCTGACGGATGCGCATCAACAATCGGCTCAAGGGTTCCAGCACGCCCGAACGCTCGATGCCGATGCTGAGCGCGAACATCGCCGCCACCGTCACCGTGGCTTCGTTGCTGAAGCCCGACAAGGCCTCGCCCGGGCTGACGATGCCCAGCACCACCAGTGCGGCGAGCGTCAGCAAGGCCACCAGGTCGACGCGCAGCTTCTCGCTGGCGAACAACGTCATCGCCACCGCGATGATGGCCACCACCGCCCAGGCCTGCCAGCTCATGCGCAGGCTCCGGTTCGTGCGATCGGCGGCGGTGTCTGCATCGGTTCATCCCCAGCGGCTTCACCCGCATGCTACGCGACGGCGGCGCGAGCGCAAAACCGCATGACGCATTCACCGCAGGCGGCGCAGAATGTAGGCATGAACACCCCGCTCTCCATCGAGGCCTCCGGCACCGCGCAACGACCCACCGTGGGGCTGGCGTTGGGTGCAGGTGGCGCCAAGGGCCTCGCGCACATCGGCGTGATCGAGGAACTGGAAGCACAGGGCTACCACATCGCCGCCATCGCCGGCAGCTCGATGGGCGCCCTGATCGGCGGCATCCATGCGACGGGCAAGCTCTCGGTATACCGCGACTGGGTATGTTCGCTGGCGAAGTTCGACGTGCTCAGGCTGGTGGATTGGACCTTCTCCGGCGGCGGCCTCATCAAGGGCGAGAAGATCATCGAGACGCTGCGCGCCTTGGTTGGCGACGTGTTGATCGAGGAACTGCCGCTGGCCTTCACCGCAGTGGCGGTGGACATCGACCGCGAGCGTGAAGTGTGGCTGTCGCGCGGCCCGCTGTTCGATGCGATCCGCGCTTCCATCGCCATACCCACCGTGTTCCGCCCACACCACATCGGCGGGCGCCGACTGGTGGACGGTGGTTTGCTCAATCCCGTGCCCGTGACACCGCTGATCCGCGAGGCGGCGGACTACCTGGTGGCGGTGAGCGTGGACGGGTTGGCCATCGAAACCTCGCCCGCTCCGCCGGCCGAGGAAGTGGAAGGCACCGACGCACCTGGCTATCGCCAGCGCGTCGGTGCCTTCATCAGCCGCCTGATGACGCGTTCCGGTGGCAACGACGCGCCACGCGAGCCGGGAGCGCTGGAACTGCTCACGCAGGCGATGGATCTGATGCAGGCCAATCTCGCACGGCTGCGTCTCTCTGCCTACGAACCGGACCTGTTGATCCAGTTGCCGCGCAACATGGCCAACCCCTACGAGTTCTACCGCGCCCGTGAATTGATCGAACTGGGCCGACAACAGGCGCGCGAGGCATTGGCGCATTGGCCGCGCCGCTGACACCTTCCTGCATGGGCACAGCCTGCGGCAAATGCTTTATTACCGCCATTCCTGCCTGGGCCTGGACGGCGAAAACCGGTGCAGAAGTTCAACGCGGCCCGTGCGTGCGCAACCAGTTCTCCAGATACGACTTCAGCACCACCGCGTTGTTGTGTTCTTCGTCACGCGCGCCGTAGAGCAGGGTGACGGGATGTTTCGCGGCGTGCTCGGCCAGCGGGCGCCAGTGTTCGGCGCGCTTGTCCAGCTCGCCGGCGTAACGCTGGCGGAAACCTTCCCAGCGCGCGGGATCATGGCCAAACCACTGGCGCAAGGCGGTCGAAGGCGCAAGCTCCTTGGCCCACAAGGCCAGCGGCACATCGTCTTTCTTCAGGCCGCGCGGCCATAGACGGTCGACCAGCACACGGTAGCCGTCGGACTTGGCCGGCGGCTCATAGACACGTTTCACGGCGATGCTCATGCACGCATCTCCCGCAGGGGAATGCGTGCCAGCATACGCCCGCGCCATCACACGGGCGTGATCCGGATCAGAGCTCTTCGATCCTGGTGACCTTGCCTCGGCGCATCAGCCAGGCCACACCGCGCAAGTCGGCCAAGCCCACCCACAGGCGGTCGAGCATGCCGTACTTGGAGACGCCCGCGGTACGCGGACGATGACCCACCGGCACGCTTGTGCTCTGGAAGCCGGCGCGCTTCACCAGCGCAGGCAGGTAACGATGCATGTGGTCGAAGTAGGGCAGACGCAGGAATACCTCGCGTTCGAACAGCTTGAGCCCGCAACCCGTGTCGGGCGTGGCGTCCTTGAGCATGCGCGAGCGCACCGCGTTGGCGATCTTCGAGGAGATGCGCTTGTTGAAGCTGTCGCGCCGTGTGGTCCGCCAGCCGGCGAACAGTTTCACTTCGGACGCAGCAGCATCGCGCGCAGCCAGCAGTTTCGGAATATCGGCGGGATCGTTCTGGCCGTCGCCGTCCAGCGTTGCGATCCACGTACCGCGTGCCGCGCGTACGCCGTTCCACACCGCCGTGCTCTGGCCGCTGCGGGTGACATGGTGCAATACGCGCAATTCAGGATGCTGCGCCTTCTGCGCATTCAGCACGGCACGACTGTCGTCGCTGGAATCGTCATCGACGTACACCACTTCGTAGTCGAACCTGCCGCGCAGTGCAGCGGCGATTTCGGCAAGCAGCGGCGGGATGTTGTCGCGCTCGTTGAACACGGGGACGACGACGGAGAGCTGGGGCATGGGGCCAGTCCGGAGAACGATCAGGCGGCGATTATCGCCGATGCGGATGGATAACGCAGGCAAAGCGTGGCATCTCGCGGTTCGCCCTGAGCGTGGCGAAGAGGAGTCTGAGGGCGACCTTTCGACTCCGACGCTTCGAGCCCGCGCCCCGGGCGGACGTGGTCGGGCATCACGTCAGCGCAGCTTGCCGAGAATGCCTTCCAACTCGTCATTGCTGTGGTAGTGGATCACCAGCTTGCCGCGGCCACCGCTACCGGCGGCGAGCTCGACACGGGTGGCGAAGCGTTCCGCCAGCTCGCGCTCCAGCGCGGCGACATTGGGATCACGCACTGGAGCGCGCTTGGCCTTGCCCTTGGGCGCGGCCTGGGCGCGACGCGCGGCGTCCTCCAACTCGCGCACCGACCAGCCCAGGGTCACCGCCTGACGGGCCAGTTGGAGGGCCGCGGATTCGTCGAGGGTAAGCAGGCAGCGCGCGTGGCCCATCTCCAGTTTGCCCTCGTCGAGCAGCTTCTTGATCGGCTCGGGCATCTCGGTGAGCCGCAGCAGGTTGGACACCGCGGCGCGCGAACGGCCCACCGCGTCGGCGGCCTGCTGGTGGGTGAGGTCGAAGTCCTCGATGAGGCGCTTCAGCGCGTCGGCCTCCTCCAGCGGCGTGAGGTCCTGACGCTGGATGTTCTCGATCAGCGCCATCGCGGGCACCGCGACTTCCGGCACCTCCTTCACCAACGCAGGGATCTCGGCGAGCTGGGCACGCTGCGAGGCACGCCAGCGGCGTTCACCCGCGATCAGTTCGTATTGATGCTTGCCGATGGCACGCACCACCACCGGCTGGATCAGGCCCTGGGCCTTGATCGAGGCAGCCAGCTCGTCCAGCGCCTCGTCGTCCCAATGGCGACGTGGCTGGTATTTGCCGGGCTGGATCTGCTGGATCGGCAGGGTGCGCAGCTCGCCTTCCTGCTCAAGCACAGGCGCGGCGGCGCCATCGCCACCCAGCAATGCGTCCAGCCCGCGACCCAATCCGCGCTTCTTTGCAGCAGCCATGTCAAAGCCTGTCCATGATTTCCAAGCACCCCGCGCCGGAAGCTGTTTGCGCGCAGGCCAAGGAAGAGTGAGGGAGTGGACGCCGGTCCACGAACGAATGATGACGCAGGAATGCGGGCAAGCAGACCCGGCCCAAAGCGTTGCCATCCGATAGCCGCCATGCCGCAGTGCGCGGCTTGGCCTGAACACCGGTCAGGCTCGTGCCACGCACCGCTACCGGATGGTCATTGGACGACAACGCGGAGTACCTGGAAATCATGGACAGGCTCTTAATCCCGATGATTGGCAGCGGGCGCCTTGAGCGCCATGCCTTGCACGCTCCGCGCGGGCGGCTCGGCGGCGTCTTCGGGTTCGGCAGCGTCGCTGGCTTCGACCGGTACCGGTATCGGCGGCAGGCCACGCTCACGGCGGATGATTTCGCCGGCGAGTCCGATGTAGGCGATCGCACCGCGCGAACTGCGATCGTAGAGATGGATAGGCTGGCCGTGGCTGGGCGCTTCGGCGAGGCGGATATTGCGCGGAATGATGGAGCGCAGCACCTTGTCGCCGAAGTGCGCGGTGAGCTGCGCCGACACTTCGTTGCCGAGGTTGTTGCGCACGTCGTACATGGTGCGCAGCAGGCCCTCGATTTCCAGCTTGGGATTCAGGCGCTGGCGCACCGCTTTGACCGTTTCCAGCAGGCTTGAAAGACCTTCCAGCGCGAAAAATTCGCATTGCACCGGTATCAGCACGCCGTCCGCCGCGGTGAGCGCGTTGAGCGTGAGCAGGTTCAGCGTGGGCGGGCAATCGACGAGGATGGTGTCGTAGCGGTTGGCCACCGAGGCCAGCTGTTCCTTCAGGCGGTGCTCGCGCGCCAGCGTGTCCATCAGCTTCAGTTCGGCGGCGGTGAGGTCGCCGTTGCCCGGCAGCAGGTCGTAATGGGCATCGGTGGTGACCACGGCATCGGCCACCGCGGCTTCTTCCAGCAGTACCGCGCAGCCGTTGGGTCGCGCTTCGTGCTTGTTCACCCCGGAGGCCGTGGTGGCATTGCCTTGCGGATCGAGGTCGACGAGCAACACGCGGCGCTTCGCCGCGGCCAGCGCCGCCGCGAGGTTCACTGCCGAGGTGGTCTTGCCGACGCCGCCCTTCTGGTTGGCGACAGCGATGATGCGTGCCATGTCGTCGTTTCGTGTGCGCGAAAGGGGATCTAGATTAGCAGCCGGATTCAGCTTGCGCTGCGGCCGAGCACGACCAGGCTGCGCTCGGCGTCCAATCCCGGCACGGCGAGCGCGTGGATGCCGCGCACTGCGAAGCCGGGCGGCACGCCGGGCAATTCCTCGTCCGGCGCCTTGCCCTTCATCGCCAGCCAGATGCCGTCCGGCGCCAGCAGGTGGCCGCCCCAGCCGAGCATGTCGGCGAGGCTGGCGAAGGCGCGCGCCGTGATGCAGTCGAATGTGCCCTCCACCTCTTCCACCCGCGACTGGACTGCACGCACGCCGTCGAGCTTCAGCGCACGGATCGCCTCGCGCAGGAAGCGCACCTTCTTGCCGTTGGAATCCACCAGCAGGAGCTGTCGCCCTGGTGCGGCAATGGCCAGCACGATGCCTGGGAGGCCGGGACCGGTGCCGAGGTCGGCCAGGGTCTCGCCCTGAACGTAAGGCAGGATCGCCAGCGAGTCGAGCAGGTGGCGGGTAACCATCTCAGCTGGATCGCGGATCGCGGTGAGATTGTAGGTCGCGTTCCAGCGCTCCAGCAGGGCCTGGTAATCCAGCAGGCGTTCCACCGCATCCGCAGGCAGGACGAGGCCAAGCGCGGCGATGCCTTGTTCAAGGCGGGCCTGCAGGGCGGCGCGGAGGCTCATGCGGGATCCTGTGCAATGGTGGGCCGGCCAGTATCCGGCGAAACAATGCTCGCGGTCATTCATGTTCGATCGCAAGCATCAAATCGGCGGCCATCCCGTAGCCGCGCTACTTAAGTCAGGAAAAACAAAAACCCGCCAGACGGCGGGCCAAAGCTTTCTCAACTCCCCTGTGCGCGGGCGCTCTAGGGCGGCCCTGCGCAGTGTCGTCCTGCCCTCAGGCGGCGAGATCCAGTTCCACACGGGTGACCATCACGCCACGCGGGCGCAACATGCCATTGAGGCTCTGCTTGAGTTGCTGGCCCAGCGCGCGCTGATCGGCAGCCGCCTCGACCTTGCCTTGCAATGCTTCCACCGCGCCACGGCGAATCAATTGGTCGGCCTGCTCGATCATGGCATCGGCGCGCTCGGGCTCCAGCACCTGCCAGTACACCGTGCCGCGCACGTCGCCCGCATCGACCAGCGGCTCCTCGAAACGCAGCACCCGGCCACCCAGGTCGATGCGATGTCCTACCCGATCCAGCAGCGGCAGCACCAGATGGATGCCCGGCTGCAGCAGACGCACCGTCTTGCCGCGGCGATAAAGGCTGCAGACCTGCCCGGCCGGAACGCGCTTCACCATGAACGCGACGAGCACGAACAGGCTGAGGACAATGAGAATCGAAGCAGACATGACTTTAAAATCAGTAGGTTATGTATTGATTGTTACGCTTTGACTGGAGGTTAAGCATACAGCCAGTTGAAGCTTGAAGATTAATTTTTATTTAACGCCTATGCCGGGCAACTTGCAAGCCCCTGAATCCAAGGCCTTTGTCGGCATCAATCCCTTTGCACTGAAGGATTAAGCATCAGCCGTACCAGCCGCTGCCGCTGGAGACACGCCCAAGCAGAAAGGGCCCGCAATCGGGCTGGCGATCACAGGCTGCATGTCGATCCGGTTGGCTTTTCGCGACAGCGCGGCTGTCGCCACAATCGTATCCACCGTGCACGGCCAAGCCCCGGCCAGCTTGGCCGGGGCAATTGAGGACGCAGCGCGTCAGAACTTGCCGGCGCGGAAGTCGGCGATGGCCTCGTGGATCTGCTCGGGCGTGTTCATCACGAACGGTCCATAGCGCGCCACCGACTCGCCCAGGGGCCGGCCTGCGACCAGCAGCACGCGTGCCGGTTCGTCGCCACCACCGATGCACACGCTTTCACCCGTCGACAGCACCGCCAGTTCGCTGCGCGCGAGCTTGTCGCCGGCCACCCGGGCATCGGTACCGTCGAACACGTATGCGAAGGCGTGGTGGCCTTCGGGCAGGGGAATCTCCACCTGGGCACCCGGTTCGATCGCGATGTCCATGTACACCGGCGCGGTGACGATGCCGGCCACCGGCCCGACGGCGCCGGCCAGCTCGCCGGCGATCACCTTCACCGTCACGCCGGCGGCCGGATGCACCACGGGAATGCGCTCGGGACCGATGTCCTGGTAGCGCGGCGCGGTCATCTTGTCGCTGGCGGGCAGGTTCACCCACAGCTGGAAACCCCACATCAGACCGTTTTCCTGCTGCGGCATTTCCGAATGCAGGATGCCGCGACCGGCGGTCATCCACTGCACGCTGCCGGGTACCAGATCGCCGCGGTTGCCGTGGTTGTCGCCGTGCTGCATGTGGCCGGCCAGCATGTAGGTGACCGTCTCGAAGCCGCGGTGCGGATGCTCGGGGAACCCCGCGATGTAGTCGTCGGCACTGTCAGAACGGAACTCGTCCAGCAGCAGGAAGGGATCGAGCATGTCCAGCCCGGGCTGGCCGATGATGCGCTTCAGCTTCACGCCCGCGCCGTCGGCGGTGTCGATGCCGCGGATGCGGCGTAGGATGCGGCGTTCGCTCATGACGGTGCTCCGGTTGAAGGAATGCCGCCTAAGATGCGCGCACGGCGCGCATTACCCAAGCGCCATGCGGGGAACGGATTGTTCCCACGATGCAACGATCCCAACTCAGCCCAGCCAGCGGAATGCGCGGCGCAGTTCCGCTTCTGCGTTCTCCAGATAGCAGCGGCCGTGGGCGAGGATGATCCGTCGCGGCTGCCAGACCATGATCTGCTGCAGGCAGATGCGGGCGCGGGCTCTGTCGCGGAAGGTGAAGCGCATGTCCAGCGGGGTCTTGCCGTCGGGATCGAGCACGCCACCTAACCGCGCGATCCAGCGCATTGCTGTCCCCAGCTTTGCCGGCTCGAAGTTCTCGATCAGATCCGCAAGGATCAGCGTGGCGCTGGCACGGTGCAGGAACACTATTTCCTCGATCGCGCGGCTGCCGCGGAAATGCAGTTGATCGAGATCGCCGGCCCAGACCGGCTCGGACACGTCGCCCAGATCGGCATCGAAGGCGACCTTGATCTTCTGGTCAGCCGCGCGTTCGCGCACACCAGGCGACGCCCAGGCGACAGCATCCGGATAACGCTGCTTCCATGCGGCAATGTATGCGTAGTGCAGTTTGTTCGGCGAGACCAGGTGGCGCACGGGCCCCAGCGCATCGATCGCTGCGAAAAGCGCCGTATCGGGCTCGATCGGCGAATGGCACCATAGACCGCCGTCGGCCAGCCGCGCCACGGTCATGCGGGTGGGAAACGGCGCGCTGCCGCCCAGCGCGACCATGCGCACGATTGGACCGTCGACAATCCACAGTCCGGGCGCAACCGTCTTCAGCGAATTCAGCGGCTCATAGAGTGGTGAGGCGGCATGCATGCGTCTGTCCCTGCCCACCCCAACCTGCCCGCGATCAATGCACCCAGTGCCCGCTGCGGTGTCGCGGTGCCGTACCTTCCTGGATTTCCGGTTCGCTGTGCCGCTGCACCATCGCTTCCAGCTCGGCTTCGTTAACGGGCTTGGCCAGCCAGTACTGGCCCACGGCGCCGAGCACTGCGGGGATCTGCGTGAGGCAGTCGTCGTATTCCTCGTCGCTGAGCTTCTCGAACTCGGCTTCGGCGCTGAGCACGCCGTCGTCGACCGCCAGCGCCATCACCGGTCCCAGCAATTCCATCAGTTGCGGATCATCGGCGAGGCGGCTTTCCCACAACGCAGCGCGCAGGTCGATGCCGCGGCTGAAGCCTTCGCACCAGCCGGCGGCGGAAAGCGCGGGGCCGGTGTCGGTATCGATCTCGCCCAGGATGGGCTCATAGGCGTCCACATCGAGTTCGGCGCTGATCGAGTCGTTGAGCTTGGCCAGCAGTGCCAGCACGCGGTTGCCTTCGGCTTCGTCGTCGAAGGGTTCGTGCAAGACTTCAGGCAGCCATTCGTCCGGCAACACCTGCAGGGGGCCGACCGCGAGCGCGCTGAGCAAACCGTGTACGCCATCCAGCAGCAGGTGGGTGTCATTCTCCTGCGTATGGGCACGCAGGTAGCGATCCAGTTCGTCGAGCTCTTCGTCGGTGAGCGAGCTGGGCCAGTCGGTCTTGCTTGTATTCATCACGTATCCAATTCCAGCGTCACCGGCGTGTGGTCGGAAGGGCGTTCCCAGCGACGCGGTTCGCGATCGATCGCGGCGGTGCTGGCGGCGGATTTCAAGGCCTCGCCGAGCAGGATCAGGTCAATGCGCAGGCCCATGTTGCGCCGGAACGCGGCCTGTCGGTAGTCCCACCAGCTGAAGTGGCCGCCCTCGGACTGGAACAGCCGGAAGCTGTCGTGCAGCCCGAGATCCGTGATGGCCTTGAGCGCGGCGCGCTCGGGCGGCGAACAGAGGATGTCTTCGCCCCATGCGGCGGGGTCGTGTACGTCGCGGTCGTCGGGCGCGATGTTGAAATCGCCCAGCACCACCAGCTTGGGGTGTCGCGCAATTTCGGCCTCAAGAAACGCGCGCACGCGTTCCAGCCAATGCAGCTTGTAGGCGTACTTCTCATCGCCCACCGCCTTGCCGTTGACGACGTAGAGATCGACGATGCGCAAACCACCCACGCTGGCGGCGAGGATGCGCCGCTGCGGGTCGTCCAGGCCCGGGATGTCGGTGACCACGTCGGCGAAATCGCCCAGCTCCGCGCGAGCGAGGATCGCCACGCCGTTGTAGGTCTTCTGCCCGGAAAACACCGTGTGGTAGCCGGCGGCGGCGAGCTCGGCGGCGGGGAATTTCGCATCCTCCAGCTTGGTTTCCTGCAGCGCCACGATGTCCGGCCTGGCGTCCACCAGCCACTGCAAAAGCTGCGGCAGGCGCACCTTCAGCGAGTTCACGTTCCACGAGGCGATCTTCATGCGGGTATTGTAAGGGATGGTTTCCAGCTGAACCGTTGACGGCCCCAACCGGCGCCACGGCCGTTTTCCATGTATGCTCGCGACGGCAAGAGCCGGGGAGGACTCGGATTTCCTGCTCCATGTTGCGGTCAGGCACACCCGTCCGGCCGCGATTCATTCATGTTTCAAAGGTATGTGTCATGTCGGAACGTCAGAGCGGTACGGTTAAGTGGTTCAACGATGCCAAGGGCTTCGGCTTCATTACGCCGGAAAGCGGTGAAGACCTGTTCGTGCATTTCCGCGCGATCCAGGGCAATGGCTTCAAGTCGCTGCAGGAAGGCGAGCGCGTCACTTTCGTCGTCACCAAGGGCCCGAAGGGCCTGCAGGCCGAGGAAGTGCAGAAGGCCTAAGCCTCTGCACTCCGCCGCCTGGGAAAGCCCGCCGCAAGGCGGGCTTTTTCTTTGGAGGCGCGGCCATGAATGGCTGTTCGATTGATTCTGGATCGCAGCCGACCGCCGACCGGCTCGTTCAGTCCAGCAAACCGTGGCTGCGCAGCAATGCTTCCGGCTCGGGCTTGCGACCGCGGAAGGCCACGAAGCTTTCCAATGCCGGACGGCTTGCGCCCACGGAAAGCACTTCGCAGCGGAAGCGCGCGCCGGTAACGGGATCGATCACGCTGCCAGCCTGCTTCGCCGCATCCTCGAACGCGCCGAACGCGTCGGCACTGAGCAGCTCTGCCCACAGGTAGCTGTAGTACCCCGCCGCGTAGCCGCCGGCGAAGATATGCGAGAACGCATGCGGGAAGCGCTGCCACGCCGGAGGATGCAGCACCGCCACCTGCTTGCGTGCCTGTTCCAGCACGACCAGTGCCCGCGCGCCTTCGGCGGGGTCGTAGCCGAGGTGCAGGCTGAAGTCGAACAGCGCGAATTCCAGCTGGCGCACCAGGAACAGGCCGGCGTGGAAATGACGCGCGGCGAGCATGCGCTGGAACAGTTCTTCCGGCAGCGGCTCGCCGGTCTGCCAATGGCGTGCGAACAGGTCTAGTGCCTCCCGATTCCAGCCGAAGTTCTCCATGAACTGGCTGGGCAGCTCCACCGCATCCCACTCCACGCCGTCGATGCCGCCGATCGAGGGCAGGGCGATTTCGGTGAGCAGGTGGTGCAGGCCGTGGCCGAATTCGTGAAACAGGGTGAGCACGTCGTCATGCGTGAGCAGCGCGGGCCGGCCTTCGGTGGGCGGCGCGAAGTTGCAGGTGAGGAAGGCCACCGGCAGCTGCTTCGCGGCGCCATCGTCGAAGCGGGCGCGGCAGACGTCCATCCACGCGCCACCGCGCTTGCCGTTGCGCGCATAGAGATCGACATAGGCGCCGGCAAACACGCGGCCGTCGGCATCCATCACGTCGTAGTAGCGTACGTCCGGATGCCATACGTCGACGCCATCGCGGGGGGCAAGCGTGATGCCGTAGAGTTTGCGCACGATGGCCCACAGCCCATCGACCACCGCGGGCAGCGGGAAATAGGGCTTGAGCTGCTCCTCGTCTAGCGCGTAGTTCTTCTGGCGCAGCTTTTCGGAGCTGTAGCCGACATCCCACGATTCCAGGTTGTCGAGCTTGAGTTCCTCGTGTGCGAACTGGCGCAGAGTGGCCAGCTCACGCTGCGCCACCGGCTTCGCGCGCGCGGCGAGGTCACCCAAAAACTCCATAACCTCGGTGGGCGAGCCGGCCATCTTGGTGGCCAGCGATTCCTCTGCCGTATTGGCGAAGCCGAGCAGCTGCGCGGCCTCATGGCGCAGCGCCATGATCTTCTCGATACGCGCGGAGTTGTCGTACTTGCCGGCGTGCGGGCCCTGGTCGGAAGCGCGCGTCTGGTAGGCCCAGTACACGCGTTCGCGCAGGCCGCGATTGTCGGCATAGGTAAGCACGGCCTGCACGCTGGGCTGCTTCAGCGTGACCAGGTAGCCGTCCAGGTCCTGGTCCTTGGCGTACTGGCGCAGCACCGCAAGGCCGGATTCTGGGATGCCGGCGAGATCGCGCTCGTCGGTGACGTGCTCGTGCCAGGCGTCGGTGGCGTCCAGCACCGCGTTGGAGAACTCGGTGGAGAGCCTCGACAGCTCGACGCCGATCTCGCGGAAGCGGCTGCGCGCAGGTTCCTCCAGCGACACGCCGGAGAGCCTGAAGTCGCGCAGCGCGTGTTCCACCAATGCGCGCTCGGGCCGCGACAGCGCGGCGAAACCCGGCGCGTCGGCCACCGCCTGCACGGCGGCGTACAGGTCGCGGTTCTGGCCCTGCGCGATGGCGTGTTCGGTGAGTTTCTCCTCGGCCGGCCCGTAGGCCTCTCGCAGCGCGGGGCTGTCCGCCACCGAGTGCAGGTGCGACACCGGCGCCCAGGCGCGGGCGAGGCGCTGGCCCAGGCGCTCCTGCGCCAGCATCACATGCGCGAAATCGCGCAGCGCGCCGGGGGCGATGATCGCAGCGATTGCGGCATCGTCGTCGGCGAGGATATCGGCGATGGCCGGTGCCACATGCTCGGGACGGATGCGGGAAAACGCCGGCAGTGCATCATCGGCCAGCAGGGGATTGTCTTGGGTCATAAAGTGCTCCTTTCCGACGCGAAGCGTGGCGACCACACCGGGCGAAATCAAGCGCGACGACACCGCCCTCACGGCGCCGAAGTAGCATTGCCGCCATGCAGCCCACCGACCTGGCCGACCTGATCCGGCGCACCGCGATCTTCGCGCACCTCGACGAATTCCAGCTCGAGATGCTGGCCAGGCGCATGCGCTGGCTGTGCCTGCCCGGCGGCCAGTACCTGTTCGAGGCCGACGAGCCCTCCGAGGCGCTGTACCTGCTGCGCAGCGGCAGCCTGGGCGTGTTCGACGGTCCCTCCACCCTGATGCACCAGCTTGCCGCGGGCGACTGCGTGGGGGAAATCAGCCTGCTCTCTGGCGGCAACCACCACCTTTCCGTGCGCGCGCTGCGCGACTCCGAACTGCTGCGGCTGGATGTCGCCGACTTCGAGGCGATGGTGGAACGCCACCCCACCACCATGCTGGCGGTGGCGCGCACCGCCACCTTGCGCCTGCTGCAGAACCAGCACCGCGTACCGTCGCCCAACCGGCCGCGCACTTTCGCGATGCTGCCCGCGCACCGCGGCGTCCCGGTGCGCGAACTGGCGCAGCAACTGGCCACGGCCATGGAGCCCTACGGCCACTGCACGGTGATCGACGCCGAACTAGGCCGGGATCGCGGCAGCGACTGGTTCGCCGAGCGCGAGGCCTGGGCGCAGTTCGTGCTCTACCTCGACGACGACAGCGACCCTGAATGGCGCCAGCGCTGCCTGCGCCAGGCCGATGCGCTGCTGCTGCCTGCGCTGGCCGCGCAGGCGGCGCAGCCCTGGACAGAGTTCGCGCCCGGCCACCCGGCCCGCACCGAGCACCGTCCGCGCCACCTGTTGCTGCTGCACGAGCGCGGCGAACCGGAGCGCGGCTCGGCGCAACGCTGGCGCGCGCCGTTCAGCGGCCCGCTGATGCACCACCACATCTGCGGCAAGGGCGACATCGAACGGGTGGCGCGGCTGGTCACCGGCCACGCGCGCGGGTTGGTGCTGGCCGGCGGCGGCGCGCGCGGGCTGGCCCACCTCGGCGCGATCAAGGCGCTGCGCGATGCAGGCCATGCCTTCGACGCCGTGGGTGGCACCAGCATCGGCGCGATCATCGGCGCCGGCGTGGCCCACGGCTGGGACACAGACACCATGCTGCGCCGCTACTTCGAGGCTTTCGTGCGCAGCCGCCCACTGTCGGACTGGACGTTGCCGCTGGTGGCGCTGACCCGCGGCCGCCGCGCCAGCCACATGCTGCGCGAGGCCTTCGGCGACAGCGAGATCGAGGATCTGGGCAAGCCGTTCTTCTGCGTCTCCACCAACCTCTCCGGCGCCGGCCGCGCGGTGCATCGCACCGGGCCGCTGTGGCTGTGGCTGCGCGCCTCCAGCGCGATTCCCGGCGTGCTGCCGCCGGTGCTCCATCGCGGCGAAGTCCACGTGGATGGCGCGCTGGTGGACAACCTGCCCACCGACGTGATGGCCACCGACGGCATCGCTCACCTCACCGCACTGAGCATCCACGGCGGCATGGCGCTGCGTGCCGGCATCGACGACGTGGCGACCCCGCCATGGTGGCGCCTGCTGCTGCAACAGCATCGCGGCCCGCGCTGGCCGGGCCTGGTGTCCACCCTCGCCCGCGCCGCGATGGTCAACAGCGAGGAAACCAGCGAGCGCTGCCGCGCGCTGGCGCACCGGCTGATCGTACCGCCGCTGGAACGGGTGGGCCTGCTGGAATGGAAGAGCTGGCGCCGCGCGGTGGACGCCGGCTACCGCGAAACGCTGCGTGTGCTGGAAGCCGAGCGCAAGGATCGGGAACCCGGCTGTGACAGCCTCTAAAATGCCCCCATGAACCTGCGCAGCTACAAGGGCATCGCCCCCGTCCTCGGCGAACGTGTCTACCTCGACCCCGCCGCCACGGTGATCGGCGACGTGGTGCTGGGCGACGATGTATCGGTCTGGCCCGGCGCAGTGTTGCGCGGCGACGTGAACCACATCCGCGTGGGCGCGCGCAGCAACATCCAGGATGGGGCCATCGTGCATGTCGCACACGCCGGCCCTTATGGCCCAGGCTACCCTTGCCTGATCGGCGCAGACGTCACCATCGGCCATGCTGCCGTAGTGCATGCCTGCACCATCGAGGACGGTTGCCTGATCGGCATGCACGCCAGCGTGCTTGATGGTGCTGTAGTGAAGAAGCACGGCTTCGTCGGTGCCGGTGCGCTGATCCCGCCGGGCAAGGTGGTGGGCGAGCGCGAGTTGTGGCTGGGCAACCCGGCGAAGTTCGTGCGCGTGCTCAGCGACGCGCAAGTAGAGCAGCTGATGTACTCCGCCGCGCACTACGTGCGAGTGAAGGGCGACTACCTGGGGGAGTGAACAACCGAAAGCCTTCTAAAGGCTTCTATTGCACCGCAGCCGTCTGCCGAGCGGCCATCGCTGCGGCTTGTTCGGCATGCGCGCGACCCAGCAGCCTGCGCTGGGCGTCGAGATAACCGCCGAGCAAGGCGAGCTTGTAGTCGCTCGCATTCAGTTCCTCGTGGGCAGGATCGTACTTGTAGTTGCCGGCATCGTACGCACGCAGCAGTTGCAGCTCGCGTTGCGCCTCGTCGAGGTCACCGGCAGCGATGGTGTGCTCCGTGTCCTCGCAAGCCGACTTGAACATGTCGTGCAGCCCTTCCATCGCGATGCGATTGCCTGGCTCGAGCTGCAGCACGCTGAAGTAGAACTCGAACGCGTTGCTGCCTACCGGTGCGACAAGTCGGCCATCGCGCCGCGCGTCGGCGGCAAGGCCAAGCAGGATGTGCACGCCGTTGTCGTCAGACGGTGACTGGGCCGTGGCGCGGGCATTCCAATGCCACCAGCCACCACCGATCAGCATCAAGAGCAAGGCGCCACCCAACCAGACCCGGCGGCGCGAGAAGAACGAAACAAGACTTTGCATGACACCCGTGCCTGACGAAACCAAGGTCGTGGCTGTCTCAAGGAACACCGTCGACCGGGCTGCAAGCTAACTGTGCATTGTGTCAACGCGATGACTCCGCGGATCGGGCCGACAGCGAAGCCCAAGGGCCGGCCAAAAAGAAAGGACCGGCTTCCCGGTCCTTTCTTGCTTGCGCATGCTTGAACCGGATCAGGGTAGCAACTGCACGGTCGCCCCGTAGACGCTGGATGCATATTGCGAAAAGCGATCACGCCAGGAAAGGTTGTTGGAACCCATCCAGCACGCCGCGCCATCCACCCAACCCGTAAGAGCGTTGTCCTTCGAGGAGATCTTGCGGCTGTAGCACTCGTCGAAGGAATCCCTGTAGCGATAATCCTGGTGGCTGTACGTGTCGGTGGCTCCGGTAAATTGCCCTGCCGCGTTCCAGTTGTAGGTGTTGTTTCCGTCGAACGTATTGTCCACGGTAGCCTCGGCTCCCAGGAAATATCCGGGAAACACGGAAGCCGATTGCCTGTACCCTTGCTCCTTCACATCGGTGTACTGCTGATAGCTGCCGTCGGCCTGTTCGAAATAGCCCAAGTTCAGCTTCAGCGGATAGCTGTGCCGCTCGCGAAGAACGACCGTCTTGTGGCCATCGGTGCGCGTCGTGGTCGAATCCACCGTCGTGGTCTGGACGATGTTTTCGCCTTCGCTGTTGGCCGGCAAGGTGTAGTCCTGCGAGTTGGAAAAGGCGATCTTCTGCGCCACTTCCGTTTGCACCACGCCATGCGAGGTGGCCACCACGCCGACAATGGCGAATTTGCGGTTCGACGTGACGGTGATGTTTCCGCCAGTCACGTTGTTGCTTGCATCGGTGGTGAGGTTTTCGACAACCTGGGGCGTGGGCGCGGCGGCCAGGCTATTCGAAATGACTGCTCCCCTGACTTGCTTGGAACCGTGGTCGAGATACAGCAGCAAGTTGCCGGCAACGCTGAAATACTGGTTCGCGTTGAACACGCTCATCGAAATGCTGTGCGTCTTGCCATCGTCGAGGGTGCCGGCGAAAGGCGTAAGGTCGACGCGATAGGGAACGAAAGACAGCGTCTGCACACCGGGCGTCGGTTCCCAGAGCCCGGGATTGCCCGTACCGCCGGTGTAAATCCACGGGTACACCGGTGCGACGCCGGCAGGCTGGCCATCGATGCTGATTTCGGTTTCGCGGAACGCCGTGTTGTTGCAACCGAAGAAGCTCAGCGTTCCCTGGTCGTTCGGATTGCACGAATACCAGATCTCGTCGTTGCTCTGGCTTTGTGCGTAGACTTCGAGGTAAGCGCGTTCGATATTCCTCGGCAGCGATGTATAGGTTGCCGTGTATTGGTCGGCTGTCGTGTTCAGGGCATAGGTGCCGTTCGCGGGATTCGAATTCATCGACAGCACGAGATCCGGGCGCGGTTGCAGAATCCCATGACCTCCGTTGTCGCCATTCCTGCCGCGATTGCCGTCATTCGCCAGGGGGTAGAAATACAACGCCGCCGAACCGCTGAGCTTGCCGTCGTATGGGCCCTCTACGTAATTGACGAAGTCGGAGTGCCCGGCCTGACTGGCCGTAAACAGTGCGCTGTAGTCGGTCACGTCTTTTTCGATATGCCAGGTCGTGGCACTGGGCGGTGCGACGCTGGGTTCCTGCGTGGTGCCGAAATAGAGGATCGCGCCACCCAGCCAGATGGAGCCGGTACGATCGAACTGGTTGGTGCCGACCATGCTGGTGTCGATCGTGAGCACGACTTTTTCCCAGGGACCGGGACATCCGGCAGGCGGTGTGTAGTTGATCGGCGTCGGGCCGCTGGGGTTGTCGAAGGATGCGTTGGTGTACAGCGGCACGACGCATGGCGTCGTCGGCGGCCGCGGCACGGTCGGATCGGCTACGGCCACGTTGTGCGAACCGATCGTCAAGGATTGTGCCGACACGTTCGACACGCCAGTGCACGCCAGAACTGCCAAGGCGCACTGCGCGATGGGAAGTCTCAAACTCCGAACCGTATGCAAACGAGTCGACATGGCTCTATCTCCCCTCGACCGGACCGCCTGATCGGCGCTGGTCACGTTGGACGAATCGACCGGACTGCTGCCGGCGGCGAAAACACTGCAGGTACACCACTTCGGCTCGGCGATGGCCGGGCTTCGAGCGAACATCCCCATCCGCAACATGTAATTACCCCCTACCGTAAGAACTTGTCCGTGAGCTCGACGGCATCGCGGACAGGCTCTGGTCACCCCCTGTGTCGGCCATGCTGGCACCCGCATTTTTAGACGGGGTCAAATCGCCCTTCGAGAGGGCGATGCGGTTGGCATGGATTGCTTAGCCCTCTGCACGCAGGCTCTGGTAGACCGGTTCAGTGTCGGGGTGGCGGCCATGCCACAACGCGAACGCTTCGGCCGCCTGTTCCACCAGCATGCCGAGGCCATCCCACGCGTAGCGCGCACCGCCCGCCTTCGCCCACGCGACGAAATCGATGGCGGCCGCGCCATAGGCAAGGTCGTAGCAGAGCGCGCGCGCGCCCACCAGCGACATCGGCAGTTTCAAGCCGCCGCCCAACACCCCGGCCGAAGTGGCATTGACGATCAGGTCGTAGCTGCCGAGGTTGGCGAGGTCGTCCCAGTAGCGGGTATGCACGCGGGCCGGCTCGCCGATCGCATCGGCCAGCGCATCGGCGGTCTCCGGTGTGCGATTGACGATGGTGAGCGTCTGCACGCCGGCATCCAGCAGCGACCACGCCACAGCGCGCGCCGCGCCGCCCGCGCCCAGCAGCAGTGCGTCGTGACCGCGCAGATCCACGCGGTGGCGCTCGGTGAGATCGCGTACCAGGCCCGCGCCATCGGTGTTGTGTGCAACAAGCCGGCCATCGGGCAGGCGGGTGAGCACGTTGGCCGTGCCCGCACGGGTTGCCGCCTCGCTGCGCTCGTCCGCCAGCGAGGACGCCGCACCCTTATGTGGCAGGGTGACATTGGCACCCGTACCACCGGCGATGAAAAAGGCGCGCACTGCATCGGCAAAGTCCCCCGGCGTCGCATCAATGGTGCGGTATTCCAATGTGATGCCGAACTGCTGCGCGAAGCCCTGGTGGATGCGCGGGGACAACGAATGTGCGATCGGATGACCGAACACGGCGAACTGGGAGGGTTGGCTCACGCGGTGCTCCTGGAATGAGAGGCCATTGTAAGAGCCTCTTCGCGATCTCCACACGCAAGGAGGATGACGGACGCGAACGGTCCGCCGCGGATCGCAAGCCGTGAGATGCGACATCGGCATGCTGCACCCATCGCCCGCGAGGAAGCAGCCATGCACACTCCCACCATCCAGCACCACGACCACGGGGACCTGTTGGCCATCGCCCTACTGTGGCTTGCCATAGGCGCTGCGCTGCTGGTGACCACGCTGGTGCCTCTGCACACAGCCCTGCTGGGCTGGGCACCTCTGCTGTGGCTGTTCGTCGCTCCACTCACGCTGCTGCTGATTCTCGAGCCGGGCTTGCCCAGGCAACTGCTCGCATTGCGACGCCCGCGGCGCCGTCACTGATTCCATCTGGCAGTGGAAGGGCTCGTCGCCGCAGGGAAGCGGCGACGGTTCGCCTCACTGGCTGACGCCCTGTCGCTTGAGTTCCATCCGGCGCAGGAATTCGCGCATCACACTGAGATACAACTCGGGGCCGAGGCATTCGTCTTCGACGCCAGCGTCGATGGATGGGTTGTCGTTCACCTCGATCACCACCGGCTTGTCGCCCACGCGCTTGATGTCCACGCCATAGAAACCATTGCCCACGGCCTGCGTGGCCTTGAGCGCCAGCTTCACCACGTCGGGCGGGGCACTTCCGATGGGCAGGGTTTCCGACTCGCCGGTTTTCGACGGGCCTTTCGCGCCATGGTTGTAGATCTGCCAGTGGCCGCGCGACATGAAGTATTTGCAGGCGTACAGCGGCTCGCCGTTGAGCACCCCGATGCGCCAGTCGAATTCGGTGTAGACGAATTCCTGCGCCAGCAGCAGGGCGCTGTGCTGGAACAGTTCCGCGGTGGCTTTGGCGAGCACGGCTTCGTCCTCCACCTTCACCACGCCGCGCGAGAACGAGCCGTCGGGAATCTTCAGAACCAGCGGATAGCCGAGTTTCTCCGCGACGTCCTTCAGGCTGCGCGCGTCGTCGCGGTAGAGGATTTCGGTACGCGGCACGGCGAGCTTGCGCGAGACCATCAAATCGTTGAGGAAGATCTTGTTCGTGCAACGCAGGATCGAGGTCGGGTCGTCGATCACCACCATGCCTTCCTTCTCCGCACGATGCGCGAAGCGGTAGGTATGGTTGTCGCTCGCGGTGGTTTCGCGGATGAACAGACCGTCGTATTCGGCGAGGCGCTGGTAGTCGTTCTTGCCGATGGGATCGACTTCGATGCCGAGCTCCTTGCCGGCCGCGATGAACGCCTTCTGCGCCCGCTTGTTCGACGGTGGCATGACCTCGTGCGGATCGACCAGCATGGCGACGTCGTAGCGGAACTGCTTGCGCGCCTTGGGCTTGCGCCACAGCTTCTTGCTGAAGCGGTCGAGTTCCTCCGCGAAGGCGTCTTCCTGCGCGTCATCCAGCGTTTGCAGGCCGACCGGCTTGATGGCGCTGGTCTGCCACACGCGATCGCGCTCGAACTCGATGCGCAGCAACGGGCAGGGGAACATTTCGAACACCTGCCGCGCCAGATCCTGCAGCGCGGGCTGCGAGGTCTGGCCGAAGTAGACGAGGATGCCGAAGTCGGTGGTGTCGCGGCCGCCCGCAGGCAGGAAGTGGGTGAGCTTGGTGTTGAGGTCCTCGATCTCCAGGCCGTACAGCGAACGGCGGCGCAGGTCGTTCACCGTGCGCACCGACGGCATCACCTTGTGTCCGCGCGCCTCGGCCAGCAGCGACACGTAGTAGCCGGTGCCGAGATACTTGTAGCTGCGGCAGAGATTGATGACGTGGGTGCGCTCGTCGTCGCTGCCCACCGGTTCGCGCAGGTAATCCGCTGCGGTGACTACATCCGCTGACGGGTAATAGACGCCCCAATCGGAGGCTTTCTCGACCACGATGACCAGACGAGCCATGTCACCACTCAGGCTTGCGATTGCGGGGCGCCCTGCATGCAAGGCGATGAACGCGCAGTGTCGCACAGCGCGAACGCGCATCGGGGCGTGGCACTGAACCCTTGCTAAGCATTCGCCTCGCTATCGACCGATCACGATTGCCGCATCGTCGCCAGGCCACTACAGTCCGCCCGGTTTGCCGCCGTGCGCGCATCCGATCAAGGAATTCTTCGCCATGTCGCCAACCAATCTGCGCGTCCGCTCAGCCCAGCTTTCCGACCTCGACGATCTGGTGGCGCTGGAAGAACACAGCTTTACCAGCGACCGCTTGAGCCGCGCGCAGTTCCGCCGCCACCTCGACAGCGACAGCGCGAAGGTGCTGGTGGCCAGTACCGGCCCGCATCGTTTCCTTGGCACTGCCGTGGTGTTCTTCCGCAAGCGCAGCGGCGTGGCGCGGTTGTATTCCATCGCCACGCATCACGCCGCACGCGGCCAGGGCGTGGGCTCGATCCTGCTCGATGCCGTGGAAGAACTCGCCCGCCGCCGTCATTGCCGCGCACTGCGGCTGGAAGTGCGCGCCGACAACGCCAGCGCGATCCGTCTCTACGAGCGCCTTGGTTACCACAGGGTGTCTGCGCTTGCGGAGTACTACGAAGACGGCGCCGATGGTTGGCGCTACGAGAAATCGCTGGGCTAAGAGCTGTTTGCGATCTCTCCATGGCCCGCGCAGCGCCTGCATGCCCTCCGCAAGGCGTCCGCTTTGAGCTGTCAGTCGGTAGCCGATCCGCCCTTTGCCGGACCGGCTTCGCTTGAGCCGGCACTCGCCGCTCCAGGATCGCTCGCATGACCAGTCCCCGCCCGCGCGGGCTGGAACCGGACTGCCCCCTTTTCCACGCTCCGGCCATCGTCCGCGTGCCGCGCGCCATTCGGCGATCCGACGGAGATCGCCGTCACGACCAGCAAGGGAACAGCCGCGGCGATGAAAGGCGCCCTGGATTGCCTGGCGGGATCTTTTTCGGACTTGCGCCCAAGCAGCGCCAACGCGCCGCCGACCGATGCGGGAACCATGCAAAAAGCGGCAAGACCGCCGCCGATGAAGATTCCACCAGCCGCCGCGGCCATGACCAGACAACCGGGCCAGCGCTTCCTGAATACGAAGACGAACACGCTGTACACGATGACGAGAAAGGAAAAGGCCATGCCGACCAATCCCACCCGTATGCCTGGCCATGCTCCCTGGGCGTCGAGTGCCGTGACGAATCCGCCGAAAAACGACGTAATCAACCCGGCGACAATTCCCAAGATGCCCGAAATCAGGGCGATGACTCCTCCCGCGACCCTCATATCCCCTCCTTGGCGGAACCGCACCAATGAACAAAGTCCATGGGCCCGAACAACTTATCAGGCATCAATCCTTCTGCCGCGCAATGGTGAACTCCTCGCTGGATGAATAGCCATCCATAGTCGCCAGTGTGTACTCCCCTTTGCACACGCGCTCTTTCTTTGTCGAAGAACAAACCAGCGGGACTTCCTGTTCCTTGACGAGCCACGACTGAAAGCAGGATGGATTCTTTTCATCGGGCTGCCTGAAGCAACCCCTGGAAACTGCGCACACCGAATTGGGCATGTCCGGGTTGCAAACGGGAGACGGCTTGTCTCTGGATTTGCAGTTTGACAATGCGGCTGGATCGCCGTTTTCGGAGAAACTCAGATCGCACTCGAAATTGAATTGATTTGAAACATTTATCTTGAAATTACCGCCATCTTTCCTGATGGACACGCTTTTGAGTGCAGCAGCGTCGTTGTCGCCGCCATACAGGGACATGTTCAGCCATTTTTGCCTGTTTGCGCCGGCGTCATCCGACAAGGCGGCCCAGGAAATACAAGACAACAATAAAAACAAACAGATCTTCCGGATCACGGATTTCTCTCCCTAGATTAACGCTCGACGCCGATCAGATCCCGGATCGGCACATGCGCCCGGATACTCCGCGCGCGTCGTCATCGCGTCAAGCTGGTCCATCGATCCAACTGTGCAATTGCCAACCAGGTCCACTTGCCGAATCCCGGACCGATTCACGCCGGCCCGACACGCGCTTGAGTGCCCGGACGAAAACCGATGCCAATCCGGCCTCGCCGCGGCAGCGGCAAGGCCGGCCCGGCTCACGCCAGCAGCACGTGCGTCACTTGTGGTTCTGGTTCGCCGCTTCCGCCGCCGCCTTGAGTTCGCGGTTGGCCTGGTCGAGCAGGTCTTTCGCTTTCGCTGCGTGGCCGTCCATGTCCCATTCGTTCGCTTGCTGCGCGGCGACGATGCGCTGGTAGGCCTTGTCGGTGAGCTTCTGCGCGGCGGCGATGTTCGGATGGCGACTGCTGCTGACATCGCGCACGGGCTGTGCGGCGAAGGCCGTGGCGGCGACGGTTGCCAGCGCGGCGGTCAAAACGGCTTGCGTAAGCTTGTTCATTGGCCTCTCCCAGATTGGATGGATGCCAAGGCGGCACGGCTTGCCGATGCCGCACCGCCGTGGCGAGGCGAATCTAGCGCGGACGCCGTACAAGTTCCTGCGACGGATTTGTCCGCCCTTCAGCGCAGGCCGCCCAGCGGCGAACCGATGCGCCGCTCGGTGGCTGCATCAGGCCGCGCCACCAGTGCGCCGGCGCCCGAAAGACTCAAGCTGTAGTGGCCGCCGTCGACCAGCGGCAGGAAGGCGCCGCTGCCGTAGACCGCGTCCACCATCGGCAACGCACGCGGGTATTGCCGGTGCAGGTCGAGCAGGTCGAAACCGTCGGCGAAGCCGAGCGCCACCACCGTGCGCGGCGCGCTCTGTTCCTGGGTTGCGTCGTCGTAGCGACCGTCGATGCGGTCGAGGCGATAGAGCGGCGGCAGACCGACAAGCAGCTTCCACTTCAACACCACCGCCTCCACGCGCCAGTCATCACCGGCCAGTTGCACCTGGCGGGTGGCACCATCTGGCCAAGTCAAGGTGACGGCCCAGCGCTGTGGCGAAAGGATATGCGCGTCGATCTCGACCACGGGCGTTTCTTCGTCCAACAGGCGATAACCGCGCAGGGCCCATCCGCCGACGCCAAGCAGCAAGCTGAGCACGAGGCACACCACACACAGCAACCCGTGCCAGCCGGCAGCCAGCCGCGCACCGGCATCGAGACGGCGGCGCAACGTCAGCAGTTGCAACAGGCAGAACAGCAGCAGGACCGCGGCGAGCACCAGCAGCACGGTAGCAGGCAGGCGCAGCAGCTCGATCAGGTTCATCGCGGGTCCCAGGTACTTTGAGGCAGGCGCATGATAAGGCCCAGCGGCGCGCTCGCTATACTGCGGCGTCGCGTTTCCCCACAGGTGTTCGATCATGCGCCGTTCATTGCTGCCGCTGCTTTGCCTCGCCGTCGCCATGCTTGCCGGCTGCGGCAACAAGGGCCCGCTGTACATGCCGAACAGCCCGAACCCGCCGGTATACGTGCCGCCCAAGCCCGTTCCTGCGCCGTCCGCTACGGCAACCGGCCCGGCACCGGATGCGCCGACGGCGGCGAGCAGCGCGCCTATCTCCGCCAGCAGCAGCGCCACGCACTGAGCTTTGCCGATGCTTCGGTTCTCCAAGATGCATGGCCTGGGCAATGACTTCGTCGTGCTCGATTGCCGCACCACACCGTTTGTGCTGGACGAAGCCGGCATACGCGCGCTGGCGGACCGTCGCACCGGCGTAGGCTTCGATCAGCTGCTGAGCGTGGAGCCGGCATGCGATCCGTCCTGTGCGTTCTATTACGGCATCTGGAATACCGATGGCTCGCCCGCGCGTCAGTGCGGCAACGGCGTGCGCTGCGTGGCGGCGTGGTTGTTCCGCGCCGGTGCGTTGACGGCGGATGAGCCTGTTCGACTGGAAAGCCCGTCCGGTCCGGTGACGGTGCGCCTGCTTTCCGCCCACGAAGTCACCGTGGAGATGGGCGAGCCACAGTTCGCACCAGATCGGATTCCGTTCGCAGCGGATACCGAATCGACTCGTTACGTGATCGACGTCGACGGCACGTTGCTGGAAATAGGTGCGGTGTCGATGGGCAATCCGCATGCAGTGGCATTGGTGAACGAACTGGCCGACAGCACCGCGGACCGGCTGGGTCCTGCGCTCACCACGCATCCGCGTTTCGCCGAGGGTGCGAACGCCGGCTTCGTCGAACGCCTTTCCCGGCAGCACCTGAAACTGCGCGTGCACGAGCGCGGCGTGGGTTGGACGCTCGCCTGCGGCACCGGCGCCTGCGCGGCGGTGGCGGTGTTGCGCCAACGTGGCGAGGTCGACGAGCAAGTACGCGTGGATCTGCCCGGCGGCTCGCTACGCATCGCGTGGCCCGGCCCTGGCCGCCCGTTGTGGATGACCGGCCCGGCGGCCTTCGCATTCGAAGGCGATTGGCCAGGAGTCTGAGCGTAGAAACGCTCAAGACGAAAAGCTCGTTCTGCAGAGCAGATTTTCGTCGGTTCGCCGGCCCGTAGTGGTTCCGTGGGCCAAGATGCGGCGGAAATCTGCTCCGGAGAACGGGCTTTGCGGCCCGAACGGCTTCCACCGCTCAGGCTCCAGATTGATCGAACGGCGCGTCCATCGCACACTCGCCGCATGACCGCCGCAGGAAATCGTGCATGAACGCCCCCTTGTCCGACGACACCACCGAAGCCGGCGTGGTTGCGGCCTATCTGAAGCGGCATCCTTCCTTCCTCACGGATTACCCCGAGTTGGCCGCGCAACTCACCATGCCGCGCGAACAAGGCTCGGTGTCTTCGCTGGCTGCCTACCAGTTGCAACAGTTGCGCGACAAGAACGCGGAGCTGGAACGGCGACTGGTCGAACTCACCAGCATCGCCGCCGACAACGAAAAATTGATGGAGCGCGTGCACGCGCTCACCGTGGCACTGCTGCGCGCGAACACGCTGGAAGTGACCACGCGCACCGTGATCGCCAAACTCAACGAAGATTTCCACACCGAGCAGGTGCGCCTGCTGCTGTTCGGCCGCCACGCCGACCTGCCGCGTTCGGACTGGCTGCGCCAGGTCGGTGGCGGGGCTGCCGAACTGCCGGAACTGGCCGAACTGCTGCAGCGACGCGATCCCGTTTCAGGCCGCCTGTCGCCCGAGAAGCTGACGCAGCTGTTCGGCGACGATGCGGCTTCGATCCGCTCGGCGGCGCTGATACCGCTGGGCAACGCCGGCATGCTCGCCATCGGCAGCCACGACCCGGACCGCTTCCAGCCCGGCATGGGCACGCTGTTCCTCAAGATGATCGCCGCCACCGTCACCGCCGCACTGGCGCGGGCGCGGGATCTCGCCTGAGCAACCCATGACTCCCACCCAACAGGTCGAAGCCTGGCTCGGCCGCCTCGCGGGCGAACGGCAGGCTTCGCCGCATACCGTGGACGGTTACCGCCGCGATCTCGCCAAGCTCACGGGGTGGATGGAAACGCAAGGCTTCGCCGGCTTCGAGGCGCTGGAGCCGAATCGCCTGCGCCAGTTCGTGGCCGCCCAGCATCGCGCCGGACTCTCGCCGAAAAGCCTGCAGCGCCTGCTTTCCTCCTGCCGCAGCCTGTTCCGCCAACTCACCCGTGAAGGCCTGCTGGCGCACGATCCGCTGGCCGGCGTGCGCGGCCCCAAGGTGCACCGCAAGCTGCCCGTGGTGCTGGATGTGGACGAGGCCGCCACTCTGGTGGAGTCCGGCAACGACGGCACGCTGGCACCCCGCGACCGCGCAATGCTGGAACTGTTTTATTCCAGCGGCCTGCGTTTGTCCGAGCTGGTCGGCCTGTGCTGGAACGACCTCGACCTCGACGGCGGCGAAGTGCGCGTCCTGGGCAAGGGTCGCAAGACACGCATCGTGCCCGTGGGTCGCCACGCCGTAACTGCCTTGCGTGCGCTGGGTGAAACCACCGGCAGGACACCCGAATCACCGGTGTTCCGCGGGCGTGGCGGCGCGGCCATCAATCCGCGCACCGTGCAGATGCGGTTGCGCAAGCTCGCGCTCGCGAATGGCTTCGCCAAGCACGTGCACCCGCACCTTCTGCGCCACACTTTCGCCAGCCACATGCTGGAATCTTCCGGCGACCTGCGTGCGGTGCAGGAACTGCTGGGCCATGCCGACATCGCCACTACGCAGATTTACACGCACCTGGATTTCCAGCATCTGGCGAAGGTGTACGACGCTGCGCATCCCAGGGCCAAGAGAAAGTAAACGCGCCTCTTGCGTTTGCCCCTTCTCCCCTCTGGGAAGAAAGTTGGGATGAGAGACGGTCCTTGCACGGGAGCTGCTTGCTGAAGCTCGCTTCGACAAGATCCCTTGCCAGCTTGACCCCTCCCCCAACCCTCTCCCCTGCGGGTAGGGGGAGCGAACGGTCCGGGCGGGTCCGGTCCGCATTGAAGCCCCGGCGAACCGACCCCATCTGGTTCGCTCAACCTCGGAGCTTTTCATGGAATCCTTCCACGCTACCACCATCGTCAGCGTGCGCCGCAACGGCAAGATCGTGATCGGCGGCGACGGCCAGGTCACGCTCGGCAACATCGTGGCCAAGTCCAATGCACGCAAGATCCGTCGCCTCGGCCGCAACGCGGACGTGCTGGCCGGTTTCGCCGGTGCCACGGCCGATGCCTTTACCCTGTTCGAACTCTTCGAGCAGAAACTCGACAAGCACGGCAACAATCTCACCCGTGCTGCGGTGGAGATGGCCAAGGAGTGGCGTACCGACCGCCGCCTCGGCCGCCTCGAAGCCATGCTGGCGGTGGCCGACAAGGAAGCTTCGTTGCTGATCTCCGGCAACGGCGACGTGCTGGAGCCCGAGCACGGCCTGATCGCCATCGGCTCCGGCGGCCCGTATGCGCAATCCGCTGCGCTGGCGCTCCTGGAAAACACCGAGCTGGACGCGCGCGCCGTGGTCGAGCGTGCGCTGAAAATCGCCGGCGACATCTGCATCTACACCAACCACAACACCACGATCGAAGAGCTGTAAGCCGCTACTCGCATCGCTTCAATGCCGTCGTTCCGGCGCAAGCCGGAATCCGGAGCCTCTCGGCCTGACCGAGCGCTCTCGTCACTGGATCCCGGCCTGCGCCGGGATGACGGACAAAAATCCAACCTTCCGGTGTCCCATGTCCGAACTGACCCCCCGCGAAATCGTCAACGAACTCGACCGCTACATCATTGGCCAGCACGACGCCAAGCGTGCTGTGGCGGTGGCATTGCGCAGCCGATGGAGGCGCATGCAACTCGCGCCGGAAATGCGCAACGAGATCACGCCGAAGAACATCCTGATGATCGGCCCCACCGGTGTGGGCAAGACCGAGATCGCGCGTCGCCTCGCCACGCTGGCCAACGCACCATTCGTGAAGGTGGAAGCCACCAAGTTCACCGAAGTGGGCTACGTGGGCAAGGACGTGGAATCCATCATCCGCGACCTCGCCGACGTGGCCTACAAGCTCACCCGCGAATTGGCGATCAAGCGCGTCCGCACGCAGGCGGAGGATCGCGCCGAGGATCGCATTCTCGATGCGCTGTTGCCGCGTCGACAGACGCCCACCGACTGGAGCCACGACCAGGCCACCACGCCGACAGCCGACAGCGACACCCGCCAGAAGCTGCGCAAGCAACTGCGCGAGGGTGCGTTGGACGAGCGCGAAATCGAGCTGGATTTCGCCATGAACGTGGGTGTGGAAATCATGTCGCCGCCGGGCATGGAGGAGATGGGCGCACAACTGCGCCAGATGTTCCAGAACATCGGCGGCGCCAAGACCCAGCACCGCAAGCTGGCGATCAAGCTGGCACGACCGATACTGGTCGAGGAAGAAGCCGGCAAGCTGCTCAACGACGAGGAGATCCGGGCGCAGGCGGTCGAGGCCGCCGAGCAGAACGGCATCGTCTTCCTCGATGAGATCGACAAGGTGGCGCAACGCTCGGAGTGGGGTGGCGCCGGCGTCAGCCGCGAAGGCGTGCAGCGCGACCTGCTGCCGCTGGTGGAGGGTTCCACCGTCTCCACCAAGTACGGCCCGTTGAAGACCGATCACATGCTGTTTATCGCCTCGGGCGCGTTCTCGCTGGCGAAGCCCTCCGACCTGATCCCGGAATTGCAGGGACGCCTGCCGATCCGCGTGGAGCTTAGCGCCCTGTCGGTGGACGACTTCAAGCGCATCCTGCGCGAACCGCACAACGCGCTGACCAAGCAGTACGTGGCCCTGTTGGGTACGGAGGGCGTGAGCCTGGAGTTCACCGAATCCGGCGTCGATCGCTTGGCCGAAGTGGCTTACCAAGTGAACGAACGCACCGAAAACATCGGTGCGCGCCGCCTGCATACCGTGATGGAGCGGTTGCTGGAAGGCATCTCCTATGAAGCAGCAGACAAATCCGGCGAAAAATACCTTATCGACGCCGAACAGGTAGACAAAAACCTTGGCTCGCTGGTGCATAACGAGGATCTGAGCCGCTACATCCTCTGAGGTGCGGATGGCATGAAGCGCGCCAATGCATACAAATGGCGCGTTTTATTTGTATTTTCGCCGAAGATAGCGGAAAACGTCCTCTAAACAAGCCTTCACGGTCGCTCTGCTAAAATATTCACCATGGCAAAGATTCTCGAATTCAAGACCAACGGCTTGCGCGCCCAGCTGCGCGAAGCGCAGGAACAGCAGACCATGGTGCGCCTGTGGCGTACCGAGTTGGAGCACGGCAGCTTCTGCGGCTATGTGGGTGGCGTGGGCAACGAGTTCGTGCTGCTGTCGGTAGTCGGCGACGGCATCACCGATGACGGCATCTACGTGATGCGCCACCGCGACATCACCGAACTGGAATCACCGGAACGCCATCATGTCTTCATGGCCAAGGCGCTCGCAGTGAAGGGCATATCCCCCCGCCTGCCACCCAACTTCCCGCTGGATTCGGTTCGCGATGTCGTGAAAGCCGCCGGCGCGATGTCGCCGGTGATTGCCGTGCACGTGGACACCGAGGAAGAAGAGGAAGTCTGCTACATCGGCAGCCTCGCCAGCGTCGACGAGGATGGCTTCTATCTGCAGGAACTCAGCCCCGATGCAGAATGGATGCGCCAGGCCTCGTTCTTCGCCTGGGATGAGGTCTCCACGCTGAGCATCGGCGACGGCTACGCCCAGGCCCTGCTCGCCGTGGCGGGCCCGGCCCCGTCGCTGGAACCAGGCGACGCGGGCATCGGCCACATGCACTGAACCTGCTTCCCGATTGCAACGATGACGCCCGCCGCTGACCCGGCGGGCGCTTTCGTTTCGTCCCGCCGAAATCCAGGGAAGTCCCTTCATGCGCCTCAGGTAAACCCGCTGCCGCCAGCCCCGTTACCGGACAGGCGACACCGCTGCAATACATCTGCGCGATTCACGCCTGCCATGGAGACCTTTCATGCACACGATTTCATTGCGATTGACTGTCTGCGCCCTGGCCTTCGGCTTGCTCGTGGCCGCGCCGCTCGGCGCCGTATCTGCGCAGGACGCTCCGCCGTCCGCATCCGATGCGCCTGCGGCGCCGCACCGCTTGCCTGATCCGCAGAAGCAGGCCCATCGACTGGCACACAAACTTGGCCTCGACGCCGACCAGCAATCGAAGCTGGCCGCGATCTTCGGCAATCGCCAGCAGCAGGTCGCTGCCGTCCGTGCCGACAACACGCTATCCATGCGCGACCGCAGGACGAAGTTGCTCGCCATCCATCAGGACAGCGAAAGCCAGATAAAGGCGCTGCTCTCGCCGACCCAGCAGCAGCAATACGCGCAGCTGCAACAGGCCATGAAGGCACACCGTGAGGCCCAACAGGAGTCGAACCAGGCTGCCCCCGAAAGCCATTGAGTCCAGGGGAGCATGCCGACTGCGCGAGGCCACGCTTGGCATAACCGGTGCCGCACCGTTTACCCTGCGGTTTCCATCGCCACGGAAACCCGCATGAGCTGCATCGTCGTCGTCGGCAGCATCAACATGGATCTGGTCACGCTCGCGCCGCGCTTCCCCGGCGCTGGCGAAACCCTGCTCGGCAGTCGTTTCCTCACCGCGCATGGAGGCAAGGGTGCGAACCAGGCGGTCGCCGCGGCGCGCCTGGGCGCCAGTGTAAGCATGGTCGGCGCGCTGGGCCGCGATGCCTTTGGCGACCAGTTGCACGCGGGGCTGGTGCGTGAAGGTGTCGACCTCGCCCACGTCGCCCGCATCGACCATGAAGGCAGTGGCAGCGCATCCATCACCGTGGCGGAGGGCGAGAACCAGATCATCGTGGTGCCTGCCGCCAATGCGTGCGTCACGCCGGCGCAGGTGGAAGCCGCGCGGGAAACCATCGCGCAGGCCGACGCCGTGCTGGTGCAACTGGAAATTCCCCTCGACGCTGTCGAAGCCACATTGCGGCTGGGTCACCTGCTCAAGGTTCCCGTCATTCTCAATCCCGCACCCGCGCAGAAGCTGCCGCATGAATGGCTGCAGCTGGCCAGCTACCTCACTCCCAACCAGCACGAACTCGCTACTGTCCTCGGTGAAGACGCGCACTCGGATTTCCGCGACCTGATGCGTCGCGCACCAGGCCCCGTGGTACTTACCCGCGGCAGCGAAGGCGCGTGGTACCAGGACTCCGCGCAGCCCGAACCCCAACACCAGCCTGGCTTCGCCGTGGACGCCACCGACACCACCGGCGCTGGCGACACCTTCAACGGTGCGCTCGCCGTATTCCTGCGCGAAGGCCTGCCGCAAGCCGTGCGCAAGGCCTGCGCTGCGGCCGCTCTGTCGGTGACCAGGCTGGGCGCGCAAGGCGGCATGCCGCGGCGGGCCGAGCTGGATGCATTCCTCGCAGACGGCCCCCGCGCATGAGCCCGCTGGAAATCGCGGCCAACCTGCTGGCCGGTGCGTCCATCATCCTGGCCGGACGCAACAGCGTGCACACCTGGTGGACCGGCATCGTCGGCTGCGGCCTGTTCGCCTTCGTTTTTCTGGACAGCCGCCTGTACGCCGACACCGTGCTGCAGGTCTTCTTCGTGATTACAAGCATCGTGGGCTGGTGGCAGTGGCTGCATGGAGACCACGGCGAAGAACTCCCGGTCACCGACCTGCCGGCGCGCAAGCTGTGGCTGCAACTGCTGTCCGGGGCGATCGGCGCGGTCTGCTACGGCCTGTTGCTCCGCCGTTTCACCAATGCCTACTCGCCCTTCCTCGATTCCACCGTGCTGGCCTTCAGCATCGTGGCGCAATTGCTGATGATGCGCCGGCACGTGCAGAACTGGCCGTTCTGGCTGCTGGTCAATTCCATTGCCGTGCCGCTGTACGCCAGCCGCGGCCTGTACCTCACCTCGGCGCTGTATGCGGTGTACTGGATCAACGCGCTGGTGTCGTGGAGGCATTGGCTGCGATTGCGCGACGCTGCTACTCACTTGCCGATGCAGAACGACCCAAAGATGGCGCCGAGCAAATCGTCGCTGGTATAGCTGCCGGTGATTTCGCCCAAAGCGAGCTGGGCCTGGCGCAACTCTTCGGCAGCCAATTCGCCGGCGCGGGCAGCAGTAAGCGCATGAGCCGTACGGATGAGGTGGTCACGCACGGTCTCGAGCGCGAGCACATGGCGGCGACGAGCGCTGAAGGCACCTTCGCCGCTGCCTGCACCGGCGAGCTGCTTTAAGTGTTCGCGCAGGACATCCAGGCCTTCGCCGGTTTTGGCGGAAGCCCACAGCCAGCGGACGCCATCGCGGATTTCCGTGTGCTGCGTGGCGTTGGCCAAGTCGATCTTGTTGACTAGCACCAGGCGTTCGGCCCCTTCGGGCAAGTGTGCGAAAAGAGCGAGGTCAGCCTCCGCATGCTTTGCATCGGTGACCAGCAGCGCCGCGTCTGCGCGTTGCAGTTCGCCATGCGCGCGGCGAACGCCTTCGCGCTCCACTTCGTCGTCGGTATCACGCAGACCGGCGGTGTCGGCCAATTCCAGCGCGATGCCGTCGAGCGATACGCTTTCACGCAATACGTCGCGGGTGGTGCCGGCGATGGAAGTGACAATGGCGCGCTCGCTGCCGGCCAGCGCATTGAGCAGGCTGGACTTGCCGGCATTCGGACGGCCGGCGATAACCACGCGCAAGCCATCGTTCAAGCGCAGGCCGCGTTGCGCTTCGCGCAACAGTTCGCCGAGTTGCGTGCGCAAACTATCGAGTCGCCGTGTTATGGCGGGATCGGCAAGGAACTCGATTTCCTCCTCCGGAAAATCGATGGCGGCTTCGATGTGCACGCGCAGTGCGATCAGTGTCTGCAGCAGTGCATCCACCTTGCGCGAGAACACGCCCTCCATCGAACGCAACGCGGCGCGCGCGCCCGCCTGTGAGCGCGCGGCAATCAAGTCGGCCACGGCTTCGGCCTGAGCCAGATCCAGTTTGCCATTGAGGAAGGCGCGCTCGGTGAATTCACCGGGGCGTGCGAGCCGCGCACCGAGTTCGCACACGCGGCGCAGCAGCGCATCGAGCAACACCTGACTGCCGTGACCTTGCAGCTCCAGCACATGCTCGCCGGTATAAGAGGCGGGAGCAGGGAAGTGCAGCAGCAGGCCGTGGTCGATCGCTTCGCCGTGCGTGTCCCGGAAGGTACCGAAGTGCGCATGGCGTGGCTGCGGCGCTCGGCCGAGCAGGGTTTGCGCAATGGCTGGCACCAGTGACCCTGACACGCGCAGCACACCCACCCCGGCTGCGCCCGGCGCACTGGCGATGGCGGCAATGGTATCGATGTGCTGGGTCATGGCGTGAGCGTAAACGAAGACGGCCGCAACGGTTGCCCGGCGCGGCCGCCTCGGTCAAAAAGATAGGGTTACGAGTGCGGCTCGGAAGACGCTTGTTTGACTCTGCAACCACCATCCTTGGTAGTCGCCGTTCATTCCATTGCTCACGCGATGTGAAAATCGCCCAAGCAAATTTTTCGCGATCAGGAACGATCGCAAGAGTCAGTCGTCAGGCCGCCTTGGCCGTCGCTTCCTCGTGTTCCACGTGATGGGTGATCCACCATTGCTGACCAAGGCCCACCAGGCCGTTCACTGCGTAGTAGAGGCACAGGCCCGCGGGGTAGAAGGCGAACATCACCGAGAAGATCAGCGGCATCACCTTCATCATCTTCGCCTGCGCAGGATCCATGCCCGCCGCAACCGGGTTGAGCCACTGTGTGCCCAGCATCACCGCTGCGTAGATCACCGGCAGGATGTAGAGCGGGTCGTGCGCGCTGAGGTCGGGAATCCACAGGAACGATGCCTGGCGCAGTTCCAGCGAATACTCCAGTACGTAGAGCAGGGCAAAGAACACCGGCATGGTGATGAGCACCGGCAGGCAGCCCGCCATCGGATTCACCTTCTCCTTCTTGTACAGCTCCATCTGTGCCTGTTGCAGCTTGGCCTTGTCGTCGCCGTAGCGCTCCTTGAGCGCCTGGATGCGCGGTTGCAGCTTGCGCATCTTGGCGCTGGAGCGGTACTGCATCGCGGTGAGCTTCCAGGTGGCGCCCTTGATGAGCAGCACCAGCAGGATGATCGCCAGGCCCCAGTTCTTCACGATGGAATGCAGGAACGACAGGATGCCGTGCATCGGCACGGCGATGGCCTTGAACATGCCGTAGTCGATAGTGAGATCCAGCCCGGGTGCCACCGCGCCCAGCTGGCCCTGCAGGTTGGGGCCGACGTAGAGACGCGCCTTCGCGTCCACGCTCTGCCCTGGCGCCACATTGATCGTGGGGCCGATGGCGCGGATGAGATAACGCGGATGCTCGCTGCCCGGGTTCACCGTGTCGGTGGAATAACTGGCGGTTTCATCGGCCGGCGGAATCCATGCGGCGAAGAAGTACAGCCGCAGCATCGCGGCCCAGCCGCCCTTGAAGGAAGCATCCAGCTTGTCCTTGGGTTCGGCGAGATCCTTGAACGACAGCTTCTCGAACTTCTCGCCGGTGTACCAGGCCGCACCCTGGAAGCTGCGCGCTTCCGGGTGGGACATATTGGTCAGCCAGTTGCCGTCGTGCGGCGGCTCGGCGCGCAGCAGCTGGGTGTAGGCATTGCCCTGCCATGGCGTGCTGCCGGCGTTGTCGATCTTCTGGTCCAGCGCGACCACATAGCTGCCGCGGGCGAAATGGTAGGTCTTGGTGACCTTGAGACCCTTGGCGTCCTGCCAGGTCAGCGGAACATCCAGCTCATTCTGACCCGCAGCGAGTTTGTAGTCGGTCTGCGCGCCCTGGAACACGGCGAGATGGTTGGGCTGGTCGGCCGCATCGGCATCGCTGCTGCTGACGAGGCCGTTCTGTGCCACGAAGTAATGCGCGTCGCTATTGTCGAACAGGGTGACCGGCGCAGGATTCGGGTCCTTCTTCGTGCGCGGCGTCACCGGATAATCCAGCAACTCGGAACGCACGATGCTGCCGCCGCGCGTGTCGATGGTGAGTCGCAGTATGTCGGTGGTGACGGTGATCAGCGACGAAGACGCGCTGTCGCCGGAGGCATTGCTGACGCTTGGCGAGGCGCCGGGCTGCGCACCCGGCGCTCCTGTCGTGCTGGCGGCGGCAACCGGGGCCGGCGGCGGCGCCATGTAGTCCTTCTGCCAGGTCATGAACAGGAAATAGCCCACGGCAAGCAGGGCGAACAGGAGGAAGTTGCGTGTTTGGTTCATCGGCTCACGGATCCGGACGACGCCACGCAGCACGCGGCCACAGAGGAAGAGGGAAGGTCAACGCACGATTGTGGCGGCGGCATCGGTCGGCATCAATGGCGCTGGGTCGCATCGGGCGCCGGTTCGACCGGTTCCAGCCGGATCGCCGCAAGGCGACGCCATAGCGCGTCGGCCTCGGCCAGCAATTCCGCTCCGGACAGTTGCACGGCCTGTTCGCGCGCCATCACCACCACGTCGACCGGCGGCAACCGGTCACGGATGTTGCGGAACGATTCGCGCAACAGGCGCTTCAGACGATTGCGGTCCACTGCGAGCTTGGACGCCCGCTTGGAAATCGCCAGACCCAACCGCGCATGAGGCAAGCCATTCGGCCGATAGCGCAAATGAAAACAGCGGCCACCGAGGCGGCCGCTGCTAGCTCGCAACGCTGCGAAATCGCCGGCCAGTCGCAGCCGCGACTGACGCGGCAAGCCGGCAGGACGCATGGCTGCCGTCCCGATTACGGGATCAGGCGCTTGCGGCCCTTGGCGCGGCGGGCGTTGAGGATTTTGCGACCGTCGGCGGTGGCCATGCGGGCACGGAAGCCGTGGGTGCGAGCGCGCTTGAGCTTGCTGGGCTGGAAGGTCCGCTTCATGGCGTTGCTCCGAAGGGAATGAATGTTGGGAAAAAGGTCGCAAAGTATGCATTGGGCCGCTGGGCGCTGTCAAATCAAAGCGTTCCAACCCCAACCCGATGTCACGCCGCAGCTTGTGAGTGCATATGTGGATGGTTTGGGGATGACGCACCGAAGCCTGCTGCTAGACTTGTCGATCCACCCTGCGCGCAAGCGCCCCTGCCTGTGGACGAGAGACTTCATGAGTGAGTTGTGGCGGCGCTGCCTTGGGCGTCTGGAAGGCGAGTTGAGCGCCGAGGATCTGCACACCTGGCTGATGCCGTTGCAGGCCCGCGAGGACGAAACCGGACTGGCGCTTTTTGCACCCAACTCCTACACCCTGGAAACGGTGCGCGCGCGCTACCTGCCGCAAATCAGCACCTTGCTGGCCCAACTCGCCGGTCGCGACTTGCCGGTGCGACTGGATGTCGGCTCTAGCACCCCACACAATCCGGCCAAGCCGGCCATCAAACCTGCTGCCAGCGGGGCGATCGAGTCGATTCAGGCGCAGACGCCAGCCTTCAACCACAACCTCGACCCGCACTACACCTTCGAGACCTTCGTCGAGGGCAAGTCCAACCAGCTGGGCAAGGCCGCCGCGATGCAGGTGGCGCAGAACCCCGGCCGCGCCTACAACCCGCTGCTGCTGTACGGCGGCACCGGCCTCGGCAAGACCCACCTGATGCATGCCGCGGGCAACCTGATGCGGCAGAACAATCCGAACTGCAAGGTGCTGTACCTGCGCTCGGAACAGTTCGTGGGCGCGATGATCGAAGCGTTGCGCACCAAGAGCATGGACCAGTTCAAGCTGCGGTTCCGCTCCGTGGATGCCCTCTTGATCGACGACATCCAATTCTTCGCCGGCAAGGACACCACGCAGGAAGAGTTTTTCCACACCTTCAACGCACTGTTCGAGTCCAAGCAGCAGATCATCCTTACCTGCGACCGCTATCCCAAGGAAGTGGACAAGCTGGAGCCGCGCCTTAAGTCGCGCCTGGGCTGGGGTCTTTCCGTGGCGATCGAGCCGCCGGATTTCGAGACGCGCGCGGCGATCCTGCTTTCCAAGGCGCACGACAAGGGCGTGGCGGTGGACGAGCACGTGGCGATGCTGCTGGCCAAACGTATCCGCTCCAACGTGCGCGACCTCGAGGGCGCGCTGAACACGCTGGCGGCGCGGGCGAATTTCTACGGCAAGCCGATCACCACGGACTTCGCCGAGGAGACCCTGCGCGACCTGCTGGCCACTCACGCGCAAGCAGTGACGGTGCCGAACATCCAGAAGGTGGTGGCCGAGTACTTCAACATCCGCCTGCAGGATCTGCTCTCCACGCGCCGTGTACGTTCGTTGGCGCGTCCGCGACAGATCGCGATGGCGTTGTCCAAGGAACTGACCGACCACAGCTTGCCCGAGATCGGCGACGCCTTCGGCGGACGCGACCACACTACGGTTTTGCACGCCTGCCGCACCATCAAGAAGCTGTGCGAAGGCGATCCCCGCATGCGTCAGGACTGGGAACAGCTGATCCGCATCCTTACCGGTTGAGTATTTTCGCAGGCTGAAGCACAAGTTCTTGATAAGCTGCATGGGAAGCTGTGGATAATGCGTGGACAGGCGAGGCGGTAAAGTTATCCACAAACCGCCCACGTCGAAGGCACTGCTTTCCGCACACCCATATTTGTTGCCAAGCGATTGATTCAAAAAAGATAAACGGCAGAAAAAAGTTATCCACGCCGTCTACAGCAACTACCAACTTTCTCTTAAAGACAGAACAGCAGGCATAGGGGTCGCGCCGACATGCAATTCAGCATCCAACGAGAAGCTCTGCTCAAGCCACTGCAACAGGTCGTGGGCGTGGTGGAACGCCGCCAGACTCTGCCGGTACTGGCCAACCTGCTGGTGAAAGTCGTCGATGGCCAACTCTCGCTGACCGGAACCGATCTGGAAGTGGAGATGATTGCCACTTCGACAGCTGACAAGCTGGTCGAAGGTGAAATAACCATACCTGCACGCAAATTCTTCGACATCGTCCGTGCGCTTCCGGATGGAGCCAACGTCGAGCTGAAGCTCAATGGCGACCGTGTTGCCCTGAGTGCCGGTCGCAGCCGCTTCACGCTGACGACCTTGCCCGCAAGCGAATTCCCCACCATCGATTCGATTGAATTGGTGGAAAAGGTCAGCCTGCCGGAAGAAGCCTTGCGCGACCTGATGGAGCGCACTGCGTTCGCCATGGCGAACCAGGACGTTCGCTATTACTTGAATGGCATGTTGCTGGATCTGCAGGAACACAGCCTGCGTTGCGTGGCGACTGACGGACATCGACTCGCCATGAAGGAAACAAGCCTGGCGACCACGGTGAAAGCGCGTAGGCAGATCATCATTCCGCGCAAAGGCGTGAACGAGTTGATCGGACTGCTGGAGCCAGGCGAAGGCACGGTGGAGCTGGAATTCGGTCGCAACCACCTGCGCGTGCGACGCGGTGGAGTGACCTTCACATCCAAACTGATCGACGGTCGCTTCCCCGATTACGAGGCGGTGATTCCGCTGGGTGCCGACAAGACCGCGACGCTTGATCGGGAAGTGTTGCGTGGTGCCCTGCAACGTGCGGCGATTCTTTCGAATGAAAAATACAGGGGCGTGAAGCTGGAGCTGTCGCCGGGCAAGCTGCGCATAGTTGCGCACAACCCCGAACAGGAAGAGGCCGTGGAAGAAGTGGAAGCCGACACCCATGTCTCCGACCTGGCTGTGGGTTTCAACGTGGGTTACCTGCTGGATGCGCTTTCCGCACTGCGTGGCGAACAGGCCCGGTTGAGCCTGCGCGATGCGCAGTCCAGCTGTCTCGTGCAAGAGCACGATAGCGAGCAGGCCCGCCACGTCATCATGCCCTTGCGCCTCTGACACATGCCTTTCGGCAAGTATCGTGACATCAAGCAACGCCGGAGCCGTCGCCAGACGCTCCGGCGTTCTTGCTTTGGACGACAGTCGAGATGAGGCTGGATCGCCTGCGCATCCAGAACCTTCGCTGCCTGAATAACGCCGATCTAGGGCTGGCGCCTGGCATCAATGTCTTCGTGGGTGCCAATGGAGCTGGCAAGACCAGCGTGTTGGAAGCGGTTTTTCTGTTGTCGCATGCTCGCTCGTTCCGAAGCGGGGCGCGGGAGGCTTTGCTGGCACGCGGCGCGTCGCGCCTGTTCGTATTCGCCGAACTACGCCAGGCGGAAGATCGTCTGATGCGTTTGGGCCTGGGGCGCGAGGCTTCGCGTTGGGAAGCACGCATGGAAGGCGAAAGCGTGAACCTGGGCGAGCTGATCGCCGAATGTGCAGTGGCTTGTTTTGAGCCCGGTTCTCACGCCTTGATCGCTGGTGCAGCCGAAGAACGGCGACGCTTCCTTGATTGGGGTGTGTTTCACGTGGAACGTGCGTTCCTGGAAACGTGGCGTCGCTACCAACGTGCCTTGAAGCAACGCAATAGTTTGTTGCGCACCGGAATCGAGCTCAGTTCGTCGTTGTATACCCCGTGGGAAACCGAACTTGCCACGCTGGCGGATTGGTTGGACCACCATCGTCGGGAATACCTGGAGCAACTGCGTCCTCATCTGCATGCCTGCGTGGCCGCTTTGCTTCCTGAGCTTGGCGAACCGGATTTGCGCTACCGACGCGGATGGTCGGATGAGAAGAGTCTTCGCGAACAGCTGGAAGCTCAGCGGGGTAGGGATCTAGCCCGTGGCCACACTGGTCTAGGGGCACATCGGGCGGATTGGTCGCTGGCCTTCGAGCAGGCACCGCAACGGGAGCATCTTTCCCGGGGCCAGGAAAAGCTTGCGGCTCTGGGTTGCATGCTGGCGCAGGCGCGGCTTTATGCCGACCAACATGGCGACTGGCCCATCATTTGCCTTGACGATCTCGCCTCCGAACTCGATGACGCACATCAGAGAGCTGTGATCGGCCAGCTCGCCGAAAGTGGCGCGCAGGTTCTGGTGACGGGTACCGGCTTGCCCGAGCCCTTGCGCGGGTTTCCGCATCGCATGTTTCACGTGGAACAGGGTCAACTGACACCCCTGCTATAATCGACAATTCCCCGCAGGAACGGCAGCTTGCCTGCCGTCCACGCCTGCGCAGGCATAGGAACCGGTAGCCGCATGAACGAACCCACCAACGAATCGCAGTACGACTCCAGCAACATCAAGGTGCTGAAAGGCCTGGAGGCGGTCCGCAAGCGCCCAGGCATGTACATCGGCGATGTGGGTGACGGCACTGGCCTGCACCACATGGTGTTTGAGGTGGTGGACAATTCCATTGACGAAGCCTTGGCGGGCTTCTGCGACCATGTGACCGTGACCATCCTCGAAGATGGCTCGGTGAGCGTCACCGATAACGGTCGCGGCATTCCGGTGGACACGCACCCGGAAGAAGGGCGCTCCACCGCCGAGGTGGTGATGACCGTGTTGCACGCCGGCGGCAAGTTCGACGACGACAAGATCTCGGGCGGCCTGCACGGCGTGGGTGTGTCGGTGGTGAATGCGCTCAGCGACCATCTTTGGCTCACCATTTGCCGCGATGGTCACGAGTACCAGCAGGAATACGCGCTGGGCGAGCCGCAATATCCGTTGAAGGAAGTGGGGCCTTCGGACAAGCGCGGCACCACCGTGCGCTTCATGCCCAGCCCGCAGATCTTCAAGCTGACCGAGTTCCATTACGACGTGCTGGCCCGGCGCCTGCGCGAGCTGGCCTTCCTCAATTCCGGGGTCCGCATCGAGCTGCGCGATGAACGGGGGGAAGGGCGGCACGATACTTTCGTGTATGAAGGCGGCATCCGCTCCTTCGTGCAGCACCTTGCCCAGCTCAAGACGGCACTGCACCCGAATGTGATCAGCCTGTTCGCCCAGCAGGACAAGATCAGCGTGGAAGTGGCGGTGCAGTGGACCGACTCGTACAACGAGGCGATGTTCTGCTTCACCAACAATATCCCGCAGCGCGACGGCGGCACCCATCTCACCGGCTTCCGCATAGCGCTTACCCGCGCACTCACTGGCTACATCGAGAAGGAAGGATTGGCCAAGAACGCCAAGGTCGCGCTTTCCGGCGACGACATGCGCGAAGGCATGATCGCCGTGCTCTCGGTGAAGGTGCCCGGCCCGCAGTTCTCTTCGCAGACCAAGGACAAGCTGGTTTCGTCCGAGGTGAAGACGGTGGTGGAGCAGGCGGTCTACGAAAAGCTCAGCGAATTCCTGCTGGAGCACCCCAACGAAGCCAGGGCCATCGCTTCCAAGGTGGTGGACGCCGCGCGAGCGCGCGAGGCCGCCCGCAAGGCGCGTGAAATGACTCGCCGCAAGGGTGCGCTGGACATCGCCGGCCTGCCCGGCAAGCTCGCCGACTGCCAGGAAAAGGATCCTGCGCTGTGCGAACTGTTCCTGGTCGAGGGTGACTCCGCCGGTGGCTCGGCCAAACAGGGGCGCAACCGCAAGACCCAGGCTGTGCTGCCGCTCAAGGGCAAGATCCTCAATGTGGAGAAGGCCCGTTTCGACAAGATGCTGTCTTCCGCCGAAGTCGGAACGCTTATCACCGCGCTCGGCACCGGTATCGGCAAGGAGGACTACAACCCCGACAAGCTGCGCTACCACCGTATCGTCATCATGACCGACGCGGACGTGGACGGCTCGCACATCCGCACCCTGCTGCTCACCTTCTTCTACCGCCAGATGCCCGAGCTGATCGAGCGCGGCCACGTCTATATCGGCCTGCCGCCGCTGTACAAGCTGAAGCAGGGCAAGCAGGAGCTGTATCTCAAGGACGATGCGGCACTCAACGCCTACCTGATCTCCAACGCAGTGGACAACGCCGAGTTGGTCGCGGATCCGGCCGCGCCTCCCATTACCGGCGAAGCGCTGGAAAAGCTGCTGCGCGACTACCAGACCGCGCTGGATCAGATCGAACGCCTCGGCCACCGCTTCGACACCAGCGTGTTGTCGGCGCTGCTGGAGCACTCGCCGATCACACCGGAACTGTGGACCGACGCCTTGGCGATGCAAGTATGGCTTGACGGCATCGCAGCCCGCCTCGCCGCCAGCGGACTGGGCAAGCCGCGCTACAGGCTGTCGTTGCGCTCCGCGCAGGGCGAGCAGCCGGCAGCCATCGAGGTGGTGCGTGAACAGCACGGCCTCAGCCATACCCTGCTGTTGCCGCAACCGTTCTTTGCCGGCGCCGAGTTCCGCCCCATCCTGCACGTGAGTCAACAGCTGGCCGGTCTGATCCAGGCCGAGGCCGTGGCCCGTCGCGGCAACGCCTCACGCGGCGTTATCCGTTTCGCCGATGTGCGCAGCTGGTTGCTGGACGAAGCGAAGAAGGGTCGTACCATCCAGCGCTTCAAGGGCCTGGGCGAAATGAATCCCGAGCAGCTATGGGAAACCACGGTGAACCCCGAGACGCGTCGCATGCTGCAGGTGGGAGTCGAGGATGCCTTCGCCGCCGACCAGATGTTTTCCATGTTGATGGGCGAAGCGGTGGAGCCGCGCCGCGACTTCATCGAGGCGAATGCGCTCAAGGTCGCCAACCTCGACATTTGAAGTTCTGCTGGTGCGGTTCTGCGAACCGCGCCAGCTTGCTCATCCGATCTGTCAACAATGCGTCGGAGTACGGAGTTGTTCCGCGCAAACCATTGATTTCGAATGGATTTCGTTGTCGCGCTGCAGCTTGTCATTCTTACATCGATCAGGGTAGTCTCCATGATCCCCTGCGCAGATGTATCGCGTAAAAAACTCCGGACACACCGAGGATCGTCATGAAGCACACGCCCCTGTTCACGCTGCTGGTCGGCGCCGCGCTGGCGTTCACCACCGCCACCATGCCTGCCCATGCAGACGATTCTTCGAAGAAGCAGACCTCGGCTTACCCCAACGCCACGCGTGCTGAGCCGAAGCTCGATCTGAAGAGCGAAAAGGATCAGAAGGCGCTCAACGACGGTGTCGCCGCGGTGAACAGTGGCGATTCCGCCAAGGCGACGCAGGTTCTCCAGCCGATCATCGACAAGAGCGACAGCAAATACGCTCAGGCGTTTGCCCTTTACCTGATGGCCAACGTCTCGTTCAAGAATGGCGACGTGAAGGCTGCCATCGACCAGTCCAAGCGTTCGCTGGATATCGGCGTGCTGCCGAATGACACCTATTTCCAGGAAATGCTCACGCTGGCCCAGATGTATGCCGGTGACCAGCAGTACCAGGCTTCGCTGGACACGATCGCCAAATGGCGCACCGAGGGCAAGTCGGAAACAGCCGACTCCTATGGCTTGGAGGGCGTGGACTACTACTACCTCCAAAAGTATCCGGAAGCGATCGCAGCCATCCAGAAAGCCAAGTCGCTGACCGACAAGCCGAAGGATTCGTGGAATCAGGTCCTGATGTCCAGTTATGCCGAATCCGGCCAGGGGGCTGAAGCGTCCAAGATGGCGCAGTCCGAATACGAGAAGAACCCCTCCGACAGCAGCATGCTGCACAACGCCAGCACCATTCTTTTGCAGCAGCAAGATTACGCTGGTGCTATCAAAATCCTGGAAGAAGGCCGTGCCAACGGTGCCCTGAAGGACGAAGCCGACTGGATCCTTCTGGTCAAGGCTTACCTGATGCAGGCACAGAACGGTGGCGGCGATACCAAGGCCGGCAGTGCCAAGGCGTTGGCAGCCTTCGACGACGGCGTAGCCAAGGGCGCCATCAAGCCCAGCGCGGACAACTACAAGCTTGCCGGCGACGCCGCCATGATCGGCGATGACGATGTCAAGGCGATCGGCTATTACCAGAAAGCTTCGCCGCTGGCCACCGACGGCGAGGTGGACATGGCGCTGGGCGGTGCCTATTTCCAGGAACAGAAGTTCTCCGACGCCAAGAAGTACCTTACCCAGGCCATCGCCAAAGGCGTCAAGCACAAAGGCCACGCCTACATGATGCTTGGCGAGTCGGATCGCCAGCTCAAGGACAAGGCTGGTGCGGTCGCTGCTGTGAAGCAGGCTGCACTGGATCCTGAAACGGCGGACAAGGCACAGGAGTGGCTGAAAAAGTCCGGCAAGTAATTGTCAGACTAAAGTAGTAAAGCGTCGCAGATGGACGTCCATCTGAACGCCACGTTAGCGCTATACAAAAGCCAGATGCTGTTGTACCGTTGAAACCTTCCCTGCGTAACCCCAGCGGCGTGTTTCGTCCATATGCCAGACGGAACACACCGAGCCTGCGGCGACGCTTTCTCCGTTCCCAGCTCCAGATAGTGACAGATGGCCTCTAGTACCGAAGACACAGAACGCGAAGAGGGGTTCAGTTGGAAACGAACCCTAGCGTTGGCGTTTGCCATTGGTCTGCACGCCTTCGCGTTTCTTATCCTGCTCGCGCCCATGGCGCCTCCGGGCCAGAAGCACGAGAAGAAAGAACAGATCGTGCAGGTGAACTTCATCGAACCGCCGCCGCCGCCGCCGCCACCGCCGCCGCCGCCGCCGGAGCCGCCGAAGCAGCCGCCGCCGAAGATCATCAAGCAGGTGGTTCCGCCGCCGAATCCGCCGCCGCCGACTCCGCCGCCGCCGGTGCAAGAGGTGTCGCAGAATGCGACTCCGGCACCGCCGCCTGCTCCTCCGGCACCGCCGGCGCCGCCGAGCGACATCGCAGCAGGTTCGGATCTGTCCTATGGCAGCCGGCCGCAGCCGCGATATCCGCCACAGGCCATTCGCCAGCGCCATGAAGGCACGGTGACCCTGTTGATCCTGGTCGGCGTCGATGGTACGCCGAAGGACATCAAGGTCGACCAGTCCAGCGGATACCACGAGCTTGATCGCGCCGCGATCGAAGCGGCACAGAAGTGGCGCTTCAATCCCGAGATCAAGAACGGCCAGAAGGTGGAGGGTTACGCACGCGTACCGATCACCTTCAATCTCAACAACCTGTAATCTCCGTTACAGCCCCCACAGTTCACGCTTGACTTCCCAAGGGTAGCGTTATGTTCCTACAGACTCCTGCACCGACCGATGCCGCCCAGGTGGCTGGCAACTCCAATGCCGAAGCCATGAAGCAGATGGGCTTCGCCAACCTCGCCCACGGCTTCGACTGGCTGGGCTGGGTGGTGTTCATCACTCTCGTGGTGATGTCCTTCCTGTCCTGGTATTTCATCATCGCCAACGCCATCCGCAATTCGATGGTGCGCGGCCGCGCCGACAAGGTCATCGGTGGCTTCTGGAACAACAGTTCCACCCAGGACGCCATCCGCGAGCTGGAAGCCCAGCCCAAGGGCGAGCCGTTCTCGAAGATCGCGCTGGACGCCGCTTCCGCGGTGGCCCATCACCAGCAGGCGAACAAGGGTGGCCTGGCCGAGTCGCTGAGCCGCTCCGAGTTCGTCGACCGCGCGCTGCGCCAGGCCGTGGCTCGTGAGAGCCTCCGCCTCGAAGGCGGCCAGACCCTGCTCGCCACCGTCGGTTCGTCGGCTCCGTTCGTGGGTCTGCTCGGTACCGTGTGGGGCATCTACCACGCCCTGATCGGCATCGCCGCCAGCGGCAACGCTTCGATGACCGCAGTGGCCGGCCCCGTGGGCGAAGCGCTGATCATGACCGCCATCGGTCTGTTCACCGCTATCCCTGCGCTGCTCGCGTTCAACTTCTTCAACCGTTCGAACCGCGTCATCTTCGCCCGTTTCGACGAATTCGCGCACGACCTGCACGACTTCTTCGCGACTGGTTCGCGCGTCGAGTGAGGGTCTGATCCATGGCAATGAGCGTCGGAGGCAATACCGGCGGTCCGGTTTCGGAAATCAACGTCACGCCACTGGCTGACGTGATGCTGGTGCTGCTGATCATCTTCATGATCACGGCACCGCTGATGTCCCATACGGTCACCGTCACGGTGCCGGTCGCGGCTCCCAAGAGCGATGAGGCTAAGATTGAGACACCGCCGCTAGATCTGGCCATCAAGGAAGACGGTACGTGGTATCTGCAGGATCAGTTGGTCAGCGAAACGCAGCTGAAGTCGCAGTTGGCGGTGGCGGCGCAAAAGACGCCGCAACCGGAATTGCAGATTCGCGCCGACAAGGGCATCCAGTGGAAAACGGTGTTCAAGGCCATCAGTGACGCCAAGGATCAGGGCATGGTGCATGTCGGCTTCATGACGTCCGCCCCGGTGAAGGAGTAACGAACCATGGCTTTCTCCACCAAGTCCACGGGCGGCCCGATGGCCGACATCAACATCACGCCGTTGATCGACGTGATGCTGGTGCTGCTGATCATCTTCATGGTGACCGCGCCGATTCCGTTGCTGAAGATCAAGATCGACTTGCCGCAGCCGAACCCGAACCAGATCCCGCCGACCAATCCGCCGGAACCGATCAACCTCAAGATCGACCAGTCGGGTGCGTTCTACTGGAACGACACGCCGGTCGATGAGCTGGGTCTCAAGGCACAGCTTGCGGTGGTCGCCCAGCAGACCAACCAGCCGGAAATCCAGATCAAGGCTGCCAACACCGTCGCCTACCAGTACGTCGCTACCGTGCTGGCGGACGCCAAGCAGTACAACCTGACCAAGATCGGATTCACCGACAGCGACAGCCAGTAAATCGGCTGCCGGAACCAGCGTTACCCGCGCCAACCCCCGCCCAGTGCGGGGGTTGGCGTTTTCGGGATGAGCGGATGCCTGCCGAGTGAACCTCGCGTACGGATGTCCTGGTTCCAAGCGAAGCGGCAGCACCATCGAGCGCAGGTTCCGCTTTCCGGGGACGGAAGCTTTAACGCAGGATCTGCAGATAGTTGCGCACCGTGGAGGCCAAGCCTTCGTAGAGTGCCTCGCCAATCAGCGCATGACCGATCGATACCTCGGCCAGGCCCGGGATTGCGGCCTTGAACGTCCCCAGGTTGGCCTGGCTGAGATCGTGGCCTGCGTTCACCGCCAAGCCCGCCTGCTGTGCCAACCGCGCGGTGGCGGCGCAATCCGCGAGCACGGCGTCAGGCTCGCCTTCGGCGAATGCCTCGGCGTAAGGGCCGGTGTAGATCTCGATGCGTTGCACACCTAGGGCCTTTGCCGCCGCGAAATCCTGTGGGCCGCTGTCCACGAACAGGCTGACGCGGCAGCCGATAGCGTTGAGTTCGTCCACCAGTGGACGCAGGCGTTCAAGGTCATTCGACAGGTCGAAGCCGTGGTCGGAGGTGATCTGGCCGTCGCCGTCGGGAACCAGCGTCACCTGCGTGGGGCGTACTTCGCGCGCCAATGCGATAAGGCCCGGATAGCCGCCGCGCGGTGGTGCGAAGGGATTGCCTTCGATGTTGTATTCGACCCGGCCGCGCAACATCGCGGCCAGCGCGCGCACGTCCTCGGGACGCACATGGCGCATGTCCGGTCTGGGATGCACCGTGATGCCGCCACAGCCGTTCTCGATACAGGTCTGCGCCGCGCGGCAGATGTCGGGCTCGGTGCCGCCGCGCGAGTTGCGCAACACGGCGATCTTGTTGAGGTTGACGCTGAGCAGGGTCATGCCGGCGATCTGCGATGGAGAAAGGAATACAACACTGCCGCGATCACTCGTCGTCGGCAAGCGCGAATGTGCGGATGCGGCGTGGCGCGCCGCGCCAGGCCAGTGCGGCGAGTGCGTCGGTACCGATGTCGAGACTGCTCAAATGCCACGCGGCGGGATCGTCACCATCGAGCTGTTGCAGCACAAGTCCATTTGCTTCGTGGCGGAACGAAAGCCGATCCAGCCCGAATGCGATGCCGCGACCCAGCGCCTTCAGCACAGCCTCGCGCGCAGTCCAAAGTTCGAGAAAGGCCGTGCGCTGCGCCTCCTCGTCCAGGGTGTCCAGCCAATCGGCTTCTTCGGCGGTGAAGAATCGTCGCGCGATGGCCAGCGCATTGGCGCGCTTGCGCCGCTGCTCCAGGTCGATGCCGACGGCGACCCCGCGCGCCAGCGCCACCAGCGCCTGCTCGCCGCTGTGCGACCAGTTGAAGTCCAGCGCATCGCCATGCCTTGCATCCAGTCTGGGGCGGCCATGTTCGTTCTCCGCCAGCCGGACATTCGCTGCCTCTATACCCAGGTAGCGCGCGAGCAGGGACAGCAGCGGGTCCCGCCCCGTGCCTTTGGGCCGATGCAGGCGCCAGACGTGAATCTCGTCAGCCCGCAGAGGCTCTGCTACTTTCGCAGGTGGGAATCCGTGGATGGCATGCATGCGCGCATGCTGGCGGACAGACGCCGTCGCGCACAAGCCGGCGGTTTGCGTTGTCGAAGAGTGGGGGTGGGCGCTTGATTGCAGGCTGGCTGCTGCTGCTCGTCGCGCTGCTGTACGTGGGCGTGTTGTACGGCGTGGCGTGGCTGGGCGACCGGCGGCCGTTGTACCCGCGCCAGCCGCGCCTGCGTCCCATCGTCTACGCGCTGGCCTTGGCGGTGTATTGCTCGTCGTGGACGTTCTACGGCGCGGTGGGCACTGCGGCCCGACATGGCTTGGGTTACCTGCCGATCTACCTCGGCCCGGTGTTGCTGTTCGTGTTCGGCTTCGGCCTGCTGCGCCGCCTGGTAGAAGTGGCGCAGCAGCGCAATATCACCTCGATCGCCGACTTCATCGGCGCGCGCTTCGGCAAGTCGCACGGGCTGGCCGCATTGGTGGCCGCGATCGCAGTCATGGCGGTACTGCCGTACATCGCGCTGCAGTTGAAGGCAGTGGCGATGTCGTTCGCGGTGCTGGGTGGCAGTGCGCCGGATTTGCGCGATCCGGTCCTGACGGACCCCGCGCTGTGGTGTGCGGGGCTGTTGGCGGCGTTCGCCATCCTGTTTGGCACGCGCAGCATCGATGCCACCGAACACCATCACGGCATGATGCTGGCGATTGCGCTGGAATCACTCATCAAGCTTGTCGCGTTTGTGGCGCTTGCGCTGTATGCCCTGCATCACGGACCGGGCCTGGCGGCAAGCGCGAAGCTGTTGCCGCAGCATCCGGGCAACGGTTTGTCGTCGGCAAGTTACATGGTGCAGACCATGCTGGCGTTGCTCGCCATGTTCTGCCTGCCGCGGCAGTTCCAGATCGGAGTGGTTGAGTGCGAAGACCCGCGCGACCTCAATCGTGCGCGCTGGATGTTTCCGCTCTATATGCTGGCCATCACTCTTGCGGTGTTGCCCATCGTGGCGGCCGGCATGCCGTTGCCTGCGGTGCGCGACGGAATGGCCGATGCGTGGGTGCTCAACCTGCCGCTGGCACTGGGCAGCCATGGCATGGCGATGCTGGCCTTCGTGGGCGGCTTCTCCGCAGCCACCGGCATGGTGATCGTGTCGGCGGTGGCGCTGTCCACGATGATAAGCAACGACCTGGTGATGCCTGCGCTGTTGCGCGTGCGCCGCCTGCAACTGGAGCGCCTGAGCGATGTCTCGCGGCTGGTGCTGCGGGTGCGCCGCGTGGCCATCGTGGTGCTGGCGATACTGGCCTATGGCTATTACCGCACGGTGGCCGATACGGAAAACCTCGCCGCGACCGGCCTGCTCGCCTTCGCGGCAGTGGCGCAACTGGCGCCAGCCATTGTGGCGGCACTGTACTGGCGCGGTGCAAGTCAGCGCGGCGTAGCCACCGGCCTGGTGGCGGGTTTCGCAGTATGGGTCTGTACCTTGTTGCTGCCGACGATGTTGCACGCAAGTGGATGGCAGTGGAGTACCGCATCCGGCCCGGGCTGGTGGCATTCGCTGGCGCCATTTCATCTGGGCAGCGACGACCCGTTGTTATACGGCACGCTGTGGTCGCTGCTGGCCAACGTGACTTGCCTTGTGTTCGTCTCGCTGCGCTGGCACCCCAATCTGGAGGAGCGCCTGCATGCCGCGCTCTTCGTCACCCCGCATACAGCCAGCCGCAATGGCGCGGGAGACTGGCGCGGCCGTGTGGCGGTGGCTGACCTTCGCACTATCGCCACGCGCATCGTGGGCCAGCGTGGCACCGAGCGCGCCTTCGCCGAACATGAAGAGCGCCGCGGTCGTCCGCTGCAGCCCAGCGAAACGGCGGATCGTGCATTGATCCAGCACACCGAGCGCCTGCTTGCCGGCGCGGTGGGTGCAGCCAGCGCACGGCGCATCCTGATGGGCATGCTCTCCGGCTCGGGCCTGGACATCGCCGAGGCCATGGCGCTGATGGACGAGGCTTCGCAGGAGCTGCGTTTCAACCGCGAACTGCTCTCCTCGACGCTGGAAAACGTCTCGCAGGGCATTAGCGTGGTCGATGCCGGCATGCGCCTGGTGGCATGGAACCGGCGCTATCTGGAGTTGTTCGGCTACCCCGACGGCATGGTCTACGTGGGCGTGCCGGTGGCCGACCTGATCCGCTGGAATGCCGAGCATGGCGAGTGCGGTCCCGGCGAGGTGGGCGGCCACGTGGCCAAGCGCATCGCCCACCTGCGCGCCGGCACGCCGCATGTCTTCCAGCGCGTGCGTGCCGACGGCAGCACCATAGAAATGCGCGGCAGCGCGCTTCCCGGCGGGGGCTATGTCACCACTTACACGGATGTCACTGCGTACAAGCGAGCCGAGCAGGCACTGATAGAGGCGAACGAGACACTGGAACAACGCGTGGATCAACGCACCGCGGAGCTGAGCGAAGCGTTGGCCGCCACGGCGCAGGCACAGCGCACCGCGGAAGCCGCCAATGCGTCGAAAACGCGTTTCCTCGCCGCCGCCAGCCATGACCTGTTGCAACCGCTCAATGCCGCGCGCCTGTTCACTTCCGCATTGCGCCAGCAACCGCAGCTGGACGTGGAATCGCGCCAGCTCGCCGAACGCATCGACGTAGCCTTCCGTGCCGCCGAGGACTTGCTCGATGCCTTGCTCGACACATCGCGCCTCGACACGGGAACGTATCGGCCGGAGATCGCCGATTTCGCGCTGGCGGAGCTGTTCGATTCGCTGCAAAGCCAATTCGCCCCGTTGGCCGAGCAGCGCGGCCTGCGCCTGCGCGTGGCGCGCACACGGCTGGCGGTACGCAGCGATCCGCAGTTGCTGCGCCGTGTGCTGCAGAACTTCCTTTCCAATGCGTTGCGCTACACCCATCACGGTGGCGTGCTCCTGGGTGTCCGCCGCAACAGTGGCAAGGTGCGAATCGAAGTGTGGGACAGCGGCCCAGGCATTCCCGCCGAGCAGAGCGCGCGTATCTTCGGCGAGTTCCAGCGGCTGGAGCAGCCTTCACCCTGGGGCGAGAAAGGCCTGGGCCTGGGCTTGTCCATCTGCGATCGCATCGCGACCATGCTCAATCATCGGCTCGACCTGCAATCGCGCCCGGGCCATGGCAGCTGCTTCGCGGTGGTCACACCGCGCGCCGCCGCCGCACCCGAGCGCCGGCAAGGTGTGCGCCGTGTCAGCGGCGTCGGCGGCGACGAGCAATTGCCGCTCACGGTGCTGTGCCTCGACGACGACATTGCCATCCTCGATGGCATGCGCATCCTGCTGAGCCGTTGGGGCGTGGATTGTCGCACCGCCCGCGATGCGGCCGCTGCGGCTGTCGAGCTGGAGCGCGGGCCGGTGGATCTCATACTCGCCGACTACCACCTTGCCGACGACACCGACGGTCTGCAGGCCTTGCAACAACTGCGTGCCAATCATGTCTCACTTCCTCCGGCCGCCCTCATCACTGCCGACGGCAGCAGCGAGCTCAAGCAGCGCGCCCGCGCACTGGGCTACCCGTTGTTGCACAAACCGGTAAGACCCGCAGCGTTGCGTGCGCTGCTGACAGCGCTGGTGAAGAAACAGGAGAGGGCGGCGTGGACGCACGAGCGTGTACAACGCACGTGCGAATAGCGCGTCGAGCCTGGGTGAGCGGCTACGCATGCCTGGATTGGCGTGGCCCCGACTGCTCCACGCGAACACCCAGCACAGGCTGTTGTCGCCCGTACTCCAGAGGTCGGATCACTCGCTTTCCTCGTCCACCAGCAGCGGTTGCATCGCGCCAGGTTCCACGGCGAGGTGGCTGGCGGCGAGGGCGACCTGCGTGCGGTTGTTGACGCCCAGCTTGCGCATGATGGCGGTCATGTGCGCCTTCACCGTGGCTTCGGATACGCCGAGTTCCCAGGCAATCTGCTTGTTGAGCAGGCCTTCGGCGATCATGGTGAGCACGCGGAATTGTTGGGGGGTCAGCGTAGCGACGCGGGCGGCGATGTCCGCTTCATCGGGCTGCAGCTCGGCGCTGCCTCCAACGAGTTGAGGCGGCAACCACACGTCGCCATCGAGCACGGCGCGAATGGCGCGGACGATCTCGTCGCCCGCCGTGGATTTTGGGATGTAGGCCGCGGCGCCATGGGCCAGCGCGCGGCGCGCGACCTGCGCTTCTTCATGGCCGGATACGACGATGATCGGCAGGCCGGGGTATTGCCCCCGGATATGCGCCAGCGCGGAGTAGCCGCGCGCGCCGGGCATGTGCAGGTCGAGCAGCAGCAAATCGGCGTCGGGGTATTGCTCGATCAACGAGTACAGGCCCTGCACGCTTTCGGCGCTGCGTACCTGCGCCCGCGGCAGCGCGGCGAGTACTGCGCGCTGCAGGGCGTCGCGGAACAGGGGGTGGTCGTCAGCGATCAGGATGTCGGGCATGGTTCGATGGAATCGGTAGGAGCGCACCTTGCGCGCGAATGCCTTGGCGCTGATCGGAGCAGGAGCATTCGCGCACAGGGTGCGCTCCTACCGTGGCTCATTTGATCAGGCGTTCCTCGACGAGGCTCTTCACCACGCTTGGATCGGCGAGGGTGGAGATATCGCCGAGCTGGTCGGGCTGATTCTCGCCGATCTTGCGCAGGATGCGACGCATGATCTTTCCCGAGCGGGTCTTGGGCAGGCTGGGAGCCCACTGGATGTAATCAGGCGTGGCGATGGGGCCGATTTCCTTGCGCACCCAGGCGACCAACTCCTTCTTCAACTCGTCGCTGCCGGTCTCGCCGGCGATCAGCGTGACGTAGGCATAGATGCCCTGACCCTTGATCTCGTGCGGGCAACCGACCACGGCGGCTTCGGCGACTTTCGGGTGCGACACCAGCGCGCTTTCCACCTCGGCGGTGCCGATGCGATGGCCGCTGACGTTGATCACGTCGTCCACACGACCGGTGATCCAGTAGTAGCCATCCTCGTCGCGACGCGCACCGTCGCCGGTGAAGTAATTGCCCGGGTAGGCACTGAAATAGGTTTCGATGAAGCGCTGGTGGTCGCCGTATACCGTGCGCATCTGGCCGGGCCACGAGTCGGTGATCAGCAGGTTGCCTTCGCAGGCGCCCTGCTGCACTTCGCCGCTGGCATCGACGATGGCGGGCTTCACGCCGAAAAATGGTTTGGTGGCCGAGCCGGGCTTGGTGGCGATGGCGCCGGGCAGCGGGGTGATGAGGATGCCGCCGGTTTCGGTCTGCCACCATGTATCGACAATGGGGCGTTGGCTCTCGCCCACCACGCGGTGATACCACTCCCACGCCTCGGGGTTGATCGGCTCGCCCACGGTGCCGAGCACGCGCAGACTGGCGCGCGAAGCCTTCTTGACCGGTGCTTCGCCTTCGCGCATCAGTGCACGGATCGCGGTGGGCGCGGTGTAGAACAGCGACACCTTGTGCTTGTCCACCACCTGCCAGAAGCGGCTGAAATCGGGATAGTTCGGCACACCGTCGAACATCAGTGTGGTGGCGCCGTTGGCCAGCGGGCCGTACACCACGTAGCTGTGACCGGTGACCCAGCCCACATCGGCAGTGCACCAGTAGACGTCGTCCTCGCGCAGGTCGAACACGCATTCGTGGGTGTAGCTGGTATAGACGAGGTAACCGCCGCTGGTGTGCAGCACGCCCTTCGGCTTGCCGGTGGAACCGGAGGTGTAGAGGATGAACAGCGGATGCTCCGCTTCCATCGGTTCGGCCGGGCAGTCGGCGCTCTGGCCCTCCATCAGATTGTGCCAATAGCGGTCGCGCGGCGACTGCATCGGCACCGCACTGCCGGTGCGGCGGACCACCACCACGGTTTCCACGCTGTTGGTGCCGGGACGCTTGAGCGCCTCATCCACGTTGATCTTGAGCGGGATCTTCTTGCCGCCTCGCACGCCTTCGTCGGCGGTGATCACGGCCTTGCAAGCCGAGTCCGCGATGCGTCCGGCCAGCGAGTCCGGCGAGAAGCCGCCGAATACCACCGAATGAATCGCGCCGATGCGCGCGCAGGCCAGCATCGCCACCGCCGCCTCGGGGATCATCGGCAGGTAGATCGCCACGCGGTCGCCCTTGGCCACGCCGAGGTGCTTCAACGTGTTGGCGAACTTGCACACTTCGGCGTGCAGCTCGCGGTAGGTGAGCTTGCGCGACTCGTTGGGATCGTCGCCCTCGAAGATGATCGCCACCTTGTCGCCGCGTTCCGCGAGGTGGCGATCGAGGCAGTTGGCCGCCACGTTGAGCGTGCCGTCCTCGTACCAGCGGATGTGCAGGTTCTTCGGATCGTAGGAGACGTCCTTGATCTTGGTCGGCTTCTTCGCCCAGTCCAGCCGTTCGCCCACCTTGGCCCAGAAGGCCTCGGGATCCTTTACCGACTCGGCGTACAGCCGCTCGTAATCGTCCAGACGGATGCGCGCCTTGGCGGCGAATGCGGGGTCGACGGGATGGATCGTGGACATGCAAGTCTCCTGAAGACAAGGGTATAGGCGGCATAGGCAGACGTTTGAGTGTAACGAGGTCGCCAGAGTGTCGAAGGACCCGGCGTATCGACTTTGGTCGAAGTTAAGACCATCGGCGAATAGCCGCATGTGCGAAAGCGTGACCATGCTCGGCGCCACCACTCCAAGGGGAGGCTGTCCCATGAGCCCGACACTCGTTCGTCGTTGCCGTGCACCGTTGGCGCTGGGCGTTGCCGTTGCGTTTTCGTTGCCCTGGGCGGCGTCGGCGCAAACCACCGGCAGCACCGGTGACAGCACGCGCGAACAACAGCTGGAACAGAGGGTGGATCAGTTGGAGCAGGAGGTTGCCCAGCTCAAGGCGATGATCCAGACGCAGCAGCAGCAGCCCGCGAGCCAGACCGCGCAAGGGGCACCCGCTGCCGGGGCGCAGAACGTCGCCGCCGCGCCCGCCACGAACACAGGCAAACCGGTGTTCAGCAGTGCGCCGGGTCTGTCGGTGGCGCTGCACGGCTTCATCAGCGCCTCGGCCTTCAGCCAGAACAAGAGCTTCGTCTACGGCAACGGCCAGAATGCGGAATACCCGTCGTCCACATCCACCAACGGTACGCTCAGCGGGGTGGACGTGCGCAACACGCGCTTCTGGCTGGACTTCAGCGGTGCGCGGCTGGCCGGCGACTGGACGGGCGGTGGCCGCATCGAGATGGATTTCTTCGGCGGCTACAACGGCACCGGCGCCTATGCGCAGCAGCAGCCGATCCCGCGCCTGCGCCAGGCTTACATGGACCTGGTGAACGCCGACAGCGGCAGCACGGTACGCATCGGCCAGCAGTGGGATCTGCTGTTCCCGCTCGACAGCGTCACTGCCTCGCTGTCGCACATCGCATTCCCGCTGGGTTTCGGCACCGGCATGATCGGCTGGCGTTATCCCGGCGTGGTGTGGATGCAGGATCTCAACCACGGCAGCGGCGGCGTGCAGTGGCGTTTGGACATGGGCGCGTTCGAAGGTTCATGGAACGGGCCGGATGCGGCCGTCAACAACATCAATTACCTCACCGCGGGCAATGCCGGTTTCCGTCCGCAGGTGGAGGCGCGACTGCACGTGCAGGGCGCGAATTGGCTGGCTTATGCGGTGGCGCACTACAGCACCGTGGACCTGCGCGGCGTGAGCGGCACCGTGGCGACGCCGGTGCAATCCAACGTGAAGAGCGTCGGCTATGAGGTGGGCGGCCAGTGGAAGCCCGGTCCCTGGGTGTTCCGCGCCAATGCCTACACCGGCAAGGGTCTGGGCGAAGTGTTCGGCGACCTGTCGCAGTTCGGCGACATCAAGGACACCGGCGGTTACCTGCAGGCGGGCTACAACTTCACGCCCAGCTGGAACCTCAGCGCGGTCTACGCCAGCAGCAAGCCCAACAAGGACGACGTGATCCGCTGGATGGGCAACGGCTCCACCGGCTTGCTGCGCAGCCGCCAGACCGGGATGGACCTCACCTACGCGGCCGGCAACTACGAACTCGGCGTCGAATGGCTGTACGGGTGGCTCGACAGCACCACCAATGGCATCGACACCAAGACCACCAGCGGCAACCAGGTCAGCTTGAGCGCGCTGTACCACTTCTGAGCCCGATGAAAGCGGTGTACAGGATTTGTGCCGCCGTCATCCGATCCACATGCGGGCACGCGCCTGTACCCGGCGCGTACCGATGCGAAGCACGTGACGGCTCGCCATACACCGCCATGGCCACCGTTATTCGTCCACTGGGAGTCGCACGATGAGCGACGCAAGCACGCAAACGAAGTTTTCCAACCCAGCGCCGCTCGGCCTGGCCGGCTTCGCACTGACCACCTGGCTGCTCAGCATGATCAACGCCGGCTGGTTCAGCGGCGACGGCATGGGCATGGTGCTGGCCTGCGCGATGGCTTACGGCGGTACCGCGCAAGCGATCGCCGGCGTGATGGAGCTGCCCCGCGGCAACACCTTCGGCGCCACCGCCTTCCTCAGCTACGGCGCATTCTGGTGGTCGTTCGCGCTGTTCGTGCTGTTCCTGCACGACAAGGTGCCGCCGGCTTTCGTCGGCTGGTATCTGTTCCTCTGGGGTGTCTTCACCTTCTACATGTGGCTGGGCACGCTGCGTGCGCCGCGCGCGCTGCAAATGATTTTCCTCGCACTGTGGATCACCTTCTTCCTGCTTGCCGCGGGCGAATGGACCGGCATGGCGAGGCTGCATCAGGCTGGAGGCTACACGGGCCTGCTTACCGCCGTCCTCGCGTTTTATCTGTCTGCCGCCGAGATCATCAACGACAGCCAGCAACGCACCGTATTGCCGATTGGTTGATGCCCGCGCGCAGGTGTCGCGTGCGGTGAGATGCCTTGGCGGCACGCTGCGCGGATGGGCGATTCCTTCATTCCAGCACGAGCGATCAAAGGCCGTGGCGCCGCTTCCAATCCGGAAGGGCGCTTCGAGACCATCCGGCACCACACCGAGGACGACGGCTGGCAAAGCACGCTGCTGGACGAAGCCGCGCCGCGCCCGCAAACCTGCGTCACCGAGGAGCGTGCGCGCAGCGTCATCTCCAGCAACGATTCGCCGGACATCGCCTTCGAGCAGGCATTGAACCCTTTTCGCGGATGCGAGCACGGGTGCGTCTATTGCTTCGCGCGTCCTTCGCACAGCTACCTCAATCTTTCACCCGGCCTGGACTTCGAGACGAAGCTGCGTGCCAAGACCAACCTCGCCGAGGTGCTTCGCATCGAACTGGCAAAACCACACTATGTGCCCAAGCCGATCAACATCGGCAGCAACACCGACCCGTACCAGCCGATCGAAAAGAAATGGCGACTCACCCGCGCCGCGCTGGAAGTGCTGTCCGAATGCCACCACCCGTGCACGATCGTCACCAAGAACGCACTGGTCGAACGCGACATTGACCTGCTCGCCGCGATGGCGCGCGAGAAACTTGTGCAGGTGTTCGTCTCGGTGAATTCGCTGGACAACCATCTCGCCGCAAAACTGGAACCGCGCGCCAGTGCACCATATCGGCGCCTCAGGGCCATCGCGGCGCTGGCCGAAGCTGGCGTGCCGGTCGGCGTGCTCGTCGCTCCCATCATCCCAGCACTCAACGACAGATACATGGAAGCCGTGCTCGAACAGGCGCACGAAGGCGGCGCGCGTTGTGCTGGCTACACCGTGCTGCGCCTGCCGTGGGAACTGAAGCAGCTGTTCCGCGAATGGTTGGCGTTGCACGCGCCGGACCGCGCGGCTCACGTGATGAGCCTGGTGCAGCAGATGAACGGGGGCCGCGACTACGACAACAACTTCGCCACGCGCATGCGCGGCCAGGGTGTGTTCGCGGAGTTGCTGCGCAGACGCTTCGAGATTGCCTGCCGCCGCCACGGCTTCGGCCGTGCCCGCGAACTGCGCCTCGATACCTCGCGCTTCGTGCCACCGCGCAAGCCGTCGCCGCAAGGCAGCCTGTTCTGATCGAGCTGTGCGCTGGCACGGCTCACAGGTCGATGCGCGCCCCGATCTCGATCAGCCGCCGAGAGGGTACGCCGTAGTAGGTGGTGGCAGGCGTTGCGTTGCGTGCCATCCAGGCGAACAGACGCGCGCGCCAGCGCGCGATGCGGTAAGGCTGGTTGTCTTCGGCGTTGACCTTGTCATGGCCGAGGAACCAGACGACCTCGTCCGCTTCCAGCGTGGGATCGAGTTCGAGCTGGCGCAACCGGGCCGGCACGTCGATGTGCTCGGCGAACCCGAAGCGCAATGTCACGCGCCAGAAGCCATGCTCCAGCTTCTCCACGTCGCTGCGCTCCCCGCCCTCGGCGCGCGGCTGGTCCAGGCTGTCCACCGTGAGCACCACGTTGCGTTCGTGCAGCACGTGATTGTGCTCCACGTTATGGAGCAGGGCCTGCGGCACCCACGTGCGGTGGCCGGTGAGGAACACCGCTGTGCCGGGTGCCTGCAACGGCGGTTCGTCCTGCAGGTGGCTGATGAAATCCACCAGTTTTTCTCCCTCGGCATGCAACTGTCGGTTGACCAGCTGCCGGCCGCGGTGCCACACCGTCATCACCACCATCATCACCAGCGCCAGCACTACCGGGAACCAGCCGCCATCGGGAAGCTTCAGCAGGTTGGCGCCGAAGAACGTGGCATCGATGAGCACGTAGACCAGACCGAACGCGCCGAGCCGCAGCGGTCCCCACCGCCAGCGCATGAGCGCCACCACGAGGAACAGCAGCGTGGTCAGCAGCATGGTGCCGCTCACCGCGATGCCATAGGCCCCGGCCAGCCGGTCCGAGCTGCGAAAGCCCAGCACCGCGGCCATCACCGCTGCGAACAGCATGAAGTTCACCGCGGGCAGGTAGATCTGGCCTTCCATGTCGCTGGAGGTGTGCTCCACCCGCGAGCGCGGCAGGTAGCCGAGCTGGATGCCCTGGCGCACCATCGAGAAGGTACCGGAGATCACCGCCTGCGAGGCGATCACGGTGGCGGCGGTGGCCAGCACGATCATCGGGTACAGCAGCGCGTGCGGTGCCAACGAGTACAGCGGGTGCTGCGCCGCCGAAGCATCGGTCAGCAGCAGGGCGCCCTGTCCCGCATAGCTCAGCAGCAGCGCCGGCAGAACCAGGCCGAACCATGACAGGCGGATCGGCAGGCTGCCGAAATGCCCGATGTCGGCGTACAGCGCCTCGCCGCCGGTCATCACCAGCACCACCGCGCCGAGCGAGGCGAACCCCTTGAAACCGTTGTGCAGCATGTAGGCCACCGCCCAGCGCGGATTGGCCGCCGCCAGCACTTCCGGATGGCGCAGCAGGCCATGCACGCCCAGCGCGGCCACGCTCAGCAGCCACAGCGCCATCACCGGGCCGAACAGCGTGCCGACCAGCGCGCTGCCACGCTTCTGCAGCAGGAACAGCAGCACGATGACCACGGCACCGATCGGCAGCACCCAGCGACCGAAATCCGGCGAGACCAGCTTCAACCCCTCTACCGCAGAGAGCACGGAGATCGCCGGCGTGATCACGCTGTCGCCGAAGAACAGCGCCGCGCCAGCCAGCCCCAGCATGATCACCCACCAGCCGGCGCGCCGATGCCGGCGTACCGCGTTCCGTGCCAGCGCCGCCAGCGCCATCATGCCGCCTTCGCCACGGTTGTCCGCGCGCATCACGAACAGCACGTACTTGACGCTGATCACCAGTACCAGCGCCCAGAGGATCAGCGACAGCAGCCCGAGGATGTTGTCGTGCCGTGGTGCGATGCCGTCCTTGCCGAAGGCCTGCTGCATGGCATACAGCGGGCTTGTGGCAATGTCGCCGAATACCACGCCGATGGCGCCCAGCAGCAGTCCGGGCAGGGCCGGCTTGTCCCTACCGCCGCCATCGTCGTCGTCTTTGGGCTTTTCTGCTTCCATGAGGCGCGCGCGGCTCTGGCAGGGAGATTCGCCGGCCACGCATGTGGTCGAAGTCGGGAGACAATGTGGTCAACGGCGTGTGCGGCACGTGATCGGCCGATGAAATCGCGGAACACGAACATCGCCGACAATCGCCGCAATGTCGGACGCCAGCACCCCGCCGCCGCCTGTGGATGATGCTAGTGGCGGTATGCCGGCCTGTGTCCGTGGCGATAGCCGGTTTGCAACCGATGGCTTCATGCGGGAAAACGTGCGCCTATCTTGCGGCGCACAGCCCGTGCGGGGCGCACTGGTGCTCCACAATGGGTGATCCAAAGATGCAAGGCATTGCCGGCACCGTGCGCACGGTGCCGCGGCTGTTCGACATACCCGACAGCCATGCCGTGGACGTGGGTGTTTGGTGCGGCATGATGGTCGTCGAACGCATTGCCGGCACATCGCCGATGCGCGCATCGAAGAGACGGCCGCAGGCTGTCTCTGCAGCCCGTGACGACTCAGGTTCTCTCCACGCCGCGGTAAAACTTCCTCTGCGCCAGCGCCAGCATGGCTTCGTCTTCATGCGTGTCGCCATACGCATAGCACTGCCCGTAGGCGGCGAGATCGTAGCGTTCGCGCACGCGCCGCGCCTTTTCCTCGCCTATGCATTGCGCGCCAAGGTAGCGGCCGGTAAGGCGTTCGCCGCGGGTTTCCAGTGTCGAGCAGATCAATTCCAGGCCGCGCTGCCTGCACCATGGCGCCAGGTAAAAGTCGAAGCCTCCGGAAACCACCACCACCTTGTCGCCCCGTGCCTGATGCAAGGCGATGCGCTGCATGGCCTCGGGGCGCAACACACCGGGGATGTACTCGATGGCGAAACGGTCCCCGGCCGCATGGACTCGCGTGGCTGGTACGCCGCGGAATCCGAAAGCCGTCACCGCCTGGCGTATCGTCGTGCCCGCGACGAGTCCCATCTTGTAACCGGCAAGCATTGGCGCGAACACAGGTATGCCTAGGGCGCGCCGCAGTGGCGTCGCCGCCAGACGCATGAAATCGGACATCGTCTCGCGGGTGGTTATGGTGCCGTCGAAATCGAACAGGGCGAGGTTCATGCGTAGTCGTCCGTGGCCAAGCGTGGGCGCCGTTGCTACAAATGACAGGCAGGTTCAGCGGGGCGACGGAAATCGCCATTGACGTCGTGACAGGCGACCATCGGTTATCACCACGCGCGAGTCAATGTGGCGGCTTCGCGCACGGCCTATCCGCTGCTTGAACGGGAGGGTGACCGACTGGCCTTCCCATCCAGGAAGGCCAGTCGTTCCACTGCCTATTTCGACGCCGGCAGGTATTTCGCGAACCACGCCAACGAGCGCTGCTGCAGGTCGCGGGTGTGCTCCGGGTTGGCGAAGTGGTGGCCTTCGTTCGGATACACCACCAGCTGCGCAGGCACGCCGAGGGTCTTCAGCGCGTGCCAGAACTCGAAGGACTGCGGCGCGGGGCATTCCTCGTCGCGGTCGCCGACGATGATGAGCGTGGGGGTCTTGGCCTGCTTGATGAAGCTGAGCGCGGAGCTCTTGGCGTATGCCGCCGGGTCGTCATACAGGCTGGCGCCGAAGTAGGGGATCATCCACTGGTCGATCTGGTTCTCGCCGTAGTAGCTCTGCCAGTCCGAGATGCCGGCGCCGGCGACCACGGCGCGGAAGCGCTGGGTCTGGGTGGGCGCGAACATGCTCATGAAGCCGCCGTAGCTCCAGCCGGTGAGGCCGAGGCGATGGTCGTCCACGGGCGCCATCTTCTCCACTGCGTCGACGCCGGCGAGGATGTCGCGCAGGTCGCCGTAGCCGAAGTCCTTGCGGTTGGCCTGCACGAAGGCTTCGCCTTGGCCGAAGCTGCCGCGCGGATTGGGCATGAACTCGAAGTAGCCTTCAGCGGCATACATCGCACCCATGCCTGGCCAAGTAGACAGGACACCCCAGGCCGGACCGCCATGCACGCTCACGATCATCGGATAGGTCTTGTGCGGGTCGTAGTTGGCCGGGTAGAGCAGCCAGCCCTGCACGTCGCGGCCCTCGTTCTTCCACTCGACCGACACGGCCTTGCCCCACGCGGGCTTGAGCCCGGCGTTGAGCGAAGTGACGGCAGGCGGCGCCGTGCCGTCGAGCTTGCCGGCATGCACTTCCGGGGCGTGCTCGTAGGAGCTCTGTTCGAAGGCCACGCGCTGGTGGTCGGCGGACAGCGACACCGAAAGCACCGCGCCGCCGGCACCTATCATCGCCGGCACCGTGAAGTAGGGCGCCTGCGCGCTGGCTTGGTCGCCGCGGATGTCGTAACGGGCCAGCTGCACCTTGCCCTTGGCGTTCTGGCTTACCGTCAGGGCGTCTTTGCCGGCCCAGGCAAACCACTGTGGCGTAACGGCGATGCCGGAGGTGAGGTTGCTCGGCTCGCCGCCACTGGGCGACACGCTGTAGAGATCGCCGCCGGTGGCGCCCTGATCGCTCATCAGGCCGCCGATGAAGGCGATGCGCGAGTCATCCGGCGACCAGCGCGGCAGCGCCATCTGCAGGCCGTGCAAGGAGCCGCTGACGGTGGATGGATCGACCACCACGCGTGGGGCAGCCCCTTCCTTCGCATCCTGCACGTAGAGCTTCGCCACCCACCAGTTGTTGTCGCCCGGTGCCGGCGCAGCGGTATAGGCGATGCGCGACCCGTCCGTCGACCAGCCGAATTCGTAGGCGTAGATCGACGCCGGCGTGAGCGTGTGCACGGCGCCGCTGGCTACGTCGAGGCTGGCGACGCGCTGGATTTCCTCGTGCTCGTCCTCGCCGATCACGCCCACCTGCGGCTTGCCCGCAGCAGTGGCGGTGGCGTGACGCGTGGCGCCGGGCACGTAGAGGAAACCCAGCGACTTGCCGTTGGCCGTCCACGCCAGTGCACGGGCGTAGCCGGTGAGCTTGGCCACTTCGCGCGGTGCGCTCTTGCCGTCCGCGTCGGCCAGATAGACGTCCGTGTGCATCGCCTCGGTGTTGGTGAGGTCGTGGCCGCAGTTGGCGATGAAGGCGAGCTGGTGCGAGTCCGGCGACCAGGCGAGATCGCCCTTGCTGCAATCGGCGAGTTTGGCGCCCACGTCCAGTGCCTGCGCGTGCTTGCCATCGGCGTCGGCCAGTTCGATCACGGCTTGCTTGCCTTCCTGCACCCATGCCAGGTGCGTGCCGTCGGGCGACAACGCCACGTCGCCAATGCGCTGGACCTTGTCGAGCTTGGGCAAGGTCTGCTTGGCCTGCGCGGCGGACTGGGTGGCAGGCGTGTCCGCCGCGGCCAGCGCGAGCAGGGGCGTAGCGGACAGGGCCAGTGAAACGAGGAGACGCGAGGACTTCGGCATGGTGCGAACCCAGGTGCGGGGGAAACCGCCACGCTACAACCGCAGGCGGCGGCGCACCATGTGCGGATCGTCAGGGTTTGGCGGCGAGCTGGGCGGCTTCCCGCGCGGCGAGCTTGGCGCGGATCTCCGGAATCGCCGCCAGCGCAGCCTTCTCGCCGGCGAGGATGGCCAGGTTCTTCTGCTCGAAATCGGCGGGGCCGATACCGCTGAGATCGGGGTGGATCACCACGTCGGTGCGGGCGATCTCCTGCTTGGCCAGTTCGCGGCCCATGATGGTGATCGACTGGCCCATGATGTTGAACATGCCTTGCGGGTTCGTGCCGCCCGGCGCGGCCGAGATGTCCACCGCGATCACGAAATCCGCGCCAAGCTGGCGCGCAGCGTCCACCGGGATGGGGCTCACCACGCCGCCATCCACGTAGTGCATGCCGCGGATCTCCACCGGCTCGAAGACACCGGGGATGCTGGAGGAAGCACGCACGGCCTGGCCGGTATTGCCGCTCACGAACACCGTGCGCTGGCCGGTTTCCAGTTGGGTGGAGACCGCCGCGAACGGCAGCTTCAGCCGCTCGATGGGCTGGTTGTGCACCAGCTGGTTCACGTAATCCTGCAGCGCCTTGCCTTGCACCAGGCCATCGGAGAACAGCCGCACGTCGCGGATCTTCGATTCGTCCAGTCCGAATGCGGTCTCCTGTAACTGGAACGGATCCATGCCGCTGGCGTACAGCGCCCCCACCACGCTGCCGGCGCTGGTGCCGGCCACCACATCGGGATGGATGCCGCTGGCTTCCAGCATCTTGATCACGCCGATGTGCGCGAAGCCTTTCGCTGCACCGCCACCCAGGGCCAGGCCGATCTTGAGCTTCGGCGGGGGTGGTGGCGGAATCGCCGGTGGCGGCACGGGCTTGGCCGCGTGGGTGCAGGCACCCAGCGCGAGCGCGGCGAGCAGTGGCAGGAGCAGGCGGCGGAACGGCATCGATGGAGTCACGCGGGAGAAGTCGGGCGTGCCGGAAGCCTACGGTCGGCTTGTGGCACGTTCAGGGCGCGGAACAGGCGGCGAAGCGTCAACCCTGCGCGTTGTCCGCCTCGCGGTGGTAGCGCGTGGCCTGTTCCACTTCCTGGCTGGAGCCCAGGAATACCGGCACCCGCTGGTGCAGGCCGGTCGGTTGCACTTCCATGATGCGTTCGCGCCCGGTGGTGGCTGCGCCACCGGCCTGCTCGACGATGAAGGCCATCGGGTTGGCTTCGTACATCAGGCGCAGCTTGCCGCCCTTGCTCTTGATCTTGGCGTCCAGCGGGTAGAAGAACACGCCGCCGCGGGTGACGATGCGGTGCACGTCCGCCACCATCGAGGCCACCCAGCGCATGTTGAAGTCGCGTCCGCGCGGGCCGTCGTTGCCGGCCAGCAGTTCGCCGATGTAGCGCTGCATCGGCGCTTCCCAGTGGCGCTGGTTGGACATGTTGATGGCGAACTCGCCGGTCTGTTCCGGGATGCGGATGTCGCGGCGGCTGAGGGTGAAGCTGCCGATCTCGCGGTCCAGCGTGAACTCGTGCGTGCCGTGGCCGAAGGTGAGCACCAGCAAGGTGCTGGGGCCGTACACCACGTAGCCGGCGGCAAGCTGGGTGGTGCCCGGCTGCAGGAAGTGCTCGGCCTTCGGTTCGGTGACGTCGTCCGGGCAGCGCAGCACCGAGAAGATCGTGCCCACCGAGATGTTCACGTCGATGTTCGAGCTGCCGTCCAGCGGGTCGAACAACAGCAGGTGCTGGCCTTTCGGGTACATGTCGGGGATGGGTTGCGGGTCCTCCATTTCTTCCGACGCACAGGCGGCGAGGTGGCCACCCCAGGCGTTGGCTTCCAGCAGGATCTCGTTGGAGATCACGTCCAGCTTCTTCTGCGCCTCGCCCTGCACGTTGTCGGTGCCAGCCGCGCCCAGCACGCCGCCCAGCGCGCCCTTGCCGGTGGCCACGCCGATGCGCTTGCACGCGCGGGCGACCACTTCGATCAGCAGCGAAAGCTCGGTGTTGATGTGGCCGGCGCGGCGTTCCTCGATCAGGAACTGGATGAGCGAGACGGGTTTCATGGGATGTCCGTGGCAGGGTGGCAAACGAGGTGGTGCGCGCATTGTCCGGGCTTAGCCTGAACTGCGCCATGCCTGAGAGCCCATTCGCCACCTCTCCATGGTCCGCGTTGCCTTGCCGTGGCCATCGGGTGGTCGTGCGCGGCGCAGCGCCTGGCGGGCAGGTCAAACTGCGCGTCGCCGCATGGCAGCCACGGCAAGGCAACCCGCAGGGCTGGGTCTGTTTGCGCGCAGGCCGGTGTCATCACTCGGTCGTGGACGGACGTCCACTCTTCGCTCCTCATGGCCGAGCCTATCCATGGACTCTCTCCGCACGCCCCGTTCTTCCTCGACCCACGCGCAAACAGCTCACGGCGCGGGCCATGGGGAAATCGTGAACAGGCTCTGAGAATCTTTGAACCGGCTCCGGGCTGCTGACACAAGGGTGTCAGCAGCACCCGCGCATCCTGTACTTCCAATCAAGGAGGGAATGGCATGCGCGACACAGTTTATTTTCTCGTTTTCGACGGTTACGCCGATTGGCAGGCTGCTTTGGCGCTGTGCGAGATCCGCCGCCCCGGCGACTGGCGCGTACAGGCAGTCGGCTTCTCGATGGCGCCGGTGACCTCGATGGGCGGCCTTGTGGTGCAACCCGAGTCGACGCTGGCCCAGATCGACCTTGCCCGTGCGGCACTGCTGATCCTGCCCGGCGGCCACCTGTGGACGCGCGGCGAAGGCTTGGCCGCAGTGGCCGCCGCGCGCCGCGTGCATGCGGCTGGCGCGCCGGTGGCCGGCATCGATGGCGGGGTGCTGGCACTGGCTCGTGCCGGCCTGCTCGACCACTGCCGGCACACCGGCAACCACGCTGGCCACATTGCCATGCATGTGCCGGATTACCGCGGCGCCGAACAATACGATGCCAACGTGCTCGCGGTGAGCGACGGCGGCACGCTCACCGCCAGCGAGCTCGGCAGCGTGGAATTCGCACGCGAGGTGATCCGTACGCTGGATCTCTACAGCGCCAGCGACCGCGAACACTGGTTTCGCCTCTACAAGCATGCCCTGCCGCCGCCGTGGCTGGCCGGCGCCACGGCGGTTGCCGCTTGAGGAATGGCATCTGCGCCCGACCTGACCACGCTTCAGGAAAGCAGTCCGATTCCGCTGGTCCAATCACGGCCATCTGGCCGCATTTTCGAGCAGAGCCCACGCCATGACGAACAAATCCACGATTGATCGCGTGCTGATGGCTTATCGGCCGCTCTACCTGCGAGGCCTGTTGCTGGATGGGCAATACCGCCTGCCATCGGCCACGGCGCGCAAACCCGGAACCCCGCGTCGGCGCATGTTGCTGGCGGCGCTGACCGACCTGCGCCACGTCGTCGCCTCCACGGAGAACAAGCCATGAAGAAGACCTACCACGGCAGCTGCCACTGCGGTGCAGTGCGCTACGAAGCCGATCTCGACCTCGCCGCGGGCACCGGCCGCTGCAATTGCTCCATCTGCGCCAAGACGCGCTGGTGGGGCGTCACCGTCAAGCCGCAGGATTTTCGCCTGTTGAGCGGCGAGGACGCGCTGTCCGACTACCAGTTCGGCACATTGAGCGCGCACCACCTGTTCTGCCGGAACTGCGGCGTGCGGGCGTTCGGGCGCGGTTACGTGGAGCAGATCGGCGGCGACTACGTGGCGGTCAATCTCGCCTGCCTCGACGATGTCGAGCCGCAGGAGCTGATCGACGCGCCGTTGCGCTGGTGCGATGGCCGCGCCGACAACTGGATGAACCCGCCCGCCGAAACGCGGCATCTCTGAGGCATGTGACGGCAGGCACTGGTCGCCGCCGCGCAGGCAAGCCACCATGAAACGATGCGACGCGCCGACCGCCTGTTCCTCATCATCCACGCCTTGCGCGGACGCCGTACTGCGCTGCCCGCGCGCAACCTCGCCGAGACGCTGGGCGTGTCGCTGCGCACGGTCTACCGCGACGTGGCCGACCTGCAGCTCTCCGGCGTGCCCATCGAAGGCGAGGCCGGCGTGGGCTACGTGCTGCGCAAGGGCTCGGACATCCCGCCGCTGATGTTCACCGCCGACGAACTCGAATCACTGGTGGTGGGCACGCGCTTCGTGCGTGCCTTCGCGGGCGACCGCCTGGCTGCCGGCGCGCAGGCGGCGTTGCTGAAGATCGAGGCGGTACTGCCGCCCGAGCTGCGCGAGCGCGCCTCGCGCACCCGCATCTACGCGCCGGTGTGGCGCGACCAGGGCAAGGCCGATTTCGCCGCGCGGATCGATTCGCTGCATGCGGCCATCGAAGCGCGCCATGTGTTGCGCATGGAGTACAGTGACGAAGCCGGCAAGGCCAGCGAGCGCGAGATCGAACCTTTGTGCCTCGCGTTCTGGGGCGGCAAGTGGACACTGGGCGCGTGGTGCCGGTTGCGCGAAGGCTTCCGCAATTTCCGCCCGGATCGCATCGTGCTCTGCATCGCTTCCGGCGAGCGCTTCGACGATCGGCCTGGCCGCAACCTGGAGGCCTACCTGCAGGCGGTCGGCGGGAATTACACCGGCTTGGAATAAGCCTCGACGCAGGCTCGTGCGATGCAAGCCCCATCGGTGCGTGCGCTCAGGTACGCTCGCGGCACTGCATCCGCGGAGGAATCGAGCCATGTCGGCAACCGTACGTCATCCCCTGTTGTCGGTCGCCCCAGCCAAGCTGCGCCCGACCCAGCTGACCGTGGGCAAGGCCGAGGTCGCAGCCAAGCGTGCGCAATGGAAGGAGCTTGGCAAGAAGAAGCGCAAGGAACTGCTCGAATCGCACTGGTTCCCCGGCGTTCTCGGGCCGAAGCACCAGGTCTATATCGTCGATCATCACCATCTTGGCCTGGCCCTGCAGGAGGAGCGCGTGAAGAGCGTGCCGGTGATGATCCAGCGTGATTTCTCCTGGCTGGCCCCGGACGTGTTCTGGCGCACGATGGAGTTCAACCGCTGGGCGCATCCCTACGACCAGCACGGCGCCCGCGTGGACTACACCGCCATCCCGGCCAGCCTGGCCGACATGGCCGACGACCCCTACCGCACACTTGCCGCGCGGGTGCGCATGGCCGGCGGTTGCGCCAAGGACGCGGTGCCGTACGCCGAATTCCTTTGGGCGGACTTCTATCGCCGCCACCTGAAGTTGCCGGGCGGCAAGATCGGCGCGAAGGCGATGCAGCAGGCGCTGCTACTTGCACACAGCCAGGACACGGCCTATCTGCCGGGTTGGAGCGGCACGATCGGATGAACGCGACGGCGGCCGCCCCCGCCACGCCTGGCGCCAACCGCGGCGCCGATGTGCTGGCCGGCCTGTCGATCGCCGGCCTGCTGTTGCCCGAGGCTGTGGCGTACTCGGGCATCGCCGGCCTGCCGCCGCAGGCCGGCGTGATCGCGCTGTTCGTCGGCCTGGTCTGTTACGGCCTGCTCGGCCGCAGCCGTTACGCCATCGTCTCGGCCACGTCGTCCTCGGCGGCGGTGCTGGCTGCGGGCACCCTGGCGCTGGCCGGCCCGGCTGCGGTTTCGCGCGCAGCAGTGGCGGCGACCCTGGTGCTGCTCACCGGCGGTTGTTTCCTGCTGGCAGGCGCGGCGCGTCTGGGTGGCCTGTCGCAGCTGATCGCGCGACCCGTGCTGCGCGGTTTCACCTTCGGCCTGGCCTGCGTCATCGCGCTGAAGCAGCTGCCGAATCTGTTCGGGTTGCCAGGCCTGCACGGCGATTTCGTGCCGCTGCTGCTGGCGACCTTGCTGCAGGCGATCCGCCTCATCCAGCCGGTTACGGCAGGCGCCGGTGTGATCGCGCTGTTGCTGCTGTTCCTGTGCGAACACGTACGGCGCCTGCCCGGCAGTCTGCTGGTGATCGTGCTGGGTGTGGCCGCTTCCGGCTGGCTGGCAGCGCACGGCGTGGCGTTGACCGGCGCGATCAACCTCGCTCCGGCATGGGGCTGGCCGACATGGCCGACCGGCAACCAATGGCTGCCCAGCATCGAACTGGCCGCGGCGCTGCTGCTGGTCCTGTACGCAGAGTCGTATGGCGCGATCCGCGCATTCGCGCTGAAGCATGGCGATACGGTGGAGGCGAACCGGGACCTGCTGGTGATCGGCCTGGCGAACGCGCTCTCGGGCCTGTTGCACGGCATGCCGCTGGGTGCGGGTTATTCCGGTACCTCGGCCAACGAAGCCGCCGGCGCGCGTTCGCGACTGGCCGGCCTGATCGCGGCGGCGACGTTGCTGGTGATGGTTCTCTTGCTGCTGCGCTGGATCGAGCGGATTCCCGAACCGGTATTGGCGGCCATCGTGATCCATGCGGTGAGCAAGTCGTGGCGGCTGTCGGTGTTCAAACCGTACCTGCAGTGGCGGCGCGACCGCCTGGTGGCGCTGGCTGCGGTGGTTGCCGTACTGGCGCTGGGCATTCTCAATGGCTTGCTGGTGGCCATCGCTTTCAGCCTGGTGATGTTGTTGCGCCAGCTCGCCACGCCACGCCTCAGCGTGCTGGGCAAGTTGCCCGGCAGCCATGATTTCGTGGGCGTGGATGAACACCCGGCCGCGTTGCCGCCACCCGGCATGCTGATCCTGCGACCGGAAGAGCCGCTGTTCTTCGCCAACGCGGAATCGATCCTGGCGTTGGCGCGGCAGCGGGTCGCCAGCCATGCCGACGGGCGTGCGGTGGTGCTCAGCCTGGAGGAGTCGCCCGATCTGGACAGCACCGCGCTGGAGGCCCTGGCGGACTTCGCTGTATGGCTGGGCGCGCGCGGCATCGTGCTGCGGGTGGCGCGGCTCAAGGACAGCGTGCATGATTTGCTGTTGCGCGCGGCACTGCCCCAGCTTCCGCCGCAAGCACTTGATTACTGGAGCGTAGAGGATGCCGTCACGGCGGCCCCTTCAAGCTCCGCGCAACAACCGAATGGGACACCCACGCAGTGAACAAGATCGTTACGAACCTGCAATGGCTGGCGCTTGGCTTGGCGCTGACCGCGCCGGCATGGGCGGGGCAGGACGCCGATGCGCATTTCAAGCAGGTCTACACCGACGAATGGGCTTGGCGCACTGGGCAGGCCGGCATCAGCGCTTCGGGCGAAGCGCAGCCGAACAATGGCCGCCTGGATGCCGTGGACGCCGCCAGCCAGCAGCAGCGGCTCGACTACTGGCAGCAGGTGCTCAAGCAACTCCGTGCCATTGACGTCAGCCAGCTTTCGCCGGAAAACCGCGAGAATTACGCGGTGTATCGCGAGCAGATCCGCAATTTCGTCGCCGATCAGAAATTCATGAACTGGCAGATGCCGTTCAACAGCGATTCGGCGTTCTGGAGCGATATCGGCGACGATCTGGGCGGCGATCACCTGCGCACCGCGGACGACTACCGCCGCTATCTCGACCGCCTTGGCCAGATCCCGCACTACTTCCAGCAGCAGATCGACAACATGCGGTTGGGCCTCAAGCGCGGCTTCAGCGTGCCGCGTGCAGTGCTGGCGGGCCGCGACAAGTCCATCGCCGCCGTCGCAAGCATCACGGATCCCACGGCCAGCAGCTTCTACGCGCCATTCGAGCAGATGCCCGCGAGCATCTCCGACGACCAGGCGCAGGCGTTGCGCGGCGAAGCGCTGCAACGCATCCGCGACCAGGTGATCCCGGCCTACGCCGGCCTGTTGAAGTTCTTCGACGACGAATACGTGCCGCAGGCGCGCACCACGCTGGCCGCCGAGGACTTGCCCGACGGCAAGGCGTTCTATCGCCAGCAGATCCGCGAATACACCACGCTCGACCTTTCGCCCGACCAGATCCACCAGATCGGCCTGGACCAGGTGGCGAAGATCCATGCGCAGATGCTGGACGTGATGAAGCAGACCGGCTTCAAGGGCAGCTTTGCCGACTTCCTCAACTACCTGCGCACCGATCCGCAGTTCTACGCCAAGACGCCGCAGGAGCTGCTGGACAAGACCGCGTGGGTGGCGAAGGAAGTGGACGGCAAGATGTCCCGCTTCTTCGGCCACCTGCCGCGCCTGCGCTTCACCATCGTGCCGGTGCCGGCCGACATCGCGCCGTACTACACCTCCGGCCGCGGCGGCGCGGACGCATACCTGGTCAACACCTACGATCTGAAGTCGCGCGCGCTGTACAACATGCCGGCGCTGACCCTGCACGAGAGCTACCCCGGCCATTCGTTGCAGCTGGAGCTGGCCGAGGAACAGCACGATTTCCCCGCCTTCCGCCGCGACGGCTACATCTCCGCCTATGGCGAGGGCTGGGGCCTGTATTCCGAATACCTCGGCAACGAGATGGGGATCTACCAGACGCCCTGGCAGCAGTTCGGCTACCTCACCTACCAGATGTGGCGCGCCTGCCGCCTTGTGGTCGATACCGGCATCCACCACCTGGGCTGGACGCGCCAGCAGGCCATCGACTACCTCACCGGCAACACCGCGCTCAGCCCGCTGGAAATCGACAACGAGGTGGACCGCTACATCAGCTGGCCGGGCCAGGCCGACAGCTACGAACTGGGCTACCTGACCATCCTGCGGCTGCGCGCCAAGGCCGAAAAGGCATTGGGCGACAAGTTCGATATCCGCGCCTTCCACGACACCGTGCTCTCCACCGGCTCGGTGCCGCTGCCCGTGCTGGAACAGCGCATCGACAAGTTCATCCAGGACGGCGGTCCGGAGCCGGGTTTCGGTTGCGATTGCGCGAAAGGCAAAAGCACGTCGGGCGCTTCCTGAACCCGGTACGAGCCGTTTTGGACGTTCCTGCCATTTTGCAGTAAATTGCACATGTGCTTCACATGGAGAGCTTCGACATGAACGCACATGCCGGCCACATCGCCGAAACCGCGCCGCACTACGTCCCCACTGACGCGGCATGGGGGGGGGCTGCGCTGCGCAGCTTCTTCCGCGTTGCCGAGCACTGGGATCTGCGGGTCGCCGAACAGCGCAAGCTGCTCGGCGATCCGCCCGAATCCACGTTCTACAAGTGGAAGCGCGAGCAGACCGGCGGCCTCGGCCGCGACACCTTGGAGCGCATTAGCTACCTGCTCGGCATCTGGAAGGCGCTGCAGATCCTATTCCCCGACCCGGCACAGGCCGACGCTTGGCTGCGCAAGCCGAATGCGGCGTCGCTGTTTGGCGGCCACTCGGCACTGGAGCGCATGCTGTCGGGCAACGTGGCCGACCTGTTCGTGGTACGCCAGTACCTGGATGCGCAGCGCGGCTGAAGCGATGCCAATCGCGTTCCGCGAGACCGCCTGATAGCACGCTCGCTCTCCCGGCCTACAGGAACGATACGGACAACAGTGATGCCTGCCGATCTGCCGCCCGTCCGTCGCATCCGCTGGAGCCACGCGTACCGCATCGTGCCCAGCCGCTTTCCGCCGGTGGGCATATATGACCGCATTGCCGATCCGGCAGATCTCGACGCAGTGTTCGCGATCGAGGCGTTGACCAACCCGCGTCTTCGCGAGGAGGCTGGCGTGCTGAAGCTGGTGCCGAAGGAGCACCGCATCAGCGGTCCTGGCTCGACCCCGGTGATGGCGGCGTTCACGCATCTGAACCCGGAAGGCAGCCGCTTTTCCGACGGAAACTGGGGCGTCTTCTACGCCGCGCACAGCGTGGCGACGGCAGTGGAGGAAACCGTCTACCACCGCGAACGTTTCCTCGCAGCCACCCACGAACCGGCCTGCGAAATCCAGATGCGCTGTTATCGCACCCGGATCGACAGCCGCCTGCACGACATCCGGGACGGCTGGAAGAAGGAACACGATGCCGATTCCTATACGGCCAGTGTCAAACTCGCGCGCACGCTGCGCGATGCCGGTTCCAACGGCATCGTGTACGACAGCGTGCGCGACCATGGCGGCGAATGCGTGGCAGCATTCCAGCCCGACGTGGTCGCACCCTGCGTGCAGGCGCAGCACCTGATCTATCGGTGGGACGGTAAGCGCATTGCACGGGTGCTGGAAGTGTCGGAACTCGCACGAAGCATCCCACGGAAGGCACGATGAAACACTGGCTGATCTTGTTGTTTGCCCTGCTGCCGCTGTGCGCTTCCGCGCGCATGGCCCATGACCACACGCAGTGGAACACCGATATCGCGGCGTTCGAGCAGGCGGACCATGCGCAACCACCGCCCGCGGGCGCGGTGTTGTTCATCGGCAGTTCGTCGATCCGGTTCTGGAAGACGCTGGCAAACGATTTCCTCGAGGTGTCCACGATCAACCGCGGCTTCGGCGGCTCGGAGATTGCCGACAGCACGTTCTTTGCCGACCGCATCGTGGCTCCGTATCACCCACGCGCCATTGTGATGTACGCAGGTGACAACGACATCGAAGCCGGCAACAGTCCGCAGCAGGTGCGCAACGATTTCGCGGCCTTCGTGCGCAAGGCGCGCGCTGTCGACCCAGGCGTGCCCGTCGCCTTCATCGCTATCAAGCCCAGCATGGCACGCAAGGCCCTGCTGCCGAAGATCCGCGAGGCGAACGCCCTGGTGCGCGATTACGCGGCTGCGCAGAAGCAGGTGGCCTATCTGGACATCTTCACGCCGATGCTGGGCAAGGATGGGCAACCGCAGGCCAAGTGGTTCATACAGGACGGCCTGCATATGAACCGCACGGGCTATGAACTGTGGATCGGCATCGTGCGTCCGTGGGTGGATGCGCACGGGCGGTGATGCGGGTTTGCGTGAGGCTTGACCGGCTCAGCACGGTCACCCTCGGCGCATGGCGGGAGTCGAAACGAGGCTAGTCACATTGGCGGAGAGCCAGGATGACTGGCGAACGTGCCGCGGCTTTCTCGCTCTAACGAAGTCCTCAGATACCTGACTCGGACACCGGCTGCCGATACCATGGAAGTACGGCGAACACACAGGGGAAAATATGTCGTTACGCAAGCTATGGCTCTTGCCGCTGGTCATGCTGCTCAGCAGCTGCGCGACAGCGCCGGTCATGAAAGACACCGCGGCTCTGCCCCCAGGGATCGGCATCATGGTCGCCAACGTTTTTGTATGGTCGGTAGGCGGTGTGGCGTATCCGCCTGTGAGTATCAAAGTCGACAAGCTCCATGGCTTTTCTTCGGCGACAACTCTCAATCTTCCCCAGCGGAGCAACCTCATCGTGATTGAGCTTCCGGCGGGGGATTACAGCTGGACAGATTTGGAGCTGGGGTCTGTCGCCGGAGGGTCGACGTCATATCGCATGCCCTTCACCATCGAGCCCGGAAAAATCAATTATGTCGGTGATCTGCTGCTTACCCTGAATAGTTTCCATAAGCCGGGCGGCATGCCGACTTTCGGTTTCCGGGTGGGTGATCAATCGCAGCGTTGGCTACCGGTCGTGGCCAGCAGATATCCCCTGTTGGCACATGCGTACCCCACCGTGATCCACCTGACGGAAGATCATATGGTTCCGAACCAGAACCGTTAGCGGATTGCCCTTTCATCCCGATCGCGTCATGGGCATTCGGTGGGATTGATTGAGCACGCGGATTGCGAAAGCCATGCGAACCGGGAGTACATAGATGAAGCGGCGACCGATTCTCTTGCTATGTCTGGCCTCGCTCCCACTAACCGGCCTGGCGCAGGCGGCATCCGCGCCTCCGGCCGGGCACATCACCGGTGTCGGCGGGGTCTTTTTCAAGGCGAAAGACCCCAAGGCGCTTGCAGCGTGGTATCGCGATGTTCTTGGCATGCCGGTAGAAACGTGGGGCGGTGCGACCCTCCGCTATGACGCGCCCAAGCACCCTCCCGCGCTCGCCTGGAATGCGTTTCCCGCATCGACGAAATACTTCGCGCCGTCGACGAGCGGATTGATGATCGACTATGCCGTGGACGATATGGACGCGTTGCTCGCGAGGTTGCGTTCCAAAGGCGTTGCGGTCCTCAAGCGTGATGACAGCGATCCGAACGGCCGTTTCGCGTGGATTTTGGATCCCGAAGGGAACAAGGTCGAGCTGTGGGAACCCAAGCACTAGTCGGTGGGTGCGACGTGCACCTGACGTTGCAACCTGGCCGATCTGCTTCGGTGCTTGCTGCCTCACATATCGTGCGAGGCTTTCGTCGCTGCGCAGGGCAGGTTGTCCGGCTCCATGGCATGGAACTCGATGGAAAGGCCGAGATCGTCCTGCGTAGGGGCCAGGAAGGATTCGCCGGACAGCCCGCGATAGCTTGCCAGCTTGCCTTCGTAGCCACGCTCGACCCAGCGTCGCGCGCGCTCTAGATCGGCCACCCCGAAGCTGACGCCCAGAATGCGCGGCCCCCCTGCCATGACTCGCTTGGCAAGGCCCGATCCCTCGGGCTGAAGTGCCAGCAGCGCGGTCGGTCCGACCGGTATGCAGAATCCCGTCGCACCGACTTCGGGCAACTTCACCGGCACCGCATGTCCGAAGCCCATCTTCTCCAGTTGCCGGCGATCGGCGTCGGCATCCCCGGACACCAGCCATATTGCCGAGAGTTCGCGTGCCCCGTTGGGGTGCTCGCGCGTTACGCGGTAGTCGTCGGCGTTGCCGGGGTCGAACTGGTCGGGCGCGTAGTCGGCGGCGTAATCGATGAAGAAGGTGTTGCTCGACAGCGGCGCATGGTCGAAGGCGAACAGGCGCCAGCCCGGCTTCGCACCGTCCGGGCCGGAAAAGAACGGCGTGACGGCGTAATGCAGTGCCTGCAGCGTGGTGTGAATGGCGTCGAGCGACGAGGTGCGGAAGCCAAATGTGCGTGAGCCTGGGCCGCCCTTCAGGGCTTCCTGGTCCTGCTTCATGCCTGGATCGAAAGCAGGATCCGGGCGGGTGATGCCCAACAGTTCGATGAAGCTGCCATCCGAGAGCCGGATATAGCGATTGGCTACGCCGCCCGGATCCCGTCCTGGACGCACCTGGAAACCCAGCTTGACGGCCATGACCGAGGTGACCTGGTCGATCCCGCGTCCCCACAGCAAGATGTGGTCGAGTCGGGTGCCGGTATTCGTTGGTGCAGGTGTCGTTGTGGCAGCCTGCGCGGCGCCGACACACAGAAGCCATGCGGAAAGAAGCGGGATCAAGCGCATACGGGTCCTTACGTGGAGAGCGGTTTCCTTGCGTTGGCCGCGAGTCTCATGACTGTCGTGGCCGCAGGCGCAACGATGCCTGGCACCTGGTTGATCAGCAGGCGTGTTGTTCGACCGCTGCGCTCTTTTATCGAGGGTCGGGCGACTCGGCCGCAAGGACAATTTCCGGACAAAAACGGTCAACGCGGGAAGTCGCCACGACCGTTGCGGCAATCAGGCGCCGGCGCCGCGGCGCAGCGACTGGGGTGATGCGCCGAAAGCGCGCACGAAGGCGCGGCGCATGCGGCTCGCGTCGCCAAATCCCGTCGAGGCGGCAATGTGATCCATGTGCAGATGGCTGGTTTCGACTGCGACGCGGGCAGCTTCCAGTCGCAAGCCTTCCACCACCTTCGCCGGCGTCGCGCCGATTTCGGCCGCGAAGGCGCGGGCAAAATGCCGAGGGCTCATCGCGGCGCGCTCGGCCAGCCGATCGACCGGCATCGGTTCGGCGATGCGCGCGCGCATCCAGCGGACCAGCTCGCCGAACCGCCCGGTCTTGCCGCCCTGTTCCACCAGCACGGAATACTGCGACTGCCCCACATGCCGTCGCTGATGCACGACGAGCTGCTGGGCCGCACGTCGCGCGATGCCGGGTCCGAGGTCATCCTCCACCAGGGCCAGCGCAAGATCGATCCCGGCGGAAATGCCGGCCGAAGTCCATACATCGCCATCCCTGACGAACATCCGGTCGGCATCGAGCTGCACCTTGGGATAGCGCAGCCGGAAGCGTTCGGCCGCGGCCCAGTGCGTGGTGGCGCGCCGCTCGTCGAGCAGTCCGGCCTCCGCCAGGAAGAATGCGCCGGAGCAGACTCCGGCCACGCGGCGCCAGGCGTCGTCGCCGAGCCACGCCACAATGCCGGCCTGGTTTTCCTCGACCTGGGCCAGATTGCCGCCCGAGACGATGACCGTATCGAAACACCCCGATTCCATTGGCGCTGCTGCCAGGCAAACACCCGACGAGCTGCGCACAATCCCGCCGCCGGGGGCCAGCACGTTGATCGCATAGCTGTCCGGCCGGAAACGTTCCGCCATCTCGAACACGGCCACCGGGCCGGCGGCATCCAGCAGTTGGAACCCGGGGAAAACGACGATGGCGATCTCGCGTCGCATGGCAGCCGTCAATGACTTGATTGAATGCCCGGAAACTGGCGCAACCATGGCGCGGGCGTCAAGGTGACTGATGGCCTGAGCCGCTTGGGCTGTGCGCCTCCGGGTTCCCCCGGAAGCCGATAACGCGACGGAAATACGCGAGCACAGGAGCAGTTCGGAATGTCCGCTCTGCGCAGCCCGAAGCAGGCGCTGCCGGTGCCATCAAGCAACCGGCCCTGGCGTCGCACCGAGCCGAATCCGAAACGGTACCTGGCCAGAGTCTGCGTTCGCGCCCAATGCCTCGGGTTTCACCAGAACGACGCGTGGTGCTGAAAAGTCGATGCCCGCGCTGGCAGCAAACGCTTCGTATGTGTAGCGGTTGAACACCTGGCCACCATCGAAAACTTTCGCGACGAGGCATGAATGAGTGCTTCACCCGATACGTAGTCCGCCGTTTGTGAGTGCTTCGCGCGCGTTGCGCTCCCCCAGCGCCCATGCATCGAGCACGGTGGCGCGCACGGTGCAGTCGAGCATGCTCACCGGAATACGCGTGCCGGGTTGCCAGTAGTTGCGCCCGTTGGCGCGGAACAGGGAAGGCAACTTCGGGTAGTGGCGGGTCAGCAACATGAGAGTGCGCACTTTCTCATGGTCGCTTTGCGGCGGAAGTGGCGCGTTGTCGGTATAGCCACCATCGAATGCGTATTCGCCGTCGATGCGTCGCGCGGGAATGAAAGGAAGTGCGGCACCTGCAGCCGTCAGCAATGCGTGAGCTTCGCCCAGGTTGCTGCAGTCGTGCAGTGCACGGAATTCCTGTCGCAGGCCAAGTCGGCGCGGCAACCCGGGGTGCAGGGGCCCGCGCAGGAACTTGTCCGCCAGATAGGCCAGTGTGGCGATTCCGATGGAGCCATGCAGTCCCAGCCAGCGCGCCGGACGGGTGATCGCCACCTGCAGGCGATGCTTCGATTGTCGCAGCGCCCGAAAATGGTCGGCATCGATGAAGCTGGCCAGCCATGCCGGATAGATATGGCGGTGCGCGTAACGCAGTCGCCCGCGCAGCAGGCCACGCCATTCGAACATGCGGGCTTGCCCGGCATACAGGCGCTGGCAGCTTGCAAGCGCGACTTGCGGCCCGCTGGTGAGAAAGGCGGCGGCAACGGCGGCGCCTGCGCTGGTGCCCACGAGTTGCGCGGGTAATCGCCAATGTTGCGCCAGCAAATGCGAGATCGCGCCCGCTTGCCACCAGCAGCGGTTGCCGCCGCCGGCGAAGATCAGGGTGTCGATGGAGGCAAGGTCGAGGCTGGCGAGCGATTCAATGTGCATGGCGGCTTCCCTGCGTGGGTTGAGATGCGTAATCCGCGCATGGAGGCATGGACGACAAGGTACAAGTCCGACATGCGAATAAATTGGCATATGGACGGCCCGCTTGCCGGTTCGGGCGTTGCGATGTCGGCCGGAGATCTTTTCACGATCTCCATGGCCAGAGTGCAGCGCCAGGAGAACCGACCGGGTGAACTGCAAACCGATCCACTGGCGTGGCGCAGGCAGGTGTCCGGGGTGGGCGAACCGAAGCGCGGCGACAGGGATGGGCCCGGACAGTGACCTCCGGCACGCTCGGCCCGGCGTCGGTCACGTCGACAATGGCGCGTCCTGGTGCGGAGGCGCATCGTGATGGCAGCATGCCTCCGGTCGGTGATTGCACGACACGTACGTCCGTAATCGATCGAAGCCACCCTGCCTGGACGCACTGCCCATGAAGATGTCTGTCGGTGTTTCATCGAAGAGATCGCTGCGGCTATTTTTCCTGCTCGCCTTTGTGATCGCCTGGGGCTTCTGGCTGGTGCCGCTGCTGGGCAGCCGCGGTGTGCTAACGGTATCCGGCGGCGCGCAGATGGCCTTCCTGATCGCCGGCTCGTATGCGCCATTCTTGGCTGTCTTCATCGCCTTGCTTCGCGACGGCGGTTGGTCGGCGCTGGGGCGCTTCGCTTCGCGTGCCCTGCGCTGGCGGATCGCCTTGCGCTACCTGCTGGCAGCGCTGTTGCTGATACCGGCGCTGGGGCTGGTCGCGGCATGGGTCTATGCGTCGCTTGGCGGCCCTGCTTTTGCACTGGCCGTACCGGCAGGCCAGATTCCGCTGTTGTTCGCGATGATGCTGTTCATGGGCGGCGCGGTGAACGAGGAGTTCGGTTGGGCCTATGCAATCGACAACCTGCAGCGTGGCCGGCGTCTGCTGCCGGCAGCGGTCATGCTGGGCGTGATCTGGGCCTGCTGGCACCTGCCGCTGTTCTTCATCGTGGGGGTGACGCAGTCGTTCCTGCCATTCTGGGCGTTTGCGATCTTCGCGGTCGCGTTGCGCGTGCTGTTCGTGTGGGCCTACGAGAGCACAGGCAAGAGCATCCTGGCGACACTGCTGTTCCACACCACGCTCAATCTCACCCTCAACCTGTTCGTACTGGTGGATCGCTCGCCCCAGCGCAACGAGCGTGGCTTCATCGTGTTCGCGTTGCTGGCGCTGGGTGCGGCGGCGGCGGTGGCGCTCGCGTCGAGGTGTTACCGCAGCACAGCCGCCCTTCCCGCCGCGAGCGCGGAAGAAGGGTGACGGCGCTCGACACTGGACCGCTCAGGCGTCTGCGCCGGTCGCAAATCCTTCGCGCGTGCCGCGGTTGAAGACGCGGTCGCCGTCCAGCACATCGGCAGCGGCATGCGCAGGCTCGGCCTTGAGCTTCGCGTAGATCGGCGTGAAATCCGGGTGGGTGGCTTCGAACAGCTGCTCGAAGCTGTCGATCACAAAGTAGGTCTGCTGGAAGGTGTCGATGCGGTATCGCGTGCTCATCACGCGTTCCAGGCCGAAGCCGATGCGATTGGGCGCTGGCGAGTCGAGGCAATAGATCGATTCGCCCTTGGAGCTGACGATGCCGGCGCCGTAGATGCGCATCCCTTCGTCGGTGTGGATCAGGCCGAATTCCACCGTGTACCAGTACAGGCGCGTGAGGTTCATCAGCGCCTCGGGGCCGATCGCGAAGGCCTTCATGCCGCCGCGGCCATAGGCCTGCATGTAGTCGGCGAACACCGGGTTGAGCAGCAGCGGCACGTGGCCGAACAGGTCATGAAACAGGTCGGGCTCGCTGAGGTAGTCGAGCTGGTCCGGCTTGCGGATCCACCAGCTCACCGGGAAGCGGCGGTTGGCGAGGTGGTCGAAGAACACCTCGTCCGGCAGCAGGCCTTCCACCGCCACCAGCTCCCAGCCGGTGGCCTCGGCCAGCACCTTGTTGAGTTCGGAAAACTTCGGGATGCCGCCATCGCCCAGGCCGAAGCGCTCCACGCCAGCGAGGAATTCCTTGCAGGCGCGCCCGGGCAGCAATTCGCGCTGGCGCTTGTACAAGGTGTCCCACACCTCGTGGTCGGTGCGCGAGTAGCTGTCCCACGGCTGCTCCACCACGCCGGTGGCGTAGACCGGGATGTAGCCGCGATCGGTCTGCTGGTGTTCGACCTTGCGGGGTGTGGTGTTTTCCATGGTGGGCGGCCGGGTGGGATGGATACCGAGAGCATACGGCGAAGCCGTCGCATGAAACTTGCAATGTTGCGTATTGTTGGGTGAAATGCGCAATATTCGTGCGTTCAAAGATGATTATGTCGAGGTATCGTGCATGACAGCGCTGGATCGCATCGACCTGCGCCTGCTCGCCGTGCTGCAGACCGAGGGTCGCATCACCAATGCCGAGCTGGCCGAACGGGTGAACCTGTCGCCGTCCGCCTGTCTGCGCCGACTGCAGCGTCTGGAGGCGGACAAGGTCATTACGGGCTACGCCGCGCAGGTGGATCCGCAGGTGGTGGGGCTGGGCCTGCAGGCCTTCGTGCGCATGCAGCTGGTGAAGCACGAAGCGGCGATGATCGAACGCTTCGTGGAACGCATCAGCGGCTGGGACGAAGTGGTGGCCTGCCATGCACTCACCGGCGACATGGATTACCTGCTGCACGTCTTCGTGGCCGATCTCGCCGACTTTTCGCGCTTCCTGCTCGATCGCCTGCTCAACGACGCCGGCGTGGCCGATGTCAATTCCAGTTTCGTGCTGCGCACGGTGAAGCGCTCGTCGTCGCTGCCGCTGACGCAGTTGGAACGTTAGATCGCGAGCAGGGGTTCAGGCCGCTTCCAGCGCCGGCGCAAGATCGCAGCGCGCGCGGCGGATGCGCAGCGCGAGGAAGGCCGCGACCACACCGCTCGCGCCGGCGATCACGAACGGCATCAGGTAGCTGCCCAGCTGCACGCGCAACACGCCGGCCATGAAGGCTGCGACGGCAGCGCCGACCTGATGGCCTGCGACCACCCAGCCGAACACCACCGGCGCGTCGCGCTCGCCGAAGGATTCGGTGGCGAGGCGCAGCGTGGGCGGCACGGTGGCGATCCAGTCCAGCCCGTAAAACACGCCGAACAGCGACAGGCTCTGCAGCGAAAAATCCGAATAGGGCAGGTAGATCAGAGACAGGCCTCGCAACCCGTAATAGGCGAACAGCAGCTTGCGCGGATCGACCCGGTCGGTAAGCCAGCCCGAAGCCGTGGTGCCGACCAGGTCGAAAATGCCCATCATTGCCAGCAGGCTGGCCGCGCGCACCTCGGGAATGCCGTGGTCCCCGCACATCGCGATGAAATGGGTGCCGATCAGGCCGTTGGTGGTGAAACCGCATACGAAGAAGGTGGCGAACAGCAGCCAGAACGCGCCGCTGCGGCTGGCCCGCTGCAATGCGCCCAACGTGAGCGCGAGCAGGTTGCCGGCAGGCATGCCGACGTCGGCGGGTTCGCCGGACGGCGCGCCATAGCGGGTCAGGCCGATGTCGGCAGGCCGCTCCGGCAACAGCCACAGCACCACCGGGATCAGCACCGCACACAATGCGGCGAGCAATAGCACCACCGCGCGCCAGCCGGCATATTCCGAGATCGCCGCGAGCCCGGGCAGGAAGATCAGCGTGCCGGTGGCGGTGCTGGCGGTAAGCAGGCCCATCACCAGGCCGCGATGCGTGCTGAACCAGCGGCCGGTCACGGTGGCGCCCAGCACCACCGCCACACAACCCGTGCCCACGCCAGACAGCACGCCCCAGCTTGCCACCAGCTGCCACGGCTGCGTCATCAGCGCGCTGGATGCGGCGGCGAGGCCCATGACCGCCAGCGCTGCCATCAACACCCGGCGGATACCGAAGCGTTGCATCAGCGCCGCCGCGAACGGACCCATCAGGCCGTACAGCAGGATGCCCACCGCTGCGGCGGCCGAGATGCTGTCGCGGCTCCAGCCGAAGGCTCGGCCCAGCGGCAGCATCAGCACGCCCGGCGTGGCGCGCATGCCGGCGGAGACCAGCAGGGCGAGGAATACGACGGCCACCACGACGAAGGCGTAGTTCTGGCCGCGAAGGCGAGGGCGCGATATAGTCATGTTACCGATCGGTACGTTGTGGTTCGCGCAGCATACGTACCGATCGGTAACATTGTCAACGAGTGCCGCACATGCCCGTCCGAAACAAACCCGCCCAGGGCGCCGAGGCGCGTCCCCGCGCCGCCGACCGCATCCGCGATACGGCCTTCGAGCTGTTCTACCGCGAAGGCATCCGGGCCATCGGCGTGGAGGAGATCGTCAACCGCGCCGGCGTCACCAAGCCGAGCCTGTACCGCGCCTACGAATCCAAGGACGAACTGGCAGCCGATTACCTGCGCGATTACAACGAGCGTTTCTGCCGCGTCTTCGAAGCCCCATCGGCGGAACATCCCGGCGACCCCAAGGCCCAACTGCTGGCCTACCTGGACGGGCTGGCTTCGCGCGCCTCCAGCGACGGCTACCGCGGTTGCGGCCTCACCAACGCGGTGATCGAATACCCCGAGCGCGACCACCCGGCGCACAAGGTGGCAGTGGAGAGCAAGCGTTCCTTGCGCAAGCGCCTGCGCGAATTGTGCCGCGCAATGGGCGCGCGCGACGCGGAGGCGCTGGCCGACGGCCTGCTGTTGCTGATCGAGGGAAGTTATGTGTCTGGCCAGACTTTCGGCCGCGGCGGCCCGGCGCGGATGCTCGGCAAGGCGGCGCGAACCCTGATCGAAGCCAGCCTCGGCAGCTGAGCCGCCGGTTGCGGAACATGTGCGGCGGAGTGGTCAAACCCGTCGCCGACTGAGGCTAAACTAACCGACTGATGAGCACCGACGCCCCCGCCGCGCCCCCACGCAACCAACTGCAACCGCTGCGTTATCTGTGGCGGGTGCCGTTGCTGCTGCTGCATATCCTGCTGGCGATCCTGCTCGCCGCTTTCGTGATGAGCTGGAACCGCAACCAGGTGATGAAGGATGGGCGCGAGCCGTTTGCGCACAAGCTGATCCGCTGGTGGTCCACCGCCCTGCTGCGCATCTTCGGCCTGCGCTCGGTGCGCATGGGCCAGCCGCTGGCGGACCCGGTGCTGTTCGTGGCCAACCACACCTCGTGGATCGACATCGTGCTGCTGCATTCGCAGCGTGCGGTCTGCTTCGTCGCTAAGGCGGAAATCGCGCGGTGGCCGCTGGTGGGCTGGCTGGCGGCCAGCGGCGGCACCATCTTCCATCGCCGCGGCAGCAACCACTCGCTGGCGGCGGTGATGCAGGTGATGGTGGAGCGCCTGCGCGTCGGCCGTTCGGTGGCGGTGTTCCCCGAAGGCGGCACGGGCCACGATGGCGTGCTCAAGGTGTTCCATGCACGCATCTTCCAGGCGGCGCTGGATGCCGGGACGCAGTTGCAGCCGGTGGCGTTGCGCTTTGCGCGCGACGGCAAGCGCATCGTCGATGCCGGCTTCCGCGAACACGAGAGCTTCATGGGCAACTTCCTGCGCCTGCTCGGCAGCGCGCCGATGGATGCGGAGGTGCACTTCCTGCAGCCTGTGCCGGCCAGCCCCGACGCGCGCCGCAAGATGGCCGAGCTGTCGCGCGAGCGCATAGCCGCGGCGCTGGAGGATCGCAACGCATGAACCTGCCGTGCGGAAAGGATTTCCGTCCGACATGGCCGCTCACCAGTGGGCATGTGCAGACCATGCTTTCCTCCAGCGGCATACGCCGCCTGCTGCTGCCGCGCGCCGCGCGGACCGTGCAGGAAGGTGCCGAGGCGGTGATGGTGGACGGCGGCAACGGCGTGCGTCTCACCGGTGCATTCACCGCACAGAGAAGCCGCCCGCAGGCACGCGGCCTTGCCGTGCTGTTCCACGGCTGGGAGGGCAGCGTCGACTCCACCTACGTGCTGCAGACCGGCAGCCGGCTGCTCGCCGACGGCTGGGACATCTTCCGCCTCAACTTCCGCGACCACGGCGACAGCCATGCGTTGAACGAGGCGCTCTTCCATTCCTGCCGGCTCGACGAGGTAGTACTCGCGCTGGCCGACATCGCCGCGCGCTGGCCGGCACGGCCGATGGCGCTGGCCGGCTTCTCGCTGGGCGGCAACTTCGCCTTGCGCGCGGCATTGCAGACCTCGCGCCTCGGGATCCCGCTCAGCTATGTGCTGGCGGTGTGCCCGATCATCGATCCCAGCGAGGGCCTGTTCTCGCTGGAAGAGGCGGCACCCTGGTTCTACCAGGCCTACTTCGTGCGCAAGTGGCGCAAATCGCTGCTCGCCAAGCAGAGCGCATTCCCGCAGCACAACTATTTCGAGCTCACCGAGCTGAAGCAGAATCTGCGCGGCCTCACCGAGTCGCTGGTGCTGCGCCATACCGATTTCCAGTCATTGCAGGGATACCTGGACGGCTATTCGGTGGCCGGTGACGCGCTGCAGGCCATGCAGATCCCTGCCACCATCCTCACCGCGCGCGATGACCCGGTGATCCCGGTGGGCGCGTTCGAGCAGTTGCGCCTGCCGCCGAACGTGGAACTGGACATCTCCGACCATGGTGGCCATTGCGGTTTCATCCGCGGCCGCGACATGACCAGCTTCACCGACGACTACATTGCGGCGCGCTTCAACGCCGTGGCAGACGGGTCATTGCGCTAGCCGCCTGGGCGGCGCTCTGCGCCCCCCGCAACGGATCGAGCAGCCGCTTCAGGCCGTTGTGATCGATCTCCAGCATCAGCGCGAGCAGTCTGCCGAGTTCGCCATGCGGGAAGCCTTTGCGTGCGAACCATGCGAGGTAGGCACCGGACAAGTCGGCGATCAGGTGGCCCTTGTACTTGCCGAACGGCATGCGCACGGTGACGAGGCGCTTGAGGTCGTCGGCCTCCATCAATCCGCCGCCACGCAACGTCCCTGCGCCCATGCGCGCAATGTCTCCACCTGCTCGCGCATCAGCACGGACAGGGGCCGGGTTTGCACCAGTGCGGCGAGCAAAGCGGATTGATCCAGCTCGCCATGACCGGCGACGTCGTACAGTGCGCTGACGATGGCCTGTTCGATCTCGGCCCCGGAGAATCCCGAGCTTGCTTCGGCAAGCGCAGGCAGGTCGAACGCCGCAGGATCGAGCCGGCGACGTTTCAGGTGCATGGCGAAGATCTCCGCGCGCATCTCGGGCCGCGGCAGGTCCACGAAAAAGATCTCGTCGAAGCGTCCCTTGCGCAGCAGTTCTGCGGGCAGCTCGTGCACCGCGTTGGCGGTGGCCACCACGAACACCTTCGACTTGCGTTCGGCCATCCACGTCAACAGGTAGCCGAGCACGCGGCGCGACACACCGCCGTCCTCGCCGCCGCTGGCAAGGCCTTTTTCGATCTCGTCGATCCACAGCACGCAGGGTGCCAGCAATTCGGCGCTGGCCAGCGCCTCGCGCAGGTTCTTCTCCGTCTCGCCCTGGTACTTGTCGTACAGCGCACCGAAATCCAGTCGCACCAGTGGCACGCCGAAGCCGCCGGCGATGGCCTTGGCGGCGAGGCTCTTGCCGCAACCCTGCACGCCCAACAACAGCACCCCCTTGGGCGGGTCGAACACGGGATCGGGTTCGGCAGCGAGGAACACGGCGCGCCGGCGCTGCACCCATTCGCGCACGCGCGAAACGCCGGCAATGTCCGCGAAACTGGCGGTGGCGTATTCGTAATGCAGCAGGCCCGAACGATTCAGCAATTCGAACTTGGATTGCATCAGCTCGGGCAAGTCCTCCGGCCCCAGCGCGCCGTCGTTGTAGATCAGCTTGCGCACGATGCGCCGTGCATCGGGTGCGGACAGACCGAGCAGGTTGCGCACAATGGTGCGCGCGGCATCGTTGTCCACTTCCAGCCGGCGGTTGTTCTCGCGCTGCCACGCCAGCGCCTCGCCGCGCATGATCGCGGCCAACGCCTTGAGGTCGGGCAGCGCCAGCGGAACGCGCAGCGCCAGCGCTTCCAGCTCGCCCGGCAGTTCCACTTTCGCGCCCACCAGCACGATGGTGTGTGCAGCACAACGTTGCCGCTGCACGATTTCGCGCAGCAGGCGCTGGCTCATTGCGTAACCGAGCAGGCCGTGGAAGTCGAACAGCAGGTAGATGCCGCGCTCGGGTTCGGCGCGGATCGCCTCAAGCGTGCTGGTGACATCGGACGCCGGCTGAGTGTCGCGTCGCGCGAAATCGAGGCGCTGCAGCCCGTCGGTCAAGGTCCAACGCCATAGCGGATGCAGCGCCTGCGCGATCACGTGGCGGAAACATTCGATCACGCGCTGCTCGTCTACCGTCTCGATCACCAGCAGTGGTGTGGCGGCGCGCACCAGGGTGGTGAGGTCTTGCAGTTCGCTCATGCTTCCTCCGTAGAAGCGCGCACGTTAGCAGAGCCGCTAGGCGATACGGCATGGGTACAGGCTTGGCTTTTCCGGCCGACCGGAGACGCGCCACGCGCCCGCCTTCGTTCCTGTCTTTACTTTGCGCACCTGGCTTCATTCGGCATGCGCTTCTGCGGGTAGGCAGGTTCCGGCGACCTACAGGGGCGCGATCCTGATCGCCAAACACGGTCTGGAACCGCATGAAAATCCGGTCACCGTGCGATGACGGTGCGCCTCGACGGCAACAAGGCGGCGGGCTGTCAGTCGCACATCACCGGCTTCGAACAGAACGAACAAGCCCGGGGCCGTCCGGACGACGTGCAGCCTCGCCAGGCCACAGCGTGTTGGCGAGCGACGACCTGCCGGGCGCGGTCACAGGGTGACGTACGACGTCGCGACCAGCAGATGCGCTCGCGCATGCCTTGCGGCATGCTTCCGTGATTCACTGATCCGGGAGCTTCCCATGCAACTGCGCAGCGACGATTTCAACCATGGCCGGCCTATCCCCGTTGCCAATGCCTTCGGCAAACCCGGCGCGCCGGTGGCGTTGTCGGACAACCGCAGCCCGCATCTGTCGTGGAAGGATGCACCGGAAGGCACGCGCTCCTTCGTGCTCACCTGCATCGACACCGACGTGCCCAGCCGTGGCGACGACGTGAACAAGGAGGGTCGCGTGGTACCGGCCGACCTGCCGCGCGTGGAGTTCGTTCACTGGCTGATGGCGAACATTCCCGAAGAGTGCGGAGAGCTCGGCGAAGGTTCGTGCTGCGACGGCATCACGCCGCGCGGCAAGCGCGATCCCATTGGGCCGCCGGGCAGCGTGCAGGGCTTGAACGATTACACCGGCTGGTTCGCCGGCGATGCCGAGATGGGCGGCGATTACCTCGGCTACGATGGCCCGTGCCCGCCGTGGAACGACAGCATCGTGCACCATTACCACTTCCGCATCCATGCGCTGGATGTGGCGAAGCTGGACCTGCGCGGCGGCTTCACGCTGGCCCAGTTGCGTGAGGCGATGCACGGCCACGTGCTGGCAGAGGCGGAGTTGATGGGAACCTACACGATCAATCCGTTGTGAATGCGGGCATGAAGGCGTAGCAAGTCCGCGCCTTCACGTCCGGAAGGCGCACGGTGTGGATGAATGGCGTTGCACGGAGGACACGCCGCGGTCGGCATTCGTTCAAGAGGGCAAGGCCATGCTTCACTACGCGCTGATTTTCCTCATCGTTGCCGTCGTTGCCGCTGCGCTGGGCTTCGGTGGTTTGATCGGGGGCGTGGCGGCGCTTGTCGTGAAGATCCTGTTCGTCGCGTTCCTGGTCTTGGCGATCGTCGCGTTCCTGCGGCGAGCGAAATGAATCGACGTCCCATGGCATGGCTTCAAGGAGGCAACATGAACCAGCATCCCGCAACCACCGGCAACACCAGCAGCAGCCGCATCGATGACAGTGCCGAGCGCGTCAAGCAGGCCACGTCCAGCGCGGTGGCAGGTACCAAGGAAGCGGTGGATCGCGCCGCCGACCATATCGAGGCCAGCCTGCACCGCGCCACCGACAAGGTAGCTGCGGGCGCGCATCAGGCCAGCGACAAGCTAGCCGATGCCGGCGAGCGCGGTCGGGCCGCCTACGACGCCACGATGGATCGCGCCGACGAATGGCTGGGGCAGGTGCGCGACTACGTGCGCGAGAAGCCGGTGCAGTCCGTGGCCATCGCACTGGGCGCCGGCTGGTTACTCGGCCGCTTGCTGCGGCGCTGACCCTCATGCAGGAGGAACCCGCGCGCGGGCAGGATCGCGCGACGGCGCCGGAGCCCCCGGCGCCGTCCTCGTCTCTGCTGGATGAATTGAACCGGCTTGCAAGCGCGGCACGACGGCTGTTCGGTGCCCAATTGCAGCTGCTCGCCGCCGAGTTGGGGCTGGCGCGCAGCGCGGTGTCGTGGCTGCTGGTGGCTGCGCTGGTCGCCACTGTGGCCGGCGTGGCCTTGGGCTTGACCTTGCTCGGCATGATTGGCGCGCTGCTGGCGGTGTGGTTCCATTCGTGGATCTGGGCGTTGCTGGTGCTGGCGCTGTTGCAGGTGCTGCTGCTCGCTGGCGCCGTTGCGATGTTCCGCCGCTGCATGCGCTGGATGAGCCTGCCCGCCACGCGCCGCGAATGGAATACGATGATGCGCGAGACGATGCGGCGCGCGGAAAGCGACATCCAGAACGACGGTGCAGGGGAGGGCAGGCCGTGAGCTTGTTCAGACAACTCGACAAGGTGCGCGCGGCGCAGGCGCGGGTAGCGGCGCATCGCACGGAACTGGCCGCGCCTGCGGCCGCCTTGCTGGCGCGCGGACAAGAGCATCCGCTGCTAATGCTCGGCGCGGCGGGTGGCGCGGGTTTCGTGCTGGGCACTCTCGACGCCTCGCCGCTGCGCATACCGGGGCTGGACTCGCTGCTGCGCGGCGGACTCGCCGAGGCCGTGGCGCAAGGCGTGCGCCTGGTCGCGGAGCTGGGCGCCAATGCCGCGGATCAAGCTTCCCCATGAACGTGCCCGTTGGCGGGGAGACGGATGAAATCGCCCCGCCGCCGGCGCATGGCGGTTTCGAACGCCGCAACGTGCTCGGCACGCGCCGCCACCTGCGCGCCATCCGGGTGCTCCTCAACGGCTTGCTGCTGCTGGCCCTGCTGTACACGGTGACCTTGTGCAAGGCCCTGCTGATCCCGCTGGTGCTGGCTGCCTTCATCGGCCTGGCGCTGAATCCCATCGTGGCCGGCGTCGCCCGCCACGGCCTGCCGCGCTGGCTGGGCGCCAGCGTGCTGATGCTGGCGTTGATCGGCGGTATCGGCACAGGCATCGGCCTGCTCACGCCGCCGGCGCTGGAATGGTTCCACGACGCCCCAACCACCATCCGCAGTTTCGTGCCCAAGCTTGAGCATTTCACCCAGCCGCTGGAGGCGGCCAACCGTGCCACGCAGACCCTGGTCAATGGCCATCCCGTGCGTGCCAGGCCGGAGCCGGTGGACGTGGCGGTGAGCGCGTGGGACGTGATGTCCACCGCACCCAAGGTGCTGGCGGCGGTGCTCACCGTCGTGCTGCTGGTGTTCTTCTTCCTCGTGTATGGCGAGTTGCTGCTGCGTCGTCTGGTGGAGATCACGCCCGGTTTCAACCACAAGCGGCAGGCGGTGTCGGTGGTGCGTGGTATCCAGCAGGAAGTGTCGCGCTACATTCTCACAACCCTGCTCATCAATTTTTCACTGGGCATGGTCACCACGGCGCTGCTGTGGCAGCTGCGCATGCCTGACCCGCTGCTGTGGGGTGCGGTGGCGATGTTCGCCAATTTCATCCCTTACGTGGGTGCCATCGTCACCACCACCGTGCTGCTGCTGGTAGGCCTGGCGCATTTCGACGACCTCACCCACGCCTTGCTGCCCGCATTGTGTTTTGCCGGCCTCACCGCGTTCGAAGGCAACCTGGTGACGCCGCTGATCCTCGGTCGCCGCATGCGACTGAGCCCCATCGCCATCCTGGTCTGGCTGCTGGTATGGGGCTGGCTGTGGGGCATCCCCGGCGCGCTGCTCGCGGTGCCCATGCTTACCAGCGTCAAGCTGATCGCCGAGCATGTGCGCGGCTGGGAGTGGTTTGGGCACATGGTGCAGCGCTAGCGCGGCATCACAGTCCGGCCGTGGCTGTCGCGTGTTGGCGCAGCCAGGGCGTGAGGTCGAGCTGCCAGATGCCCGATTGACCGGTGAAGTACACGCTGTGACCATCCGGCGCGATGTGCGATCCCCATGGCATGTCCCGGTTCACGGTGTCGCCGAGATCGATCGGCTTTCCCCAGTGGTTGCCTTCGCGGAAGACGATGCACAGCCGGCCGAGACCGCCCTTGGTCTTGCCGTAGTCGAATACGACGAAGGATTCGTCTGGCGCCACTGCCGGATCGTGGGTGGACACATCCGGATCGCCCAGCCCTGCGCGCACCGGTGTCCCATAGCGGCTGTCGCGGTATGCCGCACGCCAGGTGTGCATCACCTTGGCCTGCTTGTCCCAGCGGATGAAATACAGGCTGCCATCGGCGGCGATGCTGGCGAAGTCGACGAAGACATCGTTGTTGACGACGGCGCCGAGCCAGACCGGTTTGCCCCAGCCATCACCCTCCCGATTTACTCGCCAGATGTTGGAACCCGGCGCGGAGCCGCCGACGAAGTAGTCCTGCGTCAGCGATTTGCTGCCCGTTGTCGGCGGTCGATCCGAGTCGAACAACAGATAGCTGCCATCCGGTGCCATCACCGGATCCTGGTCGAACCAGTGCCCGGAGAAGCCCGCGACCTCAGGCTGCGACCAGCGTCCGTCGATCTTGCGCGAGACCATGATGGTCTTGCGCTTGCCCTCGCTTCGATCGAAGAAGACCGTATTGCCGTCGGGAGTGAAGGCCAGCGTGTCGTCGCTGTCTGGATGGAGGATGCCACCCAGCGTGACGGGCTGCGGCGCGGCGGTCGCCGTGGCGGCGGCCTGTGCGCCCGCCGTGGTCAGCAGCAGGCCGATGGTCAGGCATAAATGCGTCACGGTGCGCATCATCGTGTTGCCTCCACTGGCATGGCGTTGAGCAGGATGTATTGGCGTTCGGTGGCTTCGACGTGGCCGTACCGGGCGGAGGTCAGTATCAGCCGCCGCGTGCTGACCAGCTCATCGCTGAGCACGACGCCGTCGCGGAACGTGGTGTAGCCGTGCCAGTGTGCGTGCCCGGCTTGTCGCGTCACCTCGCAAGGCTTGCCGTCGCGGGTCAGCGTGAGCTGCGGCTTCTCATCCAGCCACGCGCCATCGCCGCTCCCTTCGCGTTCCAGGGTGACGGTGTGGCTGGCGGGTCGAGCGCCACCACGGTTACGGTCTGCTTGCCAGCGGGACCCAGCTCCCATGGCCCCGCGATGTCCACGGTCCAGCGTTGACCGAGCTTGAGCGTGGCCGGCGGCGATCCCCACAGCCGCGGGTTGTAGGCCAGCCCGCTGGCATCGGTGTTGGGCGTGCACTTGCCGTCGAAGCAATTGGTGGCGCCGCTGTCGGTCAGTTCCGCCGTGCCGCTGCCCGCGGCTCGGCCGTCGTAGCGGTAATCGACAAACAGATGCGGCGACGCGAGGGCGGCGTCGGTCACGCGGTAGGTCGCGGTGCCGCTGACACGGTGCACCGCTTCATCGAAGCCGGGTGCCTGGACGGCGACGGTACGCGAAAACACGTTGCCGAAACTCGCGCCGGGGCGAAACGCGGGAGTCAGTGCCGGCGCCGTGGTGGAAGCAGCGGCCGCAGCCAAGCCGGGTAACGACAAACCGGCCAGCAGGATCGAGCATAGGCGGATGCGGGTCATGTGGCCTCCGTGTCAGGGCGTGATGCCGTGCGCGCGCAGCACGTCGGAAATGTCGAAGCGCCACAGGTTGCGCGAACCGTTCAGTGGTTGCTCAAGGCGTTGCTGCAGGGTGGCGGCGTTGTCGCGCGGCTTGGGGAAGCTCACCTCGTCGCGCCGGCTGCTGGAGACGAACAGCTCGCCGAAGCGCGGCCCCAGCGAAGGCGCATTCTCCAGCGCCGTGCTGTTGACCTCGCCCGGCAGGTGCAGCGGCTTGCCCCAGTGGCCGTCCGCCTGGCGGAATGCGATGTAGAGATCGGCGCTACCCAGCGAATCGCCCTCGTCGCCGGCGTAGACCAGGAAGCGCTCTCGCGGATCGACGGCAGGGTCCATGCGGTTGTGCGCCAGGTCGCCCAGGTCCACGCGTTGCGGTGTCGCGTAGCCCTGCGCCGTGCGGTGCGCCACGTAGATCTGGTATGCGGCGCCGGAGTCCGGCCGGTGCGCGGAGAAATAGATGTCGCCATTCGCCGCCACCGAGGGGTTGTAGATCATCGCCCCGTCGTTGAGCGCGCCGTCCACGTGTACCGGTTCGCTCCAGTGGCCGTCGGCCTGGCGTTGCACGTACCAGAGATTGGTGCCTGCGAAATGGTGGCCGCCCATTTCCGTCGTCAGCGATGCACCGCCCGGCTGGAGGGGACGGTTGGAGACGAAGTACAGCCGCTGGCCGTCCGGCGACAACGTGGGCTCGGAGTCGTGCCATTGTCCGGAAAACGAGGCCACCTGCGGCATGCCCCAGTGTCCGTCCACCCGATGCGAGACAAGAATGGTGTCGTCCCGTTCGGCAAAGTCGGAACGCATGAAGTACAGCGTGTTGCCGTCGGGCGTCAGTGCAGCCGAGGTTTCCTGCAGGGCGGTGGAGATCGTGCCGGGTCCGACCAGTTCGCCGTGGCTTTGCGCACGCGCGGCGATGGGGGCGGTCATCGCGGCTGCGATGAGGGCGGCCAGGACGAAAGAACGTGGGGACATGTTTGCTCCTGATGAGGGCGCGCCTATGCGGCGCGGTCGAAGAACACGGCGGCGCCATCGGGCGCGAAGGTGAGGCATTCCACGGCCGACAGGCCGGATAGCGAGCCGGGCGCGAAAATCTTCGGCTGCGACGAGGCCATGTCTGCGGCGCCCGCAGCAGCGAGGCCGGCGCCGCGCAGCAGAAGATGGGCGCCAAGCAGCGCGAACATGCGATGGGCCATGCGGCTTCCTTGGCACGATGACGATGCCGTGGAGCGTGCGCGTCATCCATGCCACGCCGCCGCTGTTTCGTGACGAGCGGATATGGCTCGTGACCAGCGGTCGCCTATGCGTGGCGAACGGTCAGGGCAGGCCCAGCACCGCGCGTGCGCCGGCCCGGAAGCGCCGGCTGAGATCCAGCCGCGTGCCATCGCGCAACACGATTTCGGCATTGCCGTTGAACAGCGGATGCACTTCGCGGATGCGTTCCACGTTGACGATCACGCCGCGATGGATGCGCAGAAAGCGTGAGGGGTCGAGCCCGTCGAGCAGATGGCTGAGGGCCTCGCGATGCAGGTAGCGGGTGCCGTCGGCATGGATCTGCACGTAATTGCCGTCGGCGCGGATCCAGTCGATGGCGTCCACCGCAATCACCCGGATGTGCTCGCCCACACGCACGCTGATGCGCTGCAAGTGGCCCGCAGATGCGGGATTCGCCACGGGTGCCTGCAGGCCGTGCCAGTGCCGGCGCACGCGATCCATCGCCTGGTCGAAGCGTGCCTGGTCGATCGGTTTCAGCACGTAATCCAGCGCGCCGGCGTCGAACGCGCGCAGCGCGTGCTGGCCGTAGGCAGTGGTGAACACCACCATCGGCAATGCCTGCGGCTGCAGCTGGTGCAGCAGCTTGAAGCCGTCCATGCCGGGCATGCGGATGTCCAGGAACAGCAGGTCCGGCGCCAGCGCCTTGATCGCCTGCAGCGCCTCGGCGGCATTGCCGCACTCGCCGACGATCGCCACGTCGGCATGGGCGGCCAGCGCCTGCCGCAATGCGAGGCGCGCCAGCACCTCGTCGTCCACCAGCAGCGCGCGGATCCCTGCGGCGCTCATGCGATGTGCTCGCGGAACGGCAGGCGCAGCTCCACCCGCGTCCCGCCGCCGTCGCGGCGTTGCAGCTCCAGCCGCGCGTCGCCGCCGAACAGCATGGCCAGCCGGGCGCGGGTATTGGTAAGGCCGATGCCCTCATTCGCGCCATCGGGCGGCAGGCCCAGGCCGTCGTCGTCCACGCGCAGGTAAAGCTCGTCGCCGTCGCGGTGGCCGGTCACCTGCAGGCTGCCCGGTTCGGCCTTGGCCAACAGGCCGTGCCGCAGCGCGTTCTCCACCAGCGGTTGCAGGATCAGGTTGGGTACGGCGGCGCGCAGCACATCGTCGGCCACGTCCAGCCGCGTGCTGAGCCTGTCCTGGAAACGTACCTGCTGGATGTCCAGGTAGCAGCGCAGGAACTCCAGCTCGCGCGCCAGCGGCACCTGCGGCGCGTGACGTTCCTCCAGCGTGAGGCGCAGGAAGTCGCTGAGCCGCGCGATCATCAGCCGCGCCTGCAGCGGGTCGGCCAGCGCCAGCGCGGAAATCGCATTGAGCGTGTTGAACAGGAAGTGCGGCTGCAACTGCATGCGCAGGGCCTGCAGTTGCGCCTGTGCCAGCTGCGATTCCAGCAGGGCGCTGCGCAATTGTTCATCGCGCAGCCGGCGCCGCGACTCCATGCCGCGCAGCACCACCAGCACGATCCAATAGGTGAGCACGGCCAGGTGGTAGCTGTAGGCGAACTCCATGCGCACGTACTGGCCCAGCGTGTGCACTTCCGGCATGCGCCCGGGACCGCACAGGTACCAGAACGCCACCAGGTGCACCATCATCTGCGCCAGCGCCACCACCAGCGAAGCCGGCACATGTACGGCGAAGAAGCGCCGCCAGCCATGCCCCACGCTTTGCCGGCCCAGCCAGCCCACCAGCGGCATCAGTGCCATCCATAGCCAGAAGTTGCCGAGGTTCCAGGCCAGGTTGCGCAGCCAGCCCGGCGGATAGCCCTCGCTGATCGAGGCGAGTCCGCCGCTGAGCGCGTAGGACAGCGCCAGCAGCGTCCAGAAGCCGAAGATCAGCCCCCAGGTCTTCAGTCGCTGCGCTGCACTGCGGTCGAGCACGAGATCCTCGCTGGCGTACCACCGGATGGCGAGCCAGTCTGCGCGGCGGAGGCCGTTCGCGATAGTGCCTGAAGGCATTGCCGGCATCGGGTCTAGGATCGCGGCATCTGTGCGTCGCGCATGCATGACTGCTCGTCGCCCAGTTGCCATGCGCCGCTGCGGTTCCGGTAGGTGTAGGTCACGCGGTAGGCGTCATCGCCGTGGCGCTGGAACGCGAACCGATCGAGATAGCCGCTCGTCGCGACGTTTTCCAGCGTCAACGTGTCGCCCGCCCAGCCGATCGACGTGTAGCGCCGGTCGCCGCCGAAATCGTCGAATACCGTTGCGGTGAAATGCTTCGCGACCTTGTCGTAGCCCCACCACGAATCCGCGAGGTAGCGGTTTGGCGGCTCGTCCGCATGCCGCATGTGCAGCCATTGGCCGCCGAGTTCGATGGTGAAGCTCTCGCTTGAGCGGATGGGCTTGCCGTTCGCGAAGCGGCCCTCGCAATGCCAGTGTCCGACGAACCCCGCGAGCGGCGCGAGTGTCGGCGCCGTGTCGGCCTGTGCCGGAGCGGTGCGGGCGAACAAGCCGGCGGCACCGGCCAGTGCGGCGAGTGCGAAGGTTGCTCCGCGCTGCGCGCGGGGGGATCGATGCATCGATGTGCTCCGGAGGCAGGCGTCGCAAGGCAGTTGCTGGCGGATCATGGCTTTGCCACCGCGTGCCGGGCCAGCCAGGGGGTGAGCGCGAGGCGATGGATGCGATGGTCGGTGGCGCTGAAGTACAGCGTCGTGTGATCCGGGCCCAGGCGCGCCTCGTCTCCGGCGACGCCGAGGTCGAGCGGCGCGCTCCAGCCGTCGCGCGTCGCGAAGGCGATGAACAGGGCGCCGTTGGAGGGTGCCGGCGGGCGATCCGAGCTGAAGACGAGGAAGGATCCGTCAGGCGCCACCGCGGGATCGTAGTCGGAGTCCGCGGCGCCACCGCCGAGAGCCAACGCTTGCGCCGCCTGATACCGGCCGTCCACATGGCGGCTGCGGTAGAGCCGGAACGTGCCGTTGGCTGGATCGACGCGTACGAAGCTCAGACTGCCATCCGCCGCCACCGCCGGCGAGAAGATCGACGTGCCGGCATTCACGACCTCGGGCAGATGCCGTGGCTTGCCCCAGCCGTCGCCGGCACGATCCACCCGCCACAGGTTGCCGCCACGGCCGGGATACGCCTTGCCGCCCCAGCTACCGTCCAGCACGCTGCCGGTGCCGTTCACCGGTCGGTTGGAGACGAATACCAGGTAAGAGCCGTCCGGCGCCATCGCCGGCTCGAAGTCCATCCACTGCCCCGAGAACGGCGCCTGGACCGGTGCCGACCAGGTACCGTCGCGGCGCCTGGCGACGTAAAGGCGGCGCTCCGCTCCGTGGCCGCGGGTGAACACCACCGTGTTGCCGTCCGGCGTGAACGCGGGTGAGGCATCGTGCGCCGCCGTCCACGGTCCCTCGGCCGGATGCGACACGGTGTCGTCCGCGGTTGCCCGCGCCGGCGGCGCGGAGACAGCGACGCCCAAAGCCAGGGCGAGGATAGGAACCAGGTGTCGGCAACGCATGAACAGCTCCTCGTGGGGATGGAGTGATGATCGGGACGTCAACGGCCGTGCCCGGCATGCGCGTCCAGCCACGGCGTCAGCGACACCTGCCAGATGTGATCGTGGCCGTTGTTCCACGCCGCACTCGCTTGCGCGCCGGCGGCGGGGCGGTCGCTGTAGAAGTACAGCGTGTGGTGGTCGGGGCCGAGCTGGGCGCCCATGTTTTCCTTGCCGCCATTGACCGCGTCACCGAGGTCCTGCAGCGCGCTCCAGCCGGTCGGCGTGCGAAATGCGATGGCGAGGCGGTACGGCTGTTGCGCAGCGTGCTTGACGCTGACCACGATGAACGAGCCGTCGGGTGCGATGGCGGGATCGCGGATCGTGGCATCCGCGTCGCCCAGCGCCACCACGCGAGGCGTCGCGTAACGGCCGTCGCGGTAGGGGGAGCGCAGCAGCGCGAAGTCGCCGCGCGGCCCGGCGCACCCGATGAAGTAGAGGCTGCCGTCGGCGGCGATACTCGGCGAGGCGATCAGCGAACAGCGATTGACGACATCGGGCAGGCGCACCGGCGTGCTCCAGTGGTCGCCCCGCCAGTCCACCCGCCACAGGTTCATGCCCTGCCCGACGTGGCGCTTGCCGCCGTGGACCGCGTCGAGTGGCGGATCGCCCGGGGTAGCCGGACGGTTGGAGGCGAACAGCAGGAACGAACCGCCCGGCGCCATCGCCGGGTCGAGGTCGTGCCAGCGCCCGGAGAACGGCGCTACCGTCGGCGGCGACCAGCGTCCGTCGCGGTGACGCGACTCCATCAGCGTCGAGCCGTCGCCGGTGCCACGCATGAAATAGACAGTGGCGCCGTCCGGCGTGAACACCGCGGCACCGTCATCGGCGCCGGCGGGAATGGCGTCCGGCGCGAAGACCACGGGCCCGTCCGCAGTCGGCGCGTGACTGGACATGGCCGCGACGGAAGCAAAACTCATCCATGTCGCGAACGCTGTCGACAGGCGCATCGCCATCACTCCTCCTCGGTGGTGCGCCCGTGCATGGACACATCTACCGGGACAAAGTGGCGCAGGCGCCGGTGGCTGTCGCGCGAGGTGTGACGGCCGGAGCGTTCGCCGTGACCAGCGGCATGGCCAGCCGGATGGGAGGTCGCCACTCGCCGCCGTCAATCATGGTGCGGAAGGCACCACGGCGCCGCGCCCCGGCTTGGCGCATGCCCGGCGAGCCGCGCGGCAAGCGGCAGCTGGTGGATGCGCTCGTCCGAATCGGCGAGGTAGTAGAGCGTGTGCTGGTTCGCGCCGAGGCGGGCCTCGATGCCAAGGATGCCCAGCGGTTGCGGCCGGCTCCAACCCGACGCGGTGGCGTAGGCCACGAACAGGCCGCTGTGGCCCGGTGGCGTGGGTGCGCGGTTCGAGCTGAACACGATGAAGCAGCCGTCGGCTGCCACGGCGGGGTCGTAGTCGGATGCTATGCCGTCGCTGAACGACAGCGGCTCGGCTGGCAGGAAGGCGTCGTCAGGGCGTTCGCTTGCGTAGAGCCGTGTGTGATGGGTGTGCGGGTCGGGGTTGGTGAAGTAGATCGAATTGGACATGTCCACGGCGGGCGAGTAAGTCGCCGAGCTGATGTTGACGGCCATGGGCAACCGCAGCGGCTGGTTGATGACGTGGCCATCGGGGCTGCCGATGTCCACCATCCAGAGGTTGCCGCCATGGCCGGGTCGGCTCTTGCCGCCGAAGTAGCCGTCCAGCGGCTTGCCGCCGGGATGGATGGGACGATTGGAGACGAACACCAGATAGGTGCCGTCGGGCGACATGGCCGGTTCGAAATCGAGCCATTGTCCCGAGAACGGAGCGAGTTCCGGCGATGACCAGCGGCCGTCGCGCCGGTGCGAGACGAAGATGCTCCGGGTCATGCCGACGCTGCGGGTGAAGAACACCGTGTTGCCGTCGGGGGTGAACGCGGGCGAGGCATCGCCTGTGGTCGCCCAGGGGTCGGTGGCCGGCAGTGGCAGGCCCTCGCGCGTGGGCATGTCGGCATAGCGCGATGCCGATGCGACTGGCGCGAGCAACAGCACGCAAAGACCCAGTATCCATGCCGGCCTGCGTGCCCGGTGTCGAAAAGCCATGCGATTGCTCCGGGATTCCGGTCGAGGATTGCGCCACGGGACAGCTGCTCAATGCAGTGCTCCGCGCCGACAGCGAGCAGCGCTAAACCGATGGGAGGGGACTCTCCGCGCGCGGCGGGGCCACGATCCAGGCGAGACCTGCTGAAGCGATGGTGAGTAGCGTGAACATCCAGAGCCGCCCCGTGGAAAGATCTCCAGGTGCGGGCGCAATCGCTGCCAGGCTGTAGGCGATGTTTGCCGCGGTGTGGAAGAGCATGTTGGACAATATATTCCGCCCCCCGCGGTGGTACGCCCAGGAAAACAGAAAGCGCAACGCTACCGTGACAATGAAGAAGATGTAGAACGGGGTGTAGCCCTGTATGGCGCCCTTGGTAACGATAAAGAACAGCGGCAGGTGCCAAATGGCCCAGATGGAGCCGAGGATCGCGGTCGAACGCTTGAGCGGGAGAATCGCATCAAGCTTGTCCGACAGAAATGTCCAGCCATATTCCTCCGCCAGCGTCCCGCCCAGCACGAACAAGAACAAATAGCTGAGCGGGAAGTCCGCCAAGGTCATCGTGAACTGCGGCGCTTGACCGATGAAATGCGCATGCGCCAGTTCCACAACGATCGCCAGGATCGGCATCAGGAAGAAGGAAACCAGGAAGACGGCCCATCCCATCCGCGGATCGAGGCCGCGACGAAAAAAGCCTGTCGTTCGGCGAACGCCGCCTTCGCTAAACGTCGTTACAGCCGCGCCAATGAACGGCCCGAATGATCCGACGAACATCATCGGCACCAAAGGAAGCGAGACGAGGTGTTTGCTGCTGAGCCAGGCGAGTAGCCAGAATACCCACGCGAACGCAAACGCAACGGCCAGGTAAAGCGTGATCGATCGCGAATTCCGCGTCATGGTACGACTTCCCCTCGTGCCTATCCGAACGGTCAGAATTTGTTTGACTACGACGCATCAATCGCGGACCTGATTGGCAACGACACTCAGCCAGGGATTCCGTTGGCGCTGGGTGTCGCTTGCAATGGCAAGCGAAGTCGAAATGCCCAGCTGCGATCACCTTCTACTTCGGCCCTGCGCTCAGGGCGAGCGGTGGAGGGTCAGCTGAGCTTTGTCGCCAATCAGAATGGTCGATGCGATACCCGTTTTGTCGCTACGGCGCGTTGCCCCAAGGACTATGGCGTACCCAGCGCCGAGAGATAAAGGTCCACTTTTAAAGTGAGATAAGGGTCCACTTTTAAATGAATGGCGACACGATGCGACAGCATGGGGACGAACGCATGCGTGATTGTGACAAGCGGTCGGATAGGCGTCTTGAGCGTCAAATTCGACGCCGCCCGATGCACGGTGGGACCGCCCGCCGCAGAGTTTTACGCGTTATGCAAAGTGGAAGCGTCCTCCGACTGAATTAGGGCAGTTCGACGGCCTTCGGGATTGCGTCGGTCCGCGCCAGCCAACCGCAATGCTTGCGTCATCTGGTTGAGGGCGTCTGCCTGTGAGCGATCTGGACCCGGTGCGCCGTTGAGGCTTGCGGGCTGCCCGCTCGTCCCCGTATTGCGGACGCTCGCCACAAATCTGCGGTCGTCGACCTGTGCAAGAGGGCAAGTTGGATGTGCGGTCATGCAATCGCGCAGATCCTCTGGGAGAATCGAATGACATACAGCCAACGTTTGCCGGGCTTCGGCCTGGGTGCACTCGCCCTCGTTGCGGGCATGCTCGCAACGCCGATTTCCGCTTCTGCCGCCGAGGTGGACGAAACCGCCCGCACCGCCGCGGCGGTGCGGGCCGTGGATCAGCATTGGCTCGAGGCCGAGGAGAGCGGCGATGCCGCGTGGCTCGACGACATGCTGCTGCCGGACTACCGCTCGGTGGGTGTGGCAGGCACCTTCGCCACCAAGGCCGCCATCGTGGCCCATGCCGCGAAGAATCGTGGCTCGCAGGCGATGAAGCAGCAAGTAACCGCGTGGCAGCAGGCGCATCCGGTGGAGCAGCAGGTGACGCTGCAGGGCGACACCGCGATCATCAGCTTCGTCAGCACCGCGCCGGCCACGAAGGGCAAGCTCTATTCCTCGGACGTGTTCACCTACATCGACGGGCATTGGCATGCGCTGTATTCGGCGCACACCGATCTCGGCAAGAGCTGAGCGTGGCAGGATTCAATCCCCGGCCACACGCACCACCAGCTTGCCTGCATTGCGCCCCTCGAGCAGGCCGATGAAGGCGTCCGGCGCCTGTTCGAGGCCGTCCACCACATCCTCGCGCGTCTTCACCCGGCCTGCCGCGACCCACTCGCCCATCTCGCGGCGGAAATCGGCGAAACGCGTGGCGTAGTGGTCGAGGATCACGAAGCCCTGCATGCGGATGCGCTTCTGCAGCACGGTGGATAGTAGGGCGGGGCGGTGGTCGGGGCCGGCCGGCGGCGCGCCGTCGTTGTAGTGCGCGATGATGCCGCACACCGGGACGCGGGCATGGTTGTTGAGCAGAGGCAGCACGGCGTCCAGTACTTCGCCGCCCACGCTCTCGAAATAGACGTCGATGCCGTTCGGGCAGACGGCGGCGAGGTGTGCTGCCAACTGTGGCGCGTGGCGGTCGAGGCAGCTGTCATAGCCAAGTTCTTCCACCGCGAGACGGCACTTGTCCGCGCCGCCGGCGATGCCGATCACGCGCGCACCCTTGAGCCTGGCCAGCTGGCCCACCACGGCCCCCACCGCACCGGTGGCGGCACCCACCACCACGGTCTCGCCCGGTTGCGGTTGGCCGATGTCGAGCAGGCCGACATAGGCGGTGAACGCGGTCATGCCCAATGCGCCCAGTGCCAAGGAAGGCCGTGGCATGTCGCCCAGTGGCGTGAGGCCGCTGCCGTCGGACAGCGCATAGTCCTGCCAGCCGGCGTTGCCCAGCACCAGGTCGCCGGCGCGGAAATCCGGATGACGCGAGGCCACCACGCGATTCACCGTGCCGCCCACCATCGGCGCGCCGACGGCCACCGCGGGCGCGTAGCTGGCACCTGCGGCGTTCATCAGGTTGCGCATGTAGGGATCGAGCGAGAGATACAGGGTGCGCAGCAGCACCTGGCCGTCCTGGGGTTCGGGTACGGGTGTCTCGTCGAGACGGAAATCCTGCGGCACAGGCTTGCCGTGCGGACGCGCGGCGAGCAGCACGCGACGATTGATGTGGGGAGTTTGCGGCATGGAGTGAGCCCTTTCGAGGGAAATGGCGCGTGTCACCACGCGATGCGCTGGCCGTCGCGCAGCAGCGCGCCGTTGATGCCGGGTTCGGGCTGGCAGGCGGCGGCGACCACGCTGGCGGCGCCGCGTTCCACCGGTCCGCCGCCCGGTCCGCCGAGACCGGTGGCGAGCCAGCCGGGACAGACCGCGTTGACCAGGATGCCGCTGCCGGCCACTTCGGCGGCCAGCGCTCGGGTATAGGCGTTGAGCGCGGCTTTGGAGACGCGGTAGGCGGGATAGCCGATGGCGTCGGGTGCGGTGACGCCGGCGCAGCCACTGGTGACGTTGACGATGCGACCGTAGCGATGCCGGCGCATCAACGGCAGCAGCGCGCTGCTGAGTTGCCACGCGCCGAGCAGATTGGTTTCCAGAGCGGCGCGCACATCGGCGGGCGCGGCGCTTTCGGCACGTGCGTTGCTGTCGGCGTGGCCGCCGGCATTGTTCACCAGCACGTCGAGGCGGCCGTGTTCGCGTTCTATCCAGGCGGCGATTTCGGCGATCTGCCGCGCATCGGTGACGTCCAACGGTACGGCTGCGACGTCACCGGCGATCTGCTTCGCGGCCTGCCGTCCCTTGGCAGGGTCGCGCGCACCCAGCAGCACGCTGTAGCCGCGAGCGGCGAGTTGGCGCGCCACTTCGAAACCCAGCCCGCGGTTTGCGCCGCTGACCAGGGCCACGCGATGCACACCGGGGACGGACGGCGCATCCTGCGCCGCGTGCTGGCGCGGCTTGCTCATGGCACGGCGGCCACCGGGTTGGCGACAGGCGCGCAATGCACGTCATCGCCACAGGCTTGCCAGCCGCCGCCCAGGGCTTTGTAGAGCGCCACCGCACGGGTATCGATGTCCGCCTGCGCCAGCGCCAGCGCATCGTCCGCGGCGAGTTGCACTCGCTGGGCATCGAGCAGTTCGAGGTAGCCGGTGGCGCCTTGTTCGTAGCGCACCTTGGCGAGCTCGGCGGCGTGCTGGCTTTGCTGCGCCTGCGCGAGCAGCTTCTCCACCCGCTCGTGCTGCAGGTTGTAGCCGACCACGGCGTTGTCCACGTCCTCCACGGCTTCCAGCACGGTGCGCCGGTAGTTGGCCTGGGCAGCATCGGTGCGTGCTTCGGCGGCATGCAGTTCGCTGCGCACGCGCTGCACGTTGAGTCCGTTCCAGGTGATGCTCGGGGCGATCGACCACGCACGCGAAGACGGGCCGCCGAAATCGTTGCTGCGCCCGGCGAGGAAGCCGAGGAAGCCGCCCAGCGAGAGATGCGGGAAGAAGTCCGCCTTGGCCACGCCGATGCGCGCGGTGGCCGCGGCGTATTCGCGCTCGGCGACGCGCACGTCGGGCCGGCGCGCCAGCACGTCGCCGGCGGCGCCGATGGGCAGCACGGCGTCGATCGGCTTGAAGGTCTGCGGCGAGACATCGATGTCCAGCGCGCCGGGCTCTTCGCCCAGCAACACGGCGAGGCGGTACGCGTCGGCATGCGCCTGCATGTCGAGCAGGGGCAGTTGCGCCTGCGCCGCGCTGAGCTGCGCCTCCGCGCTGGCCACGTCCTGGTCGGATGCCGTACCCACCTCGGCACGCGCACGGATCAGCTTCAGGGTGTCCTCCTGGTTGGCGATGTCGCGGCGGGCGATTTCCTGGCGCTGCTGCGTGCCGCGCAGGTCGAAGTAGTTGCGCGCCACCTCGGCGAACAGGCTCACCTGGGCGTCTTGCAGCCCGGCCTCGCTGGCGCCGAGGTCGGCGCGCGCGGCCTCCACCGAACGGCGCACGCCGCCGAACACGTCGATCTCCCAGCTGGCATCGAAGCCGGCCTGGTAGGCGGTGACCGTGCTGCGCTGGGTATCGAAACCCGGGCTCTGCTCGCGGCTGCGGCTGTATGACACACCGCCCTGGACGTCGGGCAGGTATTGCGACTTGGCGCCGCCGAGCAAGGCGCGCGATTCGGCCAGCCGCGCCTGAGCGATGCGCAGGTCGAGGTTGCCGGCGGCGGCATGCTGGATCAGCGCGTCCAGCACGGGGTCGCCGAACTGCTTCCACCACTGCGCCTGGAATTGCGCGGCGTTTTCGCGCGCCGTGTCGATGCCCTGCAGTTGCGGTGCGGACGTGGCCGGAGCCTTGTAGTTCGGGCCGATGCTGACGCAACCGGCCAACACCAGCGCGGCGAACAGCGCGGTTGCCTTGCCCGCCACTCCTGCGAAAGCAGGGCGGGCGTAGCGAGTCTTCCAGCGCCCTTGGACGTCTGAAAGCGAAGTCGCTGTATCCCGGCTTTCGCCGGGATGACGAGCAAGAACGAATCGCTGCGAATCAATCATGTTCGATTTCATCTCAATGTCCCTCCAGCGCCGGCAGGCCGTTCGTTTGCGCGCGCTTGCGCGCTTCGCGGCGTTCGACCAGGGCGCGAATCACGACGTAGAACAGCGGGGTGTAGATCAGCCCGAACAAGGTGACGCCGAGCATGCCGGAGAACACCGCCACGCCCATCGCGTGGCGCATTTCCGCGCCGGCGCCGTGCGAGGTCACCAGCGGCACCACGCCCATGATGAAAGCGATCGAGGTCATCAGGATCGGGCGCAGTCGCAGCTTGGCCGCCTCCAGCACCGCCTCGTGGCGGCTCATGCCTTCGTGCTGACGTTCGCGGGCGAACTCCACGATCAGGATCGCGTTCTTGCACGCCAGGCCTACCAGCACGATCAGGCCGATCTGGGTGAAGATGTTGTTGTCGCCGCCCGACAGCCACACGCCGGCGATCGCGGAGAGCAGCACCATCGGCACGATCAGGATCACCGCCAGCGGAAGCGACCAGCTTTCGTACAGCGAGGACAGCACCAGGAACACCAGCAGCACGCACAACGGGAACACCAGTACCGCGGTGTTGCCGGCAAGGATCTGCTGGTAGGTCAGGTCGGTCCACTCGAAGCTCATGCCATTCGGCAGGATCTGCTGCGCCAGCTTCTCCATCGCCGCCTGAGCCTGCCCCGAGCTGTAGCCCGGCGCCGGACCGCCGTTGATTTCGGCAGTCGGGTAGCCGTTGTAATGCTGCACGCGATCCGGGCCGGCGCCATGCGCCACGGTGACGAAGGAACCCAGCGGCACCATGTCGCCACGCGCATTGCGTGTCTTCAGCTGGTTGATGTCTTCGAGGTCGTGACGGAACGAGGGCTCGGCAGACAGGTTTACCTGGTAGGTGCGGCCGAAGCGGTTGAAGTCGTTGACGTAGAGCGAACCGAGGTAAGCCTGCATGGTCTGGTACACGTCGCCCAGGTTCACGCCTTCGGCCTTCGCCTTCTCGCGGTCCACGTTCACGTCCACCTGCGGCACGTTCACCTGGAAGCTGGAGAACAGCCCGGCCAGCGCGGGGTCCTTGCGGCTCGCCGCGATCAGGCTCTGTGTCTGCTTGTACAGTTCGTCGAAGCCGAGCTGACCGCGATCCTCCACCTGCATGCGGAAGCCGCCGATCGTGCCCAGGCCCATCACCGGCGGTGGCGGGAAGATCGCGATGTAGGCGTCCTGGATGGACGCGAACTTCGCGTTCAACGCACCCGCGATGGCGCCGGCAGAAAGCTCCGCGCTGCGCCGTTCATCGAACGGCTTCAGTGTCACGAACACGATGCCGGCATTGGTGCTGTTGGTGAAGCCGTTCACCGACAGGCCGGGGAAGGCCACCGCGCTCTGCACGCCGGGTTGCTTCAGCGCGATTTCGCTCATGCGCTTGATCACGTCCTCGGTGCGGTCCAGCGAGGCAGCGTCCGGCAGCTGCGCGAACGACACCAGGTATTGCTTGTCCTGGGTCGGCACGAAGCCGGTAGGCACGTGCCAGAAGCCGAACGCGGTGAGCCCGATCAACACTGCATACAGCACCAGTGCGGCCGCGCCCTTGCCCTGCAGCTTGCGCGTGCCTTCCACGTAACGTTCCGCGCCGCGATGGAACAAGCGGTTGAAGGGGCGGAACAGCCAGCCGAACAGGCGGTCGATGGCGCGGGTGAGGCGATCCTTCGGCGCACCGTGCGGGAGCAGCAGGATCGCTGCCAGTGCCGGACTCAGGGTCAGCGAATTGAACGCCGAGATCACCGTGGAGATCGCGATGGTCAGCGCGAACTGGCGGTAGAACTCGCCGGTGAGGCCGCTGATGAAAGCGGTGGGGATGAACACCGCGCACAGCACCAGCGCGGTGGCCACGATCGGTCCGGTGACCTCGTGCATCGCCTTGCGCGTGGCTTCCTTCGGCGACTGGCCAAGCTCGATGTGGCGCTCCACGTTCTCCACCACCACGATGGCGTCGTCCACCACGATGCCGATGGCCAGCACCATGCCGAACAGCGACAGTGCGTTGAGCGAGAAGCCCACCACGTACATCACCGCGAACGTGCCGATCAGCGACACGGGCACCGCGATCAGCGGAATGACGGAGGCGCGCCAGGTCTGCAGGAACAGGATCACCACCAGCACCACCAGCAGGATCGCTTCGAGCAGGGTGTGCGCCACCGCCTCGATAGAGCCGCGCACGAACACCGTGGGGTCGTACACGATGTGGTACTCGATGCCCTGCGGGAACTCCTTCTTCAGCTGCGCCATGGTGGCACGCACCTCGTTGGAGATCTGGATGGCGTTGGAACCGGGCCGCGCGAAGATCGGTATGGCCACCGCCGGCTGGTTGTCCAGCAGGCTGCGCAGCGCGTACTGGTCGGAGCCCAGTTCCACGCGTGCCACGTCGCCCAGGTGCACCACGGCACCGTCGGGGTCGGTGCGCAGCACGATGTTGCGGAAGTCGTCCACCGTGCTCAGGCGGCCCTGCGTGTTGATGTTGAGCTGGAAGTCGGCGTTGCCGCGTACCGGCGGCGCGTTCAGCGCACCGGCGGCCACCTGCACGTTCTGCTCGCGGATCGCGTCCGCCACGTCACCGGTGGTGAGGCCGCGCTGGGCCAGCCTGTCCGGGTTGAGCCATACACGCATGGAGTATTCGCCGGCGCCGAAGATCTGCACGTCGCCCACGCCGTTCAAGCGGTTCAGCACGTCTTTCACGTGCAGCCGCGCGTAGTTCGACAGGTACAGCATGTCGTAGCGCTGGTCGGGCGAGGTGAGGTGCACCACCATGGTGAGGTCGGGCGAACTCTTCTGCGTGGTCACGCCGAGCCGCTGCACTTCTTCGGGCAGGCGCGGCAGCGCCTGCGACACGCGGTTCTGCACTTCCACCTGGGCGGTATTGAGGTCGGTGCCCAGCGCGAAGGTGACGGTGAGCGTCATCACGCCGTCACTGGTGGCCTGCGAGGAGGTGTAGAGCATGCCTTCCACGCCGTTGATCTGTTCCTCCAGCGGCGTGGCGACGGTCTCGCCGATCACCTTGGGGTTGGCGCCGGGGTAGTTGGCGCGCACCACCACGGTGGGCGGCACCACTTCGGGGTATTCGCTGATCGGCAATTGGAAGACCGCGATGCTGCCGGTGATCACGAACAGCAGCGAAAGCACCGCGGCCATGATGGGCCGGTCGACGAAAAACTGGGCGATGTTTTTCATGGGTATGTCTCGATGACTTCAGGGTGCCGACCCCCTATCCCCTCGGAGGAGAGGGTTTGGGTGAGGGGTCGGGACTTGCCGATGCCTTCAGGCTTCGGCAATGCGTTTTTCAGGTTTCGATGGGTAGGCGGCGCTTGCGTGGGATTGGCTCCCACACCTTGGCTCCTCTCTCCAGCGGGGAGAGGGGCAAGGGCGAGCTCAGCCTTGCGATTCGTGAGCCGGCGGTTTGGTCATCGCCGTACGCGATTTGTCATCGGCCGATTTGTCATCGGCACCGGCTTCCACCACCGCCTTGTCCTGCTTGTCGAGCTGGTAGTCCATCGCCACCTGCTGCGGATTCACTTCGGCGCCGGGACGCACGCGCTGCAGGCCGTTCACCACCACCACGTCGCCGGGCGCCAGGCCGTTGTCGATCACGCGCAGGCCATGGAACAACGCACCGGTGCTGACCTTGCGGTATTGCACCTTGTGCTGGGCGTCGACCACATAGACGAACTGGTTGCCGAGGTCGGTGCCCACCGCGCGATCGTCGATCAGCAGGCGCGGCTGCGGCTGGCCGCTCTGCAGGCGGATGCGCGCGTAAAGGCCGGGAGTGAACAGGCTGTCCCTGTTGTCGAACACCGCGCGCAGCCGCATGGTGCCGGAGTCGGTGTGCAGCTGGTTGTCGACGAAGTCGATGCGGCCGGCGTGCGGATAGCCGTTCTCGTCGGATAGTTCCATTGCAGCCTCGACGCGCGGGCTGTTGCCGTCGTGTGCGGCGTCGGCGCGCGCATGGTCGAGCTTCAGCCAGGTGTGTTCGTCCACGTCGAAATACACGTACACGGGGTTCACCGAGACCACACTGGTCAAGACGTCACCGCTGCCGACAAGGTTGCCGGGGGTGATCCGCACATTGCTGACACGGCCGTCGATGGGCGAGTGCACCTCGGTGTAGCCAAGGTTGAGCTTGGCCGTGGCGAGCGCGGCGTCGGCGGCGGCCAGTGCCGCACCGGCGCTTTGCGCGGCCGTGGCCAGGCTGTCGGCTTCCTGCTGTGCGATCGCATGTTGCTCGAGCAGGCGCTGTGCGCGCTGGGCATTGATCTCGGCCAGCGCATGTTCGGCCAGTGCCTGGGTGCGCGTGGCGGTGAGCCGATCCACTTCGGCCTGGAAGGGACGCGGGTCGATGCGGAACAGCACGTCGCCCTTGTGCACCAGCGCGCCTTCCTTGAACGCCACGGAATCGACGTAGCCGCCCACACGCGGGCGCAACTCCACGCTGTCCACCGCCTGCACTCGGCCGGTGAAGTCGGCGCTGTTGCTTACCGGGCGCACAAGCGCCCGGGCCACGGTCACCTCGGGCAGGGCGGTGCCGGCCCCGACGCCCTGGGCGTGGCTGCCGCCATGCTCTCCGAGCAAGGCCCAACTGCTGGCAACGGTCGCGACGACGAGGCCGGACAGGATCAGGTTCTTCTTCATGTTCACTCTCCCTGAGTGGGGTTCGTGCGGCGATGCAGCACGATGGGGAGGCGAATAATAGATATACCGATGAGTACAGAAAAACCCCATTTCATGAACTCCACTCGTGACAGCCACGCACGAATGACGTCACAATGACATTCATGGAAGATTTTTCGGCAATATCGAGCTTCGTCCGCGTGGTGGAAGCCCGAAGTTTCGCGGCCGCCGCCGTGCAGTTGGGCATGACCCCATCCGGGGTAAGCCGCGCCGTATCGCGGCTGGAAGAGCAGATCGGGGTGCGCCTGCTGTTCCGCAGCACGCGGGCGCTGCGGCTCACCGACGACGGCGAGTCGTTCTACCAGCGCTGCAAGGCGATCCTGGCCGATCTCGGCGAAGCGGTGGATGCGCTGAACTACGCGCGCACCAAGCCCAGCGGCAAGCTGCGCGTGGCGGTGAACGTCTCGGTGGGGCGCGCTGCATTGATCCCGAACCTGGCCGATTTCGAGGCGCGCTACCCGGACATCCGGCTGGAGCTGTCGATGAGCGACCGCAACATCGGCCTGATCGAAGAAGGTATCGATTGCGCGATCCGCATGGGCGAACTGGAGGACTCCAACCTGATCGCCCGCAAGCTGGGCTACTTCAGCAACGTGCTGTGCGCCGCACCCGCGTACCTGGCGCGGCACGGTACGCCGGTCACCATTGAGGACCTGAAGCAGCATCGCTGCATCAACTACGTCTATCCCACCAACGGCCGCGCCTACCAGTGGCAGTTCGACACGCCGGACGGCCGCATCGCGCTGGAGGTGGACGCGCACCTGTTGATCAACGATGGCGAGTCGGTGATCCAGGCGGCGATGGCGGGGCTGGGCATCATCCAGGTGCCGCACTGGCTGGCCGCCTGCGCCATCGGCATGGGCAAGCTGCAGGTGATCATGGAGGACGCCATCTGCACCGGTTCACCGGTGTGGCTGGTCTACCCGCAGAAGAAGCACCTGTCCGCGCGCGTGCAGGCCTTCCTCGAATGGGTGCACGAGCTGTTCGAGCGCACCAACCTGCCTGCCTGCAAGCTGGGCATGGCACTGCCGCCCAAGGGCGCCGTTCAGGCGCCCGCCGACATCAACGGCAGTGCTGCTCAAACGCCCGCCGGCATCAACAACAGCAAGGCCGCGCCAAGCGCGATGCGGTAGACCGCGAATACCGTGAAGCGATGCGTGCGGATGTAGCCCAGCAGCCACTTCACCGCGATGAAGCCCACGATCAGCGAGACCAGGAAGCCCACGCCCAATGCGGTCCAGTCCTCATGCGCCGCACCGCCGCTCTTCCATACCTTCAACAGCTCATAGCCGGTAGCCGCGTACATGGTCGGGATACCGACCAGGAAGGCGAATTCGGTGGCGGCGGCGCGGTTGCTGGTACCGAACAGCATGGCGGCGAAGATGGTGGCGCCGGAGCGCGAGGTGCCCGGGAACACGCCCGCCACCATCTGCGCGATGCCCACCAGGATCGCCACCGTCCAGGTCACCTCGCGGCGGTCCGGTTGGCGTGCGGCCAGCGCTTCCGCCCCGATCATCCAGAAGCCGCCGATGACCAAGGCCCAGGCGATAGGCGTCACCGTTTCCGGCAGCTTGAAGCCGTAATGCGTGACGAACAGGCCCAGCACGCAGGTGATCAGGAACGCCACCGTCAGCTTGAACAGATAGTCGCGCGTGGCCGGGTCGCGCCATTGCGTCAGCAATTGCCAGATGCGCTTCCAGTACACCAGGGTGATAGCCAGGATCGCACCGGCCTGGATGCCCACGTTGAACAGATCCGAACGTGCGCCCAGCCAGTGCTCGGCGATCAGCAGGTGGCCGGTGGAGGAGATCGGCAGGAATTCGGTGATGCCCTCGATGATGCCGAGCAGGATGATGTTGAGCAGGTCGGTCACGGGTGCGCTCCGTCAGGTGGACGTGCCGATAGCGGCAAGAAAAGAGATGTAGCTTAAATGCAGTCCGCGACTTCCCGATGTCATGCTTTGGCGGATCCTGGGGGCCGGTTGCGAGATGCAAGTCGGGCTTTGCCAAGATCCAAACTGGTGCAACACCCGTTCGTTTTTGCCCCGTAATGGGGTTTCCCCTGATCATTGCCGCTGCATAATCCATTGCTGGCAAAGGCTTTGTGCGCATGGCATGGCCTTTGCTCACAACCGGTCATCAACCACCACGAGGTTCCGCCATGACTGCCCAGAAAGTGCTCGACCTGATCGTTGAACACGAGGTCGAGTTCGTCGACTTCCGCTTCGCCGACATGCTTGGCAAGCACCACCACGTCACTTTCCCGGCGCACGCCATCGACGAGTCGACCTTCGAGGACGGCAAGATGTTCGACGGCTCCTCGATCACCGGCTGGAAGGGCATCAACGAGTCGGACATGATCCTGATGCCTGACCCGGAGACCGCCTACCTCGACCCGTTCAGCCAGCACACCCAGCTGATCCTGCATTGCGACGTGCTGGAGCCCAGCACCCTGCAGGCCTATGGCCGCGACCCGCGCTCGATCGCCAAGCGCGGCGAGGCCTACCTCAAGTCCACCGGCATCGCCGACACCGCCTTCTTCGGGCCGGAGCCGGAGTTCTTCATCTTCGACTCGGTGCGCTGGCAGAACGACATGGGTCGCGTGTTCTACGAGATCGAGTCGAACGAGGCCGCGTGGAGCACGCGCTTCAAGTACGAAGACGGCAACATGGGCCATCGTCCCGGGGTGAAGGGCGGCTACTTCCCGGTGTCGCCGGTGGACACGCTGGGCGACCTGCGCGCCGACATGTGCAAGGTGCTGGAGTCGCTGGGCCAGAAGGTCGAGGTGCACCACCACGAGGTGGCCAATGCCGGCCAGTGCGAGATCGGCGTGAGGTTCAACACGCTGGTTCAGAAGGCCGACGAGCTGATGACGATGAAGTACGTCATCAAGAACGTGGCGCACCAGAACGGCAAGACCGTCACCTTCATGCCCAAGCCCATCGTGGGCGACAACGGCAGCGGCATGCACGTGCACCAGTCGCTGGCAAAGAACGGCGAGAACCTGTTCGCCGGCGACCTCTACGGCGGCCTCAGCCAGACCGCGCTGTGGTACATCGGCGGCATCTTCAAGCACGCCAAGGCGATCAACGCCTTCGCCAACTCCACCACCAACAGCTACAAGCGCCTGGTGCCGGGCTTCGAGGCGCCGGTGATGCTGGCGTATTCCGCGCGCAACCGCTCGGCGAGCTGCCGCATTCCCTACGTGGCGAGTCCGAAGGGCCGTCGCATCGAGGTGCGCTTCCCCGATCCGATGAACTCCGGCTACCTGGTGTTCACCGCACTGATGATGGCCGGCCTCGACGGCATCCTCAACAAGATCGACCCGGGCGCGCCGGCCGACAAGGACCTCTACGACCTGCCGCCGGAAGAAGAGAAGAACATCCCGCAGGTGTGCTCCAGCCTCGACCAGGCGCTGGAAGCGCTGGACAAGGACCGCGACTTCCTCAAGGCCGGCGGCGTGTTCACCGACGACTTCATCGACGCCTACATCGCGGTGAAGATGCAGGAAGTCACCCGCTACCGCGCCAGCACGCACCCGCTGGAGTTCCAGATGTACTACGCGCTGTAATTTCCGCGTGAGGTGGCAAGGCAACGGGCGCTGCGGCGCCCGTTGTCGTTTCCGCTATCCTCCGTGGTCGCGCAGCGGTGGGGGGAAGACATGCGGCAGGTTTTCATTGTGCTGGGTGCGCTCGCCGGTATCGCACTGTTCGTGCTGTTCGGCGCGTTCGCGTGGGGCCGCCTGCGTCCGCCCACGCCAGCACAGGCCGAAGCGCTCAGGCTGTTGCAGCCTGCAACGATGCCACCGGGTCGCAATGCGTGGCCGCTGTTGTGGCTGATCGATTACGACGTACCCGCGGATCGCATCGATGCGGCATACGCGCAGGAGCGTGCGCACATGCAGGACTGGGCCAGCCACATGCCGGCCAATCCATCGATGACGGCGATGATCTACAGGCCGCTGGCCGCCACGCAATACTCGAAGCGCCCAGCCATCAGTAACGCAGAGTACCGGCGGCTCTGCGCGATCGGCGAGCATGATTGCCTCGCCAAGGTGCGCGCCGAAGGCCAGCCGTTGCGCGATCTGCTGGCGCGCCAGTCGGGTCGGCTGGCGCAGGTCGAAGCCGTGAACACGGCGGACGAGTTGTGGGACGATCAGCCGCGCAGTGTCTATGCATTCGCGCTGTCGCCAGGATTTCAGAACACGGAAGACTTGTTGCTTACCGCCACCGTTGCCGATTTCGTCGACGGACGGCAAGCGCAGGCGCTGGTGGCCGTCTGCCATCAGGCAGCCGGCTTACGTCGCCTGCATGCACACACCAACACGGTCCTCGGTGCAATGCTCACTGCGGTATGGATGGAAGCCGATGAGCGCGCGCTTGCCGGCATGCTGGGCGAATTGCCGAAGGATCAGGTGATACCGGATGAATGCATGCGGGCTTTTGCGCTGCCGACGCAAGGTGACGTCAGCTTGTGCATGCCGATGCAACAAGAGTTTGCCGATTTTGTAGCCATCATGCATGAAGGAAACAGCGGTAGGCAGAACGTCTTCGAGCGACTGCAAACGGCCGTGATGTTCGACAATCGCGATTTCCGCTTGCAAGCGCCGACATACGCTTGGGCTTGCCAGCCCAGCCTGCAATCTGACGCATTGGCTGATCGTCCACTGCCGATGGCAAGCTTGTTGACCGTGCGGAATGATTTTTTCGACACCCTCTCCAATGCCGGCGGCTTCGTCCTTGCGCGCATCGCAGCACCGGCCTTCACGCAATACGCCGCACGCAACCAGGACTATGCCGCCAGCCTGCGCCTGATGGCCTGGCTGCTGCGCACCCGTGCCACTGCCACGACCGCAGCGGCTTGGCAACTGCAATTGACGAAGGCGCTGCCCACGCTGCGCGGGAAAGGCAGGCGCAACATCAGCGTCGACCCGGATGGCCGCTTCCTGCGCATGCGCTACTACGCAACATATCCCGACCACGTCGAACTCGCACTGTCGTTGATGAAATAAAGCATTGCTCCAACTTTGCGCACATCCCATGATGGCGCAATGCGCGACGAAGCTTGGCGGGCGTGGGTAGAGCAGCTGGCGATCAGGGTGGCCCGGGTCTGTGCCGGGTTGTGCGTGCGTTGACTCAATGGTGCGTTGGCAGAATTGCTGGGCAGCGGCATGCGCAGCGCGGTCGGACAGCCGCTGGCTTTGTGGTTGCGCGGACGAACTGTCGCAGGCGCGGCGCGCGCTGAACGAATCGCGCGCGGTGTGTTCACCGACGACTTCATCGACGCCTATATCGCGGTGAAGATGCAGGAAGTCACCCGCTACCGCGCCAGCACGCACCCGCTGGAGTTCCAGATGTACTACGCGCTCTGACCGGCGGAAGGAAGGGACGACGAGCACACGCTGCTCGTCGTCTCGTGTCAGTGTTGCCCGATCACCGATTTGGGCGGCCGTGCGTGCAGGTATCGGCTGGGTTTGCGCGCACGAAATCAGCGATCCAATTGGTTTCCCAAGTACGATCGTCGTAAGAGAACGACTGCTCCCATCGAGCATGGTCGGGATCGAGCTTGGTCCACAGGAAGCGTACTTTCACCGGCTGACCTTGGTCCTGGTCTTCGCCATAGAACTCGCCGTGGTTGCCGTGGAAGCCGCCAACCATGGCGGGGCTCATCCTGCCATCGGCACTGCTTACCCAGTAGATCGACCACTGCCGCTTGGCAGGATCGAACAAGCGCAGGGTCAGACCGGCCCAGCCCTTGGTCGGAAAATACAGCTCGTCCACCGTGGCTTTGCCGTCGAGATACTCGGCCATGCACAGCGTGGCCGGGAACGCCTCCCAAGGTCCCTTGCTGCCCACATCACGCTTGACCAGCCGGCGTTGCCGAGTCGTCCAGGCGCCCTGGAAATAGTCGAAATCGTGCGGGTCGCCGGTGTACGCCATCGTGTAACCGGGAGGGAGTACTGCGACTGATGCTGCAGACATGGCGGCGGAGGCTTGCATGGACGCCATGCACACCAGCAGCAGACCGGCTGCCGAGAAGTATGAAATCGGATTTCGGCGGAAAGGCTTCATGTGGATGCTCCATGGGCTGGCAGGGCAACGGGGTCGCAACGGTCGGGACACACGGCAGCACCGCATGTGCGTCAACCCGGTCTGACGTGCAGCTGGGTGCCGTCGCTGCATGGTTGCTTTCGTACCTTAGGGCCGACAGTGGCTCGCACGAATAGCCACTACATCAAACATTGCCATGACCACTCAAAGGGGTCGGACAGCTCGTGTCCCCCCAGGTGCATGGGCTGTTGGTGTCTGCTGTCGGCGGTACCTGACCTTCTCGCCAACTAGAACCCTGGACAGAACTCCAAAGTCCGTACGTTTTAGCGCCCCATGGTTTGTGCATTTAACCGCGTGCCGACACAGACTATCGCGTCTATTAAGACGCATAACCTGTGCGTGTTCTTTGGGTCAATGAGTTATCTATGGTGCGGATTTGCAAAAGCGCCCCGATATGACACCCATAGTGTGTGCAATGGGACGGCACTAAAGCCGGTCTAGTGGGCCAGTCGTATAACGGACGGACTGCTCAACATGGGTAGCTCAGCAGCTCATCCTGATGCCGGAAGATGCATTTTCCGAAGTTCATTCATGAATTCCGCGCGTATTTCAGGCCCACCTTCTTTCAAGGTGCGAGCCCGCCCTTGTAATTTTGAAGTGGGCAAATATTCGTGTCCCCATGCAGCCATTTCCAACAGAAGAGGAACCAGTGCGATGCCTTTCTCCGTAAGGCTATAAATCGCCTTCTGTTTATGGGTGGGGTCATCGGACTTGGTGATGATCCCTTGCTCGACAAGCTTTCGAAGTCGGTCGGCAAGGATATTCGATGCGATTCCCTCCAAAGATTTGGTCAGGAGTTCGCGGAAATGCCTTCGATTAACGAAAACGATGTCGCGGATGACGAGCAAAGTCCATTGATCGCCAAGCACTTCGAGCGTTTGGTTGATGACGCATTCGGATCTATGACTCGTGCGCACGCTGCTTCCAACTCGAATGGACAGTCCGGCGCCATTCTACGACACTAAAACTAGTTGCAAACTACAACTGGTTGTACTATCGTCCCGCCCGTCGCGATGCGAGCTCCGTCCAGCTGGCGCTCGCGTGGAGGGCTGCGTTGTCAGGAACCTGGGGATCGGAACTGAAACTTCGTGGGAGGCAAAAATATGAACATGTTCAAGCAGCTGCGCTATCTCTGGATGCCTTGCGCTACGGTGTTTGCTCTGACTTGCTTTGGCAATGCCTTCGCTCAGGTGAGCTACCAAGTTACCGATCTGGGCGTTCCGAAGAATGACAATTATTCGATGGTCATGTCCGTCAACGACGAGGGCTGGTCGGAGATCATGGCTGGGAACTTTCTACCGGGGCAGGGGGATTCGCTATCCGGGGTACCCTTAAACGGACGCGCACTGATAAACGTCGACGGATACTACGTTGACCTCGGCACGCTCGGCGGACCGAACAGTTGGATGAACTTTGGCGAGATCAACGACCTCGCGCAGGTAGTGGGTGATTCCGAAACGGCTGTCCCGGACCCGAACGGCGAAGACATTTGCGGATTCGGCACCCACCTTACGTGTCTTCCGTTTCTTTGGCAGCCCTTCCAGATGAGCGCCCTCCCAACACTAGGCGGAAATAACGGGGAGGCGAGCGCGATTAACAACCATGGACAAATCGTTGGAATGGCAGAAAACGGTGCGGTGGATACCTCATGCCAGGCCGGCACCACTAATAATCGGGTTCAACTGCCGGTGTTGTGGGAAAACGGCAAGGCCCACGCGCTTCCTACGGTAGATGGCGATCCAGACGGGTTCGCATTTTGGATCAACGATCTTGGTCAGGCCGTAGGCTACTCGGGAAACTGCAGCGGACCCATTCACGGCATATTGTGGGAAAACCGCACTGCGTCTGCGCTTTCTGACCTCGGAACCGGCGGCTTCGGTGAGAACATCAACAACCAGGGCCAAATCGTCGGAACCGTCGGTAGTGCTGACGGAACTACCCAAACTGGCGCGATTTGGCAGATTGTCAAAGGCACAGGCACCACCAAACTCACCACGGTGCTCGGACTCCTGCCGGGAGATGTTGCGGGCATAGCCTTCGGCAACAACAACCAGGACCAAGTAGTGGGGGGTGAGTGGAACTCCAACTTCTACTGGTCTCATGCCTTCATCTGGCAGAACGGCGTGATGACCGACCTCAACACGCTGTTCCCTGCCGGTCCCAGCCTGTTCGCGACCTTCGCCGCCAAAATCAATAGCCGCGGACAAATCGGAGGCATGGCAATCGTGTGCAGCGGGCCGCACCAGGGCGAGATGCACGCGTTTCTGGCAACCCCGGTGAAGCAAAGTGCGGGTGAATCGATTGCTCAGGCCGCGCCCAATTGCCTGGAATCCAATTTCCCCGCAGCGGATGCCGTCAGTCGACTTTTGAAGAAATCCGGACCCGGCGGCCAATTCGTGCGGTAACGAGTGCTTTCGAAGCGTAATCGAACGGTACTCGCGACAACGACCAAGCGCTTAATGGGCAGGTCACGACCGAGAATATGCCCCTTTTGAGCGCCTTGACGGCGTTAAGCCACGAGTCGTGGCTTAACGCCTTTTGCGAACCGGTCCAAGCCTGCCCCGATACAAGACGGAGCGATACGCTGCCAAGAAGGCAAATGCATCGCTGTTCGCGTCGAATGAGATTTCGCGGGATTGACGCCAGTGGTCTGGCGTGTGATTTGCCGATACGTCGTACCAACCGCCCGTTTGGTTCGCGACGGGGTTAAGTTGCCGCGACAAAGTCAGGCAATGCAAGACTGCCAATCCGTCTGCCATTGCACCATTTCCGCGCACGTCCCATGATGGTGCAATGCGCAACGAAGCATGGCAGACGTGGGCGGAGCAGCTGACGACCGGAATAGCCAAGGTCGACGCTGACTTGCGCGTGCGCTGGCTCAACGGTGCGCTGGCCGAGTTGCTGGGCAGCGGCATGCGCAGCGCGGTCGGGCAGCCACTGGCTTTGTGGCTGCGTGCGCCGGACGAACTGGCGCAGGCGCGGCGCGCGCTGGACGAATCGCGCTTCGTGCAGTTGCGCGAGGCGACGCTTTCCGCGTTCGACGAGCGCACGTTGCAGGCTGATATCGTCCTCCAGCCCGACGGCGATGGCGGCCTGCTGGTCGAGGTGCATCCGCTGGCCGAGCGCTCGCGCACGGCGTCGCCGTTGTCCGCCACGCTGCGCGGCTTTGCGCACGAGGTGAAGAACCCGCTGGCCGGCCTGCGCGGGGCGGCGCAGCTGCTGCAGCGTCGCGTCGATGGTGCGGAGCTGCAGGCGCTGGCAGGTCTGATCATCGACGAGGCGGATCGCCTCGCCGCGCTGGCGAACCGGCTGCTGCATCACGATGGCGCCGCCCGGCTGGGTGCGGTGGGCATCCACCAACTGCTCGACCGCCTGAGTGACCTGCTGCAGGCCGAACCTTCGCCGCCGCGCCTGCGCCACGATTACGACCCCAGCCTGCCCGACGTGCATGGTGACGCGGATCGCCTGCAACAGGTGTTTCTCAACCTTGCGCGCAACGCGGTGGAAGCGGGTGCGCGCACGCTGGTCTTGCGCACGCGGGCGGAGCATGGCGTGCGTGCCGGCGCGCGCGTGCTGCGCAGCGCCTTGCGCGTGGACGTGATCGACGATGGCTGCGGCGTGCCGGCGGAATTGCGCGACACGCTGTTCGAGCCCCTGGTGTCGGGCCGCGCCGACGGCACGGGCCTTGGCCTGGCGCTGTCGCGCGAAATCGTCCGCGAACATGGCGGCGAGCTGCGCTGCACCAGCCGTCCGGGCGAGACGGTGTTTTCGCTGTACCTGCCGTTGGAGCGTGGGCATGAATGACGAAATCTGGATAGCCGACGACGATCGCGGCGTGCGCTTCGTGCTGGCCGCGGCATTGCGCGATGCCGGGCTCGCGGTGCGCGAATTCGACACGGTCGATGCGGTGCGGGCGGCGCTTCGCAAGAGCCGGCCCGCGCTGCTCGTCACCGACGTGCGCATGCCGGGCGAAAGCGGCTTGACCTTGCTCGAAGAACTCAAGGCGCAGGGCATCGGCCCGGTGATCGTGATGAGCGCGTTCACCGACGTGGCTACCACTGCTGCGGCCTATCGCGCGGGCGCGGCGGATTACCTGGCCAAGCCGTTCGACCTCGACCAGGCGGTGGCCACGGTGCGCCGCGTGCTGGCCGACGGTGCTCAATCCGCGGCACCGGCCCAGTCGACGGTGGCCACGCATGCGCTGCTCGGCGAAAGCGCACCGATGCGCGAAGTGTTCCGCCTGATCGGTCGCGTGGCCGCCAGCGACCTCAACGTGCTGGTCACCGGCGAAACCGGCACCGGCAAGGAGCTGGTGGCGCGTGCGCTGCACGAGGAGAGCGCGCGGCGCGACCGTGCCTTCGTGGCGCTCAACACCGCGGCGATTCCCTCCGAATTGCTGGAGAGCGAATTGTTCGGCCACGAGGCGGGTGCCTTCACCGGTGCGCAGCGAAGGGTGACGGGCCGCTTCGAGCAGGCCGAAGGCGGCACGCTGTTCCTCGACGAAATCGGCGACATGCCGCTGGCGCTGCAGACGCGCCTGCTGCGCGTGCTCGCCGGCGGAGAGTTCTACCGCGTGGGCGGCCGCGAGCTGATCCGCTGCAATGTGCGCATCGTGGCCGCCACTCACCAGGATCTGGACGCGCGGGTGGCCAGCGGACAATTCCGCGCCGATCTCAAGCACCGACTCGACGTGGTGCGCATCGCACTGCCCGCGCTGCGCGAACGACGCGCGGACATTCCGCTGCTGGGCCAACACTTTCTCGCCGCTGCCGCGCAGGAGCTCAAGCTGCCACCCAAGCGTTTCGCCAGGGCCACGCTGAAGGCGCTGGCGCAACGCGATTTCCCCGGCAACGTACGCGAACTGGAAAATCTCTGCCGTCGCTTGGCGGTGATCGCACCCGGCGCGGAAATCCTGCCGGCGGATCTTGGTGCCTCGCCGTCGTCCGGTGTCGCGGGCGATTGGAGCGATGCGTTGCGCACCTGGGCCGAGCAAGCCTTGGCCGATGGCGAGGCCGACATCCACGTCCGTGCCCGTGAGGCGCTCGATCGCGTACTGCTGGAAGCGGCCTTGGCCGCGCATGGCGGTCATCGGCAGAACGCGGCGGCGGCTCTGGGGGTAGGCCGCAACACGCTTACGCGCAAGTTGGGTGCATCGCGACAGCGCAGGCGGTGATTCCGCTTCCACCGGTCGCGCACAGGAGATGTCGATCCCGTGCATGACGGGCGGGTGCGATCATTGCGGGATGCCGACCCGGGCGGGCAGGGCAGGATGAAGACTTTGCGGCTCGGATATGGCGCGATGACCCGCATTGTCCATCGCGTAGGCGATAGTTGTACCCAGGTTCCCGCAGGTTTCTTTCGTACGAAGCACGGGCGGCGCGAGTCACCCACGGCGGCAGTCAGCCGCCCGTCTCGCGCTCCGCCCGCCGCAAGAACACGGCCATTTCCTTCTCCGCCTGCTTGTCGCCACGTGCCTGCGCCACGGCAATGCCATGCCGCCACGCTTCGGCAGCGCCGGCACGGTCATCCAGGGAGAGACACGCCTTGCCGAGCAATTTCCATGCAGCGGAATAGCGTGCATCGAAGCGCAAGGCGTGGCGAAATTCTGCGGCCGCCCCGGCGGCGTCGCCCATGTCGAGCAGCGCATCGCCCAAGGCATAGCGCAGCAACGCCCCGTCGCGCGGACCGTTGCATTGGCTGCGCAGGCTGGCGATCAGGGCGTCCTTGTTCACGGTTGCGCGCGCGATGGGCTGCTGTCGGGGGAGTAGATCTGCGGCGGTTGCGCCGGCTCGGGTGGCGTCGTGCCGCTGCGCAGGTCGGCGAGGGTGGCGGCGGGCCACACCACGATCCATGAGGAGCGGAACGGCTGGATCAGCAACCCGTAGCGCATGGCCTGGGCGTCGAGCTTTTCCGGGTGCTCCACGATCACACCCTCGGGATGTGTCTGTGCGAACGCGGCGATCTGCTTGTTGCCGTTCAACTCCTGGATCGGTTGCGTCAGTCGACCCTGAAAGTGGAACTCGCCCTCGTAGTTGCCGATGTAGCCGACGGCGCGGCCGGCCTGCTCCGTCTCGCCAAGCAGCTGCGCAGTGGGGCGCAGTTCGTAACGCGGCCACATGGTGAGGGTGAACAAGGTGTTGAGTGCCAGCGTACCGACCAGCCCCGCTACCGCCAGGCGGCGCAGCTCGCCGCGCCCGCGCAGCAGCAGCAGCAGGCCCAGCAGCAGGAACACCACGGCGAAGTAGCGGCTGTACGGCGCACAGGCATCGGGCCACTCGCCATGCAGCTGGTTGCCCGCCACCAGGTTCGGCAGTGCGAACAGCAGCAGCGCGAACGCAAGGCTGCCGATACCCAGCGGCCATGTGCCCAGCCAGCCGGTGCCGGCGAGCCGCGGCCTGCGTTCGCGCAGTATCGCGATGGCCGCGGTGAGCAGCAGCATCGTGCCGGCGAGTTCCGGCAGCAGGTAGTACATCTGCTTGCCGCGCACCAGCGAGAACACCAGGAAGGTAGGCAGCACCCAGGCGAGTGCGAAGCGCAGGCCCGGCTCCAGCGGCTTGCGCAGCGTGGCCAGTGCCACCCAGGCACGCGGCCATGCGAAAAAGGGGAACAGCAGTGCCGGCAGCATCAGCACGTACCAGAGCACCGGGCGGGCATGGCTTTGCAGCGGTTCGGCCGTCTGCACGCCGTGCACCACGCGCGCCGCCGTCTGGCTGAAGAGCAGCCGGTGCATGTAGGCCGGTCCGCCTGCGAAACCTGCCGGCACCGCCCACGCCACCAGCATGACCAGGCCCAGCAGGATGGCCAGCACACCGCATCCGTACCAGCGCGTGCGATGCGTGCGGGCAAAGCCGCTCCAGAACGGACCGAGCAGCCACGGGAACACGACGTGCAGCAGCATCACCGGTCCCTTGGTGAGCAGGCCGAAGCCGATGCACAGGCCGAACAGCCACCAGCGCGGTTCCTCGCGGCGCGTGGTCGGGGTGAGGCACAACAGCGCTGCCAGCGCCCACACCGCCAGCAGCACGTCGTACATGATCTGCAGGCCGAACAGGAAGCTGTAGCTGAGCGCCAGCAGCGTCCACGGCGCAGCCTTGGCCATCCAGGCGCGATTGGGAAACAGGCGGCGCGCAATCAGCGAAACCAGCACCAGCTCGGCGCCGCCGAAGATCACCTCGAGTACGCGCGGCCACACGTCGCTCACGCCGAACACGCACCAGCCGGCATGGATCAGCCAGAACAGCAGCGGCGCCTTCTCGCTGTATGGCATGCCGTTGATATGCGGCACCAGCCAATGGTGGCCGTGCCACATCTCCCACGCCACGGCCAGGGTCCGCGTGGAATACAGCGGCATCGGGCCGTGCGCGAAGATCGCCAGCAAGGCCACCGCCGTCCACAGCGGCAGCCACGGCCAGAGCGAGCGCAGGTGTTCGGAGCGGCTGTAGGGGCTGAGGGTCACGGGCTGGCTCATGGGGGCAACGGCGCGATTCTAGCCGCGCCTACCTGTAGGAGCGCACTCTGTGCGCGAATGCCTTGGCTTCGATCAAGCCGGAGGGCTTTCGCGCACAGGGTGCGCTCCTATGCGTTCAACGCGGCCAGCGTGCCGGCCCCCAGTAGCCGATGCGGCGGCGGATCTTCAGCTTGCGCCACAGGTTGCCCGGTTTGGCGCGGCGGTTCCTGCCGCCGCGGGCGACGAAGGTATCGATGGCATCCAGCACGCGTTCGCTGGAGCGGCCGTCGCGATAAGGATGGATGGCATCGGCGTAATCGCGGATGGCCTGCATCAACTCGGGCGGCCGGCTCAAGGCGCGTTCGATCGCCGGCTCGAAATCCTTCGCGTCGTGGATGTCGATCAGCTGCGGGCCGGGGCGGCGATTGTTGAAGGTCACCACGGGCTTGCCCGTGAGCAGGAACTCGTTGAGCGCGGAGCTGGTGTCCGAGCACATCATGTCCACCTGGCCGAACAGCTCCAGGATGTTGTCGTTCTCGGCGAAGCTCAGGTAGGCGTTCTGCAACGCCTTGAACTTGGCCACGGTTTCCGGGTTCATCTTCGGATGGAAGCTGACGATCCAGCGCCAGCGGCCGTCGCGCGACAGCCGCTTCACTTCCTCGTACAGCGTCTCGGCCGCGCTCCATGAAGGCGAGAAGGTGGAGTGGTAGAGGATCACCGGCGGCGCCTGCACCGGCGGAATGGCGCCGCCGAGTTCGCGCATGAAGGGGTCGATCTTGGGGAAGCCCGTCTCGATCACGCTGAAATGGCCGAGCTGGTCGGCCAGTGCCTGGAACTGCGCGGTGTCGCGCGGGCCGGTGGTGCAATACAGGTCGAAGAAGCCGCGCACGTAGATGTGCCGCGGCTTGCCTGCGTCAAAGCCGTGGAAGGTTTCCACCTTCACGCCGGGGAAGAAATGCGGCACGGCGTTGGACGAGGTGATCACCGCCAGCGGCTTCCATGCGCGCACTTCCCGTACCGTCAGCAGGCGCTCGTCGGCATGCAGGTCCTCTGCACCGGGGCCGTCGAAGAACCATGCCGCCTCGTCGCCGCGCGCGCGGATTGCCGCCTGGATCGGGCGCAGGATCGCCAGCGCATAGCGCTCGGAGCCGTAGAGGAGGTAGTGCTTGGGCATGATGGAAGGTATTCGGGGGAGGCGGGTAGCTTAGCTTTTCTCCCTCTCCGCTTTGGGGAGAGGGCCGGGGTGAGGGGTGGTCCTTGCGAGGATTTTGCATCGAAGCAAAGCTCGCTTTGACGAGTGCGAGGCAAGCTTTGACCCATCACCTCAATACTCTCCCCGTAGGGAAGAGGAGGCGAACGTGCCAAGCGGGTTCGCCATCCCGGGGTCTGTGGTTGCGTGCAGGTCAGCGTTCGATGTGGTGCTTTTCCAATGCGTCGGCCGCCTCGGCGACCGACGCAGGGTTGTTCGCCATCTCGTAGTAGCGCATGCGCTTGTACAGCGCATAGCTGGCTGCGGTCTGCGCGATCAGGAAGCCGCGCCAGCCGTCGAGGAAGGCCAGCCGGAATACGTAGTCCTTGAGGAAGGCCAGCAGGTACACGAAGGGTGCCTGCCACATCCGCACGGGCTTGCGCTTGTCCAGCCAGTCGCGGCATTTCAGTTCCGAGTAACGCAGCACCTTGAGCTGCTTGTGTACCAGGGTCGGGTTGTTGGCGTGCTCGAAGGGCGCATCGAATACCGGCGCACGGCCCTCGAGGCGCAGTGATTCGTGCACGCGTGCATCCGTCCAGCGCGCACGGCCGCGATGGTAGAAGCGCGCGAGCTTCTCGCCCACGCTGGGCCGATACCAGCGCAATGGACGGCCCATGTAGATGGTGCGTCGACGCAACACGGCACCGGCGGCGTCACCGGACATCAGCGCAGGCAATCCGCGTTCCAGTTCCGCGGCGAGCTCCGGCGACAGCCATTCGTCGGCGTCCAGCACCAGGATCCAGTCGTGGCTGCATTGCGTGGTGGCGAAGTTGCGTTGCAGCCCGAAGCCCAGCCAGTCCTGGTGCACCACGCGCGCGCCATGCGCTTGCGCCACCGCCACGGTGCCGTCTTCGCTGCCGGAATCCACCACCAGTTTCTCCGCGGCGAACGGCACGCTGTCCAGGCAGCGTGCGATCACGCCGGCTTCGTTGCGGGCAATGACGGCGAGGGTGAAGGGCAAGATGGGCATGGCGCGATTCTAGCGGGCGCGCCTTCGCCCGGTGGTTTGCCGCTTTTCAGTTGCGTTCGGGCATCATGCCTGCGCCAGTGGCCGACATCATTGAAACGAAAGGACAAGCGTGACCGATACCCGATTGCCATTGACCCGTTTGCGCCTCGATTTGCCGAAGTGGGCAACGCGCTGGCTGCTGCTGGGCATGTGGTGGCTGGTTGTCGGCATGGCCGCCAGTCCGGTGGGCGACAAGGTGTGGAATCCCGGCAAGCCCTATCACATGAGCCTGCTGCTGCTGTTCGCGCTACCGGCCGTGTGGTGGATGGCGAAGCATGTCCGCGATTTCATGCGGCAGGCCGTGGTCGCCAGCGAAGGGCCGTTGCTGCTGGTGCTGCTGGCCTGGATCATGGTTTCGTCGCTGTGGGCCAATTACGGTCACGTCGGAGACGCGACCTTCGTGGTGGCCTACATCGCACTGTTCGTGTTCAGCTGGGCCGCGGTGGCGCGCAACTATCCCTTGCTGCTAAGCAGGCTGTTGTACTGGGGAGGCATCGGTCTGGCGTGTGCCGCGCTGGTGGCGATGGCGATGTTTCCGTGGCGTCATCTGAACACGCTGGACTGGCGGGATCAGGGGCGCGTGGTGGCGTTCGGCCTGCTCAACAATCCCAATATCGCGGCCTACGCGTTTGGTGCCGCCATCGTCTGGATGATGCAGGTGCCGGTGCTCCGGCGTTGGCAGCAGGTGCTGCGCTGGCTCGCGCTGGCGATCCTCGCGACCTTCGTGCTGTCCACCGATAGCCGGGCAAGCTGGCTCGCGATCCTTGCCGCGGTGGCGGCCACGCTGCTGACGGCCCGGGGAAACAAGGCAAGGCTGAGTGTGTTGGCCATCCTCGCGGCGGCGGCAGTGGCCGTTGCCCTGGGCGGTTGGCGTTACCTGGTGGAGCGCGGGCTCTCCTATCGTCCGGAGATTTTCAGCAAGGCCTGGCGCCTGATCGAACAGCATCCGTGGCGCGGGCTGGGCATGGGCAGCGAGTACACCATTCAGGCGGGCGGGCAGGTCTTGCCGCACAGCCACAACGTGCTCACGCACATGGCGATCATGTCCGGGATACCCGGTCTGCTGCTGGCGCTCGCGCTGTGGCTGCTGACAGGCTGGCGGGCATGGTGTCACCGCAATTCGACGATCGGCGGTTGTCTGCTGGCGCTGTGGGTGTACACGAGTGTGGCGCTGCAATTCGACACGCCCGACATCATGCTGAAACCCGATGTCAACTGGTTGCTGTTCTGGCTGCCGTTGGCGCTGGGCATGGGACTGGCCTGGCGCCGGCACGATCGCGAGATGGCCGTCGCCATGCGTCCGCGCGTGTCGCTGATCGTGCTCACCTACAACTGGCCGGCGGCGCTGGCGCGCGTGCTGCAAAGCGTCGCCGCGCAAACGCGGCTGCCGGACGAGGTGATCGTCGCCGACGACGGTTCCGGTGCCGAAACGCGCGAGCTTATCGCGCGCATCGCGCGGGACTTCCCCGTGCCGCTGCGCCATGCATGGCAGGAAGATCTCGGCTTCCGCGCTGCAAGCTGCCGCAACCTGGGCATCGCGATGGCGAAGGGCGACTATGTGATCCTGATCGACGGCGACATGATCCTGCATCGCGATTTCGTGGCCGACCACCTCCTGCTGGCGAGCCCGGGCTGTTTCCTCCAGGGTGGCCGCTTCAAGAGCACGGCGCAGGAAACGGCAGGGTTGCTGGCCGGCCGCCGTCCCGTGTTCGCGCCGTGGGCGAAGGCGGACTTCCACGTGTTCGACGGCATCCGCCGGCTGTATGCGTTCCACGCATTACCGCTGGCGCGCTGGAAGGCGCGGCGCCGCAACGGCGGGCGCGTGATGAGCTGCAACATGAGCTTCTGGCGCGACGACCTGTTGCGCGTGAACGGCTTCGACGAACGCATGGAAGGCTACGGCGCGGAAGACCGCGAACTGGCCGCACGCCTGGGCAATGCCGGCGTGCGGCGCAAGCAGTTGAAGTGGGCGGCGCTGGCCGCGCACCTTGAGCACGATTCGCGCGCCCAGCCCGACGTGAACGACATGAGCCTGCCGAACAATCGCCTGTTCCACGCCACGGTCGCAGAACGCATCACGCGTTGCGAACTCGGCGTGGATCGGCACGTGGCCGAGCTATCTTCAGGCGCTTAGCACATCCAGTGCCGCGCCGATGCGTGCAAAGAAATGCGCCTGGTTGTCGACGAACCAGGCGCGTGCGCATCGGCCCATCACCGCGCGCTGGGCGTCGTCCATGCGCAGGCAGGTTTCCACCGCGCGTTCCATCGCCGCAGGCTCGAAGCGGTAAAGCATGGCCAATCCCTGCTGGCCTTCCGCGGTGGCGGCGACCAGCAGACCGCGGTCCGGTTGCACCAATTCGTTCATCGGCTCGGCATCGGTGGTGACCGTGATCGCGCCTGCGCTCATCGCCTCGCACAAATAGTGCCCGTAGCCTTCGGTCTTCGACGGGCAGAGGTGGAAAGCATGCGTGTTCTGCAAGGCGCGCAGCCGATCCAGATCCAGGTATTCGTCGACCACCTGCAGATTCGTCGGCCGCGTCGCGGGCTCTGACAAGCCGCCGTGGCGCACCAGGGTGAGCACGGGCCATTCCGGATGCTGCAGCCACAGCGCGACCAGCTCCTCGCTGCCCTTGGTGCGACTGCCGCCGGCCAGGTGGAAGAACGTGCGCTGTTGCACGTGCCCGGGCACGGCGGCGTCCTCGCTGGCGAAGCCCACCCAGCGCACGGCGCAGCCGAGTTCACGGAACCGTTGCTCCGCGTGCCGCGTCTTGGCCCACACATGGTCGATGCGGCGCAGATGCAGCTGGTCCCTGGCGTCGAACCACTCGGGATTGGGCAGCGCGATGTTGCACCGGGCCAGCGGCAGATGCAGCGGCCACAGGTGCTCGAACATGATGTTGACGTCGTAGCGCGGCCGGCCGCGCAGCCGCGACCACGCATGCCGCCACTGCGCCAGCCGCGCGCGCCAGCCGTGGCCGTGGCGCCAGCGTTCGCGCTCGTCCGCTTCGCCGAGCCGGGTGTATTCGACCTGGCAGCCGTGTGCGGTCAGCGCTTCGGCCAGCAGACGCGCATCGCGCGACAAGCCCAGGCCGTTGTCGCGCACGATCAGGTTGACGGTGCGGTGCACGGTTCAGTTCCGCCCGGGCACGGCAGCCACGGCGTCGCACAGCCGCTGCTCGAAGTCGTGGCGGTTGGCGAGGAACCACTCGCGTGCGGCGCGGCCGAGACGTTGCTGTTCTTCCTCGGGCATGGCCAGGCAGTGCGCTATCGTGGCTTCCATCGCAGCGCCATCGAAGTCGTACAGCGTGGCCAGCTCCTGCGTGCCTTGCGCATGCGCGGTCACCAGCACGCCGCGCCCAGCGGTGACCAGCTCGTTCATGGGTTCGGCGTCGGTGGTGATCACCACGGCGCCCACACTCAGGCTTTCGGCGATGGAGTGCCCGTAGCCCTCGGTTTGCGACGGGCACAGGTGGAAGGTGCTGGCGTTCTGCAGCCGGCGCAGTTCCGCTTCGTCGAGGAAGTCCTGGATCAGCGTGACATTGGCCGGCATCGGCGGCAGCTCTACGCGCTTGCGCCGCCATACCACGGTGAGTTGCGGCCACTCGGGATGGCGCGCCCACAGCTCCAGCAGGGGCAGCGTGCCCTTGTTGCCGCTGCGACCGGGCCCGTGGAAGAAGGTCGGTTGGTGCGGGACGTCCTCGACCAGGCAGTCCTCGCCGGTGAAGCCGATGAAGCGGGTTCGGCAACCCAGTGCGGCGAACAGGCGTTCCGCATGGCCGGTCTTGGCCAGCACGAGGTCGAAGCCGCGCAGGTGCGGCAACCATTCGGCGCGGAACCATTCGGGATTGGGGACCAGCACGTTCGCGTGTGCCTGGTCGAACATCTCCGGGCGCACGTGTTCGAGCATGATGTTGATGTCGTAGCGTGCATTGAGCCGGCCATCGAACCAGCCGCGCAGCAGTCGGTGCAGGCGAGCGTGCAGGCGCCGCAAGCGATTGCCCAGGCGGCCGCGATGGCCCAGTCCGGTGATCGTCACATCGTGGCCCGCCTCGGCCAGCAGACGGGCGAGCAGGCGCAGGTCGCGGGTGAGGCCGGCGCCGTTGTCGCGAGCGATCAGGTTGATGTTGCTCATGGACGTGGAGACCGTGGCACGCTGTCAGTCCTCGCTCTCGCCGTCGACCTTGGCGCCCGGCAGGCAACCCGGCACCAAGGCATCGGCCTTGAACATCCACCAGTCGCGCTGGTTGGCGTGGCCGAGGGAAATCGCCTTGGAACGGTTCACGCAATCCCCCATCGCCGGCTGCTGCACGAACAGCCAGCGCGTGGCGGCCGACTGCGCCTGCCAGCGCACGGCACGCGCGAACTGGATATGCCAGGGTTGCTTGAAGCCGAAGTCGGCGGCGGGGCGATCCAGCATCAGCAGATCCTGCTCGACCCAGGCCACCAGGCCGACTTCGTCCTGCGGGCCGAGATGGCTGCGCACTTCAGCCATCAACGCGGACGCGGAGCTGGAAGGATTGAGCAACGGCACCCCCCAGCATCCCCACGCCAGCCACAACGCAGCCATGCCGCCACAGACCGCCCATACGGCACGGCGTACGCGCAGCGTGGCGACGAGCGTCAGCTGCACCGCGCCCAGCACCACGCACATCCGCCACAGTGCGGCGCCGCCGTCAGCAAGGCCATGCTCGGCGGCGAACTGCGCCACGCCGGGTGCGTGCGACAGCAACGCATAGCCGCCCAGCCCCAGCATCGACGCGCCCAGCGCGGCGATGAAGGCGAGGCCGGCCACGCGCAGCCAGCGCCCGGGCAACAGCTCCTCCACGAACGGCGCGCAAGCCAGCGCCAGCATCGGCAGCGCGGGAAGGATGTATACGTCGCGCTTGCCCGGCGAGGCGCTGAAGAACAGCAGCACCAGCAGCATCCAGCCCAGCGGCAGCAGCACGCGCGCCTCGCCTTGCTGCAGCGCCTTCCGCCAGCGCGGCAGGCAGCCGGGGTAAAGCAGCGACAGCGGCAGCCAGCTGAACAGCAGGATCGGGATGTAGTACCACCACGCGTGGATGTGGTGCCACGCGTTCGCGTAACGCTTCGCGGTCTGGTGGAACAGGATGTCGTTGACGTAGGCCGCATACGCGGGATCGGCGGCACGCGCATGCGCGGCGAACAGCATCGGCAGCAGCCACAGCGCGATGGCCGCCAGCGCCGCCACCAGGCCCAGCAACCAGCGCCACCAGGCGCCGCGACCCGGCCGCGCCACGCCATCCCAGCGGCGGTACGCGGCCCAAGCGTAGGGAACCAGCATCAGCAACGCGAGGAAGCCTACGCCCTTGGTGATGACGCCCAGCCCGGCGCAGAAGCAGGCAAACCAGTACATCGGCCAGTTGGCATTCGCACCGTTGTCGGGCGGTGCCAGCAGGTGCCGCAGCAGGCCCCAGTTCGCCGCCGTGATCAGGAACACCACCAGCGGATCGATCTGCGCGCGTTGGCTCTGGTACACGAACTGGAACGCCAGCAGCAGGCCACCAGCCGCATACAGGCCGGTGCGGCGATTCCACAGGCGGCGGCCGAGGTCGTACACCAGCAGCAGCGTGCCCAGCCCTGCCAGCAGCGAGGGCAGCATGAAGGCCAATCGCCACCAGCGCACCAGCTCGAAGCTGGCGGCCTCGGCCCACATCAGCATCGGCGGCTTGTCTGCATACAGCTCGCTGCCGCGGTGCGGGAACAGCCAGTCACCGCTTTCCACCATCTGTTTCGCGGCGAGCGCGAAGCGCGGTTCGTCCGAGGGCCACGGGTCGCGAAGACCGATGCCTGCGCCAAGGATCACCAGCGCGATGAGCAGCAGCAGCCAAAAGCGGCGGCGTTCCTGCGGCGTGGCCTGGGAGAGAGCGGACATGGATGCCGGATCAGCGCTTTTCGAGCACCGCATAGTACATGCCGTCGAGATCCCCATCGCCGGGCAGGATCTGCCAGCCTGCGGCCGCGGCCTGCCCGGCAGGCAGCGTGAACTGCACGGCATGCGCGTCGGCGTGCATGGCAAGGAAAGGTGCCACCACCGCCTCGTTCTCCGCGCGCAGCAGCGAGCAGGTGATGTAGAGCAACCGGCCGCCCGGTGCCAGCAGTGGCCACAGTGCCTCGAGGATGCGCCACTGCTGCGCCGCCAGTGCGGAAATATCGTCCGCACGCCGGTGCAGGCGCACGTCGGGGCGGCGGCGCAACACGCCGGTGGCGGAGCAGGGCGCGTCGACCAGGATGCGGTCGAAGGCCTGGCCATCCCACCATGCCGAAGGCTGGCCGGCGTCGCCCACGATCACCCTGGCTTGAAGATGCAGGCGGGAGAGGTTTTCGCGGATGCGTTCCGTGCGCTTCGGTTCGAATTCCAGCGCGGTGAGCGCGACATTCGCGCGCTCAAGCAGGTGGCAGGCCTTGCCGCCAGGTGCGGCGCAGGCGTCCAGCACGCGCTGGCCATCGCGCACATCGGCGAGATCGGCGGCGATCTGTGCTGCACCATCCTGTACCGCGAACAGCCCTTCGGCGAAGCCGGGCAGGCGGGTCACGTCGGTGCTGTGCGGCAGCACGACGGCGTCGGTAAGCCATGCATGTGGTTCGGCCGCCTGACCGTCGAGGCGCAGGCGTTCGATCAGGCTGTCGCGATCGCTGCGTCGGCGGTTCGCGCGCAGCATCAGCGGCGGCTCGCGGTTGTCCGCCGCCATGATCGCGTCGGCCTGCGCCGGCCAGTCGCGTGCGATGGCCTCGGCCAGCCAGCGCGGATGGGCATGGCGGGTTTCCGGTTTCGCATCGAGTGCGGCGAGGTGCGTGACGCGTTCGCGCTGCCAGCGGCGCAGCACCGCGTTTACCAGCCCCGCAAGTTGCGGCCGCTTCAATGCGCGCACCGCTTCCACCGTGGCTGCCACCGCGGCGTAATCGGCCAACTCCAGCACTTCCAGTTGCACCAGGCCCAGCACCAGCAGCGCATGCACGGCCGGCTCCTTGCTGCGCAGCGGGCGTTCCAGCAGGCGGTCCAGGGCGGCATCGAAGCGCGGCCACCAGCGGGCACCGTCGCTGACCAGGGCCATCAACAGGGCGCGGTCGCGCGGGTCGGGGAGCTTTTGCGCGTGGCGATCCATCGCTTCGCGCAACGAGGCACCGTGCAGGGCGATGTCGGCGAGGGATTTCGCGGCCAGCGCGCGGGTATCGGTCATGGCGCGCGCTGGGAGCGCAGTTCGGGTCGCGCGTTGAGGTAATCCGCTGCGCTGATGCGCCGGCCGCCTGCGCGCTGCATTGCGGTGATGCGCAGTGCGCCTTCGCCGCAGGCAATGGCTATGCCTTCGCGGCCGGCATCGATCACGGCGCCCGGGTCGGCAACGTGCGGATGTTCGACGGCTCGCGCCGCCCAGACACGCACCCGTTCGCCGGCAATCTCGGCGTCGCTGCCGGGCCAGGGGTCGAAAGCGCGCACCTGGTGTTCAAGGACGATGGCGGGGCGGCCGAAGTCCAGCGCGGACTCGCTCTTCTCCAATTTATGCGCATAGGCAACGCCGTCGGTGGCCTGCGGCGTGGCAGCCAGCATGCCGCCAGCCAGCATATGGGCAAGGCCTTCGGCCAGGGTTTCGGCGCCCAGTGCGGCAAGGCGGTCGTGCAGCGTGCCGCCGGTGTCGTCGCGGGTGATCGGCGTGCGCTTTTCCAGCAACACGGGGCCGGTGTCCAGACCGGCCTCCATCTGCATCAGGCCCACGCCGGTCTCGGTGTCGCCGGCGAGAATGGCGCGCTGGATCGGCGCCGCGCCGCGCCAGCGCGGCAGCAGGCTGGCATGCACGTTCCAGCAACCAAGGCGCGGGATGGCCAGCACCTTGCGGGGCAGGATCAGGCCGTAGGCGACGACCACCACCAGGTCCGGCTGGTACGCGGCTAGTGTGGCCTGCGCTTCGGCGGATTTCAGAGATTCCGGCTGTTCGACAGCGATGCCGGCGGCCAGCGCCGCCTGTTTCACCGGGCTGGGCGAGAGCTTGCGGCCACGGCCGGCGGGGCGGTCGGGCTGGGTATAGACCGCCACCACCTCGGCGCCGCTGGCGCTGCAGGCTTCCAGGCAGGGGACGGAAAATTCCGGGGTGCCGGCGAAGACGACCCGCATGCTCAAGCGCTGGCCGCCTGCTTGCGCTGCTTTTCCAGGCGCTTCAGCAGCAGCGAACGCTTCAGCGGCGACAGATAGTCGACAAACACCTTGCCGGCGAGGTGGTCCATCTCATGCTGCACGGCCACGGCCTGCGGGCCCTCGGCCTCGTAGAAGAATTCCTTGCCGTCGGCATCCTGCGCCTTCACCTTCACTTTCAGCGCACGGGTGACATCGGCATAGACCCCGGGGAAGGACAGGCAGCCCTCCTGGTACACCTGCGCGCCGTCCTGCTCCACGATCTCGGCGTTGATCAGCACCAGCGGCTGGTCTCGCTCGTCGCTCATGTCGATCACCAGCACGCGCTGGTGCACGTCCACCTGGGTGGCCGCCAGACCCACGCCATTGGCCGCATACATGGTTTCGAACATGTCGGCGACGAACCGTTTCAGCTGGGCGTCGAACACGGTGACCGGCGCGGCCTTGGTGCGCAGGCGGGGATCGGGGAATTCGAGGATGGTGAGCACGGACATGCTGGCTATTGTAGTACGCCGCCCCCGGACGACCTATGGCCGCGGATTCTGCGAACGGTTGCCGATTGCACGGCTTAATGCTTCGGTTACACTCGCTCCAATCGCTGGGGAGAGGGGATCCCACCCATGTTCAAGAAAGCCTTCACGGTGCTGGCTGGCACCATGGTCGCGGCAGCGGTGTGCGCCGCTGGTGCTTCGCAGCTGCGCAGCGACCATCCCGATTCCTACACCGTGCGTCGTGGCGACACGTTGTGGGGCATCTCGGCCAAGTTCCTCGCCAAGCCCTGGCTGTGGCCGGAAATCTGGCAGGCCAACCCCCAGGTCCGCAATCCGCACCTGATCTACCCGGGCGATATCCTCAATCTGTCCTTCATCAATGGCGGCCCGGCACTGAGGCTGGAGCCCAGCGTGCACAGCGACGATGCCGTCCCGGCGATCCCGCTGGATGCCGTGAAGACCTTCCTCAAAGACCTGCGGGTGATGGATTCCAGCGTGGTCAGCAAGGCCCCCTATGTGGTCGGCCTGGAAGAGGACCAGCTGGACGGCAGCTCGGGCCAGAACATCTACGTGCGTGGCCTGGACACGCAGCCCGGCCAGCGCTGGGCCATCGTGCGGCCCGAGCACGTGTTCCGCGGCTATGACGACGGCAACGGTGGCACCACGCTCTATGGCGACGACCTGTACTCCAACGTGGCGGTGGTGAAGTCGCCGTGGGAAGAGGACTTCAACAACGGTTCCGGCCAATATCGCCGCGGCAAGGACATGGGTCTCGAGGTGAAGGTGATCGGCACCGCCGAAACCCTGCGTACGGGCGATCCGACCACCCTGCTGGTGCTGGAAGCCACCTCTGAAATCCACAAGGGCGATCGTCTCATGCCGGTGGACGACAACCCCTACGACCCGAGCTTCTTCCCGCATGCGCCGAAGAGCCTGCCGAAGGATGGTCGCGTGATCGCGTTCACTGGCGCGATGGATGCCGTAGGCCCGCATCAGGTGGTGGCGTTGTCGGTGGGTTCGGCCGACGGAGTGGACAACGGCACCACCTTCGCCATCTGGCAGCCCGGCGAGCGCATCCACGACGACGTAGCCGGCAGCAGCTGGCGTCGCGGCGTGGGCCCGCATGTCACCCTGCCGGACGAATACATCGGCCATGTGATGGTGTTCCGCACTTTCGACCATGTCAGCTATGGCCTGGTGATGGACGGCCTGCGTCCGGTGAAGAAGGGCGACAAGCTTCAACTGCCGGAGTGACGCTTCCCCCTCTTCCCGGCGGGAAGAGGAGTCGGCACGGCCTTCACCCACACAACGGCGCGGCAACCCCGCGCCGTTGTCGTTCCTGGCGGTCACTAGACTCGCCGCATGGACGAATCCAACGAGCTGCGCGCCTGGCTCATCGCCCTGCGTACGCCGGGCCTCGGGGCGGGCAGGTTGCGCGAGGCGCTGGTTGCGGCCGGTGGCCGCATCGATGCCGCGCTGGCGCTGTTGCGCCGACGGACGGCCATGCTGGACGACTGCGCCGCGGCGTGGCTGGATGCTCCCGACGAAGTACGGTTAGCCGCCGACCTCGGGTGGCTGGCCGAACCCGGCCATCGGCTGTTGCGCTGTACCGAGGCGGATTTCCCGCCCCTGCTGGAGACCATCCCGCAGCCGCCCGCCGTGCTGTTCGTGGCGGGCGACGCCAGCCTGCTGCTGCATCCGCAGGTGGCCATCGTGGGCGCGCGCGGCGCCAGTCCGGTGGGGCTGGAACATGCGCGCCGCTTCGCCCGGGAGCTGGCGCTGGCCGGTTTCACGGTGACCAGCGGCATGGCCGACGGCATCGACGGTGCTGCCCACGAGGCCGCATTGGAGGCGGGCGCGGCCACCGTCGCGGTGGTCGGCACAGGGCCGGACCGGGTCTATCCGCGCAAGCACCGTGCGCTGGCGCAACGCATCGTGGCGCAGGGCGCGCTGGTCAGCGAATTCCCCTTGGGCACGGCGGCACGCGCCGACCACTTTCCGCGCCGCAACCGCATCATCGCGGGTTTGTCGCTGGGCACCGTGGTGGTGGAGGCGGATCTGAAGTCGGGCTCGCTGATCACGGCGCGGCTGGCCGGCGAGCAGGGGCGGGAGGTGTTCGCGCTGCCCGGTTCCATCGCCAATCCGTTGGCGCGCGGCTGCCATCGGCTGATCCGCGACGGGGCGCGACTGGTGGAGGAGCCGGGCGAGGTGGTCGAGGCGCTAGCGCCCGCCGCGCGCGCACTGGGCGTGGAACTGGCTGTCAGGCTGGCCCAGCCCGATGCCCCGGCACCGGGTCGCGCCGGCGGCTGGCACGACGACCCGGAGTACGGACGCCTGCTAGCCGCGCTGGGGCACGATCCGGCCACGCTGGACGAGCTGGCGACACGCAGCGGGCTACCGGCGGCGGCCTTGTCCTCTATGCTGTTGATGCTGGAACTGGAAGATCGCGTGGCTGGCTTGCCCGGCAACCGTTACCAGCGCTTGCCCTGACGGTCCGACTCGGGTGAACTGTGCCGGAACCCGCGCCCTGACACGCTTTCACGCCCCCCGGCTTGACAGTGCGCCGGTTGGCGTGGTCTCACTAGATATATAGGCATGCCGCACTGCGGCATGGTTTCACCACGCCCAAAGCAAGAGATTCATGGCCAAGAACCTGCTCATCGTCGAATCGCCCGCCAAGGCCAAGACGATCAACAAATACCTCGGCAAGGACTTCCAGGTCCTCGCTTCCTACGGCCATGTGCGCGACCTCAAGCCCAAGGAGGGCGCGGTCGATCCCGAGCACCAATTCGCGATGCACTACGAGATCATCGAGCGCAACGAAAAACACGTGGACGCGATCGCCAAGGCCGCCAAGCTCGCCGACGACATCTACCTCGCCACCGACTTGGATCGCGAAGGCGAGGCGATCAGCTGGCACATCAGCGAGATCCTCAAGGACCGCGGCCTCACCGCTGGCAAGCAGCTGCACCGCGTGGTGTTCTCCGAGATCACGCCCAAGGCGATCAAGGCCGCCGTGGCCGCGCCGCGCCAGCTCTCGCACGACCTGGTCGATGCCCAGCAGGCGCGCCGCGCGCTGGACTATCTCGTGGGCTTCAACCTGTCGCCGGTGCTGTGGCGCAAGGTGCAGCGCGGACTCTCCGCCGGCCGCGTGCAGTCGCCTGCGCTGCGCATGATCGTGGAACGCGAGGAGGAGATCGAGGCGTTCAAGGCGCGCGAGTACTGGACGGTGGAGGCGCAGCTGCGCCACGCCGAGGGCGAGTTCAGCGCCAAGCTCACCAAGCTGCGCGGCAAGAAGTTCGAACAGTTCGACCTCACCAACGAACACGACGCGATGGCTGCGCGCACCGTGCTTAAGGAGGCCGCGCACGGCCGCCTCACCGTGAGCGAGGTGGGCAGCAAGGAGCGCAAGCGCCGTCCCGCACCGCCGTTCACCACCTCCACCCTGCAGCAGGAGGCCGCGCGCAAGCTCGGTTTCACCACCAGCCGCACCATGAAGGTGGCGCAGGGCCTGTACGAAGGCGTGAGCATCGGCAGCGAAGGCAATGTGGGCCTGATCACCTACATGCGTACCGACTCGGTGGCGCTGTCCGACGACGCGCTGGGCGAGCTGCGTGCGCTGATCGCGCGCGACTTCGGCCACAAGGCGTTGCCCGACCACGCACAGTTCTACAAATCCAAATCCAAGAACGCGCAGGAAGCCCACGAGGCGATCCGCCCCACCTCGGCGATGCGCACGCCGCGCGAAGTGGCCGCCTTCCTCAACGACGAACAGCGCAAGCTGTACGAGCTGATCTGGAAGCGCACCGTGGCCTGCCAGATGATCCACGCCACCCTCAATACCGTATCGGTGGATTTCGACCTGCCGCATGCGGCTGGCGGCCCCGCCGCGTTCCGCGCCACCGGCACCACCGTGGTCGATCCCGGCTTTCTCGCCGTGTACGAGGAGGGGCGCGACCAGAAGAACGCGGACGACGAGGACGAAGGCCGCCGCCTGCCGCGCCTGGAGAAGGGCGAGCAGGTGCCGCTGCACGAGATCGCCGCCGACCAGCACTTCACCGAGCCGCCGCCGCGCTATTCGGAAGCCTCGCTGGTGAAGGCGCTGGAGGAATACGGCATCGGCCGTCCCTCTACCTACGCCAGCATCATCCAGGTGCTGCTCAACCGCGAGTACGTGCTGCTCGACAACCGCCGCTTCAAACCCACCGACATCGGCCGTGCGGTGGGCAAGTTCCTCACCCAGCACTTCACCCGCTACGTGGACTACGACTTCACCGCCAAGCTCGAGGACGAACTCGATGCAGTGAGCCGCGGCGAGGAAGCCTGGGTGCCGCTGATGCAGCGCTTCTGGCAGCCGTTCAAGCAGCAGGTGGAGGAAAAGACCGAATCGGTGGACCGCAGCGAAGCCACCGGCGCGCGCGAACTCGGCAGCGATCCCAAGAGCGGCAAGCCGGTGTTCGTGCGCCTCGGCCGCTTCGGGCCGTATGCCGCGATCGGCGACAAGGACAGCGACGAGAAGCTGCAGTTCGCGTCGCTGCGTCCCGGCCAGAGCATGCACACCATCACGCTGGAAGAGGCGCTGGAATTGTTCAAGCTGCCGCGCAAGCTGGGCGCCGCGCCGAACGGCGACGAAGTGAGCGTGGGTATCGGCCGCTTCGGACCGTTCGTGAAGCAGGGCAGCACCTACGCCTCGCTCAAGCCCGAGGACGATCCGTACACCATCGAGCTGCCGCGCGCGCTGCAAATCGTGCAGGAAAAGCTGGAGCTGCTCGCCAACCGCGTGATCGCGGACTTCGGCAATGGCGTGCAGGTGCTGAACGGGCGCTACGGCCCGTACATCACCGACGGCGAGAAGAACGCGCGCATCCCCAAGGACACCGAGCCGAAGGAGCTCACTGAGGCGCAGTGCCTGGAGCTGCTCGCCGCCGCCCCGGTGAAGAAGGGTGGCCGCTTTGGTCGCAAGACTGCGGCGAAGAAGGAGCCGGCGGCGAAGAAGACGGCCGTGAAGAAGGCCGCCACCAAGAAAGCGGCGACCAAGGCGACCAAGAAGACGGCCACGAAAAAGACCGCCGCGAAAAAGACTGCGACAAAGAAGGCGGCAGCGAAGAAAACGGAAGCGAAGAAGACTCCTGCCTGATGCTGCGAACCTTCACGTCTGCCGAACTCCACGCCGCTGCCGAGCTGCTGCACGCGGGTGGCGTGCTGGCCTATCCCACCGAGGCGGTCTACGGGCTGGGTTGCGATCCGCACGACCGCACGGCGTTCGAGAAGATCTTCGCGCTCAAGCAGCGCCCGGCCACCCAGGGCGTGCTGCTGATCGCCGCCGACTTCACCCAGGTGGAGCGCTACATCGATTTCGCGAACGTGCCGGACGCGGTGCTGGCCCAGGTACGCACCAGCTGGCCCGGCCCGAACACGTGGATCTTCCCGCGCAGCGCCGCCGTGCCCGACTGGGTGGCCGGTGCGCATGCAGGCATCGCCTTGCGCGTCACCGCGCACGAACCCGCCGCCGCGCTGTGCCGCGCGTTCGGCGGCGCGCTGGTCTCCACCAGCGCAAACCCGCACGGCGTGCCGCCCGCCCGCAGCGCGGCCACGGTGGCGGACTACTTCGGCGACGCACTGGACGGTCTGCTCGATGCCCCGCTTGGGGCTCAGGACCGCCCCACCACGATCCGCGATGCGCTTACTGGCGCTATCATTCGGGCCTGACCCGTCGGTGAATCGCGGCTTTGGCTGCCGCATGCGGTTCAGCGGCGCGCACAAGGGGAGTCCCTAGCATCCGGATAGCCGTCCGTCGGTCGGCAGGGCGCAGAGCGGCTGCATCATGGTCGCGGACTCGGGAGCAAGGACTTGGCCATCTTCTACGACAGCCTGGAACGCAAGCCGGCACAAGCCGCATCGCCGATGATGCACGCGTGCGATCCACGACGTGTCGTGGCCTGGCGCAACGGCGCGGCGGTGAACGTGGCGCAATTCCTCGCCCATGTCGAGCAGATTGCCGGATTGCTCCCCGAAGCGCCCGCTGCGGTGAACCTGTGCGAAGACCGCTATGCCTTCCTGGTCGCGTTCTGCGCCATCGCACGGTGTGGTCAGGCCAACCTGCTGCCGCCCTCGCGTGCGCCGCAGGCGGTGGAAGAGGTGATGGCCGCGCATCCCGGCAGTTATGCGCTGGGCGAGCTGGCGCTGTCGCCCGCGCCGCATGGTTACCGCAAGCTGCCCGCACTGGAGGCCTGCCCCGATAGCGAGGCGGAAGCCGTACCCGAGATCCCCATGGAGCAACGGGTGGCGATCGGCTACACCTCCGGATCCACCGGCACGCCCCGCGCCAACGCCAAAAGCTGGCGCAGTCTCTGCGCCAGCAGTGCCGGCACCCTGGCGATGCTGGGCGCCGTCGCCGGCGAACGTTTCCACGTTGTAGCCACCGTGCCGCCGCAGCACATCTACGGCATCGAGATGAGCGTGCTGCTGCCGCTGCTGGGCGACGTGAGCGTGCACGCGGGGCGGCCCTTCTTTCCCGCCGACGTGGCCGCCGCGCTGGCCGAGGTGCCGGCGCCACGCGTGCTGGTGACCACGCCGGTGCACCTGCGCGCGCTGGTGGCTGCCGGCACTCCGTTGCCGCCGCTGGCGGCGATGCTGTCCGCCACCGCGCCGATGCCGCTCGAGCTGGCGCAGGCCGCCGAGCAGGCTTTCGGTGCGCCGCTGCTGGAAGTGTTCGGTTCCACCGAGACCTGTGCCTTCGCCAGTCGCCGCGTCACCGATGATGCGGACTGGACGCTGTACGAGGACGTGCGCCTGCATCCGCAGCCCGACGGCACCCTGGTCGAGGCGCCCCAGCTCGATGAGCCGGTGGTGCTGGCCGACATCGTCAGCGTGCACGACGCGGGCCGCCGCTTCCGCCTGTGCGGCCGCAATACCGACCTGCTGGAAATCGCCGGCAAGCGCGCTTCGCTGGGCGACCTCACCCGGCGCCTGTTGGCGATACCGGGCGTGCAGGACGGCGTGGTATTCCAGCTCGACGAGGCGGATGCCGCTGGCGTGCGCCGCATCGCCGCGCTCGCCGTGGCGCCCGCGCTGAACGAGGCGAGCATCCTCGATGCCTTGCGCCGTGCAGTCGATCCGGTATTTCTGCCGCGACCGTTGCGCCGCGTGTCCGCGCTGCCGCGCAACGATACGGGCAAGTTGCCGCGCACGGCCCTGCTGGCCTTGCTGGGCTGACCCGGCGACACCCGGAACCGATTCCGGGCAGGAAGTGCTGAGCTTTGCCGGACTAGATCTTGAGGAAGATGCGTTTCCTGCACAGGATCCAGGTCGGCAGCCAGCAAACCGCAAGGTAGACCATCGAATAAATGGTTGCCGCCGCGGTGCCGTTGGGAATGACCCGGCCAAAAGCATCCGTGATGCTCTGTTGCAGGCTGAGGCCGCCGCCGGTGGGGATCGCCCACAGCAGCGCCGCAAGCAGTTCCGACAGCATGTAGGCGAAGATGGTGTTGGTGCCGAAGACCAGCATTGGCCTTTGCCACAAGGGGCGGTTGCCCGCATCGGTGACGGAGCTGCGCGCGTCCGTGAGCCGGAGCATCACGGCAAGCAGCAGCAGGCTCCAGCCGCCAGCGAAGAGCACGAAGGAGCTGGTCCACAGCCGCTTGTTGATCGGGAAACCGAAGTTCCAGAGCGCGCCCAGCACCACGCAGATGGCGCCGCCTTGCACGATGCGGCGGATCTTGGCATGCAGCGGCGCGGAGCCGCGCAGCCAGAGTCCGGTCAGCACGCCGAACGCGGTGGTGGCCAACGCGGGCAAGGTGCTCAACAGGCCCTCAGGATCGCGTGTCTGCTCGAACAGGTGCGGGGCGGAGAAAAGCTGCCGGTCGATCCACGCCGCGAGGTTGCGCACGGGATCGAGCAGCGGCACGTCGCGCACCGGCAGGCCGAAGCCAGGTACGGGCACGAAGCGCATCAGCAGCCAGTAGCCGAGCAGCGCGCCCGCGGCGAGAGCTGCCGCGCCGCGCCAGCGCAGGCCGCATATGTAAGCCGTGGCGAAAACCAGGTAGCACAGAGCGATGCGTTGCAGCACGCCGTAGACGCGCAGCGTGTCGAGATGGAACAGCGGGAAGTTGTTCACCACGATGCCGAACAGGAACAGGATCGCGCTGCGCGAGAAGACATGCCGCAGCAGCGTGCCGCGATCGTCGCCGCGCGCCAACCGCGCATCGGTCGAATACGGAATGGCGACGCCGACGAGGAACAAGAAGGTGGGAAAGACCAGGTCGGTCGGCGTGAAGCCGTTCCACGCCGCATGCTGCAGGAACCAGAATGCGTCGGGGCCGCCGTTGTTGTTGGCAAGTATCATCAACCCGACGGTGAGGCCGCGCAGCAGATCGATGGCAACGAGGCGTTGCATCGGGCGGGAGGTGGTTGCCGGCGTTTGCATCAACGTGCGAATCCCTCCCGTTGCGGGTTCGCCGTGCAGGCGGCGAAACATCGCCAGACTAACTTACATGGCGACGCCACATCCGACGATGGCCGAAGCTGCGCAGGCGGCAATCCTGCGGGTGCCGTTCTGCGGAAGCGGCTTCCGCATATCCGACTGGCGGCACACCCGAAATCGACGATATGAAAGTTCCTGCCTGCAATGGCAGCCGCGGGCGTGCAACGGTTTGGAAGTTCAGGCAGCCGTCACCGCACGACGAAGCCGGCAAGCTCAGCGCCGGTCTTTCAGCACCGGATGATCCTCCTGCGGCTTGTCGAGGTAATAACCCTGCACCATGTCCACGCCGAATTCCTGCAGCAGGCGCAGGGTTTCCTCGTCTTCCACGAACTCGGCCACGGTGTGCTGGCCCATGCCGCGGGCGACCTCGATGATGGAGCGCACGAACACCTGGTTGTCGCGTTCGCGCGGCAGGTTGCGGATGAACAGCCCGTCGATCTTCAACACGTCGACCTTGAGGTGCTTGAGGTAGGCGAACGAGGCGAAGCCGCTGCCGAAATCGTCCAGGCACAGACTGCAGCCCGCATGCCGCAGCGCATCGATGAAGCGCTCGGCGTCGCGCAGGTCGGAGATGGCGGCTGTCTCGGTCAGTTCCACCAGCAACCGTTTCGGTGCCACGCTCTGCCTGGTCAGCTGGGCGGTGATGAAGCCGGGCAGGTCGGGATCGTCGAACGAACGCCCGGAGATGTTGATGGCCAGCGCCGGCAGCCCCGGATGGGCGGCCAGCAACGCGATGCTTTCGCGCACCACCCAGCGGTCGATGTCGAGGATCCGGCCGCTTTTCTCCGCATAGCCGATGAAATGGTCCGGCGTGATGCACTGCGTGGGGTCGGCCTCGTCCATCATGCGCAGCAACGCTTCCAGATGCGTCATCTCGCCGTTGTCCGCGCGGTATACACCCTGGAAATGCAGGCGCAGCAGGTTGCGTTCGAGCGCGTGCTCGATGCGCTCGTTCCAGGCCAGGCGTGCGGCCATGGCCTGCACGGCGTTGCGGTCGGACCGGTAGATGGTCCAGCGGTTCTTGCCCAGGCGCTTCGCCTGGTACATCGCCACGTCGGCATGCGACACGAGCTCTTCGGCACTCTGGCCGTGGTCGGGATAGTGCGCCACGCCCAGGCTGGTGGTCAGCCGCAGGGGCTTCCCTTCGACGTCGAGTGTGGTGCGCCCCACGGTGCGCACGATGCGTTCCGCCAATGCCAGGGCGCTGTCCAGTGTGGCGTGCGGCATGAACACGGCGAACTCGTCGCCGCCCAGCCGGCACAAGGTATCCGTCTCGCGCACCAGCGCCCTGGTTTCGCCCGCCACTCGCAGCAGCATCGCATCGCCCGCGAAGTGGCCGAAGGTGTCGTTGACGTACTTGAACTCGTCCAGGTCGAAGAGCAGCACGGCGCCTTCGTGGCCGGCGCGCGCGCCGTCACGGAAGAAGCGCGCCAGCTCGGTTTCGAAGTAGTGGCGGTTGTACAGGCCGGTCAGGGCGTCGCGCTCGGCCAGCGTGGTGAGTCGTGCGCGCTGCTGCACCAGCTCGGCCGCCATGGTGTCGAAGGCGTCTGCCAATCGACCCAGCTCGTCCGGGCTGTCCAGTGCGATCGGCTGGGGCGTGCGTCCCTGGCCCAGTTCATCCACCGCGCGCGTCAGCTGCTGCAGGGGACGCGTCACCAGCGCATGAACGCGGCGCCGCAGCAGCCACAGGGTGGGCGTCAGGATCAGCAGGCCGATGGCGCATAGCGCCAGCCAGATCAGCACGACCCACTGGTTCACGCGCGCCTGCGGGAGCGCGTTCACCTCGAACCAGCCCGGCCCGCGAATGCGCGACCAGGCCACCCATTGGCTGCCGTCTGGCGTGCGGCCCGTGCCGGTGTCGGAATGCGCAGCCAGCACCAGTCGCATCGCTTGTTCCAGCGCCTGATCCTTCAGTGCGCCGATCTGCAATTGGCCTTGTGCGGCGGCGATGCGGCTGCGCAGCTGCGAATAGGCGATCAGGTTGCCCCGGCTGTCCATGATGAGCTGCTGCACGGCAGCGTTTGGACGGGGCGGCGCCACGGAGTCGATCAGCGTCTGTATCGCGACGTCGTGCCCCAGCGTGCCCACCCAATGGCCTTGCCAGTCCAGCGGTGCGATGACCGACACCATCCATGTATGGGCCTGCTGGTCCAGGTAAACCGGCGTCCAGAACACCTGGCGCCCGGGATTGCGGCGCGGGTCGGAGCCAAGCATCGTGGGGTAGTCGGCGTTGCTGGCCTGCGCATCGGCGTTGCCGCCCCAATTGATGCCGCGGGAATACACCATCAGCCCGTTTTCCACGAAATCCATGTAGGCGGAGAAAAACGGCGGCACCAGCGCCGGCCCCTGCTCGCGCAGCAGCTCGTAGCTGACGACGGCGCGCAGGCGCGCCGAATCGGAAAGGCCATGCGGCCCGTCGTGCAGGTACAGGGTGGGGGCGTTCTCGGTGTCCACCAATTCCGGGCGCACGCGCCATAGCCCGTCGGGGCTGCGCGCGAACAGGCTGTCGAAGCGTCCGGCGGTACCGGACGGGGCCTGGTCCAGGCGCTGCACCAGGGTCTGGCGCAGGCGGCGCACGCTGGCATCGGCCTGGACGAGCAGGCTTTCGTTGGTCTGCGCCTTGATCTGCACCCATTGCTGGATGACCAGCGGCGCCAGGCGATCGGCACTCAGCCACAAGGCGACGTAGCCCAGCACCGACAGCAACAGCAGTAATGTCAGGAACAGTCCCCAGAGGGTGAGGGACATTCGATGGATCAGCGAGGCGCTGGACGAGGCAGGCGGCAAGGAATCACCTTCGGTTTTCAATCAGGAGACGAGGCTTGCACTGTCGACATCCACCATCCTTCGGGAGGCCCCCTCGGCGACCATGGACCGAATGACTTGCGGACTCTACCGCAGGGGCGCGGCTTCGTCCCCCAAGTCGAAGATCCCGCTCTGCCCGCGCCCGTGAGGTCGGTCGCGCAATGACCTTGCAACATTCCCCCAGGGCCACCCTTGTCTGATCGACCCGTGTGCGCCTGTCTTTAGGCGATGCTGCCGACAAGCCAGCCTGAGTCGCCGCCGACGGTATCGAATCAAGTGTGGCGAAAGCCCATCGGGCGGTCCCATGCCTGCTGGCCAGCAGCCGATCCGGAACCGCCGCGCGCGCTGCCGCTACAATAGCTGCCCACTTCCACGCGGCAGCGCCCCTCGGAGTCATCGGCATGAAGGTTCTCGTCATCGGCAACGGCGGCCGCGAGCACGCGCTGGCGTGGAAGCTCAAGCAGTCGCTGCGGGTCGACGAAGTGATCGTGGCGCCGGGCAACGCGGGCACCGCGCGCGAACGCGGCGTGCGCAATGCGGACGTTGCGGTGACCGACCTCGACGGCCTGCTGTCGCTGGCGAAACGCGAGAAGGTGGAATTGACCGTGGTCGGTCCCGAGGTGCCGCTGGTGGCCGGCGTGGTGGACAAGTTTCGCGCTGCGGGCCTGCGCATCTTCGGGCCGCGCGCCATCGCCGCACAGCTGGAAGGCTCCAAGGCTTTCGCCAAGGACTTCCTCCTGCGCCACAACATCCCCACCGCGCGCTATGCGGTGTTCACCGAACTGAATCCGGCGCTGGCCTATGTGCGGGAACACGGCGCGCCCATCGTGATCAAGGCGGACGGCCTCGCCGCCGGCAAGGGCGTGGTGGTGGCACTCACCCAAGCCGATGCGGAGCTGGCGTTGCACGACATGCTGGGCGCGCATGCCTTCGGCGACGCCTCCGCGCGCGTGGTGATCGAGGAATTCCTCGACGGCGAGGAAGCCAGCTACATCGTGATGAGCGACGGCCAGCACGCGCTGCCGATGGCGTCGAGCCAGGACCACAAGCGCCGCGACGATGGCGACTTCGGCCCCAACACCGGCGGCATGGGCGCCTATTCGCCTGCGCCGGTAGTCACGCCCGAGGTAGAGAAGCGCATCCTCAAGGAAGTGATCGAGCCCACGCTGCACGGCATGGCGATGGAGGGCGCGCCCTTCATCGGCTTCCTCTACGCGGGCCTGATGATCGACAAGCAAGGCAACCCCAAGGTCATCGAGTTCAACGTGCGTTTCGGCGATCCGGAAACGCAGCCGATCATGCTGCGCCTGAAGTCCGACCTGGTGGAGCTGATCGAGGCCGCGCTGGACGGCGAGTTGCACCACACCCGCGTGCAGTGGGATGCGCGCCCATCCATCGGCGTGGTGATGGCCGCCGGCGGCTATCCCGGCAAGGTGCGCAGCGGCGACGTGATCGAAGGCCTGGACGGCAACTTCGGCGCCGATGCGAAGGTGTTCCATGCCGGAACGAAGCTCGATGCCGAAGGGCATGTGACCACGGCCGGCGGCCGCGTGCTTACCGTGTGTGCGCTGGGCAAGGACATCGCCGCCGCGCGCGAACGGGCATATGACGCGGTGTCGAAGATCCGTTTCGAAGGTGCGTTCTGCCGGCGCGACATCGCGCACCGGGCCTTGCACCGCTGATCCGTAGTCAGGTTGCTTATGGAAATCACATACGAGCAGACCTACCAGGAACCGCTGGCCCACTTTGGCGCGGAGCTCGTGCAAATGATCAAGAACCGCAACTACCTTGGCGTTTGCGATTGCTTTGGTTATGCCATGACGTATGGCAGACCATTAGCCGATGCGATTGCGTTTGATATTGAACATAACCTTACGATTGAGGGTCGATCCGCAATCGTCGATCCATTGCGTGAAGCACGCATCTTGGTCAAGTACTTCAAACAGCCGAACGACTGCAAGCTGTTTGGACTGGTGGAGTGTTTCTTGCCGCTTGATCAGGACGACGGCGAGTTGTTGGTTGAGTTGATCGTAACCACCAAAGAGAACAAATTTTATGTTGGTCTCGAAGGTGTGTCGTATGAGCATCCGAAGATTTCGTCCAGCGCAGGTGCTCTCGGCGCCGCTTGACTTGGGTGCTTCGTTCCCGCTGCGCACGGCCTGCAATGGCTAGCGAAGTCAAGGCGAACGATGCGGAGTTCAATCAAGTCTTCAAGCCAACGCCGCATCCACCACCGACTGCGCTTCCTGCAACAGGCTATCGAGGTGCGCCTCGTCCTTGAAGCTCTCGGCGTAGATCTTGTAGATCGCCTCGGTGCCCGACGGACGTGCGGCGAACCAGCCGCCTTCGGTGACCACCTTGATGCCGCCGATGGCGGCACCGTTGCCGGGTGCCTTGTCGAGCACGCTGACGACCTTGTCGCCGGCGATGCGTTCGGCGCTGAGCCGCCCGGGCGACAGCTTGGAGAGCGTGGTCTTCTGCGCCAGCGTGGTGGTGGCGTCGATGCGGCGGCTGTAGGGTCGGCCGAGGTCATCGGTGATGCGCGCATACACCTCGCCGGGGTCGCGGCCTTCGCGCGCGGTGATTTCCGCGGCGAGCAGGCCGGGTACCAGGCCATCCTTGTCGGTGCTCCACGCGCTGCCGTCCATGCGCAGCAGCGAGGCACCCGCGCTTTCCTCGCAACCGAAGCCCAGCGTGCCGTCGTGCAGTCCGGGCGCGAACCACTTGAAGCCCACCGGCGCTTCGTAGAGCTTGCGGCCAAGGCGCTGCGCCACGCGATCGATCAGCGCGGTGCTCACCACGGTCTTGCCCACCGCGGCTTGCGAGCTCCATTGCGGACGATGGCGATAGAGGTAGTCCACCAGCACGGTGAGGTAGTGGTTGGCGGGCAGCAGCCCCGCCGAGCGTGTCACCACGCCGTGGCGGTCGTGGTCGGTGTCGCAGGCGCAGGCCACGTCGTACTTGTCGCGCAGGACGATCAGGCGCTGCATCGCGTAGCTGGACGAGGGGTCCATGCGGATCTTGCCGTCCCAGTCCACGCTCATGAAGGCGAATTGCGGGTCGACCGCTTCGCTCAGTACGTCCAGTTCGATGCGATGGCGTTCAGCGATCGCTGACCAGTAATGCACGCCCGCGCCGCCCAGCGGATCGACGCCAAGGCGCACGCCGGCACTGCGGATCGCGTCGAAATCCACCACGTTCGCGAGGTCGGCGACATAGGTGTTGAGGTAATCGTGTTCGTGCGTGGTGGCGGCGCGTCGCGCCTGTGCATACGGCACGCGCCGCACCTCGCGCAGGCCGCTTTCCAGCAACGCGTTGGCGCGGTTCTCCACCCACTTGGTGATGTCGGTGTCGGCGGGGCCGCCGTTGGGCGGGTTGTACTTGAAGCCGCCGTCGGCCGGCGGGTTGTGCGAGGGCGTGATGACGATGCCGTCGGCCAGGCCCGTGGTGCGAGCGCGGTTGTGCACGAGGATGGCGTGCGACACCGCCGGCGTGGGGGTGAATTCGCCGCCGGTGGAGATCCTTGTTTCCACGCCGTTCGCGGCAAGCACTTCCAGTGCGGTCTCGAGCGCGGGCTGCGACAGCGCGTGGGTGTCGGCGCCGATGAACAGCGGGCCGTCGATGCCCTTGGCCTTGCGGTACTCGCAGATTGCCTGGCTCACCGCGAGGATGTGGGCCTCGTTGAAGCTGCGCTCGAACGACGAGCCGCGATGGCCCGAGGTGCCAAACGCCACGCGCTGCGCCGGCACGGCAGGAACGGGCTTCAGTTCGCTGTACGCCGCGAGCAGTCTTGGCACGTCGACGAGGATGGACTTCGGCGCCGGCTTGCCGGCGAGCGGGCTGATCTGTTGGCTCATGGAACCTCGAACAGTGATTTTTTGCCGTCATTCCGGCGCAGGCCGGACGAATACGTAGTGCGAAGAATGCCTGCAGAGCGCCCCCGAATGGGTGAGCGTAGCGACTCATCCAGTGAGGATACGGCTCGGACTGACATGGCCGTGAATGGATCCCGGCCTGCGCCGGGATGACAGCTTTTGGAGGCCTTCGTGTGGTTGCTGCTCACACGTTCTCTTGCGTGGATTTGCCGTCGCGCAGCGCGCGATAGCGGCAGATCAGCGCATTGGTCGAGCTGTCGTGCGTCAGCTTCGGCTCGTCCTTCGCCACCAGCTCGGCGATGGTGGTCTTGGCGAGTTGCTTGCCCAGTTCCACGCCCCACTGATCGAAGGAGTCGATGTCCCAGATCACGCCTTGCACGAACACGCTGTGTTCGTACAGCGCGATCAGGCTGCCGAGTGCAAAAGGGGTAAGGCGTTCGGCAAGAATCGTGGTGCTGGGCCGGTTGCCCTCGAACGTGCGGTGCGGCACCAGCGCTTCCGGCGTGCCTTCGGCACGCACTTCCTCGGCGGTCTTGCCGAAGGCCAGCGCCTCGCCCTGTGCGATCAGGTTGGCGATCAGCAGGTCGTGCTGGTCGCCGCCGCCCTGCGCGGGCACGGGCTGCAGGGTCTTGCCGAAGCCGATGAAATCGCAGGGCACCAGCCGCGTGCCCTGGTGGATCAGCTGGTAGAACGAATGCTGGCCGTTGGTGCCCGGCTCGCCCCAGTAGATCGGCCCGGTGGCGTAGTCCACGTGCGCGCCGTCCAGCGTGACATGCTTGCCGTTGCTCTCCATCGTGAGCTGCTGCAGGTACGCGGGGAAGCGCTTGAGGTACTGCTCGTAGGGCAGCACCGCCACCGTGGCGGCGTCGAGGAAGTTGGCATTCCACACGCCGATCAGGCCCATCAGCGCCGGCAGGTTGGCCTCGAACGGCGCGCTGCGGAAGTGCTCGTCCATCGCGCGGAAGCCGGCGAGCATGTCGCGGAAATGGTCCGGACCGACGGCAATCATGGTGGACAGGCCGATCGCCGAGTCCATCGAGTAGCGGCCGCCCACCCAGTCCCAGAAACCGAACATGTTGGCCGTGTCGATGCCGAACTTCGCCACGCCCTCAGCGTTGGTGGAAACCGCAACGAAATGCCTGGCCACCGCGCTCTCGTCGCCCAGCGCCTGGACGCACCACGCGCGCGCCGCGTGCGCGTTGGTGAGCGTTTCCAACGTGGTGAAAGTCTTGGAGCAGACGATGAACAGCGTTTCGGCAGGATCGAGGTCGCGCACCGCCTCGGCGAAATCGACGCCGTCCACGTTGGAGACGAAGTGGAACGTCATGTCGCGCTGGCTGTAGTCGCGCAGCGCCTCGTACGCCATCACCGGGCCGAGGTCGGAGCCGCCGATGCCGATGCTCACCACGTTGCGGATGCGCTTGCCGGTGTGGCCCTTCCACGTGCCGCTGCGCACGGCGTCGGCAAACGCGGCCATGCGATCGAGCACTTCGTGCACGTCCGGCACCACGTCCTGGCCGTCGACGAGGATGTGCGCGTTGCGCGTCGCGCGCAGGGCCACGTGCAGCACCGCGCGGTTCTCGGTGGTGTTGATATGGTCACCGCGGAACATCGCCGCGATGTGGCCCTTGAGATCGCGCGCGTCGGCCAGTGCGCGCAGCAGGCGCAGCGCCTCGTCGTCCACGCGTTGCTTGGAGTAGTCGAAGTACAGGCCCACCGCCTCGGCGACGAAGCGCTCGCCGCGTTTGGGGTCGGCGGCGAACAGTTCGCGCAAGTGGCCGGTGGCGACGTGGTTGCAGTGTTGCTGCAGGGCTTGCCACTCGGGCAGCAGGGTGAGTTCGGCGCGGCTCATGGGTATGGGTTCCTTGGGGACTCGGGCTTTCCCTTCCCCCTACGGGAGAAGGTGGCGTGCGGCGCCGGATGCGGGTGCATGCGAAACGCAGGGGCGAACCTTGCGACGGGTTTCGAGGGGATGCTCCGCACGTACCCTCGTCCCGGCCCCTCCCCCGGAGGGAGATGGGCTTTGCAGTGGAAACACCCGATATCGCTGTGCGGACACCTTCAATGCTTGGCCGACAACGCAGCCTGCTTGTCGGCAATGCGCTGCAGGAGCTGCTTCCACGACTTCACGAAGGCTTCGGCGCCATCCTGCTGCAGCTTCGTCGCCAGCGCATCGAGGTTCACGCCGGCGGCGGTCACCGAAGCGAGCACCGCGTCGGCGTCACCGCCGTCCATCGGGAGCGCCGGACCGGGCTTGCCGTGGTCGCCCACCGCGAGCAGGGTCTTTTCGGGAATGGTGTCCACCGTGTCGGGCGCGCCCAGTGCATCCACGTACAGCGTGTCGGAGGCGTTGGGGTCTTTGTTGCCGGTGCTGGCCCACAGTACGCGCTGCGGGCGTGCGCCGGCGGTGGCCAGCTTCTGCCAGCGCGGCGATGCCAGCAGTTCGCGGTAGGCGCGGTAAGTCTGCTTGGCGACCGCGATGCCGAGCCGGTTGTGCTGATCGGCGGGCAGCTGCGGATTGGCGGCCACGTCCCAGCGGCTGAGGAACACCGAGGCCACCGAGGCGACCTGCGGATCCTTGCCTTCGGCGACACGGCGCTCGATGCCGCGCAGATACGCCTCCGCCGCGGCGACGTACTGTGCGCAGGAGAACAGCAGGGTCACGTTGACCGGAATGCCGCGGTAGATGGCTTCCTCGATGGCGGGAATGCCCTCGGGCGTGCCGGGAATCTTCACGAACAGGTTCGGCCGTTCCGCCTGCGCATGGATCGCGGCAGCGGCGGTGATGGTGCCGGCGGTGTCGGCGGCCAGCAGCGGCGACACTTCCATCGAGACCCAGCCGTCCACCTGGTGGGTGGCGTCGAAGATCGGCTTGAACAGGTCGGCTGCGCGGCGCAGGTCTTCCAGCGCCAGCTCCATGAACAGCGTCTCGCCCGACAGGCCCACCAGCGATTTGGCGTGAATGCCGGCATCGTAGGCCTCGCCCTCGCCGATGGCCGCATCGAAGATGCTGGGATTGGAGGTCAGGCCGGTGACCGAGAGCTCCGCGATGTAGCGCGCCAGCGTACCGTTGTCGAGCAGGGTGCGGGTGATGTTGTCCAGCCACAGGCTCTGGCCGAGGTCGTGGAGTTGCTGGGTTGCTTTCATGATGGCTCCGGGGAGGTGTGGAGGGGGATGCTGGTTGCCGCGGCCGAAGCTGCGATGCGTGATTCGTTCAAGCTTGCAGGAAGTCCCCAAGCTTACGCCCGCACAGTTCCGCGATGCACGCGATCTCCATGTCGGGCGCCGGTTCGATGTGCTGGCTTGCCGCGGCGGCGGCGTAATGGCCCTGCCTCACCCATACCGTGGTGAGGTGCGCGCCCATCAGGCGCTTCATGTCGGCAAGGATCTGCGGCTTGTCGTCCACCATCACGTAATGCGCGGCGGGGTAGCGCTGCTGCATGCCGTCCAGCATCTGCTGTTTGTGCACGTAGATCAGCACGTCGCCGTGCAGCGCGTCCCACAGGCCGGCGCGATGCACCTTGCGCGGCTGGAACACCACGTCGCCGTCGGAGAGGATCACTGGCCGGCCCAGGGTGCGCAGGTGCGCAAGGGTTTCCATCGCGCCTGGGTACAACCGCTGCTCGAAGGGATAGTCGAGCAGGAAGTCGGACATGCCCAGCAAGGCGGGATGGTTGTCCAGCCCGTTGCGGAAACGTTGCAGGCTGCCGAGGTAATCGGCATAGCCCAGTGCCTTGCGCAACTCGTCGTAGATGGCCCAGTAGCGGTCGCGTTCGGCGACGCCGAAGCGTTGTTCCAGCTCATTGCCGAGATCGGCGGAGAAGCGGTCGTTGTCGAGCAAGGTGTCGTCGACGTCGAGCAGGATGACCAACTGCTCGGCGCCCGTCACGGCGCGGCCTCCGGCTGCGGATCGTGCCAACCCTCGTCGCCGGCCAGTGCGGCGCCCTCGCTCGGGCCCCAGCTGCCGGGCTCGTAGAGATGTACCGCCTGCTCATGCTCCAGCACGTTGTCCACCACGCGCCACGCCGCTTCCACGCATTCGTCGCTGGTGAACAGCGCATTGTCGCCGCGCAGCGCGTCGCCGAGCAGGCGTTCATAGGGCGACTTGTCCGTGCTCTCCCGGTGGTGCGCGACCAGTTCGACCGGATCGCCCTGCATCGCTTCGCCCGGGCGCTTCACCCGCATGCCCTCGGCGATCACCACCTGGGGGCTGAGCCGGAAGCGGAAGTAATTGGATTGCTGCGCCGTCACTTCGTCGAACACCGACATCGGCGGCTTCTTCATGTCCACCATCACCTGCGTGGTGGTGAGCGGCAGGCATTTGCCCGCACGGATCAGGAACGGCACGCCCGACCAGCGCCAGGTGTCGATGGCGAGACGCAGCGCCACGAAGGTCTCCACGTCGGAGTCCGGCGCCACGCCGGGTACGTCGCGGTAACCCTTGAACTGGCCGCGCACCACGTCCTTCGGCTCCAGCGGACGCATCGCACGGAACAGCCGCAGCTTCTCCGCGTTCAGCGCGGCTGGGTCGTGGCCGATGGGCGCGTCCATCGCCAGCAGCGAGGTCACCTGCAGCAGGTGGTTCTGCAGCACGTCGCGTATCGCGCCAACGCCCTCGTAGAAATTGCCTCGTCCTTCCACGCCGAACTGCTCGGCCATGGTGATCTGTACGCTGTCCACGTAGCGGTTGTTCCACACCGGTTCCAGCACGCTGTTCGCGAAACGGAAATACAGCAGGTTCTGCACCGCCTCCTTGCCCAGGTAGTGGTCGATGCGGAAGATCGCGCGCTCGGGGAACACCTCGTGCAGCGTGGCGTTGAGCGTCCGTGCGGAGGCGAGGTCGTGCCCGAAGGGCTTCTCCACCACCACGCGCGCATTGTCCGCACAACCCGCGGATTTGAGGTGGGTCACCACCGTGCCGAACAGCGAAGGCGGGATCGCGAGGTAGTGCAGCGGCGCCTGCGCGTTACCCAGCGTCTGCTTCAACCGGGTGAAGGTGGCGGCATCCTGGTAGTCGCCGTCAACGTATTTCAGGAGCCCGGACAACTTCGCGAATGCGGCCTCATCGACGGTACCGCCGTTCTTTTGCGCCGCCGCCGTCACGCTGTCGCGCGCGCGCTGCCGCAACTGCTCCAGCGACCAGCCGGCATGCGCCACGCCGATGATCGGCAGATCCAGCCCGTCGCGGGCCACCATCGCCTGCAGCGAGGGAAAGACTTGCTTGTAAGCCAGGTCGCCGGTGGCGCCGAAAAACACCAGCGCATCGGAAGCGGGGTTTGCCATGGAGCTGCTCCGTAGGGGGCGGGGCGTCGTGGGTGACGCACGGGAAAGTGGAGATTCGCACGATGCGCTGACCTCTGGCATCCGCCTCAGCATGCCAAGGGAAAGGTGAAGCCTGCGCGCAAGCGATGCTAAGGGAATCGGCGGCAGCCGACTGCCACAGGGCAGGGCAGCACCCGTTGTTGCGGCTGAGCAGGTCGTCGGGCCTGCGTATGTTCACTATCGCGCTGCACCCGATTGATCAGGACGGTCGGCTCGTGCATATCGTCGTACGTGTTCAGCTCCACGGTCGCGACCTGTCTCCCTTGAGAACAAACTGGGCAATCCTCGCGCAGGTGGCGGGAAGCGAACGCCACGAGCCGCACAGCCGCAGGGCAATGCTGCCGCACCGGCAGCCAGCCCTGCGCAGCAAGCGGTTCGATTCGAATGGGCAGTCGAGCAACCGTGCGTAGTTCACTGCCCTGCCGGCGGCTCCCACAGTTCAATCTTGTTGCCGTCCGGGTCAATGACCCAGCCGAACTTGCCGAAGTCCGAGGACTCCGTCTCGTCGAGAACGTGGCAACCTTCTGCGCGCATCGCGGCCAGCAGTGCATCGAGATCGTCGACGCGGAAGTTGATCATGAAGGACGCGGAGCCTGGCTCCATTTTCTTCGTGTCCTGTGCAAATGCGCTCCAAATGGTCATGCCGGCCTCGCTGCCAGGGCCGCCCCATTGAAATATGGCGCCGCCCCAGTCGCTTACGTCCAACCCAAGGTGGTCGCGGTACCAGGCTCCCAGGCGCTCGGGATCCGGGGATTTGAAGAAAATGCCGCCAATGCCTGTTACGCGTTTCATCTGATTCACTCCCGGGGCAATCCGATATCTGCGTGAGGTCCGGCCCAGCCGAGGATAAGCCAGAAGGCGATAGCCTCGAGTCCCCGCGATGCATTCCTGAGCTGCCGTCTCGATGGCAGCCATGATCGAGGAGCGTTGCCAGGAAACAATCAAGCTGGGGTCCGACACCGGAGTTCACCGGCGCCGGCATAGCGTCAGCCGGATCGCGGAGTCAGGACTCCGACTCGTGGCACACGACTTCGATGTTGTGCCCATCCGGTCCAATAACGAAAGCTGCGTAGTATTTCCCGCTGTAGTTCGGGCGCAGCCCGGGCGCGCCATTGTCCTTGCCACCCGCCTCAAGTGCCGCACGATGGAAAGCCTCGACCTGCTGGCGATTCTGGGCCACGAACGCCAGATGGAGATGCGCGGGCTTCTCCTCGATTCGGCGTATGCACAACGAAGTCCTGCCGTCTGCGCTGAGTTCGATGCCTAGCGACCCCTCCGAAACTACGGCCATGCCGATCGGTTCGAGCGCCTTGAGGAAAAACGCCTTGCTCGCCGCATAGTCGCTGGTCCCGAATACGACGTGGTCAAACATGAGTCCTCCTGAAGCGCGTAAGCGCGCGAAGCATGACGTCTGAGGCAAGCGACCGCCGCCGCGAGAACCGGCAATTTGCCGAGATCTCTCCATGGCCACCTTGCTCGAGTGACTGGTTACGCGTCGTCTGCACGCTGCTTGGTGAGCCAGTATTCCGCCATAAGCTCGTGTGACCAGGACGGTTGTCGCACGGTATGCCTGGGAAGAAACTCTTGCATGACTGGCTTGATGTCCAGGACGGGCGTGCCGTCAATGGCGTCAAGCTCCGCGACGACGAGAGCGGTGCCCTGTACGCGCAAGATGCGACAGATCGTGCTGCCGATGCGGTTGGGGCGATTTTTGCCGCGCTGGGCAAAGATGCCGACGGGTGGCCAGTCGGGATTGTTGCGTGGGTGTCGTGCGCCAGAAACAATTTTGGACTCCTGGACTTGATGAAAGACGAACAGGATCTCGGCGTGCGAAAACTCGATAAGGCCTTGCAGCGCTTCGGCGGAAAGGGACGGAACAAGCTCGATGCGAGCTTCCTCGCTACCCCAGAAATCATCTTCGGCGTGAGGCCGCGATGCATGAACGTACCCGACAGGTTCGACAACGATTGGCATGACGCTCCGTAGACGCATATCGCTGAAGTCAGGGGGCGGCGATGCGGGCCGCCTTGAACGAGTTGTTTGGGGTGTGCTGAGCGGCTTAGGCGCCGCGTTTGCGCCACGAAACGAGCTGGGCTAGGCCGAGACCGCCCCCGGTAGCAATAAAGAACCATGTGAATACATCGGAGCTACCTTTCGCCAAGAGGAAAAGGCCAAGGGCCAGCGAAAGAAGGGCAAAAAACGGTTGCGCTGTACGTTGTGCCGAAGCCAGTCCAATGTTGCGGATAGAGACCAGCTGAGCCTTGGAGAGCGATTCCGCGATGGGCTTGCACTCGGCGGAACAAGCGAGACCTCGTGTGACTGGAATTGCGCATGTGTGGCACACGCCTTTACCGCAAGACTTGCAGATGCCAATCGCATTGGAATTCGAATGAGCGAAGCACTCCATTTTTACTCCTGACGCCTGAGTTAAGCCGCGCCGCGCGCCGGTTTGGACCGACTGTTAGACGGCACCTGTGAACTCCTGAACACCCGATGTGACAGAAGGCAGGCGTTCAATCGAGGAATTTCCAGGTGTCTGCCCCGTCGAACCGCCGGACGACGAGCGACTCCAGGAGTGCGGGTTCGAAGTTCCGCAGATTCACTCCGTGCCGAGCACCCGGCGTGGACTCGACCGGTTCCCAGTGGGTGGCGATACCGCAGGTCTTGCACCGGAAGTTCCTAAGCGTTCGATCGCCCCAGACGTAGCTTTCCGTGTTCTCGGGATGGCCTTGGATGGATACCGATCCAAGTTCGTAATAGGCCCAAATTCCGCCGGTGCGCCGGCACAAGGAGCAGTTACAACTCGTAGCCGTTTCCGGCGCTTCCGGAAGTGTGAGGCGCACCGATCCGCAGTGACAGGAACCGTGCAGCGATGGTGAAGGTTGTTCCGTGTTCATGGAGTGCGTCGCTGGTTGTTGTGCTGCCTAACGCCGGAGTTAAGCGGTGGTGGAGCCTTTCGCTTGAACGAGTGGTCAGGCGGCCTCGATGCACCGCAGAATGTCCTGGCCTAAAGCAACCACAATGGGATCTCCGAGCCCGTCGAACATATCGCGCGGCAAGTGACGCGCGGTTTGAGGATTGAGCAGCAATGGACCCGGACACCCGGGAAAGTAAAGCACAGTATGATCGTGGGCCAAAAGTTGAGCGAGACCCTGCCATAGACGCAGGTCTGCGCATGGGCGCTCGACAGTGATGCTGTGGACATGGCTAGGTGCGCCAGCCAGCGGTGAAAGAAACAGCGAACATGACTCGCGTGGCCCGAAAGATAGATGCCAATAGCTTGATTCTGGCTCTGAAAGAAAAGCGCCGAAAGCATCGCGGATAGCATCACGCGGGATGCCAGAAGGCTCGCCATTTTCGAAGCATTGGACGAAGAGTTCGAAGCTCATGACTGCCTACCGCCTAGCCTTCGACGTAGGGGCTTGCGCCTTGGCAGAAGGGCTAACTCTCTGGCGACGCAGCGCTGGCATTTTGAATGACTTCAAGCAGATGCTTCCCGTATGAACTGTCGGGGCAGGCCGCGCGCAACTGGCCAAGCAATTGATCTTTGTCGGGGACATCAACTTCCGCGAGTAGCGTGGCGAATGCGATGGCCGTGTAGTTCTCGGGCCCTGCTGCAAATGTGCGTACTAACGGTGCAACGCAATGTCGCAGGCCAAAGGCCGAGACAAGCTTTGCTGCAACGACCCGTTCGCGCCAGCCGCTGCTGCGGGTGAGGTCTTGAACAACCTGTTCCGCCTCTTCGGCTTGAACCAGTTCGGCTGCCTTCTGGACAGACCGCCTCCAGCTACCGCCATACAGCTGAGCGACAAGGTTGCGCATTTGAGACCTAACGCTGGAGTTAAGCGGCGGCCCGTAAGGGCCGTCCACCTTGAGCGAGTTGTTATGCTATTTACTGCATTTGAAGCGTCCTCGTTTTCCCGAGTCACCCGGAAATAGAGGTAGTTGATGATGCCATGGCAAACGCGACGGGCGAGAGTCCGCCGAGTGAGCGATGGGGACGTTGATGGTTGTAGCGGTGGCGCCAGTCCTCGGTCATG